>JACKCT010000009.1 GCA_020633895.1 Deltaproteobacteria bacterium | reverse complement strand
AACAGGTCCGACCGGACAGGCAGCTTGAGGCTCTGATTTCACGGGGTCGGCGCGAACAACGTCACCGTCACCCGCTCGCTACGGCTCGCGGCTCTGTCACACCAAATTCGCTTTCAACAACCAACGATACGACGACGCCTACGCCCGGCAAAAAAATGAGCCGCCAAACGGCGGCTCGTCTCGTCGGATTATTTTGCTCGCGCGCTATTCGACGCCGGCCTCGACCTCGTCGCGGGTGCGTCCGTCGACCGTTTGTTCGGGGCCTTCCCAGACATCCACCGCGTACAGGTGCTCGCCGTTGCCGTCCGCGATGAGCGGCGCGTTGTCCGCGTCGACGGGAATAACGGACTGCCAGCCGTTGGCGTCGCGCAGCAGGAAGAGCGTTCGGTCCTTCTCGTCCTGATAGCCCACCGCCCAGCCGGTGTAACGGTCGATGAAATCCGCCCCGGCGATGTCATAGTCCGGCCCGCGCGTTCCCGGCAGGTCGATCTTCTCGAACACACCCGCCTGGTACATATAGATCTCGTCGCGGCTGCATCGGCCCACGACGTAGCTCACGCCGTCCTCGGGCAGCGCGATGATCTGATTGACCGTCTCCTCCGGGCACTCAGCCATCGGCACCGAGAAGTCGTAAAGCAGGAAATCCTTCGGATCCCCCGAATTGTCCTCGGACAGCAGCTTGTTGATGTCCAGGAATCGCACGAAGCCCTGGTTGTTCAGGTTCCGATTCAAGTATCCCCCCGCCGCCAGATTGCCTTCGGGGGTGCGTCCCAGGCATTCGAACGTGCGCCAGCTATCCGGATCGTAGGCGTAGATCAGGTTCTCGCCCTCGCCGTTCATTTTGCGCCAATGGAAGATGGCGTCCTTGTCCTGACGCCCCAGCAGGCCGATGCCGCTGTCGTCCTGCAGGAAGATCACGTCCAGCGGCTCCACGTCCGGCGCTCCGAAGACTTCGAGCATGGTGGAAGGAGCTTCCCAAGCGCCGCTGGGCCCGCGATGCAGAATCCGGCTGTCGGTGCCGTCCTCGCTGACGGCAATCGCCCACACATCCCCGGTCATCGGCGAGGCGATCATGCGTTTGACCATCAGGTGCGGGGGAATCGCCACCGTTTCCGGCTGCCAGAGGCCGTCGCGATATTTCAGGACAACGCCCTGGCCGCCCGCGAAGCCCAGATTAGGGTTCACGAAGGCCACGGAGCGCAGCGGCAGGTAGCTCTCGTCGATCTCCTGCTCGGTCCACAGGCCCCGCTCGAAGCGATACACCCGGTCGCCGACCGCCACGGCTTCCATGGTTTTGATGTACGTCGGGGGATCGGGATCGGCCACCTCTTCAGGCTTGCTGCCGTCCTTTTTCTCCTCGACCACCGTGTCGCACGCGCCCAGGGCAAAAACCATGGCCGCGATGAGAAAGATCGTGATAGTCCCGATGCGATGCATTTTGTCCCGCCTTCGAACGTCAAGGGAGTAGACCGGTCTCGCCCCTCGTCATCGAAACGAACGCCGAAGCCCTGGAGCATCTTGTCGACGATACCGTGTGACCGCTTTTCAGCCCTTGTATTTGCCGCGCAAAATATCTCTCGAAAACCCGGACTTACTTGGGATTGTTCAAGAATTTTCTCACCCCGTGAGTCCGTTGACTTTGACGGGGTGATCCATTAGGTTTCAGGCATGGTTTCCTGCGAATTTTAGACGGGAATTACATGTCATACGCGAATGTTCCGGGCCTTTTGGCCCTCATTGGTCAGGTTCCCACACCGGCCGCGGCGGCCGCCGCGACTCCGGCGGTGCCGCAACCGTTTTCGATCATCGAAGTCGTCACCAGCGCCGGCCCGGTCGTCACCTTTGTGATGCTCCTGCTCGGCCTGTTTTCCGTCACCAGTTGGGCGATCATCTTCCTCAAGGGGATGATGCTGCGTAAGGCTCAGAAAGAAGGGGAGATTTTCCTCAAACTCTTCTGGGAATCGCGCCAATTGGAGGAGATCTACCGGGGCGCCCGGGATCTGACGCTCACGCCCTTGGCGGAGATCTACAAGGCGGGGTATCGGGAGCTCGAACGCTTCCGCCACGGCCACCGGGGCGACGACGCGGTGACGATGGGCGGGGGTGAAACCAAGGGCCCGGTCGTCAAGCGTGAAGCGGCGCGGGACAACGTGGTTCGGGCGCTGCGTCGCACGATGACCTCGGAGATGACGCGCCTGGAGCGGGCCACGCCCTTTCTGGCCACCTGCGGTTCGTCTTCGCCGTTCATCGGCCTGTTCGGCACGGTTTGGGGCATCATGATCAGCTTCCACGAAATCGGCGCCCAGGGCTCTGCGAGCCTGGACGTGGTGGCGCCGGGCATTTCCGAGGCGCTGGTCGCCACCGCCATCGGACTGTTTGCGGCCATCCCGGCGGTCATCGCCTACAACCATTTCTCCAACAAAATCCGCATCTTGGAGTCGGAGATGGAGGCCTTTAGCGCCGATTTTCTGAACATCGTCGAGCGCCACATCCTCTAACGGCGAATTCACGGGCCGTGAAACCGGCCGCGTACTTTGGGAGTCGTACCGGACAATATGGGCATGCAGACAGGCAGTATGGGCGGCGGACGCCGTCCGATGATGAGCGAGATCAACGTCACGCCGATGGTGGACGTGATGCTCGTGCTTTTGGTGATTTTCATGGTGACGGCGCCCCTGATGCACGAGGGCGTGGACATCAACCTGCCCAAAGCCGACGCCAAGCCCATCGAAAGCCCGGAAGACGACATCAACATGGTCATCAACGCCGTCGGCGCCATCAAGGTCGGCGACAAGATGGTGCCCATGGACCAACTTCGCGACCAGCTTTCAGTCCTCTACGCCGATCGGGCCTCCAAGCGCATCTTCGTCATGGCCGACGAGAAAGCCGACTACGGCGTCGTCGTACGGGCGATCGCCGAGGCCAAGGCCGCGGGCGTGGAGCAGATCGGCCTGAAGACCGAGCCGGTCACGAAAAAGAAATAAAGAATAAAGGACGCAACGATGGCCCGCGCCGCCACCATCGCCATCCCCGGACGCTACCGTCCCGACCCGTTCGAAAAATTGTTCGGCTTCGGCATCGGTTTCTCGGTGCTGCTGCACGCGATGTTCTTCCTGGTCCTGATCCTGGCGGGCGTGGGGTCGAGAAGCACCCTCGAGAAGACCGAGGAAGACGTCATCTGGCTTGAACCGGAGGCCTTGCCCGTCGGCCCGACCATGGGCTCGGCTCCGCAAAAAGCCCAGACCAAGGCCCTTAATCCCTTCCCGCCCAAAGCCCCGGAAAAGGCCAAGGAAGCCAAGAAGGAAGAAATGGCGCCGAGTGTGAAGCCGACGCCTCAGAAGGTCCAATCCAAGCGCCGATCCTACAAGACCCGCGAAACCATCGTGGTCAAGGATAAGATGCGCGAAAGCGCCTTGGACAAGCTGCGTTCCAAGAACGCGGTCGGCGGCGGGACCGGCGATTCGGATACCAAGGGCAAGACGAACGCCTATGCGAATCTGGTGTGGATCCGCGTGAGCGCGAATTATTATCGCCCGCGCGGAATCCCCGTCGCGGCGGTCAAGGACAAACGGGGCGTCGCGACGTTGAAGATCAGCCCCTCGGGGAATCTGGTGGGAATCAGCATCGCGTCGTCGGGAGTTCCGGAACTGGACGAGGCCTTTCGCAAAGCCGCCCGAACGGCGTCGCCCTTTCCCGCCCCGCCCAATGAGTTGGTCGCCACCGGGATGTTGACGGTCAAAATGGGCTTTACCGGTAAGCAGGCCAAATAGAACCTTGAGGAATTCGAGGTTATTGATACGGTAGTTGCCGTATCCAACCCGTGCATCGATTAAGGAAAGACATGCGTTGTTACCGTGATTTGTTCATCGGGAGCCTTGAACGGCCCTCGATGTTCGGCTTGATCGCCGCCATCATCTTTCTTCTAGTTCCCGCTTTCGCCGGGGCGCAGCCCATTTTGGACGACGACGCGGAAAGCACATCCGAACCGGATGCAAGCGCTTCCTCCCTGGTCGAGACGAAGGACGTCGACCTGCTCACCGTCCAGGAAGCCGGCGTCGTCAAAATCCCCATGGCGATCCCCGAATTCAAGAACCTGGGCACCGCCCACGGCGACCTGGCCCGCAAATTCGCCGACATCATCACCGGCGACATGCAGATGTCCGGCGAGTTCGAGGTCATCGACCGCGTTCGCTACATCGAGGACCCCCAACTGGCGGGCGTCACCTCCGGCACCTTCGCCATGGACGACTGGAAGCTGCTCGGGCCCAAATACCTCATCAAGGGCGCCTACAAGCAGGAGGGCGAGAACCTCACCATCGCCTGCCGCCTCTATAACGTCGAGCTCAACTCCATGCTCGTCGGCAAGGAATACAAGGGCGCGCCCGACGACGCCTACAAGATGATCCATCTGTTTTCCAACGAGGTCTTTCTGGCCATCTTCGGCCACAAGAGCTTCTTCGGAACGCAGATCGCCTTCGTCTCGGGCAGCCAGTCCAACCGGGAAGTGTACATCATGGACGTGGACGGCCGGCGCAAGCGGCGCATGACCAACCTGGGCTTCTTCGCCATGTCGCCCAAGTGGTCGCCGGACGCCAAAAAGATCGTCTTTGCCGCGGTGGGCGACACGATCCAGCCTTCGATCTACATGCTCGACGTCGCCTCGGGCCGGGTGAACAAGGTCATCTCGGTGGACGACGGCGTGGCCCTGACCCCCGAGTTCACGCCGGACGGGCGCATGCTCGTCGCCTCGTTCTCGTTCTCGGGCAACACGGAAACCTACGAGCTGACCTTCGACGGCAAGATCAAACGCAACCTGACCAACCATTGGGCCATCGACATGGCCCCGGCCTATTCGCCCGACGGCAAGCAGATGCTCTTCATCTCGGATCGCACCGGCATGCCCCAGGTGCATAAGATGGACGCGGACGGGTCGAATCAGCGGCGCATCAGCTACTTCGGCACGTACAATCAGTCGCCCACCTGGGCGCCCCGGGGTGAAAAGATCGCCTACTCGTCCCGCGAGTACAATCACTACACCATCTACCTGATCGACGAAGACGGCGGCGAGCCCTACGCCCTGACCGCCGATATGCGCGATAGCTGCGAATACCCGTCCTTCTCGCCGGACGGCCGGGCGCTGGCGTTCGCGTGCGAGACCAAAACCGGCCGGGCGGTGTATTTGCGTTCGACCAACGACACCTACACGACGCAGTTGACCAAGGGTACCTCGTACGACTCCAGCCCCTCGTGGAGCCCCGTGCCCGCTTGGTAAATTTCGACACGGTGAGATTCGGCTCGAAGAGATTCGACCCAAGGACAAGGACCAAGGAGACCTCGATGAGACACATGGCCCTGATCGGATTGGTGATCTTGATTTGCGCCCAAGCGGGGTGCATCGCCACCACCAGCCAGACGCAGTCCATGGACGCGCGAATCGATTCGCTGGAGCGGCGCATCGCCGAGGCCCAGGCCGCGTCCGTGCGCACCGAAAAGACCATCAACGAAAACGCCGACCGGGTTGCCGCCAACCTCATCGAATTCGACCAGATGCGCATGGACATGGGCGAAATCAAGGGGAAACTCGACGAGTCCAACTTCATGAAGCAGAACAATCGGGAGCAATACACCAAGCTCAAGGAATACCTGGACGCCCAGTTCGGCAAGATCGACGAGCGTCTGGCGACCCTGGAGCGCAAGGCGGGCGTCACCGTCGGCCCGGGTCTGGGCAGCCTTCCGGCCGATCCGGATAAAATTGTGGCCAAAAAGTCCGAAGAAGTGATGTATCAAGATAATGTGTTGGAACTAAAAAAGAATCGCTATTCGGCGGCCATGAAAGGCTTCAAGGAGCAGCTTTCGGCCTACCCGGACGGCAAGCGGGCGCCGGATGCGTATTTCTACATGGGCGAGGCGAATTTCCGCATGAAACAATACGCCGACGCGATCCTCTCGTTTGACGAGATGATCAACAAATTCCCCAAGCACGAGCGGGTTCCGGCGGCGATTTTGAACCAGGCGATCTCCTTCGAACAGATGGGTCAAAAATTTGACGCAAAGCTGTTCTACGAGAAGGTGATCAACCAGTATCCGAGGTCGAACGAGGCCAAGATCGCGCGCAAGAAATTGGAGGGCCTGAAAAAATAAATGGGGAATCGCGCGGGTTTTGCATGATTGACAAGTTCTTTAAGGGCGTGCTAGAAATTTCGGCAATAGCTGGCACGTTAGTGATCCGATCACGTGAACACTAGAGTTGCTGATTTGGGACAGACCATGAAGGAGGTTTCTGTATGCGAAAGTTAGCGCCGCTGTTCGTGGCCGTGGCTGTGATGCTGCTGGCCGTGGGATGTGGCAAGGAGCCGCCGGACGCGGAACTGGCTGCTGCGAAGGCCGCCGTGGCCGACGCCGAAGCCGCTGGCGCCGGTGTCAACTGCCCTGAGAAATTGAAGGCCGCCGAGGATAAGCTCGCCGAGGCCGAGGCTGAGTACGCCGCCGAGGAGTACGACGAGGTCCGCATCACGGCCGCTGAAGTGATCAAGCTGGCCGAGATCGCCAAGGCCTGCCCGCCGCCTCCGCCGCCGCCGCCGCCGCCGACCCCGGATGTTGTTATGCCTCCGTCGGCTGCGCCGATTTACTTCGACACGGATAAGTACAACATCCGCGAAGGCATGCAGGCGCGCGCCAAGGACAACGCCGAGAAGATCAAGAGCGGTTGGACCAGCAAGGGTAACTCCGTCATCATCGAGGGTCACTGCGACGAGCGTGGCTCCGAGGAGTACAACCTGGCTCTGGGTGATCGCCGCGCCAAGACGGTCAAGAACTACCTGACCGCCTACGGCATCGACGGCAAGCAGATCTTCACCAAGTCCTTTGGTGAGAGCCAGCCGGTCGACATGGGTCACAACGAAGTGGCCTGGGCCAAGAACCGCCGCGTCGAGTTCAAGTTCAAGAAGTAACTGAACCCGACCAGGATCGTAAAACCCCAAAAGGGGGCCCGAACGGGCCCCCTTTTGATTTGCCGACTACCCGCCGCATGCACTAGGCATCCGTCGCCGGCCGCCCTCTTTCACCGGGCATCCCCCGCCCGCCGACAAGCGTCGATTCGATACCTTCCTCGGCTCGGTCCCTTCTTTAAGCGCAGTCAATTTTTGATGAATATCAAGCGACGGCTTAAGTTGAAGAGAGAATCACGACCGTTGGTCGATTCCCGGCGAATCGAATACCGTTCGGCATGATGACCGGAAGTCAATGCATCGGTTGTCGACGCGGATAGAACTGTCGCTTTTTTGTCTTCCCGGAGCGGTCCCGACAGCCGGATGGGGAGGGCCGTCCACGGAGCTATTTCCGGCCAACTTGACGCTAGTCGCCAGGCCTTATGCGGGCAAGGGATCTTATAGAGAGATGTTCTAGAGCGCTAAAAGAGGCGTTCGGCGCGCTTGGGATCGAAGGGTTTGTCCTCGCGCATCTTCCAGTAGGTCGGCCAATCGGGATGCAGTCGCCGATCCAACAGATCCTTGCGGAAGAGACGAAAGATCAGGCCGTAGGGGATAAAAACAACGATATAAACAACCGTCAAAACGACGCGCGTGACGACCCACGAAATCTTGTCGGCGACAAACATGCCGCCCTTGTAAACCGGACGCATCACCGGCGGCGCGATCAAGCCCAGAAGGGCCGCCGTGGCGCCCACACCCCAGAAGATGTAGGCGTACTCCAGCTTCATCCCACCCAGATGCCAGCGCAGCGCGCCGATCAGCGACACCATGCACCCCAGCGTCAGGGAGAACTTCCAGATATCGCCTTTCTTTTCCTTGCGTTTCATCGCGTCATCCCAATCCGGCCCGGCTAATCCGGCGGAAATTCCTTCTGCCAGGAGTCCTTCTTCTCGGTGCTGGGCGGCTGTTCTTCCTTGACCAGGAAGTAGTTCCCCAACACCAGGCAGTCCATCTCCGTGCGCATAAAGCAGCGGTAAGAGTCTTCCGGCGTGCAGACGATCGGCTCGCCGCGCACGTTGAAGCTGGTGTTGACCACCACCGGCACGCCGGTCTTCTCTCCGAAGCGTTTGATCAGGTCGTAGTAGCGCGGATTCTGTTCCCGGGTCACGGTCTGCACCCGCGCCGACCCGTCCACGTGCGTGATCGCCGGGACCGACGACCGGGGCGTGTTGAGCAGTTCCAGGCCGGTGCGCGACTTTTCCTCGTCGGTCAACGTCCGCATGTGCTTCTTGGCCACATCGGCGACCAGCAACATATACGGCGACTCGACGTCCATCTCGAACCAGTCCGACACGTTTTCGGCCAGCACGCTCGGCGCAAACGGCCGAAATGACTCGCGATATTTGATCTTCAGGTTCATGGTCCGCTGCATGGACTGGGACCGGGGATCGCCCAGGATTGACCGCCCCCCCAGCGCCCGGGGCCCGAACTCCATGCGCCCCTGGTGCCAGCCGACGACCTTTTCGTCCACCAGCGCTTGGGCGGTGCGTTCGATGAGGGCGTCCGTGTCTTCGATGTAGTGGTAAGGGATGCTCTTCGATTCGAGGAACGCCCGGATCTCGTCGTTGGAATCTTCCGGCCCCAGGTAGGTATTCGGCTGAGCGGCGGTGGCGGCTTGGCGCTCGTTGCCCAGGTATTGATACCAGCCGTACAACGCCGCTCCCAGCGCCCCGCCCGCGTCGCCGGCCGCCGGTTGAATCCAGATATTCTCGAACGGCCCTTCCCGCAACAGCCGGCCGTTCGCGACGCAGTTAAGCGCCACGCCTCCGGCCAGGCACAGGTTCTTCTTGCCCGTCTCCTTGTGCACGTGGTGGGCCATCTTGAGGATGACCTCTTCGGTGACAACCTGCACGGAGCGGGCGATGTCCATGTGGCGCTGCTCGAATTGGCTCTCGGGCGCGCGCATGGGGCCGCCGAAAAGCTTGTTGAACTTCGAGCCGGTCATGCGTAGGCCGACGATGTACGTGAAGTATTCCGGATTGATGCGGAAAGATCCGTCGTCCCGGATATCGATGAGCTTATCCCGGATCACGTCGGCGTATTTGGGCTCGCCGTAGGGCGCCAGGCCCATGAGCTTGTACTCGCCCGAGTTGACGCGAAAGCCGCAGTAGGCCGTGAACGCCGAATAGAGCAGGCCCAGCGAATGGGGGAAACGGATGTCCGAAAGAATCTTGATCCGGTTGCCTTCGCCCACGCCCCAGGAGGTGGTCGTCCACTCGCCGATGCCGTCCATGGTCATGAACGCCGCGTCGTCAAAGGGCGACGGGAAGAACGCCGAGGCGGCGTGGGACTCGTGGTGCTCGGGGAAAATGACCTTGCCCTTGTAGTCCAGTTCCCGCTCGACCACGCCGGGGATATTGAGCTTGGCTCTGACCCACATGGGCATGGAATACAGGAACAGCCGATAGCCCAGGGGCGCCTCGTTGAGGAAGCTGGAGATCAGGCGGATGAACTTGGGGAACGGCTTTTCGTAGTTGACGACCAGATCCAGGTCCGCCGCCGTGATGCCGCCGATGCGCAGCACCGAGGCGATGGCGTGCTCCGGCCAATCGGCGTCGTGCTTTTTCCGGGTGAAGCGCTCTTCCTGGGCCGCGGCGACAATCTTGCCGTCGATCACCAGGCACGCGGCCGAGTCATGATAAAAGGCGCTCACGCCCAGAATCTTCACGCGCCCATCCTTCGTAAAATCCGTCCTCTGCCTTTACACGCCGTGGTGCCCATCGTCAATCAAAGTCGGAGGATTTCAAGTTCGGAAACCGCCGGGACGCGGTTGGTTCCACAAAAAAATCGCGAGGGAAGTCACTGGCTTTCGGTCATTCGCTCGGCCATCTCGATGGTCGTTTCGTCGGCGGGAATCGGCAGGGTGAAATGAAAGGCCGCCCCCTGCCCCGACTTGCTGGTGAACCAGATTTTGCCGCCGTGCTCTTCCACCAGCACCTTGGAGATGGTCAGCCCCAGGCCGAAGCCCTCCGCGGCCAAATCCGCGGATTCCAGCCGTCGGAATTTCTCGAAGATTTTCTGCCGGTCCTTGGGCGTGATCCCCGGTCCCGAATCCTGGACCGTCACCATCGCGAAAGACCGCTTTTCGTTGCGCACCGTTTTATTGAGCACGCTGACATGCACGGTGATGTTGCCTCCGGCGGGGGTGTACTTGATGCCGTTGGAGATCAGATTGGTCACGACCTGGGTCACGCGGTCCGGATCGCCCAGGACGGCCTCCAGGCGATAGTCGTTGGGCAGCGGCTCGCAACTGACACGAATCCCCTTTCGGTCGGCCAGCGCCCGGTTGGCGTCCAAGACCCGGTTGATCACCAGACGCAGATCGAAGGGCACGACCTGCATCGGAATGCGACCGCTTTGCAGACGCAGCACATGGAGCACGTCGTGGAGCATCCGGGTCAGGCGCTTGGCCTCGTCCTGGATGATCGTGATGAAGTCCCGCTGCTGCTCGGGGGTAAATTCGATATCGGCCAACAGGGCCTCGGTACTGGCGATGATGGACGTCATCGGCGTGCGCAACTCGTGCGTCAGGAACGAAATGAAGTCGTCCCGGGTGTTGAGCTTTTCCGCCTCGGGCGTGACGCTTTTCTTGCGGCCGGAGTTTGCCGCCGTCGACGCGGTCTCCCCGGCGCCGGTCGGGTCGATCAGATCCTCCGGGATGTAGGCGTTCGGGTTCACGCCGGGCGCCAGGGCCATGGGATCGTCGCGCATGCGCGCGTAGGATCGGGAACTATCGGCGTAATTTTTTACGAGCAGTCCCAGGTCTTCGCCGGAATTGAGATCCCGGCGCACGGGCTGGTCCTGGTGCTGTTCGTAGATCATTCCCGCCAGTTCGATCAGCGGGTTCGTCACCGACCGGGTCAGGCTGCGCATCGCCACCAGAACGGCCACGGCGATCAGCAGGAAGGCCAATAAGTTCACGATCCCCAGGCGGCTGGTCAACTCCCGGGATTGGATGGCGACGATCTGGCCGAAATCCTCTTCCGAGACATCGGATTTCATGAACGAGCGCAATTCCGAATTGCGCAGGGCGACTCCGAGGATTTCGCCGTAGGGCTGCGTTCGCACGAAGGCGTACGTGACATGCATCGTTTCGACGGGGATGACGGTCCGACGGCCGGAAGGCGTGTTCATCGCCTGTTCGATGGCGGCCTTGACGCGCGGGCGCGTCATCAGGTCCGGGGGAAACAGTTCCGAGCGCCCGGCGGGGATCTGCACCATGGTCGGATCCAGCGCCACCACGTCGGCCAGGTCGATCCCGAAAAACATCCCCTCCCCGCTCTCGTCCAGGCGCGCGGCGATGGTTTGGCGCGATTCGACGGCGGCGTCGGACAGGCCCTCGGCCAGGTCCCGCACCCGTTCGTACGCCGTGCGGCGCCATTGGAGGAGGTTTTCCTGGGCCTGGGATTCGACCTCGGTGTAGACGGCGGAGACGATCTCCTGGGAGAAGGTCTTGAGGGACTGATCGACGAAGTACCACATGGTAATCATCGGCGCCAAGGCGATGGTGAACAACGCCAGCAGCAGCTTGCCCCGCAGTCCCAATCGGAGACGATGAATCACGTCCCGCGCTCCTTGTCCAAGCCGGCGCCCTCCGCCGGCTCCCCATGGGCCCTCGCTTAGTTGAACGGCATGACTTTATTCGTCGTCGGCCAAATGATCTCCGCGGCCGGCGCCGTCTCCCGCAGGATTTCCATGAAACGGTCGATGCCCTGGAACGGCAGATCCGGAGCGGTCATGGTCGCCGACCACGCCTTGGAGAAGTTGTCGAAATGAAAGGGGACGATAATCCGGGGTTTGGTCGCCTCGATCATGCGGCGGTGATAGTCGGGGGTGCGTTTCCAGCCGGGCAGGCACATAAACAGCACGTCGCAGGTGTGCTTGGATAGCTCCTCGTCCACCAGATTGGCGCTGCCGGCGTGGATGAAGGTGATCCCGCCGATGGTCAGCTTGGGGGCGAAGATGGTGCCCAGGCGATAGGCCGCGGCCTTGAGGGGCGGCGTCTGACCGGGCTCGACCTCCCCCGGATAAGGCACCCGGCCCAGGAGCACCTTGCCGTGCTTGGAGGGGATCATCGTCACCTCCGCCCCGCCGGGCAATTCGTGCGTCTCGCCGCCCTTGCAGATCGTCACCCGTCCCGACAGGCCGTACATCCGCAACAGCGTTTCCATGGACTTCGAACCGATCACCGGCCCTTGAAAGAGCTTGAGGATCTCGGGCATGTCCAGGACGTGGTCAAAATGCGTGTGGCCGATGACGATCGCCTGCAACTCGCCGGGCAGAGTGTTGATGTAGTTGTCCACCACATCCTGCTTGACCTTCAGCGGGCCGAAGAGGATTTCCCCCAGGCCGGGCCGGGAGTGATACGGATCGATCAGCCAGGTCTTGCCGTCGTGCGTGAATTCAAGACCCGCCGCGCCCGTCCAACGTACGTTGACCATCGCGTTTCCCTACCTTGGCGACGTGATTGAGATACCATTCCATATCCGAACAGACGCCCCGCAAAATCTTGATTTCCCGGTGCTCCAATTCCGCCTTGTGCACCATCTTGCGCAGCGCCCGCATGATCCATTCGGGATTATTCTTGTCGAGAAAGCCGCATTCGAGAAGAAGCGGCTGGATCTGATCGAAAAATCGCTCGATCTGGTCCGAGTCGGCGGGGCGGCGGTCGTCGCGTTTTTGCGCTCCGGCCTCTTCGACTTCCGGCACGGCCAGCGACTGCCACAGTTCGTAGGCGATCACCATGACGGCCTGGGAGAGATTCAGCGAGCCGTGCAAATCCGCCGTGGGGATCTTGCAGACGATCGGCGCCAGGTCGATTTCCTCGGTGGACAGGCCGTGGTCCTCCCGCCCGAAGCAGATCACCGCCGATGTTTCCGGCTCGGCCAAGCGCTCGGACAAGTGCTCGGCCAGGGTCTTGGGGGTGTAGTCCATCAGGCGGCTCTTGCCGATGCGCCGCGTGGTGGACACGACGACGTGAAACGGCGCGATCGCCTCCATCATCGTCGGATGCACCTCGGCGCCCATCAGCACATCGTGGGCGTTGGTGGCCATCATGCGCGCCTCGGGGACGTCGTAGTCGGTCGGGTTGACCAGCAGCAGGCGCGTCATCCCCATATTCTTCATCGCCCGGGCCACCGAACCGATATTCGCCGCGCCCTTGGGTTCGACCAAGCAAACCGCCACTCGCGACAGCGCAACCTTGGCGGCCTCGGCCCGTTCGTTCGCGTCCGGCGCGGGATGAATCGTATCGTCTTGCATGGGTAACGGTCAGATTACGCCAACGCACGCCGGATGCCAAATGCTGTCTTTGACCACTTCTTCCGAGCCGCGTCCGAACTATCCGTCAGAGCAGCGCACGGTAGCAAGCGGTCTGGTCCGACCTGGTGCGCCGCCTACGATGTGTCAAATAACGGATGATTCTTGCCGGGTTGGACCAGACCCCTCCCTCATCCACCTTCGCCAAGGCTACGGCGGGACAGGCAGGTCGGGGCTCTGAAAGCGCGAAGTCCGTTTTGTCCGGTCAGTCACCGACTTCGGACTTTTTCTATACCTGAAAATCCGGGTCCGGCGGCGGGGGCTCCTTCAGGGGCGGGATGGACGTGGGTTTGCCGTGCTCGTCCAGGGCGACCATGGTGAACAGGCCTTGGGTGCAAAGGCGCTTTTCACCGGTCAGCAGGTTTTCGGCGTACATCGTCACCTCGACCTGCATGGATGTGTGCCCGGTCTTGATGACGCGGGAATACAACTCCACCACATTGCCCACGCGCACCGGGGTATGGAAATCCACCTGATCGGAACTGGCCGTCACGACGGTGCGTCGGCAGTACCGGGACGCGGCGATGAACGCCGCCTTATCCATGAACGCCAGGGCCTGACCGCCGAACAGGGTGCCGTAGTGGTTGGTCTGGTTGGGAAAGACGATCTCGTTGAGCACCGATTTTCGGTGGGGATCTTTGGGGTCGGTCACGGCGGGCTCCGGCGATGGGATGACGACCAGGGGTTTACCACGACACGGGCCCATCGCCTAGGCCGGCGGGATTCTCATTGCATTTCACGGCGCGGCGGTTATCGTTTTCCAAAGCCATATCACACCGGGAGAAAACGAATGCGTCGGATGAAGATCGGTTGGATGTCCGGGATGTTGTTGGCCGGGGCGTTGGTGCTGGTCGCCGCACCGTCATGCGGCGACGATGATGACGACGACTCGTCCGCCCTGTCCGCCTCGGATCAATGCCGCGAGGATTTTCCCGTCGAGACGCCGGACGCCCTGCGCGATCAAGCGACTTGTTTTAGCGAAGAGGACGGCGGCGACCCGGACGACGCCTTCGATCCGGAGCGTCTGGCCGCCGAATGCGAGGCCGAGGGCGGCGCGGGATGCGACGTGGACGGCTGGCTGTCGGCGGACGCGGCTCGGTGCGTCGCCGAGGCGTCGGGCCTGGGCGGGGACTCGTCCGCGTATGAAATCTGGAAGGTCTACGACCACGGATTTCACGTCGTGGCCTGGAATGTCGCCCGAGTCACGAACGGCGATGCCTGCGGCTGCGAAGGCTCGGCCGACACGATCAAGATCGACGCCACCACCGGCGAAGTCCTCGACACCGGCGACCTGTCCTGGCTGTGCTGACATCGGCCGCGTCCGGTGCGATATAGTCGTCCCATGTCCGCCGACGAATCCGCCCACCCGACTCCGCCGCCGGTCGCCCGAACCGCCGCCCTGATGCATCGCGGCCTGGGTCTGGTCTTCCTGGTGGCGGCCGTCAGCTACTGGACGCAGTTCCCCGGCCTGGTCGGCACGCGCGGCCTGATGCCCCACGACGCCCTCATGCGTCAGGCCCATGCCTTTCCCGGCGTGGGATTTTTCGACTTCCCGACCCTCGGCTGGTTCGTCACCGGCAACGGATGGATGCACGTCCAATGCGCGTTGGCGACGCTGGGCGCGCTGGGGATGCTCGCGGGAATCGTCCCGGCGGTGTCGGCGTTCGTTGCGTGGTTTTTCTATCTCTCGTTGGTGCATCTGGGGCAGACGTTCTTCGGCTACCAATGGGACGCGCTGCTGCTGGAGGCGGGTTTCCTCGCAATCTTCCTGGCGCCGCCCGTCTTGCGTTGGCGCTTGCGATCGGCCACCGCCGCGCCCTCGCGCCTGATCTTCATCCTGGTTCGCTGGCTGTTGTTCCGGCTGATGTTTGCCTCGGGGCTGGCGAAACTCGTCGGCGGCGACGTGACCTGGCGTAACCTGACCGCCCTGACCTACCACTTCCAGACGCAGCCCATCCCCAACGCCGTCGCTTGGTATGCCCATCAACTGCCCGAGTCCGTTTTGCGCTTCATGACCGGCACGGCGCTGGCCCTGGAGTTGGTGCCGCCGCTCATGCTCTTCGCGCCCCGAGCCTGGCGGGCCGGAGCGGGGATCGCGCTGATCGCCCTGCAATTCGGCATCGCGTTCAGCGGCAACTTCGCCTATTTCAACCTGCTGTCGGTCGTGTTGTGCCTGTCCGCATTCGACGATCGGCACCTGGCGCGCCTGCCCATCGTGGGCCGACGCTGGTTCGCCGTCCACGCCGAATCCACGCCACCGCCCGTCGGACGCGCGTGGCCCCGTTGGGTGATCGTCCCCCTGGCCGCCCTGATCCTCGTCACCTCCACGCACGAGGTGATGCGCCGGTTCGGCCTCCTGCCCCGCCAAGGCGTGCCGGGCATTCGGACCGTTGTCGACGCCACGCAAGGCTTCAATCTGGTCAACAACTACGCCCTCTTCGTCGCCATGACCACCTCGCGCCCCGAGATCGAGTTCGAAGCCAGCCGCGACGGCGAGACCTGGCGGCCCTATCGCTTCAAGTACAAACCCGACGTGGTGAACAAACGCCCCCGCCAAATCGCGCCGTTTCAACCCCGCCTGGACTGGCAGCTTTGGTTTACGGCGATGCGTCCGTGCGATCGGCGATCCCTGGCGTGGCGATTGTCCGAACGCCTTCTCGCCGCGGAGCCGTCGGTCCTGCGCCTATTGGACGAAGCCCCCTTCGGCGACGAGCCACCGGCGATGGTGCGTTCGACGTTGTACGAATATCGATTCACGACTTCCGAAGAGAGACGCGAAACCGGCGATTGGTGGGTCCGGGATGGGAAGGGGAGCTATTGTCCGACGATGGGAGAGGCGGCAGCGCCCGGCGCCCGCGGGGATTCCACGCCTTAAGACGCTTCGTCCCGAGGCTGGTTTTCGCGGCAGATCAACATCGTTTCGGCATCGAGCAACTCCTCGCCGGTCAGTTCACAACGGAAGCTGTTCGGCTCGACCAGGAAGTACCGACACGTCCGGCATGCCCCGAATGTCCGATAGCCTTGATTGGTCTCCATCGCTCGAAGAAGCGCCTCCAGCGCGGCGTTGGATTGGTCGATCTCTTCGGCGGGCAACGAGGCCAGCGCGTCGAGGACAAACTCGGGTGTGGCCGTCGCCTGCACGACCTTTCGTCCCGCCTTCGTCAACTCGCAGTGAATCACGCGCTTGTCGAATGGATCCGGTTTCTTAATCAGATATCCCTTGAGTTCCAGCGCGCGGATCGACTGGCTCATGGTGCCTTTGGTGATGCCGAGATATTCGGCCAGGGCGCCGGGAGTGTCGCTGTAGCGATTGGCCTTTGCCAGGTAATGCAGGCTTTCCAATTGCACGGGCACCAAGCCGAATTCGCCGCCCAGCCGACGTGTCTGGGCACGTCGTAGATTGCCCAGCCGTTCCAAGGTATCGAGCAGACGTCCTTTCGTCGCTTCGCGTTCCATGGGCTCGGCACCCTCCTCGCGCGCCGTCCGTCATTGGGCGTTCGATGAGCGCTCGATTCGCTCCGAACGCTCAACAAACGCTTGGGCTCATGACCACCGCCGGAGAATATGTCGGCGAGGACGTGATCGATCCCTGTCCCCGCCGACGGCGTTAGCGTCAGACATATCCTCGGCGATGCGTCGCCATGTAGTACTTCTCGAAGGCCAGCTTGGCCCAGTGGGCCTCCGGTCCGGGGATGAGCCATTCATGCTTGCGCGGCTCCAGGAACGCGTCCGAGGTCATGATGATGCCCGTGTTGCCCGCGTCCATGACGCACTTGGCGTCGATGCGGCCCGGCGGCAAGGCTTCCTTGGGCTTGCCGAGGATGTCGGCGACGATGTTTCCGGCGACGACTTTGGCCATTTCCTCGGACAGATAGCCGGTCTTGGGCACACCGCAGGGCACCGGCGTCTCATCGGTCGGCGCCAGCGCGACCGCCACGCCCGCCGCGTAGACTTCCGGATAGTCGTGCGTCTGGTAGTAGTCGTTGACCTTCACGAAGCCTGTCGGCGTCGTGATGTTCGTCAGCCGACGCACCACCTCAGCGCCCAGGAACGACGGCGCCAGCATGGCGTATTTGAACGGGTAGGTCGTGCCGTCGGTCAAAACCACGTTCCCCGGCTCGATGCGCGCGAACTCGGCGTTGAAAACGCCCTGGATTTTGAGCTTGTTGAAGAAAAATTCGGTCATCTTCGTGCCGGCGCCGAATCCGCCCATGCCGAAGTGGGCCGCGAAGGGCTCGGCGGAGACGTAGGTCAGCGGCGCCTTGTCGGCGATGCCGCGCTTTTTGAGTTGATAGGCCATGTTGAACAGGAACTCGTACGCCGCGCCGAAGCACGCCGCGCCCTGCACCGCGCCGATAACGACGGGACCGGGATCCTGAACGAATTCCTCAAAGGCGTCGGCGGCTTTTTCCGCGTCGGCCAGGGTGAAAATCGACTGGGTGTAGCCCCCGTGGGGGCCCAGACCCGGCACGTCCGCCCAGTTGATCGACGGACCCGTGGCGATGACCAGATAGTCATAGTCCTGCTCGCCGTCGTCATAAACGACCTTGCGCTCCTCCGGGATGATTTGCGTGACGGCGGCTTGGATGAAGTGGATATTGCGTTTGTCGTAAATGGGCCGCAGGGGGAACGTGATGTCCTCCCGTGTCCGTTTGCCGAACGGCACCCAGATCAGCGACGGCATGAACAGAAACTCGTCGGTCTTGGAAATCACGACCAGGTCGAGCTGCCCGTCCATGCGCTTATCCAACTCAAGCGCCGCGGTGAGCCCCGCGAAGTTCGAACCGATAATCACGACTTTCTTGGTGGACATTTCGACCTCCTCCGGGCCCGTCTTCACCCGGGCAGAAACTTGCCGGGTACCGGTATCCCTCCCCGCGCACGGGGTCACTTTTAGTGTACGCCGATGGTCGGGTTTCACTTTGATCTAAATCAAAATCGCAGGTGACTTTCGACGGGTTCGAATCGAAACAACAAGGACAAAAAGTCCTTATCGTTCATAGCGATAGCCGACCCCGCGAACCGTGATGAAGCGGTGGGGATTCTCCGGATCGTCCTCGAACAGGCGACGAAAACGGACGATAAAGTTATCAATAGTCCGTTGGGAAACATAGACCTCCATGCCCCAGACTTCTTCGAGAATATCGGCCCGAGGCATGGTCTTGCCCTCGTGGCGGGCGAAGAACTCGAGCAGGTCCGTTTCCTTTTCGGAGAGCTGCACTTCGCCCTCCCGCGTTTCGGCCATGCGTGTCTGGAGATTGACCGAATACGGCCCGATGGGCAGGCGCTCGGCGGACGCGGTGTGGCGCTCCCCTTGGGCCCGGCGGATGATCGCCCGCACCCGCGCCGACAACTCGTGCACATCGAAGGGCTTGGTCAGGTAGTCGTCGGCGCCCAGGTCCAGCGCGCGGATCTTGGTGTCGGTGTCGCCCTTGGCGGTGAGCATCAGCACCGGCGTGCGTACCCCCATCGAACGCAGTTCCCGAAGAAGATCCACCCCGTCCGCGTCGGGCAGCATGATGTCCAGCAGCACCACGTCGAATTCCTCGACGAAGCTCTTGTTCCGCGCCGCCTCGCCCAGCTTGTGCCACTCGACGTCGAACCCCTCCTGCGCGAGGTTGAGTTCGACCAGCGTGCCGATCAGTTCCTCGTCCTCGATGAGCAACACGCGCCCTTGCGCTTCGCCGACCGTCATCCGTCCGCCCTGCGTAGAAAAAGTTCAAAGCGAGCGCCGCGCCCGGGCCCTTCGCTGTCGGCCCGCACATCGCCGCCCATGCCCCGCGCCAGATCCCGACACAGCGCCAGTCCCAACCCCGTGCCCCGGCGATGGGGGGCGTCGGTATCGTCGGCACGAACATAGGGCTCGAAAATCTCCGGCAGGCACTCGGGCGCGATGCCCTGCCCCTGGTCGATAATCGCCACCCGCGCCTTGCGTTCGACGACGTCGACCCGCAAGCGGATCGCCTCCTTGCCGCCGTATTTCTCCGCGTTGTCCAGCAGGTTGTCGAGAATCACCCGCAGGGCCTGGCGATCGGCCATCGCCCCCACCGTGTCACCCTCTTCCAGACTCGTCGCCTCCCGGCTCAAATTGGCGTCGATGCGATGGGCGACCACCTTCGCCACCTCGGCGCGCAGATCCACCGGCTCGATCTGCATGGTCTGACGATGGGAACGCAGCCGATTGCGCATCAGGATGTTTTCGACCAGGTGCTCCAGGCGGTCGATGTTCGCCATGCCCATGCGCGAAAGCCGCTCCGTGTCCTGAGCCGGCACGCGGCCCATCGCGAAGGATTGCAACAAGGACCGCACCCCCGCCAAGGGCGTCTTGAGTTCGTGCGTGACGAAATCAACGAAACGGTCCATCTCCCGGCGCACCCGCTGCTCGGTGGAAAAGAGGCGATAGAGAGTGAACAGGCTGACGGCGATGAGGATCAGCAGCGTCGAGCCCTCGCCGATCCACATGAGCATCTGGCGTTGATATTTCTCGTCGATCGCCGACAGGCTCGTCGGATCCACCGCGACCGCGTACTGGGGCCAGTTCGGATCGATGACATAACGAATCGGCCGGGGCTCGGCGTTGCTGACGATGATCAGATCTTCATGAGAGGGCAGCGTTCCCAGCGCGGGGTGGTCCGCGCCGTGGCCGAGTTGGATCGCCGCGATCTGCGCCTCGTAGGCCAGCGAACGCAAATCGTGGTCTCGCTTGGCGTTGATCGACGCCATGATGAACACGGACCACCACAGCCCCAGCGCGACGGTCACGAGCACGCTGACGCCGAATAGGGCGTCGAAGCGATGGCGCGTCAGAAAACGACGAATGGCGTTGGCGCGGCGCGGCGGCATGGGGACTATCTTGGCGAATGACGAACGAGGCGCAAGAGGCGTCAACCGGAACGTAAGAACGAATCGATCTCCGACGCCGCCTCATACCCGCTGCCCACGGCCAGATCCACGCTCACCCCCGCGAGGTAGTTGCCGGCGAGGGTGAGGCCCGGGTGGTCGGCAACCAGCAGGCGCAGGGCTTCGATTTGCTCCGGATGATCGACTTGCAGTTGGGGGATCGCATGGGGAAAGCGCCGAATCGCGACGCGCTCGATCGTATAACGACCCAGCAGACGGGCGTGTTCGTCCGTCACGATTTGCGTGAGCTCTTTGTCGGTGCGTTTGACGGCGGTGGGATCGAACATGCCGCCGACGAAAATCGTGTGGAGGAAATGCCCGGCGGGCGCGCGGTCGGCGAAGAGCTGGTCGGCGAAAATGACTCCCAGGATGCGAAAGCCGTGGTCCCGGGGAATCAGCGCGCCGAATCCCGGCGGGATCGCGCCCTCGGCCTTTCCCATCAGATGCACCACCGCGACCGGCGCCATGGGAATGCGTTCCAGGATCCTCGCCGCGTGTTCGTCGAGCGACGCCAGAATCGACGCCGCCTTCGGCGGCGGCGCGGCCAGCACGACGGATCGCGCCCGCCAACTCTCGCCGCCCTCGCCCTCGACCGCCCATGTCTCGCCCTCGCGGCGCAGGCCACGAACCGCCGCATTGGTGCGGATCGCGTCGTCGCCCAGTTGTTCCGCGACAAATTCGGGCAGCCGTCCCAAGCCGCCGTCGAAGCTGAACAGGCCCCGGCGCGGTTTGTACCCCGCCGCCGCCCGTTCTTTTTTCTTGGCGCGCATGTAGCGGATCGCGCCGCGAATCATGCTCCCCGCGTTCTTTTCGAAATTCCAAAATTTGGGGAACGCCGCGCGCGCGCCCAGGCGTGACGGATCGCCCGCGTAGATGCCCGAGACGAACGTCCCGGCCAGATACGTCGCCCCCTCGCGGCCGAAACGGCGCAGGAAAAAATCCGTCGCCGTGTCGTTTTTTCGCGCGCCGCCGGGTTTGATCGGCTCGGCCAGCAGGCTCAGCTTCCCGCGCCATGTCAGCAGCTTGGTTTTGATGAACGCCCACGGCGATGTCGGAATCGCGTGCAGCTTTCCGTCGCGATAGATATAGCGATGCTTCGCCGCCGGAGCCGCCGCGACGACCGCGTCTTCCTTGCCCAGGTCGCGCAGCAGCCGCCAGACGTTATCCGCGGACGCCAGGAAGGTGTGCGGCCCGCCTTCCAGCCGATAATCGCCGTCGCCGGTTGTATGAATATTGCCGCCGACGCGCTCGTTGGCCTCCAACACCAGCACCGACCGACCCGCCTCGCGTAGCCGATAGGCCGCGACCAGCCCGGCGATGCCGCCGCCGATGACGATGGTGTCGTGGGGGTGTTGGGTCATGGGCGTCGCTCGGCTCCCGTCATACAATCGCGCCTATGGATAACCCCTGTATGGGAGGGGTTCTCCACAGGCGTTCGGCGGTTTGATCGGGAGAACGCGGAACCAAGCTTCGTGTCATTCTGAGCGAAGCGAAGCATCCGGTCCCGACCATCATGAGGCGTTCGTTGCTCAACTCATCGTACCGCCGGCCAAGTCGCACCAAGATCCTTCGCCAAGGCTCAGGATGACACAAGCGCAGCAGGCGCCGATACCGCTTCCCTACGACGCCAGCGCCTTGGTCGCCAAATCGGCCAGCATGTCGATGAAGATCGGGTGGTCGCGCACTGTCGGGATGCGGATAACTTCCTCCACGCCCGCCGCCTTGGCCATGTCGGCAACCTCGATGTCCAGCTCGTAGTTCGTCTCCAGGTGCTCGGAGACGAACGTGATCGGGAACATCACCAGCGTCTTCACGCCCGCCGCGCCCAGGCGCTCGGCTTCCTCGTCCAGATACGGCCGCGCCCATTCGACGGGCCCCAGGCGGCTCTGAAACGCCAATGACACCGGCAACTCGGGCGGCAGCTTGGCCTTGAGTTTGTTGGCCGTGCAACGCACTTCGTCCAGGTACGGGTCGCCTTTTTTGGCATAAATGACCGGGATGCCGTGGGCCGTCATCAGCACCGCCACGTTCTCCTTGCCGGCCAGGCGGTCGCCGATGGTTTCGTCCCATTTGGCCTTGAGCGCGTTCACATACCGCTCGTCACCCGCGTAGCGCCCGACGTACTTCACCCGCATCCCGAGGCGCGCGGCCAACTCGTCGAGTTCTACGAACGACGTCTCGGTCGTCGTGCGCGAAAACTGCGGATATAGCGGCAGCGCCAACACCTCTTTCACGCCCTCCGCCGCCAATTCCTCCATCACGCCCTTGGCGCGGGGTTCGGAATAACGCATGGCAATCTTCACCGGCACGTCGACCAGTTTTTGCAGCGCACGGGCCTGATCCTCGGTCTGAGGCAGCAGGGGTGAGCCGCCGATTTCCTGATAGTGGGGCGCCATCTTCGGCGCCCGCCGGCGGGAGATAAATCGGGCGAACGCCTTTTGATAGAACCGGCCCAGGGGCAACTGGATCATCAGCGGATCGACAAACAGCTCGTACAAAAACGGCTCGACGGACTCGGGCGTCGTGGCCGCGCCCATATTGATCAGGATGATCGCCTGCCGGGTCGCGGGCTCGGCTTTGCGTCGGGGTTGTTCGATCGCTGGGAATTGATCGGTGGCGAGGTTGGATTGCGTCATGATGTCCTCGGATTCGGGTCCGTCGGCGTCGTCGGACGAGATGTCACACCGTTCTCGAATATCGCTGTTCGGCGCCGCTCAGGTAAACGTCGAACGCCATACAGATATTGCGAATAAAGAACCGGCCCATGGGTGTGACGCGGATTTTGTCGTCGGAAAGCTCGACGAGACCGTCCGGTTCGAAGGCGGCCAGGGCTTCGCGCTCGGCGGCGAAATAGCCCCAGAAGTCGATGCCGAATTGCGCCTCGTGGCGCGCGGTGGTGAGTTGGAAATTGCAGAAGAGATCCAGGATCACCTCGCGACGGATCACGTCGTCGTCGGTCAGGAACAGCCCGCGAAACCACGACGGCCGCCCGGCGTCGACAGCCTGGTGATACTCGGGAACGCCCTTCAGATTCTGCGCGTAGACTCTGCCCACCGCCGAGATGGACGAGCACCCCAGCCCCGCCTGATCCAGGCCGCGGGCAGTGGTGTAGCCCATAAAGTTGCGATGCAGTTCGCCGCGCTGTTGGGAATGCGTCAGTTCATCCGAGGGCTCGGCGAAGTGGTCCATGCCGATGGGCACGTACCCCGCCTCCACGAAGCGCTCGAACGCCGTTCCCCAAATCTCGACGCGCCGCTTTTCCTCGGGCAGGTCGTACTTTTCCAGCACCTTCTGGTGGGGCTTCATCCAAGGCACATGGGCGTAGCCGAACATGGCGATGCGCGTAGGGCGCATCTCGATCACCCGTCGCGCCGTGACGTCCATGCGTTCGCCGGTCTGGGCGGGCAGGCCGTACATCAAATCAAAGTTGATCGACTCGATACCCCGCTTGCGCAGGTGGTCGGTGAACTGGGCGATGCGGTGGGATTCCTGCTTCTTGCGCACCAGGCCGATCACGTCCTCGTCCAGATCCTGCACGCCGAAGCTGAAGCGGTTGAAGCCCAGGTCGACGAGCAGGTCCAGGTAATCCGTGTCCACCGTGCGCGAATCGATCTCGATGGACCGCTCGCCCTCGTCGGGAAAATCGAAGGTGGCCGTCAAGCCCTCGATCAGGCGGTGCATATCGTGAGGCAGCAGGTAATTCGGCGTCCCCCCGCCCATGGCGTACTGCATCACGCGGCGCGGGCCGATCATCTCCCGCAAGCGCTTGGCCTCCACCAGCAGACGGTCCACATACGGCGTTCCCACGCTACGATCCTGCGCCACGAACAGGTGGCAACCGCAGAAAAGGCACATGCGTTTGCAGAAGGGGATGTGGACGTAGAGCGAAAAATCCGGTCGCTCGGCGCTCGCGCGATATTCCGCCTCGCACGCCCTCAAGTCGAAATCCGCCGTGAACTGGGGCGCGGTGGGATAGCTGGTGTAGCGCGGCCCGGAGGTGGCGTACTTGGTCCACAGCGCGTCGGGCACGTCCAGCGGGCTGGGCAGGGCGCGGGCGGCGTCGAGAAGGTCTTGGTCGGTCGGACGGGTCATGGGACTCCGTGGTCTCTTTTTGAGAATAAATCGGGCTCCGGTTCGGCAGAGCCGCGCGCGTCAGCAAGCGGTCCAAAGCGTCCGATGAGTCGACACGCTCGACGACCCCTCCCTGACGGTCGGGGCTCTGACGTTCGAGCGGCGACGGCGCTACAGGCTCTTGGGCAGCTCGGCGTTGACGACGGCGTCGATGAACGCCTCCACGCCCTCCACCGGCGCGTCCGGCGTGATGCCGTGGCCCAGGTTGACGATGTGGCCGCGCCCGCCGGTTTCGTCGATCATCCGACGCACTTCGCCGCGAATGTGCTCGGGCGAGGCATAGAGCGCGAACGGGTCCATATTGCCTTGCAGGGCGAATTTTTCGCCCACCCGGCGGCGCGCCTCAAACAGACGCATACGCCAGTCCACGCCGATCACCTCGGGTTCGGCCGCGGCCATCATTTCCAGAACGCCGCACACGCCGTTGACATAGAGAATACGCGGAACGCCCTCGTCGGCGAGGGATTCCATGATCTTTTTGTGACACGGCAGGATATGACGCTCATATTCGACGGGCGTGACCTCCCCGGCCCAGGTGTCGAAAAGCTGCACCGCGTCGGCGCCCGAGGCGATCTGCATCTTGAGGTAATCGACGACGATGTCCGCCAGCCGGTCCATCAAGACGTCAAACAGCGCCGGATCCCGTTTCATCAGGATGCGCGCGCCCATGGACCGGTCCTTGCCCATTTTCGGCATCATGTAGCAGGCGATGGTGAACGGCGAGCCGGAAAATCCGATCAGGGCCTTGTCATCGCCCAGGCGCTTGCGCGTTTCCTTGAGCGCCTCGCCGACGTAAGCCAGCTTTTCGGCCACCACCGGCGTTTCCAGGGCATCGACGTGGGCGGCGGTCTCGATTTCCGGTTTGATCACCGGGCCGCCGGGGGGATAGGTCACGTCAAGGCCCATCGCCTCCGGGATCACCAGGATGTCGGAAAAGATGATGGCCGCGTCCACCGCGAACCGGTTGACGGGCATCATGGTCACTTCGGCGGCCAACTCGGGGGTGTGGCAGACTTCCAGGAATTCGTGCTTGGCCCGGTGGTTGCGGTATTCGGGCAGGTAGCGCCCCGCCTGACGCATGAACCACACCGGCGGCCGATCCACCGCCTCGCCCCGGCAGGCTTTCAAAAATCGTGTTCGCGAGTCCATGGGCATCCTCAAACGCAATGCAAATCCGATCGTTCGGCGGTATTCCGAACGACGCGAGGCGAGATCCTACAAAAAAACGCGGATTTTTGCGCGCATCGGGCGGCGGTCCCCTGTCACGACTTTGTCACTGGCCGAACGGGTCAGAAAGCCAACAAAATACCCGGATTCGGGCGTATCCGGGTCGCCGGGGGCGTGGTAGCATCCCCTCCAACATGGCGCAAAAGTTCTGGCTTTTGCCGGTGCATGTGGCAACATAGGGCCCGCACCATTGACCATCGGCCCCCGGGGCCTAAGATGCACCGCCGATGGGCGCCGACATGCGGTGTCCTTGATGATGACGAGCACGACCGCGTGGAGGTCGAGGGATTGGCGACCAGGAAAAAGGGCAAGACCTCCGAGGCGGGCTTCGCCGAGCGGATGGCCCGGCTGCAGGAGATCGTGGAACGCCTGGAGTCGGACGATGTCGAATTGGAGGAGGCGCTGGCGTCCTTCGAGGAAGGCGTCGCCCTGTCCCAGGCCTGCTCCAAGGATCTGGACGCGGCCCAGCGCAAGGTGGAAATGCTGCTCAAGGACGCCGGCGGCGAGATGACCCTGGAGCCCTTCGACCCCGGTCTGGACGACGAGACGGATGACGACGATTCCGACGAAGACGACGCTTAACACGATGCGGCGCTCCGAAGGCGAACGGCCGGAAACCTCCGAGGTTCCCGCCGATTACACCGAATCGGCGAAGACCGGCCAGGCCAACGGAGAGACCAACGGCAACGCAAACGGTCACGGCGCCGCCCATGAAGCGACGGGCAACGGGACCGCCGCCCCGGTGGCGGGTCTGCTGACGGCGGACGACTACATCTATCTGGACCACATCGACGACCCCGCCGATCTGCGCCAACTGCCCAAGGAATCCCTGCCGGTCGTCTGCGACGAAGTGCGTCGGCATATTGTCAACACGATCAGCCAGATCTCCGGCCATTTCGCCAGCAACCTGGGCGCGGTGGAACTCACCGTCGCCGTGCATTACGTCTTCAACACCCCCTACGACATCCTCTGTTGGGACGTGGGCCACCAGGCCTATCCCCACAAGGTGCTGTGCGGCCGGCGGGATCAGCTCCACACCATCCGCCAGCTCGGCGGCCTCTCGGGCTTTCCCCACTACGACGAATCTCCCCACGACCATTTCATGCTCGGCCACGCCGGCACCAGCATCTCCTCGGCCATCGGCTTGGCGGAGGGCGTGGCCCTGGCCGGCGAGGATCGGCGCGTGGTGGCGATCATCGGCGACGGCTCCCTGACCGCCGGCATGGCCTTCGAGGGTCTCAACCACGCCGGGCACTCCCACCGGGCGCCGATCGTGATCGTCAACGACAACGAGATGAGCATCGACCCCAACGTCGGCGCCCTCTCGCGCTTTTTGTCGCGCAAGCTGACGACCAAGAAGAACCTGGCCCTGCGCCAGCAACTCAAAAACTTCCTCAACGACCTGGGCCCCATGGGCGAGGACCTGATCACCCTGGGCAAGCGCATGGAGGAAGGCATCATCGGGATGCATTCCCCGGGGCATCTGTTCGAGTCCCTGGGCTTCACCTATGTCGGCCCGGTCGACGGCCACGACGTGCTCGAGATGGTCAAGACGCTGGAGGACGCCAAGAAGTTCAAGGGCCCGGTGCTGGTCCACGCGCTGACCGTGAAGGGCAAGGGCTATTCCCCCGCGGAGAACGACCCGCTCAAGTACCACGCGGTCTCCAAGTTCGACCCGGCCCAGGGGATGATCAAAAAGACCCCGGCCAAGCCCGGTCCGAAGACCTACACCGACGTGTTCGCCGACACGCTGGTCGAATTGGCCAGCAACGACACGTCCATCGTCGCCGTCACGCCCGCCATGCTCTCGGGCACGGGCATGATCAAGATGATGAAGGCCTTCCCCGACCGCACCTTCGACGTGGGCATCGCCGAACAGCACGCCGTCACCTTCGCGGCGGGCCTGGCGAAAATGGGCTTCAAGGCGGTGGCGGGCATCTACTCCACGTTTCTGCAGCGCGGCTTCGACCAGGTGGTCCACGACGTGCTTTTGCAGAAGCTGCCGGTGATTTTCGCGATGGACCGGGGCGGACTGGTCGGCGCCGACGGCCCCAGCCACCACGGCGTCTTCGACATCGCCTACCTGCGTCACCTGCCGCGCATCAAACTGATGGCGCCCAAGGACGAGGCGGAGCTGCGCGACATGCTTTACACCGCCATCTACCTGGACGAGCCGGTGGGCCTGCGCTATCCCCGAGGCGAAGGCGTGGGCGTCGAGCCGCGCGAGGAGATGACCAAGCTGCCGGTGGGCAAGGCCGAGTTGCTGCGCGAGGGATCGGATATCGTGCTTATCGGTTACGGCAACCGGGTGCATCCCTGCCTGCACGCGGCGGAGGAATTGGAAAAGGGCGGCGTGAGCGCGGCGGTCATCAACGCCCGCTGGGCCAAGCCGCTGGACGCCGAGATGATCCTGGAATGGGCTCGCAAGACCGGCCGCGTCGTCACCTGCGAGGACGGCTGCGCCATGGGCGGCTTCGGCAGCGCGGTGGCGGAATTGCTGATGGCCAACGACGCCGGTTCCGCGCGCCTGCGCATCGTCGGCCTGCCCGACGAATTCTGCGTCCACGGAACGCAGGACCAACTCTTCGCCAAGTATGGCATCGACGAGGCGGGCATCGTCCGGGCGGCGAAGAGTCTTCTTTCGTAACTCGACGTGTATCGTGGTCGGGTGCCACACTCTCACGGCGCCATCGGCAACGGGAGGGTGTGCTATCATCAGCCGCAAAAACTCACACCTTTCCTCAGACTTCGTCTTCGTAAACGTGTGGCACCCCATGACAATCCATGCCTAAAACCCGACTCGACATCCTGATGCACGAGCGCGGCCTGGCCGAATCCCGCGAGAAGGCCCGGGCGATGATCCTGGCGGGTTTGGTGTACGTGAACGGGCAACGCGTCGACAAAGCCGGCCATCAACTGCCGGACGACGCGCCGATCGAGGTGAAGGGCGACGCCTGCCCCTATGTCTCGCGCGGCGGGCTCAAGCTGGCGTCGGCGCTGGATCGCTTCGGCATCGACGTGAGCGGGATGCGTTGTCTGGACGTGGGCATCTCCACCGGCGGGTTCACCGACTGCCTGCTGCAACGAGGCGCGGCCCATGTGATCGGCGTGGACGTGGGCTACGGCCAGCTCGCCTGGTCTTTGCGCCAAGACGAACGCGTCACCCTCATCGAACGCACCAACGCCCGCACCCTCACATTGGACATGATCGGCGGCGAGTCCGTCGATCTGGCGACCATCGACGCCAGCTTCATCTCCCTCACCCTCATCCTCCCCGCCGTGGCGAAATGCGTCCGCCCGGGAGGGATCATCCTGCCCATGGTCAAACCCCAATTCGAGGTCGGCAAGGACCGCGTCGGCGCCGGGGGCGTGGTGCGGGACGAGGCGCTGCGTCGCGAGGCGGCCGATTCAGTGAAGCGCTTTCTCGAAGGCGAGTTGGGCCTGCGCGTGGTCGACGAATCGGACAACCCCCTCACCGGCCCCAAAGGCAACCGCGAAATCTTCCTGTCGGTACAATGCCCCGACGACTGACCGTCGTTCCCCCCGTTGACCTTTGGTCGTCAAGAATTTTTGCTAAACGTTACTCACAAAGAGGACGATAAACAAAGAAGGGTTCGTATTTTCTTTTTTCGGTTCGTGAACTTATGCAAAGATAAGTGACGAACAGTGTCTTGGGGATGCCGTGGGCATACGAGAGCAAATTCTCGTGGTGGAAGGCGACGCGTACGTTCGCCAGAACATCCTGAAGATCCTCGAATCGGCCGGATTCCGCGCGGTGGGCGCCGATTCGCTGGCCGGCGGGATCGACATTCTCGACACCGAATTCGTCAATCTGGCCATCATCGATATCAAACTTCCCGACGCTTCCGGTTTCGAATTGATGGAATACATCAAGCAGGCCCAGCCGGGTGTGGACGCCATCCTGCTCTCGGCCTGGGGCGATGTGGAGACGGCGACCAAGGCGATCGAGCAGGGCGCGTACGACTTCATCACCAAGCCGTTTAACGTCCACCACATCGTGCTGGCCGTGCAGCGGGCCATGGAAAAGCGCCGCCTGCTGCTGGAAAATCGCGATCTCCAAGCCAGCCTGGAAAAGAAGATCCGCGAAAAGGCCCTGTCCCTGCGCCTGCGCAACGAAGAAAAGCTCCAGCACCTGAACAATACGATCATGAGCCTGGTGCAAACCCTGGAAGCCAAGGACCAGTACACCGAGGGCCATTCCCGCCGCGTGGCCGACACGGCGTTGCGCGTCGCCGAACGACTGGGGCTGTCGCGCCGCGCCCAGGAGGACATCCATCTGGCCGGGCTCTTCCACGACATCGGCAAGATCGGCATCCAGGAGTCGGTGCTCAACAAGGCCGGTCAACTCACGCCCGAGGAATACGAAATCATCAAGAAGCACGTCCTGATCGGCGTGAAGATCCTCTCCCAGATTCCCCAGTTTTCGCGCATCACCCCGGCGGTGCGTTCCCATCATGAGTTTTTCGACGGCTCCGGCTATCCGGACGGCGTCTCCGGCGAAGAAATCCCCCTGGGCGGACGCATCCTGGCCATCTGCGACGCCTACGACGCCATGACCTCCAACCGGTCCTATCGACGCAAGCTCTCCGTCGACCGGGCCTGCGCCATCCTCACCCGCAACCGCGGCACCCAGTTCGACCCCGAAATCGTCCCCGTCTTCCTGCGCGTCATCGGCTACGAAGAACAAGCGGTGTAGCCGGGTAGCCCCGGCGGACTGGGAGATACTTCGTATCTCTGACGCTGACACGTTATTGAATGCGCCTTGGTGGAAGTCGCTTCGCTCCGACCGTTTCAGAGCCGCCACCATCGGGGGTGCAACACTTTCGCGAGACCGAAGGTCGAGAGAAGGTGTGAATGCGATGGCCGAGCCGCGAGCCGTAGCGAGTGGGTGACGGTGACGTTGTCGGTAAGAGGCTGAACCCCGGTGCCCGTCAGAGCCGCGCTCAGCTTGCCGGGCCGTAGCCTTGGCGAAGGCTGGTCAGCAAGCGGTCCAAAACGTTCGATGTTTCGAAATGCTCGACAACCCCTCCCTGATCCTCCTTCGCCAAGGCTACGGAGGGACAGGCAGGTCTGGGCTCTGATTCCTCGAAATCGTTTGCAAACAACGTTCGAGTTTGACCCCTCACTACCGTTCGGGGCTCTGATTCGTCGCAATATCGACGGACACGGCCGTCTACGCCCGCGTAATCACCTCAACGTATAGCTGCTGGTAGGCATGCATCATCGCTTCGTTGGAGAAGCGTTCGATGGCGGTGCGGCGCGCGGCGGCGGCGATTTTTTTGCGGTGGGCCGGGTCGGTGAGCAGGTCCGCGACGCGGTCGGCGAACGCGGCCGAGTCGCCGACGGGAACGAGGTAGCCGTCGTGGCCGTCGGTGATGACCTCCGGGTTCCCACCCACGCGGGACGCCACCGCCGGCACGCCCGCCGCCATGGCCTCGCACAGCGACAGGGACAGGCCCTCCATCAGCGACGGCACCGCCAGCACATCGATGCCCGGCAGCAGGCGCTCCACGTCGTCACGAAACCCGAGAAAACGCACCGCGTCGCCGAAGGGCTTGGCGATCGCCTCCAGGCGTTCCTGGTCGCCGGGTTTGCCGCGACCGATGAACAACACCGCCACGTCCGGCACACGCTTTTGCAGTCGCGACAGTCCCGCCAACAGGATCTCGTGCCCCTTGACCGTGTAGAGACTGCCGATCAGCGCCACTGTCGGCCGGTCGCCCACGTCCAGAGCCCGGCGTGCGTCGTCGCGTCGGCGTTCGTCGGCTTCCACGGGGATCGACACGCCGTTGTGAATGACCCGAATGCGTCGCGGGGAGACGCCGATCACCTGGGCCAACTCGTCGCGGGTGGCGTAGCTGACGGCGACGAACGTCGTGCCCGCCATCAGCGCCAGGCGATAGGCCAGCTTGCGTTGCCAGGCGCGAAGGAAGTCGATGTTGCCGTGCACCACCGCGATGTGCCCCACGCCCGCCAGCCGCGAGGCGATGGCGCCGTGGAAATTCATGTACATCTCGTGGCTATGCACGATATCGATATCCGCGTTGCGGCAGATCCGCGCCATTTTGAGAATGAAGCGAATGTCGCCCAGCGCCCGCAGGCGCACCACGTCCATCGGCAGGTCGCGGGCGCGGAACTGCTCGGAGAGCCAGCCGTCCTTGATGAGCAGAATGCGCGATTCGTAGTCGTTGTGTTTGAGCGAATCGACCACGGCCATCATCATCCGCTCGGCCCCGCCCGGGTTGGAGGTCTCGATGGTGTGCATCACGCGGATGGGATGCTCGCCGTTCCAATGCCGACGATAGACCGGCCCCAGGCCCCGCCGCCGCACACGACGCAGCCGATGCACCACCGGCAGCACCGCCGCGTTGGCGACGCGAAACGCGCGAATCGCCAATCGCCCCAACGGGCCGACGGTCGATGTGGCCGGGATGTGGAAAAACTTCCCCGACGTCGCGAAATGCCCGTGGCGCAGGGCGTCCAGGATGTCGTCGCGAGTCGTCAGGCGGCCGGTCAGTTCCACGTGTGCGCCGCGATAGTCGCCGGTCTTGTGAAAGTCGCAGCCGCCGAAGGCCTTGACCTTGGGGTTGTGGCCGCGAATTTCGTTGACCGCCGCGATGTTCAGCAAGGACGGCACGAACGGCCCGTCGTGCGTCGAGTTCCAGATCTCCACTCCGTCCAGCGTGCTCAGGAATTGCTCGTCCCGCTCGAAGGGCCGGATGTCCGGATGGGCCAGCACCGCCACCCCGCCCCGCTTCTTGATCCCCGCCACAATGCGCGCCGGATCTTTCTCGTCGAAAAATTCCCGCACGCCCAGGCCGAGGATGTGCGTGTTGATGAAGGTGGAGAATTCGATGCCCGGTATGACGATCATCCCCGGCCGGGAAATCCGCTCGCAGACCTGCCACAGGCGGGCGATGGCGTCGGCGTCCATGGACTCCACGTGTTCGGCCAACGCGACGAACGACAGCCCCCGCTCCTCCAAATGGGCCGCCAACGCCTCGGGCGTGAGCGTGCCGTCATAGGAAAACGTCGTGTGGGCGTGCACCACGCCGCGGGTGACGGGGCGCTTGGATTTCTTAACGAAAAGTCGGACAGCCTTCGACCACATACGCGACGCATCCTTGAAAAACGGTCGGGGATCGGACAGGCGCAGCAACTCCGGCCGACCGCGACGCAGCAGCCAGTTCCTGAAATACGCCTTGCGGCAGTTGCTGGCCGGATTCAGCGCGGCCTTGCCCCGTTTGACGACGACCAGGAATGCCTCCAGGTCGCCGAGCATGGACCACAACCGAACCCCGGCTTGGTATCGGGGCGCCTCGAACGCCTCCCCCATCGCCGCCTTCGCGGCCAGCACGGGAAAGTCCACCCCCGAGTCGATCGCCAATTGCAACGAGCCCCAGAAGCGGCCGTTGATCTCCATGAGCGTCGGGGTGCCGTCGGCCGCCCGTTTGAACTCCACCATCGCCGGACCCGTCCAACGCACCTTCGCCAGCAGTCGGCGCCCGGCGTCGCGCAGGTCGTCGGTCAGGGCAATGGACTCGGACAGCACGCTGACACCGCCCGACGGCGGCAATTCGCGCAAGCGATGGTGGGCGAATTCGGCCAGGATCTCCCCGTCGCGACAAAGAGCGAAATACCCTACCCCCTCGCCGGGCAGCACCTCCTGGGCCATCACGGGAAATCCGCCCTCGGGCAAGTCCGAGAGATACGCCCACGCCTCGTCCGGATCGGTCGCGAATTTCACGGCCAGATTGACCAACTTGCCGTCCTGCTCCACCCGCGACCGCTTGGGCTTGAGCGCGACGGGAAACGACAGCGCGTCCAACGACGCATGGGCGTCGGCCAGCGGCACGCTTTTGGGCACGGCGACGCCCAACTCGGCGGCCAGGGCGGTCATGGCGTTTTTGTCGGCCACACGGCGGATGGTTTCGGCGTCGGGCTGAAAGCATTTGACTTGGGCGGGGAGGGCGGCGTCGGCCAGGGCGAAGCAGGAGGCGTCCGTCACCGGCTGCAGCAGTTCGATATTGAACCGGACGCACGCCTCGACGACGGCTCCGGCGAAAGCGGTGGCGTCCTCGGACGGATCGGGCAGGACGAGGGTGCGTTTGGCGTGTTTGGACACCCCGGCCAGGCAGGAGACGGATGCGGCGCCCACAAAGACTTCATGGCCGGCGCGCCCCAGGGACCGCGTGACCGCCAGCGCGGAGCGTTGCTCGCCGTCAAGAACTAGAACACGCAAAGCAGAGCTCACCTTCAGGCCATGGTCCGGCGGCGATCGGTCCATCCGTTCATTTGTGCCCCTCAACGCCCTTCCGGACATCTCATCGCAAATCGCAGGTCCAAGCCAAGCAAACAGCGTCCCGCTTCACTTTTCGGTGTTTCCCGCCGGGACTTTAGCACGAGGACAACGGCACCGACTAGGCGGCCGGGCTCGGGGTTCGCGGGACGATCCGGACAACGCGGGGCGCCGATGCGTCAACGGAGGTTGACCGGACCTTTGTGCGCGAGATTCCCCGACAATTCCCGATCCGGCATTGGTTGACTTGCGTCGTGCTTGCCCCTACGATGCGGAACCTTTCACGCATGAAAAACCGGTCCGGGATCGTGCGAAATGGCCGGACCATGGAATATCACGGGGTTGAGCCGCGTGTCGCGGGTGTTTTTTCGGATTTTGGTCGCGATGGCGACCTGGGGATGCCTGATGTGGGGAGCGACGCCGGCCTTGGCCGACGTTCTCTACAGCTACGGCTTCAATGCGCGCGGGATCGCGCTGGGCGGCGCCGCTTCGGCCCAGTCCAAGGACTTCGGCGTGGCGTACTACAACCCCGCCGGCGGCATCCTGCTCGGCCAGCCGGCCTTGGGCGCCGGTTTCATGCGTACCGGCAGCGACCTTTCCACCAACGGCGACGACGCTCTGACCCTGGAAAGCACCGAGGGCGTGGTGCTGGGCGCGGTGCTGCCCCTGCCCTTCGGAAGCTGGTTGGAAGACCGCCTGGCGATCGGATTCGCCGCGTTCCTGCCCCAAGGCGTCTTCCTGGCCCTGGACGTGCCCTACCCCGAGGTGCCCCAATTCGCGCTGCTGCGCAACTCGGGCCGTCAGGCGACGATTTTGCCGACCGCGTCCCTGCGCATCTTCGACGGCCTGGCCATCGGCGGCGGCGCCCAGTTGTTTTCCAACACCAACGGATCGATCAACGCCGTCATCGACGCCAACGGCGACGTGCAGACCCTCGTGGGCCAGGAGGTCTACTCCAGCTTCGCGCCCACCTACGGCATTTTCTTCAAGCCCGGCGAATTCAACGCCCTCCAGGCGTTGGACGGCTTCGGGTTGGGCCTGGTGTTCCGCGAAGAGTTCTTCATGCGCTATCGCATTCCGCTCAACACCTACCTGGGCGTCACGCCCATCGAGCTGATCTTCAACGCCACCAGCCTCTACACCCCCCGTCAGTGGGCCGCGGGCTTAAGCTACGAGTGGGAAAAGACCATCGTCGAGGTCGACGCGTCCTACAACGAGTGGCGCAAGTATCCCAACCCGAACCTGTACGTGGACGTGGATTTCACGATTCCGCTGCTCAACGTGGTCTTCATCGACTCCGTCGTCTACGAGCCGAACTTCCACGACACCTTCACCGTGCGCGGCGGCGTGGAGCGTCGGGTCCACGAAAGCGATCTGTGGGCCATCAACACGCAGCTCGGCTATTTCTACGACCCCTCGCCGGTCCCGCCCCAATCGGGCGTCACGAACTATCTGGACAACGACCGCCACGTGGGTTCGGCGGGCATCGGCTTCGATATGTACCGCATCGGCAGCTACGAATTCGACGGCCCGATCACCATCCAGGCCTTCGGCCAGGTGCATTACCTGGTGCCCCGCAAGATGTGGAAAGACACCAGCGTCGACCACGACAACCCCGGCTATCCCTACATCGATTCCCGGGGCTGGATCTACGCCGGCGGCGTGAACGTCTCCTTCATGTTCGACTACGAGCTTGACTCCAACAAGGACAAGCCGCGGGTGGAGGTGCATTGATGCGTCGCCTCCTGGCCGGCCTGACCCTTTTTGCATTGCTGATCCCCGCCGCCGCGTGGGCGACGCCCTACGACACCTTCGGCACCGGCGCCCGGTCCATCGGCATGGGCATGGCCTACGGCGCCGTGGGCGGCGACGCCTCCGCGATGCACTACAACCCGGCCACGATCGTCAAGGCCTCGACCTTCCAACTCGAGTTCGGCTATCGGGTCGGCGACATCGCGCTGGAGATGAACGACCGGCAGTCCGACATCGACCAGGACCGGGGCTTCACCCTGGGCGTGGTCATCGGCAAGACGCTGCTGGCGCGCCAGTTCCGCATCGGCGTGAATGTCTACACCCCCGACGACCACTTCATGCGCTTCTACCTGCCGCAACGCACCGCGCCGGTTTTCCTGCGGTACACCAACATCAACCACATGCAGGCAACCATCACCGGCGGCGCGTTCGAGATCGTGCCGGACATCTGGTCGATCGGTTTCGGGTCCAGCTTCGTGTCGTCCAACACGGGCGGTGTGGACTTCCTGCTCAGCGAAGACGAAGGCGCCCGCGGCAACCTCGTGACCCGCTTGGCCAGCAAGGCGACGCCCGTGATCGGCACGTACGTCGAACCGCTGGAATGGCTGCATTTCGGCCTGACCTATCGGGAAAAGCGCGAGCAGAGCCTGGGGCTGCCCAACCGCATCGACCTGGGCAACCTCAAGGTCTTCAAGGACAACGGCATCATTGTTTTCCAGGAAGGCCTGGAGATTCTGCAAGTCAATTCCTCCACGCACTTCTCCCCGCGCCAGATCAACCTGGCCATGGCCGTCGAGCCCAACGACAGCTTCATCTGGTCGCTGGACGCGACGCACTACAAGTATTCGGAAATGAAATCGAACGTGGCCTTCTCCGTGGCGAACCTGACCGGCGACCTGGGCCAGGTCCTGCCCTCGGACCCGCCGCTGCTGATCCCCGAACCCAAGACGCATGACGTCTGGGGCGTGGCGACCGGCGTGGAATACAAAGCCATCGACAATCCGAAATTCCAGTTGCATACCCGCGCCGGATACAACTTCCGGCCCACCCCGGTGGCCGAGCAGACCGACGTGTCCAACCTGCTGGACTCGGACACGCACATCATCGGCGCCGGCCTGGGATTCACCTTCGCCGACTTCTCGGAGGTGTTCCCCGCGCCCATTACGTTGGATATCTTCAATCAATTCCATTACATGGAAGAGCGCACGATGCGTAAGCACGACCCCACCAACGACTTCGGCGACGTGAAGATCGGGGGCTACGCCAACAGCATCGGCGCGACGTTCATTCTGAGGTTCAACTGATGCGCGCCAAGTCCTACGCCAAGATCGCAATCTGGACGATCACCGCGTTGGTGACCGCCTTCGCCGCCGCCACCCACATCGCCTGCGGAACGCAGGGCGACATCATCGGCGGCACCACCGCGTGGCCCGTGTCGGGCACCAAACCGTGGGCCAAGCTGGACCTGGGCGACGGCGTGCTGGCCCTGTTGGCGCCCGAGGGCGAGGTGTATCTGGAGCCGTGCCTGATCAAGGCGCTGGGACATCATTGGATCTACTTCGAGCGGCGCGTGGTCGAGGCCCGGGAAGACGGCTTGGACTACGCCACGCACAGCGAAATCCTGGTCGCCAAGGGACGCAACGCGTTCGACTACGAGATCGAATACGACGGCCTGCCCGTTCTCTACCCCACGCAGGACTGGGAAGGCGAGTTCGTCGGCGCGCCCACGATTCTCCAACGCGAGGACAACTCGCTGGTGATGTGGTACGCGGGCGGCGTGGCCGCGGGCATCGGACGGGCGATCAGCCATGACGGCGGCGAGACCTGGGAAAAGGACGACGGCCCGGTGATGGTCGCCGACCAGAAGTGGGAACGCGGCTTCGTCGGCGCGCCGAGCGTGATCTATCACAACCACCTTTTCCGCATGTACTACTCGGGCGGCGAAGTCACCGAAACCAGCACCGGCCAGTTCGCCGGGCGCCTGATCGGATACGCCGACAGCCCCGACGGTATCCATTGGACCAAGCGCGACCACCTGGGCAACAACTCCAAGGACGATGGGAACAACGTCTTTTACATCATGGGCCCCACCCAGTTCTGGGAAGGCGCGGACGAGGTCAACCCGGATCCGTACATCGGCGGCGTGAACAGCCCGGCGGCCCTGATGACCAATCAGGCCGGGCGCAACGTGCTGCTGCTCTACTACGGCGGCAATCTGGTGGGCGACCCGATCCTGCACGAGATGTCGGTGGGTGTCGCCGGGGCGTACGACTACAACACGTTCACCAAGGCGCCGATCATCGAGATGAACCCGGTCGTCAACCAGAACTTCGACCTGAACCTCTGGGGCATCTCCGAGTATCTGGGGTATTCGGAATACTCGCCGTCGGTCATCCAAGTGACCTTCGACCTGTTCCTCATGGCGTTCGCCCAGACCGACCCGCTCGCCGAACTCACCGGCGGATCTCGCGGCATCGGTCTGGCCCAGAACCCGCCGCCCCGCGACGCGGCCGCCGGCGGCTGATCCCACATACGAGCCTTTCAGCATCCGGTCCATTCAGAGCCCCACGCGGCAGCGCGGGGTTCGGCCTCGGACGACGCTTTCAATCCTTCAGAGCCGCGACCGTCAGGGAGCGGGTTGGTCCGTCCCGGTTCTGCAAGTGCGATGTAGGTGATGACAATCGCCCATTCTTGGTCCAACCCAACCGCTCACTACCGTTCGCGGCTCTGATCGGTCGCCGCCGTTTCACCACAACGTGCGAGAGATCCCTCACGACGTTCGGGATGACATCGCCATCTGATATCGCCATCAAGGGCGGTTCAAGTTTTTCGAAAATTCGTCGGCGCGGCGGCGCCTAGTGCCCGGAGGTGTCGTCGTCGTGGTCGTCCCGGTCGACTTTGTCCTTGGGCGAGGCGGTCAGTGGACCGGTCTGGATGCGCGGGCAGCCCTGACGGGGGCGGCGGGCCGGTTTGTGCGACGCGGGATTGGTCCCGAATCGGCGGCGAATGCGAGACGCTCGGCGGGAAGAAAAACGCATTTCCCATTCCTTTGGCTTCGCGCGGTCAAACAGCGGTGGTGAGCAATGGGCGTACACTAGCAATCCCACCCCCTCCAACGCAAGGAAAATCGACGCCTCCCGCCGTGCCCGACCCTCGATTCCCCCCGATTCCGGCGTGATTTCGCCCTGTTGCGTCATTTGAAAAAAATTTCACAAGCGCCTACCAGATGTGGATAATATCCGGAGCCCTATCCACCATATCTAGTATCTCACCCACGGTCGCCGATTGGCGTTTCATTGACCGAAACGGCGGAAAAAACTAACATACGGCCTTCAAATTTCTCCCCGCAAGGCGGCCGAATTCGCACCATGAACGACCTGACGAACTACAGCACGAATATCGAAGACGAGATCCGCGCAAGTTACCTGGACTACGCGATGAGCGTCATCGTCGGACGCGCCCTGCCGGACGTCCGCGACGGCCTCAAACCGGTGCATCGGCGGATTTTGTACACGATGTTCAACACGGGGCTGCACCACAACCGCCCGTTCGTCAAATCCTCCCGCATCGTCGGTGACGTGATGGGACGTCTGCATCCCCATGGCGACGCGGCGATTTACGAGGCCCTCGCCCGCCTGGCCCAGCCCTTCTCCATGCGCTACCTCCTGGTCGACGGCCAGGGCAACTTCGGCTCGGTGGACGGCGACCGCCCGGCGGCCATGCGATACACCGAAGCCCGCCTGGCGCGCATCGCGGCGGACGTCCTGGGCGACATCGACAAGGACACGGTCGACTGGAAGCCCAACTACGACGAAAAGGAACTCGAACCGCTCGCCCTGCCCACCAAGGTGCCGATGCTGCTGATGAACGGCTCGGAGGGCATCGCGGTCGGCATGGCGACGAAGGTGCCTCCGCACAATTTGGGCGAACTGCTCGACGGCCTGATCGCCCTATGCGCCGACCCGGATCTGACGGTTTTGGACCTGATGAAGTTCATCCCCGGGCCCGACTTCCCCACCGGCGGGTTCATCTACGGCCGTCAGGGCATCTACGAGGCCTACACCACCGGCCGGGGCCGGGTGCGCGTGCGCGCCAAGATGGAGATCGAAACGCACCCCAAGACCGAGCGGGAAACCATCGTCATCACCGAGATCCCGTATCAGGTCAACAAGGCCCGCCTGCTCGAGGAAATCGCCGAGCGCGTCCGGGAAAAGCGCATCGAGGGCATTTCCGACCTGCGCGACGAGTCGGACCGGGACGGCATGCGCGTCGTCGTGGAGCTCAAGCGCGACGCCGTCTCGTCGGTGGTCATGAACCTGCTCTACAAGCTGACCAACTGCTCGACCACCTTCGGTGTCATCAATCTGGCCCTGGTCGACGGCCAGCCCAAGGTTTTGACCCTCAAGGAAATCCTGTCCGAGTTCGTCGACTTCCGCCGGGACGTCGTGACCAAGCGGTGCATCTTCGAACGCGCCCAGGCCGAAGCCCGCGCCCACATCCTGGAAGGCCTGATCACCGCCCTGGACAACATCGACCGCATCATCACCATCATCCGCGGCTCCCGAACGCAGGAAGAAGCCAAGCTGTCGATGATGGCCGAGTTCACCCTCTCCGACCGCCAATCCCAGGCGATTCTGGACATGCGGCTGGCGCGCCTGACCGGCCTTGAGCGGGAAAAGATCCAGGCCGAATACGACGAGTTGCAAAAGCTCATCGAATACCTGACGCGGGTGCTGGAAAATCCGGTGCTGCTCATGGAGATCATCGTCGACGAGTTCAAGCAGATGCGCGAGCGCTACGCCGACGCGCGGCGCACGCAGATCGTGGACGACCTGGGCGAGTTCACCGACGAGGATCTGATCGCCGAAGAGGACATGGTCGTCACCATCAGCCACCAGGGATACATCAAACGCAATCCCCTGACCGAATATCGCGCCCAGCGACGCGGCGGCAAGGGCGTGATGGGCATGCAGACCAAGGACGAGGATTTCGTCGAGCAGCTTTACGTCTCCTCGACGCACGACTATTTCCTGGTCTTCACCGACCACGGCAAGCTCTACTGGCTCAAGGTCTACCAGATCCCCCAAGCCGGGAGGACCGCCAAGGGCAAGGCGATTGTCAACCTGCTGCAACTGTCGGCCAGCAACGAGAAGGTCGTGACCGTCCTGCCCGTGCGCGAGTTCGAGGAAGGCCTCTACGTCGTGATGATCACCCGCAAGGGCATCATCAAAAAGACGGATCTGATGGCGTTCTCCAACATCCGGTCCGCGGGCATCATCGCGCTGGATATTCTGGAGGGCGACGATCTGGTCTACGCCGGCCTGTCCAACGGCGATCAGGAGATCTTCATCGCCACCCGTGACGGCATGTCCATCCGCTTCCACGAATCGGACGTGCGCGGCATGGGACGCACGGCGCGCGGCGTGAAGGGCATCTCGCTCAAGGGCGACGACGAGGTGGTGGACGCCTTCGTGGCCGAGACGGACAATCCGATTCTCACCGTCTGCGACAAGGGCTTCGGCAAGCGCACCGACATGGAGGACTACCGCCTCCAATCGCGGGGCGGGTCGGGCATCATCACGATCAAGACCACCGACCGCAACGGCGGCGTCATCGGCTTCATGCAGGTGGACGACGTCGAGCAGCTCATGATGATCACCGAGCAGGGCAAGATCATCCGCATGGGCGTCGACCAGATGCGCGTCATGGGCCGCAATACCCAGGGCGTGCGCATGTTCGACCTGACCAACGACGACCGCGTCGTGTCCGTCTCCCGATTGCCTGAGGCCAAGGACGAGGACGACGAGGATGAAGACGATGAGGGCGACGCCGAGAGCGGCTCGAACGGCGAATCGGCCCATCCCATGACATCCGACGACCTCGACGACGCGGACGAACCAACCGACGATTCCGACGACGATCCCGACGGCACCGTCAACTAATCATCGATCGAAAGTTTTTCCGTGATGTGAAGCCCGGCTGCAACGGCCGGGTGGGCCGGCAGTGCGGCTCCGGGCGAATGTCGTTTCAGGGAATCAGGTTGAGGCTAGTTGACGGCGTCGGCGTCGATTTCCCGCACAACCAGGTGACACCAGCCGCAGGGGGCGTCGTCGCGAAACTCTTCGCGCCATCGGCACTGGTCCGGGCGGCGCAGGCCTTGCGTGCCTTCGTCGTCGAACGCGCGGGACACGAAATAGACATCCCCGTCCGATCCCGCGACCAGTTCGACACGCATTCGCCGGCAAATATCCGGCGCGTCGCAGTGGAAGTCCATGCTCAAGGCGCAACGCTGCTGCCGCGCTCTTTCGATCGCCCGGTGGCAGGCGCGACGCGCGGCCGGCTCCGTCATGTAATCCCAGAGGGAGGTTCCGGCCACCAGGTCCGGCGACTCGTCCGACGCGAAGAAGCACCGCACGAAATCCGCCCAGCTCTCGCCCACGTCCTGGATCATGTCGTCCCGGTCAATGGCGAAGACATAGGTCGGCGATTCAAAACTCTTGGCCAGCATGGATTTGTCCCCCTCGCGTCCCGCGCCCGGCTCGGCGTCCCTCGGCCTTTCGGCTCGTCGATTTTGAATGACTGACAACCATTTTCGCCCGGTGGTTCCGCACCAAAAAACGGCGCGCCCGTCATTCAAAAAACTCTTCTTTCCTCTTCACCTACCAGCCTGCGGCGGACTTTACTGTTAGAAACATCACATTCACATGTCAGCCATCATCCCTGACATCATTCAAAAAATCCGTCGCATCCGCAGCCGATGATTGGGCATTCGGGAGCGCCAAAACCCGGTCCCGTTGAACACTTTCTCGAATTTTCAACTTGAAAATTCGCAACTTAACTCAAAGTCGGCCTGAAACTCCCTGGATTCACTCAAAGATAGCCCGAACGCGGAGCTGTGTCGGCCCTCAAATTTCACCAAGTGTTCAAAATTTTAGCAGGCATTCTTGGGATTTTTCTACGAATTTCTGTCTATTTCAGACGAATGGTCATTTCGGAAAATTATTCAAATAGAATTCAAAATTATTTTTCGTCCACGAAATTTTTGAATTGATTTCCGACTTGCCTAGGGCCTATCGGCGTCGCTCGACAATCGGATAGAACCGCGTCATCCACTCGTCGATGCCGTTGGGATCCATGCCCTTGGGGGTGTAGGGGCCGTAATTGGGCTCGCCGACCCCCAGCACGCGGTCCACGTCGTTCTGCCAGGTGTATCCGACGCGCGCGCCGGCTCCGATGGCGTATCGCCCCACCGGAAAGACGATCTCCACCCCCGCGTCCGCTCCGATGACGCCGTTGTAGGTCGGGTCATAGCCCTGGAAACCCGGCCCCGCCGCCGTCCAATCGCGCTGCATTCCGCCGTAGACCGACCCGACCGGTCGAATGATGCCGCCCAGGATGCCGGTGTAGCGGTACTCGATGGCGTTCATGAACAAATCGGTGGGCGAACCGACGGCGACGGAATGCATGGAGTCGTAGGACTGCATCGAGCCGAATACGTTGACCCGATGCGTCCCGTCCTCGGATTCGAGAAAGCCGTAATAGGACGACCAGGTGAACGGGCTGGGCGACATGCCCATGAGTATCGCCGGGGCGCCGCCGACCAAGGTATCGTCCTCGGTGACGGCGTAGCGGGTGAAGCCGGACTGGGCCGGTGTTTCGGTGGGAACTGCCGAGGAGTCCGAGACGGCGGGGTTCTCCTGTGCCCACACGGTGTTTCCCACCGCCAACAGGGCCAGACCCAGACCCGCGATCAAGATCCCGACGATGGTCGATCTGCCGAACATCGTTCCTCCATAAACATTGTGCGTCCGCGGGAGCGTTGCGGCAAGGGCGCGCGGTCCCTAAAATGACGCACATCAATTTTCGTGCGGGTATTTTCATGAGTGATGTGCGTCGGCCCGGTGTTTTCACGCACCTGGCGATTGTGATTTTGCTGCTGGTGGCCTACCTGTTGCTTTGGCCGATCCATATGGATCCGGAAAGTTGGACGCCCCCCGAGGCGCCCGAGCTGGCCGGGCCGTACGCGGTCAACGACAAGCTCGCGGCGACGACGCGCCTGGTCGACGGCCAAATGCGGGGTCCGGAGGACGTGGCCGAAGGGCCGGACGGGTTTGTCTACGGCGGGCTGGCGGACGGGCGCATCGTGAAGGTGGCCCATGACGGATCGTCCATGACCGATCTGGCCGACACCGAAGGCCGCCCGCTGGGGATGCATTTCGACGCGGCCGGCAATCTGATCGTCTGCGACGCCTACAAGGGTCTTTTGTCGATCAATCCCGACGGCGAGATCACCGTCCTGACCACCGAGCAAGGGGGCAAACCCTTCGTCTTTACCGACGACGTGGACATCGCCTCGGACGGGACGATCTATTTTTCCGACGCCTCGTGGAAATATCATCAGAAGATCTACAAGGACGACGCCCTGGAGCATCGCCCCCTGGGCCGCCTCCTGGCCTATCACCCGGACACGGGCGAGACCGTACTGCTGCTCGATAACCTCTACTTCGCCAACGGTGTCGCGCTCTCGCCGGACGAGTCGTTCGTGCTGGTCAACGAGACGTGGAAATATCGCATCACCCGCTACTGGCTGACCGGCGAGAAAAAAGGCACCCACGACATCTTCATCGACAACCTGCCCGGCTTCCCCGACGGCGTGTCCTGCAACGGCAAGGACACCTTCTGGGTCGGGATCGCCTCGCCGCGCGATTCGTTGCTCGATTCGCTGCTTCCCCACCCCTTCCTGCGCAAGATCGTCGCACGGCTGCCGAACTTTGTGCGCCCCGATACGGCCGACTACGGCTTCGTTCTCGGGTTGGACGTGAACGGCAAGGTCACGCACAACCTTCAGGATCCCACCGGCAAAGGTTTCCGCGTCGTCACCAGCGTGGAAGAGGTCGGCGACCGCCTCTACCTGGGCAGCCTCAAGGACACGGCCATCGGGTACATCCCCACGCCTCGATAGCGCCCCCGAGGCCGTCTCGCGTAAAATCCCGCTTCGCGGAAATCCTTCCGCCGTTTTGGGAGTCGCGAGATGACATCGCCGTCGCTGATCGTTCGTCCCATGACCATCGAAGACGTGGACGCCGCGGACCGGGCGTTTCGCCGGGGCTTCGGCACTTTCCTGGGCCTTCCCGACCCGATGCAGTTCGGCGGCGACGGGCAGATGGTGCGTTACCGATTCGCGGCCTACCCCGAGTTGGCGTTCGTCGCCGAAACGGAAGAGGGCGTGGTCGGCACGATCCAGGGCCGCCACTGGGGCGCCACCGTCGGCCTGGGTCCGATCTCCGTGCAGCCGGAATATTGGGGCAAGGGCGTGGCCCAACGCCTGCTCGATGTCTTCCTGAAAAAGGCGGAGTCGCTGGAACCCGCGCTGACGTCCCTCTACACCTTCTCCCAATCGCCGACTCACGTCCCCCTCTATCAGAAGTACGACTTTTGGCCGCGCCTGCTCACGTCGCTGATGACCAAGCCGATCGACGCGTCGGTCGACGCTCCCGAAGCACGGCGATTTTCCGAGACGGCCGACGACACGGATCGCGCCGATTTTTTCGCGGCGTGTCGCGCATTGACCGAAGGCGCGTTCGCCGGGTTGGTGGCGGATCGGGAGATCGAGGCGGTGCGCCTTCAGGGTGCGGGCGAGACGTTGCTGCTCGTCGACAAGGATGGACCGGAGGCAATGGCGGTGGTGCATGCCGGTCCCGGATCGGAAAGCGGGACGCAGGCGGCTTATGTCAAATTCGCGGTGGCCCGATCGGCGGACAAGGTGGACGGCCTTTTAGCGGCGTGCGAGCGACTGGGCGGCGAGAAAGGCGCGAAGACGATGACGGCGGGCGTGAATCTGGCGTGCGTCGAGACCTATCAGGCAACACGGGCGCGGGGATTTCGGGCGTTCACCCACGGCGTCGCGATGCATCGCTTCGAGCATGAGGGATTCGACCGACGCGATACTTACGTCATCCACGACGAACGCTGACGACGCACGACTTGGCTGACAGAGAAGACACCCTCGTTCGGTTTTCCTTGGCGAAACGCAGGCCGCGCGTTTAGAACGTTGGAATGGGGAACGCACGACAAATTCTGACGGCGGCGGCGATCGGATTGGCATGGCTGATTTCGGCGACGGATGCCCGCGCGGCGGCGATCATCAAGCCGATCAGCTATCACGACGGCTACCGCGTCTGCCGCGGGTTCATCGCCTACGCCCCCGAGGCGGCGTATGACATCCGTCCCGGCATCCTGCTGGTGCATCAGCGGCTGGGCCCCGGCGATTTCGAGAAGGTGCGGGCGAGGCAGTTGGCCGAGTTGGGCTACGTTGTCCTCGTGCCCGATCTCTACGGCCAGACCGGTCGCCCCAAGAACCTCGCCGACGCCGACCGCCTCGTCAAACGCCTCCTCGCCAATCGCGCGCCCCTGCGACGCAACCTCAAGACCGCGCTGGGCGAGCTGACCAAGCATCCGCTCACCGACCCGGAACAGCTTGCGGCAATCGGCATCGGCTTCGGCGGGACGGCGGCGCTGGAGCTGGCGCGGGACGGCGCGGACCTGGACGCGGTGGTGATGTTTCACTCGCCGCTCACGTCCAACCCACCGGACGACGCGAAAAACATCCGGGCTAAAATCCTCGTGCTGCGCGGCGCCAGGGACGAAACGGTCCCCGACGCCCAGGTGGACGCGTTTAAAGCGGAAATGAGCGCGGCGGGTGTGGACTACCGCATCGTGGATTTCGGCGGCGCGGACGCGGATTTTTCCATCAAGACGCTGGCGGGGGATGCGTCGTTTGAAAAGACCTACGACGCAGCCGCCGACGCCGGCGCCTGGCGCGCGACGCTGGAATTCCTCGCCGCCGTCTTCGACCGCCGCGTTAACGTGCCGCACCCGCTGCATCCGCGGCGGGATTATGTGCCGGCAAGGCCGTAGTTTTGTCTTGCTCGATCAGAATCTTGCCCGATCAGAGCCCCGAACGGTAGTGAGGGGTCAAACTCAAACGATTATCGCCTCGGCGAGATGTACGTCGCCATCGCTTTTCCCTGCTCGTCGATGACGTAGTTGATCGCCGTGTCCAAACCATCGCGGTTCCAGATGTACTGTGTGCTACCATGGTGCGCCCACCGTTTGCCTTGGCGGGACGAATCTTCGATTTCCTTTAATCCTCGCGTGGCATTGGCCTTGAACGCGGCAATCGCCCGTTCCGGCGACGTGTCGGCCTGAACGACAACGTGCACATGATTCGACCGGACATGAACTGCGAACAAATGCCATCCGCGCCACGAGCAGGTGTCGATAATGCGATTCAAAACGACGCTTCGTTCATTTTCGTTCAGGATATACGGCGATTCTTTCATCAAGCCTTTCTCGAAATACCGACGTCTGGCATTTGATTCCAGCGTCGGTCGACCATAAGCGTTGTTTTCTCGATCTACGGAAAATTCGGCATGTCCGTGAAGACGTGCGCCGTAGCAGGAAAAAGTGAGGAAATAGGCAAGTGGCGTAGTATGCATTGTTTTCTGTTGGCGTTTGCGTTTGACCCCTCACTACCGTTCGGGGCTCTGATGTAATTCTCGGGGCTCTGATTTATTTCCCGCGATCAGCTAGAAAGAACGCAACGACAGCCCTAACTCGGAATCAAATTCAGCCAGTCGCCGAAGAGGAATTCCATGCGGCCGACGAGCAGGGCGATGCGGCCCATGACGGTGAAGCCGAAGGAGGCGCCGAAGCTGATCATGAGGATCCAGATGCCGACGCGGGAAGCTACGCCGAAGACGCCCGAGTGCTCGGTGGAGAAGAAGAAGTAGATCAGCCCGCACATCACGCCCACGAAGATCACCAGAGCGCCGAAGGTGCCGGCCAGGGAGAAGTCACCGTTTGTCACCGAAACCAGGGGCATGATCGTCGCGGCCACCTGGTTCATGAAATCGCTCTTGAGGTAGTTGACGAAATACAGCCCCGCCGTCGTGCCCACGATGAACGCCAGCGCCCAGCGCGAGTACACCGCCACGCCCTCAAACAGACGCGCCAACAACAACAGCCCCAGCACCAGCGCGATGAGGTAGTGGAATTGCGGGGAGGCATTCGCCGCGTCGGGGATGATGCCCGGCAGCATGGCCTCCACGGTCTTCGGCGCCAGCGATCCGAACAGGTTGGGCACCAGCACGGCCCAGAAACCCAACACCATCCAATAGGCCGCCGACACGCCGACGAACAAATGCTCGGCAAAGCGGTAGAACGGGTTGTCCCGATACAAAAACGACATGATGCACAGCGTGAGCGCCGCGCCCACCCACATCCAGAATCCGGCGAAACTGGTGTGCGTCTCGGTGACGGTCTTTTCGCCGATGACCATGCCGAACTGGTTCGTCACCGGCTCCACGCTCGACGTGGTCTCGGTGGTCGGCCAGGGCGCGACCATTTTGCCCGACGCGGCGCGGATCAGCAGAAACGCGACCAGCCCGGCCAGCACCAGCGTCACGACAATCGTCAGCGGCTTGATCTTCGGCATCTAACGCGCCTCCCCGCGACGGCGGTCAATGAAATACGTGATATTTCCGATGACGATGAACAGCATGATGACGATGTGGGCGATCGTCTGGGCCCCCATGCGGATGCGTCCCTTATTGAGCTTCACGTCCGCGTACTGGGGATATTTTTTGCCCAGCAGGGTTTCGTATTCCGCCGCGGCCTTGAGCCCGCCCAGCAGGCCGGAGAGCTGCTTGGGATAGTAGGGATACATCAGGGGCGCCTGCACCGCCGTATTGCCGCCGATGATCGGCACGCCCGCCGGGTCCGATCCGAACTGAATCCATTCCTTGAGGCCCGGCAAACCCGCCGACACGCTGACCAGCAGGTCGAAATCCTTGAGGGACTTGATGCCCTTGAGGACGGGGATCGTCACACTCGGGACATTCTTCACGTCCGCGGGGAACTGGCGGAGCAGGTCGGTGAGGGCGACGTTGATGACGCCGTAGTTGCCCGTTTTGTACCCCAGGTTCACATAGTCCAGGCCATCCTGAAAACGCAATTTCGAGTCCTGCGCCTCCAGGTTGGCCTTGACCTCGTTGATCGTATTGGCGGCCATCTGCTGGCCCAGGGGCCAGAGAGCGACGATGACGACCTTGTGGCGCTTTTCCACGCAGTGGCGAAGCCAGGCGGTGGCCATGGGCTGCAACTCGGGCTCGGAACCCGGGTCGTAGTCGAAGCTGATGAGCACCCGGCTGCCGGGTTCGAGCTTGTCGATGGCGTCGAAGGTTTTTTGCACCATGGGCGCCGGATACTCGGGGAAACGCACCGTGAAGATCAGGGGCAAAATCACGGCGATCGCCATGAACAGGTAGATGATGCGCCGGTCGATGTCTCGGATGCGTTCGTAGAGTCTCACCGCGCGTCTCCTAATCCGAGCCCAGATACGAGCGGTCAATGCCCAGGATGATCTTGAGCGAGGTGGAGACGATGCCCAGCGCGATGCCGATCATGATCGCGCGCTGCCCCGCCAGATTGGGATAGTTCATGATCCATTCGGCCATCTGGGGGATGCCGAAGCCGGTCCCCGGCTCGGTCCAGAAGGAAAGCACCGTGCCCACGAAGGTGCGTCCGAGCAGGATGACGAACGCGGCGATCAGCAGCACCGTCGCCTCCACGTTTTTGGCCCGGAAGGCGCGGTAGCTGGCCGAGGCGACATAGAACGCCAGCAGGGCGAACATGGTCGCCGACAGCGGCTGGAAGAAATGTTCGTAGACCAGGTTGAAATGGCTGCCCGCCGCCACCGGATCGCCGGTCATGCCGTCCGGGTTGGCGGTCTTGAACAAGCCGACGATCAGCGTCCCGAAAAATCCCGCCAGGCACACGACCGAGTAGCCCCAGCCCGGCGCCTTTTTGGAGAGCTTGACCAGGTGGATTTTCACCAGGTTGCCGCCGCCCAGGATAAAGGCGAAGACGGCGACGATGTTGAAGTACACCGACAGCGTCTCGCCCAGACTGGCCGTGACCGGCGAAAGCTTGGAGAGGATCAGCGCCGTGCCGACCAGGAAAGTAATCATCAACGGGATGGTGCGTCGGATGAGCATGATCTACCCCGCGGCCGCCTTGAAAAACGCTTGGAAGGCGGACGTGACCGTCTGGAAGAATCCGCCGCCGGCGATGGCCGCGAAGGTGGCCGACAGGCTGCCGAAGACGATGCCGAGCATGGCCAGCAGCTTGCCGATGTCCTGCCCCTTGAGGCTGCCGAGCTGCATCGGATCGCCGGACAGGTAGGCCGACGCGGCGAACAGTTCCTCGCCGATGAGGGTGTAGTCGCAGGCGGCGATGAAGAAAGGCAACTGGCTGGGCATGGCGGTGCCGGCGATCTGAATGGCGCCGATGGAGTTGCCCGTCTCGGCCAGGATCAGCGACTCGGCGAAGAACGCACCGAAATAGATGCACGTCGCCGGTTTGTCGCGGACCATGATGCCGTTCACACCGGCGACGTAGCCGAACTGCTCGTCGGTCAGGTAGGTGACGATGTCGTCGTTGTAGGCGTCGGGCCGACCGGCGGAGAGAAACGCCTCCTTGACGGTCTCGCGCCCGGTGGTCATCACCAGGGACTTGGACGTGGGCACCATGAGGGTCGTGTCGTACTCGGCCACGCTTTTGGCGATGCGCCCCAGGATGTTCATGGACGCCACCGTCTGCACGTCGTCCATGTCCAGGATGCCCGGCACGTACAGCACCGGCTTGCCCATCTCGGTGGCGCGGCCGATGGCCTCCTCCACCGCCTCCAAGCCCGCCAGCTTGCGGACGAACAGCTTTTTGCCCCGCTTGAGGCGCTCGATGAAGAAGATGATGAAAAACGAAAGCACGACCGCGAAGAAGATGAAGTTCAGGGAGTCGGTGTTGAAATACTGCGTCTTGGCGGCGACGGGCTCGGTGGGCTGCCCGTAGGCGAGGCTGGTGCGATCCGGGTTGGCCACCGCGACCAGATAAACGAACTCCTGGCCTGTTTTGTCGGCCAGCGTGCTGTCCATGTATTCGGTCTTGCCGGGACCGACCGTGCCCAGCCAGGAAAACGGCGCGTCGGCCTTGTCGGCGCGGAAAATCGCATAGCTGAGCGTCGGATCCTGGGCCAGTTCCGGCACGTCGTCCCAGGTGACGATGATCGCGTTGCCCTTGTCATTGGGCGCGTCGACGGCCTTCACATTTCCCGGGGCCGGCACGGTCAGGTCGCCGCGAACGACGTCCCGGTCGGCCACCGTCACCGTCTGGCGCACCGAACGCATCGGCCCCAGGTCCGCCACCGGCTTGCCCGCGGCGTACATGTACGAATAGGCGAACTCGCCGCCTTTCTTGGAGCCGACACGGTAGAGATACGCAATCGCGTCGGAAACGGTCGTATCCTCCCAACGCAGGATCCGCTCCGGCTTGCGCGTGGCGGGATTGACCGCCTCGACCGGCGCCACCCCGGCGGGAATCTCTCCGACCAGCAGGAACGTCGACGGTCCGTCCACGCCCATCTCGGCCCGATAGATCTGGTAGACCTCAGGGGCCGCGTCGCTGTCCGTCGCACAGGGCTGGAACTCGACCCAGATCACGCCACCGGCGTCGTCGGGTTTGTCCACGGCGCGGGCGCCCTTGGGCGGGCAGATCTTTTGTTCGAAGGTGTTGGATTCGGTGACTTCGGGAGCGAAGGTGGGCAACGGGGCGACGTCTTCTTCATCGGACATGGCCGCGTCAGCGGGAGCGTCGGCCGGGGCGATGTCTTGCGCCATCGCGGACCACGGCGCCATGAACATCGCCAGACCGACCACGGCCAAGGCGGTTACGGCACGTCCCATGGCTGCACGTCGCGGCATGGCGGTGGGCGCCCTCCTTCGTGTCCCGTTCATGTGTCGTTTAAAGGCAAATGAGCACGTCCCGCGCGAGCGCCCGATATGTCAGGCCAACCGAATCGCCATCGAACCGTCACGCGGATGCATCATCGTTAGCGATTCGGGGGGCGGAGGTCAATACGGGGGTGGCGCGGTCGCAATGTGACTAGCCTTCGCGTTTCGGCACTCGCCACGGCCCACCGGATAAGCAGCGAGCGATGACGAGGACGGCAATCAGGATCACGACGCGGATGCCGATGCTGAAAATCGCGCCCCAGTCGGCGCCGCCGCCCTGCTCTTCCAGATAAGCGATCATTTTCTTGTCGCCGCGCGCGCGGGCGATGGCCAAGGGCGTGCGTCCGCCGACGCGGGTGTTGCGAACGCGCGCTCCGGCCTCCACGAGGGCCTTGGCTGCCTCCAGATGCCCCCGCCGAGCCGCGTAATGCAGCGCCGTATCCCGGTTGTAGTCGACACTGTTTGGGTTCTCGCCCTTCTCGACAAGCAGCCGGATCATCTCGGCGTTGCCCTGATAAGCCGCCTTGTGCAGGGGTGGAATCATCTGGTTGACCAGCGGCGTCCCGGCCTCGTCCTCGCGATATCGGGCATCCGCCGGTTCGGCCCCGGCGTCGAACAACGCCCGCGCCGCGTCCACGTTGCCCCGCTCAATCGCCCAATGCAGCGGCGTCTCGTAGATTTCATTTTGCGCATTGGGATCGGCGCCGCGTTTGAGCAGCAGGTCGATGGTCGCCTGATGTTTTTTGCATCCCATGGGTCGGCCCTTGGGCAATTTTTGGCCGCCGCTGCTGTAGCCGATGGTGACGTTCGAGCGCGAACGCACCCCAGCCCACTGCACCGCGCGAAGGAGCGGCGTGTCGCCGGACTCGTCGCGGATCTCGATGTCCGCGCCCGCGTCCAAAAGCAACTTGGCGATCTCGGGGCAGCCGAACTGAGCGGCGGTATAGAGCGCGCTACGCCCCTTCTTGCTGCGCCGATTCACGTCCGCGCCGCGCTCGATGAGCGTCCGCACCGTCGGCGCGTGGGCGAAAAACGTCGCGCGCATCAGGGGCGTGAGGTCTTCGTTGTCGGTGGCGTTGACCTTGGCGCGGTTATCCAACAGGACACGGGCGGCGCCCTCCAACCCCGGCAGCGCGGCCCAATGCAACGGATGCAGTCCCGCGATGTCGGGGGCCTCGATGTCCGCGCCGTGATCGATGAGAACCTGCGTCAGGAGGGGAAGATCCGCGTCGACGGCGATGTGCAGCGGGGTGCGTCCGAATCCGTCGGCGAAATTTACCGACGCGCCGCCCTTCACCAGGGCCACGGCCCGATCCTCGTCCTTATCGAGTATCGCGCGCACCAGCGCCCGGCCCTGGTCGCCCAGATCGTCGGGCAAGCCTTCGCCGTAGGGCTGCCAGGGCTTGTCGACCAGCTCCCGCCGAGCCTGGGCCGGCCACGCAAGCGCGAGCACGACGACCGCCGCCGCAAGCACCGTCGCCACCCGTCGTTTTCGGCCGTGGTCCATCGTCGGCCGTCTCCTCGTCCCGATTTCTTGGATTTCCCGCGCCGTGCGTTTCGCCGCGCGTTTGTCCGGGCAAGGTTCGGGAGGTCTTGTGACACCCCGCCTCGTGCCTATAATGGCCGCTCTTTCATCACCGATCCAAGCCCGATCAAGGAGCTTTTGCATGTCTGTTCGCGACGAAGTGGTCATCACCTGCGCCATGAGCGGCGTGATCGCCAATCGCAATCAATGCCCCGCCATCCCCTACACGGTCGAGGAATACGCCGCGGAAGCCAAGCGGGCCTACGACGCCGGGGCGGCGGTGGTGCATATCCACGCCCGCAACGACGACGGCTCCCCCAGCTACGAACCGGAACGATACGCAGCCATCGCCAAGGCGATCAAGGAAGCCGCCCCCGAGATCATCCTGAATTTCTCCACCGGCGCGATCACCATCACCAAGGAAGAGAAGATCGCCCCGGTCATCCACTGCAAACCGGAAATCGCCGCCCTCAACATGGGGACGATGAACTACGCGAAGTACTCCCCCAAACGCAAGGAATTCGTCTTCGAATTCCAGTTCCTCAACCCGATTTCGGAAATCAGCTTCCTGATCGAGCAGATGAACGCCAACGGCGTGCAGCCCGAGATGGAGTGCTTCGACACCGGGCACATCAGCACGATCTACCCGCTCATCGACCAGGGCCTGCTCAAGCCGCCCTACCAGTTTTCGTTCATCATGGGCGTGATCGGCGGCGTGGATACGTCCATCGAGAGCCTGGCGAATATGGCGCGCCTGACGCCCGCGGGTTCGGTGTGGGAGGTCATCGGCATCAGCCACGAGCAATGGCGCCTGCTGGCCGGGGCCCTGTCCCTGGGCGGCAATATCCGCTGCGGCCTGGAGGACCACCTCTACACCGAGCCGGGCGTGATGGCCTCCAGCAACGGCGATCTGGTGGGCAAGGCCGCCCGCATGGTCCACGACATCGGCCGCAAGGTCGTCCAAGGCGAGGAAGCCCGCAAGGTGTTGGGATTGGATCAACGCGGATCGTAAAAGAGACATGGGACGTGACGACATGAGACGTGACGACATGAGACGTGACACTGTCCGTCCAAGCCGCGCACAGCTTGCCAGGCCGTAGCCTTGGCGAAAGCTGGTCAGTAAGCGGTCCAAAGCGTGGAGATGATCGAAGGTTCGGGACCCCTCCCTGACGGTCGGGGCTCTGTCATCACCGGCAATCGAAACCGATTACGAAACACGAGGGAATCATGGCCGAACAGGAAGCGAAAAGCGAAGTCACCGGCAACGTCTGGAAGATCGTGATGAACGTGGGCGACGAGGTGGAGGAAGGCGACGAAATCCTGATCCTGGAGTCCATGAAGATGGAAATCCCCGTGGAAGCCCCCTGCGACGGGACGATCACCAAGATCCTCGTCAAGGAAGGCGATCAGGTCGAAGCCGACCAAGTGATGGCCCTCGTCGAAGAATCCTAAAAGTCCGCGACGTCGGCGCGATGACGATTTGTCGCGTCGTCGCCGGGATATTCCCCGCCCCCGTCGGGCCTTACCCCCGTCGTTGTGAGGTGCCGCCTTGCGCGCCGGATAGGCCTTGGGTTAGCGTGAATTTGCACGGTCGAGGGCCTCGGCCGGTGAATTCTCGACGATTGCGAGGTGGGGCATGCGAAAATCCTCCCCGGAAAAATCCCCGGACACCAAGGTGGACAACACCGTCCCTTTCAAACGACGAAAGGGACTTCTGACCGACTTTGACCTGCATCTGTTCGCTGAAGGCAATTACCGAAAAGCCTACGAAAAATTCGGCGCTCATTTCTGCGAGATCGACGGCAAGGCGGGGGTGAGCTTCTCCGTCTGGGCTCCCAACGCCGAAGGCGTCTCGGTCATCGGCGACTTCAACGGCTGGCAAATCCACAGCCACGTGATGCACGCGGTGGATTCGTCCGGGGTCTGGGAGATCTTCATTCCGGACATCCCCCTGGGCGCTCCCTACAAGTATTTCATCGAATCGCGCTACCATGGCTACTCGGTCGAAAAGGCCGATCCCTTCTCCTTCGCCTTTGAGATGCGTCCCAAGACCGCGTCGGTGGCGTGGGATCTGTCCGGCTACGACTGGCAGGACGACCAATGGATGGCCGAACGCAAAGACCACAACAGCCTCGACGCGCCGATTTCGGTCTATGAGGTGCATCTGGGGTCGTGGCGGCGCCGGGCGGGCTCCAACGAGTGGCTGACCTATCGGGAATTGGCCGAGCAGCTTCCCGCCTACGTCAAGGACATGGGTTTCACGCACGTCGAATTCCTGCCCGTCACCGAACATCCCCTGGATATGTCGTGGGGCTACCAGACGATCGGCTACTTCGCGGCCACCAGCCGCTTCGGCACGCCCCAGGACTTCATGTTCCTGGTCGATGCGCTGCATCAGGCGGGAATCGGCGTGGTTCTGGACTGGGTGCCGGCGCACTTTCCCCGGGATCAGCACGGGCTGGCCTACTTTGACGGCACGCACCTCTACGAGCACGCGGACCCGCGCCAGGGCGAACATCGGGACTGGGGCACCCTGATCTTCAACTACGGCCGCAACGAGGTGCAGAGCTTCCTGCTGGCCAGCGCCCTGTTCTGGCTGGACAAGTACCACATCGACGGCCTGCGCGTGGACGCGGTCGCCTCGATGATCTACCTGGACTACTCCCGCGAGCAGGGCGACTGGATCCCCAACCGCTACGGCGGCCGGGAGAACATCGACGCCATCGAATTCATCAAGAAATTCAACGCCGCGGTGTACGAGGACTACCCGGACACGTTGACCTTCGCCGAAGAGTCGACGTCCTGGCCGATGGTCTCGCGCCCCACGTACGTGGGGGGCCTGGGTTTCGGCCTGAAGTGGAATATGGGCTGGATGAACGACACGCTTGCGTACATGAAGCACGATCCGGTGCATCGCAGCTATCACCACAACCAGCTCACCTTCGGCATGATGTACGCCCACACCGAGAACTTCATCCTGCCCTTCTCCCATGACGAAGTGGTGCATATGAAGGGTTCGATGCTCTCAAAAATGCCCGGCGACGGCTGGCAGAAGTTCGCGAATCTGCGCCTGCTGTACGGCTATATGTACGCCTACCAAGGCAAAAAACTGTTGTTCATGGGCTGCGAGTTCGGCCAGGGCGACGAATGGAATCACGATAAGTCGCTGGACTGGTATCTGCTCGAATGGCCCTTCCAACGCGGGCTGCAGGAATGGGTGCGGGAACTCAATCAATTGCTGCGCGACGAACCGGCGTTTTACGAGCAGGACTTCGACCACTACGGATTCGAGTGGATCGACTGCGACGACGCGCCCAACAGCGTCATCAGCTTCATCCGCTGGCCCAAGTCGCCGGGCGCCAAGCCGATCGTGTGTGTCTGCAATTTCACGCCGATCCCCCGATACGACTATCGCGTCGGCGTGCCGTTCGGCGGGACGTGGCTGGAGATCAAAAACAGCGACGCGTCCATGTACGGCGGTTCGAACATGGGCAACAACGGCTTCGCCCTGGCCGAGGAATGGGGCACCCACGGCCGGCCGCACACCCTACGCCTCACGCTCCCGCCGCTGTCGGTGCTGTACTTCAAACCGGTGGTGTAGTCGAAGGTCGGCCCAGCGCCGGGTGCCACACTTTTGCGACGACGAAGTCGGAGAAAAGGTGTGAACCTATCGCCTTTCAAGGTCGCACACGCAAGCGTCACCTGTTCGCTACATCGCGCGGCTCGGACATCGCATGCACACCTTCTCTCGAACGATGTTCTCGCGAAAGTGTGGCACCCATCGTTTTCGCCGCTCGGGCTAGACCCCTCACTACCGTTCGGGGCTCTGATTGGGCGAGGTCGCGATTCCATATCCGCTCGGAGCGAAGCGACTTCCCTCCACGGCCCATGTAACCCGCGCGCCGGCGTCAGAGATGCAAAGCATCTCCCAGTCCGCCGCGACTACGCGGCTAGAAGAAGAATCCGAAGCCGCCTTCGAAGCTGATGTAGCCTTGGTCGTCGTCTTCCAGGTCGATATCGCCGCTGGTGGAGACGGGCTGCGTGTAGCGGATACCGGCGGAGGCGACGCCGTTGGATCCCAGGCGGATGGACACACCGGCGCGGGCGATGCCCGAGTAGACGGTACCGGCTTGGGACTCGTCCTCGCCGGGGCCGGTGAAGTCTTCCATGTTGTACCAAATGTAATCGGCGCCCACGCCGCCGCCCACATAGGGCGAGTAGTCCATGCCGGGCAGGGGATAGAGCGTGGCGGTGATTTCCGACGGGATGTAGCGGACGGTCGTGTCCTCGACTTCGTTTTGATAGTCGATGTATTCGGCGCCGTATTGGCCGTAGCCGCTGGCGACGGTGGTGGACAGGTATTTGTTGAACCAGTAGGTCAGGGAGAGCTGGGCGACAAAGGCGAGGGTCTCGCCGGTGCCTCCGCCGCCGCCGACGGTGCCGCCGATGGAGATGCGCCCCTTCATCGGGTCGTCGCTCTTGCGACTTTTCTTCTTCGCGGCCATGGCCGGCGCGGCCAGGGCGACAATCAAGACCATCGTCAAAAGGGCGATCGCGGCTTTGCGCCAAGCGTGCGTCATGAGTTCGTCCTCCGAATTGGAAGGAGCATCATAGCCGGGTTGGGATTCGGGGCAAAGGTTTGACACAATGTGTGTGGCGAGCCGGATTGAACCAGACCGCTTACGACCGTGCGCGGCTCTGAAAGGCAGAAGCCGCCTCGAACAACGTACGAGAGGTCCCTCGCTACGCTCGGGATGACACGCTTTTTTCCTGGGTTGGAGCGAAGCGACTTCCCTCCACGGCTCTTTCAACCCCCGCGCCAGCGTCAGAGATGCAAAGCATCTCCCAGTCCGCCGCGACTACGCGGCTTAGACCATTTGTTCGGGGCGGCTGGGTCGGTTGGAGCCTTGGGAGCGTCCGGATTTGAGGATGCGGAAGCCCCAGTCCAACCGAATGAAGGCGAACATGGTCAGGATGACGACGGCCAGCACGCCGTAAGGCAGGTACGGGTGGTAGGCCTCGCGATAGTAGATGTCACCCTCGCCGATGGCCGGCGGCTCGATAGGCTGCACGGGCAGGCCGTAGCGCTCGGCGATGCGCCGGATATTGACCATGTGGATGACCGGAATGCCCTGCAAGGCCATGCGGCCGATGACCGAGTCCATGGACGCTTGGCTGGCGGTGACGGTGCGCGTCAGGCCTTCGTGAAAGGCTTTCTTCCCCGACGACGTGCCCACTGAGATCGCGCCGCCGCCGATGTTGATGTAGGCCTTCATCGGCGTGTTTCCGGCGTACTCGTCGTAGAGCAGCATGCGTCGGTTCAGAGAGTCCAGGTACGTCGGCTCTTTGATGGCGATCAGCTCGTTGCGCTTGATCGCCCGATCCAGCAGGTCGCGGCCCTCGCGGGACAGGCCCAGCGCCCGGTCTTCCACACCGCCGCGGGAACCGGCGATGGACCGATGGTGGATGATCTCTTTTTTGAACAGCAATCGCTCCATGTCGATCCACAGCAGGCGCGGCAGGTTGGCTCCCCACTGGGATCCGGAGACGCTGGCAATGACGATGGGCTTGACGCCCAGGGCCTCGCAGGCGGAATAGGCGCAGACGTTGATGGCCGGGAACGAGCCGGACACGCCGATGCCGATGGTGTCGCCCTCCTTGACGCCGGCGCGCTCCAGGAAATGGACGATCACGGCGGCGAAGTTGGGATTGATGGTCGTCTGCTTGGCCGGCAGGCTGCCGGTGTTGGTGGTCACGGGGCTCATGAGCAGGCCGATGATGCCCGACTCCTGGGGATCGGTCTCCGGGTCGATGGCCGGTCCGATGCGCAGGCGTTCGGCCTTGATGGCGTTGAAGGCGTCCCGGGCGATGTGGGCGGCGCGGATCTTTTCCTCGTACATCGGCTGCTGCTCACGCACCCGAATGCGCTCGCACAAAAACACGCCGACCACCGCGATCACGGCGATCACGATCAGCTCCATGCGCGAGACGCGGTGGGGTCGCCAATAGACTTTTCTCATAGAACCCAAAGCTCCGTGCCGACGGTGATGATCAGGACCAGGCGCACGACCGCCGAGGCGGTCAGCAGCGAGCAGATGGTCTCCACGATGCCCTGTCGATCCAGCCAGATGGCGATCAGGCCGGGGATGATGAAGCCGATGACCTCGAACTCATAACCCAGCGGAATGGAAATCGTGTAGCTGCGCAGCACCATGCCCAGCAGGTAGCCCACCAGGATCATCAGCACCGTGCGGCGACGGCCGTAGATGATCATGAAGCTGGAGGCCGAGTGGACGATGGCGTAGGTCACGAAGCCCAGGCCCAACGTCATTACCACGTCGATGGGATTGGTCAGTTGCAACGCGATATAGCCGGGCACGACCATGCCGCCGGCCGCCAGACCGAACAGCTCGGTGAACATCAGGCTCACCACCAGGCCGATGCCGATGGACAGGGGAAGCAGACCCATCACGCCACCTCTCGGGGGGATTCCCGGTTGCGGAAATAGTTGACCAGTTCCAGGCCCGGACCGCCGATGTTGCCCACGCCCATCACCAGGCCCGACTTGCCGATCAGGCCCACGATCAACTCGAAGATTTCATTGACCGGATAGTCCTCGGCGAAGACGAAATGCTCCGAGTTGACACCGCCCTTGACCGCGTACTTGGCGAAGATGTACGTGCCCGTGCCCATGAGCACCACCCGGTCCGCCGGCGCCCACATGGCGTAGGATTCGCCGAGTTGCTTGGAGCGGTCGGGACGGTCGGAACGGCAGTTGAAGACAAGGATCTTGCGGCTGCGGCTCGCGTATCGCTCCCGGGCCATGTCCCAGATGCGTTCGGTGGATTCCGGGTCGTTGGCGGCGAAGCCGTTGACGAACATCAGTTCCCGACCGAAGAAGGCGATCTCGTGCTCGGTCATGGCGCCCGGATCGGGCTGGGCCTTCCACATGCCTTCCAGCGCCGTCTGCCGCTCCACGCCCAATTCCTGGCAGACCTTGAGCGCCAGGGCGATGTTCTCCGGATGCTCCCAGTAGGTGAAGCCGGAGGTGTCCGCCGCGGTGATTTGGGTCTTTTCCTCGGGGGTGACGGGAATCAGCTCGGTTTTGCGGTCGTCGCAGACCTTGCCGAAAACGTCGAGCCAGTCTTCCTCCGCCGTGTAGAGCTTGCCTCGGCGGGGCACCATTCCGCACAGGGCCCAGGCCACGTCTTCCTCGCCGGGGCCCATCACGTCCAGATGATCGGCGCGGGCGTTGGTGATCACACCGTGCGTAGCCTTGACGAAACGATCCTCGGTGAGCCACTGCAACTCGGGCTGCAACGCCATGCATTCGATGACCAGAACCTTGGCCTCGTTGGCCGCCGCCACCGAAATGATGCGCCGCTGCTCGATGATATTCGCCTTGGCGGGACGATAGACGGGCACTTCCCAGCCGTCGGGCATGATCATGCGAGGCAGCGTGCCGGTGGTCTTGGCGCATGTGCGGAAACCGCCCTCCCGCAGGCCGGCGGCGATCAGGCGCGTGACCGAGGACTTGCCTCGGGTGCCGTTGACGTGGACGCGGATGGGGATGCGACGCAGGTGGTAACGAATGCGCCATGCCTCGATAACGCCCAGCACCACCAGCACGGCGATCAGACCGCCCAGCACTTCCATCATGATCGAAGTCATCGAACTCCGTCCTTGAAGCACCCAACCCGCCGTCGTGACGACGACGTGGCGCGTGTACTAGAGCTTCCGCCGATTTTCCGCAAGGGATTTTCCCGCACCGCGCAAAATGATTTCCTCCGGCCACGGGCCGCGATAAGGCGGCGAAATGTCACGATTTGGATATTTTACGAAAAATCGACGCCACGGTCCAAGGGCGCGGGCGAACTTCGCTCAACTTACTGAATTCAGGGAGAAATTCAGGGAGAAATTCCAACGCCGGGCGAACCCGGCGCTGGAAGTATTCGGCAACCCTGCGGCAACCATTCGGCAATTACTCGGCGAGCTTCCTGCGCAGGATCTCCTGCGTGAGCTGGGGATTGGCCTGCCCTCGGGAGACTTTCATGACCTGGCCGACGAAGAAGCCGAACAGCTTGTCCTTGCCGCCCTTGAACTGCTCCACCTGGCCCGGGTTTTCGGCGATCACCTGGGCCACGATGGCCTCCACCGCGCCTTCGTCGTTGATCTGCTCGACGCCCATGGACGCGACGATCTTGTCCGGCGCGTCGTCGGTCTCGAACATCTTGGCGAAGACTTCCTTGGCGATCTTGCCGGTGATCTTGTCGGCGGCCAGCAGTTTGAGCAGGCCTTGCAGGCGATCGGCCCCGATGGGGTTTTGCGACATATCCCAACCGCGTTGGTTGAGGGCGCCCAGCAGTTCCGACGTGACCCAGTTGGCCACGGTTTTCGCGTCGATGCCGTCGGTGACGACCGCCTCGTAGTAGGCGGCCAAGGTGTCGTCCGCGGTGAGGACTTCGGCGTCGTAGGTGGACAGGCCGAAGGCGCTCTCGAAGCGCTCCCGACGCTGCCAAGGCAGTTCGGGCATGTCGGCCGTGACGTCCTTGATCATCGCGTCGTCGATGACCAGAGGCAGCAGGTCCGGGTCGGGGAAGTAGCGATAGTCGTGGGCCTCTTCCTTGCTGCGCATGGAGTAGGTGCGGCCCTTCTCGGCGTCGTAGAGGCGCGTCTCCTGCACGATCTTCTCGCCGTGTTGGAGGGCGTCCCATTGGCGGTCCGCCTCGTATTCGATGGCCCGCGAGATGAAACGAAAGGAGTTGATGTTTTTCAATTCCGTGCGCGTGCCGAAGGGGTCGTTTTGAGTCGGGCGAACCGAGACGTTCGCGTCGCAGCGAAACGATCCCTCTTCCATATTTCCGTCGGAGACGCCCAGAGTGCGTACCAGTTGGCGCATGACCTTCAAATACGCCGTGGCCTCGTCGGCACTACGGATGACCGGCTCGGAGACGATCTCCAAAAGCGGCGTGCCCGCTCGGTTGAAGTCGATCAGCGACCCGCCGCCGCCGTGCATGGACTTGCCGGCGTCCTCCTCGATGTGGATACGGGTGATGCCGATATTCTTGACCTCGCCGTCCAGCAGAATCGGCAGCGTGCCGTGCTCGCAGATCGGCTTGTCGTACTGGCTGATCTGATAGCCCTTGGGCAGGTCGGGATAGAAGTAGTTTTTGCGCGCCAGGACGGACTCGTGGTTGATGGTGCATCCGGTGGCTTTGCCCAGGAGGATCGCCATCTCCACCACCCGCTTGTTGAGCACGGGCAACGAGCCGGGCAGGCCGAAGCTCACCGGGCAGATGAACTCGTTCTCCTCGGCGCCGAAACTGGTGGCGCAGGCGGAAAACGCCTTGGTTTTGGTCATGAGCTGGACGTGGACCTCCAGGCCGATGACCGTGTCGTAGGCTTTTTGCGTCGCGTCTTGCGCTTGGGCGGCTTGTGCCATTTCTACGCCCCCTTCACCGTCGGCCGGGGCGGCAACACCTTTTCCAGGCAGTCGCCCACCCGGATCAGCGTGGCCTCGTCCAACGGCTTACCAATCAGATGCAGTCCCACGGGCAGGCCCTGGTCGTCGGCCCCGCAGGGAATGGACATGCCCGGCAGCCCCGCCAGATTCAGCGGGATCGTCAGGATGTCCGACAGGTAGTTTTTCAGCGGATCGTCGACGCGCTCGCCGATTTTGAAGGCCGGCTCGGGCGAGACCGGCGCGGCGATCACGTCCACATTCTCGAAGGCCGTCTCGAAGTCCCGGCGGATGAGCGTGCGCACCTGGCAGGCCCGGCCGTAGTAGGCGTCGTAGTAGCCCGACGACAGGGCAAACACGCCGATCATAATGCGCCGACGCACTTCCTCGCCGAAGCCTTCGGTGCGCGAACGGGTGTACATCTCCACCAGCTCAGACGCGCCCTCGGCCCGGTGGCCGTAGCGCACGCCGTCATAGCGCGCCAGATTCGACGACGCCTCCGCCGGGGCGATGATGTAATAGGTGCCGACGGCGTACTTGGTGTGGGGCAGCGAGATTTCGACAATCTCGGCGCCCGCGTCCTTGGCCTTGGCGATGGCCGCCTCGACCGCGCGCTTCACGCCCGGATCGATGCCCTCGACGAAATACTCCGTCGGCACGCCGATGCGCAGGCCCTTGATGTCCCGGCCCAGGGACTGCGTGAAGTCGGGGACGGTCTCGGAAAGGCTGGTGGCGTCGAAGGGGTCCACGCCGCAGATGGCGTTGAGCATCAGCGCCGCGTCTTCCACGGTCTTCGTCACCGGGCCGACCTGGTCCAGGCTGCTGGCGAAGGCCACCACGCCGTAGCGCGAGACGCGGCCGTATGTCGGCTTGAGTCCCACGACGCCGCAATGGGACGCGGGCTGACGGATGGACCCGCCCGTGTCGGTTCCCAGCGCCGCGAGCACCATGTCCGAGGCCACCGCCGCCGCGCTGCCCGACGACGACCCGCCCGGCACACGGTCGGGGGCGTGGGGGTTTTTCGTGGCGCCGAAAAAGCTGTTCTCGCCCGACGAACCCATGGCGAATTCGTCCAGGTTCAGCTTGCCCAGGCTGATCGCCCCCGCCTCGTCCACCAGCTTGCGAACGCACGTCGCCGTGTAAGGCGCGACGAAGTTTTCCAGCATGCGGCTGCCGGCCGTGGTCTTCACGCCCTTGGCGCACAGCAGGTCCTTGAGCCCCACGGGCAAGCCCAGCAGCGGCGGCAGGTCGCCGCCCTTGGCGCGGGTTTCGTCGGCCGTCTTGGCCGCGTCGAGGGCCTGGTCGGCGGTGCGGGTGATGAAGGCGTTCAACTCGCCGTCCATCGCGTCGATGCGCGACAGATGGGCCTCCACCAACTCGCGGCTGGAAACGTCCCCGGCCGCCAGGGCCTTCTTCGCCGAGGCGAGCGTCATTTCATGCAGTTCTGAAGGCGACAAGCTCACGACGATCCCCCGCCTTCCACCGTGCGGGGCACGACGATGAAGTTGCCCTGGCGCTTGGGCGCCCCGGCGAGCGCTTCCTCGCGGGTGATGACCTGCATCGGTTCGTCTTCGCGAAGGCGCAGGCGGCGATTCTGGGCATGGGCCGTGGCCGGGATGCCGGTCACGTCCACCTCCTTGAGCTGTTCGACATGCTCCAGGATGGCGCTCATCTGTCCGGTCAATTTCGTCACGTCCACGCCGTGAAGGTCCAGACGGGCGAGGGACGCCACGTGACGGACCGTCTTCTCGTCGATGGCCATGGATTCTCCTTAAATCTCGATCCGATCCCGAGGGATTCCGTACGGACCGGCGCGCGGCGCCCCTTTTATGGGCCCGGGCGGCGCCACCGGCGTTGAGGCATCCTAACTATTCAGAAAGATTGTTCAAGACGCCGCGCACTTCCTCGGCCAGGGGGCTGTCGGGCGCCTCTTCCAGGAATTTTTCCAGATTGGACTTGGCCGAGGCCGCATCCCCCTTGGCCTTGGCGGCGGCGCCCAGGCCGTACCACGCCCGCGCGTCGCCCATGGCCTTGAGGCTCAGGAAGGCGTCGTTGGCGGCATAGATCTTTTTGAGGTCCAGATAGATCCAACCCATCTGCCACGTCGTCTCGGGAAGACCGGGCACGAGCTTGTCGGCCTGCATGAGCTGGCCCAGGGCGCCGTAATAGTTGCCGCCCCGGCGCATCGTCGCCGCCCGCTCCATGTGCTTGTCGTAGGCCTCGCGTTTCTCGGCGTCCGAACCCAACTCGGCGCTCTCGCCGACCACGTATTTTTCCACGCCGCCGGCCATCTGGGCCTGGGCCGCGTCCAGGCTCGAACGGGCGTCCGGATGGCTGGGGCTGGCCAACACCGCCGCGCTGGCCGCCTCGAAGGCCTCGCGCCACTTCTTGTCCTTTTCGTAAATCCGCGCCAGATGCAAATACGCCTCGGTCGCCAGCCGGTCCTTGGCCGCGGCCGCCTTGAGAGCTTCGATCTCCCGGGCCTTGTCGTTCTTGGCCTCGTAGACCGCCGCCTCCAGGATATAACCTTCCGCCGACTGGCGCTCCAACTCGGCGCGCTGCGTTTCGGTCAGGTCGGACTCGTCCAACTCATCGTCAGTGCCGATCGCCGCCACGGCCTGGGCCTTGGCCAACGCCCCGTCCGCGTCATTTTGCGCCAACGCGCACCACCCGGCGGCCAACTGACCGTGGCGCGTGGCCTGCACCGCTTCCGACAGCCCGGCCACGTCCGCGCACCCGGCCTCGACGGCCTTGGCGTCCTTAAGGCGCATCGCGTCCTTGATCTTCATCATCGCCAGGCGCGCCCGAGCCACGCGGATATCCACCGCGTCCTCGGCGGCGAGGCCCAGGGCCTGATTGTAATACTCCCCCGCCTCCTTGCGCGTCGCGCCGGTCGCCAATCGTTCGGCGGCCAGACCCTTGGCCAGCAGCAGGGTCGACTCGGTCACTTTGTCGGCCTGGGGCGTGGGCAGGGGAATGTCGGAATTCGGCGTCGGCTCGGCCTCGGCTTTTTCGGCGACGGGCGGCGGCGGCGTCACGCCCTTGGCGGCGTCCGGTTGGCGGATCGACGCGGCGTCCTTGTTCAGGTTGGCGATCATCAACGTGATGATCATCGCCACCAGCGCCGAAACGCCCAGGATCGTCGCGATGCGCTGGGGCGTGAAGCCCACGCCCAGGTCGTCCAGGGACAGGTCGTCCGGATCCTCCCGCTTGGCTTTGCGTCCGCCGAAGATTTTCGACACCGCCGCCGCGAATCCGCCCGGCTCCTCCGTCCCCTCGCCCGCCTCGCCTTGCGCGGCGTCGTCCGGCCCGATCTCTCCGCTGTGGGAGATGGTCGTGACCGCCGTCAGGGCCCGGCCGGGCCGCGCCCGCTCCTCGGCCCGAGGCTTTTCCGGCGCGATCGACCGCTTGGGTTCGAAGGCATCGTCGTCCGCCGCTGTCTTGACGGGCTTGTCCGGTTCAGCGACGGGCTCCGACGGCGCGACCTCCTCGGCCTCGTCCACCGAATGCACCGCCTGTCGCGACTGCTCGATGATCGCCGCCGTTTCCGGATCGGCCACCAGGCTGTATTCCTCCGCCGCCGGCTCGTCCGCCTCGGACGGCGCTTCGTCCTGAAGCATCTCCGGAAGCGTCGCCTGTTCCGGCGCGGCTTTCTTCTTGGATTTTTTGGATTTCTTCTTGCCCTTGCGCTTCTTGGCCGGGGGTTCTTCGTCGAAAAACGCCGCCTCGGCCGAATCCGCCGAGATGGTCGTCGCCGTCTCTTCGGCCATGCGCGTTTCGGGAGGCGTGTCTTCGTCGTCGTCGATGAACTCGGGCTGGCCGACACCCGGCGCGGGGGGCTCGGACTCGGCCATCAGGTCGGCAATGCTCACCTTTTGGGGTTTGTGCACCCGGAAGATATGGGCGCACGACGGGCACTTGACCTTGAGCCCCTTGGGTTCGGGGATGCGCTCGTCGGGGACGAGCATGCGACGTTCACATAAAGGACAGTGCGCGATCATGGAGTTTTACCGCCGGAATTGCGCGGCCAATCTAGCACAGGGGATGCGTTCGCAAAAGCCAACCGTTCGGCGACTCGGCTAAAGGTCGTCGCCCACGGCGCTGCGGGGGTTCGGTTTGATCCGGGCCAGCATTTCCCGCAGCTTGGGCACCACGTCGAAGATGGATTCCGGGTAGGTTCCCGGCTTGCGGGCGGGGCCCTGGACCTCGAGGAATTTGGCGTGCATCAAGCGCCCGCCGCGCAGGTCGAATTCCAAATAAGGCTTCAGACGCGGCTCCAGAACCCTCCCCTCGTCCCGGATCCAATATTCGTCCCGGAAGCAGCCGAGCTGGATGACCTTCTTGCCTTCGTACTCAACCCAGGTATTGCGATGCAGATGCCCCACGACGATAGCCTGCACCTCGTCGTGATCCAGCAACTCGTCGGTCCAGTCGTCGGCCAGTTCCAGGTCGGCGTCGGCGGTCTTGGAGCGGCGGAACGCCTCCCGAACCATGGACCAGGAGATCTTGTGGACCGGATCCTTGGCGCGAAAATCCTTCCAGTAGACCTTCTGCCAGTAGTTCCACAGCTTGGCGCTCATCACCTCGCGAAACTCGGGAAGCAGTTCCAAAGCCTTCGCCTTGGGACGCAGCCGGTCGTGGTGGTAGAGCAGATCCTGCAACGGCATGGCGACGTCCAGAATCGTCACCGCCGCCCAGGGGATATTGAGGATCTTTTCGCCGTTGTGCTCGACGAACAGGCGGTTGACGTCCATGCGATAGACCGGGTCAACCTGGCAGCCGTGGGCCAGATAGACCGAGCCGAGCATCAGGTCGAAACCGGGGAAGATCACGTGCTCGGACCCGCCGCAATGCTCCCGCAGGCGTTGCTGCACCTCGGGAAAGAGCAGTTCGAAATCGTGATTGCCGACCACGAAAAAAACGCGCTTGTTGCCCGACGGATGCTCGACGACCGCCCGCACCGCCTCGAAGAATTTGGGATGCGCCGCCGCGACGCTCTCCACCTTGCCCAGCGCGACTTCCGCGGAGATGTGCTTGGGAAAGGCGCCTTGGTAGGAGACCTTGAGGAAGTCGAAGGTGTCGCCGTTGAAGACGAAATCGACGGGCAGATCCGCGTCGGGTCCGTCCAGGTAGGCGGTCATCAATTCGCCCAGGAAGGGCGTGTGGGGGAAGTCGTCGGCCGGGCCGCCGCCGCCCATCTCGATGTCCGAGAAGACGACGATGCGGCTGCGCTGCTCGCCGCCGGCCATCAGGTCGATGGCCACTTCCTCCACATGCGCCGGGGCCGAACCGTTCCGGGCCCGGTCCCGACCGGCGTCGCGGGGTTTCTTCGCCATGGCGTTGCTCCGTGCCCGGCCATTGCCTCGGCCCTATCGGACCGGCCTCGAAGCGCTCCCGACCCCATGCCCTTCTCGGGAGACTCCCAATTCATCTTAACCGGGCGGTGAAATTGTCACCAAAATTCAGGACATTATACACGGAATCGTCCGTTTGGGCGAAGAAAGTCAGTGCCGCTTTCGAGCAAGGGCGATTGGGCCGGAAAGTGCGTGTGACCACTGTCCTTCGTGCGTCGGAGTCGCAAGGCCGAATCTGGTTTTTCGCCTGTCGCGCGGATAAAGTAGTTTGCTTCCATCGACCACAATGACATCGCCACGGAGACCTATGACATCGTCGCCGGAAATCGCCGATTCGATTCCGCAAGCCGGGCCCGCCAATCCCGACGCACGAAAACTCGGCTCGTTTCTTGGTGTGTACACGCCGACCATTTTGACGATTCTCGGCGTGATCATGTACCTGCGTTTCGGCTGGCTCGTCGGGCATTTGGGCCTTGAGCGAACGGTTTTGATCGTGATCGTCGCCAACTCCATCACGATCATAACGACCTTATCGTTCTCGGCGGTCGCCACGAACGTGCGTGTCGGGGTCGGGGGGGCGTACTACATCATCTCCCGAAGCCTGGGCCTTGAGATCGGGGGCGCGGTCGGGCTCCCCCTGTTCCTTTCGCAGGCGTTCTCGGTGACTTTGTATGCCTTCGGCATGGCCGAAGCCCTTCAATTCGTCGCGCCCGACGTTCCTTTGCAGACGTCGGCGTTGCTGATCGTCATCGTCGTGTCCGTACTGGCGTTTCTGGGCGCGAACCTGGCCTTGAAAATCCAGCTTCCCCTGATGATGCTCATCGGCATTTCGTTGGCGGCCTTGATCATCGGCGCCGCGTCCGGATTTACCGGTTCCGTTTTTACAACGATCCCGGTGTCGGGTGAGGTTTCCTTCTGGGTCGGGTTCGCGGTGTTTTTTCCGGCCGTCACCGGAGTCATGGCGGGGCTGGGCCTCTCGGGCGATTTGCGGGACCCGGGCAAAGCCATCCCGGTCGGCTCCATCACCGCCGTCATCACCGGATTCATCATCTATCTGTCGGTCCCGTTTCTACTGGCCATGGGCGCGTCGCCCGAGGTCCTTCGGACCGACCCCCTGGCATGGACGCAAATCGCCGTCTACGGAAAATGGCTCGTTCTTCCCGGATTGCTCGGCGCCATTTTCTCCTCGGCGGTCAGTTCCATGCTCACCGCCCCCCGTACCCTCCAAGCCTTGGCCAGGGATCGGGTCGCCCCCAGGGTGCTGGGCCGCAAAACCGGCGATTGGCGTGAACTGCTCCCCGGGTTTCTGCTGACCATCGTCATCGCGCTGGGCGGCGTGCTCCTGGGCCGCCTCAACGCCGTCGCGCCGGTGGTTTCGATGTTTTTCCTGACCGTGTACGGCATCATCAACCTGGTCGCGGCTTTCGAGGCGCTCAGCGGGGATCCGTCCTGGCGGCCGAAAATTCGTGTCCCGTGGCCGATCTGCCTTTTCGGGGCCTTCGGATGCATCTTCGCCATGTTTCTGATCAACCCCGGCGCCGCCGCCGTGGCCATTGTCGTCGAGATGGCGATCTGGCTGGTGATTTCCCGGCGGGAACGGGAAGCCCAGTGGGGAGACGCCCGGCGCGGGCTCTATGAAAGCGTCGTGCGCAAGGCCTTGATCAAGCTGGCCGACCGCCCGATGAGTTCCCGCAATTGGCGCCCCCATCTGTTGGTCTTCGCCCCGGACTTGGAAAAAAGTCTCGATCTGGTCCGGTTCGGGTTCTGGTTCAGCCAAGGGCGCGGTCTGGTGACGGCTTGCCAACTCCTGGTGGGCGACCTGTTAAACGAAAAACGGGACCTCCGAAAAATGCAGCAGGAGATGCAGCGCGTTCTGGACCAGGAACGGCTCGTCGTTTTTTCGGAAGTGGATGTCGTTCCGGAAATCGTCGACGGGATCGTCAGTGTCTCTCAAGCCAACGGCATGGCTTCGATCGAAAGCAATACCGTCATGGTGGGGTGGCCGGAGGACGCCGATCGCATGGTCGAATTCTTCCAGGTCATGCGCCGATTGGCCCACCTCAACAAATCGTTCATTTTAGGCCGCATCCGGCCTCGCTACCTGCTGCGCCGCGAAGGTATCCCTCGGACGGTGCACATCTGGTGGGGCGGCCTGCAGCGCAACGGCGATTTGATGCTGCTGCTCGCCTACCTGATGACCCGAAACCACGAATGGCGCGACGCCCACGTCCAGATCATGAGCATCGCCATGGACGAAACCATGAAAGCGCATACGGAGTGGGATTTGGCCCAGTTGATTCCCAAAACGCGCATCGAGGCCGAATCCTACGTATTTCTGAAGCCCCAAGGCCAAACCGTCATGGACCTGATCCATGAAAAAAGCCGAAACGCCGAGGTGGTTTTTTTCGGGTTGGACGTGCCCGGCGAAGGCAACGAAGCGGAGTACGCCAAACGGGTGATGGCGCTGGCCGGCGATCTGCCCGTCGTGTTTTTCGTGAAAAACTCGAGCCTCTTTATGGGAGACCTGCTGAAGGTCGACGGCGAGGACGTTTGATTCCGCCGTCGACGGATCGCACGCAATGACACGCGCGAATACGACATCCCGCCCGGCCCCTAGTATTCCTCGTCAGTATTCCTCGTCGTCCACGTCGTCGGGGGCGTCACGGCGGTAGGAGAGGTTCACGAAGCGGGTCACTTCCCGGTGGAAGCCCAACTTGGCGGTGCCGGTGGGGCCGTTGCGTTGCTTGCCGATGATGATCTCGGCGACGCCCGGCTCGGCGGTGTCCTCGTTGTAGACCTCGTCCCGATAGATAAACAGAATCAGGTCCGCGTCCTGCTCCAACGCGCCCGATTCACGCAGATCCGCCGGGCGGGGACGCTTGTCCGGCCGTTGCTCGACCATGCGGTTGAGCTGCCCCAGCGCGATCACCGGCACCTCCAACTCCTTGGCCAGTTGCTTGAGGGACCGAGAGATCTGGGCGATTTCCTGCTCGCGGCTCTGGACGTTTTTTCCAGCCCGCATGAGCTGGATGTAGTCGATGATGATCATATCCAGCCCCTTCTCCGCCTTCAGGCGCCGGGCGATGGAGCGGATGTCGCCGACCGAGATGTTCGACGTGTCGTCGATGTACAAACGCGTCTCGTACAGCGCGCTGGCCGCGTCGACCAGGCGGGCATAGTGTGCCTCGATCATCTGGGCGCTGCGCATCGCAGCCAGGTTCAGATCCGCGGTCGAACACAACAGACGCAGTCCCAAACTGGCCCGGCTCATCTCCAGCGAGAAAAACAGGACCGACTTGTTGCCCCCGTGGGGCGAGGCGGCGTACTGGGCGCAATTCAGGGCAAAGGACGTCTTTCCCATGGCCGGGCGGGCGGCCAGGATAATCAGGTCGCCGGGCTGAAAGCCGTTGGTCATGTGGTCCAGGTCCATAAACCCCGTCGGCACGCCCGAGGCGAACTCCCCGGCCTGGGCGATCTTGCCCAGGTGGTCGATCGTCTCGTGGATGATCTGCTCCAACGAGACCACGTCCTCGCGCACCGTGTCCTGGGCCACTTCCAGCACGCTGCGCACGGCCTGGTCGACCACCTCGTCCACGTCCTCGACGGGCCCATAGGAGCGGGACAGAATCTCCTGCCCCGTGGCGATCAGATGCCGCAAGACCGATTTTTCCCGGACGATGCGGGCGTAGTGGGCCACGTTGGCGCTGGTGGGCGTGATGCTCCCCAAGCGGGCGATGAATTCCAGGCCGCCCACGTCGTCGAAGATGCGCTGGTTTTCCAACTCCTGCGTCAGGGTGATGGGGTCGATGGGCTCGCGCCGCCGATGCAGCGACAGCATGGCCGCGTAGGTTTTCTGGTGGGCTCCTCGGTAGAAATCCTGCTCATGCAGCGTGTCGGCGACCTGATCGATCGCGTCGTTGCGGATAAACACGCCGCCCAGGACCGCGAGTTCGGCCTCGTCGGCATGGGGCGGTTCCTTGAGTTGGGCGAGATTCGTCGTGGGGGCGTTGGAGGCCATGGAGAATCTTAACGCGCCGAGGGAATTTCGGGAAACGTAAAAGCCGTGGCGGGGTCGGCTCTCCCCGCCGGTTTCGTCCTTGTCGTCCCGGGGACCTTCAAATGGAAGAAACGACCATAAGACGCGACAGACCGGCCATCAAGGCCGGTCTGGGGAATTGCTCGGGATAAGCCTGGGGAAATGCCGAAAAAATTTTCGGCGGGAAGAAACAGCGGCCGATTAGAGCTCGTCGTCTTCCGCGTCGGACTCGGCGTTGGGGGCCGGTTCGGTGACTTCCTCGACCTGGGCGACCTTCGGCTTGGGCTTGGGGCCGGTGCCGTCGCTGACGACCATGACCTTGGCCACGGCGCTGACTTCATAGCCCAGCTTGATGGTCACGTCGTGGCTGCCGGCGCGCTTGATCGGCTCGTCGAGCACGATGCGCTTGCGGTCCACGTCCACACCGTTGGCCAACAGGGCCTCGTGGATCTGCTTGTTCGTGACCGAGCCGTAGAGCTTGTCTTCCTCGCCCACCTTCGCGGCGATCTCCACGTGCATCGTTTCGATCTTGCGCTTGAGGGATTCGGCCGAGGCCACCTGCTTGCGCCGCGAGGCTTCGGCCACGCGCTGCTGATGCTCGAGCTGCTTGATGGATCGCTCGGTGGCTTTGACGGCCAGCTTCTTGGGGATCAGGAAGTTGCGGGCATATCCGGCGGCCACGTCCACCGCGTCGCCGAGCTGTCCCACACCGTCCACATCGGCCAGCATGATGATCTTCATCGTCTTGACTCCTTCGCCGTCGTCGTTGCGAAGCTCGCCGTTAGCGGCAAGCCGCGTCGGTGGGCCCTTTTAGGGCTCCGAGTCGTCGCCGGGCGCCGTGTCCTTGTCGGACGCGCGCAGGCGCCTGAAATCCAACCAAATATCCAACACACCCAAGGCGGCCTGGCCGGGAACGACCATGGCGCCCATGAACGCAAAGAGCATCACGTAGGCCAGCACCCGCAGGCCCGGCCCGATACGCAGCCGCCGCAGCGCGTGGCTGGTGACGGCCATGCCCTGAAAGAAAAAGGGCACGATCGCCACGATCAGCACGTTGCCGGCCGTCGCGTCGATCCAGGGATCGTCCAATCCCGCCGCGGCCAGCGCCGGCACCAGCACCGCGAATACCAGCGGTTCGGGCGCCGACCAGGTCGACAAATCCGCCGACCCGTGAAACGAAGCCCCGGCCCGCCCGAAGCGGATCACCGAGAGCATGTTCACCCAAATCACAATCGCCGCCAGGGCGATTTCCAAACCGGGCAGCAGCACCAGCGCCTTGGTGAATCCCTCGCCCGAGCGCTGCCGGATATCCGCGATCTGCTCGGGACCGACGACCTCGTGCTCCACCAGGAGCTTCTCCCGCGCGGCCTGATCGCCTTGGATATAATCCACGATCTCGCCGCCGGTCAGGCCCGCGGCGCCCAGGCCCAGAACCGCGATGAGCATCATCGTTCCCGCCGTGGGCACGAAGGCCCGCAGGAAGATGCCTTCCACGTTCCGGCCCGAGCGAAAACCCCAGACCAGCGTCCCGGCCGAAACGCCGAAGACCGCCAGCATCCAGGCCGTCAGGCCCACGCCGCCGATGGCGAACGACGTTAACGCCACCACCGCCAGCACCGCCCAGCCGTACCCGGCCCCGAATCGCTCCCGGGCCAGCACCACCGAGGCGGGGAACGTCAGCGCCGCCGGCAGCAGCAGCAACGAGACCAGAACGGTCGTCGCCGAGCCCACGGCGATCGACCCCCTACCCGGAGACGGTGGTCTGCGTGTAGGGCATCAGCGCGATGTGACGCGCCTTCTTGATCTCGCGCACCAGGGCCCGCTGATGCTTGGCGCACGTGCCCGAAATGCGACGGGGGATGATCTTGCCCCGCTCGGTCGTGAAGTAACTGAGGGTTTTGACCTCTTTGTAGTCGATCACGATCGTGGTGTCCGCGCAAAAACGGCAGGTGCGGCGCCGCTGCAGGGCCCGTCGTTTCTTCAGCGAAAGTTTCGCCAGGTTGACCATTTGTCTCTCCACATTTCGCGACCGGCGCGCGGTCGCCTCATCGTCAATTCGTTTCGGCTTCGGCGATCGGCCGGGCCGTTAGAACGGAATGTCGTCGTCGTCCAGCGGGGGCGGTTCGTCGCTTCCGCCGACGCCGCCGTAGGAGCCGCCGCCCCCACCGCCGCCGCCGCTGCCCAGGAAAGTCACCTGGTTGGCGACGACCTCCACCTTGGAACGCTTCTGGCCGTCCTGGCCTTCCCAGCGACGCTGTTGCAGCTCGCCGTCCACCAGAACCGGCCGTCCCTTGGCCAGATACTTCGCGCAGTTCTCGGCCTGGTTGCCGAAAACGACGATGTCAAAAAAGTTGGCCTCTTCGGTCCACTCGTTTTGACGCTTGACCCGCCGATTGACCGCGACGCCCATCGTCACGATGCACGTCCCGCTCTCCGTGTAGCGCTTCTCCGGGTCGCGGGTCAGGTTCCCCATCAGGATGACTTTGTTATAGCTGGCCACGACGGTCTCCTCGCTTCGTTGCTCACGGTCCGCCTCGGACCGCCATCCATCCTAGTCGTCGTCCTCGTCCCCATCGTCGTCGTCATCATCATCGTCATCGTCGTCGTCGTCATCATCTTCATCGTCGTCATCGTCGTCGCGCTTGGCACGCGGCTTCTTCTTCTCTTCGACCACGACGACCTCGTCGTCGTCCTTGTCGTCGTCCACGTCCCCGTCACCGTCCAGGGGCACGGCCTTGCCTTCGACGCCCTTGAACTTCTCCACCAACGCGTCCAGGTTCTCCACCTCTTCGCGCTGGCTGGTCATCCATTTGAGGATTTCCGGATTGATGCGCATGATGCGCTCCATCTCCAGGATGGAATCCGGCGTCGACGCGAAGTGCGTCAGGAAGTAATAGCCTTTTTGCTGCTTCTTGATTTCGTAGGCGAGTTTTTTCTTGCCCCAGGATTCCTGCAGCAAGATGGTGCCGCCCTGTCCGGTGATGGTTTCCAAAACCCGGTCGACGGCGGCCTGCGTCTGATCGGTGGGAGAGTCGTGACGCAGAATGTACATGACTTCGTACTGACGAAGCATGGGGGTCCTCCTTGTGAACCTGTGGCCCCCGATCGGGTCGGGAGCAAGGAGCCGGCCGAATCGAAAGAATCCGGCCCTATTCAGTTGTCTTATCCGTTGCGCCTTCCGACCCGGTCGGCGCGGAAAACGGCCCGGCGTATCGCCGGGCCGCACTATCTAGCACATGCCTATCGTCGGCGCAAGCGCCGCGCGAGTGACTACAGCAGGGGCGCGATGACCAGGGCGACGACGCTCATCAGCTTGATGAGGATGTTCATCGCCGGGCCGCTGGTGTCCTTGAACGGATCGCCGACGGTGTCGCCGACCACGGCCGCCTTGTGGGAATCCGAACCCTTGCCGCCGAACTCGCCGCCCTCGATGAGCTTCTTGGCGTTGTCCCAGGCGCCGCCGGCGTTGGCCATCAGCAGAGCCATGAACACACCCACCAGCGTGGCGCCGGCCAGGAAGCCGCCCAGGGCCTCCTTGCCGATCACGAAACCGACCACCACCGGGGTGATGACCGCCGTCAGGCCGGGCAGCATCATCTCCCGGATGGCCGAGTCGGTGGAAATGGCCACGCAGCGATCCGAGTCGGGCTCCTGCGTGCCTTCCATGATGCCCGGATTCTCCCGGAACTGGCGACGCACTTCCTCGACCATGGATCCGGCGGCGCGGCCGACAGCCATCATGGTCTGGGCGCCGATCAGGAAGGGCATGATGCCGCCCAGGAACAGACCCACGATGACGTGGTTGTTCATCAACGACAGATCGGCCGCTTCCAGACCCGTGACGCGCAGGTACGCGGCGAAAAGGGCCAGGGCGGTCAGGGCCGCGGAGCCGATGGCGAAGCCCTTGCCCACGGCGGCCGTCGTGTTGCCGATGGCGTCCAGGTGGTCGGTGATCTTGCGGACCTCGGGGCCCAGGTGGCTCATCTCGGTGATGCCGCCGGCGTTATCGGCGACCGGGCCGTAGGCGTCCACCGACATGGTGATGCCGACCGTGGCGAGCATGGACACGCCCGCGATGCCGATGCCGTACAGGCCGCCCCACTCATAGGACACGAAGATCGACAGGGCCAGCAGGGCCACCGGAGCGGCGGTCGACTGCAGGCCGATGGCGAAGCCGGTGATGATGTTGGTGGCCGGACCGGTCTGGGAGGCCTCGCCGATTTTGCGGATCGGGGCCTTGGCGGTGTAGTACTCGGTCAGCATGCCGATGCCGATACCGGCCGCCAGACCCGCCACCGACGCGCCGAACACCCCCAGGCTCGTGAGCAGGGCCTTGCCCAGCGTCTCGGCGCCGAAGTCGGTGATCAGCAGGAAGGTGACGACCAGGGAGCCCAGGACGAAGGCCTTGCCGGAGGCCAGCGTGGACTTGTGCAGGGCCTCGGCCGGATCCAGCTCCTTGAAGCGCTCCAAGGACTTGGAACCGTAGATGGAGGCCAACAGGCCCACGGTAATCAGCGCCAGGGGCAGGGCCATGTAGTTCATGACCTGCACGCCTTCCTTGGCGGCGGCGATGACCATGGTGGCGACCACGGCGCCCACGTAGGACTCGAACAGGTCGGCGCCCAGGCCGGCCACGTCGCCCACGTTGTCGCCCACGTTGTCGGCGATGACGGCGGGGTTTTTCGGATCGTCCTCGGGGATACCCGCCTCGACCTTACCGACCAGGTCGGCGCCCACGTCCGCGGCCTTGGTAAAGATACCGCCGCCCACGCGAGCGAACAGGGCGATCGAGCTGGCGCCCATGGAGAAGCCGCCGATCATGGTGGCGAATTGCTGGAAATCCTCGGTGAAGATCGGCGCCAGGAAGAACAGGCCCAGACCCAAAAGGCCCAGGCTGGCGACCATCATGCCCATGACGTTGCCGCCGTTAAACGCCTGGGTCAGCGCCGCGGCCGCGCCCTGCGTCGCCGCCGCTTGGGCGGTGCGGACGTTGGCCTTGGTGGCCGCCTTCATGCCGACCCAGCCGGCCGTCATCGAAAAGCCGCCGCCGACCACGTACGCCAGCGCCGTCCACGGATCGCGGAACAACACCAGCAGCAGCGTCACCACCGCGCCGAAGATTCCCAACACGCGATACTCGCGAATCAGGAACACCGTGGCGCCCTGGGAAATCTTCTCGGACAGGGCGCGCATCTGCTCGGTGCCCGCGTCCGCCGCCAGAATGCGCTGGTAGACCTGCCAGGCAAAGAAGATGCCCACCAGTCCCAGGATCCATCCAAAGAATCCCAGGAAGTCCCCCATGAAAACCTCTTGCATCCGCTCTTCCTCCTGAAATGTCGGGACACCCGGCGGCATCCGCGGTCGACGCCTCGCGACGTCGGATCATCTCGAATTGGGCTCTTCGTTCCGTCCGGTCCGGCCTCAAGTGAGCGACCTACGATCCGGCGGCATGGTATCGATTTTGCGTGGCCTCCAGGCCTTCGGTCAGGAAGGATTCCACCGCGTCGGCGGCGACGGCGGCGGCGTCCTGATATTCGGCCCAGTCCAGGGCGCCGATCTGGCCGAGCACATAGTCGGCGGTGTCGATGCGTCCGTCTTCGGGCCGGCCCACGCCGAAACGCAGGCGGTAGAACTCGGGCGATCCGAGCTGCTTTTGCATCGAACGCAGCCCGTTGTGCCCGCCGGTGCCCCCGCCCTTCTTGAGCTTGAGGCGCCCCGGCTCCAGGTCCACGTCGTCGTGGACGACCAACACCTGCTCGGGCTCCAGGCCGTAAAACGCCATGGCCGCCTGGACCGAGGTCCCCGAAACGTTCATGAACGTCAGGGGTTTGAGCAGGATCACCGGTTGCGTCCGGTAGCGCCCCGAGGCCGTTTCGCCCTTGAACTTGCCCTTAAACGGCAGGCCCCAGCGCTCGGCCAGCAGGTCCACCACCCAGAACCCGGCGTTGTGCCGCGTCCGGGCGTATTTGGCGCCCGGGTTTCCCAGGCCGACAATCAGCATCACGACGCAGCCTTACGCGACGGCGCGGAGTCGGCTTAGGACTCCGCGCTCTCCTCGCCGCCCTCGGCGGCTTCCTCGCCACCCTCGGCCGCGGCTTCTTCGTCGGCCGCGGCGCCCTTGCCGCGCATGGTGCGCGGAATCGTGCAGGCGATGATGGGCGTACGCGGCACCGAAACCGCTTCGAGGGTCTCGGGCAGCGTGAAATTCTCCAGATACAACGTGGTGCCCGTGTTCAGGCCGCTCACGTCCCAGTGGATCGACTTGGGAATGTCCCGAGGCAGGCAACGCACCTTGATCGAGCGGGCCAGGCGCTGCATCAGACCGCCGGCCTTCACGCCGGCCGGGGTGCCGTCGAAGAACACGGGCACCTCGACGACCACCTGCTGATCCATCTCCACCTCGGCGAAGTCGACCGACATCACATCCTTGTCCAGGTAGTGACGCTGCAGGTCGGCGACCTTGAAGGTCTTGCCGGCAAACTCGGACGAGCCGTCCACCGCCAGGGTGTACAGGTTGGTCCGATAGTTGTGGTGCTCGATGAAATCGTGCAGCGACTTGGCGTCCAGCAGCAGCGTCACCGGCTTCATGCGCGGGCCGTAGGCCACCGCGGGGACCTTGCCGGCCGACCGGGCCCGACGGGCGGGACCCTTGCCCGACTCGGTGCGAATTTCCGCTTTAAACTCGTGCGTTTGCATTTCTCACTCCACGAACGGGCCTTGACGCGGCCCGGGGTTCTTCATCACGCGCGCCGCCGGCTAGTTGATCACCTCGACGGCCTTGAACAAGGAGCTGACCGACCCGCCCAGGTGAATGTTGGCGATGGCCCGGGCCAACAATTCGGAGACCGAAATCACCTCGATCTTCTTCACCTTCTCGGCGTCTTCGGTCAGAGGAATCGTGTCGGTCACGATCAAGCGCTCGATGCTCGAATCCTGAATGCGCCGCTCGGCGTGGTTCGAGAAAACCGGGTGCGTGCACACGGCGAAGACCCGCTTGGCGCCGTGCTGCTTGAGCACGTCCGCCGCCTTCACAATGGTGCCGCCCGAGTCGATCATGTCGTCGACCATCACCGCGGTCTTTCCGTCCACGTCACCCACGACGGTCATCTCGGCGATCTTGCCCGGCTTGGACCGACGCTTGTCGATGAACGCCAGGCTCGTTTCCCGCTCGAGAATATGGGCCAAGTACCGCGCCCGACGCACACCGCCGGCGTCCGGACTGACGATCACCAGATCGTTTTCGTTCTGCATGCCCTCCAAGGCAATCAAGCGCTTGGAGAGGATGGCGGTCGCGTACAGATTGTCCACCGGGATATTGAAAAATCCCTGGATCTGCCCCGCGTGCAGGTCCACCGTCAGCACCCGATCGGCCCCGGCGGCCGTGAGCAGGTCGGCGACCAGTTTGGCCGTGATGGGCGCGCGGGGGCTGACTTTCCGGTCCTGCCGGGCATATCCGTAGTACGGAATCACGGCGGTAATGCGCTCGGCGCTGGCTCGGGACAACGCGTCCAACATGACCAGCAACTCCATCAGCGCGCCGTTGACGTCCGGCCGGCACGTCGGCTGCACCACGTACACATCCTTGGCCCGGACCGTTTCCTTGATATCCACCGAGATTTCGCCGTCCGCGAAGGGCGAAACCACCGCCGCGCCCCGCGTGATCCCCAGATCACGGCAAATCTTGTCCGCCAACGCCGGATGGGCGTTCCCGGAGAAGACGCGGATCATCTCCTGATCCACCTGCAGCGAAGGCTCGAGAATCATAGCGAATCCATCGATCGCGGGCGTATTTCGACGCCGGCGAAGACCTAGGTGCGCGTTTTGGATGCAAAAAAGTGCTTTCCCCAATCGGGCGCAGCGAACCGGCGCGCTTTTTGTCAGATCGGCCCGGGGATGTCAAGTGGAAGTCACGAGGAATTACGGGAAGGCGCCGCGCAATTTTTGAGGGAATTTGGCGGGTTCAGCGTTTGTCGTCGTCCGATGACTCTTTCGAGAGCGTTTTCAACTCGAATTCAACTTCGTGGAGGAGTTCGGGGACTCCGGTCCGACAAATTTCCCAAAGAATCGCGTAATCAATGGCCTCGTATTGGTGGATCAACACATTGCGCAATCCCACCCAACGGGCCCAGGGAATCCTCCCGCTTGCGTTGAGGATTCCGGATTTCGTCCTCCGCGCAGCCTCGCCGATAACGCAAAAGCGCCAAATCACGGCGTCGTTGAGCATCGGCGACCGACCAGTGATGAAATTTTCTCTGGAAGTCGTGTTGACGTAGTCCAGGAGAGTCCGGCCGGAATCGAGAATGTCATGCAAATTTTCGGAATAATTCATGCCGCGCGCCGGATTGTTCTTAGTCGCGATGGAGGACCGCGGCATCCTGAATCCTGAATGCCGACTCCCGACCTTTTTTAATACCGTCACGACTCAGGATTTGGACGGGAACGCCGAGCGTCCGTGACAACTCGTCTTCCATATCAAAGACATCGAAGTATCCCCATCGCGCGTCCGGCCGGAACTTCGCAATAAAACGATGGGCGTCGCGGGCGTCGTCATCAAAGTCCAGATGGACTTCGCCCACGTAAAGCAACTCGGCGATCCGCCACTTTCGGCAGAACGCGTCGAACTGGTGTTGGGGAAGAAGTTCAATCATCTCTCGTCCCGTTCGTTCCGATAGCGGCCCTCGCGAGGGCCGAAAGCGTAGAACTATCCATATAGTATCCCACGATTCGCCCCCCGGGTCACGACTTGTTTGCCTCAATGCCGGGTGGTTCAATGTTGGTGTGGAGGGACCGACGATGTGGAAATTGGGATGGTTCTTTTTCGGAGCGGCGGCGCTGATTTTGGCGGGATTTCTCGCGATTTCGTGCGCCTCGGGCGATGACGACGATGGCGATTCGGTTGACGACGATGACGATGACGACTGCGAAGCGATCTACGAGGCGTCCCTCGCGTCGGAATGCATGTCGTATAGCGGGTTCGAATTCTACGGATGCAGTCCCGACGAGCCGATCACCGACCCGGACTGCTTCCTGGAATGCGTCAACGACCTGGAAGACGGCGAAGCCCTCTGCTACGACACGGAAGTGTGCGTCAACGACTGTTCGGAGGACGACGCGTCCGGCTGCGCCAACGGCTACTACGGAATGGCCAACGAGGAGTGCCTGAGCTACCGGGATTTCTATCTGATGGCCTGTGACCCGCGCGGCGACTCATCGGTTCAGGCTTGCGTGTGGGGTTGCTTTGAGAACGAGGCGTCGTGCGACGACTTTGAGGATTGCCTCGACTTTTGCTGATCTTTGGACGGGAAGGACGAAAACTGGGGCGGCAGGATTCGAACCTGCGAATGCTGGGATCAAAACCCAGTGTCTTACCACTTGACGACGCCCCATCAAGCCTTGTCGAACAAGCCGGGTCGAAAAGGGAGCGCACTATACCCAAGACATCCGGGGAGGTGAAGGGGTCAGGCCTCGTTCGTCACGCGCGTCGCGATTACGCGCCATCGCTCGTCGGGCAGGTCCCAAGCGCTCACATCCGGCGGATCCGGCGCGTCAAACAAACCGAAGACCGTCGGGCCGCTGCCGCTCATCATCGCCCCCGCCGCGCCCTTCTCGAGCAGATACCCTTTCATCTGCGAGATCTCCGAGTGACGCCGCCGCACCGGCATCTCCAGGTCATTGCGCATCAGGCGGATCAAGGCGTCGAATTCGTCGATCCGCTCGGGCAAATCCGACCGGGCGCCGCGCGCGCCGGGCAGCAGCCCCAACGCACCGTAGACCTCCTTGGTCGACACACCGAATCCGGGATTGAGCAGCACCGCCGACGCACGCGCCGTCACCGCAATCGGCTCGAGGATCTCTCCGATGCCCCGCACCACCGTCGGTCGGTTGTGCAGGAAATACGGCACATCCGCCCCGAGCTTCACCCCGATCGCCGCCAGGTCTTCGTCGCCGAGCCCCAGGCCCCACAAATCGTTGAGCCCCCGCAGCACCGTCGCCGCGTTGCTCGACCCGCCGCCCAGGCCCGCCGCCGCGGGAATGCGTTTGGTCAAACGGATGCGCACGCCGCGCCGTCGGGAAGCCATCCCCGGCCGGGAGGGGAGATCCCGCAAAGCCAGCGCCGCTCGAAAGGCAAGATTCGATTCGTCGGACGGCACCGCCGGATCGTCGCAGGTCAGCTCCATCCCCACGTCGATGGGCGTCAGTTCCACCGTGTCGGCCAGTTCCAGAGGCAGATTGACCATCTGCAATTCGTGGTAGCCGTCCGCCCGCCGTCCCAACACTTCCAAGCGCAGATTGACTTTCGCCGGCGAAGACAGGGTCAGCGAACGAGTCATCGGGGCTCCTCAAAAACGATGCCCCGCACCATAGAAATCCCGTTCGACGCACGTCAAGGCATGACGACGGCCTAGCGAAACGGACCTTAAGAGCAGCAATCGTCCACGGGCCTGCCCGGTCGGCGGGGAGTGCATTCGATGACTTTGCCCCGAGCGTCCAAGGCGATCTCGCAGCAGTCGGTGAGCATCGTCCGCAATTGCCCGCGCCCGCGACGCACGCGGGACTTCATCGCGGACAAGGACACGCCCGCCGATTGGGCCGCCTCCCGGTGCGTTCGACCTTCCAATTCGGTCAAGCGCACCGCCGTCCGATACGGCTCGGGCAGCATGTCGACGAACCCGACAAGCACCTGAGACAACCGGGCGGCCGGATCGTCCTCGTCCTCCGACTCTCCGCCCGTCTCGCCATCGGCAACCGTTCGCACGGCCGCGTCTTCGATGATCGGAAACCGGGCGCGCGCCGCGTAGTGGTCGGCCAGGGCGTTGCGAGCAATGCTCCGCATCCACGGGGCCAAGCGGTCCCGGCTTTTGAGACCGCCCAGCCCGGTGTGCATTCGCAGGAGAACGTTTTGCAGAACGTCGCGGGCATCCGCGTCGTTCGCCACCCGCGGGCGAATGAAGCCGTAAAGATCGCGGGAAAGTTCGTCCCAGGCCTGGGCTTTGAGTTCCTGAACCATCAGCTCTCGTTGCCGCAGCATCCCGGCTCGCAGCAATCGCCGGCCGGCTTGCGCGCCTGGATCGTCGCCGACGCCACGTAGTTCTCGGCGCCGCTGCCGGGAAACCATTCCTTGATAAAATCTCGGCTCTCCTGCTTGACATGCACCTGGACGTTTTCGAACCCCGCGTCGCGCAGCATGCCCTCGATTTCGGACACCTCCGCCGCCCCGGCGACGCACCCGGCCAAGGCCAGCGCCTGCTCTTTGAGCTCCGCGGTCAAGGGTTGCAACGCGACCACGTCCGAGATCGCCAGCCGCCCGCCGGGCTTGAGCACCCGATACGCGTCGCGGAAGACCGCCGGTTTGTCCGGCGACAGATTGATCACGCAGTTGGACATGATCGCGTCGACGTGGTTATCGGGAACGGGCAGATATTCGATCTCCCCCAGGCGAAATTCCACATTGCTCACGCCCCGATCCCGCGCCAGGCCCCGTGCCCGCGTCACCATGTCCGCGGTCATGTCCACGCCGATCACCCGGCCGGCCTCTCCCACTTTCGCGCTCGCCAAAAAGCTGTCGAACCCGGCGCCGCTGCCCAGGTCCAAAACGACTTCGCCGGGAATCAGGGCGGCGATGGCCGACGGATTGCCGCAGCCCAATCCCAGGTTGGCGCCTTCGGGCACGGAGGCCATTTCCTCGTCCGAATATCCGATGGCCTTGGACAATTCGGGGCGTCCGGGAATCGTGCAGCATCCCGTGCCGCAGGCGGAGCTTTGGTCGTCCCGCGCCACCTGACCGTAGTGATCGCGGACAATTTCACGGATCTGATCGTCTTGCATGGGCTTGTGCCCTCCTTCATCGGATAAAGACCGGCTCCGGCCCGATTGGATGCAAACTTCGTAATTATTTCCATGACTGTCGTCTTATTCGACCCGACTTACGGTCGGGCTGGACGCATTTCATTGATTTTCTCCGACCCGGTCGGCTAAGATTTTCCGGTTACGCTATCATTTTGCATTGCTCGCTCGAGCCCGATTGATTGAGGAGTACGCCCGATGTGGATTCCGGCCGTCTTGGCCTCCGCGCTCATCTTGGTGCTGATCTTGGCGATCCTACAGGTGTCGTTCGCCAAGATGGGGCCCAAGGCGGTGCGTTCGGCGATTACCGCGTCGCGAAAGAAGATCGACGCGGGCCACGTGGAAGAGGCCGAGCGTCTGTTGTATGACGTCATGCGCGTCAACGGATGGAACTACGAGTACTATCTGGTCCAGCAGAAAACCAACAAGGCCTTCAACATCGAAGCCGCCGAGCCGACCATCACCAAACTGGCCAAGCTGTTTCGCGTGCTGCCCAAGAACACCTTCGTCTACATGCCGCCGGCGTTTTTCCGCCTGGGCGAAATCTACCGCCTGCAAGGCAAGCGCCGCAAGGCCATCAAGCTGTTCGAGGACGTCCACAACTACATCGACGGATACGGCGAATCCATCCCCTATCCGCAGAAGTGCTCGTTCTACGCCCACATCTACGGCGAGCAGGCCCGCGCCGAGTTCGAAAGCAAGAGCTACGTCAACGCCCTGAAGCTGCATCTGCGTTCGTATCTGGAGATGATCGCGGGATACAAAGGCGGCGGCGACGACGCGGCGTTCCAGCAGAACTATCCCTATCCGGGCGACGAACTGCTCGACGACCTGCTCACGGCCCTGGGGCGCGGCAACCAAAAGGAACGGTTCCTCACACTCACCAACCGCATCGTTTCCCACGCGGTGGGACGCATCAACACCAAGTTGGTCGAGCGGGAGGTGGATAACTTCCTGGCCGGCGGCGACTCGGTGGACCGGGAGCTGATCGCCACCCGCGACATCATCCACACGGCGCTGACCAAGGCGCAGCAGGACGACGAAGAGGCCAAGGCCCGCATCCAACGCATTCGCGAGGAGCGTCGCCGCCAATGGGAAGAACGCCGCAAACTCGGCGAGGTCACGGGCGAATACGACGAATCCCAGGACAAGATCGAAGAGGAATAGCGTCACCGCGTCGGACGACGCGGCGAGGGATGCCGGTTAGTCGATTTTTGTCGTGAAATGGAAGCCGGAAGCGGCGGCGCCGATCTTGGGCGACAATTTGCTCCCGGAACGACGCAACCGGTCCACCGTCCGAACCATTGTCGAGGGGTCAGCCAGCACCCGCGTCTCGGAAATCACCAACAAAATCATCGGATGGGCCAGAAGCTCGATCTTCCGGCGCACGATGGCGTCCGGCACGCTGCTCACGACAATGGTCGGCACGCCCGTTTGGCAGGCGCGGGCGATCAGGTGATCCGCCGCATCCTGGGCGTTCATGCCCACGATCAACAGGCCCGGCGGCGATTCGAAGCGGTCGATATCTCCAAAGTCCTCGCACTCGCACACCACCAGATCCGCGTCGTGTTCGGTTTGCGCGGCAATCTGATGCACGATGCGCGGATCCAGATGGGCATATAGCACGCGGAATCCGTGGCCCGGGTCGTCCGCCGCCGGCTCGTCGGTCGCCGAACATTCCTCGGCTTCGGGCACCGTGCGCCAGGGAATTCGGAACACGGCGCAAGTCCCTTCGCCCAGTCCTTCCGAGTCCAGGTACACCGAGCCGCCGATCGCCTCGGCGAGCTTGCGCGCGATGGCCAGGCCCAAGCCCGTGCCGCCGAAGCGACGATTCATGCCGCCGTCGGCCTGGAAGAACGGTTCGAACACCCTTTCGAGCTGATGCATCTCCAGGCCCACGCCCTCGTCTTCCACGCGAAACTCCGCAAAGCCGTCCTCGTACCCGGCGACACTGACCGTCACCGGGCGGCCCTCGCCGAATTTGACGGCGTTGTCGATCAGGTTCATCAGCACCTGACGCACCTTGGGCAGATCCATGGCCACGGTCAGATCCGCGGGAACCGGGTCTTCGTAATGGATATCCGCCTCGCCGATCTTCTGACGCACCACCGACTGCAACTCGCGCATCAGGTCGGCAACCTCCACGTCCATCGTCATGGACGCCACCTGCTGAGCTTCGATTTTCGAGATTTGCAGAATGTCGTCGATGATGGCGCTGAGTTGCTCGGCCCGCTGCTGGGCGATGCCGATCATCTCCGCCTGTTCCTCGGGCGTGGCGCTCTGCGTCTTGGCCAGTTGCTGAAACATGTTCAGATGGCCGATGACGGCGTTGAGCGGCGTCTTGAGTTCATGGGACGCGGTGGACAAAAACTCGGTCTTCAGACGATCCGATTCCTCGGCCCGGCGCATGGCGACCTTCAGGTCTTCGTTCTGCGCCTCGAGCTTCTTGGAGGCCTGGCGCGCCTCCTCCCGCTTGAGGTTGGCGTCTTTCATGCTCTTGAGCAGCACGCGGCGCGTCAGTTCCTGTTCCTTGACGCGAATCAGCTCCAGTTCCAGATCCATCTCGTGCCGGCGGCACAGGGCGCCGATCCAATCGGACACCTTGGTGACGAGTTCCCGCAGACCCGGCACCTCGGCCGCGTTGCTATCGGCCACCGCCAGGCGCATGACGAACGTCCGGCGCGGATCGCTGTCGTCGAGCAAAAGCCAATTGGACCCCGCCCCGGACACTTCGGCCGCCCACGTGGGCAGATCCTCGGCGGGCACGTCCACCAACAGCGACGCCGTGTGGGCCGCCCGGGGCGCCTTCACGCCCGCCCAGAGGGCCTCCAAAGTCTCGTCGTCGTCGCTGGCGTCGTCGATGAGCACCCCGTCCGGACTCCAAAAGAAAATCCGGATCGCATGGCCGTCGATCACCCGAAAGGCCTCGACCACGCGCGTGGGCACCAGTTCGTGAAGATTCGTCAACGCCCCGGCCAGGGCGTCGCCGAATTCGAAATTCTCGATCAGAATTTTGGCGATTTTTCGGCTGGTGAGTTCCAAGCGGGCCGGCGTGGCCATCGAGGCGGCGCCGGCCTTGTCCAACTCGTCCGAAATTTCGCGAGGTCCGTTCATGGTGTTTTTCGGTCCTTAGTCGTCCATCAGAATGCGATAGACCGACGATTGCTCCGCCGCCTCGTGGATGGTTGAATCCAGCAGGGAGCGGTCCACTTGATCCAGGCCCAGTTCCTTCATGACGGCTTCCTGCACATGATCCACGCTGGCCACCGGGTAGGCGCCGTAGCCGTTTTGCCGGGCGAGCAGATCCGCCACATGCACCACCTTGACGACGCGCTGGTCGTCCTCGGGGGCCAAAAAGGGCTCGTGGTGGTACGCGGCGGCCGACGCGACGATGCGCGGCAGGCGCCATTTTTCGCAGAGCATGCGGCCGACTTCCTGGTGCGTGGCGCCCAGAACGCGGCGCTCCACCTCGTGCAGAGCCTGGCCGTGCTCGGCGGCATGGCCCACGACCGACGCATAGAGGTCGTCCACGTTCTGATCGAGCACCAGGATGCCGATGTCGTGCAGCAGGCCGGCCACGAAGAACGGGTTTTCCCGTCGGCGGGCCGGGCGGCCGTCCACGTCGGCAAAGTCGTTGATGACCCGGGCGACGATGGCGACGGTCAGGCTGTGACGCCAGAAGCGCTGGTAGTCCAGGCCGCCGCTGCCCCGCTTGTTCATCGCGGTGATCACGCCCATGGAGATGATCATGTTGCGAATTTCGTTTTGCCCCATGCGGGCGATGGCATAGGGAACAGAGGTAATTTCCTTGCGGGCCGCGTAATAGCTCGAATTGGCGATCCGCAGAATCTTGGCCGTGATCGCCGGATCCTGCTCGGCGGCCGTGGCCACGTCCGACACGCTCGAACGCACGTCGTCCATCACATCCAGGATGTGACTAATGACCTGGGGTAACGACGGTAAGTCTTCGGTTTGACTAAGAAAATCAATAACCCCGTCGTTCGTGGAAATCATCTCCTCCATGACGCGTCCTTTCCGCATAAGCCGCATTCGTTCGACAACCGGATCCTTCCGGTGCAACAACTCGTATCGGCAGGACGACGTTGGAGGATTAGAGGGGCTTAAATCCTTCATGAATTCGAGCCGCCGACCGAAAAGTCAACCAGGACACTCCGCGTCCCCGCGAGGTGCCCTTCGGGATTGCTCCATTTCGACGACGGACGGCCGATGATCCTTTTGGTTGACGACGAACCCCTGAACCGGAAAGTCCTGCAATGGTCCCTTTCCAAGCTGGGGCATGAGTTCATCCATGCCCAGGACGGGCAGGAAGCCATCGAGAAGGTCCTGGACGGCGGCATCGACGTGATCCTGCTGGATCTGATGATGCCCAACCTGGACGGCTACGGCTTCCTCGCCTGGAGGGCCGGCGCCGACGAATCCGTCAAACGCATTCCCATCATCATCAACTCGGCGGTCTCGGACATGGACTCCATCCGCCGGGCCCTGGGCGAAGGGGCCTACGACTACTTCACCAAGCCCCTGTCCAACGACCAACTCGAAATCCTGCTGCCCACCAAGGTCTACAACGCCATCCAGTCCCACAAGGCCGTCAAGGCCCTCAACGAACGCAACGAAAAGATGCGCTCCGAGCTGGCCGCCGCCGAGCATTTCCAACGCTCGATGCTGCCTCGGGTGGATAAGAACGCGGTCTACGGCCATGCCTACGTCTACAGCCCCTGCGACGATGTGGGCGGCGACTTTTACGACGTCCTGCCCGCCGGCAAGAATCGCACCGCGTTTTTCCTGGGCGACGTGACCGGCCACGGGCTCAAGGCGGGGATGATGTCGCTGATGGTCAAGTCGCTGCTTCGCGAGCTGGTCATGCGCGACCCGGAGCCGACGGTCCTGCTGCCGGCGATGAACCAGCGCCTGCTGGAGATCTTCGAGACGGGGCATTACATCACCGGGATCTACGGCCTGGTGGACCCGGCGACCAACTCCATGGTGCTGGCCAATTGCGCCCATCCCCGGCCGATCCTGGTCACCCCGGACGGCGAGACCCAAGCCGTGGAAGGCGGGGGGCATTTCCTGGGCATTCTGGACGAAATCGACGTGGAAACAGTCACGTTGCCGTTCGACAAGGACCACCGCCTGGTTTTCTACACCGACGGCATCACGGAAGTGCTCGACGCCTCGGGGGAAAACGAGTTGGGGGTTGAAGGTCTGGTAAAAATCGTGCAGAACTTAACCGAATCCGATGTTGAGGATTGGCCGGCGGCGATCAATGACGCTGTCTGCGAGTATCATGGGGGCCCGGCCTTCAACGACGATTTGCTGATCGTCGCGGCCTGGTGCCGTCCACTTGCATCGCGGGAAGATTTCGCTCCCGCGGAGCCGATCTACCCCGATCCGACGGAGAGCTCGATTGCCAATTCAAATTGACATGCACGACACCCCGGAAGCCGTCGAACTGCGTTTCCAGGGAAATGTCGATCTTCAAAATGTGGAAGCGGTCCGGGTCAAACTGGCCGAGGCGGCCGAAAAAAAAGCGGCGGCCTACGTTCTGGACTTCGGCGGCGTGGATTTCGTCGATTCGGCCGGGCTGGGCGCCCTGGTGACATTCCACAAAAACTGCAAAAGCGCCAAGATCCGTGTCCTGCGGGTCAATGACCGCGTCCGGCGCCTGTTTCAGATCACGCGACTGGATTCGATCTTCGCCTTGGACGGCTAGAGCGCCCGTCCGGGTCCGCACCCGGTTGCCAACCGGCCCAAAATCCTTTTAATCATCCCACGATACGATCATAAACGAAATCCACGTCTCGTCGTGGAGGAGGAAGACCCGTGTCCATTCTCGTCGTCGGAACCGCCGCCTATGACGCCCTCAAGTCGCCGTTCGGCGAGGTGGAGCGGGCCCTGGGCGGATCGGCCGTCTATTTCGCCCTGGCCGCCTGCAATTTCTCCCATGTCAGCATCTGCGCCGTCGTCGGCAAGGACTTCGAGGCGGCGGACCTGGAACTGCTCGAGCACAAGGGCGTGGACATCTCCGGCGTCGAGCGCTCGAACGGCGAGACGTTTTTCTGGAAAGGCGAGTACCACGAGGACCTGAACACGGCCCATACCAAGGAGACGCGCCTGGGCGTGCTGGCCGATTTCGATCCTCAGATCTCCGACGAGCACGTGGACGCCGAGGTGGTCTTCCTGGCCAACGTGGACCCGGTCGTCCAGCTCAAGGTCCTCAACCAGATGACCAACCCCAAAATCGTCGCCATGGACACCATGAACTTCTGGATCGACGGCAAGCCCAACGAACTGCGCGAGGTTCTCTCCCAGGTGGACATGCTGCTCATCAACGACGGCGAGGCCGCCATGCTCTCCGGTTCGCGAAACATCCTGCGTACCGGCCGCATGATCCGCGAGATGGGCCCCAAGACGGTGTGCATCAAGCGGGGAGAGTACGGCGTGATCGTCTTCCACGAGGCCGGAATGTTCGCCACTCCCGCCTACCCCCTGGAAACCATCAAGGATCCCACCGGCGCCGGTGACAGCTTCGCCGGCGGATTCCTGGGCTATCTGGCGTCCCAGCACGGCGACCTGTCCATGCACAATATCCGCAACGCGGCCGTTTACGGCTCCACCGTTGCCAGCTTCACCTGCGAGGAATTTTCGGTGGCGCGGCTGGCCCGACTGGATCGGGAAATGGTCGACGAACGGTTCGAGCTATTCCGGGAACTGACGCAGTTCTGATCTTCCCTATGATCTAGCTGCCTGATCTACCTCATGGCATTGCTGATTTTGCCGATTTTCGTTGACGGGATTCGGCATTTCGCGCTGTGGTGGATCCAGCGCGATGATGCGCCGCAACCTCGGAGGTGCTCATGAGTGGATGCATCCGTGAGTCCCGGCGGCGTGAGCAATGTCGGGCCGGTCGATTGGTGATCGCGTCCAGCTTGGTCCTGCTGGGCATCGTGGTCGCCAGCCTGATGTTGGCCTTCTAGCCGCCCGTTCTCCCCGCACCCTTCGCCCCTTCGCCCCGCCCCCGAGCGGGGCGTCGGCGTTGACCCCTGGTCGAGGATTCCCTTGTTTTGTAAGGTAGCCCTGTGCGGGCCGATCCTACCGTGCGGTATGTTAACGCCTACACCACGCGATGGAATTTCCCAGGGAGGAAGACCGATGTCGGGATGCATTCGTGTTTCGTTGAACCGCCGGGGGGCAAGCGCGTTTTGGGCGATGGCCCTGTTGTTGGCGCTGTCCTTGTTCTCTCTGAGTCTGGCCGTGGCATGCGGCGGCGACGATGATGACGACGACGCGTCCGTCGACGACGACACCTCGGATGACGATGCCGATGATGACGATTCCGACGATGATGATTCCGACGACGACGACGATGACGACGACTCCGGTGACGACGACGATGACGATGACGATGACGATGATGACGACGATACCGGGGACGATGACGATGACGACGACACCGGCGGCGCCACGACGCATGACGTCTCCATCACCGGATTCGCGATGGACCCGGCGACCATCGACATCAAAATCGGCGATACGGTCCGATGGACCAACAAGGATGTTTCGAATCACACCGTCACCAGCGGCAAGCGCGACGCCGTGGACTCGGGCGACGAGTTCGACTCGGGAAAGATCCCCAAGGACGACACCTTTGAGCACACCTTCGATAGCGCCGGAGAGTTCGAATACCACTGCGAGATCCACGGCGGCATGAACGGTTATTTCGTGAACGTTGAAGATTAATCGCGACGACCCGAGGCACGACAGAACGCTCCGCTGACGGCGGGGCGTTTTTGCGTTTTAGCGGGGCGACAATCCGCGTCGTATCGCGCGGGGCGGCGGCGCGAACTGCTGGGCCTTGGTGAAGTAGCTGTCGGCCAGCAGCAGGATCGTGGTCGTCGCCGACAACACGGTGATGACCGTCAGCAGATAAAAGATGACCACCTGGTAACGCACCGCCAGCAACGGGTCGACGCCGCTGATGATCTGTCCGGTCATGATGCCGGGCATTTGCACGATACCGGCGGTCATCAGGTTGTTCACCGCCGGGACCATCGCCTGTTTGAGCGCCTCCCGCACGGCAAACAGCGACGCCTGCCGCCCCGTCGCCCCCACGCACAGCGCCGCCTCCACCCGCTCCCGACCGTCCCGCAGCCGCCCGTCCAGCGCCCGCGCGCCCACGGCGACCGCGTTCATCGCGCCGTTGAGACCCATGCCCATCAGCGGAATGACGTATCGGGGATTGAAGTACGGCTCGACGCCGATGACGACGTAGAACATATACGCGCACACGGCCATCGCCACCACGCCGATCACGCCGGTGGCCATCACCACCACACGCACGCGCATCTGCTCGGCCCGCTTGGCGGCGTTGTACCCGGCGATAACCACCATCACCAACAGCACGCCCAGCACCGGCAACGGCCGATTGATCGCGAAAAGGCCCGCCAGAATGTGCCCCACGATCAATAATTGAGCCAGCAGGCGCACCGTGCCGATCGCCAGATCCTTCTCCAGCCCCAGGCGCGCGTAGCGGCTGATGAAGATCGGCAGCGCCATCGCCGCCGCGGCGAAAATCAGATCCCAATAGGACACGGCATGCAGGTCCATCAGTCCGCCTCCGCCCGCAGGATGGCGGCGGCCGGGCCCCGTTCGTCGTCCAGAAGCCGGGCGGGCGGGCCGTCGGCGACAATGCGCCCCGCCTCCAACACCAGCATCCGATCGCACCGGCGCAGCTTGTCCGGCTCGTGCGTGGCGTGCAGGAGCAGACGGCTGTCCTCCCGCGCCCAACGGGCCAGATCGTCCAGCAGTCGCCCGGCGATGTGGGGATCCAGGTTCGCCGTGCTCTCGTCGAGCATCAGCAAATCGGGCGAAAGATACAGGCACCGGGCGATCTGCACGCGCATCTGCTGGCCCACCGACAACGCCGACGGCTCGGACGTCCATCGCTCCGGCGGAATCTCGACCCGCTCCAGCAGCGCCTCGGCCCGCGCGACATCCCCCTCGCCCCGCTTCGTCATCCAGTCGGGCGCGGTCACGTTGTCGAGCACGCTGCCGGGAAAGAACGCCGCCCGTTGCGGACACAGCACGAATCGACGCCGCAGATCCACCACGGACCCGCCGCCCAGCGCCTCCCCGTCGGCGAGAATACGCCCCCCGTCCGGATCGGCCAGACGATTGACGAGGCGAAACAGCGTGCTCTTCCCCGACCCGCTGCGCCCCGCCAGGCCCACGACGCCCGGCGCCGTCAATTCGAACGACACATCGCGCAGCACCGCGACGCGCCGGTCTTTTTCGACGGCAAAGGACTTGGAGACGTTTTCAAAACGCAGGGAACGCATGACGTACGGACGTTAAAATCGCGGCGGGGAGAGCGCAAGCGGTCGGCCTTCCCACAACGCGCTTCCGGCGCCGCCGCCGATGTGCTAAACCCCGACGCCATGCCGCGACGCGACTACCCCTTTTACGACCTGGATGACAAGCTCATCGGCGACGCCCGCCTCACCGGCACGACGCACTACCGGGTCTATCGGGTGGACCGGCCGATGATCGTGCTGGGTCGGGGCAGCGACGCGGCGGCGGAGGTCAACATGATCGCCGCCAAGGCCGGCGACGTGCCCATTTATCGGCGATGCGGCGGCGGATGCACCGTCTACCTGGACCCGGGCAACGTCGTCGTGTCCCTGGCCGCGCCGATGGGCGGCATCGGCGACTTTCGGCGGCACTTCGACGACATTTCCCGATGGATCATCGCCGCCCTGGCCCGCGTGGGGGTGGACGACGTGCGCCACGACGGGATCTCGGATCTGGCGCGCGGTTCACGCAAGGTGGGCGGGTCGTGCATCCACCGCGCCAAGGACCTGCTCTATTACACGACCACGCTGCTGATCCGCCCCGACCTGGACGCCGTGGAGCGCTACCTCGCCCATCCGCCCAAGGAGCCGGGCTACCGGCGCGGCCGACGGCATCGCGACTTCATGGGCCGCCTGCCGATCGCGGGCAACGACATTGTGCGTTTTGAGATGGAGTTGACGGCGGCGCTGGGGGAGGCGTCTCTCGACCTTTCAGAGCCGCGCGCGTAAGCAAGCGGGTTGGTACGTCGGACAACCCGCTCCCTGACGGTCGCGGCTCTGAAAGGTCGATATGTCGATCAAGGACGAGCGCGTTACCCGCTCGCTACGGCTCACGGCTCGGACGAAACCCGAATCCGGCTCATTCTACTCGCCCGCCATCTCCCCCGCCGCAATGAACCCGAACGTCATCGACGGTCCGATGGTGCCGCCCGCGCCGGGGTAGGTCGGGCCCATGACGGAGGCGGTGGAGTTGCCGATGGCGTACAGACCCGGCACGGGCGCGCCGTCGGCGTCGAGCACGCGGGCCTTCGCGTCGATCACCAAGCCGCCCTTGGTGCCCAGGTCGCCGGGCCAGACGGGAATGGCGTAATACGGCGCCTTCTTGATCGGCCCCAGCGACGGGTTCGGCTTGACGCGCGGGTCGGCGTAATAGCGGTCATAGAGCGACTTGCCCCGATCGAAATCCGGATCGACACCCTGCTTCGCGTTCTCGTTGAAATTCTTCACCGTGTCGGCGAGCACCGCGCCGTCGATACCGAGCTTCGCGGCCAGACCGTCGAGCGTCGCATCCTTGTAAAGCCAGTCGTTCTTCCAGTGGGACTTCCACAAAAACTCCGGCTGGAACAGGCCCGGCAGCACCGGCCCGCACGGATAACGCAGCCGGCAGGTGCGATCCATGATCAGGTACGACGGCACCGTCGCGCCGGATTTTTCCTGATCGGCGTACATGCCCTCGACCACGTCCAGATACGGCGCCGCCTCGTTGGTGAAGCGCTTGCCGTGTTGGTTGACGATGATGGAGCCGGGCAGCGCCTTTTCGATCACCAGCAGCCAGGGGATCTCCTGCCCCGGCACGACCGTCGTCGGCGTCCACCAGGCGCCGTGATATTTCGTCTGCCAACCGTATTTTTCGGCTAGGGTGTGCATGTCGCCCGTGTCGGCGCGGCTGGCGGCGGTCCAGTTGGTGGTGATGGGCTTGGGGTTGTGCATCTGGCGTAGACGGGCGTTGTGGGCAAATCCTCCGGCGCCCAGAACGACGCCTTTCGACGCGCCGATGCGCCGCACGCCGCCATCCGTCTCGGCCACGACCCCCACGACGCGCCCGTCCTCCACGATCACGTCCGTCACCGCCGTATGCAGCCGCACCTCGATGTCCTTGCGCATCACCGCGTGACGCAGCCGCCCGGCCAACGCGTTGCCCAGCGTCAGGCGCAGGTCCCGGTCGTACGGCAGACGTTTGAAGGTCTGAAACATGTAGCGAAGGATATGCCACGTGGCGACCAGTTGCCCCGCCACGCCGGTGAACAAAATCCGGTGGGCCTCGGCGGCGGTGAAGGCGATTTTGCCGAAGGCCCGCTCCTGGGGATGGGCCGGACGCAGTCGCGCCAGCTCCGCGCCAAGCTCCGAGCCGTCGAAGGGCTCGGCCTCCATCGACCGGCCGCCGGGTTTGCCGCCGGGGGCGTCGGGGTAATAGTCGGGATACTTGGTCAGCGCGATCATGGGGATTTGCAGATCGTCGATGAGGAAGTCGACCATGCGGGGCGCGAAGTCCACGTAGGCCTCGAGCAGGTCGTCGGCCACCTCGCCCTTGGTGATCGTCTTCAGGTAGGTCATCGCCTCGTCGCGCGAGTCCTTCACCCCGGCCTTGAGCATGGGGCCGTTGCAGGGAATCCAGATCGCGCCGCCGGACATGGACGTGGTGCCGCCGTAAAACGGCGACTTTTCCAGGATCACCGGACGCAGGCCCTTGGCCTTCGCCGCCAGCGCCGCGGTCATCGCCCCACCGCCCGAACCGACCACCACCACGTCGAACGTTTCGTCGAAATCGCTCATGGAAGATCCCCGTTTCACCGTGTCGTTGGAATGCGCGCAAGAAGCGAAGAGGAAATATCACCATCGGCGCGGGATGGCAAACGGTGTGGAAACGATGAGGAAACGATGAGGAAACGATGAGGAAATGTCACGGGATCGGGTGCCACACTTTCGCGAGGACGTACGTCCGAGAGAAGGTGTGCGGATTCGGAAAAATTCACACCTTCCCGACGATTTCATCGTCGTGAAAGTGTGGCACCCGATCCGTTCAAATGCACAAACGCAAAACCGCCCCGGCGAACCGGAGCGGTTTTGTGAACGGGCTTAACGGTTTTGTCGTTACTTGGCGTCGGCGTAGCGCTTGGCGACCGCGTCCCAGTCGACGACGTTGTAAAACGCGGCGATGTAGTCGGGGCGCTTGTTCTGGTACTTCAGATAGTACGCGTGCTCCCAGACGTCCAGGCCCAGGATGGGCGTGCCGCCGTTGTCGTCCATGAGGGGGTTGTCCTGGTTGGGGGTGCTGGTGACTTCCAGCTTGCCGCCCTTGACGACCAGCCAGGCCCAGCCGGAGCCGAAGCGCGTGGCCGCGGCCTTGGAGAAGGCTTCCTTGAACTTGTCGAACGAACCGAAGGCGCTGTTGATCGCCTCGGCCAATTCGCCGGTGGGCTCGCCGCCCTTGTTCGGACCCATCACGGTCCAGAACAGGCTGTGGTTGTAGTGTCCGCCGCCGTTGTTGCGCACGGCGCCGCGCTTGTCCTCGGGCACCACCGACAGGTGCTTCATCAGGCTCGCCACGTCCATGCCTTCCAGATCGGCGTTGCCTTCCAGGGCGGCATTGAGGTTGTTCACATAACCGGCGTGGTGCCGATCGTGGTGGATCTCCATCGTCTGCTTGTCGATGTGGGGTTCCAGAGCGTCAAACGCGTAGGGCAAATCGGGCAGTGTGTGTGCCATGGCTTTTTCCTTCCTCTCGAAATCATTGGCAGATGCATCGGCGCGTCGCGAAAGCGGGGATGCGTGCCTTCAAGTTAGGGTCAACTTGACCGATGTCAAGTACGCCTGTGGTGAACCATGCGTGAACGCAGCGCGTCATTTCGCGGCGGTGTGGCGGGTCTTACGGTGCGGGGTCGCGCATGAAGTCGCGTTGCCTTTTCAGAGCCCCGACCTGCTTGTCCGCCGTAGCCTTGGCGAAGGAGGATCAGAGAGGGGCCTGGATCGGCCCGCAACGTAACGTTCGTTGTTCAATGAACGCCCTTTTGACGGCGAACATCGTCCGCGTCGCGCCGGGTTGAACCAGACCGCTTACGACCGTGTGCGGCTCTGAAAGTTCGAGAGCTATCGGTCCCGCGTGACGATATATCGCGCCAAAGCGCGCAGGGGCTCGGCCTTCCCGTCGAAGTCGGCGAGAGCGGCCAGGGCGTCGGTGAGCAGGTACTTGGCGTAGTCCCGGGCGCCGGGCAGGCCCAATACGTCGACGAACGTCGTCTTCCCGGCGGCCTCGTCGGTGCCCGTGCCCTTGCCCAGGGCCGCGGCGTCGCCTTCCACGTTGAGCACGTCGTCGGCCACCTGGAACGCCAGGCCGATGGAGCGCCCGTAGCGGTCCAGCGCCTCCACCCGCTCGTCCGGCGCGCCCGCCACGATGGCCCCGCAAGCCACCGACGCGGCGATCAGCACCGCCGTCTTGTGCGTGCAGATGGTCTCGACGCGCCGCCGGTCGATGGTTTGGCCGGTGGCTTCGATGTCGATGCTCTGCCCGCCGATCACCCCCCGCCAGCCGATCGCCGTCGCCATGCGATGAGTCACCCGCGCGGCCGCCTCGGTGGAAATCCCGCCGTCAATTGCTTGCTTGGCGACGATCTCGAAGGCCAGCGTGAACAGGCCGTTGCCCGCCAGCAGCGCCTGGGCCTCGCCGTAAACCGTATGGTTGGTCGGCTTGCCGCGACGCAGATCGTCGTCGTCCATGCACGGCAGGTCGTCGTGGATGAGCGTGTAGGAATGCATCAGTTCCAGGGCGCACGCGGCGGGCATCGCGCGGGCCTCGTCACCGCCGCAAGCCTCGGCCGCCGCCAGGCAGAGGATGGGACGCACCCGCTTGCCCCCGGCCAACAGGCTGTAGCGCATGGAGTCGCGCAACGTCGTAAAAATCGGCTCCGGCTCGGCCAGAAGGGCGTCCAGCGCCGCCTCCACGCGCCCCTGCCGATCCGTCAGGTAAGTCTTGAGGTCAAAATCGCTCACGAGGAAATTCGGGCCGCCAGCCTAGGCCGTATCGTCGTCGAGTGACGTGTCGTCGTCATCATCGTCGTCGTCGTCGGCCGAGGTGTCGTCATCCGTCGCGTCATCGTCGTCGTCGGTCGCGCCTTCGGGATTCACCACCTGGATCACGTCTGTCTCGAAGGCTTTTTTGCATCCTGAGTCGTGCTCGGCGATGACGCGGAAATAGAGGTTGCAGACGCCCTCGTCGCACAGATCCTCGCCCGATTCACTGCGCAGGTAGCGTCGCGGATCCGCGTCCGAACGCACCAGCGTGAAGGTCTTGCCCGTGTTGGAGCCCTCCGAGTTTTTCAACTGGGCGATGATGCGGTCGATGCCGTTGTTCTCGGAGGTGTCCTTGAGGATCACGAGCAGCTCGAATTGGGTGTCCGGGCCGCCGCTGGCCGGGTAGAGCTGCTGATCGGAAAAGCGCGGGCATTTTTCGTCGTCGTCGTCATCGCCGCTGCCGCAGGTCGTGACGGACAGCGCCACGGCGGCAACCAACGCAAATTGAAAAGTCAAAACGCCGATTCGGCGAAAAATATCGAGCCGCATGCCCTCTCCTTGTGGCGGGTTCCGACGCGCCGCGCACGCCGCCGCCGAAGCGAAATCGGCCAAGTGTGCCAACGGGGGTTGGGCAGGTCAAGCGACAGAGCCGGAGTCGGCACGGACTGACGGCCCGCCGCCGCCGAGGCTGCGGCGATCCTGCACGCCGGCGCGTCGTCGAATGAGTCGTCAGAGCCCCGAGCGGCTTGCCTCGCCGTAGCCTTGGCGAAGGCGGGTCGTGAGGGGTCAAACTCGAACGTTGTTGGAGATGAACCCACCCAAGCAGAGCCGCGAACCGTAGTGAGCGGTTGGCCGCGAATTTTTAAACACAAACCGCGATGTCAAAACGTCAGTGGCGTGCTGGGTTGCAACAAACCGCTTACTACCGTGCGCGGCTCTGAAATGATCCGACCGCCTCCGACGGCGCACCAACTCGCCCTCAACGCTCACCCCTCCCCATAAAACCGCGCGATCCACCCAACCACATACCGCTGCTGCGCCTCGGTCAGCTCGGGAAAGATCGGCAGGGAGAGCACTTCCCGCGCCGCCTTCTCGGCCTCGGGCATATCCCCGGCCTTGTAACCCAGATCGGCGAAGCAGCGCTGGAGGTGCATCGGAACGGGATAGTAGACGGAGGTGCCGATCTTGGCCTCGTCGCGCAGAAACGCCTGCAGCGCGTCCCGGTCGCGGACACGCAGCGTGTATTGATTGAAAATATGCCGCCGCTCCGGCGCCCGCGCGGGCAGCGCGAGGATGTGCTCGCCCACCAATCCGGCCTCGGCGAACATGGCGTCGTAGCGATCGGCGTTACGCTGCCGCCCTTCGGTCCAGCCGTCCAGATACGGCAGCTTGGCGCGCACGGCGGCGCCGTGAATCGCGTCGAGACGGAAATTGCCGCCCACCTCCTCGTGGTGGTACTGCGCCCCTTGTCCGTGGTTGCGCAGACGGCGCATGCGCTCGCCCAACGCCTTGTCGGTGCTGACGACCATGCCGCCGTCGCCGAGCACGCCCAGGTTCTTGCTGGGAAAGAAGCTGAAGCACCCCGCCGCGCCCATGGCCCCGGCCCGCGCGCCCTTGTACTCGGCGCCGATAGCCTGGGCCGCGTCCTCGATGATCGGCAGACCGCCCACCGCGTCCTTGATCGCGTCCATTTCCGCGCACTGGCCAAACAGATGCACCGGCACGACGGCCTTGGTCTTGTCGGTGATCGCGTCGGCGATCTTTGCCGGGTCGATGTTGAACGTGGCCGGATCGATGTCCACGAACACGGGCTTGGCGCCGGTGCGGTGGATGGTCCCGGCGGTGGCGAAAAAGGTGAACGGCGTGGTGACGACCTCGTCGCCCGGCCCGATGTCCAGCGCCATCATCGCCACGAGCAGCGCGTCGGTCCCGCTGGCCACGCCGATCGCGGCGCCGTCCATCCGGCAGTATTCCAGCACGTCCGCCTCGGCGCCCTCGACCTCGGGCCCGCCGATGTAGCGCTGCGTGGACAGGACGCGTTCGATCGCCTCGCGCACGTCCGCCTCCACCTGCCCCCACTGGGCCGCCAGATCGAGCAAGGGAACGCCGCCGATGGATTCGTCAAAGTCGAAGGACATGGGGTTCCTTTCTTGGTCTCGACATTGATTTCGTCAGAGCCGCGCGCAGCTTGCCAGGTCGTAGCCTTGGCGAAGGCTGGTCAGCAAGCGGTCCAAAGCGTTCGCTGATTCGAGCCGCTCGACGACCCCTCCCTCACGGTCGGGGCTCTGTTTCTTCTCAATCGTTTCAAACAACTTTCGAGTTTGACCCCTTCCTGACGGTCGGGGCTCTGACATCGCACATGCGCGGCTCTGACGGACATCGTCACGCCCGATAAACATTGTCGCCCGCCGGCACAACGTTGCGCGTGTCGACGATCAATTTCGCGCGCCGGGCGACGGCCGCGTGGTCCACGGTGTCGTGGGCGGTGGCGACGAGCACCGCGTCGTAGCCTTCCACATCGTCCAAAGGCACGCTTTGACGCCCCGCGAACTCGGGGTATTCGCGCGTCATCATGATGGACGGCACGTGGGGATCGTGGAAGTCCACCGCCGCGCCCTTTTCCTCCATCAAACGCATCAGCCGCAGGGACGCCGACTCGCGCAGGTCCTCCACGTTCTTCTTATACGCCACGCCCAGGAGCAGCACCCGCGACCCGCGCAGGGGCTTGGCCGCGTCGTTGAGCGCCTCGATCAGGCGGCCGACGACATATTCGGGCATCACGTGGTTCACCTGCCCGGCCAGCTCGATGAACCGCGTGTCCACGCCCACCTCCCGCGCCTTCCACGTCAGGTAGAACGGATCGATCGGGATGCAGTGCCCGCCCAGGCCCGGACCGGGGTAGAAGGGCATGAAGCCGAAGGGCTTGGTCCGCGCGGCCTCGATGACCCGCCAGACGTCGATGCCCATCTTGTCAAAGACGACCTTCAGTTCGTTGACCAGCGCGATGTTCACGGCGCGAAAGATGTTCTCCAGCAACTTCGCCGCCTCGGCCGTGTCGCAATCGGCGCAAGGCACCACTTGGGAAACGACCGCGCCGTACAACGCCAGCACCGCGTCGCGGCTCTCGTCGTTGAGGCCCCCGGCGAGTTTGGGGATGTTCTTGTCCGAGTAGTCCTTGTTGTGCGGGTCTTCGCGCTCGGGCGAATAAGCCACCCGCAGCTCGTCCCCCAGGCGCCGCCCCGAACCGGCTTCCAGGATCGGCAGCAACATTTCGCGCGTCGTGCCGGGGTAGGTCGTGCTTTCCAGAACCACCAGCACGCCTTCGGCCAGATGCGGCGCGACGGCCTCGGCGGTGGCGACGATGAACGACAGATCGGGCGCCTGGTGATGGTCCAACGGCGTCGGCACGCACAGCAGCAGCGCGTCGCACTCGCCCACCCGGGCAAAATCCGTCGTCGCCTCCATGCCGGCCGCGCGGGCGTTTTTCACGCGCTCGGCGGGCAAATAGCTGATGTAGCTCTCCCCCGCGTTGAGAGCGTCGACCTTCGCCGGATCGATATCGAACCCGACGGCGCGAAACCCCGCCTCCGCGAAGCTCAACAGCCGCGGCAGGCCCACATACCCGACGCCCACGATCCCGACCACCGCTTCGTGCGAGGCGATCCTGCTCAGCAATCCGTCGACACCCAACGCCCAAACCTCGTCGAAAGAAAATCTCCGCCGAAGCTACCAAAAACCCCCGCCCCCGCCAATGTGCCGTAGTCGGCACGGACTGGGAGATGCTTCGCATCTCTGACGCCGGCTCGTTGATGGGAGTGCCTTGGGGGAAGTCGCTTCACTCTGGCCCTGTAATGGTCGTTGTCATCCCGAACGAAGTGAGGGACCTCTCGTGCGTTGTTCGAAAACGATCCCGACCAATCGGAGCCGCGACCAACGGGGGTGCCACACTTTCACGACGACGAAGTCGACGGGAAGGTGTGCATGCGATGTCCGAGCCGTGAGCCGTAGCGAGCGGGTGACAGGGACGTTGTTGGAGGCGAATCCGATCCGTCAGAGCCGCGCGCAGCTTGCCAGGCCGTAGCCTTGGCGAAGGCTGGTCAGCCAACGGTCCAAAACGTTCGCTGAGTCGACACGCTCGACAACCCCTCCCTGATCCCCCTACGCCGAGGCTACGGCGGACAAGCAGGTCGGGGCTCTGTTAGGCCGAAAGCGGGTCGCCCCCCTACTCCAAGCACCCGAAGAAGTAGATCGGCGGGGTGGTGCCTTCGCTGACGTGGAAGTAGCCGCCGGTGGCCGGGTCGTAGGCGATGGCCTCGGACTGGGCCTCGAGCTTGCGCGGCACCTTGGAGGGCGTCACGTCGATCACGTCGGCAAAGTCCGCGCCGTCGGGCAGGCGATATTCCCAGGCCTGGGTGTAGGTGCGGACCAACAGGCGGTCGCCGTTGCGATGCAGATCCGCGCCGGTGGCATAGATGTACTCGGGATCGCCCAGGTCGCCCAGGTAGTCCAGGGTCTCGAACCGGCCGTCCTCGAACTCGGGAAACTCATAGACGCCCGCGATCCCCGCCACGTCCTTGTCGATCACATAGACCGTCCCGTCCGGATGCACCACCAGCGCCTCGGCGTCATGAGAACCGCCGGGATAGGCGAAGGGGACCTTGTCGAAATCGCTGACCGCCAGCGTGCCGAAGGGGGTGAACGGATCCACGGCCGGTTCGGGAACACGGTAAATCGCGACATCCGTCCGGCTCGCGCCGTTGTCGCCGAAGTCGGCGATGTAGAGGCACTCGACGTCCGGGTGGTCGTCGCCGCACGGGCCGATCGCCATGTCTTCCCAGTCCACCGCGGACACGCCCGAAAGCTGCACCGTGCCGATCAGATCGCCGCCGGTGGACAGGGCATAGATGAACGGTCCGTCACCTGAATCGTTGTGCATCCATAGGACGCCCGGGTTATCGGCCGAGACCGCGATGCCCGAAATCTCGTCCAGACCCGAATCGGCGACGTTACCGCTGGTGATCGCATCGGCGTAGTCGTCGCACGTCGGCCAATCTTCGCCGACGGTGTCGTCATCCCCGGTGTCATCGTCCACCGTGTCGTCATCGACCGTGTCGTCGTCGACAACGGTATCGTCGTCGCCGGTGTCGTCATCGGAGACGTCGTCGTCGTCATCCCCCGGATTGACGCAGTTCGAATTGGCGGCCATGCCCGTCAGGGCGACCAGAATCAACATCGCGGTGAAAAAAAGACGCATTCGCCGACCTTTCCCGTCGTCGCGGACGTATCGTCCCGGTGCGATATTCGGACGTTTAGGGCATTGTCACGAAAAACGCCGCCACCGCAAGGCGATATCGGCGGCGACGTTGACCAAACAACCCGGAATCTAGTATGTGGGGGGCTCGATTTGCGTGACAATTGCGCAACATCCCTCCACCACGGGCCAACGTCCGAATAAAGAACAGGGTGATCGATGGACATCAAGATCGAGGCGGTCGATTCCGTCAAGCGGAAAATCAACATCACGGCCAACGCCGACCAGGTGCGCAACGGGCGCAACAAGCTGTTCGCCAACGTTCGTAAGCACGCGAATATTCGGGGATTTCGCCCGGGCAAGGCGCCTCGGGAGATCCTGGAGCGCCACTACGGCCCCCAGATCGAAGATGAATTGCGTGCGGACCTGATCAACGAAGGCCTGCGTCAGGCGATGGACGAGCACGAGTTGCAGGTCGTCGCCCGGCCCGAGGTGGAGTCCTCCGATTTCAACGACGACGGCACCTTCGTCGCCGTGGCCACCGTGGAAGTGGCGCCGGATGTGGAGGTCAAGGACTACAAGAGCCTGGACGTCAAACGCCAGAAGGTGACGGTTTCCGACGAGCAGCTCGACGAGCGCCTCAAGCAACTGGCCGAGATGCATTCCCAGATGCGCACCATCGAGGAAGCGCGGCCCGTCGCCGAAGGCGACCACGCGGAAATCGACTTCGTCGGCCGGGAAAAGGACGCCGAGGAGCCCTTCGAAGGCGGTTCGGCGGACAACTATCTGCTCAAAATCGGCTCCGGCTCGTTCATCCCCGGCTTCGAGGACGGCGTCATCGGCATGACCGTCGGCGAGGAAAAGGACATCGAGCTATCCTTCCCCGAGGACTATCAGGCCAAGCAACTTGCCGGAAAGGCTGTGGTTTTCCACGTCACCCTCAAGGCCATCAAGGAGCGCGTGGTCCCCGAGATCGACGACGAGTTCGCCAAGGATCTGGGCGGCGAGTTGGCCGGCCTGGATGATCTCAAGGCCCGCGAGCGCGAAACCCTGGAGGAACAGGCCCAGCGGCAGGCGCGGAATTTCGACCGGGATCAGGTCGTGGACGCCCTGGTGGCCCGCAACGCCATCGACGTGCCCGACGCCATGGTCGCCCAGCAAATCAAGCACATGATGCAAAATATGCATCAACAGCTTATGTATTCGGGCATTCCGCACGATCAGGTACATTCCATCATGGAAGGCTCGGAGGACCGCATGCGCCCGGACGCCATCAAGGAAGTCCAGGCGGCGTTGCTGTTCGAGGCCGTCGCCAAGCAGGAGGGCTTGGAGGCCACCGAGGCGGACCTGGAAGCCCGCTTCGCGGAATTGGGCAAGGCGTGGGGAAAATCCCCGCTGCAAGTCTCCGCGGAATATCAGAAAGAGGGCCGTGTGGAAGACCTCAAGTACGGCATCCGGCAAGAGAAGGTGCTTGATTTTCTGCTGGAAAACGCGCAGGTTGAATGGGTTGAACCGGCTGCGGACGATGACCTGGAGTCGGGCGGCGACAGCGAAAGCCCCGACGAGGACGCGGACCAATAGCGCGCCCGCGCCGGGTTACGCTCTGATCGTTGGATCAGAGAATTGGCTCTGATTATTAGCGGGTTAGGCCTCCTTGGCCCCGATGAGGACGAAAAACATGCTCATTCCCATGGTCATCGAGACCACCAACCGGGGCGAGCGGGCGTACGACATCTACTCCCGCCTTCTTCGGGACCGGGTCATCATGATCGGCTCGGCGATCAACGACGAAATCGCCAACCTGATCATCGCCCAGATGCTCTTCCTCGAGTCGGAAGACCCGGATGCCGACATCTATTTCTATATCAATTCGCCCGGAGGCTCGGTGACGGCCGGTTTGGCCATTTTTGACACCATGCAGTTCGTTCGGCCGGATATTTCCACGATTTGCATGGGCCAGGCGGCGTCCATGGGCGCGTTTTTGCTCGCCGCCGGCGCCAAGGGCAAGCGTTTTGCCCTCCCCCACGCCCGCATCATGATCCACCAGCCCATGGGCGGCGCCCAGGGCCAGGCGGTGGATATTGAAATTCATGCGAAGGAAATCCTCAGAATGGCCGATGAATTAGCCAGGATCCTGGCGAAAAACACCGGGCAAACGATCAAAAAGGTGAAAGCCGACTCGGATCGCGATTTTTTCATGGGCGCGGAGGAGTCGAAAGAGTATGGTATTATCGACGATGTGTTGACCGAGCGGCCTAAGGGCCAGCTCGCCAAATGAATTGGAGCCGAATGCATTGAATGAGGCCTTGGGGCCCCTGAATTTGAGATGACGACTGAAGAGAAGTTCCCGACCTGCCGATCCCTTTGGGGAGGTTGAAGCGATATGGTAAAACGCGGACCCGACGACTCCCACAACCTGAATTGCAGCTTTTGCGGCAAGTCCCAGCGGGAAGTCAAAAAACTGATCGCCGGCCCGGGTGTGTACATCTGCGACGAGTGCGTCGATTTGTGCAACGACATCATCGCCGAAGAGACGCAGCGCGACCGTCAGCGGGGCGACGGCGAGGACATCCCCCGTCCCAAGGACATCCACCACCAGCTCGACGAATACGTCATCGGCCAGGAGAACGCCAAGAAGACGCTGGCCGTGGCCGTCCACAACCACTACAAACGCATCCTCGGCCGCTCCACCTACGACGATGTGGAAATCGCCAAGAGCAACATCCTGCTGGTCGGCCCGACGGGCTCGGGCAAAACGCTCCTGGCCCAGACCCTGGCCAAGATTCTCAACGTCCCCTTCGCCATCGCCGACGCCACCACGCTGACCGAGGCCGGCTATGTGGGCGAGGACGTGGAGAACATCATCCTGTCCCTGCTGCAGAACGCCGACTTCGACATCGACCGGGCCATGCGCGGCATCATCTACATCGACGAGATCGATAAGATCAGCCGCAAGTCCGATTCGCCGTCGATCACCCGGGACGTCTCCGGCGAGGGCGTGCAGCAGGCCCTGCTCAAGATCATCGAAGGTACCGTCGCCCATGTGCCTCCCAAGGGCGGGCGCAAGCACCCCCAGCAGGATTTCCTCCACATCGATACGACGGATATCCTGTTCATCTGCGGCGGCGCGTTCCACGGCCTGACCGACATCATCCGTCGGCGCATCGGCAAGCAGACCGTCGGCTTCACCGCCAACGTGCAGTCCATGGACAAGGCCACCGAGTCCGAGCTGCTCTCCAAGGTGCTACCCGAGGATCTGCTCAAATACGGCCTGATCCCCGAGTTCATCGGCCGCATGCCCGTGACCGTCACGTTGCACGGCCTGGACGAGGCGGCGCTGGTGAGCATCCTGACCGAGCCGAAGAACGCCCTGGTCAAGCAGTACGCCAAGCTCTTCGACATGGAGCAGGTCAAGCTGGGCTTCTCGGACGGCGCCCTCTCGTCGGTGGCGCGCAAGGCCATCGAACGGGGCACCGGCGCCCGCGGACTGCGGTCCATCCTGGAAGGGGTGATGCTCGACATCATGTACGAGATCCCCAGCCAGGAGAACATCAAGGAAGTGGTCATCTCCGAGGAGGTGATCGAGTCCGGCGAGCAGCCGATTATTGTCTACGGCATGGACCAGCAGGCCACCGGCACCGACAAAGCCGCCGGGGGCAACGGCAAGCCGGAGATCGCCTAGCCGCCGGCCTGTGTGCCACATTTTCCCCAGCGAAGTGGAAAAGTGTGGAGCGGCAGGTAGGCGCTAAAGTCCGGTGGGTGCCACACTTTCACGAGGGCGAAGCCCGAGAGAAGGTGTGAAAATTTCGAATGACCGACCTAGAGCGGGTTGCCTGACGGGCGACCCGCTTTTTCGTTGGTCGGCGGAAGTACGTCCGATCAGAACCCATCCCTTCAGGGTCACGCCTCAGAGAACGCTCTCAACCAATCAGAGCCGCGAACCGTAGTGAGCGGTTGGCGACGCCCCGGGGAATCATCGCTCGATGTTTCCGCTTCGACGCGCTCGACAACCCCTCCCTTACGGTCGGGGCTCCGTTTACTCGCTATCGTTTGCAAACAACATTCGAGTTTGACCTCTCACTACCGTTCGGGACTCTGACGGATCAAGCCGGGCTCTGTTAGGTCGTGATATCGTGCGATGACAGAGCCGCGCGCGTCAGCAAGCGGTCCAGAGCGTTCGCCGACCCGAACCGCTCGACAACCCCTCCCTTACGGTCGGGGCTCCGTTTACTCGCTATCGTTTGCAAACATCGTTCGAGTTTGACCCCTCACTACCGTTCGGGGCTCTGAAATGAGAAGAAAACGGTCTGTGCCGGCACGGACCAACCCGCTCCCTCACGGTCGCGGCTCTGAAACGTTCACCGCGTCTCCGGAGTCGGCTGGAGCGAAGCGACGTCCACCATGGATTTCTCGCCGACGCGTCAGCGTGTAGGATCGCTGGCGATCCGCCAGCCCGTGCCGGCTACGGCACCTAGAAGCCGCAGGCGAAGTAGACGATGTAGGGCCCGGCGTGGGCGACGGCGGCGTAGGTGGTCTTGGGGTTCAGAAGGTTTTTGTTGTGGCCGGGGGAATCGATCCAGCCTCGGACGGTCTTCTCGGCGGTGATACTTCCAGCCGCGAGATTTTCCACGCACGTCCGCGCACCCGAGTCGGCGAAGCGTTGCTGGAACCCGGCATGGGTGAGCTTCTGCTCGCGACGCATCCCGTCGGCGTGTTTTTGCGCAATGTCGTGGAGGCGGTCGGAGTATTGCAGAGCGCCCAACCCTTTCCCGGCGCGATAGGCGTTCGCTTCTTCCACGACCCGCCGGTCGAAATCCGCCTCGTTCACGTTCAGGAAATTCGGCGCCGCCTTGGCCGCGCAGGCCGTCATCGCCGCTGACACCAGCAGCAGCATTCCGACCCGGCGCATCCTTCCCCTCATTTTAGAGATTGTACCCGATCCACTCGGCGAAGGCCTGGGCGGGGCTGCGGTCTTCCGCGGACGTGATGTTCTTTGTGGTCCGGAAGGCGTAGTTGGCCGAGCGGGCGATCTGGTGGGCGTCCTCGACGGGCAGGCGGTTCCACTCATGGAGCGGCGCGTCGACAGCCAACGGCTCCGGGCCCAGCACGATGGCCCGCGCATTCGCCGCCGAAAGGCGACGGGTCTGCATCCCGAGTTGGTAGTACAGCGCCCAACGCACCTCGTCGTGCAGATGAGCCGCCACGGCCGGGTCCGGCTCGCCGCCCCCATCGCCGGTGGGCTTGGCGTTGAACTCGGCCAGTTCATGCAGGAAGCGCTTGGGCTTGAGCGGGTCGTCGAGAATCGAGATCGGCATGTTGACCTCGTAAATCTCCGGCACCTGTCCTTCCGGGAACAGCGGCATCACCTGCTGCCGCGCCAACATGGAATGCGTCAGCGCCTTGTGGGCCTCCTCGCTCAAGATGGGGTCGCCCACGCGGGGATTGATGACCACCAGCGACGGGCCGTACAACGCCGCGCCCGAAATCAGCCGCGCGAGTTGGTCGAAGGTGTGTGTCGGCGTCGAGAGGCTCACGACCTCGAACTTGCGGTCGGGCATCTGCTCCTGGAGATACGCCGTCACCTCGGCGGGCGTGGCGGGCATCAGGCCGACGAGCAGGATGCGATAGGTCTGGGCGGGCGGCGCGACGGGAAACGCCACGTCGGTGCCGACCACGCGGACGGTATCGCCCTCGACCTCGAGGATGCCGCTGGTGTCCGGCGGCGTGTCGGCCAAGTCCCCGAAACGCACCCCGACCGTCACCAGGATCGCGACCAGGAAGACGGTGACGCCGATGCTCAACCACGCGCTACGCGAGCGGCGGCGTTCTCGAATGAATTTTTCGCGGTAGGTGCCCATGGATGGAAGACTATAACAATTTGCGCGTCACGACGACTGAATCGAAGTACTCGTATCCCGAATCGAAGACGATGCGAAAGGTGTAGCGTCCCGGCTTAGCCTTTTCCGAGGCGGCGACGCGATAGTCGAAGGTGCATCGGGGTTGCCGGGCGTATTCGAGGAAGAAGCCGTAATTCTGGATGTTCTCCACGCTGATGCGCACCGGGTCGGTCGCCGTCATCTCCCGCCATTGGGGCGGATCGGAACCGGGCTCGGCCAAGTAGACCTTGTTTTCCTCGGAGAGGCGATTGACGAAAACGCTGGCCTGGAACACCTTGGACTGCCCCGGCGACAGATTGCCGATAAAATGGCCGTATTTCAGGGCGACGAACGTGCCCAGTACCAGGATCAGCGTGCCGTAAAAGGCGGCGTAGATCAGAATGGTCTTGCGTTTGGCCATTGTCGGCGACCGGCGCCCCGAATTGTGAATTGCGGCGCCGATCCTGCCATCGGCGCGCGAGGATGACAAGGGCCTGGACCACAATCGGCGCGCCCGCCCGGCGCTGTGGTCCCACTTACCGCGCCCCGAGACGCCGGGCGTCAGGATAGCCCCATGTTGATCGACCGCCCCACGAATCTTCCGCCGCCTCGGGTGACGTTTCACCTGACCGATCGGTGTCGCTACGAATGCAAGTTCTGCTTCGTGCCGCCGATTCGCCACGTGCGGGATTTGTCGACGGAGCATTGGACGCGGGCGGCGCGGGATCTGGCCGAGGCGATCGCGGGGGTGGAGATCGTCATGACCGGCGGCGAGCCGATTTTTCACAAGGGGGTGTGGGAGATCCTGGAGGCGGCGACGAGCCGGGGCGCGGTGATCCATTTCAACACCAGCGGGCCGGGGATCGGGCCGGAGGAAGCGCGGCGGCTGGCCGAAGTCGGCGTCGCCCACGTGAATCTCTCCCTGGACGGTCCCGCTCCGGTGCACAACTTCCTGCGCGGGCACAAGGACGCCTACCGCCTGGCCCAGGAGGCGCTCGACAATCTGGCCGCGAACGCTCCGGACACGCGACGCAATGTGGTGTGCGTGGTGATGGGGGCGAATCTGGCGGCGCTGCCGGAGTTCCTGGACGAACTGGACGCCGACGAGCGCGTGAGCGGCGTGTATTTCCAGATCGCCACCAACCCCCTCGGCCCGACGGGCCCCGACGACTGGCGAAACGACCGAGACCTGATGCATCCCGAGCGGACGGCGCGGCTGGCGATCTTCGACGAACTGGTCGCCAAGAAGCGCGCCGGGGCGAAGGTTCTCAACCCCGAAACAGGCCTGGCGGCCCAGCGGCTGCTGCTCGATAACCCGGACTACCGCGCGCAGGGCGTCTGCAACGTCCACGACTTCGGATTCTGTGTCGATGTGCATGGGGATGTGTCGCTGTGCGGCGTATTCGAACCGGCCGGCAACATCGCCCGCGAGTCCCTCCGCGACATCCTCCGGGGCGACGCCTACCGCGCCATCGTCGCCCGCATGCGCCAATGCGAAATCGGCTGCCACCGTCAGGTCAACTGCGCCGGTGCCTTAGCCGGCACAGGCTGACGGATCGCAAGCGGTCCTGCACGCCGGCGCGTTGTCGGACGTCCCTTGGTGGAAGTCGCTTCGCTCCAGCCGACTTCAGGAACGCGGTCAACCTTTCAGAGCCGCGCACGGTAGTAAGCGGTCTGGTTCGTCCCAGCGATCATCTTGCGTCGTACGGCGATGTCCGAGCCGCGCACGGTAGCAACGCGGTCCAAAGCGTTCGTGAGGTCGATACGCTCGACGACCCCTCCCTGATCCTCCTTCGCCAAGGCTCCGGAGGGACAGGCAGGTCGGGGCTCTGTTCGGACGAAATTCCCCTTAACAACGTTCGAGTTTGACCCCTCACTACCGTTCGGGGCTCTGACAAAGCCCCCGATCCCTTGTCAAACCCGGATAGATCGCCTAGACACGAGATGACCGACCTTCGGAGGACGCATGCGCGATCTGCGCAAATTCCGCAACAAACTCACGCTCGAACTGGACAACCGGCAGATCGTGTTTCTTTTCGCCGGTTTGGTGGCGGTGCTGGCGATCGTGTTCGCGCTGGGCGTGGTGGTCGGCAAGGGGCTCACGCAGATCGAGCACGAGGAAAAGCGCGCCGCCATGGCCGAACGCAACGACATGGATTTCGTCGTGGACGAAAGCGGCCAGCTTGACGCGGCGGGCCTGCGCGTGACCTCCGAAGACCTGGCGGCCACGCCCGCTCCCACCGGCTACGACGAAATCGAACTGGTGCCGAGCGCCGGATCCGGCGCCGCCGAGACGCCGCCGCCCACCGCCGAGGAAATCCTCAAGACCGCCACCGCGCCGGCCGCCCCCGCCATGCCCGCCGTCATGCCCACGCCGCCCGGAAGCGGCGGCTGGACCGTGCAACTCTCCGCCCACGAAAACGAAGCCGAGGCCAAGGAAAAGCAGCGGCAATACGTCGCCAAGGGCATCCAGGCCTACATCGTCCGCGCCGACCTGGGCAGCAAGGGCGTCTGGTATCGCGTGCGTGTCGGGGCCTTCAAGGACCGCAACGGCGCCGTGCAGTACGCCAACGCCATCGCCGAGAACGAGAGTATCGCCCCGTTCATCGCCGAGATCCCCTAGTCCCGATTCCCGTCCCAACGCACGGCCCAACCTGCGCGCGATCGGCGCGTTTTCATAGGTTTTGCCCTGATATTTTCTATCAGGGAATTCCTTAGTTATTTTTTCGTTTTTCCTCGAAATCCATCGGGCTTCTAACTATCCGAAATTCCACGGCAATTCTCCGCCAAAGCCCGATGATATCCACAAGTAGCTGATATTTAAACGAAATTTCCTCATTTTTTTCTTGACTTGAACGGCGTCCGGCGCGATGAGTGAACAAGTGACCAATTTTAGGACAATGGTCATCCCGGAGGTGAGCCATGCGTCGACCATCCATCCTTTTTGCCGCCCTTTTCCTCTTCATCTTCACCGGCGCCGCCGCGCAATCGGTTCTGTTCCGAGTCAACACGGTTGTTGATTCGGACCAGGTCCAGCCCGACGTCGCCCTGGACATGTCCGGCACCCTTGTGTCCGTCTGGGCCTCCAACGGGGGCGACGGCGACGGGTACGGCATCCGCGCCGTGCGGGTCGCCGAAACCGGCAAGGCCCTGTCGTCCGAATTCAACGTCAACACCGTGACCGCCGGCGACCAGTTCTCCCCGGCCGTGGCCGCGGACCAGACCGGCGCCTTTGTCGTCGTTTGGGAATCCGAATCGGGCGGCGCGAACGGCACGGATATCAAGGCCCGCCTCTTCGGGCCCGACGGACAGGGGTTCGGCTCGGAATTCTTCGTCAACTCCTTCGTCGCCAACGACCAATATGAGCCGGACATCGCGATGGCCCCGGACGGCCGGTTCGTCGTCGTGTGGACCTCTCGCGGGCAGGACGGCTCGTACGAATCCATCTACGGCCAGCGCTTCAACAAGATCGGCGAGAAGGTGGGAAGCGAGTTCCGCGTCAATGCGTCCTACCTCAACGACGACTACGCCCCCGCCGTGGCCATGGCCGACGACGGCTCCTTCGCCGCGACCTGGTCGTCCCTGCTCTCGGGGCAGACCGGCGAGTTGTGGGGCGTCTATGCCCGATCCTTCAACGCCGACGGCACGCCCCGCTCGGGGGAATTCCGCGTCAACCAGACGACCAAGGGCGCGCAGGAATATTCCGTCATCGCCGCGGATTCGTCCGGCCGATTCGGCGTGATCTGGGAAACGGAGCGATCCGGCGGCAACGGCCGGGCCATCTACGGCCGCAACTTCGAGGCCGACGGCACGCCCCGCACGGGGGAATACTCCGTGACGCTGGATGCGACCGGCGAAAACGTCCGCCCCAGTGTCACTCGGGACATCAGCGGCCTGATGCACATCGCGTGGACACGCCAGGCCGACGGGGAAGAGCCGTCGATGGTGCTGCGCCGCCGCGTTGACCACGCCGGGGTCGCCGTCGACGCCGAGGAATTCGAGGTGGCCGCCGGCGGCGTGGACGACGCGCGCACCGCGATCGCCGTCAACCTCTACGGCGAGTCGGTGATCGTCTTCGACGCCCAGGACATGATCGACGAAGGGGACGCGGACGGCAGTGAAATCTTCGCGCGCCGCTTCGAGACCTACTACGGCGGGTGCGGCGGCTAGGCGTCCGATCGGGACAAACCGCGAAAGCCCGTTGTATTTCTTCGCCTACCAAACGCGCCCCGGCGACGATGCGCCGATGGCCTCGGAACCGGGGCGCGTCCTGCCTTCCCAATGCCTTGACCGGTGCACACCAAACGCACTTGCACCCTGATCGGCGCACGGCAGCAGAACTTGCGCCTTGATCGGCGCACACCAAACGCATTTGCGCCTTGACCGGCGCACGACGCTGAACGATCATCGCCGGACGCAACATTGCGGGATCGGATCGATCCTTAAGGGAGGAATCATGCGTCGTGCGTGTTTCAAAATGTGCTTCATATTGATCGTCATGGCCGCGGTCGCCCTCATGGCCGCCTATAGCCCCGCCACGTCCCAGTTGGATGCCGCCGTCGGCGCCGGGGAACAGGAAAAAGCCGATATCTCCGTGGCCCCGGACGGCCGCTTCGTGGTGGCCTGGACCGACGAGACCGGCGACGGCGACGGTTACGGCGTATTGGCCCAAGCCTACAAGGGCGATTTTTCGGCCTACCCGAGCACCTTCCCCATCGACGCCCCCGCCAAGGGCCACCAGATCAATGGGCGCGTGGCGATGGGCGCGGACGGGACCATTGTCGGCGTGTACAACGGCCGCGGCACCGGTGAATTCCTCAGCGGCGTCTTCGCGCGGGTCTTCGACGAAACCGGCTCGCCCGAAGGAGGCGCGTTCCTGGTCAACACCACCACCGCCGGCGTCCAGCAGGAGCCCGACGTGGCCGTGGCGCCCGACGGCAGCTTCGTGGTCGTGTGGTCCTCCGCCGACCAGGACGGCGACGGTTACGGCATCTACGCCCAGCGCTACAACAAAAACGCCAAGGCGCAGGGCGACGAGTTCAAGGTCAACACCACCACCAACGGCGACCAGACGCGCCCGTCGGTGGCCTATGCCCCCGCCAGCGGCAAGTTCGTGGTGACGTGGCTGTCCTTTAATTCCGGCGTCGACCCCAACGTCAAGGCCGCCGTCTTCAACGCCGACGGCTCCACCCACACCGCCGAGCTTTCGGTCAACGACGCCCCCGCCCAAATCGACAGCTATCCCAAGGTCGCCACCGGCGCCGATGACAGCTTCCTGATCGTGTGGCTCACCGGGGATCAGATCAACGGCGGAACGGACGTGGCCGGCCGCTCGTACGCCCTGAACGGCGCGCCCAAGGGCGACGTGTTCAACGCCAACGGATTCGACGGCGAGGACCAGATCTCGCCCTCGCCGATCGTGGTGTCCGACGGGTTGATCCTCGTGTGGGGCAGCGCGGGCAACGGATCGGCGGCGGCGGCGCCGTCCATCGGCGTGAAGAAATTCAAATCGGACGGCGGTCTGCTGGGGGCCCAGGAATCGCTGTCGGCCGGTGACGCCGCCGTGATCACCAAGGTCGACGCGGGCATGGACGAGGACGGCAATCTGTTCGTGGCCTGGTCGTTCAAAAAATCCAGCGAAGGCGACAACGACACGGCCGCCCGGGTCTACGGCCTGTCCACCGGCGACGACGACGATGATGACGACGACAGCGGTGACGACGATGACGACGCAACCGACGATGACGATGATGACGACACCGGCGACGACGACACGGCCGCCGATGACGACGACGACGACGCCTCTTCCGGCGACGACGACATCCTCCCGCCCACCGGCGACGACGATGACGACGGATTCCGCACGCCGGAAGACGACAGTGACGACAGCGGCTGCGGCATCTAGGAGCATCCCTCAAAAAGCGCTTCGAAAACTGAACTGAAAAACGAATCGGGGAGAAGGGCGACGGCCCCTCTCCCCGTTTTCTTTGGGCAATTGCGGACGCGAAAGGGAAACGCAGCGGCGTGGATCAGACGTCTATTCGCGGCGGCGGCGCTTGCGTCGGCGAAACCACGCCCATGCCGCCCAAGCGACGAGCCCCACCGCCACGATCGCCAAGCTCCACTCGGACGGCAGGCGTTCGAAGAATTTGAACCCTTCCTCACCCACCATGGCCGTCACCGACGCCCAGATCACGACGCCGATGATGTCCGAAACGACAAACAGCGCGATCGGCATCTGGGCGTTTCCGGCGATCAGCGGCACAAACGCCCGCGTCGGTCCGAAGAAGCGTCCGGCGACAATCGCCAGGCCGCCCCAGCGGGCGATGGCGTGTTCGGTGCGTTCGATGCCTTGGTGGTGCTTTTGACGCCAGGCCGCCAGACGGGGCCAGTCGTGCAGCCAACGGCCGAGGAAGTAACTCACGCTGTCGCCGAGAAACGCGCCGAGCACGCACAGGGCGATCACGCTGCGGATTTCCAGATATCCGGCCTGGGCGGCGGCTCCGGCGGCGGCCACGGCGGTGGAACCGGGGACGAGCAGCCCGACGATCGCCAGGCCTTCGAGCAGGGCCAGCAAAAAGACGACGGCGTAATCCATGACGGCCCTATCGACGAGCGCCGGGTGGCTCATGTTTGGGATTTGAAACCGGCCGCGTATTTGTCCAATGCCTCTTGCGCCGTGTACTTGGGCCGCCAACCCAGGGCGTCGCGGGCGTGGGAGGTGTCCACGACCAGCGGGCCGCGCGTCGAGACCGTCACCCACGCTTCCGCGCCCGGCGCGACCATCCCGAGCAGGCCCGCCAGCCGCGCCAGGGGTTTCGCGTACCAAAGACTCGCGTAACGCACTTGCTTGCCCGCGTCCAGGGCGAACTGGGCGATGGTCTTGGGCCCCTCGGCGGCCAGATTGAAGGCGTCGGAGCGGTCGTAATCCAACGCCAGGGCGAAGGCGTCGGCGATGTCCTCGTCCCACGCCAGATCCATGGGCTGGGCGTTACGGAAGGCGCCGACGACATCCTTGCGAAAGACGTAGCCCATGACGTTGCGGATCGTCGGCCCCAGGAAGGTGCAGGGGCGAAAGCGGATGAGGATCAAGTCCGGGTGACGGGCCTGCACCTCGTCGGCGACTTTCTCCACCGCGCCTTTGCCTCGGGAGTAGTACCAATCCTTGTTCGGACGCAGCGGGTGGGCTTCGGTGAGGGGCGACGGATTGTCCCGATGGGCGCCGTAGGCCGCCACCGACGACGAATAGACGATGCGCGGCACGCCCGCCTTGGCCGCCGACTCGAAGACGCGCCGGGAGCCTTCGATGTTCACCCGGTCGACCATCTCCATCGTCATGCCCTTGCGCGTCTCGACGATGAAGGCGAGGTGATAGACAGCGTCGAGCCCGGCGAAGAGTTTCTCGAAGTCGGCGGTCAGCACGTCCGCCTTCTCGAAATGCATCTTCGGCAGCGCCTCGCGCAACTCCGGACGCGGCTCGGCAATATCCAGCCCGAGGATCGATTCGACGCGCGGATCGTCATGCAGCTTGCGCGCGACGACCCCGCCCAGATAACCCGAGATTCCGGTGACGGCGATGTTCATGAGCCGACTTTAGACGGCGATCCGAGGGATGAAAAGGGTCGATGGATCAGCGGCATTTTCCCGACTTGCATCCGGACGCACACGAAACATACATTCGCAAATCGTAGCGCCGAAGATCGCCGGCGCGCATTGGAATATCCGAAGCCGTTACGTCGTCGCCGATCTCCCAATCGCTGACTTCATAGAGCGTGCAGACATCTTCGTCGAGCTTGTCCGCCAAGGAATCCAACAAGGCGTGCTGAGTGTTAAATAGCGAAAAAAAATAGTCGTCGGGGGCCAAGTCGACGACGTACCAACCGTTCTCGTCAACAATCGTTTCCGCGTAGTTTTCATAGTCCTCGCGTGCGTCGATTCCCAGATTGCATCCGACGCAAAAGATTGAATCGCCGTCGTACGACTCGCCCGGGACGATCATGGCCAGCCCGTATAGGCGACCCTTCCCTTCGGGAATCGCTTCATCGAAGACTTCCGATGGGGCGTTGCTTCCATCGGCCGCTCCGCCATCGTCGTCATCGCCATCGGACGAACACGCCCCGACGACGGCCATCGAGCTAAGGAAAAGCACGGACAAGATCATCCAGAAGCGCATATTTCCCTCCCAATAAATTCTCCGGTTTTGCTCCAACGACGCGGATTCAAACGAAGCTGCGCAATCCCTACAGCACGCACTCGGCCCCGCAAATCGCGACGACCTCCACCTCGACGTCCTCGATTTCGCCGACGGTCAGCGTGACGGCTTTGGCGTCGTCGGGCGACGACGAGCCCTTGACGGCGAAACAGCACTCTTCGGCCGTCGACTCCTCCAGCGCGTCGAGGACCAGGTGTTCGGCGTCGCGGGCGGGATTTAGCGAATACTCCCCCGGCTTCAGATCAACGGAATACCGGCCGTCGACGTTCGTCGTCACCTGTCGGTCTTCGTCGGAGCGTTCTTTTCGAATGTGGAATTTGCACTGGTCGCAGTCGATTTCGTCGCCGTCGTATTCTTCGCCCGGCACAATCGCGACGTGAAACGACAGCCGCGCGTATCCGTCGGCGAGACTGCCGGAGATGTCGCCGCCGGTGTCCTTTTCTTCGTCGTCCGCGGCGCAGGCCGTCAACGAAATTCCAATCAGAACCGCCAAGGCTGTCGCCGTCGCAAACATCCACCGCCGCATTTTTCCCTCCAAAATCTAATTGTCTGAAACGAAATTCTAAGCCGCGATCCCCTCGACCTCAAAGCCCTAATTTTCAACCGCCGATCATTTCATCGATCACGACGGCTGTCGTCGGTGATCCGAACCCCATCGCGCGGCGATCAGCGCAGGGGCTGCGTCGTCGGGGTCATTAGGTACCATTGAGACGGCCCCGCCTCGGAATAGATCGCGACAGGATCAATCGTTCCTCTCATGTCGGGGACGTCATCGCGCAGGAGTTTGGGCACCAGATAGACGTTCACATCGTTCAGCGGAATGTCTTCCACGCCGATCGGACGAACAATAAAACGCGTTCCCGTAATCGCCCGCGCGGACCAGTTCAAAGCCCATGCACTTTCTCCATCCAATTGCAGACCGCGTTCCAGCATCGAGGCGGGCAGCGTGTCCACCAGGCCGACGTGGCAGTAGTTGGGGCAGCGCGCCTGAAGCAATTCCTGGTATCGCGCCAGGCCCGAGTCGAGCGGATCGACGCCGCGCACCGCGATTTGTCCGCCGTACTCTTCGCCGAACGGTTTTTCGCCGTGAATCGCTCGGGAAAACGTCGTGACGTTCGACGCGCACAGCAGCCCGATCAGCACGAGGCGCCACGGGCCCCGGACGACGCGCCACAACGTCGCCATCAACGCGCAGCACAATGCCGTCGACGGCAGGAGCGTGTATTTGATTGTCTTGTGGGCGATGGGCGTGTACAGGGTCAGGACGCCGACGAGGACGAGCAAATACCAAAGGGTGTTGCGCCGATCGCGCCATAGACCGACGAGCGTTCCCGCCGCCGCCAACAGCGCCATCCCGTGGCCGAGAAACGAAGCGACCCACAAGCGGGGATAGAACAGCAGATTGTCCCAACTTACGATCGCATCGACGGTCGCCTCCTCGCCCATCGTGCCGCCCTCGGGAATCCCGTTGGCGATTTTGAAAAACAAAACGGCTGTCGCGACGGCCGGGGCGCCGAAAAGGAATAGGCGCGTCCAATGCCGGCCGCGGTATTCGGCCCCATGGCGAACGATGGCGGCGAGCGTCGGCAAGGCGACCAGGAACGGAAAATCCCACCGCACGAGAAACCCGAGACCCAACGCCGCTCCGGCCGCCGTCGATTCCATCTTCAGGGCCATCGCGCGCGAACGATCCAGAAGGGCCAGATAGATAAACAGCATCGCGAAGACCGCGACGTCCAAATAGAAATAGAGAAAATTGATGCGAAATGCCGGAGCGGCGACCAGCGCGGTAACGGCGAACAGAGCGGTCCAAGAACAGGTCCGGCGGCGCACGAACGCAAAAAACGCCCCCAGACCCAGCGCCGTCCAGAACCACAGGATGAACGTCGCCGCATGCCGATTGGGCACGTTCGACGGGACAATCAGCGACGACACCCAATAAAACATCGGCGGATAATTGAAATACATGGACGAGCGGATCGGTGATTCGACATTGTCGAACGACCGCTTGTGCACCAGGTAGGTTTGCAGCAGGTGGTTGGATTCGGGCGTGGTGAGATCGTGGTGATCGAGCCTGTTGAGCACCAACGTCATCGCGAGAAAAAAGACGAGAACGACAACGAGCACGATCTTGGGCGCTCGCCCCGCCGAGCCGGGCTCCGATTCACCGGATGTCGGATGCATGGCCGGATTTTAGCGGCGGGGAACTAGATGGCGTTATACAAAAAAACGTCTCACGATCATTTCGGATCGACTCCTTACTTTCCGCCGAGACTCCGGTTGGGCCACCTTCGCACTCTCCGACCTCGCCTCGACGCGCGCTCGATGCAAAAACCCCCGGCCTTTCGGGCCGGGGGTTCGTCGTTCACGTGGTGAGAGCAGAGTGCGTTCGGCCTACAGGTCGAAGTACAGCTCGAACTCGTGGGGCGTCGGACGCAGGCGGTTGGGCTTGACCTCGGCGTCGGTCTTGTACTCGATCCAGGTGTCGATGACGTCCTGGGTGAACACATCGCCGGTCAGCAGGAACTCGTGGTCGTCGGCCAGGGACTGCAGGGCCTCTTCCAGGCTGAAGGGCGTGTTGGGCACGTCCTTGAGCTCCTCGGGGGACAGGCCGTAGATGTCCTTGTCCAGCGGCTCGCCCGGATCGATGCGGTTGCGGATGCCGTCCACGCCGGCCATGACGATGGCCGAGAAGGCCAGGTAGCCGTTGGCCATCGGATCGGGGAAGCGGCACTCCATGCGCTTGGACTTGGGCGAATCCGAGTACATCGGAATACGCAGGGCCGCCGAGCGGTTACGGGAGGAGTAGGCGATGTTGATGGGCGCCTCGTAGCCCGGCACCAGACGGCGATAGCTGTTGGTGGTCGGGTTGGTGAAGGCGCACAGGGCCTTGGCGTGCTTGATGATGCCGCCCATGTAGTGCATGGCCATCTCGGACAGGCCGCCGTACTGATCGCCGGCGAACAGGGGCTTGCCGTCCTTCCACAACGAGGAGTGGGTGTGCATGCCCGAGCCGTTGTCACCGAAGACGGGCTTGGGCATGAAGGTGACGGTCTTGCCGTGCTTCACGGCCACGTTCTTGATGATGTACTTGAACCACATGAGCTGGTCGGACATCTTCAGCAGCGGCGCGAAGCGCATGTCGATCTCGGCCTGACCGGCGGTGGCCACCTCGTGATGCTGAGCCTCGACCGCAATGCCGAGCTTCTGCATCTCCAGCACCATTTCGGTGCGGATGTCGTTGAACTTGTCGGTCGGGGCGACCGGGAAGTAGCCTTCCTTGTGGCGGGGCTTGTAGGCCAGGTTGGGCTTCTCGTCCCGACCCGTGTTCCAGGTGCCTTCGATGGAGTCGACGTAGTAGAAACCGTGCTGGGCATCGGTGTCGAAACGCACGTCGTCGAAGATGAAGAACTCGGCCTCGGGACCGATGAAGGCCGTGTCGGCCAGGCCCGAGCTTTTGATGTAGGCCTCGCACTTGCGCGCGATGTTGCGCGGGTCGCGGGTGTAGGCCTCGTGGGTGATCGGATCGTAGATGTTGCAGATCAGCGAGAGCGTCGGATACTGGGTGAACGGATCCATCACCGCCGTGGCCGGATCGGGGATCACCAGCATGTCGGAGGCGTGAATGGGCTGCCATCCGCGAATGGAGCTGCCGTCGAAACCGTAGCCGTCCTCGAAGGAATCCTCTTCCAGTTCCGAGATCGGCACCTGGAAGTGCTGCCACATGCCGGGGAAGTCCATAAACTTCAGATCGACCATGACCGCGTCGTGCTTTTTAGCGTAATCGAGTACTTCCTTGGGGCTCATGACTCACCTCCTCAAAACTTAGATGGCCCACTATGAACGAACATCGGATTCACCGATGAAACGCGCCGCGATCTCGCCCCCCATGGGCCAGCTAAAGCGCGTCTTCGCCTCTTTCCTTGGTGCGGATGCGCACCGCTTCGTCGACCGGATAGATGAAGATCTTGCCGTCGCCGATCTTGCCGGTAAACGCGGCTTCCGAGATCAGCTCGATCAACTCCTCCACCTTCGATTCCGGCACGACCATCTCCAACTTGAGCTTGGGTAGAAAATCCACCACATACTCGGCGCCCCGGTACAGGGGGCTATGGCCCTTCTGGCGTCCGGACCCGCGCACCTCGGTGACGGTGACGCCGAAGACATCGGCCTTGTTGATCGCATCCACCACGTCGTCGAGCTTGAAGGGTTTGATGATCGCTTCAATGCGTTTCACGTCGCAACGCCCCTCGTGTCTCGTCGGCTCTTGTCGCTTCCCCGGCCGTTTCCGATCGGTTTGCCCGCCTGCGGCTTCATGTCCCCCGCAAACAGGCGGCCTGTCGGCCGTCGTCGCCCTGCCCGGCCCCGGTTAGGTGATGGCCAGGTAGTGCTCCAACTCCCAGGGATGGACTTGGCGGATATAGTCCTGCCACTCCTCGGCTTTGGCCCGCATCAGCGTCCGGGCGATGTCCTGGCCCAGGATCTGGGAGAGAAAGCGGTCCTTGCCGAACTGGTCGACCGCCTGTCCCAAATTGCCCGGTAAGGGCCGAACGCGCAACCGTCCGCGCTCGCGGGTCGAAAGTCGGGCGATGTCCTTGTTGATGGGCTCGCCCGCGTTGGTCTTGGATCGGATGCCGTCCAGTCCCGCGGCGAGCACCGCGGCGATGGACAGATAGGGATTGCACGACGGATCCGGCGCCCGCACCTCCAGGCAACGCCGCCCCTGCCCCGCCGGAACCCGCACATAGGGCTCGATATTCTCGGTGGACCAGTAAACGTGCGTGGGGGCCTCGTGGCCGGGGACCAGGCGTTTGTAGCTGTTGACCAGGGGGTTGAGCAAAAGGCTCATGCCCGCCGAATGGGACAGCAACCCGCCCAGGAAATACTTGGCCTCGACGGTCATGCGCCCGGACTCGTCGGTGAACAGATCCTTCTTGTTCTTCTGACCGTACACCGACAGATGCATCCCCGAACCGGCCGAGCCGTAGAGGGGCTTGGGCATGAAGGTCGCCATCAGTCCGTGCCCGCCGGCCAGGGCTTTGGCCATGAACCGCAGCGTCACGATCGCGTCGGCGCATTCCAAGGGCTTCATCGGCTGCAGCGCCAATTCATGCTGGCCGGGGGCGAGTTCGTGGTGGGCGTGCTGTACCGTGACGCCCACCTGCTCCATGACCGCCACCAGTTCGCGGCGAAAGGCTTGGCCCGGTTGGTCGGCGACGAAATCCAGATATCCCGAATCGTCGCTGGGATGCAGCGAGGGACGGCCGTCGTCGTCAATGGGGAAGAGGTAGAACTCCACCTCGGGGGCGATGGTGATATCCAGGCCCTCGTCGGTCAGCTCCCGGGCGACGTTGCGCAGAATCTGGCGGGGGCAGTTGGTGTCCGGCTCGCCGTCGGGGCGGGTCAGATCACCGATCAGGCGGGCGCCCTGGATGCCGTCCCGGGGAAAGGGCATCACCACGAACGTGTCCAGATCCGGACGCAGGCGTCCGTCGATCTCCTTGGAACGATAACGCCCCAAGACCGAACTGGCGTCCATGGGAATGGGTTGTTCCAGAACTTGCTCCAACTGGCTGGATCCCACCTCCACGCCCTTCAGGTTGCCCAGAACGTCCGTAAACTGCAGCAGCAGATACTGCACGCCCGATTCGGACATGATGCGCTTGATTTCGTGCAGTTCCATCGGATCAGGCGGCTCGTCCTTGCTTTGGCCCTGTTCGAGCGAGCGGCCGTGGATCGGCTTCGGCTATGGGTTTACCTGCCCCTCGGCCCACCGTCAACCCGGATTTGCAGAAATCACAGATTTTTTGCTTCAAAAAGCCGATTTTCTGCTTTCAAATTCGATTTCGCTCGCTGTTTTTTGCATTTTTGTCAATTTTTGCCGGACATTTCGCCGTTTCGCCTCGACGCGCGGCGAAAAGTGCATTCCGTGCAGGGAATTTTGCGGATCTTACGGTTTGGCGATGCAGAAACGGGAAATTTGTCGACCGGAATTGCAGAAAAGCAGTTTCGGAGGCGGCGCGGGAGAGCAGGAGTGGCGTCAGAACTGCGTTCGTGTCCATCAGAGCCGCACCCTTTAGAGGGCGGATTTGGGACAACTCGGTGATCGGGTTCGCGTTCGATGCGATTCAGAGCCCCGACCGGTAGGGAGGGGTCTGGTGCGTCCCAGCACGTCACGTTCGTTGACGGACATCGCCTCCGGCGTGCCAAGTTGCACTAGACCGCTTACTACCGTGCGCGGCTCTGAAAGGTCGGAATCGCCCGCCAGTTCGGCTGGAATAACGCGACGCCACTCCATGGAACATACGACAACGCATCAGCGTACAGGATGCCTTGGCATCCGTCAGTCCGGCGCGACTACGCGCCCGCGATGTGGTCGGATTTGAGGAGGTTGTGGCGGGCGCAGAGGAGGCGGATGTTGGCGGAGGTGTTGGCGCCGCCCTTGGCGACGGGGACGATATGGTCGAAATGCAGTTGGTCGCCGGAGCCGCAGATGACGCATCGGCCCTCGTCCCGATTCCAGACGGCCGCCCGAACGCGCGCCGAGATGCGCCGGGGCGCGGGATTGGCCAGGCGCGTGCGGGGAAAGGGCTTGTCGCGTAGGAATTTGAACTTGAAGACACGGCGACCGCGATGGGTCTCGTCCCAGGCGTCGACGAGCCAATACAAGCCCATCGCCAGCCAGACGCCGGACGCCAGCTTCTTGTAAATCGCCACCGCCTCGGGCGCCGCCGCCCCGGCCCGATAGTCGCTCGCGGCCTTGACGAAGTGTCCGTTGACGGTCGGAGCGCCGCTTTGGGTGCGTTCGGGCTGATCGACCAGATCGGGATAGGGCACGTGCTTGGAACGCATCGCGTTGTGGCCCTGGTAGAGGATCATCGACCCCGATTGGCCGCAGGCGTCGAAATACCCGGATCGATCCCGACTGGAAATGAGCACCACCGAGCGATCGGGGCGATGGCGATAGTACATCCCCCGCTGCAGGTAGACGCCTTCTTCGGCGCACATCTCGTCAAAGCTGATCGCGGGGATGTCGGCGGCGTACGTCATTTCGATTCCGGAAAATTCGTTTGATTGCCTTAGGTCAGGTTAAATGGATTGAAGAGAGAAAATCAAATGTTTTGCGGGGAGGAGTGCCTCATGCCTCCGGCGGCCGGGGTTCCCCCCTGGCCCCACGGTCGCTTCGCTCCCTTTCCGAGGGAGTATTGGGGAAAATTGTGGGGGAAATTGATGATTCGAAACCGCCATCGTTTCCGCCAGAGCCATGAACGGTAGTGAGGGGTCAAATTCGAACGTTGTAGAAGACGACACCGCCCTGTCAGAGCCGCGACCTGTAGGCAGCGGTTTAGTTCAACCCGGCACGCCACGTACGATGTGCTGAACAACGCTCGGTACGTGCAGATCCGCACCGGATCCCTCCCTACAGGCCGGGGCTCTGAAAATCCATAGCGTATGGCGAACAACGGTTGCATCACCCGCTCGCTACGGCTCGCGGCTCTGAAACGGCGGGCGCGACGCCACCCTATCCGCGTCGAATTTCCGAAGGTACATTAACTCCATGAAACACACCCTACGAAACCTCGTCGCCGCCGCGCTCGTTCTCGCCCTCGCCTCTTCGGCGTTCGCGGGCGAGCCGGATATCCGCCAATATCTGCAAATCAAGAGCGCCACCGGCGGGACCTGGTCGCCGGACGGGCGGTACGTCGCCTACCTCTATGACGAGTCGGGCACCGACCAGGTCTGGCAGGTCGACACCAAAACCGGAGCCACCCGGGCGCTGACCCACGGCGACGAGCGCGTCTCGTTCGTGCAATATTCGCCCACGCGCTCGCAAATGATCTTCGGCATGGACGCGGGCGGCAACGAACGAACGCAGCTCTATTTGATGAGCCAGTTCGGAACCGGCGTCGAGCGCCTGACGAACGACGACGACGCCATCCACATCTTCGGCGGCTTTTCCCACGACGGCGCCAAGATCGCCTATTCGAAAAACACCCGCGACGCGCGCTTTTTCGACGTCTACGTCCGAGACCTGGACACCGGCAAGGAGCGCCTGGTCCTCAAGCACGACGCCTACAACGAACCGGTCGCCTTTTCCGGCGACGACAAATACCTGGTCGTCTCCACCTGGGAATCGAATTTCAACAACGACCTGACGCTCATCGAACTTGCGACCCTCAAGGACGGCCTGCTCACGCCCCACACCGGCAACTGCGTCTACACCAACGTCGTCTGGCCCAAGGGCGAGGACGATTTCTATCTGGTCTCCAACAAGGGGCGGGAGTGGGCGAAGCTCGCCATCTACCGGCTGGACAAGCGGCTGCTGGACTACCAGGACGTGTCCGTCTGGGACACGAACAACCTGGCCGTCTCGGCCGACAACCGGCATATGTCCTATACCCTCAACACGCACGGCGCCTCCAAGCCGATCCTCATTGACCTGCGTCGCAAGAAGTATCTGGGCGAGATCGACAAGGTGGACGGGGTGATCAGCCGCATGGCCTGGTCCCCGAGCGGCGACCGGCTGTTGTACGCCTACGAGTCGCCCACCGAGGTGCCCAACCTTTGGATCTATGACGTGGCGGCGCGCAAATCGACACGGCTGACGAACGCGGACACGGCGGGTGTCGACGTCTCGACGTTTATCGCGCCGAATATTGAGATGCTTTCCGGCTACCGAGGCATGCAGGTGCCCACGTGGCTTTATCTGCCGCCGACGATGAAAAAGGACGGCAAAAACGCGGTGGTGATCTATGCCCACGGCGGCCCCGAATCCCAGTCCCGGCCGTGGTTCGGCCGCGTGACGCAGTACCTGCTCGCCTCGGGCGTGGCGTTGGCTTATCCGAACGTGCGCGGCTCGGACGGGTACGGCAAGCATTACCTGCATCTGGATGACGGGCGAAATCGATTGGACTCGCTGCGCGACTACGCCCATGTGGCCGAGAGCCTCAAGGATCTGGGGTACTTTGATTCGAAAAAGATCGGCATTTACGGCGGCAGCTACGGCGGCTACGTGGTGCTCGGCTCGGTGACGGAATACCCCGAGCTGTACGCGGCGGGCGTTTCGTTCGTGGGCATCGCGAATTTCGTGACATTCCTGGAGAACACCGGGGCATGGCGGCGGTCCATTCGCGAGGCGGAGTACGGCAGCTTAAAAGACGATCGCGACTTCCTGGAATCCATCTCGCCGGTGCACAAGGCGGACCGCATCAAGGCGGCGCTGATGATTGTCCAAGGCGCCAACGACCCGCGCGTGCCGGCTTCCGAGGCGGAGCAGATGGTCGCGGCGATGAAGGCCAACGGCCGGCCGGTGGAGTATTTGCTGTACGCGGACGAAGGGCATGGTTTGTCCAAGCTGAAGAATCAGTTGGACGCGTATCCCAAGGTGGTGTCGTTTTTGAAGAAGTATTTGGTGGGTGGTGAGGCGACGAAAGACGCTGGTAACGAATCAGAGCCCCGACCGTAAGGGAGGGGCCGTCGAGCGGATCGCGCACCGTATCCTACGACGCCGTAAATACAAAGGTGTAATGCTCGACAACCCCGCGCTGACGCTTGGGGCTCTGTTTGGTCGTCACCGCCCCAAACAGCGATCCCCTCAACCGACCACCTAACTATGCAGCGTCAACTATGCAGCGGCCGGTCCCAGGCGGCGAGGGCCGCTTCCTTGACGATTTCGGGGAGGGACGGATGGGCGTGGACGGTGCGGCCCAGGTCCTCGGCGCTTCCCGAAAATTCCATCGCCACGACGATTTCCGCGACCAGGTCCCCCGCCCGCGTGCCGATCAGATGGGCGCCTAAAATACGGTCGGTCTTGGCGTCGGTGAGGATCTTGACGAACCCGTCCTTGGCGTTGAGGGCCTTGGCCCGGCCGTTGGGCAGATAGGGGAACTGCCCGGCCTTGTACTCGACGCCCGCCTCCTTGAGCTGGTCCTCGGTCTTGCCGACGGACGCGATCTCCGGGTCCGTGTAGACCACCGCCGGGATGACGTCGTAGTTCACGTGTCCCGCGCCCCCGGCCAGAATTTCCGCGACGGCCACGCCTTCCTCGGACGCCTTGTGGGCCAGCATGGGACCGGGGGTGACGTCGCCGATGGCGTAGACATTCCCCGCCGACGTACGCCAATGCTCATCGACCTTGATGAACCCGCGCTCGTTGACCTCCACGCCCGCCGCGTCCAATCCCAGATTCGCGGAATTGGGCCGACGCCCAACCGAGACGAGCACCTTGTCCGCCGTCCAGGTGCGGGGCTCGTCGCCCTCCTTGGCGCCCTGGGCGGTAACGGTGACTTTGCCGTCGGCGACCTTCGCGCCGGTGACGCGCACGCCGGTCTCGATGGTCAGGCCCTGCTTTTTCAGAATGCGCGTCGCCTGCTTGGCCAATTCGGCGTCCATGCCCGGCACGATCTGGGGCATGTATTCGAGCACCGTGACCCGGGCGCCCAGGCGCGACCAGACCGAGCCCATCTCCAGGCCGATCGCCCCGCCGCCGATGACGATGAATTCGCCCGGGACGTCCTCAAAAGAAAGCGCGCCGGTCGAATCGACGATGCGCTCGCCGTCGAAGTCCACGCCCGGCAGAGACGCGGGGGACGAGCCGGTGGCGATGACGATATTCTTCGCGTCCAGCGGCTTGCCGTCCACTTCGACTTTGCCCGGGCCGACGAACTTGGCGGTCCCGGCGATATGCTCGATCTTGTTGGTCTTGAACAGGTGGGCCACGCCCTTGGTCAGGGCGTCGACGATGCCGTCCTTGCGCTTTTGCATCTGGGCGAGGTCGAGTTCGGGGGAGACGGCGATGCCGTGCGTCTTGAACTCGTGACCGGCCTTGTAATACAGCTCGGAGGACTCGAGCAGCGCCTTGCTCGGGATGCATCCCACGCGCAGGCACACGCCGCCCAGGCGCTCCTCTTTTTCCACGCACGCCACCGACAGGCCCAACTGGGCGGCGCGAACGGCGGCGACATATCCGCCCGGCCCGGCTCCGATGACGGCGACGTCATAGGACATGGAATCAAACCTCCAGCAGGATGCGCGACGGGTCTTCCAGGCGCTCCTTCATGGTGCGCAAGCATGTGACCGCCTCGCGTCCGTCGATGATGCGGTGATCGTACGTGAGAGCCAGGTACATCATCGGACGCACCACGATCTCGCCCTTCTCGTCGACGATCGGCCGCTTCTCGATGCGATGCATGCCCAGGATGGCGCTCTGGGGCGGATTGAGGATCGGCGTGGAAAGCAGGGAGCCGAACACGCCGCCGTTGGAGACGGTGAACGTGCCGCCGGTCAGTTCTTCCAGCGTCAACTCGCCGTTTTGCGCGCGGGTGGCCAGGTCGGTCACGGCCTGCTCGGTCTCGGCGAAGGACAGACGTTCGGCGTTGCGGATGACCGGCACCACCAGGCCTCGGGGCGCCGAGACGGCCACGCCGATGTCGTAATAGTTGTGATAGACGATCTCCTCGCCCTCGATGGCCGCGTTGGCCGCGGGAACCGCCTTCAGGGCCTCGATGGACGCCTTGATGAAGAAGGACATGAAGCCCAGGCTGATGCCGTACTTTTTCTGGAAGCCTTCCTTGTACTTGGAGCGCATCGCCATGATCGCCGAGAGATCCACGTCGTTAAACGTCGTGAGCGAGGCGGTGGTGTTCTGGGCCTCCAGCAGACGCTCGGCGGTGCGTCGGCGGATGGTCGTCATGCGCACCCGTTCCTCGGCGCGATATTCGCCGGAATCCTCCACCGACGGCCGGGGCGGCGGCGCGGCCTTGGGCGGCTCGGGGCGTTTTTCCTCGCGGGCGGCGGGAGCGGATTCGGCGGCGGGCTTAGCCTTCTCGCCCTGCCCCTCGCCTTTTTCCAGATAGGCCAGCACGTCGCCCTTGAGCAGACGGCCGTCCTTGCCCGTGCCCTTGATCTTGGACGGATCCAGATCGTTTTCCTCGATCAGACGGCGCACCGCCGGGCTCAATTCGCCTTCGTCCTCGTCACTCTCATCCGGCTTGGCGGCCGCTTTCTCCTCGGATTCGGCCGCCTCGGGCTCGCTCTTGGCGGAAGGCTCGGACTTCTTGCCTTCCCCGGCCGAGTCCAGGATGCCGATCTTCTCGCCGATGTTCACCACGGTGCCCGGCCCCTTGAGAATCTTCTCCAGCACGCCCGAGGCGGGAGCCGGCAGATCCACCGTGATCTTGTCCGTCTCGATCACGACGATCGGCTCGTCTTCCTCCACCGCGTCGCCTTCGGACTTGAGCCACTCGGTGATCTCGCCGTCCTGCACCGATTCGCCCATATTGGGCACGACGATGTCGATCTTCATCGGCTAATGCCGTCCTTTCCCATGAGGGTCGGTCCGTGGCTCCCGGACTTTCGGGAGGGGGAATCCGACAAACTTGCCCCGGTCATCGCTTGTGTTTATTCCCAGGCCGCCGTGGCGGGCCATAACATAGTCGCCTTTTCAACAATCGCAATCCGTGTCTTCCAGCGGACGCAGTCCCAACGCCTTTTCGACCACCTCCTGCTGCTGTTCCAGGTGCTTGCGCACCGACCCGGTGGCCGGGGAAGCGGACGTGGGACGGGACACCCGGCGGATGCGCTCCCGGCCGCCGAAGCACTCGTCGAAGCGGTCGGCGATGAAATGCCAGGCGCCGCCGTTGGCCGGTTCCTCCTGGGCCCAAACCACCTGGGCCTTGGGGTGCTTGTTCAGGATGTCCTCGACCTGGCCGACCGGGAACGGATAGATCTGCTCCAGACGCAGGATCCCCACGTTGGACAGCCCGGCCTCGTCGCGCTTGCCGATCAGGTCGTAGAACACCTTGCCCGAACACAGGACGATGCGGTCCACCTTCTCCGGGTCGGGTCCGGGCCGGGTCCCAGAGCAACTCGCGGAATCGTCCCAGGACGAAGTCGTCCACCCGGGAGACCGCCCGGGGGTGGCGCAGCAGGCTCTTGGGCGTCATCACCACCAGCGGCTTGCGGAAGTCGCGCTTGATCTGGCGGCGCATCAGGTGGAAGTACTGGGCCGGCGTGGTCACGTTGGCCACCTGGATATTCAAGTCGCCGCAGAGCATCAGGAAGCGCTCCAGCCGGGCGGACGAATGCTCCGGCCCCTGCCCTTCGTAGCCGTGAGGCAGCAGCAGCACCAGGCCCGAGTGGCGCTTCCACTTCTGCTCGGCCGAGACGATGAACTGGTCGATGATGACCTGGGCGCCGTTGGCGAAGTCGCCGAATTGGGCCTCCCAGATGACCAGGGTGTTGGGCGATTCCAGGCTGTAGCCGTATTCGAAGCCCAGCACCCCCGCCTCGGACAGCAGGCTGTCGCAGGCGTAAAACCGGCCCTGCTGCTCCTTGATGTGCTGCAACGGCACGTATTCGTCGCCGTTGTCCATGTCCAGGATCACCGCGTGGCGATGGCTGAAGGTGCCGCGCCGGGAGTCCTGGCCCGAGATGCGCACATTCGAGTTTTCCCACACCAACGATCCGAAGGTCAGGCTCTCGCCCATGCCCCAGTCGATGGGGCGCTCGTCCCGGCCCATCTCGGCCCGCTGGTCGAGCAGGCGACGGATCTTCTTATGGGCGTTAAAGCCCGAGGGAATCTCGGACAGACGCTTGCTCAAGTGCTCGACCAACTGTCGCGGGATGGCGGTGGGCACCGAGCTTTCGAAGTCCTTTTCGGTCGCCACCCGCAGGCCCGACCATCCGCCCTGGAGGCTGGAGATCTTCACCTCCCGAGGCTGCCCGTCCTTGGAGGCGCTGTAGGAATCCTCCATCGCGTCCACGTAGAGCTTTTCGATGGTCTCGACTTGTTCGGCGGTGACGATGCCCCGCTCGAGCACCGCGTCCTGATAGATCTTGCGCACCCCGGGGTGCCGGTCGATCTTCTGGTACATCAGGGGCTGCGTGAAGGCGGGTTCGTCGGTCTCGTTGTGGCCGTAGCGGCGGAAGCACACGAAATCGATGATCGCGTCCTTGCCGAAGCGCTGGCGATATTCGAACGCCAGGCGCGCCAAGCCCAGGAACGAACGCACATCGTCGCCGTTGACGTGGAAGATCGGCACCTGGAGCATCTTGGCCACGTCCGAGCAATAAACGGTGGACCGGGCGTCCTTGGGCGAGGTGGTGAAACCGAGCTGGTTGTTGATGATGATATGCACCGTGCCGCCGGTGCGGTAGCCGCGAAGGGCGCCCAGGTTGAGCGTCTCGGCCACCAAGCCCTGCCCGGCGAAGGCGGCGTCGCCGTGGATGAGCAGCGGCAGCACTTCCTTGTCGCCCCCGTGGCCCAGGCGGTCGATGCGCGCCCGGCAGCGCCCCTCGACCACCGGATTGACCGCCTCCAGGTGGCTCGGATTGGGCGTGAGCGTGACCCACACCTCCTTGCCGGACTGGGTGACGAAGCGGTTGTTATAGCCCAGGTGATACTTCACGTCGCCCGAGCCGAAGGACGTCTCCGGATCCAGCACGTCCTCGAACTCGTTGAAGATCATGTCGAAGTGCTTTTTGAGGATATTCGCCAGGACGTTGATGCGCCCGCGATGGGCCATGCCGATGATGATGGTCTCCACACCGGCCTCGGCCGCGTCCTCCACCAACAGGTCCAGCACCGGGATCAGCGCCTCGGCGCCTTCCAGGCTGAAACGCTTGGTGCCCACGAATTTTTGTGCAGGAACCTCTCGAAGGCCTCGGCCCGGATCAGGAAGTCCATGGCCTCCACCTCGACCGCCGGCGTCACCGCGTCCAGGTAGGCCGTGGATTCCAGGCGGCGGCGCAGCCACTCGCCCTCCTCGGCGTTTTCGATGTGCTGATACTCGGCGCCCACCGTCTGGCAATAGCAGCGACGCAGTCGATCGCGGATGTCCTTGAGGTTCATGAACCCGCCGCTGCCGAAATCGCCGGTCAGGAACTGACGCTCCAGGTCCTCGTCATGCAGCCCGAACTGGCCCAAGGGCGGCTCCTTGTGCGAAGGGCTGATGTCTTTGCCCAGGGGATCGAGCTTGGCGTAGTAGTGGCCGCGGGCGCGAAAGTGATCGATCAGACGCAGCACGCCCACGTGCTTGTCGCAATGGATCGAGCCCCGGGCGTGGATGCCCGGCGTTCCGGCCAGGGGCGGCACCGGGTTGAAGATGCTTCTTGAGCGAAACTGGGGCCGATCTTCGGCGGTTCGACGTAGCCGTGGCGCTCCCGGTCGAACAACTCCCGCCAGCCCTCGGGCACGGCGTCCGGGTCGTCCAACCAGCGCTCGTACATCGTTTCGATGTACGCCACGTTGTCGACATTGGGTCCATGGCCGTCCCGGCCGTCTTCGGGTTTTTGGACCATCGTGGTTTTGTCCTTCGCGTCGGATCGTCGGCGAGTTGGGGGCGCCGACGGCGAAAATGGGGTCCCTCGCGCAACGCCCGACCACCCTCGGGCGTGGAACTGCGATTGCTACGCGCATCGCGCCCCGTGTCAAGGGCACCCGCGCCCCCGGCCGCGAAAACCGGCGGATTCGGTATAGAAATCGTGTCGGGCCGCCGACCGGCGGGCGGGGGAAAATTTTCCGCCGATTCTGTGTTTGACGCCCGCGCGACGGGGGTGGTATTCACCTAATCAGGATCGCGACACCGCTACGACCCCCTTTCGACGATCGATGTCGCGATTCGACCTTGGTGGGTTTTTCCAGAGGACAACGCCGATAGGGCAGGCAAGAAAAGGGGCACGGACATGGGCAAGATCGATTTCGGAAGCGCGTTCTCCGTGGGGTTTTCCGGCTACGGCAAGAACGTCATCAACCTGGGCGTCGCGACGTTGATCGCCGGTGTCATCGGCATCGTGTCCCTGGGCATCTGCATGCCGGCCATGGCCGCCGGGTTGTATGTCATGTCGCTCAAGGCCGTGCGCGGCGAGGGCACGGAGATCGGCGACATCTTCAAGGGCTTCAACGGTTTCGGCCGTTATTTCCTGGGGGCCCTGCTGGCCTTCGCGCTGGTGATCGGCGGCTTCGTCGCCTTGTGCATCGGCGTGTTCGTGGTCGCGGGCGTGCTGGTGTTCTTCTACCCCATGCTCGTCGATCGGCAGGAGATGGGCGTCGGTGACGCGCTGGGCGAGTGCTGGAGCTACTTCAAGGGCGACTGGCTCATGGCGATCCTGTTCTCCTTGGTTACAAGCCTGATCAGCAGCGCCGGAAACAGCATTCCCGTGATCGGAGCGTTGATCACGGTGCCGATTTCGACGTGCATCGTGGCGGCGGCTTACGACCAGGTCTTCAACGCCACGGCCGCCGTTCCCGCCGCGGCTCCTCCGGCCGCGATGCCGATTGAGTAGAAGGCATCGTCGCCAGGCACCGGGTGCCACACTTTCACGAGAACGAAGTTCGAGGGAAGGTGTGATCAAGGCACGAAGTTTCACACCCTTATTCGACTTGCGTCGAATTAAGAGTGTGGCACCCCCGTTTGTCGCGGCTCTGAATGCTCGATGTCATTGACCGACACGTGACCTGAAGGGTTGGCCGCGTTTCTAACGCCGATTGGAGCGAAGCGACTTCCACCAAGGAACGTTCAACCCGCGCGTCAGCGTGCAGGATCGCTTGCGATCCGTCAGCCCGTGGCGGCTACGCCACCACCTCCACTTTCGTGGTCATCTTCGGCGGGTCTTCCAGGGCTTTTTTCACACTGCATTGATGCACCGCTCGGACGAGGGCGGTGTGGTATTTCTCCGGAAAGCCGGGCGGGACGGTGATTTTGAAATCGACACCGGCCAGCTTGTGCGTTTCCTTGTCGTAGTCGGTCGACAGGGTCACGCCCACGCCCTCGGTCGGCAAGTCCCGGCTCTGGCAAAAACTCAAGACAAAATACGCCGAGCACGTCCCCAGCGACGCCAGGAACAGCTCGAACGGCGCCGGGGAACTCCCCTCGCCCCCGGCTTTTTCCGGCTGATCGGTATTGACCGTGTAGCCTTTAAACACGGCGTCGACCTTCTTGCCGCCGGGAAACGTCATCGTCATTTCCATGAATGCACTCCTCGAAAAGCCACCCCTGGCTCGCGATCAATTTAAGGACAAATCCCGCCCGCGCAAGCCGCCGGGTCCGGTCATCGCATGACGGGCATCAAGTCGAGTTTATCGGGTGGGATGGGAGAGTATCGCGCTTATTCCCGGGGGTAGAGAAACCACCCGGTCACGGGGGCGTGGTCCGAGGGAAAGCGGGGCGGCGTGCCGTACCGACGCAGGTCCGTGATCCAACCGGTGAACTGCCAGTCGCCCTCGGAAAAGAAGATATGGTCGATGCGCTTGTCGGCGTCGACGATCACCGGCTCGCCGCCGGACTGCATGTAGACGCGCGTCTTTTCGTTGGTCGTCGCGAACGAATCCACCAGACGCAGCCCGCGCTCCGGGTCCTCGCCGGTCAGTGTGGCGTAGGCGGGCGTCGGCGGCGCCGAGTTGAAATCGCCCACGACAATCACCGGCGTGTCGCCCACCAGCGCGTCGACCCGCTTCATGAATTCGGGCGCGACCGTCGGCTGAAACGGCTGCGTGTTGTCGAAATGCGTGTTGACGAAAAAGAACACCCGGTCGTGCAGCCGGTCCCGCAACTTTGCCCACACCCAATAGCGGGGCATGAAGTTGCCGTAGGTCGTCGCGCCTTTGCGCTCGCCGGTGGGGCTGTGCCACAGGTGCCCCGAGTCCAGCAGTTCGAAGCGATCGGCTTTGTAGAAGATCGTCGAATCCGTGTAGAAGCCCAGGCCCACCTGAGCGTAGCCCGGACACAGCCGATGCAGATCCGTGAGCTGCCCCGGAAACGGCTCCTGCAGGCCGATCAAGTCGGGGGCGAAATAGTTGATGCGCTGGGCGACGTGAAATTGCCGCACCTGCCAGCGGTCGAAGCCTTCCTTGGGCGCGTTGAGCAGGATGTTGTAGGTCATGACGATGAGCAGATTGTTCATCGAGTTGGCGTCGGTGATTTCGCCGGAAGCCGCAGGACGCACCCCGTGGGCCGGCAACGGAGCCAGCGCCGGATCGGGCTCGGGCGGACGGTGCGCCGCGCACCCGGTCAACAGCACCACCACCAGTACCACGCCCCACCGTCGTCGCATTGGTTTCATATTCCATCCTCGCCGAACCGCGGCCGAAACAGCCGGTCCAGGCGCAGCGCCGTGTCGTCGTCCGACGCGTCGTCGATATGCATCACGACCGCGCGGCCCGCGATCAGCGACGAGCGCACCGCCTCGAACAGCGCCCGGTCGTCGCCGAACGACCCCACCAGAATCGTATCGAATTCGCCCAGGGACTTGAGCAGCTTGCGTTCGCCGTCCTGCGTCGTGTTGGCGGACTGATGGGCGTCGCCCGCCTCGCGAAACTTCGCCCGGTCCAACGACGTGCCGCCCACGTACATCGCCGCCGCCACCCGGTCGCGGGCGATGAGGGCCTGGGCGATGGCCGCCTCCACGTCGCCCCCCGCGAAACGCAGCGCCAGCCGGTGCCGCGCGGCGAAAAGGATCTGCTCGGGCCGCTGACGCATCGTGCGATCCAGCGCCGCGTCGCGACGCCATGCCTCCACCTTCGCTTCGTCGCCGGAGAGCAGCACCTCCGGCACCCCGTGCCCCTCGAAGACCTCCGGGCGCGTGTAGACCGGGTGCTTGAGACCCGCCCGATGGCTGTCGGTCTCGACGTTCTCTTCCTTGCCGACCACGCCGGGAATCTGCCGGGCGACCGCGTCGACGATCGCCAGCGCCGCCGGTTCCCCGCCGGTGAGCACGAAGTCGCCCAGGCTGATCTCCCCGTCGCAGGCGTGGTCGATGACGCGCTGGTCGATGCCCTCGTACCGGCCGCACACCAGCGCGACAGCCGGCAATTTCGACAGACGCTGCGCCATGGCGTCGTCGAATCGCTCGCCGCCGGGGGACAGGGCGAAGACCTTCACGCCGTCGTGCGTCTCGCGGATGCGCCGGATGGCGGCGAACAGCGGCTCGGGCTTCATCACCATCCCCGCCCCGCCGCCGAAGGCGTAGTCGTCCACCTGCCGGTGCTTGTCCGTCGCGAATTCGCGCGGGTCGACGCACGAAATCTCCACGAGCCCTTCCCGCCTCGCACGCGACAGCACGCCGAGGCCGAGCGCCGAGTCGAAGTACTCGGGAAAGATCGTCACGATCGTCAGATGCATGGGATGAAGCTTAGAACTGCTCGTACAGGAAGGACAAGTCGCCGGATGTCGCCAGCGCCAGCGCGAAGAACGCCAGCGCGAACAGGAGCGCGGCTTTTTTGAGTTGGAGGATCACCAACATCACCCCTAGCCGGGATTTGTCTGACGCAGCACCTGGTCGAGTTCGACGTTGAGGATCTCGACGTTCGTCAGCTTGGGCTTGAGGAAGACGTCCACCAGCGCCCGGTGGGCGGGATAGACCCGATAGGCCTCGACGGCTTCCATATTCTCGAAGTCGACAAACAGCACCACCTCCGGCGAGTCGGCGCCCACCGCTTCGCCCGCGGCGACGGCCTTGACGCCCGGATAGCCGGGGAAGTCGGCCATGCACTTGTCGACGATGCCGCTCGCGTCGGCCTTATCCTTCAGATGCAGTCGCACGATGCGGCGGATCATGCCGAATCCCTTTCCTCGGATTGCGTCGGGTGCCCGTCGGCGTCCACGACCGGCTCGTTGGCGGCCATCATCCGCACGAAGCGGTCGAACAGATAGCTCGAATCGTGGGGACCGGGCGAGGCCTCCGGATGGTACTGCACCGAAAAGACGGGCAGCTTCTTGTGGGCGAAGCCCTCGTTGGTTTCGTCGTTGAGGTTGGTGTGCGTGGGATAGATGTCCCCGCCCAGGGAGGCGATATCCACGGCGAAGTTGTGGTTTTGAGACGTGATCTCCACGCGCCCGGTCAAAGCGTCCTTGACCGGTTGGTTGGCGCCGTGGTGGCCGAACTTGAGCTTGTAGGTCTTGCCGCCCAGGGCCAGGCCCAGGATCTGGTGGCCCAGGCAGATGCCGAACATGGGCTTCTTGCCCAACAGGTGCTTGACCGTGTCCACGCCGTAGACGACCGGTTCCGGGTCGCCGGGGCCGTTGGAGAGGAACACGCCGTCCGGCTCCAGGGCCAGGACCTGCTCGGCGCTCGTGTCGGCGGGCACGACCGTGACCTGGCAGCCCGAGTCGGCCAGCAGACGCAGGATGTTCCACTTGATGCCGAAATCCAGGGCCACAACCTTGTAGGTCTTGCCGCCCCGCCGGGGGCTGTTTTTGCCGGTGTATTTGGGATAGCCGTGGTCCAAGGTCCAGGAGCCTTCGGACCAGACGTAGTCCTTGTCCACCGAGATATCCTTGACCAGATCCTTGCCCAGCATGGCCGGGTAGGTCCGCACCTTGGCGATCAGCTCCTGCGTGTCTTGGTCGGCGTCGGCGATGACGCCCATTTTGGAGCCGTGGTCGCGCAGGTGGCGCGTGAGGGCGCGGGTGTCGATCTCGGTGATGCCGGGCACGTTGTGCTGCTTGAGGTATTCGTCGAGGGTCAGGCGACTGCGCCAGGAGGACGGCACGACGCTCAGGTTGCGGATGATGAAGCCCGCGGCGAACAGATCGCGGCTTTCCACGTCTTCCGGGTTGATGCCCGTGTTGCCGATGAGCGGATAGGTCATGCAGATCATCTGGCCGCGATAGGACGGGTCGGTCAGGATCTCCTGATAGCCGCTCATGGCCGTGTTGAACACGACCTCGCCGATCGCCTCCACGTCCGCGCCGAAGCGCTCGCCGTCGAACACGCGCCCGTCTTCCAGCACCAATTTCGCTTTCTTCGTGGTCACAACGCCCCCTGGGAAGGCCCGATTTCGCGCAAGATAAAGGGGGCGGGTGGGGGCGTCAAGGCGCGACGGATTCCCCTGTAATCTCGGGCCCGAGATCGCCGAAGCCTTCGGCGACGAGGCGGTCGGCGAGGTAGGCGGCGTAGAGGGCGGCACCTTCGGGGTCGAAGTGGTGGGCGTCGTATTCCATGTGTTGAAAAATTCCCCTGGGCGGCGGTAGATAGGGGATTTCCCGGCGCCCCGCCGCCTCCGCGACGCACGATCGCCCACACTCAAGAGGCACCCGCAAGGACGCCAGATAGACCGCCGCTCCCGCCTCGCGCGTGGAGGCGCGGATGTGGTCCAGGAACGAATCGAAATGAGCCCGCGCTTCCTCCGGCGACGGAGGCGGCGGCAGGCGGTGCATCGCGACTCCGACGAAGGCCAATCGCCCCAAATACGAATGACGCGCCAAGAACACCCAGGGTCGGCCCACACGCCCGAAGAGTTCGCAAAACGACACTTCCAAATCGTTTTCGCAGATCTGCACCAAAACCGCGTCCGGGTGATAGGGCAAAATCCGCAGGTCGAGCGCCGCCGCGATGTTGTCCAGATTCATCGTCGGCACGCCGAAATTCAGCACTTCGACCTTCCGATTCAGTCGTTTGTTCAGCTCCGCTTCCAGCAGATCGGGATAGGTCCGCCCTTCCGCCAATCCGGGACCAAAGGAATGGGAATCGCCCGCCACCGCCAGACGCAACGTGCCGCGATTGCGCTCGGTGGCTCGGGCCGGGCCACGATATCCGTATTTGTTGATGGTTTGGCGCACCGGCTCGATGCGCTCGAAAATCCCGGTATGCAAGACCGACGCGCCGGGCCACATCCTCACGCACGCCGGATCGGCCAGATCGACGATGAAGATTTTGCCGAGCGCGTTGTTGCCCAGGGGAATCTGTAAAGCCAGCTCGGCGAGCACAAGGGCGGTCACCAACGCGACGAAGGTAAACTCCGCGCGTCGCATCCAGGATGCTTTGCGACGCAGCGCTTCTGTAGGCACCCTCTATTCGTACCGCAACGCCTCAATGGGGTCCAGGTGGGCCGCCTTTCGGGCGGGATAAACGCCGAAGAAGATGCCCACGAGGATGGAGAAGCCCAGGGAGAGCACGACGGCGAAGCCGGTGACGATGACCGGAACCTTGTCCGTCACCGCCGCCAGGGCCTGCATGCCGCCGACGCCGATGGACACGCCCAAAACGCCGCCCAGCAACGAGAGCGTCGAAGCCTCGATCAAAAACTGTCGCTGGATGTCGCGAGGCCGGGCGCCCAGGGCCTTGCGCACGCCGATCTCCCGGGTGCGTTCCCGCACGCTGACCAGCATGATGTTCATGATCCCCACCCCGCCGACCAGCAGGCTGATCATCGCAATGCCCACCGCCGCCGCGAAGATCGATCCGGTCAGGTTCGACCACGCCCGCGTGATGGATTCGCGCGTCTCCAGCTCGAAGTCGTCCTCCTCGTAAACCTTCACCTTGTGGCGGATGCGCATGACGGTGCGCACCTCGTTCATCGCCTTGGCCAAAGGCACGTCGGGACGGGCCTTGATGTTGATCTCCAGGTTGCGGGTGTTGCCTTCCTTGCGCAGGATCAGGGGCATGGGCACGATGATGCGCGTGTCCTGGCTTTCGCCGAACATCGCCCCCCGCTCCTCCATCACCCCCACGACGCGCAGCCGGTAGTTGTCCACCCGCACATAGCGGCCGATCGGCGAGCCGTAGGGAAACACGCGATCGACCACGTCCACGCCCAGGATCGCCACCAGGCGCGGACGGCGGTTTTCCAGATTCGTGAAGACGCGCCCCTCCTGCACCCCCAGGCCCATGATGGCGGTGTAATCGCTGGTGGTGCCGATCATGCCGATATTCGGGTCCGTCTTGTTGCCCTCGGCGGTGACGGTCTTGCCCCAGGCCACCAGCAGCGGCGCCACCAGATCCACCGACGGGCACTGGTCGAGAATCGCCTGCACGTCCTCCATGGTCAGGTCCGGACGGCGGCGATATTTGTTCCAGTCGAAGGAGACGCGCAGGGCGGGATATTTGGTCAGCACGAACGACGAGGCCCCCACCCGGTCAAGCTCCTTGGCGACGATCCCGTCCACGCCCTTGACGATGCTCATCATGGAGATGACCGTCGCCACGCCGATGATGATGCCCAGGCACGTGAGCACCGAGCGCAGCTTATTGGAACGCACCGACCCCAAGGCCATGCGCACCGACTCGTAAAAGACGAGCGCGTGGGCGCGCAGGGTTTTGCGGGGGTGTTTTTTGGGCGCGTCGCTCATGGCTCCACCCGGGAGGTCATTCGTAGCGCAGGCATTCGATGGGGTCCTTGGCGGCGGCGCTCTTGGCGGGGAAATAGCCGAAAAAGATGCCCACGGCCGCCGAGAAGCCGATTCCCAGCGCCACCGACCACCAACGCACCTGGGCGGGCACGGGCGAAACGGCGTTCACCAGCGCCGCGACGCCGAATCCCAGCGCCATGCCGATGATGCCGCCCACCACCGACAGCGCGATCGCCTCGAACAGGAACTGGGCCATGATCGCCGAATGCTTGGCGCCCACGGCCTTGCGGATGCCGATCTCCTTGGTGCGTTCGGTGACGGAGACCAGCATGATGTTCATGATGCCGATGCCGCCCACCAGCAGCGAGATCGTCGCCACGCCGAACATGGCGCCGTAGAGCCCGCCGGTCAGCTTGCCGTAAAGCTCCTGGAGCACGTCGATCTTGTTGACGGCAAAATCGTCTTTTTGGCCGAACTCCAGCCCCCGCGCCCGGCGCATCACGCCGGTGGCTTCTTCATAGGCCTGATCCACGTGGGCGTCGTCGATGGGCCGCACGATGATGGTCATGCTCCGCTTGGAGCCGTAGTGCTTGGTGAAGCTGCCCAGGGGGATGAGGATGTTGCGGTCCAGGTTCAGGTCGAAAAAATCGCCCCGGCTCTCCAGCACGCCGACGACGGTGTACGCGTCGCCCTTGATGAAGATGCGCTTGCCGATGGGGTAGAGTTGGCCGAAGAGTTTTTGCGAAACCTCCCAGCCGATCACGGCCACGTCCCGCCGCCGCTGATCTTCCACGTGGTTGAAAAAGCGCCCGACGATCGGATAGGCGCCGCGCATCTCCTGGTAATCCACCTCGGTGCCGACCACGAGGACGTCGCTGAGCTTGTTGCGGCGGTATTTGACGGTCGCCATGTCCTGCAACATGGCCGTGGCCAGATTGCTGAAGCGCATGCCGGGCACGGCGTTTTTGACGTATTCGTATTCCTTCTCGCCGATGTCCCGCCAGGACCGGGAGATCTGCCAATCGGACCCGGCCCACTTGTGGCGCTGGATGTAGAGCACGTTGGAGCCGATGGTCGACAGTTCGCGTTCGAAGGATTGATTCAGGCCGGTGATGACCGAGGTGATGGAGATGACCGTGGTGATGCCGATGACGATGCCCAGGGTGGTCAGCAGGCTGCGCAGCTTGTTGGCCCGCAGCGAGCGCAGCGCCATGCGCGACGTCTCGCCGATGGACACGCGAATCACAAGTTCACCTTGACCGACGGCATGGCCGGGGCGCGGCGGGCGTGGCGCTCGTCCGACTCCACGTTGCCGTCCCGAAGGCGCACGACCCGGTGGGCGTAGTGGGCGATGTCCTCTTCGTGCGTGACGATGATGATGGTGTTGTTTTCGGCGTGCAACTCGTCGAACAGGCGCATGATCTCCGCGCCGGTCTTGCTGTCCAGGTTGCCGGTGGGTTCGTCGGCCAGGAGGATCGACGGCTCGTTAATCAGCGCCCGGGCGATGGCCACCCGCTGGCGCTCGCCGCCGGACAGCTCGTTGGGCCGGTGATGGGCGCGGGCCGCCAGTCCCACGCGGGACAGGGCGCGCATGGATTTTTTACGTCGTTCGGAGGCCGGCACGCCGGCGTAGATGAGCGGCAGTTCCACGTTGTCCTGCGCGGTCTGGCGGGCCAGCAGGTTGAAGGTCTGGAAGACGAACCCGATCTTGGAATTGCGGATCTCGGCCAGCGCGTCGTCGGACAGCCCGGCGACGGCCAGATCGTCCAGGATGTACTGCCCGGACGAGGGCGTGTCCAGGCAGCCGAGGATGTTCATCAGCGTGGATTTGCCGGACCCGGACGGGCCCATGACGGCGACGTATTCCCCCGCCGCGACCGACAAGTTGACGCCGTGGAGGACCTCCAGGCGGTGCCGCCCCAGGTCGTACGCCTTGACCAGGTCGATGCACCGCAACAGGCTCACGGCCTACGTCTCCTCCCGATCGACCGACGCGGCGCTCTCGTCGATTTCGAGCAGATCGCCGTCGCGCAATTCCTTGTTGAGCACCTGATAGGGTCCGCAGACGACCTGCTCGCCCTCGCCCAGGGTGCCTTCGATTTCCATCTCGAAATCGGAGCTGATGCCGGTGGTCACTTGCGCCATCCGCGCCCGGCCGTCTTTCACCTTGAAGACCACGTCCTTGAGATCCTTGACCAGCGTCTGCTCCACCGATTTTTTCGGATCGGCGTTCGGATCGCGCATGGTCAGGCATTGGATGGGCACGGCCAGAACCTGCTCGCGGGTGTCGGTGGTGATCTTCGCCGTCGCGCTCATGCCCGGCAGCAGCTTTTCGATGTCGTCGGTGAGGGTGACGGTAACTTCGAACTCGGTGGCCTCGGTCTGCGTCCCGACCCCTTCGACCTTGGGGGATTTGGAGATGGCGGTGACGACGCCCTTGAACTTCTCGTTGGGAAAGGCGTCCACCTCGACCTCGGCGGCCTGGTGCAGCTTCACGTCCGGCACGTCCGCCTCGTCCACGTCCACGACCAGTTCCATCGCCGACATGTCGGCCACGGTCATGATGACGTCCCGGGTGAGCTGGGAGCCCATGGCGATCTCGCCGACCTCTTTGTTCATGGCGATGACCGTCCCGGCGATCGGCGAGCGAAGGATCGTTTTGTCCAAATCGTCTCCCGCCGAACGCAGGCTGGCCTGGGCCTGGTCGACCTGATCGGCGGAGGCCTTGAGCGTCGCTTCCTGCACGTCCACCGCCGTGCCCGCCGCCTCCAGTTCCTGATCCGAAACCAAACCCTTCAGATGCAATTCGTCGACCCGTTTGTACTCACGCTTGGCCTGCTCCAGGTTGGCCCGCGCCAGTTGAACCTGGGATTCGGCCGCGGTCTTGGCGGCGGCCAGTTGGTCCCGATTGGCCCGATAACGCTTGGAATCAAGCACCACCAGCAGCGCGCCCTTTTTGACCTGCTCGCCCTCCTCGACGGCCAGGCGCACGATCTCGGCGGAGACATAGGCGGAGATTTCCACCTGCACGATGGGCTCCACCTTGCCGGTGGCCGTGACGGTCTGGACCAGGTCTTTGCGTTGGATGGTGTCGACGGTGACTTTGACGGTGTCTTCGCGGGTGGCTTGATAGGCGATCAGCCCCCCCACGGCCAGGCCCAGGACGACCAGGATGACGACAACCACGGTCTTTTTCTTCAAGGCCTGCCTCCGGAGGCTCTTAGGCGACGGGGGATGCGCCGTTACGAGGACGGCTACGAGGACGGCTTGCCGTCGGATTCGTCCTTGCTGCCGTCGTCGGTGTATTCGCCGCGCTCAAAATCGATCTGCCGCAGATAGCGCACCTTCACGGTCACGTCGCCCATTTCGGTCACGCCCGTGCACGCCAGGTACGCCTTGATGTCGACTTGAAACGTCCGACCGTCCCAAAAGTTGACGGTCGCCGTCTTGTAGCGCTCGTCCTTGTCCGAAATCACCACGCGCTCGACACGCTCAAAGGGGATGGACACTTCGGATTTGCCGTTGTTCCCCTCCAGGCGCGTATGCCCGCCGCAAGCGGCGTATTCCACGTGCGTCTGGACCGAAGAGACGTCGGTAATCGTCGCGCGGAAATTGTGTTTGGGCCGTTTGACCTTGCCGCCCGCGCCGGCGCCCATGCTGCCCATTCCCAGGCTCATAAAGGCGATCACCAAGATCAAAATCCAGCTACGACGCAGCTTCATTCGCGGTCCCCAAATGCCGGAAAACACCGGAAAACAAAGGTGGTTTGGACGCTAAGGCAAGGGGTGCGGGCTGTCAAGGACACGCCCGGTTCCACGGCCCGCCGCAACCGTCGAATCCACCGCGGATCGCAGTCCTCGATCGCATTTTTTGTCCGGTCCCAAACACCGGGCCGGTGGCGAAGCCTACGCCGTTGACGCTCGGTCGGGCCCAACGCGCCCAAACCCTGCGTTTTGCCGTTGGTGTCCGGAGGGGTTTTTCTGCTATGGTGTTGAGACGAGAGTGGGAAGATCCCTCGCGCCGTGTCGGCAAATGTCCCGATAAGTTGCGCGAGAAAATCGATACAGGAGAGACCCATGGCCCAGGACAAACCGGCCGGCGATTCGGAAAAGCGGCGGCTGCCCCTTCTGCCGCTGCGGGATATCATCATCTTTCCCCAGATGGTCATGCCCCTGTTCGTGGGTCGGGAAAAATCCATCGCCGCCCTGGAAGAGGCGATGGCCCAGGACAAGGACATCCTGCTCGCGGCCCAGGAGGTGGCGAAGTTCGACGCTCCCCGCCCCGAGGACATCTACCACTTCGGCACCATCGGTTCGATCATCCAGTTGCTCAAACTGCCCGACGGCACGGTGAAGGTTCTTGTCGAAGGCCGTCGCCGGGCGCGCATCGAGCAGTTCATTTCCAATGACGACTTCTTCCTGGTCGAATGCGTCGCGATCGAGGAGCCCGATTCGGGCACCGTGGAGATCGAGGCCCTGACCCGCTCGGTGCAGGCCACCTTCGAGCAGTACGTCAAGCTCAACAAGCGCATCCCCCAGGACGTGGTGATGAACGTGGCGGCGATGGACGATCCCTCCCGCCTGGCCGATACCATCGCCACGCACTTGAACATGAAACTCCACGATAAGCAGGAGATCCTGGAAACCATCGACGTGCGCCTGCGCCTGGAGCGCATCTACGGCCTGATGCGCGGCGAAATCGAGGTGATGCAGGTCGAGCGCAAGATCAAGAACCGCGTCAAAAAGCAGGTGGAACGCACGCAGAAAGAGTACTACCTCAACGAACAGATGCGGGCGATCCAAAAGGAACTGGGTGAGCGCGGCGAGGACATGAAGTCCGACCTCAAGGAACTGGAAGAGAAGATCGCCGCCAAGAAGATGAGCGAAGAGGCCCACGAAAAGGTCCGGGCCGAATTCAAGAAACTGCGCATGATGAGCCCGATGAGCGCCGAGGCCACGGTGGTGCGCAGCTACATCGAAACGGTCATCGGCCTTCCCTGGTACGACATGGCCGACGAGATCAACGACATCGACCATGCCGAGGACATCCTCAACGAGGACCACTTCGGCTTGGAAAAGGTCAAGGAACGCATCATCGAATACCTGGCCGTCAACAAGCTCGTCGGCAAGATCAAGGGGCCGATCCTGTGCCTGGCGGGCCCGCCGGGCGTGGGCAAGACGTCCCTGGGCAAATCCGTCGCCCGGGCCACCGGCCGCCCCTTCGTGCGATTGGCGCTGGGCGGCGTACGCGACGAAGCCGAGATCCGCGGCCACCGGCGCACCTACATCGGCTCCATGCCCGGCAAGATCCTCCAGTCCCTGCGCAAGGCCGGCGTCAATAACCCGGTCTTCCTGCTGGACGAGGTCGACAAGATGAGCCACGACTATCGCGGCGACCCGTCCTCCGCGTTGTTGGAGGTGCTGGACCCGGAGCAAAACCACACCTTCAACGACCATTACCTGGATCTGGACTACGATCTGTCGAACATCATGTTCGTCACGACGGCCAACGACCTCTACAACATCCCCGAGCCGCTCAAGGACCGCATGGAGATCATCCAACTGCCCGGCTACACCGAGCACGAGAAGTTCTTCATCGCCACCGAGTTCCTGATCAAGAAGCAGTTCGAGAACAACGGCCTAGCCGACAAGGACGTGACCGTCTCCAACACCGCCGTGTACCGCATCATCCGCGAGTACACCCGCGAGGCCGGCGTGCGCGAACTTGAGCGCCAGATCTCCGCCGTCGCCCGAAAGGTCGCCCGGCAGATCACGCGCAAGGACTACGCCGACAAGGCGATCCGCATCACGGCCCAATCCGTGCCCAAGTACCTGGGCGTGCCCAAGTACAAGAAGTCGGAGCTCGAGGATACGGATATGACGGGCCTGGCGGTGGGTCTGGCCTGGACGCAGGCCGGCGGCGATGTGCTGCCCGTCGAGGTCGCGGTCATGCCCGGCGGCAAGGGCAAAATCGTCATCACCGGCAAGCTCGGCGACGTGATGCAGGAGTCGGCCCAGACGGCCCTGTCCTACGTCCGCTCCCGCGCCCACCAGTTGGGCCTGTCCGAGCACGACTTCCACAAGCTGGACATCCATATCCACGTGCCCGAGGGCGCCATCCCCAAGGACGGCCCGTCCGCGGGCATCACCTTGGCGACGTCCATCGCCTCGGCCCTGATGCACATTCCCGTGCGTCGCGACGTGGCCATGACCGGCGAGATCACCCTGCGCGGGCGCGTGTTGCCCATCGGCGGGCTCAAGGAAAAGGTCATCGCCGCCCATCGCACGGGCGTCAAGACGGTGCTGATTCCCCGGGACAACGAAAAGGACCTCAAGGAGATCCCCGAGGCCGTGCGCAAGGCCGTCAAGATGGTCATGGTCGACCATGTGGACGACGTGCTCAAAAAGGCGCTGGCCGTGGACGATCCGGAGAGCCTGTTCACCACCGGACGCGCCCTGGGCCTGGACGACGACGCCATCGCCGACCCGTCCACCTATGCCGACCAGACCGGAGAGTTGATCTAACCCGAACGCATCCCCACAATTTCACGCGCCCGACGCCTCGTCGCCTTCGGCGGGGCGTTGGTGCGTTGGATATTCGCGGCGGTTTGTTTTTGCCGCCGCCCCGTGAGAATCGAGGAGACCCATGGCCCAGCCCCCCGGCACCACCATTTTGTATTTGGTCCGCCACGGCCAGACCGAGGCCAACGCCCAAAACCTGATCTGCGGCGACGCCGAATCGCCCCTGAACGAAAAGGGCCGCAAGCAAGCGGTGGACCTGGCCGAGCAGATGGCCGAGATCGACTTCGACATCGCCTACACCAGCCCCTTGTCCCGCGCCTCGGACACGTGCGACGCGATCCTCGCCGGCCGCGACGTGGAAAAAATCGTCACGCGGGATTTGCGCGAGCAGGATTTCGGCGAGTGGGAGATGCTCAACTACAAGACGATCATGCAGGAGCATCCCGAGGCGTTTAAGCTGTTTTCGGAAGATCCCTACCGAGCCAAGGCCCCCGGCGGCGAAACGCTGGCGGAGTTTCGCGACCGCGTGCGACGGGCGTTTTACGACGAGATTATCCCCAAGCACACCGACGAACGCGTGCTGATCACCAGCCACGGCGGCACCATGCGCGCGGCCCTGTGCCTGCTGATGGATCTGCCCATCGAGAAGTATTACTACCGCTTCGATATCCACAACGCGTCGCTGTGCGTCGTGCAGTTCGGCAAGATGGGCGGCCGCCTGCTCGGCCTGAACCTCCGCAAGGAAGAACACTGGCACTTCGAGTATTAGTGCCGTAGTCGGCACAGACTGACGGATGCCAAGGCATCCTGGACGCCGGCGCGCAAATTGGAAGTTCCTCGGTTGAAGTCGCTTCGCTCCAGCCGTATTCAGAACCGCGCCCAACCCTTCAGAGCCGCGACCGTCAGGGATCTCTCGTTCGTTGTCGCGAACCCCTTATGCGCCCTGCGGACTCAGCACTTCTCGAATCTCAACACCCGCACCCCGCCCCGCCGTCGCCCTCATCGTCATCGCCGCCCACGTCATCGTTCGCCGCTGCGTCGTCGTCACCGTTGTCGTCATCCGGCACATCGTCGTCGCCCGTGTCGTCGTCCCCGTCATCGTCGTCATCATCGTCCGCCGGCAGCACGCCTTCGTGAAAGTTCGAGACATACGGCGCCGTCGCGTTGAGCGTGCGGACATTGTCCGCCGTCGCCGCGTCGCCTAGCGCTTCCTCCTCGTACGTCGCGGTCGGGTCGGACCACCGCCCGAGGCGCGGGCACACGTACCCCTCGCCGGTGCAAAAGTTGTCGAACGCCATGATGGTGCGCCGCCGTGCTTCGGTGAGGATGTGCCCATGGTTGAAGTCGAACGGCGCTCCGGTCGTATCATCCGAATGCACATCGTGCCGCGCGCCCATCAGGTGCCCCAGCTCGTGCACGAAGCTGAATTGGGAAACGGCGCAGTCCAGCGCGATGACCGAAAAGGCCTGCGCAGCGAAGTCGAGAGAGAGGGTGCTCATGATATTCGACGACCCGCAGAACTTCCCCCCGTCGCTGACGATCAACGCGACCAGATCCGCCCCCGCTTCTTCGCGCCAGGCATGCACCTCGTCCATCACGCCCTCGTTCTTCCACGTCAGCGCGGCCAAGTCGACGGCCAGCAGCCCCGTCTCGCCGTATTCCACCTGGCGCGTCGCGGCGATGTGCAGACGCTGAAAGACGCCGCTGTCGACGTAGCTCGCGTTCGCCTGCTCGGCCGCCAGGGCGATTTCCGCCTCGATGTCCTCCACCGCCGCCGCGGCCTTGGGTGTGTACACGACCAGCACTTCGATCGTCGCCGTGCCGGCGGCTTTGCGTGGAGCGGATTTGGCGATTTCGAGCGGAGGGAGCGCGGCGGCATCCGGCGTCAGGCACTCAAGCGATGCTCGCCGCGCAACGCGCGTGAGTTCATGGCCGGTCGTCGTCGGTCGGATGCGAAAGGTCCGCGACCCGTCGATCATCACGCCCGTGTACCGCCCGGCCCGCTCGACCAACAGCGCCTCGTCGTCCGTTGATCGCCACGCGCGGAACCGCTCGTCCGCCGGATGGGCAACGGGGTGCATCGTTAGGGTATGGATGCCGCTTTCCGCCGCGAAGTGCGTCGTCAGGCGATCGTCCGTTCGGAGAATTTCCACCGAATCGGCCGACGCAACTCCGGCAAACAAGACGCCGATCACCACGGCGAACAGGGCTGAACGTAGATTCATCATTGCACCTTGCCGTCCGGCATCGCGTAGGGCAAGCGCCTCACCCTACCGGCACCAACGCCGCACGCTCTCCATATGGACGAATAATGGGAATAACACTCGATATCGACGCAATTTTCGGAAGATTCGTAAGTTTGAACCCATGCTCAAGCCGAAATCCATTACTTTTTTACCGCAACATGTTTAACCTTTCGATTAACTTCTTTGGCGATGTCTCTCACATGACGTTTCTTCCGGTTGACCATCGGTCCCAACCTGTTTCCCACGATTTCCATATTTCCGCGGACCTTGGTAAGGCTATGCCTTACGAATATCCACTGACAAGCCGCATGTAATTTCGTAATCTTTTTATGACTCAATTCCATTTTTACCGCCCTTAGTTTCCAGGACGACGACCCTCAGCACGCCCAACTAAGGCTTTAACCTGCTGAATTTTATCAATAAAAATTATTCCACCTAAACCCTAACAACATGGCACAGGGATTGCCTTACAAAAATAAGGATTTACGAAAAGCGAACTCAAAGAGATTGACGAGAAGGAGACCGAGGCGTTTTCGGCAAGGCGTTCATCAACCGTCAACCCGTCATCATTTTTGAGGCGGACCCCGATTCCCGACCGTCCTATTGCCTTCGCCACCTCGGACCCTCCTAAGGCGCGTGCGACCTCGGATGTCGTTAACCAAGTCCGTCCCCAGGCGGCCTCGGAGGGCGTATCGCGCCTTTCTTTTTAGAACCCCACGGCCCAACCGCAAGGCCGTGAAAATGCCCGAAAAGCGGTGCCGCTTGAGATCAAGCAAGCGTCCGGAGCCTCCTGCCCCATTCGTCCCGCTCCGACGCACCGCCCCTAGGGCGAACCGTTCGTTGTTCCCTCCCTCTTCATACGCGGGTGTGGTCTAAAAGGCCCTCCCGCCTTTCTTTTGTGCCGTAGCCGGCACAGGCTCGACCTTTCAGAGCCGCGACCAGCTTGTCCGCCGTAGCCTTGGCGAAGGTGGATGAGGGAGCGGGTTGGTCCGACCTGACACAGGTTGACCGCGCTTCCCGCTTTGACTTTCCCCCACCCCGTCGATAACATCGCCGCGCGTTCACCACCCCATCATCGTCCGGACGCGGAAGATCACCCATGACCCTCGGCCCCACGAAACTCGGACTGTCCACGCACTGCTTCGCCTATCGCCCGATCCACGCCGACTATTTCGCCTGGATCCGCGACGCCGGATTCACCGCCATTGAGCTTTGGTGCATGGCGCCCCATGTGGAAATCGAGATCGCCGGGTCCGTCGCCTATTTCGGCAAGCGCGCCAAGGCCGCCGGTCTGGACATCCTTTCGGTACATCTGCCTTTCTATAACCGCTTCGGCGATCCGGATTTTCACTACCTCAACCTGGGCGACCCGGACCGGGAGCGCGCCCGCGAGGCCCGCAACCGCATGCTGCGCGTCATCGCCCAGATGCCCGAGATCGGCGCCGACCGGGCTGTCGTCCACGGCATCGCCAATATGCCCGGCGACCCGGACCAAATCGCCGGATGGTATGTGGAAGACTTGGCCGTCATCGCCGACGAAGCCGCCAACCGGGGCGTGATGCTGGCGATGGAAAACATCATGACCGAGCCGTCCAAGACCGCGCCGCTGGCCGGGTTGATCGACAAGCTCGACCACGCCCATGTGCGGTGCTGCCTGGACGTGGGCCACGCGAATGTCAACGAGAACGCCGTCACCGCCGTCGAAACCTTGGGCGAGCGCATTATCTCCATGCACCTCCACGACAACCGGGGCGAGCACGACGAACACCTCGTCCCCGGCGACGGCACCATCGACTGGCCCGCCCTGGTGAACGCCGTGAAAACGCACTGCCCCCACACGAATCTGATTTACGAGATCAACTTTCCCTTCGCCCGCGATGAAACCGATCCCGCCGACGTCGCCCAGCATCTGCGGCGCGCCCGTGAACGCGCCCGCGAACACTGGGGTCTGTAGGGTTGGACGAATCCGCCCTTAACGACGCGCTGGCCGACGTCCTTGGCGAACCGCCCGAAGACACGCGCCTGGAACGTCTGGCCGGCGACGGCTCGGACCGCCGCTACTGGCGCCTTTTCGCCACGCACGGCGGCGCGCAAACCAGCTTTGTCGTCATGGATCTGGTGGGCGTGAAGAACGTCATCGCCAGCGAGGAAGTGACGCTCTATCACGACGAATCCGGCGAGTTGCCGTTCCTGAACATCCAGCGCTACCTCGCCGGGCTCGGACTGCCGGTGCCCAAGGTCGTGTACGACGGCCTGCGTCGCGGCTTTTTGCTGCTGGAAGATCTGGGCGACGACCTGCTGCTCTTTGTCGTTCAGCGCGACCCGTCCCGCACCGACGAACTCTACGAAGCCGCCGTCGACCTGCTGGCCGATCTGCACACAAAGACCGCGGCCGCCGGGCCGGGCGAATGCGTGGCATATCGACAGGGCTTCGAATTCGATCTGCTGCGTTGGGAGCTGCGGCACTTTAGCGATTACGGCATCGAGAAAACACGCGCCGGTGAGCGGCAAATCGCGCCGGACGACCTGGCCGTGATCGAAGCGGGCTACGAAATCATCGCGCGCCGCCTCGCCGATCGGCCCCGCGTCTTCACGCACCGCGACTACCACGCCCGAAACCTGCATGTCACGGAACGCGGCCTGGTGATGATCGACTTTCAGGACGCCCTTCTCGGCCCGGCGGTCTACGACCTGGCGAGCCTGCTGCGCGACAGCTACATCGACCTGGGTGCCGAGCGGGTCGCGCGTCTGGCGGCCCGATATCGCGAACGGGCGAGCGCGGGCGGATTGGCGTTGCCGGACGACGCCGCTTTCCAGCGCGATTTCGATTACCAATGCCTCCAACGCAATCTCAAGGCGGCGGGGCGTTTCGGTTATTTTGACATCGTGAAGGGCAACCCCAACTTCCTCAAGGATATCCCCCGCACCCTCGGCTACGTGCGCGCGAATCTGGCGAAGTACGACGAACTACATCCATTGCAAGGCGCGCTGGCCAAATACGTGCCGGAGCTGGCGTGATGCGCGCGCTCGTGTTGGCGGCGGGGCTGGGCACGCGTTTGCGGCCGTTGACGGAAAATCTGCCCAAGCCGCTGATGCCCCTGCTGGGCCGACGCCTGATCGACGGCGCCTTCGCCACCCTCGCGGCAGCAAACATCGAAGACATCGCCGTCAACGCCCACCATCAAGCCGACACCCTGCACGCCGCGCTCGCCGACGGCACGCCCTTCGGCCAATCGGTGCGCGTGGTCGACGAACCGACGATCCTGGGCACCGGCGGCGCGATCAAGAATTTGCGCGACTTTCTCGGCGCGTCCGATCTGTTCGTCGTTCTCAATGGCGACACCCTTTCCCGTCCCGACCTTGCCGGCGCCATCGAACGCCACCGCGCGTCCGGCGCCATGGCGACCCTCGTACTCAAACGCGATCCGCGCAGCGAGCGCTACGGCGCCGTGGAGGTAGACGCGGACGGCGGCGTGGTGGATCTGGCGGGCCTCGTCGGCGCGACGGGCGTCGACCGGGGGTTGTTCATCGGCGCGCAGATCCTCAGCCCGACGATCTTCGAGCACCTGCCGAGCGACGACGTGTTCTGCGTCGTGCGCCAAGTCTACCGCCCCCTGGTCGAGACGCACCCCGGCCGCGTGCGCGCGGTGTTTACCGACGGTCCGTTCGAGGATCTGGGCACGCCGGACGACTACGCCGCCGCCCAATTCCGCCTGCTCGCCGAAGGCCCGGCCCATTTCGCCGAATTTTTTGAAGACCTGCTGTGCGTGGATGACGGGTTTTGGCAGGGCGACGACGCGGACGTCTCCAACGAAGCGATGATCGCAACACCCGTCTTCTTCGGCGCGGGCGCAATAGTCGAAGGCAGCGCGCACATCGGCCCGAACGCGGTCGTCGGCGCGGGGGCAATCGTCGGCGACGGCGCGACGGTGCGAAACGCGATCGTCATGCCCGGCGTGCGCGTCGTCCCCGGCGCGGTGGTTGAGAATGTCGTTGTCGGTGAAGGGTACGAAGCGGCGCTTGAAGGCACTGGTCCGTAGGCTGGGCCAAGGATGCCTTCCTGAGCACACGTCCTTTCAGAGCCGCGACCTCATCCGTCAGAGCCCCGAACGGTAGTGAGGGGTCAAACTCAAACGTTATTCGAAACGATGGCGATAAAACAGAGCCCCGACTGTTAGGGAGGGGTCGTCGAGGGTTTCGGATTGGCGAACGATCCGGACCGCTTGCTAACGCGCACGGCTCTGAAGCAGCCGTCTCACGGCTCCGACCAATGCATCTCCAACGTCCAACTGCCGTCGGGCCGCCCGGCCGGGTCCTCGGCGGGGATGCCGGCGAAGGCCGTGCCGTCCGCGTCTTCGTCGAGCACGACGAAGTGATCGTCCACCCGCCCCTCGATCGTCACGCGCGCCCCAATCTGCACATGGCGCTTGGTGTCGCCCGTCCCCGCGCCGGCCTCGTCCCGCTCGGCCTCGTTGAAGACGAAGACGTTGAGCGCCGCCGCCGCCCGCGCGCTGCCGCTTTCCTCGTACGGACCTAAAGCCATCGACAAATCACCGAAACGCGCCGTCGTCGCCGCGTCGTCGCGAATCGTGATCGGCGGCAACGCCATCGGCATGGGCTTAGGCGCGTCGCCCGCGAGGGTGCCCGCGTCGCTCGTCGTCGCGGATTTGTCGGCGGCGCGGCTGTGGAAAATCACGACACGCAACGTCGTCGCCGGACCGGTCTCGTCGGCATCGCCCAGAAGTGTCGCCACGGTCGACGGCTCCGCCTCCGATGCCTCCACGTCGCCGAACTCCATCGCCGCCTGCCGCTCGATCAGCTTTCCCCAGATTCCGCGAGCCGCCGCGATGCGCTGCGTCTCTTCACCCGAAAGCCGACGCCGATACCGGCCGTCCTCGCCGCGAATGAACCACGTCGCCGCCGCGCCGGACGCGCCGTCCGCGCCGGGGATCAACAGGCACTCGCGCGATCCGTCGCCGTCCCCGTCCACATGTCCGCGCAGCAACTCCACGCCCCAAAGCTCGGCCACCGCCTCCGCGCGCCCATCGCCGTCGGCATCCATCGCGACCACGCGCGTCTTCGCGGGGCCTGACACGTCATAGGTGCCGTGCCCGTCGGTTTTGACGGACGAGTAAACGTCGGCGTTCGAAATCGACACGAGCGACAACATCGCCAACGTCGTGACGAATCGCGCCGTCGCCGGACACCTCATCGCAGCCCCCGCAAATGCTCCGCCTCGGGTCGGCCGTCCAGTTCCAGGTCCGGGCGACCGCCCAGGGGCTTGCGCGCGACGACCAGGCGGATGTCGCCCAGGTTCAGCGCGAAGCGTTTGTTGGCCAGACCCAGGCCCGTCGCCACCGCGAGAATGCCTCCGGACAGGGCGCGGGAGTAGTAGCGGCCCAGGCGATCGGCCAGCAGGCGCGGCGTCATGATCTTTCCGACCTTGCGTTCCTCGAGGATGCGAAAGCCCGCGTCCTTGATGAGCCGCGCGAGCACCGGCCCGGTGTAGAAGCGGTCGTGGTCGGAGATGAACTGGCGCCAGCGACGGCCGAGCAGGCGGCGACTCCAAGCGTCGTACGCCGGCAATTCGATCAACAAATAACCGCCGGGACGCAGCACCTCCCACGACCGGACCAGCGCCGCGCGGGGGTCTTTCAGATGCTCGAAAACGTGGATGAAGCTGACCACGTCCACCGGCGCCTCGGGGATTTCCACCTGCTCGAACACCCCCCGATGCACCGTCAAGCCATGGCGCTCGCGGGCGCGCCGGGAGCCCTCCTCGGTCGGTTCGACGCCGAGCACGTCGTAGCCCAGCGTCCGGGCCGCCGCCGCAAAGTTGCCGTCGAAGCACCCCACGTCCAGCAGCAACCCCTTGCCGTGGGCCGACAGGTCGAGCGTCGCCTCGGGATCTCCCGCCTCGTCGCCTTCCGCCCGTGTGTTCTTTGCCCATCCGCCGATGGACTCGGGCCGTCGCGCCAGGGAATAGCGCTCCAATCGGCCGAGGCGATCGCGGGCGTTGGCCAGATACGCCTCCGGGTCGTCGGTAAAGGCGGGCGGCAGCGCCTCGACCGGCGGCGGGCTCACCGAAAAGACCATGCCGCATCCCGCGCACCGGGCCACGCGCCCCGAGCGGGTGGCGTCGTATTCCAGGGACTTGGGCACCTGGTGACAGGCGGGGCAGGGCTGGGCGGCTTCGTCGGGCGCCAACTCGCCGGCGGCCTCGTAATAGGCCCGCTCGGTCTGCTCGGCGATCGCGTCCCATCGGTAATGCCGGGCGACATGGTCCGGCCCCCGCGCCGCAATGGTTTTCGCGGCGTCGGGATCGTCGAGAAAACGGCGCAGCGCCGCCGCCAGATCATCGGGGGCGTAAGAATCGGCGAAGATCGCCAGCGACGAACCGTCGTCCGCTGTCGCCACCTCGCGCGCCGCCGGGATCGACGTACAAACGCACGGCAGCCCGTAGCTAAGCGCCTCCAACAGCGCCACCGGCAACCCCTCGTGCTCGCTGGGCAGGACGAACGCCGCCGCGTGGGAGTACAACTCCGCCATCTTAGCGGCATCCAGATAGCCGGGCATGACGACACGATCGTCCGCCGCCGCCATTCGTGCGACGTCGGCCTCGAACTCAGGGTTGTGGCTCGACCCGCCGGCCAGCACCAGCTTCATCTCCGTGTCGATTTTCGCGAAAGCCTCGAGCAGGTGATGGGGCCCCTTCTCCGGCGAGATGCGTCCGGCGTAGAGCAGATACCGGCCCGGCTCCAAGTTCAACGCCGCGAGCCCGTCCCCCGCCTCAGTGCGCGTCGGCGCGCCGACCCCGTTGGGGATGTAGCGCAATGTCCGCACGTGGCCGAAAGTGGCGGCCATGTCCCGGGAGACGACGATCGTCCGGTGCGCCAGTTTGAGCGCCGCCTTTTCCGCGTTTCGCAGCATGAACCGGGCGAGGGGCCCCCACTTGCTGCGCTTGTAGTCGTGGGAATGGATGGTGACGACCACCCGTTTGCCGAACAGGCGCGGGATGACGGCGAACGCCGCCGGGCCGATGCCGTGGTAGTGGACGACGTCGACGCTGGTGAACAGGGCGTGGATACTGCCGATGAGCGTATGCACCGTCGCGTCCATATGCTTCGTATGCAGCGTGGGCAGCAGTTGCAGCTTGATGCCGCGCACCGGCAGGCGCATGGGGGTATAGGCGGGGCGGACGTAGGCGGTCACGTCGTGACCCCGGGCGACGAGGGCCGCGCCGAGTTCTTCCACATGACGTTCCACGCCGCCGTGGATGCCGGGCAGGCCCTTGAGGCCGAGCATGCGGATTTTCATGGTTCTACGCGGAGAGTTTGTGGCGGCCGACCCAGCCGGAGACCTTGCCCAGGTTCTGGCGCATCAACGGGGCGACCGTGCAGGTCATCCAGCAATTCTCCGGGCAGTGGGCGACCTTTTCGACCAGATGGGCGTTTTTCGCCACCAACGTGTCGTAGCCTTCCTCCAACATGCCCAGCTCGTCTTCCAGAATGTGGCAGGTGTACACCTTACCGGTGGGGTCCATGTAAAAAAATCGCGCCACGGCGGTGCATTGGATGCGCCGGGGGCGGCCCGAGAGTTTGTCGACCACGCCGTCGGTGAAATAGGCCCGGAACCAGTCTTTGGGCCGCACGCTGCGCAGTTGGCGCCGCTCCAACTCGCGGAAGGCCTCCCGCGCCTTGTCCGGGTCGGGGCGGTTGTCCCGCTGGTCGCCGAAGAAGATGGGCGAGGAATGCACCACCGTCGACGTGAACTGCCAGCCGTTGGCCACGGCCATGTCGAAGACGGGGATCATCTCGTCCTCGTTGCCTTTCATCAGCGTAAAGCCCACGCCGATGTCCTCCACCCCCTCGCGACGCAGCATGTCCAGCGTTTCCATGGCTTTCTTGTACGCGCCGGGGATGCCGCGAACGCGGTCGTGCGTCTCGCCGATGCCGTCGATGGACACGCGAATCGCCAGCTTCTTCACCCCCGCCTTCATGCGCGGCAGGAATTCGGCCAGGCGCTTGGTGTGAAAGCCGTGGGTGGACAGGGTGATGCGCGCGTCGGGGCAGCGCTGGGCCATGACGGCCATGATCTCGGGCAGATCCTCGCGCAGCGTCGCCTCGCCGCCGGTGACGTTGATGTTGGTCAGCGTGGGGGGCAGGTGGTAGTAGTAGCTGGGCTCCACCTCGGCGGTGCCGTCGCCCTCCCAGATATCGCACATGGTGCATTTGGCGTTGCAACGCAGCGTGACCGCGATGATCGCCTCGCGAACGTCGATTTTGTAGGGAACGCGCAGATCCAAGATTGTCACTCCGTGGGGTGGCCTATTTCAGCGACGAACCAACCCGCGCCCTCGTCCGCCTTCGCCAAGGCTTCTGTGGACAGGCAGGTCGCGGCTCTGAAGGACGTCGTGTCTTACACGCCCCGGTACAGGCGCTTGGCCAGGGACTCGCCGAAGGCGTATTCCCGGACCTCGGCGGCCACCTTGTCGATATCGAAGTTGAGCCGGTGGAACGTCACCTCTCCGGCCTCCGTGTCGTAAACGCAAAACGCCGCCCGGGGGTCGCCGTCGCGGGGCTGGCCCACCGATCCCGGATTGACCAGATATTTCGCGCCTTCGCGCATCACCAGCTTTTCCGAGTTGCCTCCGGCGTAAAGGTTCTCGCCGTCCTGCTCATAATAGATGCGCCGGTGCGTATGGCCGAAAAAGACGACGGAAATGTCAGGATACTCGTCTTCCAGGGCGATGAAACTGTGCTCGATCTCCGGCCGGAAGAGCAGATATTCGTCCCGGTCGCGCACCGAGCCGTGCACCATGAGCACCGTCTCGTCGATGATGCGCGAGTCCGGCAGCCCGGCCAGCCATTCCCGGTTGTCCTCGGTCAGTTCCTGCCGGGCCCAGAGGATCGCCCGGGCGGCCGTGGGGTTGAAGTGAATCGGCTCCACCTTGCCGCAGGCGACCACGTCGTGATTGCCCATGATCGAGGGGATCTCCCGTTCCCGGATGATCTCCACGCATTTGTTGGGTTCGGTGTAATAGCCGACCAGATCCCCCAGGTTGAGGATCGTATCGACGCCGATCTCGTCGATCTTGGCGAGCACCGTCTCCAAGGCGACCAGATTTCCATGAACGTCACTGAGGACCGCGTATCTCATTTGGGCGAATCGACTCGATTCATGGGGCAATTCCCGCGACGGTTCGAAAGTCCAAAAACATCAAATATCCATCAATGCCCTCGCCATAAAACGAGGGCAACAATTTCACCATCCGGTATCCCAGACGGCGATAGAATGCGATGGCTCCCACGTTGCCAACATACACTTGGAGGTAGGATTTGAAAAGTCCCCGGGCGGTCGCCTGACCCAGAGCGTCATGAAGTAAGCGCCGTCCGATACCCCGTCGGCGCCAGTCCGGATGCACATCGATCGTCGAGACGATGGTCGCGTCGGCGCTGAACGGCTCGACGATGATGAACCCCACCACCCCCTGCTTCGGATGCACCGCCGCCAGGGACACCGCCCCGGGGCGCTCCAGCAAGATATCAAACGTGGTGCGTTCAAAACTGAACGGCGCGTCAAAACAAACCTGATCGAGCCGATGCATGTCCGCGGCGTCGTCCGGGGTGCAGGGGCGCGTGGCGATTCGGCTCAATCCTCCGCCTCCCGGCGACGGGGCTTTTTGGCCTCCACCAGGTTGGCGTTGACGAAATCGGCGTCCACCACGACGTTCTCGCCCATGCGTTCGGGGGCGGTGAAGGCCAGGTCGTGGAACATCTCCTCGAACATGGCCCGCAGGCCGCGCGCGCCGGTGCCCCGCTCCCGCGCCTTGGCGGCGATAGCGCGCAGACCGTCGTCGCACATCTCGATGGTGATCTGCTCGTACTCGAACATGGCCTGATATTCGCGCAGCAGGCTGTCGGGCGGGTCGGTGACGATGTGCATCAGTTCGTCGTCGGTCAGCGGGTCCAGTTCGACGATCACCGGCAGGCGCCCGAGCAGCTCCGCCAGCAATCCGTAGGACTCCAGGTCGCGCACCGCCACCGGATAGGTCGATTTGTCGTCCGCCGACTCGCCGAGGAAGCCGATGTCGCCCCGGTCCCGGCCCCGTTTCATGTCCGAAAACGTCCCGGCGCAGATGAACAGGATGTTGCCCACCTCCATGGGGACGAAATCGTGTTTGTTCCAGTGCTGCGTGACATTGAGGGGCACAAAGACCCGGTTGGCCTCCAGCAGTTTGAGGATCGCCTGCTGCACCCCCTCGCCGCCGATGTCCCGGCCCGAGGCGCCGGTGCGTTGGCCGCCGGAGCGCCGGGCGATCTTGTCGATCTCGTCGATGAAGATAATGCCCCGCTCGGCCGCCCGCACGTCCCCGCCGGTGGCGAACAACAACTCGGCGACCATGACCTCCACGTCCTTGCCGTAGTATCCGGCCTCCGTGTAGTCGGTCGCGTTGGTGACGGTGAAGGGCACGTTCAAGGCCCCGGCCAGGGTCCGGGCGATGTGCGTCTTGCCGCTGCCGGTGGGCCCGACCATCAGGACGTTGGATTTTTTCAGCAGGTCGTTGGGGTGGATGATGCGCTTGATGTGGTTGTAGGCGGCGATGGCGATGGTCCGCACCGCCCGCTCCTGGCCGATGACGAATCGGCTCATCTCGTCGTAGATCTGCCTCGGCGTGAAATCCAGTTTGGGTTCCCACCGGGGTCGTTCGCCGGGGATTTTGTCGCCTTTGATGTCTTCCATACGGCCACCTTTTTTCGCCGGACGTTCCCCCGCTATCGGAACGGTCGGCGGGTCGGGCTTTCTAGTGCAGCTCCTTGTTCAGGAGCATTTCCAACGCGTCCTGGTCGTCTTCGGTAATCCCCTCTCCGGGCTCGCCGCTCGGCAGGGACGGCGCCGCCTTGGGCGTGGGCCTCGGCGTGGGTTTCGGAGTGGGCTTGGGAGTTGGTTTGGGCGTGGCGACCGGCACGGGCGTCGGCGTCGCCTCGACCAGCTTGGGCAGGATGTCGGCCAACGGCGTGTTGTCGAAGTCGCCGGCGGGCGCCTGCTCGCTGCCCATCTCGTCCAGGATGGCCTGCCCGACCTCGTCCTGGGGCGGCACCAGGGGCGACGAGGTCAGCTTGGCGCGAAGCTCCTCGGCGGACATCTTCGGGCCCAGGGGTTTCCAGCCGTATTTGGTCGCGCCGATGGACAGAATCACCACCCCCACCAGGGCCAAAATCGCCAAACGGATCGTGATCGCCAGGGCGAACGATCGCCGCTTGGGCGGAATCTCGCTTTTGCGTTGGGCCATGTCGCCTCATGCGCGCGTCCGATATCCCGCGCGTTTTCATCGGTTCTAAGCGTCCGATTCCATGGTGGGACCGGACGAGGCCAGGTTGTCGCGAAAGAACTTCAAATCCAACTGAGGGCTCGCGATTCCCTCGTCGGCGGACGGTCGGGGCCGGGTCGCCGGGGCACTCTGGGCCGCGAGCGCCGTCTGTCGTCCGATGCCCCGGACCAGACTGACGAACTGCGTGGCGGCGATGTCCGCGGGCGCTTCCTTGCCCGGCGGCGCCTGGGCCAGCTCGGCGGCCACCCGCTCCAGATAGACCGGCCGGATGCCCAAGGACGCCAGCAGGGACTCGGCCTCGTCCGCCTTTTCCGGGCTGGCGTGGCTGAAATAGAGCACCCGCTCCACCGGCGCCTCGCCCAGGCCCCACGCCGCGCGAAAGGCCGCGATGTTGCCGTCCGAAAGCGCCTCGGTCAGCCCCGGCTGGAGGTGGCGGCGAATCGTGCTGGGCGTCAAATGGGCCGTGGGATGCCACCAGGCCCGAAGCAACCCCACCACCGCCGCCTCGACGCGCCCGTCGGCCAGCTTGACGCCGACCACGTCGAATCGGCCCGTCGCGCCGTCCTCGCCCATTGCAAAGGACACGTCCAGCGCGGCCAGGTATCCGCTCCTCGCCAAATCGTACGCGGCCAGACTGCGGCCCAAACGATCCATGCCGCCCTCCGTCGATCCGGCGTCATGATGGCGCATTTCCGGCCCCAAATAAAGGGACGGTCCGCCCCGCCCGCTCGCCGGTTGACGCCCCGCCGCGCCCCGACCGACAATCACCGTCCATGTCCCCCGCCGACGACAACGACGACCGCCCCCTCCCGACGCCCCGCCTCGCGGTCGCGTTGCTGGCCGCCCTCGCCGTCGCCGTGACCGTCGGCAACCTGTGGTGGCATTCCACGCACCCCGCCCCGGTCTTCGACATCCACCAACTGCCGCTGATCGCCGTCGACCAGGTCGACCGCTTCATCGACCATCCGATCATGGAGGCCGCCGCCGTCCTGTGGCACATGCCCCGGCCCCACGAATGCCTCTACAACCTGACCGCCGCCCCCTTCCTCCTCCTCTCCCGGACGCACCCCGGCCTGGCGATTACGTCAACGTTTTTCTATCTGGTCGCGATGCTGCTGGTCTTCGCCATTGCGAAGCGCGTAACCGGGGATCCATGGGCGGGCCTCATCGGCGCAACGGCCTTCGCGTTGACTCCGGCGGCGTTCGGCTGGTCGCGCATCTTCCTGCCGTTTACGACGTCGATGGCGTTTTCCGCGGCGGGCGTCTGGCTGCTCACCCATGCCCAAGGATTCACCCGCGCCGGACCGACGCTGGCTCTCGCAGTCCTGGCACTGTTCGCGTCGGTGCTCGGCGAGGCGGTGGGCGACAATGCGCCGCTGCTGGTGATCTACGCCGCGACGGGCGCGTATGTCTTCGCGCTGCGCCTGCGTGAACCGGGGCCGGGACGCACCCGCGCGCTGCTGCTGGTCGGCATGGCGGCAATGATCGTCATCGCCTTCGGCAACAAGCCGTACCTGCGATTCGCGCTGGAATACGTGGGCGAGCAGGGCGACGAGTACGCCGCGACCGGCGGCAACGTCCTGCAAAATCCGATGGCGATTTTCGCCTACGCCCGCGTTCTCGCCACGCACATCCTCCAACCCTTCTTCGCGCTGCTGACCGTCGGAGCCGTCGCGCTGCTAATAACGAAGCGCACCTGGCGCGGCACGCCGCCGGCCGTCGCAAGAAGGCGCGACGAAATCCTGATTCTCGTCTGGCTGCTCGCGCCGCTGCTGGTGCAGTCACTGATCGTGAAGAAGCACTACAAATACGTCCTCGCGCTGGTGCCCGCGTGCGCGGCGTTGATCGGCGTGGCGAGCGCGCGGCTGCCGGTGATGGGGCGACGGGCGTTGGCGGCGGCGGTCTTGGTGGTCGGCGGGGGGATGTACGTAGCGCTGAGCCTGGGGGCGATTCCCGCGCTGGACGGCGGACTGCGTCCGGGGGGTGCGTTCAAACACGGAATGCAGCCGGTGCATCTGCCGCCCGCGCCGGACGATCCGATGGGGCGTTGGGTGCGTCGCGTGGTCGAGGAATCCGCGGACGAGGCGCACCCGGCGGGCGTGTTCGTGGCCTCGGCGGGGTTTCATCGCGACGCGTATGTGCTGTCCTACCTCTTCAAACTCGCCGATCCGGACCGGCGGGTGCCCGTCTACAATCCCATTGTCGAGTTGGGGCACGAGGCCGCGCGACGGCCGTTGATGCCGCCGCCGATACCGCTGCGTCCGACGTGGATCATTGATCTGTTCGGTCGCCCCGACCCGCGCGCCAACCCCCAATTCGCCGACATCGAATCGGTCAAACACGCCCTCATGGAAGACCCCGCCGTGCGCCAAGGGCAGACGGTGCCCATCGAATTGCTCGACGGCATCGCCCTGCAACTGCTCGCCGCCTACCAGAGCATCGACTGGGACAATTACGAACAACGCATGCCGATCGGCGCCGCGCGGGTTTATCGGCGGGCGGAGTGACGGGAATCGAAGAAGCGTGTTGATGCGATCCGGGAAAAC
>JACKCT010000008.1 GCA_020633895.1 Deltaproteobacteria bacterium | reverse complement strand
CGTCATCGACGGATTCGTCGTCGTCGGTCTTTTCGCTTTCGTCGTTTCCGCTCGAACCGCAGTTCACGATCAGTGTGAGCATCAAGATCGACAAAAGGGCTATGAGCATCGTCTGCGTCAACTTCATTTCGGGCCTCCTTGGTGTGCGTTCATCGCCGTCGGCGATGTCGTACGCCCCGTGGTCAGTGAGTGGATTGCGCGCGCTTCCGGTAAAAGGCAAGACGGATGCCAGATAGAGACGGGGGCGTAAGTAGTTGAAAATATTTGTGATTGCCTTGGGGCTATCGATGAATCGCTGGAAGTCCAGCGCTCAAGGATGAGCGGCGCTCAGGATTCAGCACAAAAAAAGGCGCGCCCCGCCAAGCGGGACGCGTAGAGGTGAGGAGGACAGGTGGGGCTGTCGCGGATCTTAAGGAAACGGATCCGGCTAAGGCGTTTTTCGATCAGTCGTCGTCGTCTTCGTGCTCATGCTCGTGTTCGTCGTCGTCATCTTCATCGTCATCGTCGTCTTCGTATTCGTCGTCGTCCTCGTACTCGTCGTCGTCATCGTCGTCGTCGCTTTCGTAGTACGAGCCGCCGCCGCCGTTGTCGTCGTCGTCATCGTCGCCGCCGCCGTCGTAGTTGCCGGTCGGGCGCGTTTCCTCGCCGCTGCTGCCGCCGCAGTTGACCAACGCGGCCAGGGCGAACATGGCCAGGAACATCGTCATGAACGGACGAATCGCTTTCATCATGGTCTCCTTCTCCTTCGGATTGCCTTGCGTTCGGCGACATTCGCCGACTTCATCCCTTTTCCTGCGAACGTCCGGCATTAAGGCAATTCGGGTGCCAATTCTCCCAAGTGGGGAAAACCCCGAAAAATGGTAAGAAAATGCGTGAATGGTCGTCAGAGTGAGCAAAAATTAGCGATGAAAAATCAGCGGTGCTGAAAATTCGTCACTCGGAATCACGGGGAAATTTGTTCGAGGGCGCGCACCGGCGGGCGAACTCACCGAATTGCGGAAATCTTCGGCGCGTCGGCGGTCTGACTGGGAAATTAGGAAATAGATCGGCACTGCGGTCGGCCGCCCCACGCCAATCCGGCGTAGTGCGTTGTCGAAACCGGATGGCTGAACGAGGCCTTGGTGACGTAACGGTCGCCCAGGCAACTCGGCGCGGCCCAAAACAACACGAGTAAGGCGAAAATAGCCAACCCAACTGCAAATTTGCGAATGGTCGTCACGGCCTTGCTCCCGGATCGGGTTGGTTCGCCATCGGCTTTGCTGAACCAGCTTGAGCAAGGTCGGTGCCATCGGTCATCGTGGATTCCGTCGCGCCCCGTTCTTCCGCGAGGGGGGCGGAAATTAAAGAGAGAATGTGTCCGGTGTCTTCCTTGACGCATGTCAGGGTTTGCCTTTAAGCTCCCCCGGATTTTCGGTTTTCCCCAATTCCATTCTCTTGCGAACGGAGCACGGCGTCTCATGGAACGACTCGCCGAAACGGTGGTCCGGCGCCGCATTGCGGTCTTTGTCGCGGTGGCGATTCTGTCCGCGATCGCGGGCGTCTTTGCCGCGAAATTGCCGACGGATATGAACGTCGCCGCGATCCTGCCGGCCGAGAATCCGGACGTCGTCTTCTTCCGCGTGACCGGGGAGCGTTTCGGCACGAATTTCGTCAATATGTCCGCCTTGGAAGCGGACGACCTGTTCACGAACGAGAACCTGACGACCCTTCGGGCCATGACCAACGCGGCGGCCGACGTGCGGGGCGTCAAGTTCGCCATGAGCGTGACCAACCTGCTCGACATGCAGCCCGACGGTGAGGGATCGATTTCCGTGCGCGAGATCGTTCCGGCCGACGGCATCCCCACTGAAGCGGCCGAACTGGACCACATCCGTCACTTGGTTCTGGACAACGACATGCTGGCCGGCAATCTGGCCTCGCCCGACGGCAAGGCGGCGTTGATCACGATCATGCTCGAACCGGGGCAGGATCCGAAGATCATGGGCGCCGCGTTGAAGGACGCCATCCGCAAGGCCGCCGACGGCCGCGCCGGGACCGTCTACTTCGGCGGCGTGGAGATGATCGTCGACTTTTTGGGCAAGACTATCGGCGGCACGGGCATGGTCATCACCATGTCCCTGACCTTCGGCGTCTTTATCGTTCTGCTGGGTCTGTTCATCGGCCGCGTGCTCGGCCTGGTCGCGTCCCTGGCGACGGCCGGACTGGCGACACTCTGGTCCTTGGGCGCGCTGGGGGCGATGGGGGTGACGCTCAATCTGTTCACGTCCATGCTTCCGCTACTGGTGATCGTCGTCGCCGTTCCGATGGCGACGCTGATCGCGCGGGCCGCCGCCCGGGCGAAGGGAACCGGATCCGAACGGACCGTCATCGCCGTGAAGCAATTCGGCGGCGCCGCGCTGGGCGCCGGGTTTGTGACCGCGTTGGCGTCGCTGGCGTCGTTGGCGATGGACCTGCCGATCTTCCAACATATCGGCATCGGCCTGGCGATCGGATCAGCGAGCGCGGGAATCCTGGCGGTGACGTTGGCCCCGGCGCTGCTGTCCTTCGGCGGTGAAAAAGAGCCGGCCCACTCGATCGCCGACCGCCTGTTGGGCGGTATCACGGCTGCCGGCGTCGAAGGCAAGCGGGCGGTGCTGCTGCCGGTCGCGCTGATTGTGCTGGTGGTCTTCGGATTCCTGGCGACGCGGATCTCCCGGGACGTGAACCCCATGTCGACGTTCCCGGCGGGCAGTGAGCCGGTGGAAACCGAAAACCTCATGCAGCGCGGCTTCGGCGGTTCCCAGCTCTTCCAGATCAATGTCCATTCCGCGGATGTGCGGCATCCGGCCGTGCTCGAGCAGATGGACCTGGCCAAACGCCGTCTGCTCAACATCAAGAACGTCAACTATCCCCAGTCCATCGCCGATGTGCTCATCATGCTCAACACGAACCTGAACAACGAGCCGTCCACGCCCGACGAGATCGATAAGATCAACAATATGTGGTTCATGCTCGAAGGGCAGGCCCAGGTGGATATGCTGATCGACCGGGCTTTTACCGACGCGGTGGTTCAGGCGCGCATCGGCGACATCGACTCGTCGGTGGTCGGCCCGGCGATGGAGAAGATCAACGAAGTCGTGGACGCGGTGCCGCATAAGCTGGTGTCGGTCAGTCTGCGCGATCGGCCGAGCAACGAATTGGACAAATGGTCCGAAGCCCTGGCCGAGCGGGCCGTGGAAAAGCTCGGCCTGGACGTGCGGCGGGGTCTGGACAAGGACATCGATTCGAAAGACCTGACGGCCGGACTGGCGGCGTTGCGTTCAGAGAAACCGACCATCGACTCGGTGCTGCGGAGCGAAATCCAGGATCGCTACGCGGCCTACCTCAAAAGCGACGAGGCGGACATTGTCCTGCCCGACGATTTCGACGTGACGCCGACGGCCGAAGCGCTGGCGTTTCTCGACGATCCGTCCGAACCGGCCGTGATCGACGTCCTCAAGGAGAAACTGCCGGCCGACGTGCTGGCCGAGGACCCCGCCGGGCCCACCTACGCGGCGCCGATCCTGGTCGGCATCTACAACAAGTCGATCAAGCGTTGGCGTCACGGCGAGGCGTTGAAGCTGGCCCGTGAGAAGATCAACGGCCTGGCCGAGGCGATGGCCAAGGACCCGAGTCTGAACGCGTCGGTCTCGTCGAGCCTTTGGACGATCAACAGCGAGACGGCAAATGTCACGCCGCAAAAATACGAAGAGATCACCGGCGAGGCGCCCCAGGCGGATAACGTCATTGAACTTCAAGCCCGCGTCACCGGCTGGCCCCAGGTCAACGACATGCTGCATCGGGCCTTGCCGAAGATGATGAAGGCGGGCGGCTTCCTGGCGCTGATTCTGCTGGCGGTCGGCTTGTTTATCGGGACGCGCACACTGATCGGCACGGTGGCGGCGCTGCTTTGCGTGACGGTGACGGCGGTGGTGAACCTGGGGTTGATGACGATCCTGGGCGTGCCGCTGGACAATATCACCTGGGTGATCCTGCTCATCGCGGTCGGGCTGGCATCGTCGTCCGCCTTGGCGGTCGTGGGTTCGCGGCGCCGTGGTCTGCCGCTGCCGGCGGCGACGGTGGGCGCGATGATGCTGCCGGTGGCCGTCGGGTTTGCGTTCCTGATGCTCGCGGAACTGGGGATGCAGGCCTTGTTGGGCGTGTTTATCGCCGTGTCCGCGCTGGCGGCGCTGACAGCGAGCCTGGCGATCGTGCCCGGGTTGGTGGGCGAGGACGAGCCGGAGTAAGCGCCGCGCCGTCGGCGTCTTGAAATGAAGACTCGGAAATGATGAATGGACATCGGGCCGTCGACGAGGTCGGGACCCGATGAGACACGAAGAGACAACGATTCACGCGAACCCTTGGGAGGACGTTTCATGAAACGCCGACTTTCCGTTTTTGTCCTGGCTTTGACGATGGTCATGCCGTCGCTGGCGCTGGCCGAATCGGCCGACGAGATCCTGGCCAAGACCGACAAGGCCATCAACAACTACAACGACATGAGCATGACCTCGATCATGCACATCAAGGAGTCCTCGGGCGCCGAAAAGACACGCGAGATGAAGATCTGGCTCAAGGGCGAGCAGCGCCTGGTGAAATTCACCAAGCCCGCCACCGACGCCGGGATTTCGCTGTTGTCCACCGACTCGTCGACGAACTACGTCTACCTGCCGGCCTACAAGAAGGTCCGCCGCGTCGCCTCTCATGTGCGCAATCAGACCTTCATGGGCACCGACTTTTCCCAGGAAGACATGGCGATCCTGCGCTACGGGGATGATTTCACCCCCACACTCAAGAGCGAGGACGAGAACACCTACACCCTGGAAGTGACGCGCAAACCGGACGCCAAGATCAGCTATTCCAAGCTGCAATTGATCGTGAACAAGAAATCGTACGTCGTCGAGCGGATCGATTATTTCGACAACGGCGGGGACAAGGTCAAAACCGAGGTGCGCTCCGATTTCAAGGAAATTCCCGGCAACGAAGGCGTCTATCCCGTGCCCACGACGATCACGATGACCGACGCCAAAACCGGCCACGAAACGGTTTTGAAGCAGGAAGACTTGACGATCAACAAGGGTCTGGACGACGAGTTCTTCAGCCAACGCAACCTCAAGCGGCCGGTGCGTTAACCGATGTCGCGCATCTCGTCCTCGTGGATGGTCGCGGTCGCCGTTGTGTCGGCGGCCGTCGTTTCAATGGTCCGTCCGGCGGCGGCTCAGGAATGGGTCACTTTTCGCGGCTATGTGGAAACCGACAACCGCATGACCATTGAGGGCGAGTCCGAGTTCACCTTTAACGAAAACACCTTCGGCATGACCGTCGAGGCGTTCCCGTCCGACGAAGTGCGTCTGTTGGGAAGTTTTCAGATCGACGCGCTCAACACGCAGGAGCGCACCGACGAAGAAGGCTCGATCACCATCGACGAGCAACAACGGCGCGACTCGACCGATCCGGTGCGACTGGAGCTCGACGAGGCGTACATGATGGTTACGGGCCTGGGGCTGCCCGACCTGGACGTGAAGATCGGCAAGCAGCGCATCCAGTGGGGCACCGCCGACCAGTTCAACCCGACCGACAACCTCAACCCCGACGATTTCCACGATCCGCTGCTGTTCGGCAAAAAGACGCCGACGCCCGCCATCCAGGCGCAGTATTACCTGGGCGATTTCACCTTCACGGCCGTGTACCTGCCGCAGTTCTATCCGTCGCTGTTGCCCGAACAGGACCTGCGTCCGATTTATGAGAAAAACTACGAAGAATTGGCCGGTGAATTTCACATCAATACCGGCAGCGATCGGTTGGATGTGCTGTTCAAGGGTCTGATGCTCAAGGCCATTCAGCAGGCCGAATTGGGCGATGTGGCGGTGCGGGCGAAGCTGCCGCAAAACGGCCCCAGCTCCGCCGGGGCCGGAGGGAAAATCGCGACCAACGTCGCCGGTGTCGACGTGTCCACCAGCTACGCCTATGTGTACGACGACTTCGGCGTGCCGCGTCGGGTGAATCTGACCGTCGATCCGCTTTCGACGGGCTTCCAGTTCATCGATTCCGTGGACCTGGAGATCAACAACGAATTCTACCGGATGCACGTCATCGGCGGCGACTTCGCCATGAACGTGCCGGGCCTGGATACGGGCCTGTGGGGCGAGGGGGCGTATTTCATCCCCGCCGATCGCTTCGACACGGATTACTTCCTGGACATGGGGCCGGACGTCAACGATATCCTCGGGTCCATCGCCCACCGGGACATCTCGGACGGCGTCGTCATCTCCCAGGATCACCCTCTCGACGACAACTACTTCAAATGCACCATCGGCACCGACTACACCTTCCCCGGCGCGTGGTTCATCAACGCCCAGTACATCCGGGGCCTGCCCACCGACAACACGGCGGAGACGGTTTCGGATTATATCTTCGCCGGCGTCGACAAGCCCTTCGTCCACGACCAGATCAAGGTCCGTTTCTTCGCGGGGTACTCGTTTGTCGATGATTCCTACGAGTTGCTGCCGACCGTCTACTTCTTCCCCGTCGACGCCATCGAATTGCAGATGGGCGCTCTCCTCGTGGGCGGCGACCTGGACACCAAATTCGGCGCCTTCGGCGACGACATCGGTTTCTTCCGCGCCAAAGCCTTCTTCTAGGCCGGGTAGTCCCGGCAGACTGACGGATGCCAAGGCATCCTGGACGCCGGCGCGTTCTCGGGGGGCAGTGGTGGGAGTCGCTTCGCTCCAATCGCTTCAGAGCCGCGAACATCGCGGGTGCCACACTTTTGCGAGACCGAAGGTCGAGAGAAGGTGTGAACTTTCCACCTCTATTTGATAAATCAGAGCCCCGAGCGGCTTGCCTCGCCTTAGCCTTTGCGTCGACGGGTAGCGAGCGAGCGGGTGGCGCGTGCGTCGTTGGGAGGGAGAACGCCCTGACAGAGCCGCGAACCGTAGTGAGCGGTTGCATTCGTCCCAGGGAATTGATGTCGATGTGTTGTGGAAGCGTGGCTGCACGACGAACAATACGTGCCAGATCGAACTAGCCCCTGACTACCCGCCTCCGCCAAGGCTGCGGCGAGGCAAGCTGTTCGGGGCTCTGAACGATCATCTGACCTCTACGCCGCCTCCGCCGCCGCGTCCGCGATATCGTCCAACACATCCGCCAGCGCCTCCACGAGGCCCCGCAGGCCGGTCGGCGTCGGGTCGCTGAAGTATTGGCCGATGTTCAGGCCGAAGGGCAGATCGGGCAGCAGCGGTTCGTCCGCGACACCCAGCAGGATCAGCAGTTGGTTGATCGTCGTGGTGTCGATGGTATCGACCTGCGGATTCTCATCAGCCGACGATCCTTCCCACAGCGCGTTGCGCAGCTTGCCGCAGACCGCCTTGAACGCCATGGCTTCCCGGGCCTGCAACGTCTGCCCGAAGAGCACCACCGGCTCCTCGTCCGCGTCGTAGCGCTGGTTGCCGTTGACGTCGATGTATCGGAATTGGTCGTTCGCCTGGCCGTCCCGCTCCAACGTAAGCTGGTTGAAGAACTGATACAGGCGGTCGAACGTGTTGCCCAGTTCGATACCCGCGCGCTGCATCGATTCGGCGCCGTCGTCTTCCATGAGCAGGAAGTTCGGGTAGTAGGGATCACTCAGGATGATGCGCAGCGTTTCCGAAAGACCGGCCAGCGTGCCGAGCGGGTCGTCTTGGAAATCGATCGGCGGGATGACCAGATTGCCGAGGTTGAAGTCCAGGCTGTGGGAGTCGGTGATGTGGAAGACGCCGTTAAACAACGCGACCAAAGCGCCGAAGACATAGACGTCCGACTTGTCGAACTCGCCGCCAAGGTCCAGGACCGTCAGGCCGTCGATTTCCAACTCGTAGCTTTTCAGCGGAAATTCCACCTCGCGGGCCGGGGCGAGCAGGCGATACGCGTCTTCCGCCTCGCCGAACGCCAGCAGCGCCGATCCTTCGAGCACGTTGTCGATGGCGTCCCCGGTGTTCGGGCCGGGCTCGGGCTCGATGTCGTCCGGATCCACGGCGAACAGGCCGTCGAACGCCGACAGATCGTCCAGGAAATTGAACATGCCCATGATCTGCGCCAGCATCACGCCGAAGGCCGCGGCTTCGTCCTCGCCGTCCTTCTCGCGGGCGTATTTGAAATAGCGATTGGCGTCGATGCCGTCACCCGACGAGAGCGCGCGCTTGCCTTTGAGGACTGCCTCGTCGACAGTCAATTCCTTGGATTCCTTTTCCTGTTCGCAGGCGACGGAACCGAAGACCAGGCTCAACGTCAAAGTCAGCGCCGTAAAAATTCGCGCAATGCGATGCATGATATCGATCACTCCCGGATTCGGCGTCAGATGCCCAGCGCCTTGTTGATCATCTTGAAGATATTGCGAAATTTCAGCCCGTGCTTCAACGAGCCTTTGAAGGACATATCCCGATTGATGTAGGCCGAGTTGGCGTTGATTTTGGCGGAGAAGACGCCGGCGCAGGTACGGGTGTCCATGCCGATTTCCATCATGGGCTCGTCCAGCCGACCCTCGCCCCAGGAAAATTTCCCATCGTCCACGCGCAAAAAGAAATCCTTCCCGCCTTCGATGTAGAACTGGAAGGTCAGGTTGTCGCCCTTGGTCTTGCCTTGGATCTTGGCGTCCTCGTTGCACAGCTCGCAGGCCGTGGTCATGTAGTCGCTCATGTCCTCGTAGGCGAATTCATCGCCGTGAATCTTGCCGAGAACCTTTTCCCGCAACTCCATATCCGCCATGGGTCCTTCTCCTTTCGCCGCCGATGGATGCACCGCCGCCTGAATAGCGGAGGCTTAGAGCGCCATCGCGGTTTGGTAGCCTTCCATGATGGCCTCGCGAAAATTGCGGGCCCGCTTTTTGGCGCAATCGCCGATCTTATGCACCTGGGCGCCGAACGCGGTCAGCTCGTCCTCGTCGATGGTGACGTCGGAGATCATGCCCGTGCTCATCACGTAGTCGTCGTAGGGAATTTCCAGGCGTTCGCCGTCGTTATTCGTCGCGATAATCGCGTTCGCCGTAATCGCCTCGACCTTGCAGTGGGTGTGGGCGCTGATGTTCGGGTGCCCTTCGATGAGGGGCACAACCTCCAGACGCACCAGCGCGTCCATGTCCGCGGCGATGTTCTTGAGCATCTCGACCATCACGACGTTCTTGCCTTGATGGGCGAGGGTTTCGGCGACTTCCACGCCCACCATTCCGCCGCCGATGACCGCGACGCGCTCGCCGGCCGGAATTTCGCCGCCGATGAGGATCGCGTCGGGCAGATAGTGGGGATGGGCGAACAGCCCGTCGATCGGCGGCAGAAAGTACTTCGCACCGGTGGCGATAACGACCACATCCGGCTTGAACTCGTCCATGATCGACGGCTCGTACGCCGCCCCGCAACGCACTTCAATGGCCAGGTCACGGATCACTGAGTTGTAATAGCGCAGCATATTCGTGATTTCGTATTTCATCGGGGCGGCGGCGGCTTCGTGGATCTGCCCGCCGATGGCGTCGCGTTTTTCGAGCAGGAGCACCTTGTGCCCGCGCATCGTGGCGACGCGCGCCGTCTCCAGCCCTCCGGGACCGGCGCCGATGACCAGGACGCGCTTGGGCTCGTCGGCGCGGCCGTAGTCCTCGTCGTCCTTGGTGATGTCCGGATTGATCGCGCAGTCGACGCGTTCCTCGATGAGGATGCGATTCACGCAGCTATTGCATCCGATGCATGAGCGGATGGTGTCCAGATGCCCGGCGGCGGCCTTGCGTCCGATGGACGGATCGGCGATCAGAGCCCGGCCCATGGCGACCAGGTCCGCCTTGCCCGATTGCAGCACCTCTTCGGCGAACTCGGCGGTGTTGATGCGCCCCACGACGCATACGGGCGTGTGCTTGAGCGCCGCCTTGACGATGGCCGCGTGATCGACGAAGCAGCCTCGGGGATAGTTCATGTAGGGCGTGACAGGAAAGCCCGGCGAGTCGAAGGTGCCGCCGGTGATGTGGATGATGTCCACGCCTTCTTCCTCGAGCTTCGCGGCCACTTGGGCGGTGACTTCCGGTTCGACACCGCCTTCCCGATAGTCACGACCGTTCATGCGAAAGCAGATGATGAAATCGTCGCCGCAGCGTTCGCGGATGGCGCGCAACACTTCGACGTGCATGCGCATGCGGTTTTCCAGACTGCCGCAGCCAAATTCGTCGGTTCGCTTGTTATTGACCAAGGAGAGAAACTGCGTGAGCAGGTAGCCGTGCCCGGCGTGCACCTCGACCCCGGCGAAACCGGCCTTTTTCGCGCGCTCGCCGGCGTCGGCGTAGCCTTCGATCAGTTCCCGGATTTCCTCGATGGTCAAAGGTTCGGGTACTTCGCCGGACATCTCGAAGGGCACGTCCGACGGAGCGTGGGGGACGAAGCCGGTCATGAATTCGGACGCCTGGCTGCCGGCGTGGTAGATCTGCAACAACGGCACCGTGCCGTGTTTGACGATACGCTCGACGATGGGCACGAAATCGTCGATGCGCTCGTCCTCGTCGATGGCGAGCATGGTTTCGGTGCCCGCCCCCCGCTTGGTGAAATAGGCGGCTTCGACAATGATCATGCCGGTGCCGCCCCGTGCGCGAAGCTCGTAATAGTCGTAGGACAGTGGATTGATGTTGCCTTCGTCGTCGCCGAAATTGGTGTCCATCGCGGGCATGACGATGCGGTTTTTGAGCGTATGGCCCTTGATGGTGATCGGTTCGAGCAGCTTCATCTTGTCATCCTCCGGCGAACGGTTCGCCTAGAGCATGTTCTGTTCCTTGAACCAGGCGTAGATGTCCTTGATCGACTCGGCGACCGGGCGCGGCGCGAATCCCAACTCGTTGGTCGCCTTGTCGTGACGCACGTCGGGATGGCCGCGCAGCGCGCCCAGGGACTCGGGCGTGAACAGGGGCGTCATCTTGAACAGCAGGGCGAACCACAGCGCGAACGGCGCCACCAGTCGGGCCAGCCACATGGGTGTTTCCATGTGCGTCATGCGCTTGCCGGTGACTTTCTCGGCCATGTGCACCAGGTCGATGACCTTGTGGTACTCGCCGGTGAGCAGATAGCACTCGCCGGGGCGGCCCTTGGTTTCCGCGGCGATGGCGCCGTCGACGACGTCCCGGGCGTCCACCCACGTGAAGCCGCCGTCCACCACGCCCGGCAGCTTGCCGTGGTACAGATCCAGCCAAACGTGGCCCATGCGCGACGGATGCCAGTCCATGGGGCCGATCACGCCGCCCGGATTGACGATCACCGCGTGCAGGCCCTTTTCCACGAACTCGCGGATCACGCCGATGCCCTGGGCCTTGGAGTAGTCGTAGGCGTAGTTGCTCGCGTCGCACAGGGTGCGCGTCTCGTCGAATGGGACGTCCTTGGGCTCCTGCTTGAAGGCGTGGATCGAGCTGAAATGCACAAAACGCTTCACGCCGCTTTCCAGAGCGATCCGGGCGACATTGCGCACGCCTTCCACGTTGATTTTGTGCACCAACCCGCCTTCCGGGCCGACGATGGAGATGCGCGCCGCCAGGTGATAAACCACGTCGGCTCCGGCCATGCCTTTTTTCAGCGCCTCATTGTCGAACAAGTCACCGGGGATTTTTTCGATGGGAAGGTCGGCGATTCCGGTTTCGTCACCGGCATAGATCAACGCGCGGACGGTGTCGCCCCGTTCAAGAAGCTTGCGCACCAGAATCGGACCAATGTGGCCGCTGGCGCCCGTGACAAAGACGGTGCTCATCGTGACTCCAATGCGAATCAACGCCAAATTGGATTGAAAAACTATCCGGTATGTCCGGTGAAATCGGCGTACTTTAGCCCCAACGGCGATGCCGATCAAGCACGAAGTCGCGGGGGGAACGGACGCTCAGGTCCGCGATGATGCGCCGCGGACGAAGTGCACGCGCCGGCCGTTCAGGGGCTGTCGCGGGCGGTGATTATCCGGGTAGAGATGCTCGAAATTCTCGATCTGTTTCTTGGAAACAGGAAACGGTTCCTCCAGCAACAACCACGAGACCGCCTCGGTGCACGGCGGCGTGGTCAGGGAACCTTCGTAGAGAAAATAGTCCCGGCGGGAGGGCAGCAGAACGCTCGGGTCGAATTCGTCAAAAATGTTTTGTTTCACGTCATCGGTCGGCAGATCGTGCCAGAGAAGGTCGTAGGCGTCTTGGTGGGCGCCGTGCTCGAGCATCACGCCGATGACGGCAAAAGCCTCGGCCTCCCGGGATTGATGCACCAGATGCAGCTCCATGGGGAAGGGGCGGCCGTCGATGGTGTGTTCGCTCTGGCAATGCCAGTGAAACTGGACCAGGTCATACGGGCTCCCCCGCCAGGTCAGGACGCATCCCGGCGACGTGTCGACCTGCATCGTGAAGCCGTTGTTGAAGAGGGTCGCCTGAATCGGCCGATAGTCGAATGCCAGCGGGATCGTGGAGCCGTTGACGGCCTGACGCCGGACGATATCGATCGGCGATTGAGCCGTGCCCCCGCACCCCGGAAATTCCACGGCCCAGGCGTCCGGTCCATTGCTCCCCTGGTAGCTCCAGCGCTGACGGATTTTAAACATGAATCCCTCAAAATTCCCGCGAACGGCGGGCAAATCAATGCACGGCGGCCATTTTCCTGACGGTGAGTTAAAAGACTATGATCCAGATCGCATGGGAGCCGAATCTTGCTCGGTATTTTAACCGATGACGGGCGATTTGCAGAGTACGAGTGGAGAACGATCGCAATAAGGACGAACGAAAAAATCCCACCGGCGCGCGGCCGGTGGGACGAGTCGATCAGGCGTTGGAGTCGCCGGGGCGATTAGTCGTTGTCATACTCGACGGTCCGACCGTTCAGAGCCTGCACCGGGCGATAGTTGTGGTCATACAGATCGGTGAAGGTCTTGAGCTGAACGTCGGAGAGCGTCTCGCCGGACTTGAGCACATGCCAGTCCACCGATTCGGTGCACGGCGGCGTGGTCAGGGAGCCGGGGTAGTTATAGTAGTTCGCGTCCCCGGGGATCAGATCCGCGGCGTCGACCTTGTCCGTGACCGAGTTCGTGCCTTCCTCGGAGGGGATGCTGTCCCAGATCGGCTTGTACGACGAGTTCTCGGCGCCCGAGTCGATCATCACGCCCACGACCAGCAGGTCGTCCAGCCCCGAGCTGCCGTCCTTCTGATGCACCAGGTGGAGTTCCATGTCCGAATGGGCGCCGTCGATGGTGTGCTCGGACTCGGCGTGCCAGTGATATTGCAGCAGGTTGTACTTCACGCCGCCCTTCATCACGTAGTTGTCACCGTCCTTGGGGTTGACCTGAATCGTGTGGCCGTTGTTGACCACCTCGATCGTCGAAGCCTCGTAATGGAATTCCAGATCGTCCAGGCTCTTGGAGTCCACGCTGGAGACCACGATGTCGATCGGCGACTGCTTCGTGTCATCGCAGGCCGCCCATTCGTCCGACAGATCCGCCCAGTTATCCGGGCCGGTCTCGCCGTCGTAGCTCCAGTGAACCTCATGGTCGTCGTCGTCATCGTCGTGATCATCGTCATCGTCGTCATCGTCGTCGTCGTCGTCATCGTCCGTGTCGTCGTCGATGGATGAATCGTCGTCATCGTCATCGTCGTCGTCTCCGCAGGCGACAACCGACGCCGAAGCGATCGCGAGCATGAGAATAGCAAACAATATCAACAGAATACGTGTGGAATTGCGCACGATGTGACCTCCCTCGTCGTGCAATGAATGGGAGTCACTATCATGATCCAAATCATATTTGTGGCAAGTCAGGAAGAATATTACATGACCGCTCGATCCAAAATGAGGCGTATTGATCAGTCAATTTGGCAAGTTATCGACTTGGATTCCGTTCAAACGGATCGACTGCCGCGACAAATATTGCGGTTTCCCTTACAGAACGATGCTTTGCATCAAAAGGGCCGGTTAATCCAGGAGCCCGGTCCAGGTTTCATAACGACGTCCCATGCGCTCGGTGCCTCGGTAGAAAGTGACCGTGGTCATGACATGGGCGCCGACAAACTCGAAATCCCGTCGCGAGACCTCGCAGCGTTGATGCACCCGCCGCCAGGTTCCGCTGTTGATGTAAATCTTGTCGGCTTTCACGCGGATCGAGCCCGGCTCGAAAATCCGGTCCAGCGGCGTCACCCCCGGTTTGTGCGTGTGGCCGTAGACGACGAAGTTGATCCCGTCGTAGTCCAGGGCGATCTCCTGCGCCGCGAATTTCCAATAGGGCGTGCCTCGGGAGGTTAAGTCCTGAATTTTCTCCACGCCGACGGCCAGGCGACGGAAGTTGTGCTCGCCCAGGAAGCGCGTGAGGCGCAGGGCGACCTGGAGGAAGTCGACGAAGTCTTTTTGCAGGAATTTATCGTGGTCCTTGACGAAGGGCACCCGGAAGAATTCGTCGACCCGGTCCTCCCAGAGTTTGAGGATGCGGCGCTTGACGTCCGGCTGATGCAGACGGTTGAGCACGCCGAACATCCACTCGGGCACGGCGGTCAGCGGGCGGACGTTGTCGATCTCCTTGAGCAGGAGGAAGAGAGGGTCTTGCTCGTCCAGGTTCAGCGCGGCGCGCACGTCGCCGGGAAAGCGGTTGAGCAATTCCACCACGATGCAGTCGCCGATGGACGAATGGTCGCGGCCGTGGAGTTTTTCGAAATTCTGGTCGTCCCAGATATCGCCGTGCTGCAGGTAGACACCGTGGGCGCGAATGAGGCCTTGCAGCGCCTTGGGAGCCTCGTCGAGGACATGGGGGAAGGGCTGGTTGGGGTTGTTGGAAAGGCCCATCGCGTCCTTGATAAGCTTTCGCGTTTCGTTATAGGCGGGGCCTTTGACGTGATAGAACCAGTCGTGGTTGCCGACGAAATAATGGAAATACACCGGCACCGCGAATTCCTTGCCGGAGCGGTCGTCCCGAATCGTGACGGGCCTTTGAGCCAACTCGCGCAGATAGGCGAGGGATTCGTCGTTCTTGGCGAGGATCTTCTTCGTGATATCCAGGACCATCGGTGCGATGGCCTTCAGATCGCCCCAGGGGCGCATCGTCTCGTCGCCGCTGTCCACCCACTGACTCGAACGGATCACATCCAGGATGTCGCCGAGCAGGATCACGTCGCAGCGGTCCACCGCCTCGAACCGACCCTGGGTCTCGCCGGTCTTGTCGGTCGCGGGACGCCAGGACGCGTCGCGCACACGGCGCTTGAGATTTTCGGCGAAAGTGCGAAACGCCCCGGCGTTGATGGTTTCGCCCGAGGTCCCATCGGTCAGATGCAGATCGCTGATGACGATGATCATCTTGTTTACTCCCGGCTTGGTGATAGTTGTTCGGGAGCGTTATAGCAGAAATTCGGGGAGCTACTCGCGGGAAATGACGCCGGCGGCCGACTTTTCCAGAATCTGGACGGCAAAGACGAGGGCGCCGAAACGGGGGTCCTTGGTCTGGCCGTGGTAGAAGCGGTAGTAGATCTGCTGGGCGATCACCGCCAGGCGGAACAGGCCGAAAGTGAAATAGAAGTCCCAATTATCGACGTTGCGGCCGGTTTTCTCGGCATAGCGGGCAATGATCTGCTCCCGGGTCATCATGCCGGGCAGGTGCGTGGGCAGGCGGCGGATAAACTGAGCCTCGTCCGGGTCGCCCGCCTGCACCCAATAGGCCAGCGAACTGCCCAGGTCCATCAGCGGATCGCCGATGGTCGCCAACTCCCAATCCAGCACGCCGACGATTTTGAGCGGATCGTCCGGATCGAGCACCACGTTATCGAATTTATAATCGTTGTGAATGATCGTCGGCGTGTCGCTATCCGGCGGCATGTTCTCGGCCAGCCAGCCCATGACGGATTCGAAATCCGGCGCGTCGTCGGTGCGGGCGTTGCGATAGCGCTTGGACCAGCCCTCCACCTGCCGCCGCACGTAGCCTTCCGGGTGGCCCATCTCGCCCAAGCCCGCCGCGACATAATCCACCGAATGCAGTTCCACCCACACGTCGATCATGTTTTCGCAAAGCGTGCGGGCCTCGTCCTCGGAGAGCGTCATGCCCTCGGGCAGGTCGGAGCGCAGGATGATACCCTTGATGCGGTCCATGACGTAAAACGGCGCGCCGATCACGTCGTCGGCCTCGTGATGGAGCAGCACATCGGGGACATAGGGGAACACGGGCTTGAGCGCCGTCTGGATGCGCGCCTCGCGGCCCATGTCGTGAGCGGTCGCGGCCTTGGTGCCGGCCGGGGGGCGTCGCAGGATCAGCTCCCGATCGCCGACCGTGACCAGGTACGTCCAGTTGGAAAATCCGCTGGGAAACTGACGGATCGCGACATCGCCGGACAGTCCCTCGATGTTTTCTTTCAGGAACCCTCCCAGCGCCTCGGCGTCGAGTTCCTCGCCTTCGCGAACGCGCCGGGGCTTGTCCAGCAATTCCTCGTTCATTGACTACTTCTTCCCCGCGGCCGCCACGCCCGCGTAATGGCGCAGCTTGCGTTTGCCGAAGGACACCTTGTGGACCTCGTCGGCGCCGTCGTAGATGCGCGCGGCCCGTTCCTGGCGGAAGAAAAACGCGAGAATCGTGTCGTCGGTCATGCCCAACCCGCCGTGCACTTGTAGCGCTCGGTCGATGACCCGCTGCATCGTGTTGGCGACGACGAATTTGATGAGCGCGATCTCGTCGCGGGCCGCCTTGGCGCCGACGTTGTCGATCTTCCACGCGGCCTGGAGCGTCATCAGCCGCGCCGCTTGAATCTCCGCCGCGGACTCGGCCACCCATGTCTGGATGATCTGCTTGCTCGCCAGCACGCCGCCGTCCATGTCCACCACGCGCTCGTTGGCCCGCTGGCACATCAGGTCGAACGAGCGCTTGCAGATGCCCAGCCAGCGCATGCAATGGTGGATGCGCCCGGGGCCCAGGCGTTCCTGGGCGATGGCGAATCCGAATCCCTCGCCGCCCAACAGGTTGGACTGGGGTACGCGGCAATCCTCGAAGCGCACTTCGGCATGGCTGAAATAATCGTCGCCGGCGTGGCCCATGACGGGGATGTTGCGCACGATGCGATAGCCCGGCGTGTCGGCCGGGACGATGATCATGCTGGCGCGCAGGTGGGGCGGGGCGTCGGGATGCGTGACGGCCATGCAGACCGCGAAGGCCGCGCCCTCGGCCGAGGTGGTGTACCACTTGTGGCCGTTGATGACGTAATCGGCGCCGTCCTTGACGGCCGTGGAGGCGAGCATGATCGGATTGGAGCCGGGCATGGACGGTTCGGTCATGGCGAAGCAGCTTCGGATATCGCCGTTCACCAGCGGCTTGAGCCACTGGGCCTTCTGCTCCTCGGAACCGAACATATGCAGGATCTCGGCGTTGCCCGCGTCCGGCGCCTGGCAGCCGAAAAGGTAGTGCCCCAGGGGCGTGCGGCCCAAAGCCTCGGAGACCAGGCCGTGCTCGGTCAGGCTCAGGCCCATGCCGCCCAGTTCCTTGGGCTGATTGGGCGCCCACCAGCCGCGCTCCTTGACCTTGGCGCGAAGGCCGTTGATCACGGGCAGCATCTCGGTGAAAGTCTTGCCCAGAAATTCTTTTTCCAGCGGGATGACTTCGGCGTCGAGAAAGTCGTTGATCGCGTCGATGACGGCCTGCAGCGGTTCAGGGACGGCAAAATCCATGGGACGCGTCGCTCCTTTTAGCTCAAGTTTCGGCTCAAGGTTGGGCGCAACTAGAGATAGGTCAGCAGATTCGGTTCGTCATGGTACTCCAGATGGGAGACCGAATTAAAGCGGATCAATTGCATCCCGTCTTTGTCGTACCCGAAAACCGTCACCGCCGCGTTGCGGATATTCCACGTCAGGTCCAGCGCCATTTCATCGGTCAGGCCCAGCGCCATCTGCATCGCCACCGCGACCGGTCCGCCGGATGTGACCACGCACAGCCGCTTGCCCGGGCCGTTGTCGTCGATGATCTCGCGAAATCCCGACTCGACACGTTTCTTAAACGCCGCCCACGTTTCGATGTCGTCCGAGGCGTGCAGCCCCTGCTGCCAGTTGTGCATGGTCATGTGCAGGATGCGCATGAGCACCTTGCGGTCGGTGTACATCTGGGAGGCTTCTTCGGCGATGGTGGGATCGTCCTTGGACATGGCGGCGATCTGATGGCGGATGATGGCGTGGGTGTCGTGTTCGTCGAACTCGGCCATGACCGTCGGATCCTGCTCGTCGATCGCCGAGATCTCGGGCATCATGATCGTCGCCGTGTCGGTCTGGCGTTTCATGGCGCCCGAATAGATCACGTCGAACTTCTGCCCCCAACGCACCCAATAATCCCGCAGGCATTCGGCCTGCGTGACGCCCAGGTCGGAGAGCTGATCGTAGACGTCCTTGCGAAAAGAAGCCTGAGCGTGACGCACGATATGAAGCGTGCTCATGGCGGATATGACCTCGATTTCCGTTGGTCCGCGCTCTATTTCGTCGCCAAATCCTTCGGCGGCCAACAAGCCATTGATACTTCCCATGGCCTGTCGGGCTGTCAAGCGTTGATCCGCCGGGTTTTCTTTGGAATTGCGCTAAGATCCGGACAGATCGCGGCCGCCGAACACGGCCGTCATCCCGGTGCGAAACTCGGTTTGCCCGCCGTGGCTGGGGTGGCGGATCGGGATGTGTCCCACGCCCATCGACGCAAGCGTCGCCTGGGCGACCCGGCCCAGCGCGATGACGACACGCACGTCGTGGAGATCCAGAACGCGCCGCAGGACGTCGCGACCGGCGCGTGCCTCGGCCGCCGTGTGAGGGCGATTGGACAAAGGCTCGCCGGGGCGATGAGGATGCCAGGGGAAGACATTCCAGAGCAGGGGCGCCGACTCAAAACACTCGGCAAAGCGCCATAGCTCTTGCGCGGTGCGCTCCACGAGAGGGCCGGTATTGCAGGCCCGCGCGAGCTCGATTCCGTATCTCGCCCCGATGAGCGGCAGCAGCGTTTCGTCCGATAAAGGCAGCCCCGTTCGTCGCCCGCCGCGATATCCCAGATCCCGCCCGACAATCGCGACGGGGTGAGAGCGCGCCGCCAGGGACGTCAGGTATCGCCGCAAATTCTCCGTACGAATTCTCGCCGCATAGGAAAGGTCGTGCGTCGCACAGCGGTCGCGGTACGGGTTGAAGACGTTTTCTCCCCGATACCGCCGCAACATCCTGACGATTTGTTCGACGTCATCCATCATTTATTATCATTCATCGTTTCGGACATCTCGTCTGCAATTTCGGCCTTTCACGCGGCGGCCTTTTCGTTGTCACATGGATTTCACGGGCCGCATCGAGTATATTCGCGGCGTTATCGATGGATATCGCCCTTTATTGAATTTCCGAAAAGTTCATCTTGTGCCTATCTCGCGTGGACGCGTCGCGGCGGAGCGCCTATGATCCGCCGCGCGGCGGTGGACCAACCGCCGAACAATACGCGATACGACGAGAAGGAGAACGTTTTGACGACGTCGACTTGGAAAGACAAGGCGTTGTTCACCCCCGGTCCGTTGACGACCAGCCGGACGGTGAAACAGGCCATGTTGCGGGATCTGGGCTCCCGTGACGGCGAATTCATCGCGATCGTGCGGGATGTGCGCGAGCGCTTGGTGCGTCTGGCGGAAGTGGACATCGACACGCACACCACCGTCCTGATGCAAGGCAGCGGCACCTTCGGCCTGGAAGCGGTGCTGGCCACGTGCGTGCCTCGGGGCAAGAAGCTGCTGTGCGCGATCAACGGCGCGTACGGCCGTCGCATGGCCGCCATCGGACGCACCCTGGGCATCGACGTCGTGGAGTTGAGCTACGCCGAGGACGCGCCCATCGTTCCCGCCGACATCGAAAAGGCCCTTGCCGAGGACGCCGACATCGCCATGGTCACATGCTGCCATTGCGAGACAACCAGCGGCATCCTCAACCCCATTGCCGAAGTCGGCGCCATGGTCCAGGCGGCTGGGCGCGATTTCTATGTCGACGCCATGAGCAGCTTCGGCGCCATCGATACCAACGTCGCCGAGATGGGCATCGACTATCTGGTCTCGTCGGCCAACAAGTGCATCGAGGGGGTGCCGGGCTTCAGCTTCTGTGTCGCCAAACTCGACAAGCTGCTGGCCTGCGAGGGCAACGCGCGAAGCATTTCGCTGGACCTCGTGGCTCAGTACAAAGGCCTCGAATCCAACGGCCAGTTCCGCTTTACCCCGCCGACGCACGCGATCCTGGCGTTTCATCAGGCGCTTCTGGAATTGGAAGAGGAGGGCGGCGTGGCCGGACGCGGCGCGCGGTATCGGGCCAACCACGAGATCATCGCCGCCGGCATGACGGCCATGGGATTCCGGCGCTATCTCAAGCCGGAACTCCAGGCGCCGATCATCACGTCGTTCTATTATCCCGATGATCCCAATTTCGATTTCACCAAGTTTTATTCGCTGCTCGCCGAACGCGGCTACGTGATTTATCCGGGCAAGGTCGGCGACGCGGACTGTTTTCGCATCGGCAATATCGGTCGGCTGTTCCCCAATGACATGCGGGATCTGCTCTCGGCCGTGTCCGATGTGTTGGCTCAAATGGATGTGCGTTTGAAGGGGGTGGCGTAATGGATTTCGTGTATCGACGTTTTTATACCGGGCCGATTCAGGCGGTGGTGTGCGATCTGGCCGGGACGCTGGTGGACTACGGCTCCATGGCTCCGGCGGGGGCGTTCATGGAGACCTTCGCGCGCCAGGGCGTGACGATCACCAACGAGCAGGCCCGCGGGCCCATGGGTCTGCACAAGAAGGACCACATTCGCGAAATCCTGCGTATGGCGCCCATCGACGCGGCGTTCAAGGAAGTCAAGGGCCGGGCGTGGAACGAGGACGACGTGCAGGCGATGTACGAGGATTTCACGCCGCTGCAACTCGCGGTGCTGCCCAAGTACGGCGCGCTGATTCCCGGCGCCCTCGAGTTTCGCCAGGACCTGGCCGAGGCGGGAGTGAAGTTCGCGGCCAACACCGGCTACGCCCGGGAGATGATGCAGGTCGTGCTCGAAGAGGCGAAGAAGCAGGACTTCATCCCCGATGCCGCCCTGTGCGCCGACGATGTGTTGCAGGGCCGTCCGGCGCCGTGGATGACGCTGCGGAGCATGGAGCTGATGGGCGTCTATCCCCCGGCGGCGGTGGTGAAGATCGGCGACACGGTGCCCGACGTGGAAGAGGGCCTGAACGCCGGGGTCTGGACCATCGGCCTGGCCAAGAGCGGCAATATGAACGGCATGCCGCTGGCCGAGGTGGAGGCGATGGACGAGGAGGCGTTGGAAAAGCGCCTGGAAGTCGCCCGCCGAAAGCTGCTCCAATGCGGGGCCCACTACGTGGTCGACTCCATCGCCGACTGCCTGGAGGTGCTCGACGAAATCAACGACCGCCTCTCCGTGGGCGAGAACCCCTAAAGCAAGACCGACGACCCGCCCGCCCGGCGGGTCGTTTGCGTTCGGGCGAAATATGGCCGCCCGGCGATGATGAAATGGACAGACCTTTGGAAGGGACCGAAGACATGAGCCGACAGACATTGTACGACGTGGTGATTATCGCCCTGGCCGCGCTGGCGGTGATGTTCGCCCTGGGCTTCATCGAATCGGCGGTGGCCGGCGAACTGGTCGTCTACACGGCGCTGGAAGACGACGAAGTCTCCATCTACAAAAAGGACTTCGAGGCCAAGCACCCGGACATCACGGTGCGCATCGTCCGGGATTCCACCGGCATCATCACCGCCAAGTTGCTGGCCGAAAAGGACAATCCCCAAGCCGACGTCATCTGGGGCGTCGCGCTGACAAGTCTGGCCATCATGGACCAGAAGGGGATGCTCAAGGAGTACAATCCGGCGGGTATCGAACGCATCAAACCGGGCTTTAAGGACGAGAAAAACAAGGTCGCCCACTGGGTCGGCATCAAGGCTTGGATGACCGGCATCGTCGGCAACACCATCGAGCTGAAGAAGAAGGGCCTGCCGCTTCCCGATTCGTACGAAGCCCTGGCCGATCCCAAGTACAAAGGCATGATCGTCATGCCCAATCCGGCGTCCTCGGGCACGGGCTACCTGACGATTTCGGCGATTTTCCAGCTTATGGGCGAGGATAAGGGCTGGGCCTACCTCGATCGCCTCCACGCCAACATCGCCGCCTACACGCACTCCGGCTCCAAGCCCGCCAAGTTGGCCGGCACCGGGGAGTATCCCATCGGCGTTTCCTTTGCCTATCGGGGCTTCAAGCAAAAAGCCAAGGGCGAACCCGTCGACGTCGCCTTTCCCAAGGAAGGTTGCGGCTGGGACTTGGAGGCCAACGCCCTGGTCCGCAAGCCCCGAACCAATCCCAACGCCAAGGTCTTCCTGGATTGGGCGATCTCCGACGACGCCATGAAGATGTACTCCCAGGTCTATCCGATCCTGGCCATCAAGATGGACGTGGACGTTCCCGAAGGCTACCCGTCCGATCCCGAAAAGCTGCTGATCAAAAACGACTTCGACTGGGCCGCCGAAAATCGGGAACGCATCCTGGCCGAATGGTCCAAGCGCTACGACGGGAAGTCGGAAAAAGAATAGCCCGGTCGCGTTCACGACGCACGGAAGACGCATAGCAAACGCACAAGGAAGGGAGTCGCCATGGTCGCCGTTGAATCGCCGCGAGAACGGACCGACGCGTTCCTGGAAGTGCGCAACGTCGGCAAATCCTTCGGCGCCCTGCAGGTGCTCAAAGACGTATCCATGTCCGTCGCGCCCGGCGAATTCGTGTGCATCCTGGGCCCCAGCGGCTGCGGGAAAACGACTCTGCTGCGCATCATCGCGGGTCTTGAGACGCAGGACGCGGGGCAGGTCGTCATGGCCGGGCAGGACATCAGCGCCTGGCCCACCTCCAAGCGCGGCTGCGGCATCGTCTTCCAGTCCTATGCCCTGTTTCCCAATCTTACGTCGGCGCAGAACGTCGCCTACGGCCTGCACGGTCGCGGCAAGGACAAGGCGGCTGTCCAGTCCCGCGTGAAGGAGATGCTGGCCCTGGTCGGCTTGGAATCGACGGCGAACAAATATCCGGCCCAGATGTCCGGCGGGCAGCAACAACGCATCGCCCTGGCGCGCGCGTTGGCCACCGAGCCCAAGCTGCTTCTGCTGGACGAACCCCTTTCGGCTTTGGACGCCCGGGTGCGCCTGCGCCTGCGTTTGGAGATTCGCCAGGTTCAGCAGCGCCTGGGCATCACCACCATCATGGTCACGCACGATCAGGACGAAGCCCTGACCATGGCCGACCGCATCGTGGTGATGAGCGAAGGTCGCCTGGCCCAGTACGCCACGCCGCGAGAGGTCTACGGCCGCCCGGCGGATCCGTTCGTCGCCGACTTCGTGGGGGCGATGAACTTCCTGGGGGAGGCGGACGTGGTGGGCGAGGGGCAGGTCAAGCTCGGCGCCGCGACGTTGGACGTGGATCCGGAGCGACTTGACGGACGCGCGAGCGGGTCGGTGATTGTCGCGATCCGGCCGGAGGATGTGCGCGTGGGCCAGGATGCCGCCAATGACGCCAACCGTCTGGCGACGAAGATAGAATACGTCGAATTTCGCGGGCCGTTTTTTCGCTACGGCCTGCGCGTCCCGCCCGACGCCGAGGGCCGCGAGCATTTCATCGAAGTGGACGTGGCCGCCAAGCGCGCCGAGGCGCTACCCCACGAGCCCGGCGCCGACATTGAGATCAGCCTGCCCGCCCATCGGCTGCATTGCTTTGACGCGCCCGTGGGCTGACACCCCATGACGCATTCCCCGAACCAAGCCGCTCCCAAGCGCCAACCCGACGCGAGCGCGCGCATCCGCAAGGCGCTGATCGTCGGCTTCCTGGCGTGGATGCTGCTGGTGGTGGTTTTGCCCGTACTCAAGGTCGTCGACCGCAGCCTGAACGCCGAGGTGGCCGCGTCCATCTGGGACGACGGGGCGGAAGTGCGCGTGGGCGGGCGGCGGGTACATCTGTCGGACGGAGAGGCGTTCATTGACGACGAACCGGCCAAGGTCGTCGACAAGCATATCGACGAGCGGGGCGTCGTCGCGGATCTCGCCGACGAGACGCAGTTCAAATACGTCGCCGTCTCCCAAGTCGTCATCGAGCGCAAGGAACGCAAAATCAAACCCATCGAGGTGCGCATCGACGGCGCGGACTGGTACATCGACGGCGTCTTCATCGGCCCGGACGACAATCCGGTGCGCGAGGCGGCACGATATATCGGCCTGACGCGCTTCAAAAAATATTTCTCGGAATCCTCGCTCTACAGTTCCCTGTTCAACAGCGCGTTCATCTCCGTGGTCGCGACCGCGATCGCGGTGTTGCTGGCCTTCGCCTACGCCTACGGCATCACCCGGACGTGCATCCCGGGCAAGGGGTTTTTCAAGACCGTCGCGATGCTCCCCCTGTTCGCGCCGACCATGCTCTACGGCCTTTCCCTGGTGTACCTGTTCGGCAACAAAGGGCTCGTGACGACGGGGCTATTCGGCAAATTGCCGTGGTTGGCGTGGGACATCGGCCTGTACGGCGCCAAGGGGATCATTATCGCCGAGTCGGTCTTCATCTTCCCGTCGATGTTCCTGATCCTGCTGGTGGCCCTGGGCAGCACCGACGCCCGGCTCTACGAGGCGGCCGAGTCCCTGGGCGCGTCCAAGTGGCGAACGTTTTGGACGGTCACGATCCCCGGCGTGAAATTCGGCCTGCTTAGCGCGCTGTTCGCGGGTTTCACGCTGTGCTTCACCGACTTCGGCGCGCCCAAGGTGGTCGGTGGCCAATTCAACATTCTGGCCGTGGATATCTACAAGCAGGTCATCGGCCAGCAGAACTTCGGCATGGGCGCCACGGTGAGCATCGTCCTGCTGGTCCCGGCGATTGCGGCGTTCGTCGTCGACCGCATCGCTCAGCGTCGCCAAAGTTCGGCCATGTCCGCCAAGTCGGTGCCGTTCACGCCCAAGCCCAAACCCGCCACCGACCGCGCCTTCCTCGTCGTTTGCGGCGCGATTGCGGCGTTCATCCTGATCATGCTTTTCGCGGCGGGCTTCGGGTCGCTGGTCAAGATGTGGCCCTACGATTTGTCCCTGTCGCTCAAGCATTACACTTTCAAGGACACGGGCGGGGGCGGGTACGCGGCGTTCTGGAATTCCATCCGCATGTCGTTCTATTCCGCGATTTTGGGCACCGCCGTCGCCTTTGCCGGGGCGTATCTGATCGAAAAATCCCGGGAGATGCGCCTGCCGCGACAGATCGCGTATTTCCTGTCGATCCTGCCCCTGGCGTTGCCGGGCCTGGTCATCGGCATTGCCTATATCTTCTTTTTCAATCAGCCCCGTTTCGAAATTTTCGGGATGTCGATTCCCAATCCCTTCGTGGCCCTCTACGGCACCATGGCCATTCTGGTCATCGCCAACGTCACGCACTTTTTCACGGTCAGCTTCTTGACGGCGACCACCGCCTTGCGCCAACTGGACGGCGAATTCGAAACCGTCTCGGAGTCCATGGGCGTGCCGTTTTACAAAACCTTCGCGCGGGTGACGGTGCCGGTGAGCCTGCCGGCGATCATCGAAATCGCGCTCTACTTTTTCGTCTCGTCCATGGCGACCATCTCGGCGGTGATTTTCCTCTACCCGGTCGACACGCCCCTGGCGTCCGTCGCGGTCATCAACATGGACGACGCCGGGGACACCGCCCCCGCCGCCGCGATGTGCATGCTGATTGTCGTGACGAATCTGGCGGTCCGGTTCGGATTCCAGTTCGCCTCGCGGGGCCTCATCGCCCGCACGCAGGCCTGGAGGCAGCGTTGAGCGACAATCCCACCGACGACAAACCCGTCGAACGCACCGAAGGCGACGTCAATCTCTCCGACGAGCGCCGGCAGTGGCAGGACGCCCATCTTGACGACGCCACCCGCGCGCTGCTCGACGAGGACGCCCGGTATTTCCTCCACCAATCCCTGTCCACGCCGTGCCTGAACGCCCTGTCCGGCGCCGAGGGAGCGGAACTGATCGACACGCAGGGCCGACGCTACCTGGACTTTCACGGCAACAGCGCCCATCAGGTCGGCTACGGACACCCGGCGGTGATCGAGGCCGTCATTGAACAGTTGCGCACCCTGCCGTTCTCGCCGCGTCGTTACACCAACCGGGTCGCCGTCGATCTGGCGCGCAAATTGGCCGAGCTTTCCCCCGGCCGATTGAACAAGGTTCTCTTTGCCCCCGGCGGCACGTCGGCCATCGGCATGGCGCTGAAATTGGCGCGGGTGGCGACGGGACGATTCAAGACCGTGAGTTGGTGGGATTCGTTTCACGGCGCGTCCCTGGACGCCATCAGCATCGGCGGTGAGGCCCTGTTTCGGCGCGGCGTCGGACCGCTACTGCCCGGCGCGATCCACGTGCCGCCGCCGTCGTCCTACCGCTCATCCGTTACCGGCAACGCCCCGAGCCCCATGGAGTCCGCCGAATACGTGGACTATGTGATGCGTCACGAGGGCGACGTGGCCGCCTTCATTGCCGAACCCATCCGATGCACCACCGTGGAGGCCCCGCCGGTCGAGTATTGGCGACGCATCCGCGAGATCTGCGACGAGCACGGCGCGCTGTTGATCTTTGACGAGATCCCCATAGGCCTGGGCCGCACGGGCTATATGTTTGCGTGCGAGCGCTTCGGGGTGACACCGGACATCCTGTGCCTGGGCAAGGGCCTGGGCGGCGGAGTCTTCCCCATGGCAGCCATGCTGGCCCGCGAAGACCTGGATGTGGCCGGTCACGCGGCGCTCGGGCACTACACGCACGAAAAAAGCCCTGTCGGCGCGGCGGCGGCGTTGGCGACAATTCATGTCATCGAGCGGGAAGGGCTGCTCGCCCGGTCGATGGAATTGGGCGATCGCCTCACGACCGGGCTGCGTGAAATATCTAACGATATCAGTCTCATCGGCGATGTCCGGGCTTTCGGGGCGCTGGTCGGGGTGGAACTCGTCACCGACCGAACCACCAAGGACCCGGCGAGTGCCGCGGCGGAGAAAGTTTTGTACGAGTGCCTGTCTCGCGGTCTGTCGTTCAAGGTCTCGGGAGGCAATGTCCTGACGCTGGCGCCCCCGCTGACGTTGACCGGCGAGGAATTGGAGCGGTCCCTGGGGATTTTGCGGGCGGCGTTGGAGGCGGCAGCGGAGCAATAGTCCCGCGATTTTTTCGTGATGACAGAGCCGCGTGTGTCAGCAAGCGGTCCAGATGGTTCGTTGAGTCGACACGCTCGACAACCCCGCGCTGACGCTTGGGGCTCCGTTATATTCGAAAGCGCTTAATCGATCGTGCCCGGCCCCTCGGGAAGCCCTTGAAAAATGCGCGCGACGCGCACAGAATGCGATGCCATTCGGTGAGAAATCGTGTCACACCATTGCCACACGCCACGGCCAAGATGCGCCCGACGCGATGGGGAAGTGTTATGCCTCGGAATGAAATGTCGATGAATTTTCTCGTAAACGCCGGTCGGGTTTTTCGTCTGGCCTTGATTTTGGTTTTGGTGGCGACGTTGGGCGGCTCCTTCGGCGCCTGCGCCGACAGCGAGGAATTCGTCCAGACCCGCGCCTACAAAGTCACCAGCCGCTCCCAGTTGATCGGCGGCCCCAAGGCCCTGGGCAACAAGGGTGACTACATCATCGAAAACGACCGCATCCGCGTTCTGATCAACGGCCATCCCACCGACTACTCGGGCGGCGTGCCCAACAAGTGGGGCGGCGGCATCCTGGACGCCGACATTCAGCGCGTCGAAAACTTCTTCGAGCCGGGCACGGTGGGCAAGGACGCCCTGGTCGAGCTGCTTCCCATCATGGACGTCAAAACCTTCGGCTACGACAACATCTTCGGCAGCGGGCCGGTGGTGCGAGTCCCTCAGGACGCCATTGAGATCCTCAACGACGGCTCGGAAGACGGCGCGGCGGCGATCAAGGTTTCGGGCACGATCCAGGAGCTGATCTCCCTGCTGCGCATCATCCCGGTGCCTCTGTCGAATCTGCCGGTCAAGGCCGAGACGATCTATAGTTTGGAGCCCGGAGAGAACTGGCTGAAGATCAGCACCCGCTTCACGTTGCTTAACGAGGACGGCTCGGAGCCGGATACCCTTTTCGAGGTTCCGCTGCAGCCGATCACCGACACGGACAATCCCATCGGGTCCATCGTCACCGGCGACGCGTTCGGCGACGCGGTCTTCTTCGGCGACGGCGTCTCGGTCATCGGGCCCAACGTCTTCGGCTTCTCGTCGAGTTGGTTTGTGGAAGACCAGTTCAACCAAGGCAACTCCACCTTCATCGCGTCGCCCACCGTTCCCTGGTCCGCGGGCGTTAACGAAGACATCGGTTACGCCCTGGTCTCGGAGGACGGGCCGCTCTCGTTCCCGGTCATCGAGAGCTTCCTGACCATCGCTTTCCAGCAGATCACGGCGCCGGGCTACCAGTTGCCCACCTCCGGCGCGACCTACACCTACAACCGCTACCTGGTCATCGACGAGGGGGACGTGGCCGGTCTGCTCGACCATATGACGGACATTCGCGGCTGGGCCTACGGCAAAGTGCGAGGCCATGTTTTGGTCGAAGGCACCGATGAGGCGGCCAGCGGCGTGCAGGTGCATGTCTTTGAGCACCCCCGCTTCCTGGACGACAACACGCTGGTGCCGATGGCCGAATCCTTCGACGCGATGAACGAGTTTCTGGGCTCCACGCCCCGCGAGGTGAGTTATCGGCGTCTGACGTCCTTCAGCCGCTTCACCACCGACGCCCGCCGCACCGATATCGTCAAGGACGGAAGCTTCGCCGGACGCATTCCGGTGGACGAGACCACGGGCGAGCAGAACTACATCCTCATGGCTTCCGGCCCCGGCAACACGAAAAGTCGCTTGTACGCCGTCACCGTCACCAACGGCGGCGAGAGCAACGTGGCGCTGGTCCTGCCGGCCACCGGCCGCCTGAGCATCGAGGTGCGCGACAGCACCCTGGGCGGCACCGGCCACCCGGCCAAGCTGACCATTCAGGCGCTTTCGGGTGTCGGCCTTCCCGAGCCTCGCATCGGTGAGGGCTATCTGCCCGAAAACGAAGTCAAACTGGTGCATTCGTTGGATGGCCACGCGGAAGTCGAACTGCCGGTCGGCCGCTATCGCGTCATCGCCTCCCACGGGCCGGAGTATTCGATCAACTTCAAGGACGTGGACGTCAGCGCCTTCACGACGCAGCGCGTGACGCTGGATCTGGAACATCAGGTCGACACTTCCGGCTGGGTCGCCGCCGACATGCATATCCACACGCACTACAGCCCGGACTCGGGCCGGTCCATCAAGAGCCTGCTGGGCAGCGCCATGAGCGAAGGGCTCGACATGGTGGTGGGCACCGACCACGATTTCATTGCCAACTACGTGCCGGTGATGAAGGAGTTGGGCCTGCTGGGTAAGTTGGCGTACATGGGCGGCGACGAGCTTTCCCACTTCAGCTTTGCCCATTTCAACAGCTTCCCGCTGCGTTACGACCAAAGCGAAGTTTCCGGCGGCGCTCCCCAGTGGCGCAATCCCAGCCCGTCGGTCACGCTGCCCGACGGTTCGGTGATGCCCTATTTCGTGCCTCAGGATTGCTTCGACGCCCTTCGGGCCCGGGGCGATCGGGATGTGGTGGATCAGGATCCCATCGTGATCGTCAACCACGGCCGCGAGGCGTTCACCGGCTACTTCCGCGCCTACGGCTGGGAGCAGTTCTCCGGCAAGTTCGACTCGCCCGACTTCCTGACGCTCACCGACCCGGTCGTCAACAACGGCGAGATTCTCACGAAGAATCCCCAGCAGCTCTTCTCCTGGGATTTCGACGCGCTCGAGGTCATGAACTCCAAGCGTTACCAGGATATTCGCACCAGCACCGAAGAGGACGTGCCGGAAACCGAGATCGCCCAGCCCAGCGGCGAGGGCGAGTACTTCCCGACGCTGGTGCGCACGGCGGATGAGCAGCTACGCATCTCCAGCGGCGATCTGTTATTCGATTCCAGCGAAGTCGGCTCCGTCGACGACTACTTCACCCTGACGGCCATGAACCGGCGCGTCACCGGCATCGCCAACTCGGACACGCACTCCAGTTCGTCCACCGAGGCCGGCAAGTGCCGTACCTACGTCATGAGCGACACGGATGATCCGGGCCTGCTGGACTACGACCAGTTCCTCACCAACCTGAAAAAGGGCCGGGCGATCGCCACCTGCGGGCCCTTCATCGAAACCTGGGTGAACGGCAAGCCGATCGGCTCGGACGTGCGTGATACCGACGGCACGATTTCGCTTCGCATCCGCGCCCAGGCGCCCGAGTGGATGTCCCTGGATCGTCTGGAGATTTACGGCAACGGCGTGCTGATCGGGGAGATCGGCGCCGATTCGTCCGATATCTTCCTGGGTTGCGACACCGACGGCCTGGCCATGCATGACAATTCCTCGGCCTTCCGCTTCGACGGCTCCGTCGATTGCCATATTGACACGGACACGGCCGTCGTGGTTATCGGCATCGGCTACGAGGGCTTGGCGCCGGTCAGCCAGCCGGTGGCCGGTCCCACCATCGAGATCACTGACTCCCTGGTGTTGGGCGTCAATCAATTGATTGAAAACTGGTTCGGTATCAGCAACGTGATTCCGCCGTTCACGGCCCTGCAACGCAATCACGACACCTATCCCTACGCCATGACCAACGCCATCTACGTCGATTATGACGGCGCCGATTCCAACGGCGACGGGTGGGTGTACGACGGGCCCGGCTTCGTGCCCGGCTGGTTTGACGAGGAGGAGGTCGTGGCCAAGGTCAAGGCCGATCCCAAAGTCATGACGGCCATCGCGGCCGCCAAAAGCCGTCTGGTGTCCATGAGCAGCGTCCAGCAGTCGCCGAAAAACGACAACACCCGCTACTGGGGCGATGAGGATGAGGATCACGACAAGGCCGGCTGCGGGTTCTAAGCCGGCGAACAACGACCGCATTTTGAAGATTCGCAGGACGCGACGCCGCACCACGGGCGTCGCGTCGTTGTTCGGGGAGGCGATGACGTGGCGGCGGCGTGTCGCAACTTCTCGAATTCGTAAGACTTCCCCGTAAACGCCGGTAATTTTCCAGATTTTGACCGGATAGTCCGCAATGGGTCTTGACCCGGGCTCGACCGGGTCGTAATGAAATTATCGCAATCAGTCGGCCGCGCGCCGAGCCCCACGGAAGAGGCCCGCCTTCATGAACAAATCACGCTTCCCATTCGCTTCGGCGTTTATTTTTTCCATTTGTTTTTCGGTCTGTTTCTTGGCCGCGGCTTGTTCGAACAACCAGGCCGGTCCCGGTTTCGGCGCCGGTGAGACGCCTGTTGTGGTGTCCGACGTGATCCGCGACGAGTTTGTCGACCGCATCCAGGCCATCGGCAACGCCAAGTCCAACGAGTCCGTCGAACTCAACGCCAAAGTCACCGAGACCGTGCGCACCATCCATTTTCGCGACGGCCAGTTCGTGAAAAAGGGGCAGAGCCTCGTCGAACTGACGCGCGCCGAAGAGTCGGCCAATCTGGCCGAGGCCCGCTCGTCCCTGGACAACGCCAAGCGGGAGTACGACCGGGCGATCAAGCTGGAAAAGGACGCCTTTGTCTCCGAGGCCCAGGTCGACAAGCTGCGCAGCGATCTGGAGATGGCCCAGGCCCGGGTCGGCGCCCTCCAAGCCCGGATCGGCGACCGCCTGATCCGCGCGCCTTTTGACGGCATCATGGGACTGCGTTCGATTAGCCCCGGTGACGTGGTCACGCCCCAGACCGTGGTCGCGACGGTCGACGACATCTCCGTCATCAAGCTCGATTTTTCCGTTCCCGAAGCCTACATCGGCGTGCTCAAGGACGGCATGACGGTCTACGCCCGGACCAACGCCTACCCGGACCGCCGGTTCGAGGGCGAGGTCACGTCCATCGACTCGCGGGTGGACCCCGTGACGCGTTCCATCACGGTCCGCGCCGAGATCGCCAACCAGGATTTCGCCCTGCGGCCGGGCATGTTGCTCACCGTCGATCTGGTGCGCGATCGCTCCATGTCGCTGATGGTGCCCGAAAGCGCGCTGGTGCCCGCCGGGGACAAGCAATACGTGTTGGTGGTCGAGGACGGCAAGGCGGTGCGTCGGGAAGTCACCATCGGTCGGCGCGTGCCGGGCAAGGTGGAGATCGTCGACGGCGTCAAGGAAGGCGAGACGGTCATCATCGAAGGCACCGTGCGGGTGCGTCCGGGCGGCGCGGTGAAGATCGTTGAGCGTCGCGAAATGAAAAAGACCGAATCGGCGGAGGCAACCGCCGACACCGCCAAGGCGGACGAATCGACCCCCACGCCCACGCCGGCGCCCGCCGACGGATCGGACGGCTAAGTCATGTTTCTTTCCGACCTCGCCGTGCGTCGCCCGGTGGTGGCGATTGTCGCCAACTTGCTGTTGGTGATCTTCGGCGTCATCTCGTTTACCACGCTGCCTCTGCGTGAATACCCGGACATCAACCCGCCGATCGTCTCCATCGAGACGCAGTACATCGGCGCGTCCGCGGACATCGTCGAAACGCGCATCACGCAGCTACTCGAGGACCGCATCGCCGGCATCGAGGGCATCAAGTCCATCGAGTCGGTCAGCCAGACCGGCGTTTCCCAGATTACCATCGAGTTCAAGGTCGGGCGGGATATCGACGCGGCGGCCAACGACATCCGCGACCGCATCGGCCGGGCCATCGAAAACCTGCCCGACGAGGCCGATCCGCCCGAAGTGCAAAAAGTCGACGCCAACGAAGACGTCATGATGTGGATGAACCTGTCGAGCAGCCGCCTCAGCCAACTCGACCTGACCGACTACGCCGAGCGTTATCTGGCCGACCGGTTTTCCGTGGTGGACGGCGTGGCCCGCGTGCGCGTGGGCGGCGGACGGCGCTATTCCATGCGCGTGTGGCTCGACCGGGTGGCGATGGCGGCTCGCGAGATCACCGTCAACGACATCGAGCAGCGCCTGCGCGAGGAAAACGTGGAATTGCCGGCCGGGCGCATCGAGTCGGTGGACCGCGAGTTTGTCGTGCGCATCCAGCGACCGTACAAGGACGCCCAGGACTTCGCGAACCTCGTGATTCGTCGCGGTACGGACGGCTATCAGGTGCGTCTGGGCGAGGTGGCCAAGGTCGAACTGGGGCCGGAAGACGACCGCAGCATCCTGCTAGGCAACGGCGAGGAAATGGTCGGCCTGGGCATCGTGAGGCAGTCCACGGCGAACATTCTGGAGGTCGCCGAGGGCATCAAGGCCAAGCTTGAAGAGGTCAAAAAATCCCTGCCCGAGGATGTGACGCTGACCTTGAGCTACGACACGTCCGTCTTCGTCGAGGCGGCCATCGTCGAGGTGTACAAGACGCTGATCATCGCGATGATCCTCGTCGTTCTGGTCATCTACCTCTTCCTGGGCAACATCCGCGCAACGTTGATTCCGGCCGTGACCGTGCCGGTGTCCCTGACCGCGTCGCTGATCATGCTCAACTACCTCAACTTCTCGATCAACCTTTTCACACTGCTGGCCTTGCTGCTGGCCATCGGCATGGTCGTCGACGACTCCATCGTCGTGCTGGAAAACATCCATCGGCGCCTGGAACTCGGCGAACCGCCCATGCTCGCGGCATTTCGCGGCACCCGGCAGGTGGGTTTCGCCGTCATCGCGACGACCGCCGTGCTCATCTCGGTGTTTGTGCCGATCGCTTTTCTGGAAGGCAATATTGGCCGATTGTTCGTGGAATTCGCGTTGGCCATGGCCGCGGCGGTGGGTTTTTCCAGCTTCGTCGCCCTGACGCTTTCGCCGGTCATGGCCGCCAAGCTGCTCAAAAAATCCTCCGAGTCCAACCGCCTCAACCAACGCATCGACCGGGACTTCATGCGTCTGCAGGGGTGGTACAAAAACCTGCTGGACAAGGTCTTGAGCCGCACCAAGCTCGCCGTCTTCGTGATGGTGGCGATGGTGGCGTTGATTGTCGTCCTGTTCCGCGCGGTGCCGTCCGAATTGGCGCCGGACGAGGATCGGGGCGCGTTTTTCGTGATCGCCAAGGCCCAGGAGGGCGCCAGCTACGACTACACCCTCAATCAGATGTTGAAGGTGCAGGACGACCTGATGCCCCTGCTCGAAAGCGGCGAGGCGACCCGCGTGCTGACCCGCGTTCCCCTCGGTTTTTCCAGCACCGGTACGGTCAGCGGCGGCATCGCGATCGTGGTGATGGACGTGTGGGAAAACCGCGAACGCTCCACCCAGGCGGTCATGGGCGAGTTGATGGGCAAGCTGATGGCGCACCCGGGCCTGCGGGCGTTTCCCATGATGCGCCAGGGCATCGGCGCGCGGGGTCTGTCCCAGCCGATTCAATTCGTGATCGGCGGGCCGAGCTACGAGGAACTGGCCGGTTGGCGGGACATCATTCTGGAACGGGTGGCGGAGAATCCGAACATCGTCGCGATGGACACCGACTACAAGGAAACCAAGCCGTACCTGTTCGTCGATGTGGACACAACCCGCGCCGCGGACCTGGGAGTGCCCTTGGTGAGCATCGGACGCACCCTGGAAACCATGCTCGGATCGCGCCGCGTGACGACCTATCCGGACCGGGGCGAGGAATACGACGTCATCCTGCAGGGGCGGGACGAGGATCGCATGTCGCCGTCCGACATCCGCAATCTCTACGTCCGTTCCGAGCGTTCGGGCGAGTTGATCCCCCTGGACAGCCTCGTGACCTTGAGCGAGCGGGCGGACTCCGAATCCCTGAACCGCTTTAACCGCTTCCGCTCAATCACGTTCTCCGCGAACCTGGCGCCGGGCTACACCCTGGGCGAGGCGCTCGAGTACCTGCAGAAGATCGCGCGCGAGGAATTACCGCCGTCGGCCGTGATCGACTACAAGGGCGTTTCCGCCGAATTTCGCGAGTCCAGCTCCCAGCTTTATTTCGTCTTCGCGCTGGCGCTGATCGTGGTGTACCTCGTCCTGGCCGCCCAGTTTGAAAGCTTTGTGCATCCGGCGATTATCATGTTCACGGTGCCGCCCGCGATTTTCGGCGCATTGGCCGGGCTGTTCCTCTTCGGTAACACACTGAACATTTACAGCCAGATCGGTATCGTCATGCTCGTCGGGCTGGCGGCGAAGAACGGCATCCTGATCGTCGAGTTCGCCAACCAGTTGCGCGACCAGGGTTTTGAATTTCGTGACGCCCTGCTGCGCGGCTCGGAGGCTCGACTGCGTCCGATCCTGATGACCGGCATCTCGACGGCCGTCGGCGCCATCCCGCTGATCCTCACCAGCGGCGCCGGAGCGGCCAGCCGCCTGACCATCGGTGTCGTCGTCTTCGCCGGCGTGATTTTCACGACCATGCTGACACTGTTCGTCGTGCCGATCTTCTACAATATGTTCGCCAAGAACACGTCCTCGCCCCACGTCAACGCGCAAAAGCTGGAAAAGCTCGACGCGGAAGTGCCGCAGCACGAATAGTGCCGTAGTCGGCACGGACTGACGGATCGCAAGCGATCCTGCACGTTGTCGCGCGGGTTGCGAGAGCCTTGCTGGAAGTCGCTTCGCTCCAACCCTTCAAGAATCGTTGTCATCCCGAACGTAGTGAGGGATCTCTCGTGCGTTGTTCGTGGGGATATCGATCTGGGTAGGTTGTCGAGCGTGTCGATCCGGCGAAAGCTTTGGGCCGCTTGCTGACCAGCCTTCGCCAAGGCTGCGGCATGGCAAGCTGCGCGCGGCTCTGACGGACCGGCGATCTAAGAGTGTGGCACCCGTCATCAGGATAGATCCTAAGATTCCGCCGCCCCAAACGCCTCCAACAACCGCCGACGCATCCCCTGGTACTGATCCAGGGCGCTCGTGCCCACCTCGCGGGTCCAGGCGTTGCGCAGCTTTTCCTCGCCGCCGAGAAACTCCATGCCGTGCGTTCCGAATTCGTCCTTGAGTTGGCGTAGCGCCCACGAGGCCTGATGACCCCGACGCACCTGTTGCAGGCGGCCGGCGTCGTCCAAATGCGCGCGATGGGCGGCGAATTTCGCGACGACCTCGTCGATGCCCTGGGATGTCACCGCGCTCGCCAGCACGATCGGCGGCGTCCAATCCTCGTCGAAACTCTGCAAGGGCAGGGCGTGGCGCAGGTCCTGGGCCGCGCGACGGGCCACGTCGCCCAGGTCGGCCTTGTTGACGACGAGCAGGTGAGGGATTTCCAACACCCCGGCCTTGATGAACTGGATGGAATCCCCGGCGGCGGGTTGGACGATAAAACACGTCGTGTCGGTCAAGCTGGCGACATCGATTTCCGATTGCCCCACGCCGACCGTTTCAACCAGCACCACGTCGAACGCCGCGAGCATGACCTGACTCATCGGCCACGACTCACGGGACAGGCCGCCGAGTTGGTTGCGATTGGCCAGCGAGCGGATGAACAGGTCGTCGTCTTTGTGCGTCTGGAGCATGCGGATGCGGTCGCCGAGAAGCGCGCCGCCGCTGCGATGGCTGGACGGGTCCACGGCCAATACGCCCACGCGCTTGCCTTGTTTTCTCCACGCCTGGATGAGTTTTGAGCACAGCGTCGACTTGCCCGCGCCAGGGGAGCCGGTGATGCCGATCAGATGGCCGGAGCGTTCCAGCCGGTCCTTGGGCAACGCCGCCAACAGGCGGGCAGCCGCGTCGCGCATTTTTCGATTGTCGATCAGACGCAGGCCCGCGGCGACGGCTTGGCGGTCACCCGCGGCGATCTTGGCGGCCAGATCGGCGACGTCAACGTCGGCTAGGTTCATAACGCTCCGAAGGCGGACAGGCCGTGGGACTGGCGAATCACGTCGATGAGCGTCGCCATGATTTGATTCATGTTGTAGTCCTTGGGCGTGTAGATCTCCTTGACGCCCTTGCCCTTCAGTTCGCCCGCGTCCGACTCGGGAATGATGCCGCCCACGACCAGGGGCACGCCCTCCAGATGCAGATTCTTCTGCCCGGTGATCACCGCGTCGACCATCTCCATGTGGCTGCCCGACAGGATGGACAAACCCACCAGATGCACCCCTTCTTCCTGGGCGGCGGTGACGATCTGATCGGGCGTGAGGCGGATGCCTTCGTAGATGACCTCCATGCCCACCTCGCGCGCCTTGACCGCCACCTGTTCGGCGCCGTTGGAATGGCCGTCCAGACCCGGTTTGCCCACGAGGAAGCGGATCGGCTCGCCCAATTCGTCGCTGGTGGCCTTGACCCGATGGCGCAGTTCCTCGATCTCATTGACCTTGCCGCGCACCATCGTCGTGATGTCGATGCCCGTGGGCGGCCGGTATTCGCCGAAGATCTCCCGCAACGCGTCGGCCCATTCGCCGGTGGTCACGCCCGCGTGGGCGGCGCGGATCGACGAAGGCATGATGTTGTCGCCGTTTTTCGCGGCGTCTTTCAGGCCCTGGAGCGCCGCCTTGACGTCCGCGTCATTGCGCTTGGCGCGGAAGGCCTGCAACGATTCGATCTGGTCGTGGGCCGCCTTGGGGTCGACTTTCAGGATGCCGCCGTCCGCCGTGGAGGCCAGGGGCGAGGGAGCCGACTCGGTGAAGTGCGTGATGCCCACGACGACGCGCTCGTCCATCTCGATGCCGCGCCAGCGCTCGGTGTGGCTTTTGACCAGTTCCTTTTTCATATAGCCGTTCTCGACCGCCGGGATCGCGCCGCCGAAGTCCTGCACCTTGGCGATTTCGGCCTTGGCCCCTTCGATCAGTTCGGCCACCTTCTTTTCGATCACACGGGAACCGTCGAAAATGTCGGCGTATTCGAGCAGGTCCGTCTCGTAGGCCATGACCTGCTGGATGCGCAGCGACCACTGCTGATCCCACGGGCGGGGCAGGCCCAGGGCCTCGTTCCAGGCCGGAAGCTGCACCGCGCGGGCACGGGCGTTTTTGGAGAGCACCACGGCCAGCATTTCCAGCACGATGCGCTGGATGTTGTTCTCCGGCTGGGGTTCGGTCAGGCACAGGGAGTTGACCTGCACGCCGTAGCGGAAGCGGCGCAGTTTCGCGTTGTCGATGCCGTAGCGGTCGCGACAGATCTCGTCCCACATTTCGGTGAACGCGCGCATTTTGCACATCTCTTCGACGAAGCGGATGCCCGCGTTGACGAAAAACGAGATACGCCCGACGACCTGCGGGAAGTCTTTTTCCGGGATCTGCCCCGATTCCTTGACCGCGTCCAGAACCGCCATGCCGGTGCATAGGGCGTAGGCGAGCTCCTGCGTGGGCGTGGCGCCGGCTTCCTGCAGGTGGTAGCTGCAAACGTTGGTCGGGTTCCACTTGGGGATCTCTTTGACCGTGTACGTGACCGTGTCCACGATGAGTTTCATGGACGGGCGGGGCGGGAAGATATAGGTCCCGCGAGACAGATATTCCTTGATGATGTCGTTCTGGATCGTGCCCGAGAGCTTGGCCTTGTCCACGCCCTGGCGTTCGGCCAGCGCCGTGTAGAGAGCCAGCAGCCACGCAGCCGTGGCGTTGATGGTCATGGAGGTGTTCATCTGATCCAGCGGGATCTGGTCAAACAGGACGGCCATGTCCTCGATGTGGCTGATCGGCACGCCCACCTTGCCCACTTCGCCGTAAGAAAGGGGGTGGTCCGAGTCGTACCCGGTCTGCGTGGGCAGGTCGAAGGCCACCGACAGGCCCGTCTGCCCCTTGGCCAGATTGGAGCGGAACAGCTCGTTGGACGCCTTGGCCGAGCTATGGCCGGCGTAGGTGCGAAAGACCCAGGGGCGGTCGCGATTCGGATTGTTCAGCGGATCGAAGTGTTCCTTTTTGGCATCTTCGGCGGGTTTGTCCTTGGCGGCGCTCATCTTGTGACCTCGTGTCTCGCGGGATTTTCGCTTCCGCGTCATGGGGCAAAGGTTCGTCAAATATCGCGAATAGAGGACGCGTAAGCGGCCGTTGCGTCCAATTGGTTATCTTACCGCGCAGTGCGTCATGAAACAACCGATCCGCCCGATTTCACGCCCGAAAAGCCTCGTGCGATTCTCCCGAATGCGACACCGAAAAGGGAGGCCGCCCACCAATCGCCTCGCCGCGCGTTGACACCGCTTGTGGGCGGTGCTACAGGACGGACCGTAAGATTCAGCCGTCGGCGGCAGGAAAATCCGGTGCAAATCCGGTGCAGTCCCGCTACTGTGACGAGCGCGGAGGCGATGGCTCCCTCGCTCGAAGCCAGAACACTGCTCCCGCGCGGCGTGAACCCAAGGGCTCTTCGGTTGAAAGGGCGGGTTTGCGTTCGACGACGCGATCCGACCCCTCGTTTGACACCGGCGAGGGGTTTTTCATTGTCGTCCGATCCCTTCCCCAACTCCCTTTTACCGAACCGCCCGCGTTGGATTTCTCCCCGGCTTTGAAAGGAGCAGACGATGGGACAAACCGAACGCGGTACGGGGCGGTGGACTTTCCGGCCGCCGGCGTGGACCGCATCTCCAGCAAGTGTGGCGATCCTCCTGTTGTTGGCGGTCCTTGTCGCCCTGTCGGTCGGCTGCGATGACTTGGAAGAACAAAGCGAGGATCTGCCGAGCCTGGCCACCGGTGATGACGACGACGGCGAGTTCGCCCTGGACGGCAACGGCGCCTACGACGTCTCCGAGCCGTGGGACTACCCGTATTATCTGGTCATCGGCGGCGCGTTGTCCGAGACGTTGAGCCTCGCGACCGTCAGCGGCCCGGGTGAGATTTCCGTGGCCAACGACGTACAACTCACCGGCTCCGCCATCAACCAGATGCAGACCCACGACGGCGCCTTGTACGCCGTCTGTTCCCTGTCCCACTCGGTCATCCGCTATGACACCTCAAGCCTCGCCATCCGCTCGGAGACGTCCCTGGGCGTGGGGACCAACCCGTTGGAGATCGCCTTTGCCGACGACGGCCGGGCGTTCGTCTCCAATTTCGTGACCAACGACATGCGCGTCTTCGACCTGGGCGAGGGCGACGACCCGCTGTCCGTCATCGATATGCCGAAGGACGACCTGCCGCGCTACGAGGGCGCGGGCGAGACCTGGGCACGGCCGGGGTCGATCCGCTATTTCGACGGCGCGGTGTTCATGGCCCTGTCCAATCTGGACGAGCAATTCCGCGCCGGGGGGCCGGGGGTGGTGGCGGTTGTCGACGCGGACGGGCAGGCGCTGGTCGACACCATCGAAATGACCGGCGGCAACACCACCGCGCTGCATCTGGACCGGGACGCGCGACGGCTTTACGCCATGTCCACCGGCACCTACGACAATGACGAGGGTTTCGTCGGCGACGGGCGCGTGGACGTCATCGACGTCGATTCCCGCGCGGTGGTCGACACGGTCGAGATCGGCGGCGCGCCCTTCACCATGGTGCAAAACCCCCGAGGCGTCGCGTACCTGGGCAACGGGCAACACGCCGTGGTGCTCTCCTTCGACACCGAGACGATGGAGGTGCGCGAGCCCATCGACATCCGCGACGGGGACGACGGCGACGGCCTGGGCCTGTCCTATGCCTCGGGCATCGCGACGGACGGCAACGGTTATCTCTACGTCGTCGATTTCAATCACGACGAGCTGGTCGTCATCGACACCTTCAACGGCGACCGCGTCATCGCCCGCGTGACGGTCAACGACGGCCCGGTGCCGATCGGATTCATTCGCTGATGCGTTTTTTCGCCCGCTGTGCCTTGCTGTTGGTGTGCGCGTTCGGCGTCGCGGCCGGTGCGTCGGCGCAGGAGGGCGGCGACGGCGCGGACGAAGCGTGGGCTGACGAAACCTTGCTCGATGAGGGGGCGACCGCGCTACCCGAGGTGAGCGTCAGCGCCCAACGTCAAAACGAGTCGCTGGACGACCCGCCTGTCTTCGTCGAGACCATCGATATGAAGCCGTTCGAAGGCCGCTTTGTCACGACCGAGGAGGTCATCGGCCAGGCGGCCGGCGTGAATGTTCGCGACTTCGGCGGCTTGGGGAAATTATCGACCGTGTCCATTCGCGGCTCGTCGGCGGATCAGGTCGTCGTGCTGGTCGACGGCGTGCGCATCAACCCGGCGACCGGCGGCGGCGTGGACCTGTCGACCATCCCGCCCGAACAGATCGAACGCATCGAAGTGGTTCGGGGCGGCGACTCGGCGTTTTACGGCGAAGGGGCGGTCGGCGGCGTCATCAATATCGTCACCAAAAAGGCCGCCGGCGAAACCTACAACACGGTCTCCACCAGTTACGGCTCGTTCAACACCTTCCAAGCCGCCGCGACGCGCTCCGCGGGACATGGGAAGTGGTCGTATCTGGCGAGCGGTTCGTATCTGCACTCGGACGGAGATTTCGTTTTTGAAAACGACAACGGCACCGAGTTCAACTCCGCGGACGACTTCGACGACGTCCGCGAAAACAACGAAACCGACAACCGCAGCGTGTTGTTCAAGGTCGCCTACGCCCCGAGCGATCGCGTGGAGATCGCCGCGCAAAACGAGTTCTTCTCGTCGTCCAAGGGCTTGCCCGGCCTCGTGACGTTTCCGTCCGAGCGGGTTCACCAGCAGGATTTGCGCAACACGACGACCGTCACCGGAACAACGCAGGACGTCGGCGCGAAGGGTTTGACCCTCAAGACGCGGGCGGCGAATCGCTACAGCTACACGCGTTTTCACGACCCGGCGGGGGAGCAGACCTCGATCCCCCTGGAAACGACGCAGCACGAATATCAACCGGAAATCGAGCAGACGGCGTCTTATCTTTGGGGGCGGCATCAGGTCGTGTCGGTCAGCGGCCTGTTTCGCAAGAACTATCTGATCGACAACGAATTCGACAACCCGGAACGCACTACCTGGGCGGCCTCGGCGCGGGATCAACTCAGTTTTTGGCGCGACCGTATCACGCTCGTCCCGGCGGTGCGTTATGACGATGTGTCCGACATTGACGGTCAGTGGAGCCCGAAATTCGGTCTGGCGGTGCGGCCCGTCGACGCGCTGACCGTCAAAGGCAACGTGGGTCGTTCGTTTCGCGCGCCGAATTTCAACGAACTGTATTTCAACCAAGGCCTCGTGCTGGGCAATCCGGACCTGAAGCCCGAACGGGCGACGAACTACGACGCGGGCCTGCAAATCGCGACGCCATGGTTGTTCACCGAACACGCGTATTTTCGCAGCGAGGTGGAGGATCTGATCGAGTACCTGCTCATCTCCGGCTTTCGCTACAAGCCGTTTAACATCGGCAAGGCGCGGCTGGAGGGCTACGAGGGATCGCTGCGCCTGACGCCTTTTGAGTACGCGAGTCTGGTCGCGTCCTACACGCTGACCTACGCCATCGACGAGACCGAATATCCCAACCGGCGCGACCGCCAGATCCCCGGCAGACCCCGTCACGACGCCTTCGGACGGGCCGAGGGGCACGCGGGGCCTTTCTCGCCGTTTGTGGAGTATCACTACATCGGCGGCAACTTCGTGAACCAGGCCAACACGAAGCTCCTCGACGAGAGGCACATCTGGAACGCGGGGCTGGTCGCGAATATGGGCGAGCGGTACAAACTGGGCGTGGAAGTCAAAAATCTGGCCGACGATCGGGCGGTGGACGTGCGCGGATTCCCCCTGCCGGGCCGGTCGGTTTTCTCGACACTCGAGGCGCATTGGTAATGAACGAGGGACGATTGGCGAAATGCGTGGCGGTGCTGGGCACGGGCTCGGACGTGGGCAAGTCCGTCGCCGTCGCCGCGCTGTGTCGCCTGCTGTCGGACGCCGGGCTGCGTGTCGCGCCTTTCAAGGCGCAGAATATGTCCAACAACTCGTGGGTCACGTACGACGGCGGCGAGATGGGCCGGGCCCAGGTGGTGCAGGCCCAGGCGGCGCGTGTCGAGCCCCATGTGGACATGAACCCGGTGCTGCTCAAGCCCAACACGGATCTGGGAGCGCAAGTCGTGCTGCACGGCCGCGTGCTGGGCGATCGGGAGGCGTCGGACTATTGGAAGGACACCGAAGCGCTGGCCGGGGAGGCGGCGGCGAGCCTGCGTCGGCTGCGTGAGCGATTCGACGTCATCGTCATCGAGGGCGCCGGGTCATGCGCCGAGTTGAATCTGCGCGATCGGGATTTCGTCAACTTCCGCACGGCCCACGCGGCGGACGCGGCGGTGATCCTGATCGGCGACATCGACCGGGGCGGCGTCTTCGCTCAGATCATCGGCACGCTGGCCATCCTGCCGGAGGGCGATCGGGCGCGGGTGAAGGCCTTTCTCGTCAATCGCTTTCGCGGCGACGCGCGCCTGTTCGACGACGGTCTGCAAATCCTCGAGAAACGCACCGGCCTGCCGAGCCTGGGCCTCATCCCCATGTACCGGGACATCGACATCGACGCCGAGGACGCGCTGCCGTTGGACGCGGTGCTTGACCCGCCGGAGGGGCCGCGCACCGGTCGCGTCAACGTGGCCGTCCTGTGCCTTCCCCATCTGTCGAACTTCACCGATTTTGCCGCGTTGGCCGGTGAGGAGTCGGTGACGGTGCATTATTTAACGCGCCCGCGACCGCTCGCCGGATACGATCTGGTGCTGATTCCGGGGTCGAAAAATGTGCGGGGCGACTGGCGTTGGATGAGCGAGCGGGGGTGGCCGGAAGCGATTCGGGCGTACGCCGACAGCGGTGGCCAGGTCGGCGGTATCTGTGGGGGATATCAGATCCTCGGGCGGCGCGTCGACGATCCGGACGGTGTGGAAGGCGCGCCGGGGAGTGACGAAATGCTGGCCTTGCTCGACGTGGAAACGACCCTCGCCACGCGCAAGACCCTGACCCGCGTGGCCGCTGTCTGGCGCAATCGGGCGACGGGGAACGACGTGCCGGTCGAGGGTTACGAGATCCACATGGGGAAGACGACGGGTCCGGATACGCAGCGCCCCTTCACGCGTATTCGCGAGATCCACGGACGGGGAGTCGACATCGCCGAGGGGGCGCGGGGCGGGGGCGGGCGCGTCTGGGGGACGTATCTGCACGGCCTGTTCGACGCGCCGGAGTTTCGCCGATCCTTTCTCGCGCGGTTCGAAGCCTATCGCCCGAGCGAAACCGCCGCGCCGTCCATCGATGCCCATCGCGAGGCCCAGTACGACAAACTCGCCGCCCACTTTCGTCGGTACTTGAACCTGCCGGTCCTCGAAGGCATCCTCGGAATCTCACTACGTTCCGAGGGGTAGATGACGTCGCTTCCTCTCATTCTCGTCGGGTCGGATTTGCGCGTCCTTGTGATCGGAGGCGGTCCCGTTGCGGCGGAAAAATTGCGCACGCTACTCGCCGGAGGGCTGCGCCCGACGGTGATGGCCGAAAAGGTCGGCGACGCCATGCGCACGTTGATCGACGAGCACGACCTTGAATGCCGGCAGCGGCCTTTTCGCGACGGCGACACGGACGGCTATGCCCTGACCGTCGTGGCGTCGGGTGGCGACCGGGAGTTGGCCGAGCGGGTTCGGGACGAGGTGACGGCGCGCGGTGCGTTGGTCAATTGCGCCGACTTCGCCGAGTTGGGGAATGTGCATTTCCCCGCGACGACGCGGCGCGGGCCGCTGACCGTCTCCATCTCCACCGGCGGCGCCTCGGCGACCTACGCGACCTGGCTGCGCGAGCGCGTCGACGCGACGATTCCCGACAACGCGGAATTGGTGTTGGGGCGTCTGGCGCGGGTGCGCGGTCGCTTGAAGGAGCGGGCGGCGGCGCGAGGTGTCACCCTGCGCGCGATGATGCGCCGATTCGTCGACAACGCCGGATTCGACGCGATCGCCGAGCCGGGCATGACGGACGAGGAGGTCGTCGGCGCTGTTGACGCGGCGTGGGAGCGTGAATAAAGACCGAAAATTCGCACCGAAAATTCGCATTGTTCCCCGAGACGCGACGGGGTAAGCTACGGCCCTTCGAATTTGGAGGCGGGTTGCGCCATGACGATGCGCGGAAAAACGTGGGCCGCTCCTGCGGCGATGTTGGCGGCGGCAATGTTGGCGATGGTACTATCGGCGGGCTCTTGGGCCTGCGGCGACGACGATGACGACGATGACGACGCCGTCGCGGACGACGACTCCGTGGATGACGACGACACGGCCGACGATGACACGTCGGATGACGACACCGGCGACGACGATACCGAGGTCGGCGAAAAGCTCTTCGCGGCGGCCGGCAGCGCGATCATCACCCCCAACGCCACGAACCACCCCGAAACGGTTTACCTGGGCGGCCTGTCCGAGACCCGCGTGATGTCGTCGGTGCATGACGACCTGACGGTGCAGGCTCTGGTGCTCAACAAGGGCGATGAAAAAATCGCCATCGTCGCCATGGACTTGGTGACGCTGACGCTCAGTTGGGCGCGGAAGATGCGCGACGACCTGGCCGTTCGCGGCTTCGATCCCCACAAGGTCTTCATCGCCGCCACGCATGTCCACGAGGCGCCGGATACGGTCGGCGTCTACGGCCCCAGCCTGTTCGAAAGCGGCGTGTCGCCCGAATACATGGAGTTTTTGCGGGAGACGGTCGTCGATCTGGTGGACAGTCTGGACGACCGGATGACGGCCGTGTCCATGACCGCCGGGTCCGTCGACGTGAACGATCCCCTTTCGAATTTCCCCGCGCTGATCGACGATTTTCGCAAACCCTACGTTGTCCTGCCGCGACTGTCGGCGGCGCGATTTGTCGACGACGAGGGGGAGACGGTCGCGACGCTGGTCAACTGGAACTCCCATCCCGAAATCATGCTCCAGGGCACCGAGCTTTCGGCGGATTTCCCCCGATGGGCGCGCGAAAAAGTGACCGAACTTTTCGGCGGCACGACGGTGTACATCACCGGGGCGGTCGGGGGGTTGTCGTCGCCGACCGGCGTGGACGTGCCGGCCCGGGATGAGAACGGCGACCCGATCGACGACGGCGGCGAGCCCCTTTATTGGCAGAACGCCACCTGGGACAAGACGCGCAGCTTGGGCTACGTGCTCGGCGAATACGTGCAAAAGGCGTTGGAGGGCGCGGCCCCGGTGGAGGATCCGGAGGTCAATGCCCGCTCGGTGGAGTTCCTGCTGCCGGTGGATAACGCCGTCATGCGCACGTTGTTCAAGGCCGGGCTGGTCGAATACGAGGAAGACGATCTGGTGGAGGACCACCCCGACTTCTGCGGCGGCCTGGGATGCGCGCGGGAGATGATCGGCGTGATCCGCGTCGGCCCGGTGGCGATCGTCACCTCGCCGGGCGAGACATTCCCCGAGACCGTCGTCGGCCGTCCCGAGTCCACTTTCGATTACGGCGGGGAATGGGGCGAGTTCACGTTCCCGGCGATCGAAGGATACGAGACCCATCTGGACGCGCCGGTAAAGATGCACATGGGCCTTTGCGGCGACGGCATCGGCTATATCATTCCGGAGACCGACTATCACGAGGGCGGGCACCCGGACTTCTACGAAGAATTTCTCACCTTCTCCAAACGCACCGAGGCGCTCTATCGCCAGGCGGTGATCGATCTGGTGGCGGAGCCTTAGACGTCCCATGACAAGGTGGTGGTGCATTTGGCCGCTGTTGCTGGCGGTCGCGCTCTTTGGCGGACCGGCCTGCGGCGGCGACGACGACGATGACGCGGCCGACGAGGCGGTCGGCGAGTCCCTGGACGATGACGAAGGGCCGACCTGGGACGCCATCGCCGAATTCCCCGTCGGCTACACGCACCACCTCATCAAGGCCGATCCCGCGCCCGACAATCCCGTCACCGGCGCCGCCACGCCCGACCAATACAACTGGGTCAGCCTCTTTCGCTTTCGGCCCCAGGAGGACATCGACGCCGGGGAGCCCGCGCCGCCGGTGGACGCGGTGGTGATTTTCATGCCCGGCTTCGCCGCCGGGGCGACGCAGCTTTTCGAACTGGCGCGGCAGATCGTCGTCGCCTCGGAAGGGCGCATCGAGGTCTGGGTTCCCGACCGTCGCCACAACTGGCTCGAGGACCAGTTCGGCATGGATCTGGCCGAGGAGCGCCGCGACCCGTGGATTGCCTACAGCTACTACTACCTGGGCGAAGAGGTGGAGGGGCACAAGTTCAAGGACCCCAACGCTTTCAACGAGGAAACGGCGTTTGTCGCCGAATGGGGCCTGGACACGATCATGCACGACCTGCGGGCGGTGGTGCGTCACGTGCCGGGGCCGTACCGGGCGACCAACGTTTTCCTGGCCGGGGATTCGCGGGGCGTGGCCTTTGCCCAGGCGTTCGCGGCGTATGAATTCGAGGACGGCCGTCTGGGCTGCGAGGATTTGGCCGGGCTGATTCTCTGGGACGGCGGCCAGCGCTTTCTTTACGGACTGGACGAGGAATCCTATCGCCAGAGCCGGTTCCTCATCCGCTCCGGCGTGCTGCCGCGCACGTTTTCGCTGGAAGCGAAGGACTATTTCTTCATGGAAACCTTCGCCATGGCCACCACCGAGGGATTCGCCGCGGACGCGAGCAATCCGTACTACGGCCCGGACGGATTTTTCCCCGATCGGGGGCCGTTTCAAGACGTCCTGAACGTCCTGACGCGGGGCAACGACGTGCGTCTGACCAATGAGGCCGTGTTCGGAATGATCCTGGATTCGGACACGATGGTCGTCCCCCAATACGCCGCCCATATGGGCAAACTGGGAGGAGGCGAGTTGGGGCTGGACCCGCTGGGCATGTATCCCGCCGAGGAAGGCGCGACCTACACCTGGCGTCGTTGGGATGAGTTGGAGGTGCCGGAACTGATCGACTCGCAGAAGCTGGCGAAGTTGATCTACGCCGGGCCGTCGAATTTTATCGACCCGTACTACGCCTCGCGGTTGGATCTGGACATGACCGCGGCTCAGTATTTCGAGACCGAGGGCACCTGGGCCCACAACTACTTTCATTTTTTCAGCTCGCGGGTGGACGTTCCCGTCTTCGCCGTGAGCTCATTGCTCTACACCTTTTCGCCCCTGATGGACGAATACCGCCAAGCCATCGCCCCCGTACGAGGCACCACCGGCCCGCGAACCGACGACGAATTCCACCATATTCTCCGACCCGAATGGAGCCATCTGGACGCGCTTCTGGTCGAGCCGGCCTTCAATCCGGTGGTCCCGGCGCTGGTCAAGTGGATTGACCGTTGGAAAACCGGACAAGTCCAGATAACCCCGATGATTGACGCGGACTAATCCCGGTTCCTAAGTAATCTATCCCTACAATAACTAAAAATGTCTTGGCGTTCGGCGTGCGATCGTCGATATTGGAACGACTAGTACGTTAGTATGTCGTCGGTGTGGGAACAAGGAAGGCGCATCGGAGGATGCGTTCTTCGGCTGCCAGTCATTGAAAGACATAACAGCGATGCTGACCGAGTTTAAGTCTCCGATCAATGTCCTGTTGATTGACGATCGCGCGGTGGAACCGAAGCTCATCGAGCCGGCTCTGACGGCGAGCACGCGCCTGCGATTTTCCTGTCGATACGCCTACAGCATGGCCGAGGCCATGACGTTGCCCATGGACACGCCGGCCGACGTGATCTTCCTGAATCTCGACCTTCCCGGCGGTAAAGCCCCGCGCAAAATTTCCGACGTCCAGCGCCGCTGGCCCGGCGCCGCGATCATTGCCATTGCCGGAACGGACGATCAGGCGGCCGGACTGGCCGCCCTGGGAGGCGGGGCGCAGGACTATCTGATCCGCAAGGAATACGCCCCGGAGGTTCTGGAGCGGTGCGTGCTCTACGCCCTGGAGCGCAAAAAATCGATGGATCGCCTGGTGCGCCACACGCGGGATTTGCAGCGGGCCAACGAAGACCTCAATCGCTTCGCTTCCGTCGCGTCTCACGATCTCAAGGCGCCCCTGCGAGGGATTCTGCATCTGACGCAGATGATCGAGGAAGACCTGGGCGAGGGCATCCCCGGCGAAACCCGGGAAAAAATGGATTTTCTGCGCAAGCGGGTATCCATGATGAACGATCTGCTCACCCGCCTGCTGGAATATGCCCGCACCGGCCTTGACCACACCCAGGTTGAGCAGATTCACGTCGGCGAAATGGTGCGCGACATCGTCGAGATGTTGGATTTGCCGACGGGGTTCTCGGTGGAGGCCGATCCGTCGCTCCCGACGCTGCATACGGCCCGCACGCCGTTGCAACAAGTCTTGCAAAATCTCATCAGCAACGCCGTTCGCTACAATGACAAATCCGACGGCCGTGTCCGCGTCCACGCGACGCACGAGGGACCGTGGCATACGCGGATCTCCGTGACGGACAACGGCCCGGGTATCGACCCTCGGTTTTCGGGCAAGGTGTTCGAAATCTTCCAGACACTTCGCCCCAAGGACGAGGTCGAGTCCACGGGCGTCGGCTTGGCGATCGTCAAAAAAATCGTCGAATCCCTGGGCTGCCGGGTCGGACTGGATTCCCGCCCCGGATTCGGCGCCACCTTCCATTTCACCTGGCCGCTGCATTGGCCCCATCAAGACGACCAGGCTCCGCCGCCCGAAGCGGCCCTGGAGGCGGTTCCGATCCGCGTCGACGATTGATCCGCGGCCGAACGCACCGCTTCCCGCTGTTTTTTCACCGTTTGACAACCCTTCCGGTCGGCTCCTAGCATGAAGCGGCCTGTCGTGCGGTCGGCGGGGCATGCCCGGTGTCAATTTCCGAAAGAAGAGAGAATGTCGCGAAAGTTCCGAAGTATGGGAGTCCGTCCGGCGTGGGTGTCGGCCGCCTGCGCCCTTGTCGTTCTGCTCACCGTCGGCCCGGCTTTCGCCTTGGGACCGATGGTGGGCCATGGACCCGACGAGCCCTGGACCGGCGGCACCGATCCGGTCTCCGGCGCCATGTCCACGCGCACGATCAAGCCGCGCCTGGAGTACCAGTTCCACATCGTCCCGAAGAACGCCTCCGAGCCGGACAAGGCGGTCATCAAAATCGGCGACGAGAAGAAAACCCGCGACGATTTCTTCGCCTTCATCCGCAATGTGGGCGGCTATCAGCTCAAGCGAGAATCCCTCCAACGCACTTTCCAGATTCGATTTTGGCTCTTCGAGGAACTCACCCGACGCAATCCGGAAAACGTCAACAAGACTATGAAGGGCTACGTCGGGCTGCCCCCGGATTCGCCCAAGATGACCACCGAATTTCCCCAGTGGGTCGTTGCCGAGGCCGACCACCATGCCCGGCTGACCCTGATGGCCGCGAAGGCCAAGGCCAATCCGGACATCAACAAATCGGACACCGCCGAAGTGATCGAATGCATGGCGATGCATATCAAGATGGATTTCTTGCAGGATCTGGTGATGTTCGGTCCCATGGAACCGACGGTGGAAGGGCTGCGTCAATTTGTCGCAGAGCTATCGCCCGAGCAGCGTGCTAACATCGAAGACGAACTGCTGCAGGACCCGGACAAGGCGACGGAAAAAACCCGCCGTCTCCGCCGGATGCGTTGGATTCAATATCGGCAGGATCTGTTTGAAAAAACGCCCTACGACCTGAAAGTCGGCGAGATCGAGACGGTGGGCGGCCTGCCGAACAGCACCTTATTGTTGAAGGTGAACGACCACGAAATCACCTTGGGTGAATTCCTGGCCATTCACGGTCCGATTTACAACGAAGTTTATTGGCGTAACTCGAAATTCGCACGCATCAACCAGATTCGCACGGCGTACACGATCGGCGACGAGGTCGACCGACTGGATATCCTGCCGCGTCGATATCGGCAAAAGGTCACGACGACCGAGTTGATCTTCCTGGCGGCCGAGGAAATCATCCGCGAGTACGGCGCCCAGGTGCTTCCGCCGGAAAAAGACGGGATGAACTTCCTCTACTTCCGCAGCATCCTCAAGTCGCCCACCCGCCAGGAACTGGTCAAGCTCTTCCTGGAAAAAGTGGACGCCACGCCCGAGTACCAGGCCCGGTGGATCGACCGGGACTACTTATCCTCCCTGCGGTGGCGCGTTTCCAACGCGTATACGCCGCCTTAATCGGACCGCTTTCATGTCCCGAAAAATCCGTATCGCCCAAGCTCAGGCGGCGGCCGGCGGCCCGATTCGCGAGGTCGTCGTCCATCCCCTTGACGCGCGCCGGGAGACGCTGGGGCTGCTTTTGGCCGTGGGCGTCATCGTCCTGGCGATGGGCCTGCGCTTTCTCTCCCTGGCGGCCAACGAGGAACAGCTCTACCTGCGTCCCTACCAACGCCTCTCCGACGGGCTCAACGACAGCCAACGCACTCTCTATCGCTCGCTCCTGGCCACGGTGCAGGACATCGGCGCCCTGCGTGACCAAAACGGCTTTTTCCCCGAGGCCGAATTGCTGGAATACGAGATGATTCCGCCCTTCGCCAAGAGCCTGGTGCCCAAGGATCTCCAGGGATTCGTGTGGGAGACCTACGACTACAGCACGTGGGTGGATTACATCGGCTACAACCCGGATTCCGACCAGGACTTCAGCTACATCCTGCGCGTGATCGACCTGCATACGGACTATCACCCCAGCCCCCACCCCGGGGCCGATTACGATCCCAATCAGCGGCTCGCCGCCCAGGTCTGGGTCCACCGTGACCCCCAGCGGGCCTATCCCGGCGAACGTCTGGCGATCGACGGATGGACGTGGGTGGTCGACGCTAACGATCCCATGCTGCAAAAGCCGCCGGACGCCCGGGCGTTCAAGCAGACCACCAGCGGCCAGCAGCCGGTCAAAAGGGGAGGTGAGGAATGAGACGTTCCTTCGCGCGTTGGGCGGTTGGGGTGAGTGCCTTGGCATTGTGCCTGATCCTCGCCGGGTCCGCCGCCGCCCAGGACGAGGAAGAGGCGCCCAAGCCTCGCATCGGCGTGACGCTGCACCCGTATTATTCCTGGGTGCGCAACATCGTGGGCGACAAGATGGACGTGGTGCCGATCATCCCGGCCAACGCCGATCCCCATTCCTACCAGCCGCGTCCCGTCGATCTGGCGAACCTGAAGGGGCTTTCGGCAATCGTCGTGAACAACCTGGGGCACGACGAATTCATCAAGCCCATGCTCAAGTCCGCGGGGCAGGAAAACCTCAAACAGATTGAGCCGAATCGGGGCGTGCCGCTGATCAAGATCCACATTGACGTGCCCGAGGGCGAGGACGCCTCCCAGGTCGCCTACAACAGCCATAGCTATCTGTCGATTACCAGCGGGACGCAGCAGATCGCCAACATCGCCCAGGATCTGGGCAGCATCGATCCGGACAACGCCGACTTCTATCGCGCCAACGCCCGTTCGTATTCCAAACGTCTGCGCCGTCTGCTGGGCAACGCCCTGGCCGAAATCAACAAAATGGACACGAGCAAGGCGAGCATCGCCTCCGTGCATGACGGCTACAGCTACATCCTCCAGGAACTCGGCCTGAACGTTGTCGCCGTCATCCAGCCGCGCCACGGCATCGAGCCCAACCCTCGCCAGTTGCAGGACACCATCAAGCGCATCAAGACGGCGAACGCGAATATCCTGTTCACGGAACTGGACTACGACAAGAAGTACGTCGACATCATCACCGCGGAGACCGGATGCAAGCTCTATTCGCTCTCCCACGTCTCCGGCGGGGAGTACACCGACGACCTGTTCGAGGCGAAGATGGAGAAAAACCTGAACACCATCGTCGAGGCCGTGCGTGACACCCAATAGCCCCGCTGACTCCGCCGCGACGGTGGCCGCCGCCGATGCGCCCATGCTGGCCGTCACCGGCGTGTCGGTGGCCTTTGAGCGCGAACGGGTTCTCGACGCGGTCGACATGCACGTCGAGCCGGGGACGATCCACACGCTCATCGGCCCCAACGGCGCCGGCAAGACGACGCTCATCCGCGCGGTCATGGGCGGACTGCCTCATGAGGGCGACATCCGGCTCTACTTCCGCGAGTCGGGCCGCCTGGGATACGTGCCCCAGTTTCTGGATTTCGACCACTCTCTGCCGATCACCGTCCGCGATTTTTTCAAGCTCTTCCTCGACTCCCGAGCCGCGTTCGCCAAGCGCCCGAGCTTCGACTGGAAGGACGCGGGCCGATGGTTGGAACGCACCGGCACGCACCGCCTGCTCGACCAGCGCATCGGCTCCCTGTCCGGCGGCGAATTGCGTCGCGTGCTGTTGGCCCAGGCGCTGACGCCGCTGCCGGAGTTCCTGATCCTCGACGAACCGGCCAGCAACGTGGATGAGCACGGCGCGCGCATCATTGAGGAAATCCTCACCGAACTTCGCGACGAGCACGGCACCACGATTCTGATGGTGGCTCACGACCTGGCGATGGTGCGTCGCGTGGCGGATTTCGTGACCGGCCTCAACCGCCGAGCGATCTTTGAGGGCCCCGCCGCCCAACTGGCCGACGAGCAGCACGTCGACGCGCTGTTCGGCGTCGGCGCGGCGCCGCTTGGGGAGGAGGGGCCGTGACGAGTCTTTACGACGCCATCGCCGAGTTGGCGCGGGGCGGCTATCTGCCCGGCATGTTCGAGCACGCCTTCATGATCCGCGGCCTGATCGCGGCGTTGATCATCGGCCCGGTGCTCGGCGGCATGGGCACGCTGGTCGTCACCAAGAAGCTCTCGTTCTTTACGCAAACGGTCGGCCACGCGTCGCTGACCGGCGTGGCGCTCGGGCTGCTTTTCGGCGAGCCCATCGACGGCACCTACGCCGGGCTCTACGGCTTTTGCCTGATCATGGCGCTGCTGATGACCTGGGTAAAACGGCGCACCCGCTTTTCGTCGGACACCGTCATCGGCGTTGTGTTGGCGCAGATTCTGGGTCTGGGCATCGTGCTGCTGGTCGCCGTGACCAAGCAGTTCAACATCCATCAGGTCGAGGCCATCCTCTTCGGCAGTCTGATCACGCTCTCGGACAAGGACATCGCCGTCCTGGCGGTCACGGCCGTCGTCGCGTCGATCGTCGCCTATCGTCTGTTCAACCGCACCATGCTGGTGAGCTTCAATCCGGTACTCGCCAAGGCGAGGGGCATCCCCGAGGTGTGGGTGGAATATCTGTTTATCACCGTGATGACGGCGGTGGTCGTCGCCTCGCTCAAGCTCATCGGCGCGCTGCTGGTGCTGGTGCTGATCGTCGTGCCGGCCGCCGGAGCGCAGAACATCGCGGGCAACCTGCGTCAGTTTTTCTACCTAAGCATGGTCTTCTCGACCGCGAGCACGTTGCTGGGACTCGTGCTCTCGGGCGTGTGGCCGGTGCCCACCGGCGGCGCGATCGTGCTGGTCGGCGCCGTCATCTTCTACGCCACCTTGATTTTACGGCAGCTCACCGGCCGCGCGGGCGCTCGCCAGGGTGAACTCTAAAGGGTTTGGAGGATCCGTCCATGAAACGAATGATCTTGGCTTTGGCCTTCGCGCTGGCGATTCCGTCGTCGGCGTTCGCGCATTTCTTCGTGGTGCAGCCGTCCATGGCGGTCGTCGAAGAGCGTTCCGACGCGAAGATCACCATCGACGTGCGCTTCGCCCATCCCTTCGAGCAGGCGCTGATGGACAACGAAAAACCCAAGCAATTCGGCGTGCTCGCCGGGGGCAAGAAGACCGACCTGCTCGGCTCCCTCGCCGTGGCAAAGAAAGGCGACGCCCGTACCTACGTGGCCCAGTATCAGCTTAAGAAGCCGGGCGACTATGTCTTTTACTGCGAGCCCGCGTCGTACTGGGAGCCCGCCGAGGACAAGCACATCATCCACTACACCAAGTCGGTGGTGCAGGCGTACGGCCTGGAAGAGGGCTGGGACGAGATGGTCGGCTTCCCCATCGAGATCAAGCCGCTGACGCGCCCCTACGGCCTGTGGGCGGGCAACGTCTTCACCGGCCAGGTTCTGATGGACGGCAAGCCGGTGCCGAACGCCGAAATCGAGGTGTCCTACGACAACACCACCGGCGTGAAGTCGCCGGGCGAGGTGTTCAACATCCAGGTCGTCAAGGCCGACGAGAACGGCGTGTTCACCTACGCCATGCCCAAAGCCGGGTGGTGGGGCTTCGCGGCGCTGGAAGAGGCGTCCTTCAAGCTGCCTGACCCGTCCGGCGAGGACAAGCCGGTGGAGATCGGCGCGGTCATGTGGGTCAACACCGTCGAGATGCAGTAATCGAGACGCAATAGTCGATCTGACATAGCTGATATAGGAGTACGGAGCATGCATTCGCTTCGAAATGTTTGGGGCGCGTTCGCGCTCGTTGTGGTCGCGTTCTTTTTCGCGGCGTCGACGGCCTCGGCTCATGGGGTCGGCGTTTGGGCGGAGGTGGACGGGCCCTTCGTGAACGTGTCGGCCTATTTCAGTTCCGGCGGCAAGGTGAAAAACGCGGATGTGACCGTGCTGGACGCGGCCGGGGAAACGATGCTCACCGGCAAGACCGACGACGAAGGCAATTTCCAATTCAAGTACGGCAAGCCCCAGCCCATGACCGTCATCGTCACCGCCGGCGGCCACCATACGGACAAGTTCAAACTGGAATTGGCCGACTTCGCCCCCGCGCCGGAAGGCGCCCCCGAGGCGACCGCGGTCCCGACACCCGCGCCGACGCCGGTGTCCGTGCCGTCCCATAAGCCGGATAAGAAGTAAATTTTTGGGCGTTCTTGCGATGACGCTTTGATGGAATTGCGTGTTGGGACTTTTGAAACCCCGTGGGCAGCCGCTTGCTGACCAGCCTTCGCCAAGGCTACGGCACTAGGCGGCTTCTAAATCGAATGTGACCTCGAAGCCGCCGTCCGGGTGATTTCGCGCCCGCAGCCGTCCCCCGCAAGCCTCGATGCAACTTTTGACGATCGCCAACCCCAGGCCCGTTCCGCCGGTCTCCCGGCCGCGCGCCTGATCCGGCCGATAGAACGGCTCGAAGATGCGGTCGATCTCTTCCTCGGGGACGCCCGGCCCGCTGTCGCGAATCGTCAATTCCACCCGGTCGCCGTCGCGGGATGACGTCAGCGTGATCGCGCTGTCGGCCCCGGCGTAGCGGACCGCGTTGCGCACCACGTTGCGGATCGCCCGCGCCAGCAACTTACGGTCGGCCAGCACCTGCGCCGATTCGTCGATTTCGATCGTCAGGTCATTGCCTTCGGTGACTTCGTAGACCGCCTCGCGACGCGCCAATTCGGCCAAAGGCACCGCCTCGCGCCGCTCGCTGTTCAGGTTCGCTTCCGCCCGCGAAAAATGCAGCAATTCGTCGACCAGGCGCGACATCTGTTCGGCTTCCTCGATCACGTCCTGCACGCGCCCGCGCGCATCCTCGCCCACCTTGTTTTCCAGAATGCCGAGCCCCAGCTTGATGCGCGCCACCGGCGAGGCCAGCTCGTGGGCCACGTCGCCCAGGAATCGCTTCTGGCCGCTGACCAGCTTGTCCAACCGGCGGGCCATGGAGTTGATGGAGCGGGAAAGCTGGCCGATTTCGTCCTCCCGAGTTTCCGAGAGGGTCACATCGAAGCGCCCGCTGGCGATCTGCTCCGCGGCGTTGGCGATGCGACGCAGGGGCGCGGTGATGCTGCGGACCATCGGCAACCACAGCAAGGTGGAGAGCACCGCGACCACGACGATAATCGCCAGGATCGGTTTGGGATCGAAAAACAACCCGCCGCCCGACGGTGACGCCGAGACCGCCAGCATCGTCGCCCGGATCGGCGCCCGCGACTGCCCCATGAAAAGCTGCACACGGACTCCGACCCAGAAGCGCGTCGGTTTGGTGGTGCGTAAGCTGAAGACGATGCCGAACGGCGAGGTGCCGGGGCGGTTGTCCGTGGCGGAGGCGATGACCTTGTCCCGTACGGCGGTGGGGACCATGCCGTCGGGCCCTGCAAGGATCTGTCCGTCGTTGGACGACAGAATGAAACGAACCTTGTGCAGGGCGTTGTAGCGGTCGAGGACTTCGTTCCAGCGGCCCCGATAGGTGGTCGACAGTTCCTGGGCGATCTCGGTGGCGACCACGGTGGTGCCCAGGCCGTAGCGGTCCGGGAAAACCGAGCCCGGGTCGAGGCGGACGCGCAGATTGAACAGGCCGAACAAGGCCCCGGCCAAAACGACGAGGCTCAGGAAAAACCAGATGAGGATGCGGGTGAAGAGGCGGCGCGGACCGATCATGCGTCGCGATCGTCGGGAGAGAGGAACATATACCCCACCGAACGCACCGTCTTGATGTAGCGCGGGCTCTTGGGATCGTCGCCGAGTTTGCGTCGCAGGCTGGAGACATGCACGTCGATGGACCGGTCGAACACGTCGTATTCCCGCCCGGCGATTTTGTCCATCAACTGATCTCGCGACAGCACCCGTCCGACAGCGCGGGAGAGGGCGACGAGCAGTTCGTATTCCAGCGGCGTCAACTCCACCAACGCCTCATGGATGTACGCGGTGCGAGACGCCGTCTCCACGCGCAGAGGGCCGACGTGGATCGTCTCGACATCGTCCGATTTGGCGGCGGAGCGCTCGCCTTGCCGTCCGGCCCGCCGCGTGACGGCGCGCAGGCGGGCCAGCAGTTCGCGGGTGGAGAACGTCTTGGGCACGTAGTCGTCGGCGCCGATTTCCAGGCCCACGATGCGGTCGGTCTCGTCGCCTCGGGACGTGAGCATCAAAACCGGCAGGTCCGAGTCCTTGCGCAGCTCCTTGAGCACGTCGAATCCGTCCATGCCGGGGAGCATCACGTCCAGGATCGCCACGTCGAACTCGCCGCTTTTGGCCGCTTCCAGACCGTCCGGGCCGGTGTGCGTCAGGGTGACTTTGTAGCCCAACGGCTCCAGATATTCCTGAATCAGTCCGCAGAGTTTGCGATCGTCGTCGATCACCAGCACGCGCATGGGGGCATCGGAATTTGCCGTCTCGCCGGGGGCCATAGGGAGATCTCCTTTGCCGACATCATATCCGGCGGGCCGAAAAGCGGGCAAGCCGCCGAAATTTAGCCGCGAACGGTCGAATTTCACCAAATTTTACATTCCCTTTACAATTCCCGGCGCCGTTTCCACATCTCCTTTACAGGCCGGGGCTATCGTCCTTCCCGTGACGATGAAACGAATCGATCCCTTGACGGCGGATCGTGAGGAAGGAGCGGCCCCATGGACATCTTGAAGAACACTGCGCACCTCGCCTTAAGCGACAACGGATTCCTATTCGACTCCCGAAACGGCGCCACCTACGGCCTGAACGCCACCGGCACCTACCTGCTGCGACGCATGATCGACGGCACGCCGTCCGACGAGCTGCCCGACGCGCTCATCGAGGCGTTCGACGTCACCGTGGCCGAAGCAGAGCGGGATGTGGAGCAGTTCCTGCTGCGACTGGCGGATTTGCGGCTGTTCGAGGACGAGGCCGAGGAATTGGGAGGTGTCCAATGAGCCTGACCATCGCCGTCACCGGCTTGAACGCCACCGACAACCCCGGACCGGGCGTCCCGGTCATCCGGGCGATCCGCGAAGGCGCCCTGGGCGACTGCCGCATCGTGGGCCTGGCCTACGACGCGCTGGACCCGGGGATCTTCATGGATCAGGTGGCCGACGAAGTCTACCTGATGCCGTATCCCTCCCAGGGCATGACCGCGGTCTTCGAGCGCCTGGCCTACATCCACGAGCGCACGCCCATCGACGTGCTCATCCCGTGCCTGGACGCCGAACTGCCGGCGTACGTGCGCATGGCCGATCAGCTTCGGGAAATGGGCATCCGCATGTTCATTCCCGACGAGGGCCAGCTTGGGCTGCGTTCCAAGGCGAACTTTCCCAAGTTGCGCAACGATTTGAAAATCGTGACGCCCGAGACCTTCACCGTCACCAGCCCGACGCAACTCGCCAACCTGGACGAGAACCTGAAGTATCCCGTCATGGTCAAGGGCCAGTTCTACGACGCCCACATCGCCTACTCGCGCATGGACGTGGAGCGCCTTTTCTACCAGGTGCGGGCCCAGTGGGGGGCGCCGGTGATCGTGCAGGAGTACGTGGACGGCGAGGAGTTCTGCGTGACGGCCCTGGGCGACGGGCAGGGCGGCCTGGTCGGATCTGTCGCCATGCGCAAGATGCAGCTCACCGACAAGGGCAAGGCCTGGGGCGGCATCACCATCCGCGACGCCAAGCTCGACGCCTTCGTGCGCGACACCATGGCCAAGCTCAAGTGGCGCGGCCCCTGCGAGATGGAGGTGATGCGCGCCAAGGGCGGCAAGCTCTACCTGCTGGAAATCAACCCCCGCTTCCCCGCCTGGGTCTACTTGACCGTCGGCGCCGGACGCAACCTCCCCTGGGCCACGGTGCAGTTGGCGATGGGCGAAAGCCTCGCCCCCTTCGACCCGGCGGCCCCCGGCGTGATGTTCCTGCGCCATTCCTTTGATCGAATTTGCCGACTTTCGGATTTTGAAACCCTACAGATGACCGGTGAGATCCACCGGGCGGCGGAGGTGTCACCGTGACCAAAGCGACGTACCAAAAACCGACAATCATTCGCCACCAAGGCGGCCTGTCCCAGAAATTCGGGCGACCTACCCGCCGCGCGTCCATGGAGCGCATCGACGGCGTGCCGGTGGAAGAACTGATGGAGAAATACGGCTCGCCCTTGTTCGTGTTCTCCGAACGCACCATTCGCGAGCGCTATCGCCAAGCCCATCGGGCGTTTTCCATCCGCTATCCCAAGGTGCAGTTCGCCTGGTCGTACAAGACGAACTACATTGACGCGATTTGCCGCATCTATCACCAGGAAGGTTCGTGGGCCGAAGTCGTCTCGGATATGGAGTACGACATGGCCCGCCGCCTGGGCGTGCCCGGAAACCAGATCCTGTTCAACGGTCCGCTCAAGACCGAGGAAGCCCTGCGCCGCGCGTTCAAGGAAGGCGCCCATGTCCACATCGATCATTACGACGAGTTGTACATGGCCGAACAGGTCGCCAAGGAATTCGACGAGCCGGTGCCCGTCGCGATCCGCGTGAACATGGACACGGGGATCTACCCCCGCTGGGACCGCTTCGGCTTCAACCTGGACGCCGGGGAAGCCTTCAACGCCGTGATGCGGATGCATTCGGGCGGCAAGCTGAAGATCGCCGGGCTGCACAGCCACATCGGCACCTTCATCCTCGATCCCCAGGCCTACGGCCGCGCCGCGAGCAAGCTGGCGGAACTGGCCAAGCGCATCAAGCGCGAGACGGGCGAGGTCATCTCCTACATCGACCTGGGCGGCGGCTTGCCCTCCCGTTCGACGCTCCACGAGCAGTATGCCCCCGGCACCGACAGTACGCCGCCGATCGACGACTACGCCGCCGCCATCTGCGATGCCCTGCTGGGCGCCGGATTCCCGACCGACGAGTTGCCGACCCTGTTCATCGAATCCGGCCGGGCGCTCATCGACGACGCGGGTACGATGATCACTCGCGTGGTGGGCAACAAGCGCCTGGCCGACGGCCGCCGCGCGGTGATCGTGGACGCGGGCGTGAATACGCTGTTCACCTCGTTCTGGTATCGTCACGACATCCTGCCGGTTCACGACAAGGGCGGAATGCCCGAAGATACGGTCATCTACGGTCCGTTGTGCATGAATATCGACGTGGTCCGTCCGTCCGTGTCGTTGCCGCCCCTGTCCGCGGGGGACGCGCTGGTGATCCGGCCGGTCGGGGCGTACAACGTCACCCAATGGATGCAGTTCATTCGTCTGCGTCCGCCGGTCGTGCTCATCGGCGAGCAGGGCGAGGTGGACGTGATTCGTCGCGCCGAGTGCGTGGACGACATCAAGGGCCCGGAACAACTGCCCGAGCGTTTCGTGGAGAAACGACATGTTCGCGTTGTCGGATAACAAACCCTGGACCGGCGCGGGGGTGCAGGGAGCCAAGCGCGTCGCCGCGACGCTCCTGCGTCCCTACGCCCAGGTCTACTTCGCCAAGAGCCCATGGGTCGGCTTCCTCTTCGCGGCGGCCACGTTCCTGGCGCCGTTGCAGGGACTGTCCGGCCTCATCGGCTTGATAGCGGCGGATCTGATCGCCCGCTGGTTGGGGCAGCCCAAGGACTTGATCGACCGGGGCTTCTTCGGCTTCAACGGTCTGCTGGTCGGCCTGGCGATCGGGCTTTACTACAACCTCACCGTGCCGATGGTCGGCTTCCTGGTGCTGGCCGTCTTCTTTTCGGTCGTCGTCGGCGCGGTCTTGCATTATTTGACCACGCGCTACATCGGTGTCCCGGTTCTGAGCACCCCGTTCGTCTTCGCGGTCTGGGCGGCGCTGTTGGCGACGCGACGATTCTCCGAAGCCGAATTCGCCCTGGAACCGATCCTCGTCACGCACTGGGGCGCGGGATTACTGCCGGCCGGCGTGGAACTCTATCTGCGCTCCCTGGGCGCCGCGTTTTTCCAACTCAGCGTGGCCTCCGGCCTGTTGGTCTTCCTCGGGTTGCTGATCTTCTCCCGCTGGGCGGTGCTGTTGTCCATGTTCGGGTTCGCCGGCGGGTGGATCGTCTACAGCGCCATGGGCGGCAGCGCCGTCGACCTGTCGAGCCATCTGATCGGCTTCAATTTCATCCTCGCCGCCGTGGCGGTGGGCGGCATGGGCATCGTACTGTCGGTCTCGTCGATCGTGTACAGCATCATGGCCGGGGCCCTGGCCGCCATGCTCGCCGCCGGAATGCTGGCGCTGCTCGGGCCGTATCAACTGCCGGTGCTCGCCATGCCGTTCATCCTCGCCACCCAGCTCATGCTCTTCGTCGTCATGGTGCGCACGGGCAAGGGCGCGCTGGAACTGGTCAACGGCGAGTGGGAGACGCCCGAGTCGAACCTGAATCGCGCGCGCTATCGCCACGAACGTTATCCCGACCCGGCGGTGCCGGTGGTGTACCTGCCGGTCAGCGGGCGATGGATGATTTCCCAAGGCCCCGACGGCGAGCACACGCACCAGGGCGCCTGGGCCCACGCGTGGGACTTCGAAGTGGACGATGAGAAAGGCAAGAAACACCGCAACGGCGGCACGACGCCCGACGACTTCTATGCGTACGACGCGCCGGTTTACGCCCCCGCCGACGGCAAGGTGGTGCGGGTGGTGGACGCCATCGAGGATAACCCGGTCGGCGAGGTGGACACCGCGAACAATTGGGGCAATCTGGTCATCCTCTGGCATTCGGGGCAGGTGTACTCGGCGCTCTGCCACCTTAAGAAAGGCTCCATCGCCGTTGCCGAAGGGCAGCCGGTCGTGCGCGGGCAAATCCTCGGCAAGCTGGGCAACTCGGGCCGCTCTCCCATTCCCCACTTGCACTATCAGTTGCAGGCTTCGCCGGAGATCGGCGCGCCGACCCTCAAGGGCGAGTTCCTGCATTACGTCGTCGAAAACGGCCACGGCAAACAGTACGTGACGCACGGCGTGCCCGACCTGGGGCAGGAAGTCGTGCCCCTGGCAACCGACGAAAACGTCCGCCGCGCCGTGACCCTGGCGCCGGGACGGGAGTGGACGTGGGCCGTCTCCCGGGGCGCCGAGCGTTTCGAGGAAACATGGGAGAGCCGGATCGACCCCTTGGGCGCGCGCAAGATTGTCGAAAAACGCAAGCGGGGACAGGCGGCGAGCCTGAGCTTCTACGCCGACGACGCCTACATGACGGCGTTGGAATATGAGGGCGCGAGCCGTCGCCTGTTGGGACTACTTTACCTGGGCTTGCCTCGTGTGCCGTTTGCGAAGGATCACGACCTGACATGGAGCGACAACCTGAGCGCGGCCGCGTTTCTCAACCCGGCGGCGAATCTGCTGCGCGACCTGTTTCTGCCCGTTCGCGAACTGGTGCGCATGCGCTCCCACTCGTCGATGCGGTGGGCCGAGCACGGTCTCGTCGTCACGACGCACCTGGAAATCAACAGCGACCTGCCGTTCACCGTGGACCGCGCCGTGCCCGAGCGCATCGAGGTGCACTGCATCCCGGATATGGGACCGGTCGCCATTCGCGCCTATCGCAACGATCACCTGATTTGCCAAGCGGATTTGATTTCATGATGTCGCGACAACTCCCGTTTTTGCTGGCCCTTGCGTTCTGGTTGTTCATTGCCCTGTTGGCCTTGGCCCGGGCCCAGGAGATGGCCCCCGACGCCCAATTTCAACGCTCGCTGCTCCTGGAAGAGGCGGGGCGTTGCGAGGAAGCGCTCGCGGTGATCGACGACCTCGCCGCAGGAACGCAAAGCTATGCGATTTCGCTGCGTCGGGCGTGGCTGAATCGGCAATGCGGCGACGTCAATCGAGCGGAGCTGTACTATCGCGACGCCGCCCGCCAATGCGAGACCTGCGCCGACCCATGGTTGGGATTGCAGACAATGGCGGCCGAGCACGCCCAGTGGCGCCTCGTGCTGGCGTACGGCGGTGAAGCGAATGCGCGGGACGAGGGCAACTATTGGGCCCACGTGCGCGGCGGGTACGCGGCGATGATGCTCGACGATCTGCCCCAAGCGGCGATGCACTACCAGGCGGCGCTCCAGGCCAAGCCGGAGGACGGTGAGGCGCTGCTGGGCCTGGGCTATGTACGTTTGCGGCAGGGGCGAACCGGCGCGGCCGACGAGTTGTGCGAGCGGGCGGCGAAGGTGTTGCCGAACGACCCGCGCGTGACCGAGTGCCTGCATCCGTCCCCACCGGAACCGTCGGAGGAGACGATTTACGCCGCCGAGGCCTGGGGCGGGATGTGGACCTATTCCGATCCGTGGAACCTGAGCGACACGATCTCCCTGACCGGTACCGTCAGCGTAACGCAGCCCGGTCTCTACGGCGGGTGGTTCGGCGTGGCGCAATCCGACACGACGATGCGCTACCAGGAAGACGATTTCACGCAGACCGTGCCGGTTCTCGGCGGATGGTACGCCTGGGGCGAATGGTCGGTGGACGGGTCCGCGGGCTACGTATTTACCAATGACGATGTCCTGGGCGACGCGCCGGTCGGCGTGCTGGGCGGCGGCTATCGCACCACCCGTTGGGGCCTCCACGCGGAAGCGGCGGCGACGGGTTACGACGGCTTCACCGTCCTGCAAGGCACGCTGCTCGGCCATTATTCGCCGATCGCCGGGCTGACGTTAACCGCCGGGCCCCGTGTGATCTCCGTCGGCGAGCGGGATGTGGAATTGCCGGAACCCGCCACCGTCGACGCCGAGACCGTGATCTCCGCGATGGGGCGGGTGGATTGGCAGGCGCTGCCTTGGCTGGACTTTTACGCGGCGGGATTCACCGGCGAGCAGCGCTACGCGGTCGACCTGGGCGGATTATCGGTGTGGTCCAGCGCCGACCTGTTTGTCGGGCAGATCGACGGCGGCGTCGGCGTGCGTCCGCTGCCGGCGTGGCGGATCTACGCCTCCGCCCATCAGAAGTACGGGTCCGAGCAGTACGAACTCGATCACGACTTCACCGTCATCGGCTGGACCCTGGGAACGAGCCTTGGTTTTTAGCGCCCCATGAGGGGCGTGGAAGATTTTGACGAGAAAGATTTTGCGGAAGTTGGAGGATCCATCATGAACGCGCATCGATTTCTGGCGGCCTTTGTGCTGGCGGCTTTTCTGACAGGCGGCGGCCTGGCGACGGCGGGTGACGAACAGATCGCGAGTTTGTTTTCGTCGTCTTACGAAAAAGAAACGGCGGGGCAGATCGACCAGTCGTTGGCCGACGTCCTCAAGATCCTGCGCCTGTCGCCCAACCAGTACATCGCCAACTATCGGGCCGCGTGGCTTTATTACCTCAAGGGCAGCTACGACAATTCGGTGAAGTTTTACGAGAAGGCGGCGAGTCTGAAATCCGGCGCGATCGAACCGCGCCTGGCGCTGCTGTTGCCGTTGATGGCCGCGGAGAATTGGAGCAAGGCCCAGTCCATCGCCGAGGACCTCAACGCCAAGGCTCCGACGAATTATTATGCCGGTAGCCGCCTGGCCTACATCTACTACGCCCAAGGCAAGTACGCCGAGGCCGAGCGCCAGTACAAAGCCGTGCTCGCGGCCTATCCCAGCGAGTACGAGATGACCCTCGGCCTGGGATGGACCTACCTCAAGATGGGCCGCAAGGAGGACGCCCGCGCCGCCTTCAACGAAGTGCTGACCATTCGCGCCGACAACCTGAGCGCCCGCACGGGATTGGAGTCGCTCTAGAATGCCGCGCCTGCTCATCATCGCCGCGTTGTTGATCGTCGCCGTCACCGCTTGTGACGAAAGTTCCGGCAACGACCCCATCGGCGCGCCCTGCGACGAGAAGGACGAATGTGACTCCGGGCTGTGCATTCAGGAGGAACGCTACGACGAATTTACCGGCTTCACCGGCGGCATCTGCACGCAATACTGCGCCGGGTCCTGCCCCGGAGACGCGGTCTGTCAGGACGCCGGGGCGGGCGAGGGCCTGTGCCACGCCGCCTGCGACACGACCGATGACTGCCGCGACGGCTATGCCTGCACGACCGATACCGGCGCATGCGTGCCCGATTGCCGGCTCTCGTCCTGCGGCGACACGGCGGTGTGCGTGGAGGATACGGGCCTGTGCGCTCCGGACTGCCGCGTGGACGGCGAGTGCGAAGCGGGTCTGGTCTGCGGGGACGACGGCCTGTGTCAAACCGAGGACGGCAACCCGCCGCCCGAGGCGGGTAACGCACCCTAGTCGAACGTCCCCATCCAGCCGCCGAAGGCGGCGCGTTGCTTGCCTAACCGCCGTTTGGCCTGCTAGGTTTTGGCGAGTCTTTCCCGTCAGGAGCCAACGGTTGAACGCAAACCCCTTTCGTCGAGCACGTCTTTTCGCGCGCCGTCAAGGGGCGTTGTTCGTCGTCTTCGCGGCGATATCGGCGTTCGTCGCGCTTCCCGTCGTTGGGCATGCCCAGTTGCCGTCGTTGCTGGATCTGGCCGGTGGCGGCGGGTTGGAGAACCTGCTCACAACCGGGGACTTGGGCGCCTTGGTCGCGGGGGAAAAGCAGACTCTCCTGACGCGCCAGCAGGAGCTGGCGGCCTCCGCCGAAAAAGCCGACGAATGGCGACAAAAGCGCGAAGAGACCATCACACGCCTGGACGAGGTCCGAAAGGAACTGGCCAAGGCGAAGGCTCAAGGCTCCCGCGTCCATCCCGCCTTGGCGGCTCAACTCCAACGCCTCGTCGCGACGCTCAACGAGCTGGCCGACCGCTATCGCCAACTCACCGCGCTGCGCACCGAAGAGATGCAGCTTATCTCCCACGGCGTCGAGTTGGCCGACGAAATCACCGACGTCTTTCAGAAAATGCGCGTCGAAGCCGCCAAGGAAGCCCCCGATCCCGCCACGCAAAAGAAAATCAGCCTCGCCGACGCGATCAAGTATGCTGATGAATACGCTGTCTTCCGCATGGACCTGGCCTTGGCGCGCTCCAAGGAAAGCGCCCTGACTCGGGAAGAAACGAGTTTCGTTCCCGACAAGGTCGACGAAGACAACGCCGAATCGACGGATCTTTCCAAGGCCCTGTCCGAGGACGCTCGCCCGTCGGTGGTGGAATCCTACGAGCGCGCTCGCCAAATCCAGTCCGAGCACGACGAAGCCCGCGATCGGCTGGCGGCGCTGGCGATGGTCTGGCGGGAGCGGCAGGCCGAGGTCGCCAAAACGCGCCAACGGGTCGCCAAGCTCGAGGTGATCGAAAAAGAGCAGCACGCGAACATGATGGAGAAGGAGTTCTTCGATCGTGTCGCGCGGGTGCGGATCACGTCGTCGGACCTGGAGGAGCAAAAAAAGGAATACGAGGATCAGCGTTCGCGCATCGAGGACGACATTGAAAAGGTGCGCAGCCGTCTGTTTCGCATGCGCAACAAGGCCCTGGATGATGATTCGACCGAGATCGACGAATCCAAGCTGACGCCGGAGAGCGTCCGGCGCCTGGGCATCGCGATGCGTCAGGAACAGTTGGCCTTTCACGAGATGCGTCGCGAGGCCAATCGCTTCCGTTTCGAGTCCTATCTCGCCCTGTTCCAAACGCAGGCCGGACGACCGCCGAAGGAAGATTACCTCGCCAACTTCGCGCCGGTGTTGGCCCCGGATCGCATGGCCGCGCGCCAGGAGGAAATCTCCCGCCGTCGCGAAGCCCGCACGCAGCAGCTCGGCCAATTTTCCGAGGAGGATCTGACCGGCTCGGCGCTGCGTCTGCAGGATCAGGCTCAGGACTACCTGAACCGGATGATCGGCTACTACGCCAAGCAGAAAAACCTGCTCGAGTTGGAGCAGCGCCTGGCGACGATCGTACGTTACCACCTGGACGAGACGCAGCGCGAATCTCGGGGCATCGGCTGGTATCTGCTGCGAACGCTGGCGTCGATTCTGCTGGTGTTCGTGGCCGGTTTCGTCAGCTACGGCGTGAGCCGAGGCATGCTCTTTCTCGCCAAGTTCGCGCGCCCCCAATCCAAGGGCAAGGAACTGGCGATCGACGAACAGATGGGTTTCATGGCCACGGCCCAGGGCATCCTGCGCACGCTGACGTTCCTGTTTTACATCATCTGCCTGTTTCTGATTTTCTCTTTCGCCGCCTGGCTGGCGGGGCAGTATCTGTGGGACTACGACCTGGGTTGGGACCGCCTGGTGCGCCTCAAGGACGAGACATTATTCGTCTTCGGCAAAACCCCGGTCACGCCCATCGCCATCCTCAAGCTCACCAGCGTCATCATGGTCATCGGCATCGTCGGCCGTCTCATCAAGGCGTTCTTACAGCGCCAGGTCTTCAGTTTTTTCGAATGGGACGAAGGCGTACGCCACGCGATCTCCTCGGTCGTTCGGTACCTGGTGCTTTTTATCGGCCTGTCCATCGGTTTGGAATTCATCGGCATCGGCCTGGAGACCTTCGCGGTCCTGCTCGGTATCGTCGGTATCGGCATCGGTTTCGGCTTGCAGAAAATCGCGACGAATTTCATCAGCGGTTTCATCATCCTGTTCGAGCGGCCGATCAAGAAGGGCGACTGGGTGACGGTCGGCGACTTGGAAGGGCGCGTCCAGGACATCAGCGTGCGCGTCACCAAGCTGCGCACTCGGGACAACATTTCGGTCATCATCCCCAACAGCAATTTCATTTCCGAGCAGGTGGTGAACTGGACCTACGCGGACCATCGCGTGCGACTGCATCTGCCGGTCGGGGTGGCGTACGGGTCGGACGTGAAAAAGGTGGAGCGCATCCTGCTCGAAGTGGCCAAGGAGCATCGCTACGTGCTTTCCCGGCCGGAGCCGGTCGTGTATTTCAAGGAGTTCGCCGACTCGTCGCTGAACTTCGATCTGCTGTTTTGGACGATGAACGTTCGCGACCGCTTCCTGATCGTCAGCGAGATGAACAAGCGCGTGGACGACCGCTTCCGCGACGAGGGTGTCACGATTCCGTTCCCCCAGCGCGATCTGTGGGTCAAGGAATACCCGCCGGGCAAGCTGGCGCAGGAGGCGATGAGCGCCGATATTCCGCCGCCGGAGGAGGACCGGGACGATTCCTGACGGATTGCGCTAGGCGCTGACGCCGACCGTCAACGTGGCGGTCAACCCCCCGGCGACTGTTCCGGAAACACTCGCCATCTGCGATTCGACTCCGTCGTTAAAGACCGTATCCGACGCCAGTGACGTCACCGCCAGATTCGCCGCGCTGGAGTCGTAATCCGATTCGGCGTAGACCTCGTTGCACGCGCTTTCCGGCAAGGCAAGCTGGGAGGTGGCGATTTTGTTGGCGGCGGAGGTGGCCACGGCGAGGCTGGGATAGATCTCGAAATGCATATGCGGCCAACGGCCGGCGTAACAGCCCGGAAAGATGGTCGTGAACGTGAGTCGGCCGTTGTCGTCCGAGACCTGCACGCCACGCAGGTAATTCTGGGACGGCAGATCGTAGAGGGAATATCGCCCCTCGCTGTCGCAGTGCCAGAGATAGACGGCATAGCCCGACAACGGGGCGCAATCGTTATTGGTGTCGACCAGCGTCAACGTCAGCGTCGTCAAAACGCCCGCCGCCGTTCCGCTCGCGTCGCCGAAGCCGGAGCGGATGTCGCTGCGCACCACGCCCGATTCCTCCAAGGCATTCGGGCCGTTGGAGCCGTCACCGGGGTAGGGGCCTTCGGTTTCCTCCGGAATCGTCGAGCAGGATCCGTCCGAGTCGTCGTCGCCGGCGGTGTCATCGTCCGCGGAAACGTCGTCATCGGTCGCGGCGCCGGTGGCGTCGTCGTCATCGTCATCGTCGTCGCCGCAGGCGAGGGACGCGGTCAACGAAGCGAAGCCCACCCCCGCCGCCAAATGAAGAAACCGTCGTCGTTTCATGAATTTTACGGCCATGAGGCGTAGGTCGTACGCCAAACCGCGATCGTGATCGTGCGCGGCTGAACTTTCCGATGCCGTCTCATTCTCCATATTATTCTCGCGGGAGCCGTCCGGGAGGATTTCGCCACGGTCGGTCCCATTCCCATCGAATCGACGCATTCAATAACTCCATCGCCGAACGCCGAGGTCCGGCCATCAAATTCATCCCTCGCGTCAACGGATAATCGGCGGCCGCAAATTGGGCAAGCGGATTTACATTTCCTTTACATCTTTGTCTCTGCTTTTTTGTCTCTGCTTTCTCCCGGCTTTCCATCATCCGAGACGTCATGGAACCTTCAGCCCCGGATCAAGTTAATCCGAGAAGCAATGCGGTCGGCATAGACGGTTGCAAAAGACATCGTACGCATGTACGTATAAAGGGAGGGAGTCGAAGCCATTGGTCACCAAAACGAAAAAATCCGATTCAGAAACGTCCGACAAGCGCTCGATGCGTCGAGAGGCGGTGTATCAAGTCGTACGTGACGGCATTCTTATGGGCCGGGCGCCGTCCGTGCGCGAGGTGCAGCGCGCCTTGGGGCTGCATTCGCCGGATTCGGCGCGGTATCACCTGGACAAATTGGTGGCGGAAGGGCGGCTGCTCAAGGAAGCGGGCATTGCTCGGGGTTTTCGCCTCCCCGACGGTCCGGCTTCTCGAATCGCCAATCGCATTCCGGTCATCGGCCATGTCCAGGCCGGGGCTTTGACGGAGGCGATCGAGCAACCCGAAGGCTACCTCACGCAAAGGCCGCGTGGGCGCGGAGAAACGGAGTTGTTCGCTTTGCGCGTGCGGGGAGAAAGTATGCGCGACGCGGGGATCTTCCCCGGCGATTTGGCGATTGTTCGTCGTCAACCGACCGCCGAGTCGGGGCAAATCGTCGTTGCCATGGTTGACGGCGAGGCGACAATCAAGCGGCTGCGATTTCGTGGGAAGCGGGCGGAACTGCATCCGGCGAATCCGGAATTCGACGTCATCCACCCGGACGCCAAGGCATTGCAAATCCTCGGTCGCGTTGTCGAAATTCGTCGTTTTTACGACCTCGCTCCCATCGAAAATTCCGAGAATTAATTCCGCTACCGTTACCCGTCGCGCGAAAATATCGTCGCCGAAAACGTTGAACCCGCAACGAAAAACAAACCTCAAATAACATAAACGTCCTTACGGAAATCAAAAAATGACCGAGGGTCGCCCTTTATCGACAGGGCTATCTGCGATAGGTTGGCGCCCGTGATGACGACGCCGAATGCGCCAGCCTCGCCTTCCGAACCGGTCGCGGACGCTCTGCGCGAAGCCCTGGACGCGACCGGAAACCTGGTCGCCGACCAGGTGGAACTCTATCTCTTGGAAAAACGAACCGAGGCGAAGGCCCAGGCGAGAAAGGCTCTGCGTCTTGCCTTCGCCGGTGCGATAGCGATCTTCGGAATGCTGCTTTGGATCGGTGCGTTGATCTTCGCGCTGATTCCCGTTCTCGGAATCGTGGGGACTTTGTCGGCTGTCGGTTTCGGCTTGCTGGTGATCGCGGCGATCCTTGTCGTTCGTGTTCGCGGGGCCGAAGAGAGAATGGAAAGGGCAGTCAATGTATGAACACCGATGAAAACCGGCGCCTGCGCGAATTGCGCCGATCGGCGGCGTATAACCGTCGGCGTCTGAACCGGGCGCTCAACGAATTGCATCCCAAGGCGATGGTGAAGTCGTCGGCACAACGGCACTTCGAACGGAACACGACGGCCTACCTGGCCGGTGCATTCATCCTGGGATTTTATTGGGGAGTACGACGATGACGACAACCAAACAAAGTCGCGGCAACGGGCAAGCCGCCAATCACGACAACGACGCGATGCGCGAATATGCCGAGCTGGCCCAAGAACGCTACGCTCAAGCGCAGGAGTCACTCGCCGAGTTCGATAAGACCGCGCGCCGCTTTATCCACGAGCACCCGATTGCGTCCCTCGCCGGGGCCTTGGCCGCCGGATATTTCGTCGGACGCATCGCCTCCAAGCGGTAACGCTCGCCACCGGGAAAGGATCGACCAACTCCATGACCCCATCCAAGAAAAACGGATCCGGCGCGACCGGCGCCGCCAAGTCGAAAAAGACGTCGACGTCCGCGAGCAAGAAGGCGGCATCGAAATCCTCGACGAAGAAAGCCCCGGCGTCCCCGCCGAGCCCCCGTCGTCTGTATGACGAGGGCGTCGCCGTCAAGGAAAACGCCCGGGATTTTCACGATTCGCTGAATCAAATGGCGGACGACGCGTGGGAGACGGTATTTTCCAATTTGGAGAATCATCCGTATCGGACGCTGGGAATCGCCGCGGGGATCGGCTTTGTGCTGGCGGGAGGACTGGCGTCCACGCTGGCTCGCCATGCCGTCGGCTACGGCCTGCGCACCGCGATCCATCGCTACGGGGCCGACGTGCTGTTCCCGCCAATGGACGGATAACGACTGTGAAAAACGACGCGGCGGGGCTCGGCCGGCAAGGGTCGCCGGGGCCGCCGAACAAAATCGAAAAGGAGGAGAATATGAGCATTCGAGAAATCGATCGAGACGATGTTTTGCGTTCCCTGGGTCTGCAAACCCGGAACACGCCGCAAGATTACGTGCTGCCCGCCCTGGGTGTCTTCGGCGCGGGGATGCTGGTCGGCGTCGGACTGGGGTTATTTTTTGCGCCGTCGTCCGGCCGTGAGCTTCGTCGGCAGGTTGCCGACCAAGCGCAAGATGTCGCCGAACGGGCGCAGCAAGTCGCGGAGCGGGCAAAGGACGCAATGCCGATTCCGTCCCACGACTCGACCAACGCCTAAAACGCCGGCACGCGAAAAGCCGTCGAACGCACCTAGCCGAATTCCAAGACCGACTCTAGGAATCGCTGGGTGCGTTCCTGTTTCGGGTGGCCGAAAAGTTCCTTCGGCGCGCCTTCCTCGATGACCACGCCTTCGTCGATGAACACCACGCGGTCCGCCGCGGCGCGGGCGAAGTTCATTTGATGCGTGACGATCAGCATGGTCACGTCCGTGTCCGTCGCGATGCGTCGCAGCGTCTGCAAAACCTCGCCGATCAGTTCCGGGTCCAGGGCCGACGTCACCTCGTCAAACAGCATGATCTCCGGTTCCATCGCCAATGCCCGGGTGATCGCGACGCGCTGCTTCTGCCCGCCGGAAAGTTGCGCCGGGTAGGCATCGGCCTTGTCCTCCAATCCCACCATCGCCAGCAGTTTGCGGGCAAGCGCCTCGGCGTCGTTTCGCGACAATCCGCGTACGCGCACGGGGGCCTCGGTGAGGTTGCGCAGGACGGTCATGTGGGGAAAGAGGTTGAAATGTTGGAAGACGATCCCCAGCTTGCCTCGCATCGAACGCAGGTGCGCTTCGGTGGCGGGGCGGTCGTCGCCGGGCATGGTCCAGACGCTTTGGCCGTCGATTTCCACGCGCCCGCCGTCGGGTTTTTCGAGCATCATCAGCACACGCAGCAGCGTGGACTTGCCCGAGCCGCTCGGGCCGATAATCGCGACTGTCTCGCCCCGATTCGCGCGCATCGACAGGCCGCGCAGAACTCGCAGATCGCCGAAATTCTTTTGCAGGTCGCGCACCAAAAGAGGGGTGGAATGGTCGTTTGTCGGTTCGGTCATGTCGATCCTTGTGGTTGTTTACGCGCTCGCCGCGACGGAGCCGTAGCGCTTTTCCAACGCGCGAACGAAGACGTTGGAAACGATGCTGGCGATCAGGAAAAAGACCCCGACGGCGGTGTACGGCTCCAGATAACTAAAATGCGTGTCGCCGACTTCACGCGCGGTCAGCAGCACTTCCATCACGGTAATCGCCGCCAGCAAAGGCGTTTCCTTGAACAACGCGATCAGGCGATTGCCCAGGGCGGGAATGATCGGTGGAATCGCCTGGGGCAGAATGACGAGCATCCATGTCTGGGCTCGGCTGAAGTTGAGCGAAAACGCGGCCTCCCATTGCCCCTTGGAAACGCCGTCGATCCCGGCGCGATAAATCTCGGCCAGGTATGCGCTGTAATGCAGGCCCAAGCCCAGCACACCGGTCGTCAGGGCCGACATGCGCAGGCCGAAATCGGGGAGGGCGTAGTAGAGAAAGAAGAGCTGCACCAGCAGCGGTGTCGAGCGGACGAATTCCACGATCCCGCCGGCCACGGTCGACACCGCCCGTACCCGCGATCGACGCATCAGAGCCCAAATCAAACCCAGCACGGCCGCGATGGCAAAGCCGCCGAACGTCGCCTGCATCGTTACGACGAATCCCCGCGCCAGTTTCGGCAGGATTTCCCACGCGAACGTCCAATCCCACATCAGTGCACGCCCCCGTGGTCGCGCCCATGGGCTAGCCGCACCTCCAGCCGACGCATCCCGAACGAGATGCCTTGAGCCAACACGAAATAACTGATTAAGAGCATCGCGAAGATCTCGGGGCTGCGGGCGGGGTACTGCGTGCGCAGGACGTCCTTGGCCTGAAACGTGAGGTCGGCGAGGGTGATCAACGAGACAAGAGCGCTGTTTTTGAGTAGCTCGACCGCCAGGTTGCCGAACGGCGGGATCATCGCCGGCGCCGCTTGGGGGAGGATGACGTGGCGCATCGTCTGGCGACGGGTGAAGCCAAGGACGGTCGCGGCATCATATTGTTGTCGAGGAACGGCCTGGATCGCGCCGCGCACCACCTCCGCGCCGTACGCTCCCGTGTTAAGGCCGAGCACCAGGATGCCCGCCGTCATCGCTTCCATGCGGATCCCGAAAAACGGCAGTGCGAAGTAAGCCCAGAAGAGTTGGACCAGGGCGGACGTGCCGCGAAAAAGCGCGATATACGACGACGCCAGCGCCCGCGCCGGGGCGAAATGCGACCGCATCGTCAATCCGGCGCCGAAGGACGCGACGAGCGCCACGACCGCCGCGCCCAGCGTGACGGCGACCGTAATTCCCGCGCCCGACAGCAGCGTCGGCCAAAGATCGAACACGCCGTTACGCGCCCGGACCGCTCGCGCACAGGCCGTGCGTCGTCACGTCGGCGGCCCGTTCGTCCTCGCCGAATCCGAAGATCTCCACGAGTTCCTTGTGCTCGTTCGTGCCGAGAAAGAGGGCCAAATGTTCGTTGAAATTTTGCAGCAGTTGGTCGTCCTCTTGGCGAAAACCGAACGCGCCGCAGCCTTTGGTCGGTTTGCCGTCGATGACGGGATTGGTGAACGGCCGGGCCTGTTCCAGATCCTTGTCCTTCAATCGGCGCAGCAGTTCGCCCACGGTCAGACTGGTCCCCGCAAAGGCGTCCACCCGCCCGGCTTTGACCCCCGCGGCCGCGGCGGCGTTGTCGGGGAATCGGATAATGCGTTCGTCCGGTACGCCGATTTTTTGCGCATACCCCACCTCGACCGTTCCCGAGACGACGCCGAGTATGGTCTTGTCGTTATCTTTGACATCCTCGAAGGAGTGCAGATTCGCTGGATTCCCCTTTTTCACCAAAAACGCCTCGCCGACGCAGTATGTGGGTTCGGAAAACGCGATCTGTTCGCAGCGCTCGGGCGTCACGTACATCCCCGCCGCGATCATATCCACGCGTCCGGCCTTCAGGCTGGGGATCAGCGCGCCCCATTCGACCAGCACGCCCTCGATGTCCTCGATGCCCATCGATTCGAATACGCGCCGTGTGATCTCCGGGGCTTCGCCGGTAAGCTTGCCGGTGGTTTCGTCCAGATAGGCGTACGGCGCTTCGTTGGCGAACGCGACCTTCACCGACCCCGTCTCACGAATGCGTTGCAGCGTGGTTTGATCGGGCGACTGCCCCATTTTTTTACAACCGGCAAACAGAAGGAGAGCGGCAAAAAGAAGAACAAAAGGAAGAAAGAGCAATGCGGCAAAACGGAACCGGGAAACCATGGGAATGCATTCCTTTGGTGAATGGCGGGGAAATGGGCGAATCGGCCCCTATAACACCATAGATCGCCTTCGGTTGAAAGGGCGCTTGCCCTTTTCGGCGGTTCGGCTAATTTCAACGCCACAATGCGCGTGAGCATCAACATCAAGAAAAACCTCGGCCCGTACGGCGGAGGCAATCAATTCGCCAACGGGCTGGAAGGCGCGCTCGTCGCGGCGGGTCACGAAGTCCTCCGCACGCTCGCGCCGGAATTGGATCTCATCCTCATCGTCAATGCCCAAAGCAATTTGCTTTCGACGGCGTATACCGTGGAGCAGATCGAGCGCTACGTCTTTCATCATCCGTCGACCGTCGTGGTGCATCGGGTGAATACGTGCGACGAGCAGCGCGGACGGCTGATCGGCATCAACAACGCCGTCCTGGCCGCGAATCGCATCGCCGACCACACGGTCTTCGTCAGCGATTGGGTGCGCGGTCATTTCATCGAGCGAGGCATGCGCGACGACGGACCCCATACGGTCATTCTCAATGGTGCTGACCGAGAGATATTTCACGCCGACGGTCGCGCCGAATGGACGCCCGGCGAGCCGATCAAATTGGTCACGCACCATTGGTCGGACAACTACCTCAAGGGCTTCGACATTTACGAGCGCATCGACAACCTGCTGGACCGCCCCGAATTTCGCGAGCGGTTTTCGATGACGTTTATCGGCAACGTGAATATCGCGACGCGCTTTCGCAACGTCGAAGTCGTCGAGCCGATTGCCGGGCCAACGTTGGCCGCCGCGTTGCGCGAGCATCACCTCTACGTCACCGGGACCCGCCTGGAACCGGGCGGGAATCATTATGTCGAGGCAATGGCGTGCGGCCTGCCGGTGCTGCATCTGGAGAGCGGGTCGACGCCCGAATATTGCGCTGAATACGGCGTGGGATTTCGCTTGGATAACTTCGAGGAAAAACTCGACGAAGCCGCCGCACGCCTGACGGAGTTGCGCGAAAAAGTTCTGACGTATGACGACGACGCGACGAAAATGACCGCGCAATACACGGCGCTGTTTGACGACATCATGGCCGCGCCGAGCCGTCGAGAAAAGTCGGCGCCGGGTGCGATCCGGCGCGTGACTTTCGACCTGGCGTATCTGGGACGCCACTTCGGCCGTCTGGGCGCACGAGTGTGGCGCAAGGTGCATATGGGCTGATCGCCGCGCTTATTCCACTTCCGCGACCGATCGCGCCTTCCACAAAAAATAGATCGCCGGAATGATGACGAGCGTCAGAATCGCCGAGGACGCCAATCCGCCGACCATCGGCGCCGCGATGCGCTTCATGACGCGCGCTCCCGTCTCGTCGCCGAGCATGACCGGCACCAGCCCCAGCATCGTCGTCGCCACCGTCATCACCTTCGGACGCACTCGCTCGACCGCGCCTTCGGTGATCGCCGCCTTGAGCGACGCCATGTCGATTTCCCCGCCCACGCGTCGATGGGCGTGGTACGCATTGTCCAGATAGACGAGCATGACCACGCCTGTTTCCGCCGCCAATCCCGCCAGGCTGATGAAGCCCACGGCGACCGCGACCGAGAGGTTGTAGTCCGCCGCCCACATCCACCAGATGCCGCCCACCAGCGCGAAGGGGAGCGTCAGCAGCACGATCGAGACTTCGACGCCGTTGCGGAAATGGAGCCACAGAAGGAATGCGATCAGCACGATCGTCGCCGGGACGACAAGAGCCAGACGCTGTCGCACGCGGGCCATGGCCTCGAACTGGCCGGACCATTGCACCGACACGCCAGTCGGAATCGCGACACTCTCGGCGATGCGCGCCTTGGCCGCCTCGACGTAACCGCCCAGGTCCGAGGTCGTCGTGTCGATGTAAATCCACACGCTCTGCCGTGCGTTTTCGCTCTTAATCATCGGCGGACCATCCACCAGGCGCACCCGCGCGACCTGCCCCAGGGGCACGGTGCCGCCGTCGGGCGTGAAGATCGGCAACCGCGCCAGCGCTTCCGGATCGTCGCGAAAATCGCGTGAAAAACGCAAGTTGACCGGATATCGCGCCAAGCCCTCGACGGTCTGCGTGATCGTCATGCCGCCGACGGCCGTGCCCACGGTATCCAGCACGTCGCGTACCGTCAGCCCCTGCTGCGCGGCCGCGAGGCGATCCACGTCGATGTCGATGAAGTGCCCGCCCGTGGCCCGTTCGGCGTATACCGAGCGCGTGCCGGGCTGGTCCCCCAGCGCGCCTTCGATGCGTTCGCCCAGATCGGCGAGCACGTCCAGGTCCGAGCCCATCAGTTTGATGCCCAGGGGCGTGCGGATGCCGGTCGCGAGCATGTCCAGGCGCGTCTTGATCGGCATCGTCCAAGAATTCGTCAACCCGGGGAATTGCACCATGGCGTCGAGTTCCCGCGCGATGTCTTCGATGGATTTGCCCGGCGGCCACGTCTCTTTCGGTGTCAGGACGACGGTCGTTTCGATCATCGACATGGGCGCCGGGTCCGTGGCCGTCTCCGCCCGTCCGACCTTGCCCAGCACGTGCGCGACCTGCGGGTGCTTGGCGATGAGCTTGTCGGTCTGTTGCAGGATTTCGCGCGCCTTTGTTGTGCTCAGCCCCGGCGGCGTGGTCGGCATGTAGAGCAGCACGCTCTCGTTAAGCGGAGGCATGAATTCGCTGCCCAGGCGCGTGGCGGGATAGATCGTCCCGACGAGGATGACGGCCGCGACGCCGATGGTCGCCCACGGGTGTCGCAGGACGCCGTGGATGATCGGTCGATAGGCGCGGATGAGGGCGCGGCTGATCGGGTGCCTGTTTTCCGGGCGCATTTTTCCACGCACGAAAAACTTCATCAGCACCGGAATCATCGTGATCGCCAGGATGGACGACGCCGCCATCGCCAAGGTCTTGGTGGATGCCAGCGGGGTGAACAGCCGCCCCTCCTGTCGCTCCAGCGCGAAGACGGGAAGGAAGCTGACGGTAATGATCGCCAACGACCAGAACAGGGCGGGGCCGACTTCCTTGGCCGCGTCGAGGACCTGCCGGTCGTGGGGCGCGTCCGGGTCGCGTTCCTTGTGTTTGTGCAGGTTCTCGACCATGACGATGGACGCGTCCACCATCACGCCCAGAGCGATCGCGATGCCGCCCAGGCTCATGATGTTGGCGTTCAGACCGAACGCGCGCATGACGATGAACGACGCCAGGATGCCGACCGGGAGCGTCAACACCGCCACCAGCGACGATCGCACATGCAGCAGGAAGATCACGCAGATCAACGCGACGACGAGGATCTCCTTGATGAGCGTCCACTTCAGATTGGCAATCGCCGCGAGGATCAATTCGGAACGGTCGTAGGAGGTGTGGATCTCCACGCCCTCGGGCAGCGTCTTCGCCAGCTCGGCCAAGCGCGATTTGACGGCTTGGATGACCTCCAACGCATTCTCGCCGTAGCGCATCACGACAATGCCCGAGACAACTTCGCCGCGTCCGTCCATTTCCACCAGGCCGCGACGCATCGCCGGGCCGATCTGCACGTCCGCGACTTGGGAGAGCAGGATCGGCACGCGCGTCGCCGGATCGTACGCGACGGGGATCGCTTCGATGTCCTTCGTGCCTCGGATGTAGCCCTTGCCTCGGATCATGAATTCCGTTTCGCCCATTTCGAGTGTGCTGCCGCCCACGTCCGTGTTCGAGCGTTCGACAGCCATGCGGATCTTCGGGATGGAAACCCCGTACGCGCGCAGCTTTTCGGGATCGACGGTGATCTGATACTGGCGCACGAATCCGCCGGCGGAGGCGACTTCGGCCACGCCGGGCAGACTCATCAGCTCGAAACGAAGGAACCAGTCCTGCATGGAACGCAGTTCGGACAGGTCATGGTTGTCGGAGGTGAGCGTGTACATATACACCCAGCCGACGCCGGTCGCGTCCGGCCCGAGCGCGGGGTTGACCCCCTCGGGCAGGCGGGAGCGCGCCGTGGCCAGCGCCTCCAACACGCGGGAGCGGGCCCAGTACAAATCCGTGCCGTCTTCGAAAAGCACGTAGACCATCGAATAGCCGAAGTTGGAAAACCCGCGAACGTCCCGCGCGCCGGGAACGGCGAGCATGGCGGTGGTCAGCGGGTAAGTGACCTGGTCCTCGACGACGCGGGGGCCTTGGCCCTCGAACGGGGTGTAGACGATGACCTGCACGTCCGACAGGTCGGGGATCGCGTCAACCGGTGTGCGAAAAATCGCCAGGATGCCGCCCACGACGACGGCCCCGACCGCGAGCAATACGACGAGCGGTTGGCGCAGGCTGGCGCGAATGATGGCTTCAATCACGGCCGCCTCCTAGCGCTTGCGCTCGACCAGATCCATGCCGCAAATCGGGCACGTACCGGGTTCGTCGCGGATGATTTGGGGGTGCATCGAGCAGGTCCAGTAGGTGTCGTCGACGTGGTCGTGCGTCGCGTGGGTGTCGGAGGCCGCGTTCCCGGCCGATTCCGATTGCTTGCGTCCGGCGTCGAGAAATTTGCGCGCCGCTTCCCGTAGCGAGCTTTCCGAATCCAGCAGGAACTGGCCGGAAACGACGACCATCTCGCCTTCCTTCACGCCGCTTGTGACCGGCACGTTCCCCTCGTCGCCGCGCGGGCCGACGACGACCTCGCGCGGTTCGAAGCGACCACGACCGACATCCACGAAGACCAACGAGCGTTTGCCGCCGCGAATGACGGCATCGGTGGGAATCATCAAGGCGTCCGCGCGGCTTTCGACTTGTAACTCGACGTTGGCCGTCATGCCGGGACGCAGATCCAAGCCCGGATTGGCGAACTCCAAACGCACGCCGAGCGTTCGCGTCTTGCGATCGACGCCGGGATCGACGAACGCCACTTCGCCGTCGAATTTTTCATCGGGGTTGCCCGACAACGACATCCGCGCCGGCATCCCCACATGCACCGACGGCGCGTCCTGCTCATAGACCTGGGCCCGTACCCAGATCGACGTCAGATCGCCGATGCGGTACGCGTCCGTCCCGGCCATGACGCGCGCGCCTTCGACGACGTTCTTGTGCAGCACGTAACCGGCCGCCGGGGCATAGACGGTGATGAGGCGGTACGCTTCGCCATTGCCCGGGAGCTTATCGATCAGCGACGACGCCATTCCCAACGACGCGAGCCTCTCCCGCGCCGAACGCGCCAACGCGCCGTCCACTCCATCGGCACGCACCGCCGACAGATACTCTTCCTGCGCCGCGCCCAACTCCGGCGAATACACCGCCATCAACGGCTGGCCGCGTTTGACCGCGACGCCGGTCTCGTCCACGTAAACGCGCTCGGCCCAGCCCGAGTAACGCAGATTCACGACGGCCACTTCCGACTCGGCCACGTCCACCTCGCCGAAGCTGCGCACACTGCGGATATATTCCCCGCGCCGCGCCGCTGCCGTTCGCAATGCCATGTTTTGCACAACCACCGGATCGATCGCGATGGCGTCGTTTGACGCGCCCATCGGTACGGCGTCGCCGTCACCGGCCGGCACCAGGTCCATGCCGCAGATGGGGCACTGGCCCGCCTCGTCGCGGATGATCTGGGGGTGCATGGGGCAGGTGTAGAGTGTCGCGGCCGCGTCGTCGTGTTTATGGGCCGTCTGTGGGGCATCGTTGGGATCGCCGCCCAAGTTCGGGCTTTCGAAAACGGCCACGGCAAGCACGGCGAGGAACGCGGCGCCGACGAGGTAGTACAAGGCAGTCTTGAATTGGGGATTCATCGACGAATTCATTTGGCGACCTCCGACGCGTCGCGACCGCGCATGGCGGCGAGTTGGATTTGCATGTCGTGGGTTTCGAATTGAGCCTCGGCGAGCATCGTCCGTAGTTCCGAAAGCTCGGCCTGCTGATCGTCCAACGCCGAAAGGCCCGCCCGGCCGGATCGATATTCGGCGGTCGCGGCATCCAGGGCGGATGTTGCCCTCGGAATCAGCGCGGACGCCAATCGCCCCGCCCGGTCGTAGGCCCGACGCCACCGCGTCAGAAGGGCCGAAAGATCGCCCTCGGTCTTGTCCATCAGCGCGTCGTGGGCGGCCTGCGAGGATTCGGCACGGGACAGCGCCTCCCGTTTCGCGGAGGCAAATCGGGCGCCGTAGTTGAAGGGGATTGGAAACTCAATGCCGGCGGAGACAAAGTCGTCGCCCTCATCCATGCCGGGGATTTCGTCGCGGATGCGATAGCCGACGATCAATGAAGGGTCCGGCAGACCGTTGCGCCCCGCACTTGCCGCTTGTAGGCGCTGCGTTTCGACCGAGGCGAGCAGGCGCTGATGATGCGGACTATGCAGATGAATATCGTGCAGGAGTGTTTCGTATTCCTCCGACGGGGGTTCGGCGGCGGAGAGGGCGGGGGGCTCGATCGGCGTGCCGAGGGGGCGTTGCAGCAGCGCGTTGAGATTGGCGACGAGCGACGCCTCGCGGGCTGTCAGATCGTCGATCTTTTCCGTCAATTTTTCGGCCATCACCTGCATGCGCAGTGTCATGACGCTGTTGGATTGCCCCTGCCGCCACGCCGATTCGACGGCGCCGACGGTGCGTCGCAGGAAATCGCGCCGTTCGACGGCAATCTCCCGCAGGCGCCGCGCTTTGGCGATTTCCCAGCGCGTTCGTTCCGCCAATGCGGAGAGTTCGATGAATTTCGCCTCGCACTGCCAGCGCGCCTCGACGCCCATATTGCGCGCCACGTCCACTTGCGCCGCGTTTTTGCCCGGCAGCGGAATCGTCTGACGGAGTCGAAATTGCAGGCCGCTCATGGGGTGTTGTCCCATGGTGGGATCGTCGACGGGCATGTTGTCGTAAATGAACGAGAACATGGGATTGTCCCATGACGCGCCCTGACGCTCCTTCTCGTGCATGGCGGCGATGAGTCGACGCGCGGCCTCGACCTCCTGATGGGTCCATAGTCCGCCCGCGTCGGCCGACTCGCAGACAGGCTCCGCGGCGGTGGCCGGAGGCGCGGTTAAAGCGATAAGAAGGCACGTCGTCACGAACGCCGCGAGGGCCAAGCGCCCGCCGGCGAAACGACAAATTGTCATCGAAAATTCTCCTCATTTGGACGCCGAAAAACGGCGCACGAATCCCTATGCGGTCACAACTGCATGTGGCCGAAAAGGATCAAATGAGGAGGATGGTGGTTCGAAAATACCCGAAGGATTTTTCCGGGGGCGGGTCGGGGCGCATGCTGAACGGGAATGCGGCCGGGAACGTGATTCCCCACGCGACATTCATCGGAGCGACGAAAACGGTGTCGGTATCGATGGCCGGAGCGGCGGCGACTTGCGCCGTGGCGCCGACCTTTGCGAGCTTGTAGGCACAGTCGCAACGCGCCGGGGCGGCCGGTTTGGAACTGGAATCCGAGCTGTGATGAGCGTGGCAGGGTTTGTCGGCACAGGCGTGATGGGCGGGAGTCGTCGGCATCGTTTTCATCGCACAACTTCCGACGCACGGACAGGCCCAGACCATGGCCGGCGCGATGAGAAGCGCGATAATAACGGCGACAAGCTTGTTCACGCGATCGATCTCCCCGCGTCCGACTCGGACGACGGTATCCTAGTCCCGAGCGAATCCCCGATCAAGACAATTCCGCCTGCCGGGAAGTTCCCGGGCGCGGCGTGTCCGTACTTCGCCCTAGCGGATCGGTCAAGCCGGGTGGTCGGAGGCCGCGCCGCGTAGGACTTCGTTGATTTTCTCCAACAGCACACGCGGCTCCACCGGTTTTTCCAGAAAACCCTGCACCGGCATGAAATCGTCGCTGATGTCGCTTTCGGAGAAGCTGAGCGACAGATTGCTGCGCTGATTGACCGCCGAGAGCACGAGGATCGGCACATGCGCCAGATCGGCATCCTTGTGCAGCCGTCGCGCCGCCTTGAACCCGGCCTGAAAATCCTCCGGGAACATCACGTCCAGGATAATCAGGTCCGGCGACGTCGAACGCACCTCGTCGTTCAAGCGCTCCGTGTCCGTCTTGACCAGCACCTCGTGGCCGTTGCCTTCCAGGATCAGGCGCAGGCTGTCGATGATGTCCAGGTCGTCATCCACGATGAGTATTCGCGCCATCGACGCCACCTCCCTTTGTTTCGCGCGCCGCATCGAAATGCACGAGGAACTCCGTCCCGCGACCGATTTCGCTGGACACCTCGATGGACGCGCCGTGCAGCCGCGCGACTTCCTTGACGATCGCCAGGCCCATGCCGTTGCCCGACGGGTCCTTGCGCACCGCCTCGTTCGAGCGGAAATGTTCTTCGAATATTCGCGGCAGATCTTTTTGCGCGATGCCGATGCCCTGGTCGCGAACGCGCAGCGTGACCGTGCGTTCCCGGGGAATCACCGACACATCCACGCGTCCGCCGTCCGGCGAATAGGCAATGGCGTTGCGCGCCAGGTTCAAGATCAGCGTCCGCAGATTTTCCGCCGACGCGCGCACCAGCGTCGGACCGGGAACGCAGATCGGACCGTCCGCGTCGTAAGTATCGATTTCGTGGGTGTCGGAAACCTCGTCGACCGGGTAAGGTTCCTTCAGCAAGACGCCCGCCGCCTCGGCCTCCGGCATCAGCTCTCGCACGACGTCACCGGTCAGCGCGCGAAGGCTCATCGTTTCGAATTTGGCGTCCTCGGCCTCCAATGTCTTGAGATTGGAGAGCTGGATGATGTCGGTGATCTTCTCCATCAGGCGGTCGCACCGATCGCCGATGCGCATCACGACTTCCTGCGCCTTATCCGGCAACGGTCCGCAGTATCCGTCGCGCAGGGTGTAGACATAGCTTTTGATGGCCGCGAACGGCGCCTTGAGTTCGTGCGTGGCGCGTAACGTCCCACGGGATTTTTCCCGGTCCAGGCGCACCAATTCTCGATGGGCCGCCTCCAGTTGGTGCTCCTTGGCCTTGATCGTCTCGGTAATCGTCCCGCACAAAAACCACACGGCGTAGTACGAGCCGACCAAGGCGATGATCAGCACCAGGCGCGAACTCAATTCGACAGGCGGTCGGCTCTGCACGACATGTTCGATGACCAGCGGCGCGGCGGCGAAAGTGGCGCCGAGGCCCGTCATGACGGCGCTGATGTTCCGTTCGAAAAAAAGCGTCGCCAGCAGGACGTGCGTGACGAACAAAACGAACAGGGCGGGGCGGATCGGCGGCGCGGCGTAGGTGAGGATGCCCAAGACCAGAAAGTCGCCGGCCATTTGCGTCAAAACAAATCGGCGGGGAAGGCGTCGTTCGCGAATGCGAAACGAGCGGCGAATCCACGCAATGTAAACGGCGTTGGACGCGGCCAGCAGCAACGCGGCGAGGACAAACGCGGGTACCGCGTCGGCCAGAGGCAGGGATGACGCCGACAACAGGCCGCCCGCCGCCATGCACGCCCCGGCGGCAACCCACCGCGTCCGCACGAACCACCACAGGCGCTCGTAAAGTTCCTGCTCGCGCAGATCCTCGTTGAACGCGGCGGACGCGCCCCAGTCGAAGCGCTGCGTCGGTGACGGGGTTGACGATTGGGCGATTTCTTCCATCGGATTCTACCTCGCCAGATCCTCCAGATACTCGATCCAGCGGTCCATTCCGTCGCCGGTCTTGGCGGATAACTCAAAGATCTTCGCGTCCGGCCTGACCTGACGCACATATCCGCGCGCGGTCCGGTCGTCCCAGTCCAGATGGGGGATCAGGTCGGATTTCGTGAGCACGACGACCGGCGCGCCGAGGAAAAGCGACGGGTATTTGATCGGCTTGTCCTCGCCCTCGGTGACGGACAGCAGTGCGACCTTGAAATGCTCGCCCAGGTCGAAAGCCGCCGGACAGACCAGGTTGCCGACGTTTTCGATGATCAGCAGGCGCGTGTCGTCGGCGAGAATGTCGTCGAGAACCGCTTCGATCTGTTGGGCATAGAGATGGCAGGCGTCGCCCGTTTCGATCTGGCGCACCGGCGCGCCCTTGTCGGAGAGGCGCACGGCGTCTCGGTCGGTCCGTTGATCGCCGGCAATGACGGCGCACGGAACGCGCTCGCGCAGGCTTTCCAGGGTGCGTTCCAGCAAGGTGGTTTTGCCCGACCCGGGCGACGAAATCAGATTGATCGCCATCACTCCCGCGTCGGCCAGGCGCGCCCGCACCCGCGCGGCGGCGGCGTCATTGACGGCCAGGATATTTTCCTGAACGACGATCTCCCGCGACTTGGCGTGCTCATGATGGGCATGGTCGTGGTCGTGATGATGGTGATGATGCCCGTGCTCATGACTGTGCCCGTGCTCGTGGGCATGGGTGTGAGTGTGGGCGGCGTTGGCTTCGGTGCAACCGCAATCAAGGCACATCAGATGACCTCCATTGACTTGATTTTCAGTTCGGTGCCGTCGACGACTTCCAGGTCGGCGCCGTGACACCACAGGCAAAGCGGGACCGGCGAATCGACACGGCACAGGCCGTCGCAAGACCGGCAATGCAGCGTCAGCGGCACCGACTCGATGATGAGTCGCGCGTCGTCGGCGTGCGTGCCCTTGGCGGCGACGGGAAAGCACAGCTTGAGCGCCTCGGCGTCGATCCCGGAGTAAGCGCCGATGGACACGGTCACATCGGTTACGCGTTCGGCTCCGTATTGCCGCACCAATTCCTCCAGGCGTTCGATCATGGCGACGGCGACGCTCATTTCGTGCATCAACAAATCCTCGGCAGCAGTTCGCCCGAGGGACGATCGACGAAACGTTGTCCGCCGATGCGCGTTCGCAAGACAACCCGCCCCGACTTGCCGTCCACCACGTCGCCGATCACCCGCGCGCCGCGCCCTTGGGGCATATTCCGCCATGTCGCGATCACCTCGTCGGCGACGGTGTTGTCCACCACCGCGACGACTCGTCCTTCGCAGGCGACGTGCATCAGTTCCATGCCGAGGATTTCGGCGACGGATTGCGTCGTGGGCGCGACGGGCAGGGCGGATTCGTCCAATTCGATGGCGAGAGGTCGACCCTCCACGATTTCGTGCGCCACGGAGGCCAAGCCGCCGCGAGTCGGGTCGCGCATGAAGCGCACCGCGTCGCCGAACGAAGCGACGGCCTCGACCAGCGGATGCACCGGCGCGACGTCGCTTTTCGGCGCGGGGTGCACGGGCAAGGACTCGCGCGCGCACATCACGGCCATGCCGTGATCGCCCAGGTTGCCGCTGACGATGACGCGATCGCCGGTGCGGACGTGCTCCGGCCCGAGGCGCAGTCCATCGATTAATTCGCCGATGCCGGTGGTCGTGATGTACAGCCCGTCGGCCTGCCCGCGGGGGACGACCTTCGTGTCCCCGGTAACGACGCGCATTCCGATCTCGGCGGCCGTCGCTTGGATCGAATCGAGTACCCGTCGCAAGGCGGCGAATGACAAGCCTTCTTCCAGGATCAGCGCGACGGACAAATAGCGTGGGATCGCGCCGGCGACCGACAGATCGTTGGCCGTGCCGCAGACCGCGAGGCGCCCGATGTCGCCGCCGGGAAACTCGAAGGGCGAAACGACGAACGCGTCCGTCGTGAACGCCAGACGGCTGCCGGGAGACGGGAGGATCGCCGCGTCGGGCAGGGGCGCCAGGGCGTCGTCGGCAAAACGGGCGCGGATCTCGGCGTCGATCAACTCGCGCATCAACGCCCCGCCGCCGCCGTGGGCCAACTGGATTGCCGCGCTCATGCCGCCCCTTTCGCGTAGCGATATTCCGCCGCGCAACTGCCTTCCGAGCTGACCATGCAGGGCCCCATCGGCTGTATCGGCGTGCAGACCGTGCCGAACAGCGGGCACTGCGCCGGACGGATCTTGCCCTTGAGCACGTCGCCGCACAGGCACTTCGGATTCGGTTTGCCCTCCCGCTGCGGCAGGCCGAAGCGCACCTCGGCGTCGATGGTCGAAAACTCGGGGCGCAGGCCCAGGCCGCTTTCGGGAATCGTCCCCAAGCCGCGCCAGGAGGCGTCGATCGGCCGCAGATAGCGCGCCATCAATTCCTGGGCGCGGGCGTTGCCGCCGTCCTTGACCACGCGGCTGTAGCGGTTTTCGACAAACGATCGGCCGTCGAGCATCTGTCGAAGAATCGCCTCGACTCCGTCCAGAATGTCCAGCGGCTCGAAACCCGCCACGACGCACGGCGTCCCCTGCGCGGCGAAGGGGCGGTACGCGTCGGCGCCGATGATCGCGCTGACGTGGGCGGGACAAAGGAAGGCGTCCAACGCCACGTCGGGGTCGTTCATCAACGCCTGCAACGCCGGGGGCACCAACTTGAACGCGGTCAGGAACGACAGGTTGGGGATTCCGTGCGTCGCGGCTTGGTGCATTACCGCCGTGACGGCCGGGGCGGTGGTTTCGAAGCCGATGGCGAGGAAGACGTGCTCGCGATCCGGTTCGTTTTGCGCATGGGCGATCGCCTCGGCGGGCGAATAGCAGACATGCACCGTCGCGCCTCGCGCCCGCTCCTTGGCCAGCGTGGTCGATGTCCCTGGAACGCGCACCATGTCGCCGAACGTCACGATCGCCGCGCCCCGTCGCGCCATCTCCACCGCCGTGTCGACGTATCCCGGCGCCGTCACGCACACCGGGCAGCCGGGCCCGCTGATGAGTTCGACATTACTCGGCAGCATGGCTTTGATTCCGGAGCGCGCAATCGCCATCGTGTGCGACCCGCAGACTTCCATAAGGCGCACCGGGCCGCGTTCGGCGGAAAGGCGAGAAGCCGAATCGGCGATGCGGGCTCGCAACGCGGCGGCGGCAAGGGGATCGCGGAATCCGTTCAGATAGATCATGACGTCTCCTCGCGCGCGGGGGCGGCAAGGCGCACTCGTTGTCCGGATTCGCGTTCGTATGTCCGCGCCAGTTCGTCAAACAGCGCCAGGCGCGCGTCCGCCTCGGCCTCGTCCAATTTTTCGATGGCAAACCCGGCATGCACGATCACATGTTCCCCCGGATGCACGTCTTCGATCAGCGACAGGTCCACGTCGTAGAGCGCGCCGTCCAACTCGACGCGTCCACGACCGTCGGCTTTGGCCTCGATCACCCGCATGGGAACCGCCAAACACACTGTCACTGCCTCCCGGCGATGATCGCCTGACCTAGCGCGACGCCGCCGTCGTTGGGCGGAACACGTCGATGCATTAGGACGCCGAATCCCGCGTCGCGCAGACGCGGTACAAGCAATTCGACGAGCAACCGATTCATAAAGACGCCGCCGGTCAACGCGACCGTCTTCCGCCCTGTGCGTTCGCGGCCGAACCGCGCCATCGCCAAAGCGGCTCGTGCCATGGCGTCGTGAAAGGCGCTCGCCAACTCGTCGCGTTGTTCACGTACTTGGTGCGTCGGCATCCGGGTCAATTCGACAAACGCCGGCGTCCAGTCGATGGTTACGCCATCCTCTGAATGCACTTCCCGAAAGGGCAGCGACATCGGGGGCGAGCCCGCGCGACGAGCGGCGCTTTCGAGCCGAATGGCGGCCTGAGCCTCGTAGGTAATCGCATCGGGCGCGAAACCGAGCAGGGCCGCGACGGCGTCGAAAACCCGACCTGCGGCGTGCGTCGCGGGGGTCAGAATGTTTTGCCGGTGTTGCGTTCGATGAATATCCAGCCGTTCGGCATCAATATTGAGCCGCGTCATGATTTGGTCATCCGTGGCTCCGGCTTCGATCATTCGCGCCATCGCTTGGCGCACCGGCTCCCGCGTCGCCGCGTCCCCGCCCAAGAGTTTCGATGGCGCGAATGTGCCGATTCGTGTGAATTCGTCGCCGTGAACATCGAGCAATTCCGCACCCCAGATCGCGCCGCCGTCGCCGTACCCGGTGCCGTCCCATCCGAGCGCCAGGGCGTCGTCGATTTGATGTTCCGCGAGGCACGCGACGGCGTGGGCGTGGTGATGTTGCACCTCGACGAGTGGCAGACCATGGCGCTCCGCGAAACGCCGCCCCGCGATCGTCGCTTGATAATCCGGAAGCCGATCGACCGCGACGACCTCCGGCGACACGCGATGGAAATCCAGCAACCGTGCGACCGCTTCCTCCAACGCATCCACGCACGCGGGTGACGACAAATCGCCGATGTGGGGTGAGAGGGCAACGGAATTGCCGTAACCCAGGGCGACGGTGTTCTTCAATTCCCCGCCGAACGCCAGGACCGCGCGACGCAATGGGCGGGAGAGGGGAATCGCCTCCGGGGCGAAGCCGCGAGCGCGTCGCAGGACCTGGGGAGCGCCGTCGATGACGGTCACGAGGGAGTCGTCGTTGCGCAGGCGGATCTCGCGGTTGTGCGTGAGGACGGCGTCGGCGATGTCGACCAATTCGCGGAGCGCTTCGTCGGTTGAGAGGACGATCGGGGCCCCGCCCGCGTTGCCGCTGGTCGCGACGAGCCAGTCGAACGGCGGCGTGGCGTCGTCACGAATCGGCGTGTAGAGCAAATGATGCAGCGGCGAAGTCGGGAGCATGATGCCGAGGGTATCGGTGTCGGGATTCAGCACGTCCAGTGGCAGTCCGACAAGGCGGCACGCGTCGCGATGCATGTCCAGAATGACAATCGGTCCGGCGGGGCTGCGCAGGAGGCCCGCTTGTTCGTCGGTCAACGTCGCGACTTGGCGGACGACGTCGAGACTGCGCGCCATAACCGCGAGGGGTTTGTGGGGGCGGTGTTTGCGTCTTCGTAATTCGGCGACGGCGTCGCGATTGGTCGCATCGACGACGAGTTGGAACCCGCCGATGCCCCGCAGAGCCACGATGCCGCCTTCAGCGAGCAGGCGACGGGATTCAGCGAGGGCGCTGCCGGGAATCGGGCGGCCGCGATTATCCAAAAACGAAAGCCGCGGGCCGCATGTCGGGCACGCGATGCTCTCGGCGTGATAGCGGCGGTCATGGACGTCGTGATACTCGCGGGCGCATTCGGGGCAGAGGTCGAACGGCGCCATGGTCGTGCGTTCCCGGTCGTAGGGCAGGGCGTCGACGACCGTGTAGCGCGGGCCGCAAGCGGTGCAGGTGGTGAAGGCGTAACCGTAGCGCCGGTTGGACGGGTCAAAGATTTCGCGGGCGCATTCGTCGCAGATCGCCAGATCGGCGGGAATCGACGGGCGCGGCGTGGTCGAAACGTCGCTTTCGATAACCTTAAATACAGCGGCGGGATCCTCGACGCGATCTCGCGAAACGACGTGAAGCGAAGTGATCCCCGCGTTGGTCGGAAGCCGGGTCGGCAGTTGCTCAAGGAAAGCGTCGACGCGCGTCGTCGGGCCTTCGAGGGCGATCAACACGTCGCCGCCGCGATTGCGAATCGAGCCGCCGAGGCCCGCCGCGTCCGCAAGGCGCTTGAGCGTGGGTCGAAATCCGACGCCTTGCACCACGCCTTCCACCGAAACAACGACACGCACGATCTCGGGGGGCGAGATTTCGTCGAGCGCGTTGCGCAACGCCGTTGCCAAATCGCTGAGGCGCGCGCTCATTTCCGGGGTCAGGCCCATGGCGGGGGACAGATCGAAGGGCTGCACGCCGAAGACGTAGGTCGGTTGCTCGAACCCGAGATTGGCGGCCAGGGCGAGGGCGTCGGCGATGCCGAATCCATGCGTGGAGCAGGAATCGGAACGCGTCGCCAGCGCGGCTTCGTCTCGCGAGAAAAAACGCCATGCCCCACCGGCGAGTCCCATGTCCGCCGCATCCACGACGACCACCGGTCCATCCTTCGAGATGAGCCATTCGGCGAGGGTCAACGCATCGGCGTCTTCCAGCAAGGTGGTGGCGCATCGGTCGTCGGAGGGCAGCGATTCGACAAGCGCGAGCCCGATCGCGTCGTCGCGACCCCACGCGGAACCGACGCCGACCACATTCAGCATGGTTCCCCCGGGTGCTCCTCTCCGCCGACGAATTCCACGTCCAGCATGTGCACCGAACACGAAATACATGGGTCGTAGGCGCGCAGCAGCATCTCCATATGCAGCGTCAGGTCTTTCTGGGACATTGTCGGCAACATCAGCGGAACGAAATGTTTCATGTCGCGCTCGATGTTGTTGATGTTCTGGCTGGTGGGGATGACCGCGTTGGCCGCGACGCATCGGCCGTCGTCGCCGAAGGTGTAGTCGTGAAAGAGCAGCCCGCGCGGGACTTCCGTGGCGCCCGCGCCTTGCCCCGCCTTGGGCGTGACGGTGAAATCTTCGTCGCGCAGGCCCGTGTCCAAGACCTTTTCGATCAGCGCGATGCTCTCATACGCGCAATGCACGATCTCGACCACCTGCGCCACATTGTTCATATACGGATTCACGCACGGCACGCGCAGGCCGAGCTTCTGGGCCGTTTCCTGGGCCTTGGGATGAAGCTGAGCGAAGTTGTTGTTGACCCGCGCCAGCGCGCCGACCATGTACGAATCCCGATGCCACTTGGACCACTTCGTCGTCGAATGGGCGACGGTGAATTCGTTGCAAATGCTCAGGTAGCTGTCCACGGACGCCGTTCCGTCCATGTCCGATCCCCGTACCTCGCCGTCGTAGAGGGCGTATTCGTCGGGGTGCGTGAGGCTGACGTATTCGGTGTCGCGCTCGTAGGGAGGAATCTCCAGGGTCGAGACCAGGTCCACCGTCGCTTCGTATTCCGGCAGCGCGTCAAGCAGCCTTTTCCGGATCGCCGCCAGCGCGTCTTTGTCCGGCACCTTGCGCCAGCCGCCGACGGTGTTCGCCATGGGGTGCAGCGTTCGGCCGCCCACAACGGCGGTGAAGTCGTTCGCGAGTTTTTTCAGCGCCAGCGCCCGCTTGACGACCTCGGTGTGCGTCTTGGCCAGGGGCAGCACGCTGGGCGCGCCGAAGAAGTCGGGGACGGCAAGGAAGTAGACGTGCAGCACGTGGCTTTGCAAAAACTGGGAGAGATTCAGCAGCTTGCGCAGTTCAATCGTTTGCGCGCCGGGCACGACGCCGATGGCCGCCTCCACCGCCTTGGTCGAGGCGAGCTGATGGCCCACGCAGCAGATGCCGCAGATGCGGCTGACGATCCAAGGGATTTCCTCGGGGCCCATCCCCCGGACGAAGGCCTCGAAGAAGCGGTTCGCCTCGACGATGCACAGTTTCACATCCTCCACCACGCCTTCGCGGGTGTTGATGCGAATGGAACCATGCCCCTCCACTCGAGTGACATGATTGACCTCGATGGTATAGCTGCGCTGATTGTCGCTCATCATTGCCCCGTATGTTTTGTCTCCGCCTGCGAGCAGAACAGGCGATAGCGGCTTTCGATCTGCGCGTCGGTCAGGCCGCTTTCGCGGAGCAGTTGCCGGTGGGCGTCCAGATTCGCGCCCGGCAACAGCCCCCGGCACCCATCGCAAACATAGCCGTTATTGATACAAACGGCATTGCATCCGGCGTATGTCACCTGACCCATGCATGTCCGGCCCTGGTCGAAGACGCACTCGTTGCAGTTCATCTTACACTCGACGCACACCGGTTTGGGCGGAAAAAATGGAATGGAGCCGGCCAAAAGAGATTTGACCAAGCTAAGGAACTCCTCGGGGATCATCGGGCAGCCGCGCAACTGGTAGTCCACCGGCACGACTTCGTCCACCGAACGTACCCGCGTGTGAGCCCACAGGGGCCAGTATTCCCGGTCGGTCTGGACCCGGTTGCGGGCTTCCTCGCCGTAGACGACGGCGAAGTTTTCGGCCGGGGCGACGAAGTTGGAGCGGGCCTGCACATTGCCCATGCAAGCGCAGGCGCCCAAGGCGACGACGTACTTGCTCCTGGCGCGGATATCCCGCAGGCGCTGGGCGTCTTCCTCCCGGTTGATGCTGCCTTCGATGAAGGAGATGTCGTACCGGTGGGCTTTTTCCGACAAGGCCTCCCGGAACTCGACGATGTCGACCAGTTCCAGCAGGTCGAGCACCACGTCCTCGCAGTTGAGCAGGGCCAGTTGGCAGCCCTCGCAGCCGGCAAAGTCGAAGAAGGCGATCTTCGGTTTGGGTTTTTCCGTGTCCTTCACGGCGGCCTCCCGCGCGTCTTACAAAAAAGCTTCCTTGAGATGGGCGATCTCGGAGAACCGAAAGACCGGCCCGTCCTGGCAACAGTAGATGTCGTTGATCTGGCAATGGCCGCATTTGCCCACGCCGCAGCGCATGCGTCGTTCCAGGTCCACAAAGACCCGGTCGCCGTTGATGCCCGCGCCGGCCAGTTCCAGCAGCACGAATTTGTACATCACCGGCGGCCCGCACATGGCGACGACCGTTTCGGCCGGGTCGAGCTTCAACCCGGCGATCGGCTCGGTGACAAGGCCGACGCGGCCTTTCCACGGCATGTTCGCGGCGTTGTCGACCAGGCGGACGATGTCCACGTCGCCCCGTTCGGCCCAGGCGGTCAGGTCGGGGCGGTAAATTTCCTCGGCCGGGGTGCGGCATCCGCTGATGACCATGACCCGTCCGAATTCGCCGCGACGGTCGATCACGGCGCGAATCAGGGAACGCAGCGGCGCCAGCCCCAGGCCGCCGCAGATGAACAGCACATCGCGGCCCAGAAAATCGTGGAGGTCGAAGCCGTGTCCGTACGGCCCGCGCAGCCCGATCGCGTCGCCGGGACCGTAGGAATGCAGCACCTGCGTCAGGCTGCCGGCGTTGCGGATGACCATTTCCAGCGTCGGCGCGTCGCCCGGCGGGTTGGAGATGGAAATCGGCGCCTCGCCCAAGCCGAAGACCGAGACCATTACGAACTGGCCCGGCCGGTGGCCGAGGGGGCGTTCCAGGCTCAGACGGAAATAGCGATCGCGGGCGGTGAAGTTTTCCGCCTCCTCGATAATGGCGGTGGTCGGCAAATAGTTGGCGACCGGCGACGGTTCAAAGGCTCCGGGCATGGTCATGACGCACCCCCCGCGGCCGCCCGGTCGTGGTCGACGATGTCGTTGACGATATCGAAGATGTCGATCCCGGTGGTGCATTGACGGCCGCATCGCGCGCAGCCCACGCAGAATGCGCCCGAGTCGTAACGCTCGTTGAGGTATTGGAATTTGCGTTTGACGCGATGGCGCTGGCGGGCGGCCGGGTCGGCGCGGAAATTGTGGCCTCCGGCGACGGTGGCGAACGTGGTGAGCATGCACGCGTCCCACTGCCGGGTGCGCGAACCGCTCGAACCGTCCAGAGCCGAGACGTCCTTCACGTCGAAGCAGTAGCACGTCGGGCAGACCAGGTTGCAGGTCCCGCAGGAGAAACACCGCTCCACGTGCTGATCCCACAGCGGCGAATCCCAATGACGTTCCAAAATCGCCGGCAATTCGTCCACCGGCGCATGGAGCTGTCGCCCGAAGGGCTTGGGCCGCTCGTCCAGGTGTCGTTGCAACTCGGCGTCCGGGTCGTCGCACGGGTCGAAGTCCCCCGACGCCGTCAGCGCCTCGCCGCGTTCGGTGTAGGCCTGGATCAGCATTCGGTCGCCGACGGGCGTGAGCATCACATCAACGCCGTCGCGCCAATCCAGCGACCCGGCGCTCTCGCAATAGGCCATCTCGTCGCAGGGGGCGGGGCAGGCGTAGCCGATGAGCGAGGTATTGGTCCGCCGTTGGAAGTAGTACGGGTCGCGCTCGCCGTCGGCGAAGACGTCGTCCATCAGCTTGATCGCCTTCAGGTCGCAGGGACGGACCCCGGCCAGGATCTGGAAGGTGGTTTCGACGGCGGGAGTCAGTTCATAACGCCCGGGCCCGACGCGTTGATATTTGAAGATTTCTTCCTTGGTGGGCGTCAGGAAGGAATTGGGGGCGATGATGGTGGGACGGTATCGGGCAAATTGCAGCTCACTCGCCTCGTCGACGCGTTCGAATCGAAAATTCACCTTGCCGTGGGGCATGGGGAAAAAGACCGGCGTCTCGGCGGCTAAGTGACGGATCCATTGGATCACCCGCCTTTCGTCGGCCAGGTAGCTGATCATCGAGGGGCCTCCCGCGCTGGTGTCCGCAAATTGCCATGACAAGTCGTGGGGCACCTTGGCGAAAGACAGATGGCGTCTTGACCTGCGTCAAGCGGAATCCGAGCCGATTTCGGTATTTGCGGGGCTAGGGAAAGACGATCCGTCCGTCCCGAATACTTTCGTAAAAATCGGGGTGTTCGCGGGCCAGGCGGGTGGCGGCTTGGGCGGCGGCGTCGCGTTGCCCGGCCTGCATATGGACATAGATGAGGTAGTACAACGCGACGGGATTGTCGTTGATTTCATAGGCTTTTTCGTAGGCGACGGCGGCGTCGTCCCAGCGGTGGCGTCCGGCCCAGTAATTGCCCCAAGCCTGGCGGACGATGCCCGGATCAGTGGTCCCCAGGCGCGGAGCGACGACGAAATGCGCAAGGCAGATAAACGTCAGCCCGAGCCCAAAGGCGGCGGCGAGGTAGCGTCGGTTCAGCGGCGACGGCTTCCACAACGGGGCGGCGGCGAGGGCCAAGACAGCGATGACCAGGATGACCAAAAGCACCGCGGCGGGGCCGTCGGCTAGGCCGAGGATATTGCCCGCGCCCTCGCCGGAGGCCAGGAGGGGGAGAAGGAACTCGGTCAGCGGGTTTTCGAACGCGTTATGCACCTGGGGATCGGCGGCGACTCCGACAGCGATCAGGAGAGCCGTGGAAGCGACGAAGCCGAAGGTGGCCGCCTTGGCCTTGGTTCCGGCTTCGGGTAGCCACATCGCCAGGGCGATGGCCATCGGGCCGACCAGGGGCGTCAGATGGCGCGGACCCAGGCACGCGGCACCGGACGCCTCGAAATATCCCGACAGCACGAGGATAAAGACGCCGATCGTCGCGGCCAGGTAGATGCCCTCCGCCCGCCGGTTCCGGACGGCCCAGACCAGCGCCGCGATACTCGCCAAGGCTGACGGACTCCAAAACAGCAGCCCCTTGGACGGCATCAGCAGGATCGTCGAAAAGCCCTTCCAACTCGGCGCGCCGATGCCGAAAAAGCCCTGGGACATTTTTTCCTGATAGAAGTCGGACGCGACCTGGGAGTACCCCAGGTGAAAGGGGTCGCCGAAGACGGCGTTGTTATAATTGAGGATCAGCAGCGCGGGCAGCACCGCGCCGACAAAGGCAAACAGCGCCACGCGCCCGACGCGCCGCTCGAAGGTCAGAAGAAAAACGCCCGCCGTGCCGCCCAGCACCGCCGTGGGGTATTCCAGGAAAATCGCCGCGCCGAATCCCAGAGCCGAGGCGATCAGCAGGCGCCAATCCTCTCGGTCGCGCCGGTAGTCGATCAGCAGCAGCACGCCCCAGAAGATCGCCAGCGCCGCCGGTCCGTGCCCGAAGAGCATCACCCAATAGGCCCAGGCGAACGTACCGATGCCCAGCAAAGCGACGGCGGTGCGCCTCGTAAATTCGTCCACGCCCGCGCGACGCATTCGCCGGTCCCAGGCCAGCAAGGTGAGCAGGGTCGCCAAGGTGAGGCTGAGCAGGCGGGTGGCGTGGCGGCGGGTGTCGAAGTCGGCGGCCAGATGTCGGGCGACGGCGTAGAACGGCACGAGGATCAGGCTCAGGCCCGGCGCCTTGTCGGTGTAGTAGCGATTGCCGACGCGCGCCAGGTCCGAGGTCGTTTTTGCGTATTCGCCCAACTCGAAGGTGCCGTCTTCGACCACGCGCACCGTCGTCGCGAATCGGGCCTGCACATTGACCCCCGCCATGCGGTTGGCCGGCCACGCGATCGCGAGCGCCAAGAGCACAAAAAACAGCAGTCCTCGCCATCGTTCGGCGGTCATCGGGCCCTCTCGTCAAGACGGCCTCGTATTTAACATGCCGGGCGCTTGTTTCAAACGTTCCGCGCTGCCAATATCGGCCCATGCCGATGTTTTCGCCGGTCCTCGGGACCGTTTTTCTCTTCGCGCCGATGGCGATCGCGACGGTGCTGAGCCTGCGTCTGTTGGGAATCGGTCGCGGCGACGCCCGAGCGTGGCCGGCGGGGTTGTTGGTCGCCTACGCCCTGGCGGCGGGCCTCGCGGGCGCGTTGGGAGCGGTGGGGCTGCTGAGTTTCGCCGGTCTCGGCGTCGCGGCTTGGACCTTGGTTTTGGTCTTATTCGTCCTGTTCCGACGCGGATCCAAGCACACGTCGGACAGCGCCACGAACCGACGTGAGCCGACGCGCGTCGCGACGCTGTCGCCGTTTGACATTGCCGGATTCGTCGCGGTGGTTTTGGTTTACGCCGGTGCGATCGCCTACGCGTCCGAGCGCCCGGTCGCGGCCTACGACGCGTTGACCTACCATTTGCATTTCGCGGCTCAATGGCTCAACGCCGGGCGTGTATTCGTCATCGACACTCCTTTCGGCGACGCGGCCCCGGCCTATGCCCCGAGCAACGGCAGTCTCTATTTCGCGTGGTTCCTCGCCCCCTGGCGCGCTCCGGTGGCGGATGTCACGTCCTTTCGCTTCACCGGGGTCGACGCGCTGGTGAAATACGCCGGATTGCCCTTCGCCGCCCTTTTGGCGACGTCGATCTGGCTGGTGGCCGATCGGGTGCGTGGGGAGGAAGACGTCGCGGTGCGCCCGGCGTGGATCGTCGCGCTGATCCCGTGGGTGGTGCGTCAGGCGGTGGCGCCGTCGGTGGATTTGATCATGGGCGCGTGCTTCGTCGCGGCGCTCGCCTTCGCCGCGGATTATCGCAATCGCCCCGCGCGCGGGACAGCCGTGTTGGCGGGGTTGGCGTTGGGGATGGCGGCGGGCACGAAGTACCTTGCCATCCTCTACGCCCCCGTCATCCTCGTCGGCATGGCGCTGCCGGCAGGGCGGGTTCGTTGGCGGGATTTGGCTTGGTTTTTCTTTGTTGCTGCCGCCACCGCCGCGCCTTGGTATCTGCGCAACCTCGCCGTCGCGGGCAACCCGCTGTTTCCCGCTCAGGTCGACCTGTTCGGCAAGACGCTCTTCGCCGGGGCTTACGTCCGCGAGGCCATGAGCGACAGCGTCTTCCACGTCCCCACCTTCGGCGCGGGATTGGTCGTGACCGGCCAGGCCTTCGGCTATTACCTGTTGCCCGTCGCCTTGATCGGCCTTCTTATCGCCGCCGGGCAACCGGCCCCCACCACGCTTTGGCGCGCCGTGATCTGGTTGGCGCCGGTGGGCGTCGCGTGGCACTTTCTTTTCGTTCCGTACAACTCCCAGGACCGCTTCCTCATCTGGGCCGTCGCCCTGGCGATGCTCCCCGCCGCCATTGTCCCCGAAAGTCGCGACGGACGCCGGGTCTGGATCGCGATTCTCGCCGCCACCGTCGCCGCCATGTTGTTCGCGCCGCCGGTGCGCCGCGCCGCTTTCGAAACGACAATCAGCGTCGTGTCCATGCTCGAGGTCTCTCGGATCAAGGATCTCGTCATCGGGGCCGTTGTCGGGGCGCTCGTTTTCGCCGGAGCTTATGCGGGCAAATTGCGTCTCGACGCGACCCTGGCCGTCGCGATAATCCTTGCCGTCGGGGTGGCGTTCGTCACCACCGGGACCGCCCCGGCCGGATATACCCGCGTCGGGAGCGGGGCGATGAGGGAGCTGCCGCTACCGGCTTACGTGGCGTTGTGGAAGGCCCAACCGAGCGTCGTCGCCTACACCGGACGCAATCGCCCCTTTCACTTGGCGGGTCGGGACGGGCGAACGCGCGTGGTGTATGCCCATGTGGACGGGTCCGAGCGCACTCTGGTCGACTACGTTCGCCAAGCCGCCGCGCAAGGCACGCTGGACTTACGCAACGAAAAGGCGAACTGGCGGCGGCGCGATCCGGACGAGGGGGCGTGGCTCGCGGCTTTGGAGCGGGAGAACGTGGAATATTTGCTGATCGAAACGCTGACCCCCGAAAATCGTCGCGGCCAACTGACCGACGGACAGGGGTTCCCGATCGAACGAACCTGGGCCCGCGCGCATCCTGACCGGTTCGAACTGGTCGCGGCCGGGCCGGACTTCGAACTCTATCGCGTGGGCGAATCGCCGGTGTCGTGATCCGGGTCGCTTGCCTGAACCGCGTTCGGCGAAGATGCTGGTTGGATTACCCGTGTAGCGCCGAATGGAACACCCTTCGATGAAACGAAAGATGTCGTGACACCGATCTCCGACGACTTGCAAAACCCGGAGGAAAGCACGAAGCCGAGGCGATTGGAACGCTTCGCGCCCGTGGTTTTGCTGGCGGCGGTGATCGCGTTTTACTCGCCCATGTGGTGGGTGCTCGACGGCATCGGGGACGCGGACGAATATCGCCGGGCGGACGCGCTGATGGCGCTTCTCTATATCTCCCATCCCCGCGTTGCGTGGGATCAATTTCACGAAATCCCCCTGCGAACGCACTACTACGGCGGCGGCTACCCGGTTCTCCAGGACCCGGTGAGCATGCATCTGAATCCTCTCTCCGTGTTTTTCTACGCTTTCGGCGGCATTGTCGGCATCAAGCTGACGGTCCTGCTGGGGATGTGGCTTGGGACGATCGGCGTCTTTTTCCTCGCCCGGCGGGTGGTGCGGCTCTCCCTGCTCGGGGCCTATTTTTCCGCGCTCGCATTCGCCTTTTCGGGATGGTTTCCGTCCCGATTGCTGATCGGCAATCTGGAATTCTTCATGCCGTTCACGCCGCTGGTTCTCTATTGGGTCATGGACGCCTGGGCGGACCGCCGCCGTCTGCTTTACGCCGGACTGCTGCTCGGGACGATCATGTTTTCCGGCTTCGTCTTCGTGCGCGGCTTCCTTTACCTCATGTTCGTTATCCCGGCGCTTTGGGAGGGCTACCGCCGCCAACCGGACGAGCGAAGGGGGCTCGCCGCCGTCCTGGGTCTCATGGCGTTGCTGGCAATCGTATCGTTGCCGATGGCATTTGCTCGCCTGGGACCGCTGCCGATCCGATTGCTCATAGCAGGAGCGATTTTCGGAGCAAGTCTGGCGCATCCCCGAATCCGCCAATGGGCCAAGGCGGCCTGGCCGGGGGCGGCGGCGGCGTTGGTGGTTTTTGTCATCGCCCTGGGGATCGGGGCGGGGCGCATCCAGGCGACGTTGAGCCTGCTGCAACAGGGCGAATTCGGGCGCATGGAAGGCAAGGAGGATTTCGTCAACTACATCGCCTTCGATTCGGCCGGGGCCTTTGCCGACGCGGTCGTCCATCATGTGCCGCTGCAGGGCATCTACGGCAAGCAAGGGTGGCCCGAGTATCACGAAGCCGGGTACATGGGCCTGACCTGGACGGTGCTCATCGCCTTCGTCGTCGGCATTTTCGTGCTGCGTCGCCGGGCGGCGCCGTGGCTCTTGGTCCTCGGGCTGCTTGTGCTGGCGAGTTTCGGGCGGTTCCTGCCGATCGACTTCTACGGCTGGTTCATGCATTGGATCCCGAGCTTTCGGTTCATGTCCGAGCCGTACAAATATTTCGTCCTCTACATCGCCATGATCGCCGTGCTGATCGGCGGCGCCGCCTTCGACCTGCCGTCCCTGACGAAATTCGGCCGATGGCGCCACATCGCGCGATTCGTCGCGTTCCTCGCGTTCATCGCCTATCCCTTTGCCCACAACATCGTGTGCGTCCAGCGGGCCTTCTCGATGCACGTCGAGCAATTGCCCAAGGCGGATGAGTTTTACAATGTCCTGGGCGCGCCGAGCCGAGAGGACATCGCCCAAGGCCTCGATCATGTTCGCCGGCGTAGCAAGGAACCGAAGTTTCGCGAGGCGATTCGGCCCGTCTATCGGCAGACCGTCGTGAATATGCGGCGGGGGGTGGGGACGATCGATTGGTACGCCAACATCTCCATCCCGGAAAACGCCGTGCCCGCCGTTTACGTTCTGCCCGACAACTCCACCGAGCCTAACCCCGAGTACCGGGGCGAGGCGCATTTCATGGACGAGGAAAACCGCGTCCTGGAAACGCATCTGACCGAAAATACGATCCGCGTCGAGGTGGAAACGACCCGGCCGGGGCGCCTTGTCATCAATCAGAATTACGACCCGGCGTTCCGCGTGACACCGGGGGTGCTCCGGCCGCAGGATGGGTTATTGTCGGTGGACCTGACGCAGCCCGGCCGCCACTCGGTCGAATTGCGCTACCGGCCCTGGTCCGTTCTTGTCCCGATTCTGCTGTCGTTGGCGTTCATGGCGGCGGTGGCGGTGTTGGCGGTGTTTTGGCCGAAGAGTTGGTCGCGGCCTGTGAAGTGGTTGCCGCAATCCGGTCAATGAGCGGAGAATTGTCTTGACAGGAAACGCGGCAGGTGGAAACTTTTTGGAATCACTGGAATCGACGCATAAGGAGTCCCGCAATGCATTGGCGCCCGGCCCCCAAGCCTCGTCCGAACCCTTCTCCCCGTCCGGCGGAGCCGACCGAATAGCGGGCGGCTGACCGCAGCGCGGCGCTTCGTCGAGTCTTGAAAAACGCAAGGCGGGCGGAGCCGCGTCGATCGCGTCGGGACGTGCCCCGTGGGCGCTTAGCGGAATTTTCGCCGCGAGGTCGGCCGATGGGGCCCTCCGGTCGTCGTCATTCGGCGAAGGACACCTTGGCACGCGTATTTCTCATCAATCCCTCCATGGATACGGCCGCCGGTTTCGGTGAATACCGAGCCTTGTCCGAGGCCATGCCTCCGACGGGGCTGGCTTATGTCGCCGGGGCGGCACGTCGGGCCGGTCACACGGTCGGGATGATCGACAACTTTGTCGAGAACCGCCCGGACGACAAGCTGGCGGCGACGGTCCAGGCCTTCGCGCCGGACGTGGTCGGCATTCCCGTGCTCACCCCCGTGGCTCAGGGCATCGAGCGCTTCTGCGCCCGCCTTCGCGAGACGAATCCCAACGTCAAAGTCGTCATGGGCAACCACCACGCCTCCGTGTTCGCCGAGGAGTTGGTGGACCGGGGCGTGTGCGATGTGGTGGTGCATGGGGAGGGGGAGGAACGCTTTCCGCAAGTGGTCGACGCGCTGGTCGGCGATTCGGGGTTGGAGTCGGTGCCCGGCGTCACCTGGCGGCCCAACGGCCATGTGGAGACCACCGGCCGGCCGCCCCAGATTCGCGAATTGGACACGCTCGCCCGCCCGGCGTGGGACATGCTGCCCTGGGCCCATTACACGTTCTTGCCGTTCGTCACCGTCGCCCGCCCGTGCCTGGCGGTGGTGGGCTCGCGGGGGTGCCCTTATCGGTGTTCGTACTGCGTGGAGGGGGGCGCGGCCAACGGGTTGCGCGTCCGAAGCCCCGAGGCGATCGCCGATGAGATGGAATGGCTGGTGCGTGACATGGGCGTGCGCCACGCGGGCTTTGTCGATCCGATCTTTCCCTTCAACAAAAAGCACGGGCTGGCCGTGTGCAACGCGATTGCCGCCCGCGAAATCCCCGGCGACTGGTGGTGGACCTCCGAGACGCGCATCGACGTGATCGACGACGAGATGGCCCACGCCATGAAAGCCTCCCGATGCAAGCGCGTGCTGTTCGGCATCGAGTCGGGCGTCGAGGACTCCATGCGCCGGGTCAACAAGAAATACAACCGGGAGGCTATCCGCCGGGGCGTGGCCGCGACGCGCTCGGCGGGACTGGAGATCACCGGGTTTTTCATGATCGGCCTGCCGGGCGAAACCGCCGAGAAGACCCGCGAAGCCATCGATTTTGCCTGCTCGCTGGACATCGACTTCGCCAAATTCGCGATCCTGGTCCCGTTTCCCGGCACGCAGCTCTACGACTCCCTGGTCGCCGACGGCCAGATCCGCAAGAGCGACTGGGTCAAATTCGCGACCTTCAGCGCCGACCCGGAAACGCTGCCGTTCATCCCCGAAGGCCTCACCGGCGCCGAGCTGCAACGCCTGCAAAAACGCGCCACCTTCCGCTTTTACGTGCGGCCCAGGATGATCTGGCGCCACCTGTTCGTGACGCGCTCCATCGGCTTGCGCAACCTCTACCACGGCGCGCGCATCCTCCTGACGCAATGGCTACGCGGGAAAGTCTGACGGCCGCGACCGTCGCCGGCGATATGCGCGTGAGCGATTTTGCCGTCGTGCGTTCGGTGCCGATTCGCGCGAACGGGGACGCGATTTGGCGCGTGCTGACCGATGTGACGCGGTGGAATCGTTTCGACGCCCACCTGGCGCATAGCGGTCTTGACGGGCCGTTCCAGGTTGGCGCGACGGGCTATGTGCAGCCGAAGATCGGCCCGCGCCGCGAGTTCGAATTGCTTGAGGTTCAGGCGCCGACGTTTTTTGTCGCCGAGATGACGATGCCCCTGTGCCGGATGCGCTTTCCCCACCGCGTGGTGGATGAAGGCGAGGGCGTGCGTGTCGAGATGGCGATTGAAATGGTCGGGCCGCTGGCGTGGTTTTATCGCCGGTTGTTGGCCGGTCGAATGACGCGAGGGCTGGAAGTGAGTCTGGCGAACCTGCGCGCGTTGGTGGAGGCAGGCGGCGATGTTTGATTACGACGTCGTCATCCTCGGGTCCGGCTACGGCGGCAGCCTGACGGCGTTGGTGGCGCGAGCGCTGGGACAGCGGGTGCTGCTTGTCGAGGCGTCCGACCATCCCCGCTTCGCCATCGGTGAGAGCACCACCCCCGAGCAGAACCTGCGTCTGAAGTATCTGGCCCGGCGCTACGACCTGCCGCTGCTCGAACAGCTTTCCAGCTACCCACGCATTTTACAGTCGAACCTGCCGGTTGCGACCTGGCCGAAATGCTCGTTTTACTATGTGCATCACGAGGCGGGGCGGCCGATCGACAAGCGACATCCTCCGGAAATCCTGATGCAGACTTCGCCCTGGCCGACGGGGCCGGACTGCCACGTCTATCGCGCCGACTACGATCTGTTGCTCAAGGACGAGGCCGTCGCGCGGGGCGCCGAATACCTGCCCCACACGAAATGCACCGCCGTGTCGTTCTCGGCTCAAGAAGGGGCACGCGTTGAGCTTCAATCAGACGGCGGCCAAGCCCGCATGGTCCGCGCTCGGTTGCTTGTGGACGGCACGGGCGGTCGGTCGGTCCTGGCGCGGGAATTGGGGCTGGCGCTGGAAGACTCGGCGGACGTGCCGATGTTCTCGGCGTCTGTCTTTGCTCATTTCAAGGGTCTGAAGTCGTGGGAAGGGCAATTCGGTAGACGGCGTCTGCCGTTTTCGCGGGATCACGCCACGATGCACCACTATTCGCGGGACGGATGGTTTTGGGTGATCCCCTTCGACAACGACGTGACCAGCGTCGGGTGGGTTTCGAAGGCGCCGTTGGATGAGTCGGTTTCGGCCGAGCAGAATTTTTATGACGCCTTGAAGCGCATGCCGTCGTTTGCCGCCGTGTTCGAAAACGCCGAAGCGGTGACGCCGTTTTATCGCTTGCCTCGGTTGCAGTATTCGACGAGGCAAATGACCGGCGACGCCTGGGCGATGCTCCCCCACGCGGCGGAATTCGTCGACCCGTGGCTGTCGTCCGGGATGGTGTTGACCACGGCGGCGGTGGCGCGTTTGGGGGCGGCCATCGAAGCGGCGCCGACGGACCAACCCATCGACGCGACGCACCTCGCTTTGTTGGAGCGGCAGTTTCGCGAGGAGGCGGCGCATGTCCGCAAGATCGTCGACGGGTGCCTGCGCAGCCTGCATGACCCGCGATTGCTGCAACGTGCGCTGGCGGTCTATCGCCTGGCGGTGATGCTCGACGGCCTGGCGTTGTCGCGAAACGACGGCGATTCGGCGACGGCGTCCGTCTGGGCGGCCCATCGACCGGACCTCAAGCCGCTCGTCGACCGCGCCTATGAGTTTGTTTGCGGCACCGACCCGACGCGCCCGGCCACCGACAACGAGTTGGCGCGTCTCGACGCCATTCTGCGCAAAAACGACCCGGTGGGATTTTACCGAACGCGGATGGGCCGACTGCGTGAAGACGGGATCTACATTGTCAGCGCATGGCGCATGTTGGACCTTCTGGCGAGGACCGACGCCGTGGCGCGTTCGCAACGCGGCGACGGGTTGAGGCGTGTGGCCGGGCGATGGCTGGGCAGCTTCCGCTCGCGCGGGCGGGGCGGGCGCGCGCTGCCGGCGGGGTTGGTGCGTCGGCAGTTGCGGACGCTGTTGCGCGCCTGATGCCCAACCGCCGCATACACGACCGAGGCAAAAAGTGATCTGGCTGTCTTTTTGATCGGGCCGTCATGCACTAGACTCGAATCTTCCGTCAACCCACGCGAACGAGGACCGGCCGGACGTGGCGCGCATTTTCTTAATTAATCCGGAAATGGACATCGCCACCGGTTTCGGCGACTACCAGGATTTCATGGAAGCCATGCCGGTCATCGGCCTGGCGTACATCGCGTCCATCTGCCGCCGCGAGGGCCACGAGGTCCGGTGCCTCGATAATTTCTGCGAGCGACGTACGCACGACGACATTGCCGAGGAGATTCGCCGATTCAAACCGGACGTCATCGGCATCGGCATCCTGACACCCTCCGCTCGGACGGCGATGCGCATGAGCAAGACGCTACGCGAGGCGCATCCGAGCGCGCACATCGTGCTGGGCAATCTGCATGCATCGGTTTTCCACGAAGAACTGGTGGGCGAGGGATACGCCGACACAGTGTTGCACGGGGAAGTGGAGCACACGTTTTTGCGTCTGGTGGAGATGGTCACGAAGGGCGGCGCGGAGGAAGACGTGCCGGGCTTGTCGTTCGTGGACAACGGCACGGTGCGCATGACCAAACTCGCCGACCCGCCCACCGACCTGGACGACCTGCCCCGCCCGGCGTGGGATCTGTTTCCGCAAGACGTCTACACCTTTCTGCCGTTTGTGACCGTTGCCAAGCCGTGCCTGTCGCTGCTGGCCACGCGCGGTTGCCCCTTCCACTGCAAGTACTGCGCGCTGGGCTATCAGGGCCACAAGGTGCGTCGCCGTTCGCCGGACAACATCGCCGCCGAGGTGGAGTGGCTGGTGCGCGACTGGGGCATCCGGCATGTGGGATTCGTCGATCCGATCTTCCCGGTCCACAAGAGGCACGGCTTGGAGACGTGCCAAGCGATTATCGAGCGCAAGATCCCCGGCCGCTGGTGGTGGACGACGGAGACGCGGGTGGACGTGATCGACGAAGAGATCTGCCGGGCCATGAAAGCAGCGCGATGCAAGCGCGTGCTGTTCGGCATCGAGTCGGGCGTGGACGCGCTGCTCAAGAACGTGGACAAGAAATGCACCGCCGCCAAGGTGCGCGAGGGTGTCACGGCGGCGAAGAAGGCGGGCCTTGAGATCACCGCGTTTTTCATGCTCGGTCTGCCCGGCGAGACCGCCGAGATGACCCGCGAGACGATCGATTTTGCACTCTCCTTGGATCTGGACATCGCCAAATTCGGCATCACCGTGCCGTATCCGGGCACCGAGTTGTACGAGACGTTGCTGGCCGAGGGGCGCATCAAGAAGGGCGAGTGGGAGCAGTGGTCGACCTTCAATCCCAACGGCGACAATCTGCCTTTCGTGCCCGACGGCATGACCGGCCCGGAACTCGACCGACTGCACAAGCGCGCCAACTGGCTGTTTTTCATGCGCCCGCGAATCATCTGGCGGCACCTGTTCGTGGTGCGTTCCATTAAGCTGTCCCACATGATGGCCGGTTTCCGGCTCTTTTTCCGGCAGTTCGTGATGGGACAGATCTAGCCGCGCGGCGGCGCGATGCGGTCGGCCATGGCCAAGTTTTTCATCCTCCAACCCATGCTCTACATCGACGGCAAGGCCCGCGTGTTTTTGCGCGACTGGACCGGGGCGGATTTCCCCGCGTCGATGGCGATTCCGCCGTTGGATCAGATGACGGCCGCGGCGCTCCTGCGCGAGCGGGGGCACGAGGTGCGCATCCTGGACACCAACGTCACGCACGAGCCGCCGCAAAAAGTGATCGACGAGGTGGCGCGGGAGGCCCCGGATTTCGTCGGGCTGGCGTCGGGATGGGAGGCGCTGGACGGAGACCTGGCGTTGCTTGGCGAGATCAAGAAACGACGGCCGGAGGTGACAACCGTCATCGGCGGCCCACCGGTGACGGTGCATCCGGAGTTGGCGCTGGCCGATTCGGCGGTGGATTACGCGGCTATCGGCGAGATCGACGACCCCTTCGCCCGCCTGGCCGACGGCGATCGATCGGCAAATCTGGCCTGGCGGGAGGGTGACGAAATCCGCACAACGCCCCGCGAATTGGTGAAGGATCTGAACGCGCTGCCGTTTCCCGCGCGGGACCTGGTGCCCAGCCGTCGCTATCGCGCGCCATTCCTCAAACGCAATCCCTTTACGACCATGGCGATGAGCCGGGGCTGTTCGCGCCCACTTTGTACTTTTTGCACCACGAACATCTACCACATGCATCGCATCCGTTTGCGCAGCGCGGAAAACGTGCTGGCCGAGTTGGAGGAAATCGTCCATCGCCATCGCATTCCGCAGATCCTCTTTCGCGACGACACGTTTACCGCGTCGGAAAAACTGGTCCGCGGCGTGTGCGAGGGGATACTTTCGCGGGGGTTGGACGTCACCTGGCGATGCACCACCCGGCACGATTTGGTGAATCCGGACTTGCTCTCGCTCATGGCGCGGGCCGGGTGCCATCACATCTCCTTCGGCCTGGAGACGCCGAACGACGACTTGCTGGAGATCAACGGCAAGGGCGCGACCATCGAAGGTCAGGCCGAGGCGGTACGTTGGTCGAAGGAGGCGGGGTTGGAAGTGACCGGCCTGTTCATGATCGGCGTGGAGGGGGACACGCCCGAATCGGCGTCTCGGGTCTTGCCTTTCGCCACGGGTATGCAGCTTGACTATGCCGAGTTCAACATCGCCACGGCCACGCCCGGCACCGAGTTCTACCGCCGCGTCGCGCCGAAGATCGCCGTGGCCGAGAAGTACAAAAACCGGTGGGTGTACAACACGTCGATCATGCCCCTACGCCAACTCAAACAGATGCGGCGCCGGGCGTACATGGGGTTTTACCTGCGTCCGTCGTATGTCTTGAGGCGGCTGATCAACATCCGCGAGGTCGGCGATTTCGGTCTGCTGGCGAAGACGGCGGCGCGATTGCTCTTGTCGTAATGTTGTCGTGAGGCGGGCGATCAGGTATCGGGCTGGGCTTTGAGCAACCGCAGGTCGGGATCGAACAACTCCGGAAAATTTTCCCGAATCAGACGATTGACGTTCCCGGCCAATTCCTTGGCCCCGCGCCCGTTGAGGTGGTAGGACGACTTGAGGCGGTTTTCCGGATTGCGATAGTACGTGATCTCATGGGCGATCGTGCGAAGCCCATACCGCCGAGGCAATTCGTCGAGCGGGAGGCCCTGCAGGGACTTGGGCAGCGTCTCGTAGATCAGCACCACCCCCATATCCTGTCCGCGCATCGATTGCATCAGGTTTTCAAACGACAATCGCGCGTTGGGCGTGGTGTCGTTGAGCCGACGTCCGGCGGGGGATTCGAGCGCCAAAAATCGAAACATCCCGCCGACGCGCGAACGCCACGGCCAGGCCCGATCCGGCGGCGCCTGGATGGGCAGGACCGGGTCGTCGTCGTTGTAATCGAACTGCAGCACGGCCACCTTGGGATGAAACTCGTTGATGAGTTTCTTCGCGTATTGGCACGTCTGGTACGTGTTGTAGCCGGAAACGCCGAAGTTCAGCGCCGTTGCGGTGGGCTGAACGAGCTGGTCGAGAAAGTAGGGGTAGGACTCGTTGCCGTCGGCGCCGTGCCCGAAGGTGGTCGAGTCGCCCAGGCAGAGGATGTAGGGGTCATGGTAGCGTTCGGCGGCGGCCGGGGAGTCCACCCGCTCGCCGAAGGGGCCGATCTCGTAGCTGACCGAGCGGTGATCGGCCAGCAGCGTGTGGTAGTCCTTCGTTTTTGAAAGAGGCTTATAACGAAAGAAAAGCTCGTCGTCGAAAGTTAAAATATCTCGAAAATTCGGGACGATAAGAATCAAAATGTAATTGATCGCCACCAAGGCGATGATCATCCCCAGCAGAGCGCCGTAGAATTTGCGCAAAAGGCGCAGGGGCGAGGGGCGTGACGAGGCCGGAGCGGTTTGCTCGGGGATGGGCAAATTGCCCTTGGGGGGAAATAGTTCGGATTTCACGGCGGCCTCGGCCCCCACAGAGGGAAATGCCAGGCGCGGATATTAAGTGTAACGCGAAAGATAGCAAGACTAATATTTTCTCCCGGAAGAAAAAAGTAAGCTGACCGGCGGCCGGTCGCCAAATTCTTTGACTTGGCGGAAAATGGGGGATAATGAACGCCATGCACGCCGGGTCGTTCGTTCCCGGCATCGAGGGTGCTCCGACGATGATAAGCCCCGGAATTTTGGCCGTGACCCTGGTCTTCACCGCGCTGGTCTATGCGCTGCCGGCCGCCCTGTGGCCGATGGCGGAGTATCGGGAAAACGTCACGGTCATCACCGGTCATCTGTCGATCCTGATGCTCTGCCTGATCTTGCTGATGCCCTTCGCGGCGCGGTTTCTCGGGGGATCGTGGAAGCGGGTGATGGGCTATCGCAAGCCGCTGAGCGTCGCGGTCGGCATCTTCATTGTCGTCCACGCGGCGGTTGTGACCTGGATGGCGACCGAAGGAGACCTCCACTTCGCGTCCATCAACAACGCGCTCAATCCCTACGGCGACGGCTGCACATACATGGCCACGATCATGCTGGTCCTGCTCATCGCGACCTCACATCCCCGCGTACAGCGCGCCATGAACCCGAAGATCTGGAAGGTTCTCCAGCGCATCAGCGTTTTCGGCATCCTCTGGGTCGGCGTCACCTCCAGCGCGGGCATGACGATTCCGGCCGTGTCCATCGCCGCGTTCGTTATTTTCGCCGCCGTGATCATCATGCGTCTGACGCAGTTCGCCATCGACCGCTCGAAGTTCGATTCCTCGGCGATCGCCGCCAACGCCTTCTGGTTCGTCGCCTTTTTCAGTCACAGCATCATCTGCCGCCTCACCGGGCAGTTCGTGCAGGTCACGCTGATCTACGCGGCGGTCTGCGGGGTGTGCGTCTACGCCTGGCGGACGAGTCGCTCCCGACGGGTGTCGACCGGCCTCGCCGCGTAGTCAGCCCGGCATTCATTTCCGATTTCACGAAATCAGAGTTGCGCTAGGGTGCGCAGGAATGCGTGCGCTTTAGGCGACGCCACCGGCCGCGTCCGGGGCCCGGTCTCCGGCCCGGCGACGGGGCGTCGGCTCGGGGGTGACGTCGAAGTTGGGGCTTTGCTCGGAGCGGGGAATCTCGGCGGCCCGGTCCTTGCCCACGCCGGTCAGAACGCGACAGAACGACTCGCGAATCGCCGCCAGATCGTACTGCGTGATGGGGGCATGGTCGAACTGACCCGCCTCGCGAAGCCGGGCGATCGTCTTGTCGATCATCTCCCGCACGGATTCGTAGGACCGATCCTTCAGCGTCCGGCTGGTGGCCTCGGTGGCGTCGGCGATCATGAGGATCGCCGTCTCCCGCGTCTGGGGCGTGGGGCCGGGATAGCGGAACAGCGCCGGGTCGACCGAGCACGGTTCGCCCGCGTTTCGCACCGCTTTGTTGTAGAAATAGCTCACCATCGTTGTGCCGTGGTGTTCCTTGATGAAGTCGATGATGCGGTCGCCCAGGCGATGTTCCAGCGCCAATTCCACGCCGTCGGGCACGTGTTGCATGATGATCTCGGCGCTGCGGAAGGGATCGTCCAGGCGGTCGTGGGGGTTGCCCTGGGCCTGGTTTTCCACGAACCACTCCGGATGCAGCGACTTGCCGCAGTCGTGGAACAGCGCGCCCACTCGGCACAGCAGGGCATCGGCGCCGATTTCCTCGGCGGCGGCTTCGGACAGGGCGCTGATCGTCACCGAGTGTTGAAAGGTGCCCGGGGTTTTGGTCATGATCTGCTGGAGCAGCGGGTGCTCATAGCTGGCCAGTTCCATCAGGGAGAACGGCGTCAGATAGCGGAAGATGCCTTCGGCCAGCGGCGCCATGGCCACCACGATCAGGCCCGAGAGCAGGCCGCCGGCCAGGCCCGAGACCAGGATTGTCCACATCCCCTCGAACTTGCCTTGCAGCAGCAGCACGCACACGATCATCGCCACGTTGATCGCCGCCACGCGCAGGCCCGCCTTGATTGCCTCGAAGCGCCGTGTCGCGTCGGCGACGCCGTGGATGCCGATGAGGCTGGAGATGAGCACATAGGGCGCAATCGGCAAATCGGCGCTCACGAGCTGACGCGCCATCAACGCCAGGCACACCGAAAATACCAGGGCGACCTCGAACCGCAACACCAGCCGCACCAGCATCGCGGCCCCGGCGATGGGGAAGAGGAAGAGCATCGCCGTGGGGGAGAAGAGAGGCGATTGCAAGGCGAGGATGTCGCCCAGGAACATGAACAGGCGGAAGAAAACGAGCGTCAGAACGAGGTTGATGCCCAGGAACGTAAAATCCCGCTCGGAGATATTGAAGGCGGGGATGTTTACGTCCGAGACGTAGAACGCGAAGTACACCAGGATCGACAGCAGGATCGCCAGACCCAGGACGCGGGGGATGGTCGCCACGCCGCTTTCGTGCTCGGACAGCCAGCGCAGCACCATGGCCTGCTCGGTGGTCACGTGGTGGCCTTCGCCGACGATGAGCTGATTTTTTTTGTAGACAATGCGCACGGGGATGACCTCGCGCACGGCGGCCGCGCGGCGCTCCTGCGTTTCGTCGGCCATGACTCGGACGTTGGGCGTGACCAGGCTCTTGGCGATTTTCACGACAACCGGCACCGCCGCCGGGGGAATGTCCCCGGCGATCTTTTCTCCGGCCTGTTCGATGATCTGCCGGGCCTGCTCGAGCGTGATGACCTTCGTTTCGTCCATGGGCGTCGGCTTTGCCTCGGCGGTCAGATCGCGGATGAGCACCTTGTCGGTGCGGACGCGTCCTTCCTCGTCGGCCTGCAACTTATCGATCAGCGGCAGTTCGTCGGTCACATAGGCTTCGGACTGCGTGTCGAGCAGGGCGACGGCGATGTCGCCGATGGCCTGGTTGTAGTCCGCGTCATAGAGAACGCCCAGCTCCTCGGGTGTGAATTCCTCGGGCAGATCCTCGGCGAAACGGGCGTTGATGACCTCTTCGGTTCCGCCCTCGGTCGGCAACTCGGCGGCATCCCGTCGACGCAGGGAAGCCTGGGCGGTGGCGAAGGCCGATAGGACGCGGAATTTCGCCCGGTCGAGGACCTCCGGGTCGTAGCCCAGGATCGGCGGGACGGAATATTTGGCGTCGTCCTGTTTCTTGATCGTGGCGACATCGTCGACGATTTCGAAGTCGTAGGGGGCGCGGATGCTGCGTTGGGCGTAGGTGCCTTCGGGCAGGACGGTGATGCCCTTGACGGTCGTCCGGGAGACGAGCAGGGCAATCGCCACGGCGGTCACGAAGATAATCAGGAACAGCCGCAGCTTCGCCCGCAGGATGAAGTCCGCGGTCACGCCCAACATGCCTTGGGGCGGCGGCGGCGCGTTGGCGGCCGGGGTGCCTTCGGGACAGGGTTTGTTGGGCGAGGGGTTGGAAGCCAAGGGTGATCCTAGACGTGTGGACGCAGGGTGTTAGGATACCGGAGCCCCCAAAGGCGCGCAAGAGCGTGTTATTTTAGGAATATCAGGGACTTAATAGCGCCTTGGCGTTTCCAGGACCTCCACTTCGACCTTCATCAGGCCCGCCTGGATCATGCCGATTTCCTTGGCCGCGGCGTAGGAGAGGTCGATGATGCGTCCGCCGGTCGAGGGGCCCCGGTCGTTGATGCGCACGATGACCGAGCGGCCGTTGGTCAGGCTGGTCACGCGCACCACGGTGCCGAAGGGCAGCGACGGGTGGGCGGCGGTGAGTTTGTTCATGTTGTAGATTTCGCCGCTGGCGGTCTGGCGGCCGTGGAATTTTTTGCCGTACCAACTGGCCGTGCCCCGCTGCGTCCAGCCGTCTTCCCGGTCGCGGACCTGGAATTTTTGCGCGCAGGCGGACTGCATCAGCAGCAGGACGACGAGAAAAACGCCCCAAGCGAGGCGAGCGGCGGGCGGGACTTTGAGCATGGTGCGTTGGACGTTATAGTCGCCCCCCAACATCGTCAAGGATGGCCCGACGAATGCCCGCCGACGACCCGAAGACCTACACCCTGGCCGAGGAATTGTTCGAGCTTTGCCGCGTCCTGACCGCGGCCTACCCCCAGGTCCGTTGCGCCGCCTTGGGCCGGATGCTGGCCGAGGATTTTTGGCCCGAGGCGGACGGCTCCGACGAGGACGACGGGCCGTGGTCCGAGGCGGAATCCGAGGGCGGAGCGATCACGCCGATTTTGGACGCGCTGGCCGCGTGGCGGGAGCGACGTGACGCGGCGGCGACGGCGTGGGGTCTGCCGACGGTGGGGCACCCCGGAGAGGGGCTGTTCGCGCAACGGTACGCGGCGATCAACGAATGGATCGAACAATCCCGCCAGCGGGGGGACGCGGAACGGGCGCTGTCGGCGGTGTTGATGGCGGCGATGGTCGGCGGCTTGGAACGTCTGCGTGAAAGCGGCGGCGACGAGGCGGCGGCGATGCTTTGGCTCGACGCGATCTTTCACCATACCGTCGCCCTGCGCCGTCCGCCCCAATCCGATCGGGCGGCCAAGCACCTGCATCCCGAGGAATTTCGCTGGCACAAGCTGGGTCGCGACGCCTTTTACGCCAGGCATTGGAGCCCGCTACGCCACGGCCCGGTGGACGCGAGCGTGCTGCGATGCGCGTCGCGGCGCTATGTCCTGGAATGTCGCGACACGGCCGCTGCGCCCGGCGACGAGGCGGATATCGTCCTCAAGGGTGATGCGCCGGTTGGCCCGCGTCTGCCCGAAGGCGCGATCGCGGCGATGACCCTCGACGCCGGAACCGGACCGCTGACGCACGCTCCGCGCCGCATCGCGACGGACGGCCGCGTCCTGGGACTGCCTCGCGAGCGCAACGGCTGCTTGGTCCTAGAAGCCAATGGGCACGTGCATCTCACGTCGCTGGGACCCAAGGGGTTCGGTGTGAACATCGGCGGCCTAAATCTGGCCGTGAAGCTGCACAACAAACCCAAGCCGGGGCCGGGGGAGATCGTCTTTTACGATGCCGACTTCGGCCCCCGCGCCCCCCATGGCCCGGTGACGATCGTGGTCGCTGACGGACGTGTGCAGGAGATCGTGACCGACGGCAAGGCGGCGATCCCGACGCACGGCGTCGCGGTGGCGATGAACGTGGCGGGAGCGGGAATGATTCCGCCGCAGGTCCGCGAGGGCGCGCCGGTGACATTTTCGCTGCCCGAACGCCTGGGCGACGCCCGGGAGATCTGGGAAGGCGGGCCGCGCCTGCTGGCCGACGGGCAATATCGCGACGACGCGATTGAAGAAGACGTCTACGCGACGGAACTGCGGGCGCAGCGGCGGGCCTATCCGTCGCCGGGGGCGATGCTGCGGCCGCGCGTGGCGGTGGGCGTGACCGAGGTCTTCGAGATCGTGACGGCGTGCGTGACGGGCGATCGGATGGAGACGTCGGTCGGCATCAGCCTGCGGGAGATGGCGCGGTTGATGAAGGACCTGGGGTGCGTCTCGGCGATGAGCTTTTCCGATGATTTGGGCTGCGCCCTGGCCGTCGCGCCGGAAGTGGTCGAGCGCCTGGGCAAGGAGGTCGCGCCGTTCATCAAATCGGCGGACGACCTGGCGCGCGCGGCGACGCTGTGGACGTGGCGAGTACGCGGATTGGCGTAGCCGCCAAGGGCTGACGGATGCTTCGCATCCTGCACGCTGACGCGAAGGTCCACGTGCCTTGGTGGGCGTCGCGTTGCTCCAGCCTTGTGCAGAGGCAATCTCGAACCCTCAGAGCCGCGACTGTGAGGGAGCGGGTTGGGGCGTCCTGGTACAAGGAGCCAGTCCCCATTTGTTGTGATAGGTCGTGACGTGCCGTATTGGACCAGACCGCTTACTACCGTGCGCGGCTCTGAAGAGGGAATCTACTCCCCGTCCGCCGCGCAGCGAAATCCGATGTCCGTGCTATGGGAAGTCGGCAGGCGCGATTCGCGGAATGTGACGCGGGCGGTCATGGCCGGTGATCCGAAAGATCCGCCGCGAACGACGCGCCGTCGACCGGTTTCGGGTCCGGTGGGATTGCGTCGGTTGTCAGGATGGGCGACGGAATCGTAATAGTCCGACGCATAGAAATCCGCGACCCATTCGGCGACATTTCCCGTCATGTTCAGCGCGCCCGCCGGCGAGGGGGCGTACGCAAAATCCGTCACCGAGGTCGTGTCGATCTTGCAGTTGTCCACCCGGTCGTAATCCACGTCGCCCGTGCCGTCATCGACCGCTTCGTCAATCGGCACCGCGATATTCGCCAGCGTGCAATCCGCGTCCCTCTCGCCCCAGGGATAGGCCCGCGTGTCGGTGTTGCCACGGGCGGCGCGTTCCCATTCCGCCTCGGTTGGCAGGCGCTTCCCCGCCCACGCGCAATAGGCCGCCGCCTGATCCCAGGTGACGGCGACGACGGGAAAATCGTTGTAGAGACCTTCGATGTAATAACGGGGTCGTGTCCGCGAGGCGGGCAGAACCGGGTCCGCGCAAGCCCCATCCGCGACGCACGCCCGATACTGCGCGTTCGTCACCTCGGTGCGGTCGATGCGGAAGGCCGAGAGGGTGACGATGCGTCGCGGGCGCTCGTCGGTGAATCCGGCCTGATCCGGCTGGTCGAAGGAAAACGACGGATCCTGCGCCTCCGAGCCCATCTTGAACGGCCCTGCCTCGACGTTCACCATCTCCCCCGGCGCCGTTTCGCCGTAGGAGTCGTCCAACTGCACGTCCGTGTCGTCCTCGGGCTCGATATCGCCGCAGGAGACGCCCCCAACGAGCGCCAACAGCACCGCGACACCAACTCCGATTCGTCTTGTCCAACGCCCCGTCATTCGGTTCCCTCGATCCGGATCACCTCGACCTGACGGCCGAATTTCTTTTCCAATTCTTCCGCAAAAAATCGCGCTTGAATATCCGTCGCGAATCCGCCGATCAGCACCTGTGTTCGGCCGTCGTTTCCATCCACCAGACGCACCTGAAATCCCGCGTCCCGATAGGGCCCCGCCATTTGCCGTGCCTCATCCGAGGCAAACGTGCCCACGCGCACCGTGTACGCCGCGTCCGGGCCGTGCGTCACGTCGGGCATGCCCGCGGCGATGGCTTCCCGTCGACGGGACAGATCGTTGAGGCGCTCGGCGGCCGAGGCGGCGTAGAAACTGTCGGCCATTTTCTCGGCGACGGTTCGATAGTAGCGGATCGCCTTGGCACGGTCGCCCAGTTCCTCGTGGATCTGTCCGAGGCGATAGGTCACGCGGGCCAGATCGATCCCCTCCGGCTCCCCTTCGAGAACCTCGCGATAAAGTTCGGCGGCTCCTTGGGGATCTTTGGACTGATAGCGAACTTCCGCAAGTCCCACACGCGCTCGGCGGACGACGTCGTTGTCGGCGGATGTGGTTACAAGGATCGCGAAGGCGTCGGATGCATCGGTCAGGCGGCCCATGGCGGCGTACGCCTGCCCGGCCAGGAGTCGCGCCCACGCGGCTTGGGGGGCGTCGGGGTAGCGTTCGTAGACGCGTCGGGCCTCGGAGACGGTGGAAGTGAGGTTGCCTTGGACGAAGTAGAGACGGGCGAGTTCCAACAGGGCCTGGGGAGCGGCGGTGCTGTCCGGATAGTCCTCGACCACGGATCGATATCGCGGCATCGCCGACATGGGATTGGTCGCCCGGCGGGCTTGCTCAAGTTTCAGATCCGGGATCGCCGGGTGTTGGGGCGAATGCTTGACCAGCTCGGCAAGGGACTGCTCGGCGCGGGCGTCGTCTCCGTCCGCCAAGGCCTGACGAACCGCCTCGGCCAGCATGTCGGCCGCTTCGTCGGTCTCTGGCTCAGGTTGGGGCGTCGGCTCCGGCGTCGGCTCCGGCGTCGGCTCCGGCGTCGCTTCAGGAGTCGGGGCGGGCGTGGGGGCGTCGGCGGCGACCGGCTCGGCGTTTGCTTCGTCGGTCCGGGCGTGGGAACGGCCGGGAGAAAGAACGACGATGAGCGAAAAAACCAGGACGGCGAGGGCGGGGCGGATTGTCGTCGGATATCCCATAAAGTCCGAAAAACGGGCGCGCCGGGCCTAGGCGTCGCGCAGGTCGTCCAAGCCCTTGTCGCCGACGTTGTAGGCCAGGTCCTGATCCTCCGCGCCCCGCAGGCCGGCGTAGCGCTCCTTCAGGTCGGCCAACTCCCGCTGGGCCTGTTTGCGCAAACGGCGGCTTTTCATCACGTCGCGAAACGCGCCGAAGGCCACGAACGCCGCGCCGATGAACATGGTCATCAGCAGATAGGACCAGTAGGGCAGCGGATAGGTTTGCAGGCGGTATTCCATCGGCTGTTCCTCGCCGGCGGCCTCGGGAATCTCGTCGGCGGAGGGCGGGTGGCCGGCGTATTCGTAGACGAACACGACGACCGGCTCGGTTTTGGACAGCCAGTTCCAGTTGTTGTGCAGGATGAAGCCCAGCACAACCGCGAAAATCAACAAGAGGAGAAATTTGACGGCTCTCATGCTTTCGAATCGTCCTCGCCCGAGGGGTGATCGCCAAGTAGTTCCCGCCGCAATTCGTCGAAGTGGGGTCGAAGGCTGATGTAGGTGTTTTGCAGGTGGTCGGAGATGACCTTGGTCTCGGCCAGGACCGGCATGAAGTTCGTGTCGCCGCCCCAGCGGGGGACGATGTGCAGATGCAGGTGTTCGTGGATGCCGGCGCCGGCGACCCGGCCCATATTCATGCCCACATTGAAGCCCTGGGGCCACATGGACTTGGTCAGAATATGTCGGCAATGGCGCAGCAACGTGAACATCTCCAAGGCGGCCGTGTCTTTGATTTCGTCGAGCGTGTCCGTGTGGTGGTAGGGCACGATCATCAAGTGGCCGTTGGCGTAGGGAAACAGATTCATGATCACGAACATCTCCCGACCCCGGTAGAGGATCAGATTTTGTTCGTCCCGGGACGGATCCTGGGCCGGTGCGTCGCAAAAAACGCACCCGGGCGGCCGCTCACCTTTCAAATAGCTGATTCGCCACGGCGCCCAAAGGATTTCCGACAAATCGTCTCCCGTCAAGCAATGACGACGTGACGACCTTCGATCCGATCGCCGTTGACCGTCAAGAGTCCCACCGAGGGGGCATGGCCGCCCCGGGGAAAGATCGGAGAACCGGGGTTGAAGTACAACACGCCGTCGTGCACGGCGCAATAGGGCACGTGGGAATGGCCGAAAACGATGGCCTTCACGTCCCGGAATTGCTCGCGCAGGTTGGCGGGAAACTCGCCGGTGAGGCCGTGACCGTGGATCAAGCCGATGCGGGCGCGTTCGACGCGGATGACATCGACGGACGGCAACGAGGTGGCCAGGGCGCCGAAGTCCATGTTGCCGGCCACGGCCTGAAAGGGGATGTCGGGAAAAGCCAGATCGAAGATCCCCCGGTCAACCAGATCACCGGCGTGGAGGATCATGTCCACGTCGGCGAAGGGACCGGCGGCGATTTGGTCCAAGACGGCGATGTCGTTATCGCGGGTCAGGTGAGTATCGGAGATCACACCGATCAGACGCACGGTTCATCCGTCCTTGTCACGGGCGCCCGAGGGGCGCCGAGTTATTCGGACGAACCGAAGTCGCCGGAGGGCGTTTCCGGGGTCGAGGGAGCCGAGGGAGTGGACGACGGGTCCTCTTCAATACCGTCCACCCGCTGGCGCAGTTCCTTGCCGGCCTTGAAAAACGGCACCTTCTTGGAGGCGACCTCCACCTTGGCGCCGGTTTTCGGATCGCGGCCGATGCGCGAATCGCGTTGGCGCAGATGGAAGCTGCCGAAGCCGCGAATCTCGATGCGGTCTCCCTGGGCCAGGGCCTCGACCATGCGGTCGAAGATCGTGTTGACGATGACTTCCGCGTCCCGCTTGCGCGATCCGGGGATGTGCTCGGCTACCTTGGCGATCAAATCCGACTTGGTCATAAAATCCTCCCCAAAGTCCACACGCAACTTTTATCGATAATGCAGTTGGGGAAATTCGACAGGGGTGGTCCCTCGAAGTTCCCGCGCCATTTTTTGGCCGGCGCCGCCGATCAATTCGTCCAAGAAGAGATCCAGAAAATCGGGCCTCGCCTCGCGCGGATGCACCAAGCGCGGCTTGCCTTGAATGTTCGCCAGATCCGCGGCCACCTCGACCGCGTCGTTGAAATTGCCCAGGGAATCGACCAGGCCCGCCTCCATGGCCTGCCGGCCGGTGAAGATGCGCCCGTCGGCGATCGCGCGGACGGCGTCCTCGGACATCCCGCGCCCCTGGGCGACGGCGCCGACGAACTGGCTGAGCACATCGTCGATCACGCCCTGCAACAGGGCCCGCTCGTCATCGGTCATTTTCCGGTCGTAACTGCCGATGTCCTTGAAACGGCCGCTCTTGACCACCTCCGGATCGACACCGATCTTTTCCAGCAGCTCCTGCACGTTCATGAACTGCATGATCGCGCCGATGGACCCGGTCAGCGTTCCGGGATTGGCCACGATGCGGTGGGCGGCGCTGGCGATGTAGTAGCCGCCCGAGGCCGCCGTGCCGCCCAGCGACGCGACGATGACCTTGTCGTTCTCGCCTCGGATGCGCCAGAGCTCCCGGTAGATTTCCTGGGAGGGGCCCACCGCGCCGCCGGGGGAATCGATCCGGACGATGATCGCCCGAATCGAGTCGTCGTTGCCGTAGTCGGTGATGTTTTCCAGGGTGTCTTCGGTATCCAGGATCATATCCTGGATCTTCACGACGGCGATTTTGTCGCCCGGGAGCATGGATGATCCGCTCGATTCGGGGATCGCGGAGAGGGCCAGCACCGCCAGCACGAAGAAGATCGCGAAGACGGTGCTGCCGATCAGAAATCCCCAAAGAATCGGACGTCGGCGCATAACAGGCTCCCGTGAAATCCGCCCGAAGGCGAAATGGGACTAGGCCTCGGTCTTTTCGTCGTCGTCGCTATCCGCGTCCGCCTCGTCGTCACCGGCGTCCTCCGCCGTTTCTTCAGCGTCCGCTTCTTCGGAAGCGGCCTCTTCGGAAGGCGTTTCGTCCTCCGCGGCATCCGCGACGGGAGCTTCCTCGGCTTCCTCCACCGTTTCAGCCTCGGCCGACTCGGCGGGTTCATCCTGCGTCTTGGAGGTCGCCGCGGCGATCAGATCGGCCATGGACGACTTGGTGGAACCTTGCTTCTGGACATAGTCGGCGTACTGGGCCTTCTCTTCGTTGTCGGCGATGGCCCGGATCGACAGGCGGATGCGGCGCTCCTTGGTGTCGATGTTGATGATCTCGGCGGTGACTTTCTCGCCCACCTTGACCACCTCTTCCGGGTTCTCGACCTTCTTGGCCGACAGTTCGGAGATATGCACCAGGCCCTCGACCCCTTCCTCCAGGCTCACGAAGACGCCGAAGTCGGTGATCGAGATGGCCTCGCCGGAGACGATGTCGCCGACGCGGTATTTGCTGGGCACGTTGTTCCACGGATCTTCGTGAAGCTGCTTGATGCCCAGGCTGAAGCGCTCGTTTTCCCGGTCGATCGAAAGAACGATGGCCTCGACCTCCTGGCCCTTCTTGAACAGCTCCGAGGGGTGCTTGATGCGCTGAGACCAGGAGATGTCCGAGATATGGATCAGGCCGTCGATGCCCTCGTCGATGCCCACGAACACGCCGAAGTCGGTGATGTTGCGGATCTTGCCGACGATGTGCGTCCCGACGGGGTAGTTCTGCTCGATGACATCCCACGGGTTGGGCTCAAGCTGCTTGAGGCCCAGGGAGATGCGCCGGTTTTCGATGTTGATGTCCAGCACGATGGCTTCGATCACATCGCCGACGGCCAGCACCTTGCTCGGGTGCTTGATCTTTTTGGTCCAGCTCATCTCGGAGACGTGGATCAGGCCCTCGATGCCTTCCATCAGTTCGACGAAGGCGCCGTAGTCGGTCAGGGAAACGACCTTGCCTTCGACCTTCTGGCCGACCGCGTACTTGGCCGGCACTTCCTGCCACGGGTCGGGCGTGATCTGCTTGAGGCCCAGGGAGACGCGCTGGCGCTCCTCGTCGTACTTCAGGACGATGGTCTGCACCTCGTCGCCGATTTCGAACATCTCGGACGGGTGGTTGACGCGGCCCCAGCTCATATCGGTGATATGCAGCAGGCCGTCGATGCCGCCCAGGTCGATGAACGCGCCGTAGTCGGTGATGTTCTTGACGATGCCGTCGAGGACGGCGCCTTCCTTGAGGCGTTCCAGGGTGTTCTTGCGCAGCGCCTCGCGCTCTTTTTCCAGCAGGGCGCGGCGCGACAGGACGATGTTGCCCCGACGCTTGTTGAACTTGAGGATCTTGAACTGGCTGACGACGCCGATCATCTTCTCCAGGTTGCGCACCGGGCGCAGATCCACCTGGGAGCCGGGCAGGAAGGCCCGGACGCCGATGTCCACGTTCAGGCCGCCCTTGACGCGGGAGACGATGCGGCCTTCGACCACGCCGTCGCGTTCGTAGGCGTCGGAGATCTGGTCCCAGACCTTCATCTTGTCCGCTTTCTCCTTGGACAAAACGATGGTGCCGGACTCGTCTTCCTGCTCTTCGATCAAAACATCGACGACGTCGCCGACGTTGAGGTTCAGTTTGCCTTCGACGTCCTTGAACTCATCGACGACGATGGTTCCCTCGGACTTGTAGCCGATGTCGACAATGGCGTAGTCGCCCTGGATGGCGATGATCTTGCCGGAGACGACCTCGCCCTCCTTCTTGGTGTGCATTTCGCTTTGTTCGAAAAGCTCGGCGAAGGAGAGGGATTCGTCACTCGGGTTGGTGGTGGCAGCGGTTTCGGTCATGGATTTGCGGGTTCCTTCCAAACGGCCCGAAGGTGTTCGGCGCCGTGCCGCGACGTGCGATCTCCGCTCCCCATTGAGCGGAATGGACCGACGAGATGCGGCGGTTTGCCTCGTTGGGCGCCCGGGGGGCTTTTGGGGGCAAATTTCTCCCAAAAACCGGGGCCTATGAGGCAAAAAATTAGTGTTATCAATGGCTTGCGGCGTTTTGGCCCGAAGCGCGCGGCATTCTATCGATGGGGTCGGTAAAAATCAAGAGGTTTTTTCGGCACTTGCCATGATTTCTCGGGCCCAGGAGACGATGGTTTGGACTACCTGGTCCGCATCGAGATCCGAGGTGTCGAGGACGCGGGCGTCTTCGGTTTGGATGAGGGGGTTCAGGGAACGGTTCGAGTCCGCTTCGTCGCGAAGATTTTGATCTTGCAGGATTTTTTCGTAGTCCACGTCTTCGCCTCGGGCGCGCAGTTCCTCATAGCGCCGCTTCGCCTTCACCTCGGGGGTGGCGGTGAGGAAGACTTTCAGCTCCGCGTCGGGGAAAACGTTGCTGCCGATGTCCCGTCCTTCCATCACCACGGCGCCGGCGGCCCCCATTTTCCGTTGTTGGGCGACCATGGCGGTCCGGACGGCGGGGATCCGGGAAAAAGCCGAAGCGGCGGCGCTGGCGGCGTGCTCCCGAATCGCGGCGGAGACGTCTTCCCCGTTGGCGATGACCCGTTGGGCGCCGTTGGTGCGTTCGAAGCGCAGGTCCAGGTCGGATAGGAGGGAGACCAGTTCGGGTGTCTGTTCAGGAGGCAGGCCTCGGCGCGTGGCCAGCAGACCGACGGCTCGGTACATGGCGCCGGTGTCGATGTAGGTGAAGCCGAGTTGGGCGGCGACGGCTTTGCTGGCGGTGGTTTTGCCCACGCCGGATGGTCCGTCGATGGCGATGATCGGCTTGCGGGCCATCACTCGGACCCGAATCGGCGCAGGACGTCGAGGAATCCGGGGAAGCTCACCTCCGCCACGGCGAAGTTGCGGACGGTCACGCCGGGAAGGCGCGACCCGGCCACGGCGCCGGACAGGGCGATGCGGTGGTCGTGCCCCGCGTCGATCTCGCCGCCGCGCAGGGGACCGCCCACGATGCGCCAGCCGTCCTCGCGCTCCTCGATGGTTCCGCCCAGGGCCCGCACCATCGCCGCCGTCGACGCGATGCGGTCGCTTTCCTTGTGGCGCAACTCGGCCGCGTCGGCGACGATCGTCTCCCCTTCGGCGAACGCGCCCATCAGGGCCAGCAGGGGCAATTCGTCCAGGGAATCCAGCGACAGCTCGCCATCGATGCGCGTCCCGGTCAAACGCCCGGAACGCACCCGAATATCCGCGACTTCCTCCGGGCCGTCGGGGGCGGGGTCGCTGAATTGTACGTCGGCGCCCATGGCGGATAGAGCGCGGAAGAATCCCAGGCGCGAGGGATTGTAGAGCACGCGGGGGATGGTTACGTCCGCGTCGTCGCACAACACCGCGACGGCCGCGACAAACGCCGCCGAGGACGGATCGCAGGCGACGGTTTGGGTGAACGCCTTGGGGCGCGCGGGTCCGTCGATGGAGATGGAGAGGCCGTCGGCGCGAATCGGCACACCCAGCCAACGCATGTAGCGTTCGGTGTGATCGCGGCTGGCGGCGGGCTCGACGACGGTCGTCGTTCCCTCGGCGAACAACCCGGCCAACAACAGCGCCGACTTGACCTGGGCGCTGGCGACGCCGGTGGAGATGGGCTCGGCCGGGGCCTTGAGCGTCTTGCCGCCGTGGGAGTGCGCTTTTAGGGGAGGCTTGCCGTCAGTGGTCGTGACCTCGGCGCCGAAGGCGGCCAGCGGTTTGGCGACCCGCGCCATGGGGCGCGCGGTCAACGAGGCGTCGCCGACGAGCGTTGTGTCGATGCCCGCCCCGGCGAGGATGCCCGTCATCAGGCGCATGGTCGTGCCCGAGTTCCCGCAGTCCAACGGCGTGGCGGGGGTCGCGAAATTGCCGCCGCATCCGATGACGCGCACGGCGCCGTCCGTCAGGTTTTCGAACTGCACGCCAAGGCTCGTCAGAACACTTCGCGTCGATCGCACGTCCGCGCCGCTCGGCAGGCCCGCGACGGTGCTGACCCCTTCGGCCAGCGCCGCGAACATCAGCGCCCGATGGCCCAGGCTCTTGTCCCCCGGCACCGGCACGCGTCCATGAAACGAACGCACCGTGGGAATCGGCGTGACGTCGCTCATAGGCCCTGCCCGACGCCGCGTAGCGTGTTGAGCGCTTTTTTGAACGCATCCAGGGCGATTTCGTTTTCCTCGGTCAGGCCGCAGGTGATGCGCAGGCCGTCCTCCAAGCGGAAGGCGCGCAGGTGGCGCACGATGACGCCTTCGTCGAGCATGAGGTCGAAGATTTGCGGCGCCTCGGGCACGCGGGCCATGACGAAGTTGGCGCTGGAGGGCAGGACTTCGACACCCAGCTTGGTCAGGTTTTCCGTCCACCATTCCACGCCGTCCCGAGCCAGATCGATCGAACGATGCAGATGCACTTCGTCGTTCATGGCGGCCAGGGCGGCGGCCAGACTCGCGCCGTTGGCGGCGTAGGGCGTGCGCAGTTTCTTCATGTCGTTGATGTGGTGCTCGGCCGCGATGCCGTAGCCCAGACGCAGTCCCGCCAGGCCGTAAGCCTTGGAGAAGGTCCGGCAGCAGATCACGTTTTCGTGCAGTTCCAGCAGCATTTCCGTGTCCGGCGGCGAATTCGGATCGAACTCCACATAGGCCATGTCCAGGATGACAGTGACGTGCTTGGGAACGAACTCGAGGAAGTCGACCAGTTCGTCGTGCGTGAACGCGGTGCCGGTCGGGTTGTTGGGCGTGGTGAGGATGACGAGGCTCACGTCCTCGCGACGGGCCTCGTTACGCCAGCGGTCCAGATCCCACAGGCCGTTGGGCAGGGGCATGGGCAGGATTTCCAGACCGAAGCTCCGCGCGAAAATCTCGTAGCCCAAAAAGCCCGGTGAAGGCGCCAGCGCGTAGGTTCCCGGCTTGCCGAACGCCCAGATCGCGAGCTGCATCACGTTGTCCGAACCGGTGCTGAAAATCACCTGCTCCGGACGCACCCGCGACTTCTCGGCCACCTTCGCCGCCAGATCGACGCAGTAATTGTCCGGATAGATGTGCGCGCCGTGGGCGTATTCGTGCAGCGCGCGGATCGCCTCGGGCGAGGGGCCCAGGGGATTTTCGTTACTGGCCAGTTTCACGACGCGGGAGACGCCCCGCTCGCGCATGACTTCCTCGATGGACCGGCCGCCGACATAGTCGGGCAGCAGATCCAGCACGGGATTGCGGTAGTTGGTCGAACGGCTCATCGGTCCTCGTCGTCTCAAGTCGTCGGCGATTCGTCATCGCCGAGAAATTGCGCCGCGGCGGCGGTCAGGGCGTCAGCCTCGTCCGGCAGGGTGAACCAGACGAACTCCTTGTCGCCGCGATACCAGGTGCGTTGCTTTTTGGCCAGGCGCATCGTGTTGTGGACGATGGCCTCGCGCATTCCGTCCAGGTCCAACTCACCGCGAAGGTGGGCGACCGTTTCGGGATATCCCACCGCCGCCATCGCCGGAGTGGCCGGGGCGACGCCCGAGTCCAGCAGCGCCTTCACCTCGGGCACCAGCCCCGCCGCGACCATCTCGTCGACGCGAGTCCGGACCCGCGCTTCCAACTCATTGCGATCGCGCCGCACGCCGAGCTTCAGGGCCCGGTAGTCGGCGTCGCCGAAGCGGTGCTCGGACTGGATTTCGCTGAGCGTCCGTCCGGTGAGCTGATGCACCTCCAGCGCGCGAATAATGCGTAATAGATCGGCCGGGGGCAACTGTTCGGCCTTGACCGGGTCGATGGCGCGCAGGCGTTCGTGCAGGGCGCCGGGCTTCGCGGCCTCGACGGCTTTCATCTCGTCGCGAAACGCCCGGTCCACCGGCGGCCCGTCGACCAGGCCGTGGATGAGGGCCTTGAGGTAGAGCCCCGTGCCGCCCGCGACGATGGGCACATGCCCCCGCGACAGGATTCCGGCGATGGCCGCGTCCGCGTCCGCCTTGAAGCGCCCCGCCGAGTAGGTGTCCTCGGGATGGACGAAGCTGATCAGGTGAAACGTCGCCCGTGAGCGTTCCTCGGCCGTGGGGGTCGCGGTGCCGATGTCCATGCCGCGATAAACCTGCATCGAGTCGGCGTTGACGATTTCGCCGCCGAATCGCTCGGCCAGACGGATCGCGGTTTCGGTTTTGCCGGACGCGGTTTCACCGGCGACGACGAGGATTTTCGGAGCGTTGGCGGTTCTGGTCGTCATAGGTGTTTGTCGTTCGTTGTAACAGAGCCCCGACCGTGAGGGAGGGGTTGTGGAGCGGATCGGGCACCCGACTCTAACGTCGTCCGAGAATCGCGTGGCCGGCACGCTCGACAACCCCGCGCTGACGCTTGGGGCTCAGATTTGTCGTGCCCCTTTTCAATAACGAACAACGCGCCGGCGTGCGGGATGCGAAGCATCCGTTAAGCCCGTGCCGGCTACGGCACTACGGCACCAGGCTGAACGCGTCGCCGGCGGGGTCGAGGATTTCGGCGCTGGAAACGGGCAGGGGCAGGAAGAAATCGCCGCTGCGGTTGCCGCCGGTGATGAACCAATCGCCCGTGTCGAGTTGGGTGATTTCGGCGACGGTGCGTCCGACGGCCATGTCCGGGCCCGGTTCGACGGCCTTGGCGACGGGGTCAATGATCTCGCTGGTGCCCAGGATGTTCAGGTCGCCGTCGATGCCGCCCGCCACCAGCACGCGCCCGTCGTCGAGCACGGCGGCGACGTGGCCGGAGCGATTGTGCTCGAGTTGGGCGACGGTTTCGAACGCGCCCGTGTCCGGGTCGAAGATCTCCACCGAGGCGGTCGGCGTTCCGGCGGCGATGGTGCCGGAGAATCCGCCCACCAGCAGGACGCGCCCGTCGGGCAGCAGCGAGGCCGTGTGGCTCGCGCGGCCGGTGTTCAGGGCGTTTTCCTCGTTGCCCGGTTCGGGGACGTAGCGGCCGAAGTCGAAATTGGCCGAGTCCAGGAATGTGGCCGACGCGGCGGTCTCTTCGTCGCGCAGACCTCCGGCGACGAGGATGCGCGTGGGGTTGACGTCGGCCAGGACGGTGGCGGTGTGGTCAAAACGGGCGACGCCCATGCGGTCCTCGACGAGGGTGATGGATCCGTCGGCGGGGTCGAAAACCTCCGCCGTGTCGTAGGCGTTGTAGCCGTCGGTGCCGCCGATGAACACGACGCGGCCGTCGGATAGGCGCGTGGCCGTATGCAGCGCGCGGCCCACGTTCATGCGGGCGGAAAGGCGCGTGAAGGTCTCGTCGACCGGGTCGAAGACCTCCACCGAGTCGAGGATGTCCACCAGGCCTTCCTCGTATCCCCCGGCGACGAGCACCGTGCCGTCTTCCAGCAGGGTCATCGTGTGGCCGAAGCGGCGGCGGCGCATGGTGTCCACCGTTTCGCGGAAGGTCTGTGTTTCCGGATCGAAGATTTCCGCCGTGTCCAGCGGGCCCTCGTTGCCCAGGCCCCCGGAAAGGAGCACCCGTCCGTCGGCCAGCAACACCTGGGCGTGGGAGAGACGGGGTTGCACCAGCGAGCCGGGCGTCGCCTCGAAACGCACCGGCTCGGAGTAGTTGGGCACTTCGTCGTAGGTGAAGAGTTGGTAGTAGTAGGTCTTGCCGGTCTCCAGGCCTTCGTCGGTGAAGAAGACCTCGATTTCCTGGTCACGGGTCGGGTCCGCGTCAATGACCGCCGCGACGGTCTGGTCGCCGAATTCGTCGCCCGTCTCGAACTCGTCGAGTCGCGCGGGCTGGAGGAATTGTTCGGACTCGGCCCGCAGCAGGAGGAAGCCGCGAACGTCGCGATTGAAGATGCTCTGCTCCAGCGTCGGCACGAGCCACTGCATCTCGACGCTGTCGGCGCCGGTGCGGATCTGCACCTCGTTGGCGACCATGGGGCCGTTGATGTCGGCCGGGTCGTCTTCCTCGTCCGGCGCTTTTTCCGGGCAGCCGGTGAGGGTGAGCATCATGAGAAGGAGAAGCACCGGGAGGATCAAAACACGACGTAAACGTCCGGCGAAAGTGCTCTCCTGAACGGCAGTGAAGGATCCGGGTTCGCTTCCGTATGACGCCCGCGTCGTCGAAGTGAAAGCCGAACCTGGATTCTTCGCGTTGCTCAGAATGACACGCAACTCATCGCGCGATTTTGCCGATAGCTCCGTCACAGTCTAATTCTCGATCCGGAAAAGAGCGGTGAGCCACGCGGGATTTTCCGCGATGGCCTTGGCCCCTTCGTAGGGGTTGGTTTCGCCCGAGGCGATCTTGCCGCAAAGCTCGGCCAGCGCGCCGTCCGACGCCTTTTCGCGAAGATAGCCGTCTTCCATGCGCACCGCCAGCAGTTCGATCATTTCTTTTTCCGGCGTCATCTTGATGATGCGCTTCTGCTCGCCGGTTTCCTTGTAGTAGGCGGTGTGGGCGTCGATCTTTTCCACCAACTCCTCGACGCCGATGTTCTTGACGGCCTGCGTCTTGAGGACGGGGATCTTCCAACCCGACGGCGGGTTCAGTTCGATCATCTGCGTCAGTTCGCGCATGATCGCGTCGGCCCCGGCGCGATCGCCCTTGTTGACGACAAAAACGTCCGCGATCTCGGTCAGGCCCGCCTTCATCGTCTGCACCACGTCCCCCGACTCGGGAACGAGGATGACGGTGGTGGTGTGGGCCACCTCCATGATGTCCAACTCGGTCTGGCCCACGCCGACGGTCTCGACGATAACGATGTCCACCCCCGCCGCGTCCATCAGGCGGATCACGTCGCGGGTGGCCCGGGACAGGCCGCCGAAGGAGCCGCGCGTGGACAGGGAGCGGATGAAGACGCCCGTGTCGGCGAAATGGCGATGCATGCGGATGCGGTCGCCCAGCAGCGCGCCGCCGGAGAAGGGCGAGGACGGGTCGATGGCCACGATGCCCACCGTCTTGCCCTGGGCCCGGTAGGCGGCCGTGACCTTGTCGACCATCGTCGACTTGCCGGCGCCCGGCGGGCCGGTGAAGCCCAGGATCGTGCCCTTGCCCGTGTGGGGGTAGATCTTCGCCATCACCGTGGCGATATCCACCGCCCGGGACTCCACCAGCGTGATCATCCGCGCCAGCGCGCGCCGGTCGCCGTCGAGCAGGCGGTCCATCAAATTGGTCAATGCGTCGCTCATCGGCGCTTGAACCTCTTTTCGATCTCCATCAGGGGGATGCTCCAGACGGTGGGCCGCCCGTGAGGGCAGGATCCCGATCCGTCGATCCGGTCAAGGCCGCGTAAAATCTCTCGCATCTGCCCCACTGTCAACTCTTGTCCGGATCGAACCGCGCTGTGGCAGGCCACCGTGGACAAAAAATCGTCGGTGACGTGGGTGAGCGGGGCGTTTTGCCCGGCTTCCAGCAGGCGGTCGACGCACTCCCGGACGGTTTCCTCGGCCTGAGAGGCGGACAGCAGGGACGGGATGCCGGTGATGCGGAAGGTTCCCTGGCCGAATTCCTCAATGTCGATGCCGACTTTAGCCAGCTCGCCCTGGGCTTTCAACACGGCCTTGGCCTCCGCGGGGCGCAGTTCCATGACGATGGGCACAAGCTGGCGCTGCACGGCGACGCCCGCGTGTTCGTACTCGGTTTTGAGTTTTTCGAACAGGATGCGCTCGTGGGCCGCGTGGGCGTCGATCATCAGCAGCACGCCGCCGCCTTCCCGGGTTTCGCAGAGGATGTAGTTGGCGAAGACCTGGCCGACGATGGCGAACCGGGAGAAGACGCCGAAAGCGTCCGGGGCGTCGGTGGTGCCCACGGGGGCGTCGGCGTCCACATCCGCTCGGACGGCGACATCCTCGGCGCGAGTGGCCGGGCGGGGGACATCGCCGAACAGCGGGGCGGTGCGTTGGGTGGTGGCGAATCTCTCCAGCGCCGCCTGGATGCGTTGGCGCTCCTGGATCACCTCGGCGCTCTCTTCCACATCCGCGACCGCCGGGCCGTGCGCATCCACATAACGCACCTGGGGCGCGTCCGCGTATTCGTCGGCGTCCAGGGCGGTGCCTTGGGCGGGGGTTTGTTCGACATGGGAGACGGGCCACGGCGCCGCGTTCGGTGTCCCCGCCGATTCGCCGACGACCGCCGCCGGGGGCGAGGGTGGGCGGCCGAAGCCGGGATTGGCCGTCGGCACCGAAAACGCCGGTCGAGCGTCCGGCGCTCCGAAGCGATGGCGCAGGGTCCGGTCCACGGCCTCGACGATGCCTTCGTAGATCCCCGACGGTTGGCGAAAGCGCACTTCCGACTTCGTGGGATGCACGTTCACGTCCACCAACTCGGCGGGGATGTCGATCATCAGCACCACGGTGGGGTAGCGCCCCTTGAGGATGTGGCCTCGATAGCCCGCGTTGATGGCGTGGGTGATAAGGCGGTCGCGCAGGAAGCGGCCGTTGCAGTAGACGAAGAAATTCGCCGTGTTCGAGCGCGTCGTTTGGGGGCCGGAGACATAGCCGCTCAGGCGAAACGGCCCGCCGTCGTATTCCAACGGCACCAGCGAGCGCGCCGCGTCCGGGCCGAGCAGGGAGGCGATGCGTTGGGGCAGGTCGGCGTCCCGGGCCACCTGCAGCAGGGTCTTGTCCTCCTGCCGCAGGCGAAAAAACACCCCCTCCCGAGGCAGCGCCAGGCGGGTCAGCGTCTCGACCACGTGCGTCAGTTCGGTTTCCGGCGAGCGTAGGAATTTGCGGCGGCCGGGGGTGTTGAAGAAAAGGCGATGGACGGAAATCTCCGTGCCCGGCGGGACCGCGGCCGGTTCGACGCCCATCAGCGTGCCGCCTTCCACATAGATCTCCGTGCCCGCGTCCGCGCCGCGAGCGCAGGTGCGCAAGGTGAATTTGGAGACGGACGCAATGGCGGGGATCGCCTCGCCGCGAAAACCCATGGTGGCGACCGAAAACAGGTCTTTTTCCGAGAGGATCTTGCTGGTGGCGTGGCGCTCCAAGCTGAGCAGGGCGTCGTCCTGCGTCATGCCGATGCCGTCGTCGGTGACACGCACCAGGTTGCGGCCCCCGGCCTCGATGTCCACATGCACCCGCGCGGCCTCGGCGTCCAGGGCGTTTTCGACCAGCTCCTTGACCACCGACGCCGGACGCTCGACCACCTCGCCGGCGGCGATCATGTTCGCGACGTTTTCCGAGAGCAGTTTGATGCGCGTGGACATGGGCGAATTTATCGATCGGCCGGGGGCGACGGCGCCCGAAGACCTAGGAAAATTGGGGAGGGTTCAACGAAAAATCCCCGCCGGTCGGCGAGGATCTCGGGTTTTCATCGCGGTTGTGGACGAATTTACTCCAGGCCCAAATAGCCTTTGCATTCGTCGTAGCACGTCTCTTCCTTGTCCGGCTTGTTACAGATGGACCAGCACCCGACCACGCATTCCTTGTACTGCGTGATGTCGGCCTTGCGGGTCTCCTCGATGTTGTCGATCAGCAGCAGCGTGTCGTTGCATTCGGTGACGCACGAATACAGCTCTTCGTGATCCTCGCCCTCGGGCGAATAAATGCAGCAGGCGCAGGCGTCGAAGCAATCGCGGATCTGGAGATCGTCCTGAAGGCAGTTCTGATCCTCGTCCCGATCCTTCGCCCCGGTGCCGTCCTCGTAATCGAGCGAACGGGTCTGCTGGTCGTATTCGTCGCCTTCGCAACCGACGACCGTTAACGCCGAAAAGGCGAAGAGCGCCGCCACGGTCAAGATGAGCGTGATATTCCGCATTTGTCGTCCCGCAAAAGGTCCATGATGAATGGGGAAACCCCGGATCAGCTACCTTTAGCACCTCATCGCCCAAAAGGCAATTCGACTTTAAGTGGCGAAAAGAAAAGGCGAATTTGCATTCGCGCCGGTCGAAGGATTCCGGGATTCGGCGCCCCGGCGGCCGCGTCGAAATCAGCGCTTGAGATTGATGTCCAGCATGGACGCCGCCGTCACGGCCGACGAGGGGCGGGAGGCGAGCATGGGTTTGGACTTGCCGGGCGCGGCCTTGGCCTTGTCGGCGCCGGGTTTCTTTGCGGCCGCGGGGGCGGAAGGGACCGCTTCGGACCGCAGTTTGATCTTGCTTTTCGCGGCCTTGGGAGCGGCTTTCTTGACGGCGCTCTTTTTGGCGGCGGCTTTCGCGGGCTTAGCCGATTTGGCGGCCTTGGCGGCCTTGGCGGCTTTGGTCTCTTTCGGAGCAATCGTCTTTTTTGCGGGTTTTGCCGGTGCGGCGGCGGCGCCTGCGTCTTCAGGCTCGTCCAATTCCTCGCGGAGTTCCTGGATACGCTTCTCCAGGATGGTTTCCAGCGCCCGCAGGGCCGTATCCATCTCGGACATATCCTTTTCCACGTCCTTGAGGCGCTTGCCCACGTGGCCGATGGCCCGGTTGACCGCCGAATGGTCGGAGAACGACGGGATCCCCAGGAAATTCCAGAATCCCTCCAGGCTTTTGTCCAGGTTCTGCTTGCCCTGCATGGCGCCCTGGACGAGTTTCATGCCCGTCGGCGTGGCCATGAACTGCATGGCGACCATGGCCGGATCCTTGCCCTTGAGGTCTTTGACGGTGTTGATCAGCTCCGCCAGGTTCATCGTCGAACTCCTCATGTCGCCGGGGGACGTTCTCGCACCGGCGATCGGGGATGGAGATTTTTTATAGCGTCAAAGGCGCGTTTTGCTACCAGGTGACGGACCCTTGAATACCCGTGGCCAGAATGTGTCCACCGCCGGAAACATGCTCGAAAGGCACATCCGCGTCGATGGTCGACTTGCCGAAGGACACCTCCGGTAGGTAGCGGTATTGCACGTAGGTGTCAACGGAAAACCGGTCGTTGAACTCGGCGCCGCCGCCCAGGGTGAACAGGTGGCGGTCCGGATCGATCAGGTTGACATAGCCGCCGTCGGTCTCGAAGGGCGAGGGCTCGTAGGCGTATCCCGCCCGGGCGGAGTAGTCGATCTTGCCCAGGTGCTTTTCGTACACGGGCGCGAAGCGATGCTCGACGCCGATGCGCGGGTGGATCACATCGTGCGTCTTGGGTTGGGCGGACACCGCCAGGTGCACGGGAATCGACAGGGAGGCGTCCAGGCCGGGGATGGCGATGGTCGCCGGGGGCACCGGCCCCACCGTGCCCAGCACCGGCACCGTCAGGTTGCGGATGCGCGCCTGGATGTTGGCGGGCAGGGTGTGGACGTTGATGTTCACGTCGTTGATTTTGATTTCCAGATCCGGCGACGGGTACTCGGACCAGTCGTACCAGGTGGCGTCCAGGCTGACGGTCCACTGGTCCGTCGGATCGATTGCCACGCCCCAGGACAACTGCTGGGGCTCCCAGAAATCGACCATCGCCAGGGACGCCTCCAAGGGAATGCGCACGTCGGCGATGATGCTGCCCTGGATGTCGTCGATCTCGACGGGGATCTCGACGGGAGTTTGGCCCAGGGCCGGGATCTGGATCTCAATGACCGTCTTGATCGACTCCCCGCCCGGCATCAACGACATCAGTTGCCCCAGGTCGAGTTCGTAGTCTTCCAGCACCACGTCCGCCTTGGCGTCGATCAGGACGTTCCATTCAAATTGGGAGCGATAACTGCCGCCCAGGCGGATCCAGGGCTTGGGCTGGTAGAAGACACCGAAGAACGGATAGCTCTGGTAGGGGAAGTCGATCGTCAGTTCCGAGTCCGGATCGATCTCTTCCGTGCCGACCGAGCGCTGCTCGTTTTCCTTGCGGTTGCGGGCGACGATGGGCACTTCCAACTTGCCGCGAACCTTCACGAAAATCTGGGCGCCCAATCCGATCGCCAGACCCGGCGCCAGCTCGATCGCCCCGCCGAAGAACAGGGCCGAGCGCTCGGAATAGTGATCGTGCAAAATGAAGGACGGCGTATGGGAATCCACGGCCCGCAGCGTCACCGCCGTGCCTTCGGGGACGTGCATCGCGATGCCCATGGTCAGGCGCTCGTAGGGCGACATGACCAGGCCGAACTCGTAGCTCTTCACGCTTTGGACGTCGGATTTTTCCTTTTCCATGCGCTCGACGCGCCGGGCCTCGTCTTTCGTGATGTCCTTGGCCGGACGCAGGTCCAGATCCAGGATGGGGTCGGCGTAGAGCACGCCCAGGTCCAGGCGGTTGGTGCGGATCTGCATCAGACCGGCGGGATTGTGGTAAAACGCCCCGAAGTCGTCGGACACCGCTGTATAGGCGCCGGCCATGCCGCGGGATTTCGCGCCCATGCCGTAGATGTCCAACGGACCGGCGATCGCCACCTTGGGCGTCCAGAGGTGGAGGAACCACCAAACCAGATAGAAAAAGGATAGGCGTTTGCTCATCGTCTCGTTGAAATATCGCCCAAAGTTGTTCATGGGGTTGTCGAAAACGACCTCATCTTATAGGCCGAAGGGCGACACGTCGGCAAGCATCCGGCATCGGTGGCCGGGACGCGGCCGACGAGGAGTGCGGCTTGGATGAAAAATAGAGGCAAAAAACTCGGCGCGTTGGGCGGATATTTCACGGCGGCGATTCTGGGGATCGTTTTGGCCCTCGCGGCGCCGGGGTGCGCGAAATGGACGGGGAAAGACACCGCGCAGCCGAAGGTGGCGATCATCGGCCTGGACGGCGCGACGTGGGAGGTGGCCGACGAACTGATCGCCCAAGGCAAGCTCCCCCATCTCCAATCCCTCATCGAACGGGGCGTGCGGGCGGATTTGACGTCCATCGAACCGCTGCTCTCGCCCCTGATCTGGACCAGCATGGTCACGGGCGTCGGACCCGAGGTTCACGGCATCACCTGGTTCATGGTTCGCGATCCGAACACCGGCCAACCCCTGCCCATCACCAGCGCCAAGCGGGAGGTGCCCGCCCTGTGGAATATCGCGAGTGACGCGGGCAAAAAGGTGGGATTCGTGGGTTGGTGGGCGACCTGGCCGGCCGAGCGGGTCAACGGATTCATGGTTTCCGACCAGGTGGCGTTTCACGGATTCGCCCTGGGCCGGGAGAAGATCGACCTGGCCGCCACGCACCGCACCTATCCGGAAGCGCTGATGTTCGAAATCGAGCCGATGATCGTCGCCCCGCTCAAACAGCCCAAATCGGAAATCGACCGGTACATGAACATCACACCGGCCGAATACGACGCCAGCGCCGGGCAGGAATTCAACTTCCGCAATCCGCTTCAGCATTTCATGTACATGCTGGCCACGCTCAAGACCTATGAGACCGTGGGGCTCTCGCTCTACAAGAAGGAGCAGCCGGACCTGTTCGGCATCTTCTTCGAGTCCGTCGACACGACCAGCCATCTCTACATGAAATATCGCCCGCCGCGCCTGGAAGGCATCCGGGAAGATCTGATCGCCAAGTACGCCGACACCGTCAATCAGGTCTACCAACGCAACGACGAAATGCTGGGCAAATTCCTCGCCGACCTGGACGAAAACACGATCGTCCTGGTGGTGTCCGATCACGGATTCAAAAGCGAAACCGACCGCCTCAAGGAACTGGAAAACACGGACGTGGCCGTCGCCCACAAGTGGCACAAGACTCGGGGCATCTTCGTGATGGCCGGGCCGGGCGTGAAGAAGGCGACGAAGTTGGACCGGGCGTCGATCCTGGATATCGCGCCGACGGTGCTGTACGCCCTGGGGCTGCCGGTGGCCGAGGATTTCGCGGGCAAGGCGCTGACCGGCGCGTTCGAGGACCGATATGTCGCGAAGCATCCGGTCACGACCGTGGCGACGTACAACGACGGCTCGCGCAAAACCGGCGTGACCCAGGCGCCGCCGGAGATGACCGCCGAGATGGAGGCCAAGCTCAAGAGCCTGGGCTACATCGGCGGCGACGAGACGGCCGAGGAGAAAGTCGCGGCCCTGGACTCCATCGAGACGTACATGAACCGCCTGAACTTCTATCGAAAGAAGGGCGACATCGCCAGCGCCGCCAAGATCGCCGAGCAGATGGTCCAGGTGGACGCCGAAGACCCCCGAGCCTGGGCCGCGCTGGCCGACACGCTGGTGCATACGGGGGAAACGGAACGGGCGATGGAGGCTGTGACCAAGGCCGAGGATCTGGTGAAGGCCTATCAGGCCGACCCGCCCAAGCTGCCCAACGGCAACCCCAAGTATCCGCCCATGGGCGACGACCTGATGAGCGTCCTGCGGGGCACGCGGGCATATCTGGAAACCCAACTCGGCAACATGGACGCCGCGGCGGCCTTGTTCGCCGAGGCCAAGAAGCTGGACGCGGACAATGTCCATGCCTTCTACGGCTACGCCTACCTGATGCAGCTTCAGGACAAGGCCGACGAAGCGAAAGCGGCGTACGAAGAGACGTTGGAGCGCTTCCCCGACCACTCATTCTCCCTCAACAACCTGGGCAATATCTATTTTCGCGAGGGGAAACTGGACAAGGCGATCGAACTCTACGACCGCACCGCCAAGGTCGATCCGGCGCACTTCGAATGCCTGCATAACAAGGGGATGGCGCTGCTCAAGCTCGGGCGCAAAGACGAGGCGATCGCGGCCTTGCGCCAATCCCTGGAACGCAATTCCACCTTCGAGCCGTCACTGCGCCACCTGGGGATGATCTACGTGCAGGACGACCGCGTCGCCGAGGCGCTGCCGTTGTACGAGACGTTGGCGCAGCTCGACCCGTCGCGCGTGGGGACTCAGCTTCAACTGGCGGAGTTGTATTTTCAGGCCGGGCGCATGGATGACGCGACGAAGACGTGGAGAACGGTGCGGGCCCTGGACACGGAGGCGGCGGCGAAGTTCACCGAAGCTCATCCGGATTTTCGTCCCGACGCCGACAAGACCGATCCGTAAAAAACAAACGGCCGACCCAAAACGGCCGGCCTGAAAAATCCTCTCGCGATGCCTACGCGGCGGTGGCGGTTTTACGGCTTGCTGCCCCCGCCTTCGAGGAACGATCCCACATACAGGATCACCTCGCCGCCGATTTGTTTTTCCAACATCTTGGTCGTGGCCGGGTCCAGCCCGATCGTGCGGCACCAGGGGTGCTTTTCCAGCTCGAGTTCGGCGTCCACTTCGCAGCCCACGCCCAGCCGATGGCAGAACAGATCCGCCACGCCGGCCAGCAGCGCGTTGCCGCGCACGGCGCCGTCCTTGTCGATGGGATCGTGGTGGAAGACGATGGGGGAGGTCAGTCGCTCGGGGAAATCCCACTTGCGGGAGATCAGGCCGCCGACCGCGCAGTGAAATTCGTCGAGCACTTCTTCCAGGGCCTCGCCCTGCACCATGCTCGGGTCGATGCGATCCGGGAAGCGTTTCACCAGTGTGGTGATCGTGTCCAGAATCAGCGGTTTGCCGATGTCGTGCAGCAGGCCGTAGATGAAGGCGTTGTTCTTGTTCTTCTGGAAGTGCTTGGCCAATTCCGAGGCCACGAACGCACAACCCACCGAGTGCTCCCAGAGCTGCTGCATGCGCTCGGCGAACATGGGATTTCGGAAGATGCGCCCCTGCACCGCGAAGGAGAAGATCAGGTCCGAGACGGTCCGCAGGCCCAGCGTCACGACGGCCCGGTTGATATTCGTGACCTCGTGGAGGCCGCGATACACGGGGCTGTTGGCGACGTTGATGACCTTGGCGGAGATTTGCTGATCGGTTTCGATCAGGTCGGTGATCTCCTTGATGGTGCTGTTGGGCTTGTTGGACAGTTCCATGACCTGCGTGGCGATGTGAGGCAGCATGGGAACATTCATGTCGTCGTCGCGCACACGTCGGGAGATCTCGTGCTTGAGCACCTTGCGGATCTCGTCGTGGGACAAGTAGCGATCCGAGTTCTGATTCGTCGTGTTGACTCGAAATCCAAGCGCGCCAGCCATATTCCGCGGCCTCCTTATGATTCAAGCTATCGGCAGTTGTTACGTTTGGCTCAAGCACAAGGAATGTGACTTTTGCCATACCCGGCGCGGGGTCCGCGAGTGACCGGGCGTCGGTCGCGTACTTCATGGTATTTACTGAATTATTCGGGAATTCCGGCGGCTTGGATTTTTTTGCCTGGGAGTAAACATTTCGATTGTCGACGCGAGCGACCGGCGAAAGGAGGTCCGATTTCGCCGGTCGCGGGATGGGCAAACGGGGGATTTAAGCGGATTGCTTGAAGAACTCGACGTATTCAAAGACGTCCTTTTCCAGAGACGCGAAAACCTTGACCACGTCGTCGTGGGAGATGCCCAAGGCGTGAACCCAGGGGTGGTCGGCCACGTTGAGTTCTTCGTTCGCGTCGCACCCGATGCCGAAGCGGTGGCAGAACAGATCCGCGACCGCCACGATCGTCGTCAGGCGATCGTCTCCGCCCAGGTCGGGGTAGTGGTGGCGCTCGATCGGATGGATCAGCGGTTCGGGCAACTCCCACCGGCGCGCCACCAGGCCGCCGAACGGACCGTGGTATTCCTCCAACAGTTCGTCCAGGAAGGGGCCTTCGATCACGGCCGGGTCGACCTTTTGGGGATTGCGTCGGAAGACGTTTTCGACGGCGTTGAGCATGATCGGTTTGCCGATGTCATGCAGCAGGCCGCCCACGTACACGTCCTCGCCGGGCAGCTTCAGGCCCTTGGCCAGCGCCATAGAGATGTAGGCGCATCCGACCGCGTGCTCCCACTGGCGGTCCATCTCTTCGCCGAAAAGCGCGCTGCGAAACACCTTGCCTTGCACCGAAAACGCGAAGATCAGATCCGCCACCGCCCACAGGCCCAGCATCACCACGGCCGTGTCAATGTTGGTCACGTCGTGAAGCCCCCGATAAACGGGGCTGTTGGCCATCTTCAGGATTTTGGCGGTGATCTGGGGATCCGTTTCGATCAGCTCGGTGATTTCGACGATCGAGCTGTTGGGTTTGCGGGCCAATTCCAAAACCCGCAGCGCCACGTGGGGCAGCGGCGGGATTTCCAGGTCGTCGTCACTCAGACGGCGGGCCAGTTCGTTTTTGATCGCGCGCTTGACTTCCTCGTCGCTCGCGTACGTCGGCATTGCGGGTTTTCGTAGACCGAAATTGAAGCTGAAAATCTGAGCCATGGGGGAGAACCTCCTTATTCTCGCGCGGACATTACTATCGGTAAACCTCCCGTCAGGCTGCATGGATTTTTATAAAAATTGATCTAAGTCAAGTGGGTTTTTAGGTCAAATAGAAGATCGGCGTAGTGATTCGTCCGCCCGCTTGTGGGTAACAGGGGTAGGGTGATGGGCGCACACTGGGGGGCGGGATCAGGGAGCTTTCAGATATTTAATCATGACGGTCGCGTCTTCCTTGGTCTCGGGGTAATACTCCCGACGCACCCCGATGGGGCGGAATCCGAAACCGTCGTAGAGAGCCAGGGCCGGCGCGTTCGCCTCGCGGACCTCCAGATAGATCAGACGTCCGTCCCGGGCCAACGTATCCTCAATGGTCCGCTCCAAGAGCAGCTTGCCGACGCCTCGCTCCTGGTATCCGGGATCGACGGCGATTTTGAGCAAGTGCGCCTCGTCGAGCACCACCCAGGTCAGGGCGTACCCCACCACCGTCCGATCGATCTCGGCAACCAGAAAGATGGCCTTTTCCTGGCGCATCCCCTGAACCAGCGACGCGCGGGACCAGGCCACGGGGAAGCAGTCGTTCTCGATGCGCTGCACCGCGTCCATGTCCGAAGGACGCACTTCGCGCACGCAGGCGGGGCTGCTATTCGTCGTCGTCTTCGTCGTCGACATCGATGATCGTGTCGCGAATGACCACGCGGTAGCGCGATTCCAGATAGTGGAGGAGGTCGTCGAGGATGAGCGCCCGGTAGTCGCCGCCGGCCTCGTCCGCCGCTTGATCGGCGAAGAAGCTGTAGCCGCCGAAGTCGCCCCGGCGCTCGCCTCGCACGGCCACCAGGATCACCTGCTGGGCCAGCGAACGGGAGGCCAGCGTCCCCTGGGCCTCGATCAACTCGGGGATATCGCTGAGGCTTTGCCCTTGGTCGAGGAGTACGAAGAGAATGGGGTAGGTCTTGAATCTGGCGTTGGTGTCATAGTACCCGGCCGGCAGGTAGACCTTGAAGTTCAGCCGGGCGCCGTCCGCGACCGACGGTGCGTCGAAACGATCCGATTCCAGCAGGGCGGCCGACTCGTCCTTGAGGTCGCCGAAATAGCCGTTGGCCGCGCGGGCGGAAACGAAGGACAGAGCGTGGGAGAACCGGGCGGCGCGGGTGGCCTCGTCGCCCAGATGGTCGTCGTCCGGATCGTCCTGCCCGGGCCAGGACAGGCTCACGCTTTTTTCCTCGAAGAAGACCTGCCGTCGCGGGTAGGGCGCGTCGCCGATGAAGCCGTCGTAGACCCCGGTTTCAAGCTGCGTGCAGTAGCCCTTGGTCGGCCGGGGAGGGGCGTCGGCCTCGGCGTAGATTTCGCCGATCTTGCCGATCAGCGCGTCCGCCTGGGGCTGGAAATCCCAGAAATCCTCGGCCCCGGCTTCCAGATACAGGGCGCCAAGGAACAGCGAATTGGTGTTCAACTCGCCGTTGGCTACGCGCGTGGCCGGGTCATGGGCCAGCCAATTGGCGACGCGGGGATTCAAGTCATATTCGCCGTTGCCTTCGCCGGTATCGCCGGTGCCGTCCACGCCGTCCAGGCCGAAGTCGTCGAACGCCTCGTTCTCGTCCCGGATGCCGTCGCCGTCCGTGTCGTCAAACGGCTCGCCCAACTGGCAGAGAACCGGCTCGCCCGCGTCGCGGACGCCGTTGCCGTTCTCGTCCAAGGCCAGCAGGAAATCCACGTCAAATCCCGACTCGTCCTCGAAGGTGATCGCGGAAATCGTGCCGTCCTCGTTGAACGGGTCGATCGCGGAGCCGCCGGTGGGGGCGTAGAATTTGCTGTCCGGATTGATCGAGCAGGGGTTGCCGAACGCGGCGAACAGGTCCCGCAGGAATTGCAGATATTCGGCGCGGGAGGGCCGCTCGGGCCAGTTGTCGAAGTCGTCGAGGCGGGCCTTGATCTGGGCAAGCTGCAAGGACAGGTCGACCGGGCCGCTCAGCGACGCCGCCGTCGTGAACAATTCCGGCCGGTCCAAGGCGATATCCAGCGCCGCCAGCCCGCCGAAACCGATGCCCATCACCATATGCACCGGCCCCTCGAAATCCTTGACGATGACCTCGTTGGGGCAGGGCGCCTCTTCGACGTCCACCGAGTCACCCTTCGCGCACGCACCGGGCATCACCGCCAGGGCGACGGCGGCGCAAACCAGGGCAACGATCGACACGATTCGGCGCGGCTTGAGACGCAACGGATACTCCCTGCCCGCATTGTCGGCGTTTCGCCGAGGTCCCGGGCAAATGCAAGGGGCCTCTGATACCCGATTGCGCACGTTTTGCAAAGGGTGCCGTAGCCGCCACGGGCTAGGAGATGCTTCGCATTTCGGCTCGGAGCCCCCACAAACGAGGGTGCCACAGTTTCACGAGACCGAAGGTCGAGGGAACGTGTGAATTTCGTCCACCCCGCAACCCCATGCTACCCCAGCCGCTTCTTCAAAATATCCGCGATGCGTTGGGAGGCTTTTCCGTCGCCGTAGGGGTTCTTGGCTTCGGCCATCTTCCTATAGGCGGTTTTGTCGTCGAATAACTTCGAGACCTCGGCCACGATGCGCGCCCGATCCGTGCCCACCAGCTTGACCGTTCCGGCGTCCAAGCCCTCGGGGCGCTCGGTTTTGTCGCGCATCACCAGGACGGGCTTGCCCAGGGAGGGGGCTTCTTCCTGCACGCCGCCCGAGTCGGTGAGGATCACCGTGGCTTCCTTCATCAGGTGCACAAACGGCTCGTAGTCCAGCGGCTCGATCAGGCGCACATTGGACAGGCCGCCTAGGATTTCCATGACCGGACGGCGGACGTTCGGGTTCAGATGCACGGGGTAGACCAGCGCCGCGTTGGGGTAGCGGGTGGCCAGGTCCTTCATCGCGTGGCACATCTGCTCGAACGGCTCGCCGAAGCTTTCGCGCCGGTGGGCGGTGATCAGCAGGACTCGGCCGGGCAGATCCTTGAGCTTGGGTTCCTTGAACATATACGTCCGGTCGGCCACGTCGAGCAGGGCGTCGATAACCGTGTTGCCGGTGACGTAGACGTTTTCGGACGGGATGTTCTCGTCGATCAGGTTCTTGCGGGAGCGGTCCGTCGGCGCGAAATGCAGCGACGCCAGGCGGCTGGTGAGCTGGCGATTGCCTTCCTCGGGGAAGGGCGAGGCCAGGTCCCAGGTGCGAAGCCCCGCCTCGATATGGGCGACGGGGATCTTGCGGTGGAAGGCGGCCAGGGCGCCGACGAAGGTTGTGGTGGTGTCCCCTTGGACCAAAACGACGTCTGGGGTCAGTTCGTCCATGGCCTGCCCCAGGCCCTCGATGGCCCGGGCGACGACGCCGTCCAGAGTCTGGTTCGGACGCATAATGGACAGGTCGCGGTCGGTCTTGATCTTGAAAAGGCGCAGAACCTGGTCGAGCATCTCCCGGTGCTGGGCCGTGACCACCGTCTGGACGCGAAAGCCGCCGCGATGGCGTAACTCCTTGATGACAGGAGCCATTTTTATCGCTTCGGGGCGCGTGCCGAAGACGAACATCGCCCGAATCATGCCTTCTCCTTCGTCGGGGCGACTTGCCGCCGTTTGACGCGCCGCATCCCGGATTTCGATACGCCTTTGAATCCGACGCGGTTATCCTGCCCAGGCCGATCGGGTCGGTCAAGGCGACGCCAATTCGTCGGTAAGTTGCCAAAAATACTAAAAAATTGCGAGGCGCCATGGTTTTGTCGTCAAAAACTTCCCGAATCTTGACGAAAGTCTCTTGAAAATATTCGGGTGTGCCTCTATAAAGCGACGCCCGAATGTGGGATGAATTTACGCGTTGGAGGCTTTTATCCAATGTCCGAATTGACGGCGAAAGAACTGGAGCATTTCCGGGCCCTGCTCAACGAGAAGCGGGACGAAATCCTCAACAAGGCGCGCCACACGCTGGACGAAGGCAGCCTCTCCGGCGGCATGGAAGGCGACGAGGCCGATCAGGCCAACCATGCCTCCCAGGCGGCTCTGGCCTGGCGTTTGTTGGATAAAGACCGGAAATTACTGAAGGAAATCGAGCACGCCATCGACAAGTTCGAGACGGGCGAGTTCGGCTACTGCGAAGGGACCGGCAAGCTGATCGACAAGCGCCGCCTGGAGCTGCGCCCTTGGACACGCTACTCGGTTGAGTACAAATCCGCCCTCGAGCGCGACAAGAAGGTCGCCAAGGCCCGCGGCGGCACGAAGATCGACACGCTGTTCTAAGCCCGCCGACAGTACCCTAGACATATCGCGACCAAAAACGACGACCCCGCCGGATGGCGGGGTCGTTTTGCGTTTGGAGCTGAGGCGGAGCGCTATTCGTCGAATTCCTTGATCCGGATGTTGTCGACAAGGGTGGTGGCGCTCACGCCTTCCTCGATGCTTAGGGCCTCGACGTAAAACGAGTCGAGAGATTGGATGGGGCCCGTGTCCAGGTTCGAGCAGTTCTCGTTCAGTTCACCGTCGATCGCCAGGTCCATGTTCGAGGCGAACAGATCGATGGTCAGCTCGATCGTGTGCCATTGCTGCTCGCCGGGAACGCCGCAAGGGTGCCCCTCGAACGTCAGGTTCGGGCCGCGAAATTTGATCTCGGTCGCGCCGAACCGGAGGTCGAGCCAGTCGAGCCCGTCGGATTCCCGATAAACGTCGAGGGTCAGGACCACCTTCGACGTAATCGGCGTGAAGAAGAGCCCGGCCAAGACGATGTCGGGTGAACCGGAAACCGTCGTTTGCAGCGCGTTGCCGTCGCCGCCGATGGGAGTGCCGTCGACGACTTCGGCAGTGCCGCCCTTGTCCGTGAAGACATACCATGTCGGCTCCGGCGCGCTTCCCACTTCGTAGCTTTCGAAGTCGTCCTCAAAAACCACTGTGCCTCCGCAGTCCCGAGGCGCGGCGGCCATCGTGGCGATGGCGGTCAACGCCATGAAGATGAAGGCTTGCGCGAGTTTCAAATCCTTATTCTCCGTTTTTTATTCGTCGAATTTGACGATGCGGACATTGTCGACATAGCCGCCGGCGTCGGTGCCGACGGCGATGAAGGAGATGAATCCCAGATCGCTCATGGACGGAATTTCGATGCCGGTGCAGGCGGGTTTGCCTTCGCCGTCCACCAAGATGGAGGCGGTCGATGCCTCCCCGAACTGCAACTCCACCTGGATCTGGTGACGGCTATTGTAGGGGACGATATCGCAGAAAACGTCGCCCGGCGTGGTCGTCGACAAATCCGAAATGCGCAGTTGGTCGGCGAAAATCTCGAAGATGATATTCTCCCGAGGGGTTCCGTCGCTGGGCTCCCAGAAAGCCAGAAAAAAGAGGTTTTCGACGCTTTGCCAACGATGAATGTCGAAGGTGATTTTCGCGGACGTGGCGATCGTCTCGATTGTCGCGCCGAGATAGACTTCGTCGTGATTCGTCGGTGACGACAACTCCAGGGCCTGGTTGGCCCCGCCTTCATCGGAAAAATCCACGACCGTCGTTGTCGCCTCGCCGTAGTGGTATTGCTCCCATGGCGGCGCCGGTTCATCGCCGATTTCGTAGCTCTCAAAATCGTCCTCGAACACCACCGTCCCCCGGCAGTCCGGAGGCAGGGCACCGATGGTCGCGATGGCGATCAGCGCGAAAAGGATGAGGGCGGGCGTCAGTTTCATGGATATTTCCAATCTTAATTTTCGACAAACTCGACAACGCGGACGTTATCAATGAAATAACGCAGCGGCGCGGAGACCGTTGAAAAGTTGACAAAGGGAATCGGCAGTACGGACGGTTGAAGATACTCAACGTCCCGGCATTCCGGCGGCGATGCGCCGGCGAATTTCAACGAGAGGTAGTGGCGGGGATAGCCCGTGTCGGCCGGTTCGATTTCCTCGGTGATCTTAACGCGCTGCCACGCGCCCGGCTCGACGTCGCCGCAGGGGATTTCGGTCCAGACGTTGTCGACTTTGGCGATCATGAACGCCGTGTCCCGGCCGATCTTGAACCGACCGGCTCCCGCGTCGATGAAGACGAAATCGCCGTCGAGCAATTCGTCGAGATAGATGTCGAAGGAGAGGGTTTTGGTGGTCGTCGTGTGGTCGAAGACGACGTCGAGCGCGGTGTAGTCGTGGCTGTCGGTGAAGGATTCGACGGACACGACCCGACCGGAGCCGTCCGTCGCGTCGAAGGCCGCGATAATGATTTCCGGCTCGCCGGAGGTGATGACTTCCCAGGGCTCGGGCGGGATTTCGCCGACCTCGTAGCTTTCGAAATCGTCGAAGAAGATTTCTTCGCCCCCACAATTCGGCGCCGCGGCCGGCGCGAGCGCTCCGAGTAGGGCGAAAGCAATCAAGAGGGGGGCCAATTTCACGGAATGACCTCTAGTTAAACGGTCGATTAAAGGTCTTGTCGCCGATCTCCCTTGGCATGTCAACGGAAATTGCGATGGAAATCAGTGAATATTCGCGCCGCCGCGTCGCGATGGCCCCGGGGTTGGATGGTCCTGCGACCTTTGATAATAGGGTATTGAGATCTTCTCCAAAGCGGGTTGGCCGATTTGCTTTCGCCACTACGGAACAGAACCTATCGTCATCTCTTCGCCGCGCAGGTGATTGCGCTGGGCGGGACCGGCTTGGCGACCGTCGCCCTGGGATTGCTGGCGTACGAATTGGCGGGAGCCAATGCCGGAGCCGTGCTGGGCACGGCGTTGGCGATTAAGATGATCGCCTATGTGGGCATCGCGCCGGTCGCCAACGCCTTCGTCGATCGTGTGCCGCGCCGGGCGTTTCTGGTCGCCATGGATGCGATCCGCGCCGCGATTGCCGTCATGCTCCCGTTTGTCGATCAGGTTTGGCAGATCTATGTGCTCATCTTCCTGCTGCAATCGGCCTCCGCCGGATTTACTCCGACCTTTCAAGCCGTCATCCCGGACGTCCTGCCCGACGAGAAGGAATACACGAAGGCTCTGTCCCTCTCGCGACTGGCTTACGACCTGGAGAATCTGCTGAGTCCGACGATCGCCGCCGCGTTGTTGGCCGTCATGAATTTTCATTGGCTGTTCGCGGGCACGGCTGTCGGCTTCGCGGCTTCGGCGTTGTTGGTTGTCTCCACGCGCGTGCCTCAGCCTCAACCTCTGAAGGAGCATCGGGGCATCTACGAACGCACCACGCGCGGCTCTCGTATCTACTTGGCGACACCGCGCTTGCGGGGCTTACTGGCGCTGAGTTTGTGCGTGGCGTCGGCGGGGGCAATGGTGATCGTAAACACCGTCGTCTACGTCCAGAGCGTGCTCGGCCGGCCGGAGAAGGACGTGGCCGTGGCGCTGGCGCTGTTCGGCGGGGGATCGATGGTCGCAGCGTTGTTGCTGCCGCGAATCCTGGACCGCCTTAGGGATCGGCCCGTGATGATGACCGGCGGCATCCTGCTGGCGGCACCGATGCTCGCGATGGGCGTCGCGACGTTCCTTTTCCCCGACGCCGTCGGATGGGCCGAACTTCTGGCCGTCTGGTTCGTGTTGGGGGTGGGATACTCCACGGTGATGACGCCGTCCGGCCGCCTATTGCGCCGTTCGTCGGGCCAAAGCGACCGACCGGCTTTGTTCGCCGCGCAATTTGCTTTGTCCCATGCGTGCTGGCTGATCGCCTACCCGATGGCCGGGTGGTTCGGCGCACGGTTCGGCATGCCGATCGCGTTTTTAGGATTGGGAATGATGACGACGGTCGGGCTGATCGCCGCGCCGTTGCTCTGGCCTTCTCGCGATCCGGAGATCATCACGCATGTGCATGAAGATCTGCCGGCCGATCATCCGCATGTTCACGGGGCGACGGCGACGGCAAATGGGCTGAGGCATTCCCACGCCTACGTGATCGACGACTTTCACCCTCATTGGCCGACATAGCTTGATGAGCGGCAGCCTACCTAAATCAAATCCGCAAAATCCCGGGCCATCTTCTTGAACCAGACCCAGCCGAAGATGAAGAGCATAATGGAGAAGAGGGCGAAGTAGGCGAAGCCGTAGAGGTCGGGGACTTCGTTGCCCAGCAGGGCCGCGCGATGCAGGTTCATCAGCGGCGTGAGCGGGTTGAAGAAAAAGAACAGGCCGATCTCCTTGGGGATCACATCCACCGGAAAGATCACCGGCGTCGCGAAAAACCAGAGCGTCAGCAGCGCCGTCGTCAGCTCCCGCGCGTCCTTATAGAACACCGTCACCGACGCCACGAACAGGCACAACCCCGTCGTGAACAGCAATTGCAGCGGCCAGATGGCCACCAGCGTCGCCAGCATCACCGGTAGCGGCGGCTGGTTGAACACCACCAAAATCGCCAAAAACACCAGCAACGCCACCAATTCGTGAATAAACGCGCTGATGACGCACCGCAAAGGCAGCATAATCTTCGGAAATCGGACCTGCTTGACCAAGTCCCGGTTTTCCAGGATGACGGTGGAGGCGCGCTGCGTCGCGTCGGAAACGGCCAACCAGGGCAACATGCCCGAGAACAGGAACAGGCCGTAGTTTTTCGGCCCGGCGTTGCCGCCCACGTTGATGTCCAGGATGTAGCCGAAGACCAGGGTGTACAGGAGAATCAGCAGCAGCGGATTGATGACCGACCAGAAGAAGCCCAGGAAGCTGGCGCCGTAGCGATTGCGCAGGTCGGCCCGGATGAAGCTCCAGAGCAGATAGCGATTTCGATAGACGTCTTTGAGCTGACCGGCCAAGGCAATCCCGTTGGAAAAATCGGGCTATCTTAGGCGCGCGGGCGCACGGCGACAAGGGACGTCGACCGGGTCCGTCAGCGCCGCGACCAGGAGGGATCGGGTGGATACGAGCCGGTACCAAACGGTGTCATCCCGAACACCGTGAGGGATCTCTCGTACGAAAAGCCGAATCGGTTGCGAACATCGTACGAGAGGTTCCTCCCTTCGGTCGGAATGACAGACCTTAGAATTACCCATAAGGACGAAACACCGAGCATTCATGACGACACCCAAGCCCCACTATGTGAGCTTTCACATCATCGACCGGTGTGACGCCCGGTGCCGTCATTGCGACATCTGGCGGCGCAAGGCGGACCTGGAGATGCCGCCGGATTTCTATCCGGACATCGCGCGCCAGATCTCCCGCTGGCTGGGGCCGGTGGAGATTCAGATCGCGGGCGGCGAGCCGTTGCTCTCGCGCAACGTCCCGATCCTGATCGAGGCGGCGCGGGATCTGCATCTGCCGGTGTCGATGACGACCAACGCCTACCACCTGGATGACGACTGGGCCGAGCGCCTGAGCCGGTGGGAAGTGCGTTATGTGAATATCTCCCTGGACGGTTTCCGCGAAACCCACGACCGCAACCGGGGCGTCGAGGGCTATTTCAAGGCGGCGACCGAGGCGGCGGCGCGCTTGACGGGCCTGGGGAAGGTCAAGCCCCGCGTGACGTGCGTAATCTTCAAGGACAACCTGGGGGAGATTGTCGAATTCACCGAGTGGGTCTGCCGACAATCCAAACTCTTTGACGGCATCTTCTTTCAGGCGATGGCCCAGCCTTTCGGCAACGACTACAAACCGGAATGGTGGAAGAAGGCGACGCTGTGGCCCGACGACCACGAGTTGCTCGGCCACGTGCTTGGGCGCTTGCTCGAGATGAAGACCGCGGGCTATCCTATCCTCAATCGCAACGAGCAATTCGCGGCCATGCGCCGCTATTTCCGGCACCCGGAGAACTTCTCCCTGGCGAAATGCACCGTCGGGGAGAAGGGGGTCACGATCGGGCCGGAGGGCTCGGTGCGCATGTGCCCCTATGATCCGCCGGTGGGCAATGTGTTGGAGAAGGATCTGCGGACGATCTGGGAAGGCTACGAGGCCCGCAATTTGCGCAAAAAGATGAGCAACTGCCGGACCAACTGCCATCTGCTGATGAACTGCGTTTTCGACAAGACGCAGCTCATCCCCGAGTCCGCTCCCGTCGACAACATCCCGCCCCGCGAGATCGCCTCCGTCACGGCCTCATGAAACTCTTGAAAAACTTCGGACCCCTGGCGATTGTCGCCGCTGTCATCGCCGGAAGCATGCTCGCCGTCGGGCGTCTGCCGGGCGTGCCGCTGGACGACTCCTGGAATTTCGTTCTGCCTCTCAAGCATTTCCTGGAAACGGGCGTCCCCGTCTTCGATTCGTTCAATTCGGCGGCGGCGGTGCTGCATCTGCTGGCGGCGTGGCCGTTCGCGAAGGTCTTCGGCCTGAGCTTCGAGTTGACGGTGGCGGTGAACCTGCTCGTCAGCGTCGCGACGGTGTTTGTCGTCTATCGCCTGGCGCGGGAGGCAGGGCAGGGGCAGGCGGCTTCGGCGATGCTGGCATTGGCGTTTTGGGCGGCGCCGCCGGTGTTCGTGACGGCGTATACCTTCCAGAGCGATCCGATTTTCGTGCTGGTGATGGCGGCGGCGCTGGTGGGGTTCGCGCGGTTTGCCCGGACGTACGACCGGCGGGCGCTGATGGTCGGGAGCCTGTTGGCGGCGTTGTCCATCTGGGGCAAGATGCACGGCGTGCTGATCGCCCCGGCGATGGTGGCCGCCATTGTCGTCGACCGGCGCTTGCGCCAGAGGGCGACGGCCGGTGACGCGGCGTGGCTCGTGCTGCCGACGGCCGTGTCCTATCTCGCTTTCAAGCTGGCCCAGCCGACCGTCCACCCCGTGCGCATCACCCTGGAACGCAAGTTCGGCGAATTCCACGACCGGCTGATCTCGCCGATGGTGTGGATCGAGGACGGCTCCTGGCGCACGGCGGCGGCGATTGTCTCCATTGGGTTCTATCTGCTGCCGTTCGCGGCGGCGTTGTTCTTCACCCCGGGGTGGCGCAAGCGCTTGACGCGGATGCGTGCCTTCGGGGCGGGGGTGATCGGCCTGGGCCTGTCGCTCGGCATCTGGAGCGCGATCTGGTTCATGGACGCCCCCTGGGCCGAGTACGCCAGCGTGATCCTGGAGCCGCCGTCGATGGCGCCGTTCGGCCCTTGGATCGGCGTTTTGGCGTTGGGATTCGTCGGGTTGCCGCTGTTGGCGGTCGTGCTGGTGGGCGGATCGTCCGAGGATGACCCCGGTCACGAACGCGCCGCCCGGCGCAGTCAGGCGATCGTCGCGGCCTTCGTCCTGGCGGGGCAGACGGCGCTGATGATCCCGATCCTCCTGTACATGGACCGCTACTTCCTCGTCCTTCTGCCTCCGGCGATCCTCCTTGTCGCCGCGCTGGCGCCCCGTGGCAAGCCCCGGTGGTGGATTTTTATTCCGATCTTGATCGCCATTCTGGCCTTCGACGTCGTTCGGGTGCGTCAGTATCGGAACGGGGCCGAGGCGCAGTGGGAAGCGGCGGATGAGTTGGTCGCTTCCGGAGTGCCTCCATTGCAAATCGACGGCGGCTACGCCTGGTTCGGGTGGCACAACTTTGAAAACTGCCCCGTGACCGGCGGCGAAGGCCAACCAACGTCCGCCTGGGTCCGCGAATTGTGCCCCTCGGCGTCCCCTGATTATCAGGTCACTTTTTATCCTCCCGGATCGGGTCAGGGGTGGAAATTGGAGCGTCCGATCCCGTATGAATCCGGAGGGCTGCCCGGTGCGCGGGAGGGCTACGTCCAGCGGCGGGAACCCGTCGAATAGAATCTTGTCACCAAGCCTTCACAATTCGCCTCTATCGATCGGAATTGTGGCTGGAAAATGGCAACATGACATTTGCCACGGTTCGGCCCCGTCCCGGCCCACCCCGATCGCTACAAAACCCTTGTAAGGTCGGGGGCTTTATGCTAAAGACGCCGCTCTCACGCCCGGGGAGGGTCCATTTCCTCTCCCGAAGGTTCGACGGAGAATCCCATGATTTTGGAAAAAGTCCGCAATATGGGCATCGCGGCCCACATCGACGCCGGTAAAACCACAGTCACCGAGCGTATTCTCTTTTACACGGGTATCAACCGGAAGATCGGCGAAGTCCACGACGGCGAAGCCACGATGGACTTCATGAAGCAGGAGCAGGAGCGGGGCATCACCATCGCCTCGGCCGCCACGTCCTGCAAGTGGCGCGAGCACACGATCAACCTGATCGACACCCCCGGCCACGTGGACTTCACCATCGAGGTGGAGCGTTCCATGCGCGTGCTGGACGGCATCGTGGCCGTCTTCTGCGCCGTGGGCGGCGTGGAGCCCCAGTCCGAAACCGTCTGGACGCAGGCCGACCGCTACCGGGTGCCGCGCATTGCATTCATCAACAAGATGGACCGGGCCGGCGCGGATTATTACGACGTCATGCAGCAGATGCGCGAGAAGCTGGGCGCCCATCCCGTCGCGATGCAGGTGCCCATCGGCTCGGCCGAAGACCTGAAAGGCGTTGTCAGCCTGACCAAGATGAAGGCCATTTACTTCCCCGAGGGAACGGCCGAGGAAGGCGATATCCCCGCCGAGATGATGGCGGATGTGGAGCAGGCCCGCCACGACATGCTCGAGGCTCTGTCCGATTTTGACGACGAGTTGGCCGAGAAATTTCTGGAAGAGGCCGAGATCACGCCGGACGACGTGCGTCGCGTGGTTCGCAAGGCGGTGCTGGGTCTGAAGATCATCCCCTGCTTCTGCGGGTCGGCCTATAAGAACGTGGGTGTGCAGCCGCTGCTCGACGCCATCGTCGACTATCTGCCCAACCCCCACGATCACGGGTCCGTCAAGGGCGTGAATCCGGACAATCCGGAAGAGGTTTTGACGCGCGAGTCGAACTCGGAAGAGCCCTTTTGCGCGTTGGCCTTCAAGATCATCCACGACCAGTTCGTCGGCCAGCAGACGTTTGTCCGCACTTACTCGGGTATCCTCAAGCCGGGCGACGCGCTGATCAACACGACCAACGGCAAAAAAGAGCGCGTCGGCCGCATTATGCGGGTGCATGCCAAGGAGCGTGTCGAACTGGAGCAGGTCGGCCCGGGCGATATCGTCGCCCTGATCGGCATGAAGGACACGCACACCGGCCACACCCTGTGCGATCCGGCCAATCCGATCCTGCTGGAGAAGATCACGATTCCCGAGTCCGTCATCAGCGTGAAGGTTTCGACCAAGACGCCCAAGGAGCTCGAGAAGCTGCATTCGTCCCTGCGCAAAATGGCGCTGGAAGATCCGTCCTTCTCCGTGCGCGTCATGGAACGCACCAACGAGACGGTCATCGCCGGCATGGGCGAGCTGCATCTGGAGATCATCGTTGACCGCCTGCGCACCGAGCACAAGGTGGAGGCCATCGTCGGCGCCCCCTCGGTCGAGTACCGCGAGGCGATCAGCAAAGAGGTGCGCCACCGCTACAAGCACGTCAAGCAGACCGGTGGTCGCGGCCAATTCGCGGATACGGAGATCATCATCGAGCCCAATCCCGACGGCGAGTTCGAGTTCGTCGACGAGATCACGGGCGGTGTGATCCCCCGCGAGTTCATCAACCCGGTCAAGTCGGGCATTGAGGACGTGCTTAAGAACGGCGTTTTGGCGGACTACCCGGTGGTCGGCGTGAAAGTGCGCCTGGTCTTCGGCTCGTTCCACCCCGTCGATTCCTCGGAGCAGGCGTTCAAGACCTGCGGAGCGATCTGCTTCAAGGAAGCCTTCAAAAAGGCCGATCCGAAGCTGCTCGAGCCGATTATGGCCCTGGAGATCAACACGCCCGACGACTACGTGGGCGATGTGGTCGGCGATCTGAACCGTCGACGCGGTCGCGTTCAGGAAATGTCCAAGAGCCGCGAAGGCTCCCAGCGCATCAAGGGCGAGGCCCCGCTGATGGAGCTGTTCGGCTACGCCACGTCCCTGCGCAGCGCTTCCTCGGGCCGCGCCAACTACTCGATGGAAGTGGCGCGCTACGAGCCGCTGCCGGCCAACATCCAGGCCGAGGTTCTGGAAGAGGCCCGCAAGCGCATCGAGGGCGAACAAGCCGGCTGACGCGAAACCGCGTCGGGCTAGGGATGTTCCGACAGACTGTTCGAGAGATCATGGACTGCATGAAAGCCGCCTTCGGGCGGCTTTTTTCGTGGCTGAAGCCGCAGTGATGTATGGATATCCGGCGTTTTTGGCGCAGCAGGTAAAAAAATCTATTCTAAGGCATGCTAAATCGTTGTGCCGTTAAGAAAAACGTTGACCCTCCGACGGCAAGTTGCTACCCGTATTCCCATGAATTTTCGACCCTCCGCTTTTTCAGGGTCGATGGAATGCATTCGATTAAACAAGCGGGCGATGAAATGAGGGAACCCGTTGGACTCGTTGAATCCGGCCGCTGGGCCGGTTGTGTATCCTCGTGCATCCGGTGACTTAGACTCCCCCCGAAAACCTCTCCGAAGGGCGCTCTTTTTTGCCCTCGGCTTCCTGGGCGCCTTCGCCATCGGCTACTACGTCTACCGCTACCTGGACGGCAAGCCGCTCCGCTCGGCGAACACCATCCTGTCGATCTTCGGCCTGGCGATTCTCCCTGCCTTCTGGTGGGCGGATCGGGGGAGACACGGTCGCTTAACGGCAGTGCTCACCTTCGCCCTGGCGACCATGACGATTGCCGGCGTGCTGACGAATATGGAGCGGCATATCTTCCATGACCGCCGTCCCATGTACTGGAATGCGTTTCACTACATTCTGGCGACGAAGTACTTCGACGAGGTCGGCTATTTCGATCTGTATCGCGCCGCCGCCTTGGCCGACGACGAGATGAACAAGGTCTTTCAGGCCAACAACGGCACCATCCGGGACATGCGTTTGTACAAACGTGTCCCGATTCGACGTCAAATCGACGAGGCCCGTCGTGACGGCTTGAAGGATCGTTTCACCCCCGAGCGCTGGGAGGAATTCAAACGGGATCTGGATTCCATGCTCATAAAGCGCTCGGCCAAGTTTTGGGGAGGTCCGATCAACGACCGGGGCTTCAACCCGTCACCGGCCTGGCTGGTGCTCCATCGGCCGCTGCTGAACGTCTATCCGTTCCACAAAGAGTGGGGGATCAAGGATCTGACCGACGCGAGCTCGTGGATGCTGCTGGCGGTCGTGGTCGCGTTCTGGTGGGCCCTGGGCCTTCGGTACGCGCTGTTCGCGACGCTCTGGTTCACGGTCTATTTCGGCAATTACGGCAAGATCCTGGGGACGTACTTCGGCTACGATTGGTTCGTTTACTTCGCGTTCTTTTTCGCGTTGGCGGCCAAGGGATGGTGGAAATCGGGCGCGCCGTTCCTGGCCTACTCGGGCATGATGCGCGGATTCACGGGCATGGCGGCGTTTCCGGCGGCGTTTCGCTGGCTTTGGGACGCGGTCCGGCATCGCGCCATTCCAAGGCAAGGGACGGGCTATCTGGTCGCGGTGGGCGTCTGCTGTGTCCTGTTGTTGGGGCTGGGAAGCATGACGCAGCGGGGAACGGGGGCCTGGTCCGAGTGGATCGAGAAGATTTCGGTTCACTCCGAGCATCACCCGACCGGCGTGAAGCGCATCGGGTTGAAATATTTGTTCGCCAACGAATACACGAGCGGAAAATGGGAAGATTCCCATCGGGTGATGAAGCGTCGGCTCAAGGAGACGAAGCCCGTCTACCGGGCCGTGTCCTTCACGCTGATCGCGTTGACGCTTCTCGCCGCGATCCGGCGCGATCCCTTGGACGCGACGATTCTCTTTTTGCCGTTGGTCTTCTTTTCGCTGGTGATCTCCCGGTACTACCTGAGCGTCGGCGTCGTCCTGCTGGCGTGGCGGTCGTTGGACCGAGGGCACGGCCTGGGGCAACTGGCGTCGGCGATGTGGGTGTTCGCCATCCCCGTGTTCTACTATCTCTACAATCCGGGCGTGGATACGGCCCGCCGGACATGGTGGTGGGTCAACGTCATGCTGCTGGTGTACTGCGTGGCGGTGGTGGCGAATTTCCTGGTGCGCGACGCGGCGGACTTGTATCGCGCCGCGAAGCTTTCGGGGGAAGCGCCCGAACAATCGGACGACGAAGACCTCGCCGTCGCCGCGTGACGCGAAATATCGACTCCCCATAAATCGAAGGCCGCCCGTAAGGGCGGCCTTCGTCGTTGTCGTTGGTCGAGGGCGATTAGAGGAAGGTGTGCCAGCCGTGCTGGTCTTCCAGATCGCCGTTGATGTAGGCGAAATAGCGATCCTGCACGGCCTTGGTGACGGGGCCGCGACTGCCCGAACCGACGGGGATCTTGTCCACGGAGGCGACCGGCGTCACCTCGGCGGCGGTGCCGGTGAAGAAGATCTCGTCGGCGATGTAGAGCATTTCCCGGGGGATGCGTTGCTCCACCAGCGGCATGCGCAGCTCCTTGAGAATCTCCATGACCGAGTCCCGGGTAATGCCCGGCAGCACCGAATTGGCCGTCGGCGGCGTGTACACGGTGTTGTCCCGGATCACGAAGATGTTCTCGCCCGAGCCCTCCGAGATGAAACCGTCCGTGTCCAAGGCGATGCCTTCGGCGTAGCCGTTGAGCAGGGCTTCCATCTTGATGAGCTGGCTGTTGGCGTAGTTGGCGGCGCACTTGGCCATGGCCGGCAGCGTGTTGGCCGCCATGCGGTTCCACGTGCTGATCATCACGTTCACGCCTTTTTCCAGCGCCTCGTCGCCCAGGTACTGCCCCCATCGCCAGGCGCAGATGTAGCTTTCCACCGGGTTGTCCATGCCGTTGACGCCGAAGGTGCCGGCGCCGCGAAAGACCACCGGGCGGATGTAACAGGCGTCAAACCCATTGCGACGCACCGTTTCGGGCACGGCGGCGATGAACTCCTCGACGGCGATCGGGATGCTCATCCGGTAGATCTTCGCCGAATCGTAGAGACGGCGGATGTGATCCTCCAGCCGGAAGATCGACGACCCCTTCGCGGTTTTGTAGCAGCGTACGCCCTCAAAGATGCTCGACGCATAGTGGACGGCATGGGACATGACGTGGACGTTGGCGTCTTTCCAGTCAATGAAGGTCCCATTTTTCCACACTTGAGTATCGCCGGGGATGTCTTTGAAGGCGGTCATACGTTGCTCCGTTTCCTAACTCCGCTTGAGGGTTAAGGGTTGAAGGAAGCGCGAAGGCTACGAAATCGCTCGGGGAAAATCAAGGGACCAGAGGGCGTTTCATCTCGCCGACGATGACGGACACACGGGGGGCCGCCGCGGGCAGGAAGCCGGCGAGCAGACCGATGAGCACGCTGTTGGTCAGCGGGGAAAATTGCCCGAAGACGGGGGATCCCTCAAAGCTCCAAAGATGCAGGGCGTAGGCGTTGGCCAGCTCGATGATGATGAACGCTCCGACGCCGACCAGATAGCGAACCATGTTCGGCCGCTCCCAAAAGGTCAGCGTGATGCCGCCGATGACGAAGAGGTAGAGCCCAATGACGCAGCCGACGCGGACGAGTTGGGATGAATAGGTCCACAGATTCGTCTGGGCTACGAGTAATTCGGTGAGAAAACCGAAGGCGAAGAGAATCGCCAGGGCCCGTTTCTTGTCCTTGGACATCTTGCCAAATTAGTTCGTGGGCTCTATGACTGCAAGGGTCATGGTATCCGGCCGATCACTCGACAAAGAAGACATCGTCCTCACGCCGCTGATTCCCCATATGTTCCTCGTCGAAGGGGGAAACCAGGGGCGTCTTCCCTATGCCCATGCGTTTTTAGTCACCGGCGATACGACGCTTCTGATCGACACGGGCTGCGGCCACGAGACGATCCGGGCGATCCGGCGGGAATTTCCACCGGATATGGTCATCAATACGCACGCCCATCCGGACCACACGTCGGGCAACGGCCTGCTGGAAGGCCTCCCTCTGTGGGTGCCCGAGCAGCGGTCGGAAACGGCGGGGAATCTGGAGAAGTTGGGCTATCGCTACTCGGACGAGACCATCGCGCCGATTTGGATCGAGCATACGCGCCGGTTCTTCGACTATCGGGAAAGCACGCCCACGGACACCTACGGCGACGGCCATGTATTCGAATGCGGCGAGGTCAAGCTGCGGGCCATCCACGCGCCGGGGCACAACGATGACCATTACGTCTTTTTCGAGGAGCAACACGGCCTGTTGCTGTCGGTGGATATCGACCTGACGAGCTTCGGTCCCTGGTACGGCAATCCGGAAAGCGACATTGATTTGTTCAAGGAATCGGTGCGTCGGGCGATTCGGCTGCAGCCGGGGATTGTGGCGTCGTCTCATCGCTCTCCCGAGCGGGACGACCCGGTGGGGGCGCTGAAGCACTACCTCTCTCTCTTCGAACGCCACGAACGCACGATCCTCAATCTGCTGCCCGAGCCCAAGACCCTTGAAGAGATCGCCGACGCAAAACCCTTCTACCGGACGCACCCCCGGGACGCGCGATTGCTGCGCTATTTCGAGACAGTGAAGGTGCTCAAGACGCTGGAGCATCTGGAAGCCCGAGGCCGTGTCCGCCGGGAAGGGAAGCTGTACTTGCGGGTGGATTGAGAGGCGCTGTTTGTTGCGCTTTCGCCCGAACAGAGCCGCGAACCGCAGTGAGCGATTGGGAGCGCGCCGGTAAATAGGTCGCGGCTTTTTGCAAACATCGAACGAGAGGTCCCTCCCTGCGGTCGGGATGACAGCGATGTGTGCAGCTACGAACTTGACCGCAAACTACTCCCCCCTACACCCCCGTATGCGATTCAATATCCTTAAGCTGGCCGCAGGCGGCGAGGATATCCCGGCCCCGGTGTTTGCGGAGGATCGTGGGGATCTTGCCGTCGAGCAGCACCTTCTGAAATTCCCGGATGCGCTCCTCGGGCGTGGGACGGAAGTCGGATTCGGCGTAGGGATTGAACTGGATCAGGTTCACCTGGGATTTGAGCGATCCGACCAGACCGCGCAGGCGCTTGGCGTCGGCGAGGGAATCGTTGACCCCGTCAATGAGAATGTACTGAAACGTGATGCGCTTGCGATTGGGCAGGGGATACTTCCCGCAGGTGCGCAGCAGTTCGGCAAGCGAGTATTTTTTGTTGATCGGCATCAGGCGCGATCGCGTCGCTTCATCCGTCGCATGCAGCGAGACGGCGAGACTGCATTCGGACTGTTGGCCGAATCGCGTCATCTCCGGAATGATTCCCGACGTCGAGACCGTCACCCGCCGCGTGGAAAAATTCTGCCCCAGATCCTCGGTGAGGATGCGCGTCGCCTGGAGCGTGTTGTCGTAGTTCATCATCGGCTCGCCCATGCCCATGAACACGACGTTGGTGATCGGCCGGTCGGGGTAGGTGCGCTGCATGGCCTGCACTTCCTCGACGATCTCCCACGCCGCCAGATTGCGCTCCAGCTTCATGGTTCCCGTGCGACAGAAGGTGCAGGTGAGGCTGCATCCGACTTGGGTGCTGATGCAGATCGTCAGGCGCTTGGGCTCGGGGATCAGGACCGATTCGACGCGGGCGCCGTCGGGAAATTGGAGCAGGATCTTCTTCGTGCCGTCGACCGACTCCTGCTGCTTGACCACTTCAGCCCGGGGCAATTCAAATTCGCTTTCCAGATCGCGGCGGAAAGACTTGGAGACGTTGGTCATCTCCTCGAAGGACGCGGCGTCTTCCCGATAGATCCAGCGAAAAAGCTGCTCGCCCCGAAAGGGCTTCTCGCCCAGGTCGCGCATCAGGTCGCGCATCTGTTCGAGGGTCAGGCCCTTGAGGGGGCGTTTTTGCGGGGCGGGTTCAATGGCGGACATGGTCGATCCAGCGCGGCGGGACATCGCCGAAATGCGTGGGGAAGGGTAGGGATTCGGCGGCGAAAGTCAACGATTCGGCGATGTTTTCGCCCTCACCATGACACCCGACCCGAATGCGTTTAGACTGCCGGTCGGTCATCAATCAACGAAGATGGGATCCCAGGATGCTCGGAAGCAATCCCGACGCAGGCCGTTGGTCGCGCCGTGCCCGGACGGCGGCGGCGCTGATTGTTGTCGTGCTGGCAAGCGCCTGCGACGGCTCCGTGCCGAGCGTGGATCGCTATAACGACGGGATTCCGGACTACGACCGCAACCGGGGCGAAAAGCTGATCACCGGCGAGCTGATGGACATCGCCAACAAGGCGGATCTGGCGACGCCGATGGTGCGGGATGCGGCCTTGGAGGCGGCGGCGCGCAATACGGCCGTGGCGCTGCGTCGGGACGGGTTGGCGAAGGTCGATAATTTCGACACCGAATTGGCCCACGAATATCTGGACGCCATGGGGGTCACGGACAGCGCCTTTCGGTCTCTGTATTTCAACGTCCTTTTTCCCGGCCAGGCGGCCGAGATCATGAAGCAGAACCTGGACATCGAAGCGCTGACCGAACAGTTCACCAACTACGGTGTCGGGGCGGTGCATTCGGCGTGGCCGCCGGGATATATCGTCGCCGTCTACCTGACGCGCAAGCAGGTGAACCTGGATCCGCTGCCCCGTCGGATTGCCAAGGGGATGTCGATCGACATCGCGGGGACGATTCTGGTGCCCCTGACCGATTTGCGCATCAATGTCGACGGTCCGTTCGGCACGGATCGTTACCTGCCCGAAATACGTGGTACGCGATTCGCCGCCGTCATTCCGACGACGTCCACCGGGGAGCATCGCATCGAGGTCACGGTCGTGACCGATCAGGGCCCGGAGGTGGCGGCGCTGATGACCGTGGAAGTGGGCGACACCGGACCCTCCCTAGGCAATCACGAGGATATCGCCTACCGCTCGATCAGGGGCGTGGCCGACGGGAGAGCGCGGCTGTTGGAATTGATCAATCAAAGGCGCGCGAAGGAAAACCTTCCGCCGGTCATCATCGACGATCGCCTCAACACCATGGCCCAGGCCCATGCCGAAGAGATGCGCCAGACCGGGAAAGTTTCCCATATATCGAAAATTTCAGGAGATATTGCCGATCGGGCGCGAAAAGAGAATATTGATTTTGCCCGGATTACGGAAAATGTGGCGGTCGACCAGCGCGTGGAAGATGCGCACATTTCCTTCGACAAATCCGCGTCCCATCGGGAGAATATGCTCGATCCGGAGGTGGATCGGGTGGGAATCGGCATCGCGTTCAGCCAAACGTCCGATTCGGTTTATGTTGTTGAAAACTATGCGAAATTTCAGTGATTGGTGAATTTTCGCCGATCTCGATCCCGTTATCGACCGAACAAGGGTCGACCGCCGTTCAAGATTTCCAGCTAGTCAGACCAAAAAAAATCCGATACATACGTTACTTAGGGAACGGATATCAACGTTCCACGGGAGTTTTGTGTGGTGCAGGAGCGGGCATTCGAGGACATCTCGGAACAGGCCGAAGCGCGTCGTCATCGCATCCTTATCGTCGACGACGAGGCGGAGAACCTCGACCTGCTGGCTTCCACCCTGCGTCGCGGCAATGACATCTTCAAAGCCCAAAGCGGCGAGGCGGCCATGGAGATCCTCGATAAAGAGGAGATCCACATGCTCATCACCGATCAGCGCATGCCCGGCATCTCCGGCACCGAGCTTCTCGAAAAATTCCGTGAAATCAACGACCACGCCATCCGCATGCTGATCACCGGCTATGCCGACATGAAGGTCGCCGTCGACGCGATCAACAAGGGGCAGGTGCATCGCTATATCAGCAAGCCGTGGGACCCGGCGGAACTGCGCAAGATCGTCGCGATGGAGTTGGAGCGCTACGACCTGCACGACGCCAATCGGCGCCTGACCAAGGAGCTGATCGAGAAAAACGAGCGGCTCGAATCGATGAACCGGGAGCTCCAACGCAAGAACGAAGAGATCGAGCGCTTGGCCAACGAGCAGAAGCAGGCGCGGGACCGGGCGCTGCAAATGAGTGAAAAGCTGGCGAAAAACAACCTGGAACTGCTCAAGGCCCAGGAAGAAATCAAGCTGCAGAACGTTAAACTCGAAGCGGCCAACAAAAAGCTCGAACGCCTGTCCATCACCGACGGCCTGACCGGGTTCTACAACAACCGCTATATGCACCAACTGCTCGACTCGGAAATGGGCCGCGCCAAGCGATACGACCTCAACCTTTCGGTCATCATGCTGGACCTGGACACGTTCAAAGAGGTCAACGACACCTACGGCCATCCCTTCGGCGATATTGTGCTTAAACACGTCACCGAGAACATTCGCCACAACATCCGCGAGACCGATTGGCCCACCCGCTACGGCGGCGACGAATTTGTCGTCATTCTGCCTCATACGGGCGTCGAACGGGCGACATACATGGCCAAGCGCATCCACGCCGATGTGAAGGCGACGGTGCTGACGGCGCCCAACGGCGATTTGATCCGTCCGACGGTGTCCGTGGGGATCGCGTACTACCCTCACCACAGCACCTCGACCAAGGAAGAGATGATCTCCCTGGTCGACCAGGCGCTCTACCAAGCCAAGCAGCAGGGGCGCGACCGCATCGTGGTGGCGGAATAGGTCCAACCCGGTCAAAGGCCGATCATGCTGAAAAAAATCGCCGCATTGATTACAGACCACGCCGGCCTGATGGGCTTCCTCGCCGTTTTTCTTCCGGCGACGCTGCTGGCGGTCTTTGCGTCCATCGCTCTGCTGACGATGGGCGGCGACGGTCCGGGCCCGCGTGAATACGGCCTGCTCGGCGGCGTCTGGGTCATCGTGGCGGCCGGCGGCGGGTTGGTGGCGTTTCTGGTCGGTCGGCAACTCAATCTGGCGTGGGGCGACATCGTCGAAACCGCCCACGCGGTCTCCCGAGGCGAGTACAAGTCCTACATCCGCGCCGACGCCGGCGGCAAGATGACCGAGGTGGGCACCGCGATCGTCAAACTCGCCGAACTGCTCGACGAGACCAACGAAGCCGTTTCCCGCAGCGGCGCCGAACGCATCGAATCCGAGTTGTCCCAGGAAAAGGCGCGGTTCGAGGCGTTCCTGCGCGGCATCGGCGACTGCGTGACGATTGTGGACGCCGATTATCGCATCATCTACGTCAACGACACGGTCAAGAAGATCTTCGGCGACGCCACCGGCCAGTTCTGCTACCGATTCTACGAGCACAAAAACGAGGTGTGCGGCGGTTGTCCGGTCAAGAAATCGTTCGAGACCAACAACGTCGAGACATCGCTGCGTCGCGTGTATACGAAGGAAGACCGGCTGCTCTACATGGAAAACACCGGCAGCCCGATTCGCGACGAGCAGGGCAACATCATCGCCGGTATCGAGCTGGCCCGCGACGTCACCCAACGCATTCGCCTGGAACGCAGCGTCGAGATCCGTTCCCGCGAACTGGCCGTGGCCAACGAGGAACTGCGCATCGCCAACGAGCAGCTTCAAGCCGCGTATGAAGAACTCAAGGCGGCCCAGAGCGCGCTGTTCCAGTCGGAGAAGATGGCGTCCTTGGGCGTGCTGGTGGCCGGCGTGGCCCACGAGATCAACAACCCGATCAACTTCGTGTCCGGGTCCATGCCGCTGTTGCAGGAAAACGTCAAAGCCCTGCTGGAACTGATCGACGATCTGGAAAAGATGGAACTGCCCGACGAGGCGCGGGCCAAGCTCGATCATCTCAAAAAGGATCTGGAGATCGACTACGTCAAGGAGGATCTGGAGAAGATCATCCGCAACGTCGCCACCGGCGCCCAGCGGGTCAAGGAAATCGTGGCCAACCTGCGCACCTTTTCCCGCGTCGAGTCCGGCGAGCAGGCGGAGGTCAACATCCACGAAGGCATCGACTCCACGCTGGAGATTCTCAAACACGAGTACAAGAACAAGATCGAGATCCACCGGGACTACGGGGATATTCCCCACCTGCTGGGCAGCCCGGGCAAGCTCAACCAGGTGTTCATGAACATCCTGCACAACGCCATCCAGGCCATCGACGGCACCGGCGACATCTACATCCGCACCATGCAGGACGACGACAAGGTCGTCATCGAGATCCAGGACACCGGCAAGGGCATCCCCGAGGACAAAATCCCCAAGATCTTCGATCCCTTTTTCACCACCAAACCCGTGGGCGAAGGGACCGGACTTGGTCTTTCGATCAGCTACAGTATAATCCAGGACCACCGCGGTCGGCTGACCGTGGACAGTCGGGTCGGCCAGGGAACCACCTTCCGCATTGAATTGCCGACCCTCAAGGAAAGCTCCGCGGCCTAGTCGGCGAGATGTTCGCGACCGCGAGATGCTTTGGAGCCCGTGACGATGAGTTTGCGTGAAATTCGCTTCCACCCCGACCCGGTGCTTCGCGTCAAATGCGAGCCGGTGACGACCTTCGACGACGACCTGCGCCAATTGGTGCGGGATATGGCCGAGACGATGTATGCCGCGCCGGGCATCGGCCTGGCGGCGCCCCAGATCGGCGTGACCAAGCGCATCTTCGTGATCGATGTGCGGGAGTCGGACCCCAGCGGCGAGCCGAAGCTGCGGGTGTTCATCAATCCGGAGATCGTGCGCAAGGAAGGCGAGATCGTCTGGGAGGAGGGGTGCCTGTCGATCCCCGAGATTCATGAGGAAGTGCGTCGGGCGATGACCGTGACCGTCAAGGCCTACGACGAATTCGGCGAGCCCTTCGAACTGACCGGCGAAGAACTGCTCGCCGTCGCCATTCAGCACGAAAACGACCACATCGACGGCGTGCTGTTCATCGACCACCTCTCGCCCCTCAAACGCAAGCTCGCCTGGCGTCGTTATGAGCGCCTGTCCGGCCGCTCGGAGGCGCAAGCCCAGGTGTAGGCGCCGTTTGTCGCGCGGGTTTGTCGTTTCAGAGCCGCGCGCGTAAGCAAGCGGGTGGGTAAGCCCCGGAACATCGGAATTGATTTGCCGGGTCGCGACATCGAACGAAAGAATCCTCTCAAAATTCGGAATTACTGGACTCGAATTTGCGCATCGTTTTCATGGGAACGCCCGAGTTTGCCGCGATGGTCCTGCGCGCCATGTGCGCCGAGGGATATGCGCCGACGCTCGTCGTCTCCCAGCCCGATCGCCCCAAGGGTCGGGGGCGCAAACTGGCCCCAACGCCGGTGCATCAGGCGGCGGACGAGTTGGGCCTGCCGATCATCCAACCGGAAAAGCTCGACGACACGGCGGTGGAGCGCTTGAGGGACGAGCGGCCGGACGTGATCGTCGTGTCCGCCTACGGCAAGTTGCTGCGTCCGCGCGTCTTTGAACTGCCGCCCCACGGATGCCTGAACACCCACGCCTCCCTGCTGCCGAAGTATCGCGGCGCCGCGCCGATCAACTGGGCGATCATCAACGGCGAGACCGAGGCCGGTGTGACGATCATGCGCATCGACAAAGGGATGGACACGGGGGCGATGTCGCTGCGCCGCGCGATTCCGATCGAACCGACGGACACGGCGGCGACCTTGACGGACAAATTGGCGAAAGTCGGCGGCGAGTTGATCGTGGAGGCTCTGCGGGCCTTGGAGGCGGGGACGTTGTCTTTCACACCCCAGGACGACAGTGCGGCGACGCACGCCCCGATGATGACGAAGGACCACGGCCGCGTTGATTGGGCGAAGTCGGCGGACGAGTTGGATCGCCTGATTCGAGGAGTGACGCCGTGGCCCGGCGCCCAGACGACGCTGGACGGGGATGGGGTGAAGATTCTCGAAGCGACGCCCACCGAAGAAGCAAGTGGTGAACCCGGCGCCGTGATCCGCGCGGATAAGAAGGGCATCGTCATCGGATGCGGGAAGGGTGCGCTTGTCGTCAAACGGCTCCAGATGCAGGGCCGCAACCCCGTTGACGCCGCCGCGTTTCTCAACGGTCGCGCCTTGACTCCCGGCGACCGGTTCGGCACGTGACCAAACAGGCCAAGGAAAACGCCCGGCGCATCGCTTTTGACGCGCTGACGGCTGTGCGAAAACGCGACGCCTTTGTGGGGCGCGTGCTGGATGCCGACTTCGAGCGTCGCGACGCGACTTCCTACGAACGCCGCCTCGCCGTCACGCTGGCCAACGGCGTCCTGCGCCACCGACGTTGGCTCGATTGGCACATCGACCGCGTTTCCAAAATGCCGATCCGAAAAATCGAACCCGCCGTCCTCGACGCCCTGCGCCTGGGCCTGTTTCAGATCACGCATCTGGACAATGTTCCCGACCACGTCGCCGTCAACGAGACCGTCGCCCTGGCGCCGCAGCGCGCGCGGGGATTCGTCAACGCCACCCTTAAGACCTTCGTGCGCGAACGGGACGCGGCCGGCCTGCCGCCGATTGCCTGCGACACACCGGTCGAGACCCTCGCGGTACGGACGAGCCACCCGACCTGGTTGGCTGAAAAATGGATCGCCCAATTCGGCATGGACGACGCGGCGCGCATTCTGGAAGCGGATTGCCGCGAGCCGGAGCCGGTGTTCCGCATCGCCCACAAGGCACGCGAGGCAGTCATCGCCGAATTGACGGCGGCGAATTGCGAAGCGATACCGACGACCTATTCGCCGGTGGGTATCATTGCACGGCCGATGGAGCGCGTCCTGCGCACGCCGCCGTTTGAAATGGGACGTCTGACGGTGCAGGGCGAGGCGAGCCAGATTGTGACGCTGCTGCTCGATCCGAAACCGGGACAACGCGTCCTCGACCTCTGCGCCGCGCCCGGTGGGAAATCGACGCACAGCGCCGAACTTGTCGGGCCGACGGGAAGCGTCCTGGCGGCGGACCTGCAACCGCATCGTTTGGAATTGGTGACGCGCAACGCGAAGCGCCTGGGGCTCAAAAATATCGAAACCCGCGCGCTTGACGCATCCAAGATCGACGAGATGCCCGACGGCCCCTTCGAACGCGTCCTGGTCGACGCGCCTTGCTCCAGCCTGGGGCAGCTCGCAAAGAATCCGGAGACCAAATGGCGCGTCGATCCGAGCGACCCGCCCCGCCTTTTCAACCTGCAAAATCAGATCTTGAAAAACGCCGCATCGCGCCTATTGGCGGGGGGGCGGCTCGTTTTCGCCGTTTGCACGCTGACCGATGAGGAGACTCACCAAGTTGTCGAAGCGTTCTTGAAGGAGCACGCCGATTTCGCCAAGGTGGCCGCCGAAACGATCCTGCCCGAGACCTGTCGCCCGCTCGTCCATGACGGTTATTTGCGCATTCTTCCCGGCGAGGGCATCAACGAAGGGTTCTTCGCGGCGGCGTTTGAAAAGAGGTAGCCGTGGCCCCGCAGGTGCGCGTCGAATTTCAACAGATGGCTGTCAGCGAAACCGCGCCGATCTGGCGAACCGGCTTTCGTCCGTTCTTTTTGCTCGCGGCGCTCAGCGCGGCGCTTTGGATTTTGGCGTGGGTCGGGACGCTGCACGGCGCGCCGATGCTGCGTTCGCGTTTTGCCCCTGCCGACTGGCACAGCCATGAGATGGTTTTCGGCTACGGTATGGCCGTTGTCGCGGGATTTCTGTTGACGGCCGTTCGCAACTGGACAAGGCAGGAGACGGCGCGGGGCGCGGCGCTGATAGGTCTGGTCGCGCTCTGGTCGGCGGCGCGCGTGCTGAACTTCGCCTCCGCCGCGATTCCTGCCGCGCTCACGGGCCTGACCGACGCGGCGTTTGCGTTCGCGCTGGCGTATGTCATTGGTCGGCCCATCCTCCGCGCACGCAACAAACGCAATTACGGCTTCATCGGGTGGATGGTCTTCATGGGCGCTCTCAATCTCACGGCGCATCTCTTGGCCGGAGCAGGGAAGGGCGACCTGGTCGTGCGCACCTCGCGCGTCGCGGTCGATACGATGATGTTGCTGATTGTCGTTGTCGGCGGGCGTGTCATTCCCAATTTCACGAAATTTCACCTCAAGCTGCCCGAGGTCCAGACCAGCGACGCCGCCGGTTGGGCGTCGATTATCAGCGTGGCGCTGGTTGTCGCGGCTGGTGTAGTTCGACCCGATTCCATCCTGGTCGGCGTTTTCTGCGTCGCTGCGGCGGGGGCGAATCTTTGGCGCATGTCGAGTTGGCGGACCAGGGCGGCGATGTCCAGCTCGATCCTGTTCTTTTTGCATCTGGCGTATGGGTGGTTGGTCGTCGGCTACGGCCTACGCGCGTTGGTCGTCTTCACCGGCCGGTGGCCCGCCAGCGCCGCGACGCACGCTCTGACCGTGGGCGCGTTGGGGATGATCACGTTCGGTATGATGTGTTGGGTCGGACTGGCGCACACGGGACGGCCGGTGAAAGCCGCGACGGCGATCAATATTGCTTACAGCGCGTTGTTTTTAGCGGCGCTGATTCGTGTCTTCACGCCCATCATCGCCCCGGCGCATTACATCGCGTCGCTGGGCTATGCCGGCGGGCTGTGGGCGTTGGCGTTTGTTCTTTATCTGGTTGTTTACGGGCCGATTCTCCTGGGCCCGGCGATGAGCGGACGACCCGACTAGGCGCTTTGCGCGGCTTTCTTGCCGTTGACTTGCCTCGTGCGTCCGATCGCCTATGATGGCGCGCTCTGGAGGCTCCATGTCCGATTACATTATTGCCCCTTCGATACTTTCCGCCGATTTTTCCAGGCTCGGAGACGAGATCCGCGCCGTCGAAAAGGCGGGCGCCGATTGGATCCACGTGGACGTCATGGACGGCCATTTCGTTCCGAACATTACCATCGGCCCGCTCATCTGCGCCGCCGCGCGCCAGGTGACGACGTTGCCGTTGGATGTGCATCTGATGATTGAGAATGTCGACACGTACATCCCGATGTTCGCGGAGGCGGGGGCGGACATCATCAGCGTGCATGTGGAGACGGGTTATCACCTGCATCGCAGCGTGCAGTTGATCAAAAGCCTGGGCAAGAAAGCGGGCATCGTGCTCAATCCCGCCACGCCGGTGAGCTTGGCCGAGCCGATCCTGCCGTTCGTCGACCTGGTGCTCATGATGACGGTGAACCCCGGCTTCGGCGGGCAGAGTTTCATCGAAGGTTCGTTGGAGCGCATCGCCGAGATGTCGGATCTCATCAAACGCAAGGGCCTGGACGTCATCGTCGAGGCGGACGGCGGGGTCGGGCCGAGCAACATTGCCGACGTCGCCAAGGCCGGTTGCCGGGCGTTCGTCGCCGGTTCGGCGATTTACAAAACCGACGACTACGCCGCGACAATCAAGACCATGCGCGACGAGCTGGCGACAGTCGGCTAGCGCCCCGCATACCCGGCCGGGAACCGGGCGAAATACGCCGATCCCAGACCGGTGTAATAGACCAGCACTTCGTCGCTCGGCGTGACCGCCACGCGGATGTCCCGACCCGACCGCCAAGCCGGGTCGAACAGCGTCGATTGCCATTCACCGCTCATATTCGTGATGTAGTAAACTCCGACTTCGTAGCCGTACACCCAGTCGTAAGGCGCCGTCACGATGTGCGCCGAACCGTCGTCGGCGATTGCCATTTGGGTGTAGTAGCTCGCATCGGTCTCATCCATGAAGAAGGCCGGCTCGTATTCCCAATCGCCCGAGGCATTCGTTCCGTAGGTGATGGTCTCGTCGTCGTACGTCGCATACAGAAAATGCAGATGGTCGTTCGCGTCGGTTTCCAGGCGGAAGAATTGATCCGGAACATCCGGCGCTTCCAGCGTGGTGAATTGCCAGGCTCCCGTGCTGTTTTCCACCACGCGCAGCTCGTTGGAGTCGGATAGGTAGGCGATGTAGACCGTGCCGTCGGAGAGGACGGCGTTGGCTTGCTGATTGGTATTCACCGGACCGGCGTCGACGACGGAGACCACCCATGAGCCGGTCTTGTTCGTGGCGTATTTGAGCCACTTGCTGTTGTAGAAGAGGTATGAGGCATGTAACGCCCCGTCGCCGTCAATGCCGATCTCGAGGCTGCGCCCCGTATTGTTGCCTTCGCCGTCGATGATCTGCGTCACCCAGGAACCGTGGGCGTTGGTCGCGTATTCCAAATCCCCGTCCGAGTTTACATACATCGCGTGGAGATATCCGTCGTCGTCGAAAAGCATCGCCGGCCAGTTGGTGGTTGTCTCCGCGTCGATGGCTTCCGAATTCCAGGCGCCGGAGGCATCGTTCATATGCACAACTTGATCCAGCGATGGCCGGGTGCCGATCAAATGGGCGTGGCCGGTCGCATCGGAAGCCACGGCGAAGTCCTCTTCCTCGTCCACACCAGTGGCCACGGCCGTCCTCGTCCAAGGGCCCGTGGCGTTGGAGAGCAACTGCAACTCGCCTTCGGCGAAGTTGTAAGCGCTGATGTAGATGTCGCCGTTGCTCGCGATCGCCAGACCCACGTTCGTGAAGTCATCCAAGGTGATGTCTTGGGAGGCCCAGGTTCCGGTGGCGTTTTGGGCATAGCGGAAATCGCCCGTCGAACCTTGCCCGTAAACGATATGGGCGACGCCGGAGGCGTCGACGACCATCGCCAGGTCGTACCGGACGTTGTCCGCGTCGACGGTGGCGAAGGCCCAGTCGCCGCTCGGAGTCTTGGAGGCGTAGTAGAGCGTGTTATGAAAACTATCCAAATACGCCAGATGCAGCACATCGCCGGGGCCGACTTTGAGGACGGCGCCGTCGCCCATGTTGTTGCCGGTATCCAGAATCTCGCTTTCCCACGAACCGCTCGCATTGGTGGCGTAGCGAAATTCGTCCGAGGAGCGATTTTGATAGACGGCATGCAGATTGCCGACGCTGTCGATCGCGATGTCGGGACGGAAGCCGGCGCCGACGGTGTCATCGATCGTCTCGGTTGCCCAGGCGCCGTCGAGGTTGTGGCTGACGACAAGGGAGTTTTCGTCGTCGTGTTTATAGACGACGGCATATTCTCCGTCGGCATTGACGCCGAAGCCGTCCCATGAGTCATCCGGTTCGTCGGTTTCCAGCTCGGGGACGATTGTCTCCCAGGCGCCGGATCGGTTTGTGCCGATGGCGTAGGTGTAGTCGATTAGGTCGTGAAAGAGAATATGCACATGGCCGGAGCCGTCGATCTCCACGTCGGGGATGTAGGCGTGAGGTGCGATTGTTGTTTTGGAGACGGCCTTGCCCTCCGTAACGCGATAGGCCAGCAGGTTGCGGGCGTAGTCGGCAATGATGGTCGGCGCGCCGTCGATGAACGCCACCTGCGTGCCATTGCCGCCGGGGGTGCCGCCGAAGAGGTGCTGAACGATGCCCGCTTCCGTGTCGTCATCGGCGGTGTCGTCATCCGCTGTGTCGTCGTCGTTGGTATCATCATCGGAGGTGTCGTCGTCCGCGTCGTCGTCGCCGGCCGACGAATCGTCGTCATCGCCGCAGGAACAGGCGACGGGTGACAGGCTCAAGAGGCAGATCGTTATGGCGAAAAATGAGAGGGTGAGGAAGGAACGCATCACGGACCTCCTTTCGACGCCGGACGCTCTTGGGGGTCGCGCTGTGGGCGGATGGGCGGCTCTTGGAGTGTCGACGGAGGGGAAGGGGTGGAAGGCACCCCGGAAACGCGGTCGATGGGTTCTGGCTTTTTCGGCGCGGTCACGATTCTGCTCCCGCATCCTGCCTTGCTTTTAGAATACCACTTTTCGGTGTGTTATGGGTGGTGAGATTTGGGGAATCGGCTGAATGTTGCCGGGCATCGGGATGCGTCTGTTTGCTCGGATTTCGGGTCGGATGTCGCCTTCCGGCTCGGAGTTTTGGCGAATTTGGAAAAGGGGTTGCCAAATGGCCCAACTTTTCCCAAGATGCGCGCCGTTGCCGGGCCGACGGGGCCGGTGATGGGGCTTGAAGTCACGATGTCGGTCGTGGCAGAGTCGGGATCCGTACGGGGGCGCGATGTTGTCCTTTGCGACGATTATCGCGTCCTTGGCGCGCGGCGACGATAGGGATTCGACCTTGTCGGAAACCGGCTTTCCGCTCGGAAGCACCAAAAATCGAATAACGGGATGTGGCTCAGCCTGGTAGAGCACCTGCTTCGGGAGCAGGGGGTCGCTGGTTCAAATCCAGTCATCCCGACACTCAATCGACGGCCTGCAAGTTCTTGAATTTGCAGGCCATTTCTTTTGCGCCGGATGATGAAATACCCCTCGATTTTGGCCCGTTGACCATTTCATTGACCATTTTGAACGGTCCCTCAACGGTTTCCAGACCCAAGTTAGGTGCAACGATCGCCTCAACAACCTCGCGGTGTTGAGACGGAGTTAGATGGGCGTAACGCATAGTCGTGGTCAGATCCTGATGGCCGAGCAGATTCTTCACCGCCACAAGGTTGCCGGTCGCCGACGCGATATTGCTGGCAAAGGTGTGGCGCATATCGTGCCTTCTGATGGCTCGAAGGCCTGCGTACCGGGCGACGGTCTTGAGAACCTTCGTTCCGGCGTTGCAGTCCAGGCGCGCGCCGCTGGGATTGTAGAAGACATACTCCGCCGGATGACGATGGCCCAGAAGCACGTCCAGTAAGAACGAGTTCATGGGCACATCCCGGAAGCGACGTCCCTTGGGCGTGCCTTCATGGCCTCGCCACTCGCTTCGACGCACGCGAATCTTGCGATTGTAGAAGTCCACGTCTTCCCATTTGAGTGCGACCATCTCTCCAGCCCTCATGCCCGTGTGAAAGGCCGTCACGAAGTACGGATACCACTCGGGCCGTTTCGCGTTGCAGACGGCGAGGAAATGATCTCGCTCGTCGACGGTGTAGAATTCTGGGTCATCCAGCTCCACCTTCAGGGCCCGCACCTTGGGCACCTTCTCGATAAATTCCCATTCGGCAGCCGAGTTGAGCATCTTTCGCAAAACACCCAGGTAGTTGTTCACCGACTTTCGGCTCAGACCTTTGTTGAGCGTTCGGCTGGTGAACTCCTCGATGTCCAGAGCGCCGATCTCGGCCAGGTCCATCCGACCGAAATAGGGGATCAGATAATTGCAAAGGATGCTCTCCTTGTTGCGTTGCTCGCTGGGGCGATTTCTCGCCTTAGCGTAGATCTCGTACCAGTACCATGCGTAGCTTTCGAACTTCCGCGGCCGGTCTCGTTCTCCTTCCTTCTCGACCGTCGGGTCTTGGTAGCCGGGGACGTATCCCAGTTTCCCGGCCTCCCGTTGGAGTTGTCTGGCGATTTTGAGCGCCTCGCGCCGGTCCTTGACCTTGCCTTGGAGCAGGGCCCTGAACCGTCGTTGAACGCCGTCGCCGTCCTCGTAGTAGAAATCCGCCTGATAGCCGGACTTCAGTCGGCGCACATTTGCCGCTCCCACATGCGGTCTCCTTTCTTCCGGGAGCGATTCGCGCCATGTTGCCTATCAAAGATCGTCAATTCCGTGGGATCCAGGCTACGCCCGAATCAAGGAGGGCCGCAAGTTGAAACTTGCGGCCCCAGTTGTTCATTTGACGCGTTTGCCTGCCAGTGTCTCCTTCTTGAGTTCGCCGAGGTCCACCCCGAGTTCTCGAAACGGTGTCGTGATCTTGGCCATCTCTGCCGCGACTTGTTCGTCTTTCACGTGGCAGTAGTTCATTGTCATTTTGGGGTCCTCGTGTCCCATGACTTGGTTTGCCGCCATGAATCCCCCTTCGTTTGGTGCGATGGAGTTTCCGAATGTGTGGCGGAGGTCGTGCTTACGAATCACCGGAACGCCTGCCAGCCTGGAAACGGTCTTCAGCACCTTAGTCCCAGCATTGGGTCCGAGTTCATTGCCCTCAGTCGAGTAAAAGACACGCTCCCCCCTACGAGGAATCGCCTGCAGAATGGTACGAAGTTCCGGTGTCATAGGGATTGGCCTTTTTCGTTTCGATTTCGGCGTTCCCTCATGACCTCGGTATAGCGCAACTTTGACTTCGAATTGCTGTTTGTCGAAGTCAATGTCGCGCCAGCGCAACCCGCAGATTTCACCGTGCCGAAGGCCGGTATGTGTCGCGAGGTAGAAATAGGCAAACCAATTGCGACGCAATTTCCAGCACGTGCGCAGGAATTGGTCGCGTTCCGACGTTGTCCACCCTCTGAAATCGGGCGCATCATCGAGATCGAGTGACGTGATCACTGGTACGCTCTCCAAGTAGCCCCAGCGCCTCGCATCGTCGAAGATCCGGCGAAGCGTGGAAAGGTGATTATTGACTGACTTCGGGGACAATACCGGACCGGGACCTTGGCGGCAGCGAGTCTTGAACTGATCGACCATCCAGGCGTCAATCTCGTCAAGTGGCGTGTCTTTGAAAAAGGGTACGAGTCGAGAACGCAATGAGCTTTCTGTCCACACGACATCGCTATGCTTTTTCGCATGTGTCTTGATCCAGTCGCTGAACCACATGGATATGAATCGGTCGAATGGGTAGCAATCAAGTACTCCTTCCAGGTTAGTCGACGGCTCCGGATCGTAGCCAGGCACATAGCCGAGTTTTTGAGCCTCATTCAGTAGTCTCCTTGCGATGGCCTCGGCTTTTCGCCGATCCATTACAGAGGGCCGGATCAGGTGGCGGGAGCGGTGCAGGTTGCCGTAGATGTCTTTGTGATAGAAGTCGAACAGGTAGCCGTTTTTGGTCTTGCGGACATTGGCTTTGCCCATGAGAATTTCCCTCACGAGGCAATCCCAATGGCGATTTAGTCCGCAACGATTCTCTCAACTCGTCCTCCGGGAAGCGCCATTCTCCATTCTTTTTGATCGCCGGAAGTTCTTGCCTCCGGGCCAGACGTCGTACGGCGTCGGGGTTGATATCTAGAATCTCCGCAACTTGCGGGACTCGAAGAAGCTGCGGCATTGAATGCGCGGCCATTTGGTCTTGCCTCATCGATTCGGTTTTGAATTCCAGGTGTGGAAGAATCCCAGATTCGACCACACCGACCTCGTCCGTTGTCGCGAGCTGAATAACGATAGGAATCGCTTCACTGCAGCTCGCTGGAGCGGCTGGAGATTTCTGCTGTTTCCTACAGCTGCTGTAATCTCGCCGTTCCTGGTTTTCGTGGACGGTTCAAAAGTCCAGCGCTTTTTCGACACCGCGATCCTCAGTTGCTGCAATCGCAAGCGAAGGATTCGTTAACGGAGTCGACAAGCTATCTATTCTCAGATCTTCTCCAGATCGATTTTGTACACCCCTGAATTCCCAGAGCGATTCCTGTAGATGCTGAGGGAATTGCTGGAGCAAATCGTATTTCTCAGCCGATGTAGGATTCGATCTAGGAAATGATTCCAGGAGGAGGAGTCGTAGACTTGGCTGGATAGAAGAATTCCTAGAGCGTTTGTGGTGTAGAATTTCCGCGTAGGAAATCTACAGGACTCCAGCTCAGCAGAATTAATCTACAACACAAGCTAAGACGCGATCTCGCAGAATAGCTCGTAGATCGATTCTACACGCTCATCTGCGCGTATAAGGATGGCACCTGACTACGCAGATTTCTCTGTTTTTCGGACTATGGAAATGTTGGGTGGATCGTCGACTCAGCTAATCCGGAGCACAGCATGTGGCGCTAGACGATCCTGGCAGCATCATCAAGTGAGTCAGTTTCAAGCGTAAGGCGAAGACATGAGCGACATGCGACAAGAGGTGCCGACTTACAAGCCAACTCGGGTGGCGTCTATATAGGTGCTTATTAATGCGACTCGTATATTCGCTGCGGGTTTTTGAAAGAGCGCCGTCTCCACAAAAAACGGATTGCCCCTCTTAAATAGTCATTTCGTATCCAGAGATCAAGCGCATTTTTTCTCCAGAAACGTTCTTGTGATATTTATCGCTCTAACTTTCTTTGGAGTATAGTTGAAGTCCGAAAAATTAATGACTTTTTCGCTCATAAGAATTTCGAATGCCAACTTCTAGGAGGTTTCAAAATGGCTTCAACGATCATCCGCTGGCTCTACTGTACGATAGTTATCGTAGTCAAACTACGGATCTTGTTCGATGGGAGTAATAAAATTCCGAAGGCAGAAAAATTTTCGGCCGATCTCTGGGATCAGAACGATGTTCGGCCGACAGTTGACCTGGAGAACAACTATGTTGTCCGCCCGAGGTCTTGAGGCGCAGGTTGTCCGGATCGTGGAGGATCTGGCGGAGCGGACAGAGGAGGCGAAGTCGAGCGAAGAGGTTGTCCGGTATTTGAAATTCTGCTCCGCGTTCCGCGAATACTCGCTCTATAACACGCTGCTGATCTGGAGGCAGAAGCCGGAGGCGACGCAGGTCGCAGGATTTGGTGCCTGGAAGAAGCTGGGCCGACAGGTCAAGAAAGGAGAGAAAGGCATCGCGATCCTGGCGCCGGTGTTTCGTCGGCAGGAGGACGAAGAATCCGAGGAACAGCGATTGAGAGGATTTCGGCGAGTCTATGTGTTCGACGTCTCCCAGACTGAAGGCAAGGATCTACCGGACGCTCCAATCGCCACAGACGGAAATTGTCATGACAATCTGCCTCTAGCGCTGATGCGCGTCGCCGACGATCACCAGATCACGATCGAGGTCGAGCCCCAGGTGGGAAGCTACGGCGTCTCCCTGGGAGGGCAGATCAAGATTCGGCTCGGCCTAAGCGCGTCGGATTTCTTCGCCACACTCGCCCACGAGCTGGCCCACGAAATGCTCCACCAAAACAGCGCCGGTAAATCGCTCTCGAAAAAAGAAAAAGAAATCGAGGCCGAGACCGTCGCCCACGTCGTCTGCTCGTACTTCCAGATCCCCACAGCCGCGCCCGCCTACCTGGCCCTCCACGGCGCCACCAGCGATGAGATCCTCATCCGCCTCGCCAACCTCACGTCGGTCATCCGCACTCTGATCGAAGGCGTGGAAACCCACCTCGCCGATCCCGAAATCCAACAAGTCATCTAGCACCAACGTAACCACAGCCAACCCAGCCGATTTTTGTCCGTACAAAGGTCGAGTAACAGGAGAAGTTTATCCATGTCCCAAACGCACAACGGCGCTTCCGCGCGCCAAATTCTCGAATCGCCCTTTGACCCGAACCTGATCAAATCCCGCCCCGGATCGTTCGGGGAGCAGCTCAGCTACGTCGAGGGGGCGGAGTACATTCGCCGCTTGAATGAGGCCTTTGACGGCCGATGGTCCTTCGAAGTCATCACCCACGAGACCACCGATCGGGAATGCATCGTGGTGGGAAAGCTGGTCGCGGAAGGTTTCGTCAAGATGGCCTTCGGCGGCACGGAGATCAAACGCAAGCGTGAGACCGGCGAGGTTGTTTGCCTGGCTGACGATCTGAAAGCCGCCGCCACCGACGCCCTCAAGAAGGCAGCTTCGTTCCTGGGCGTTGGGCTGCATCTGTACTCGGATGCGCCGACCAACGGTACGGCCCACAACCCCACCAACGGGGCCAACGGTCATGCCGCACCTACCAACGGAAGCAACGGCTCTTCAAACGGAAGCGGCGGTCGTCTGACGGCTCGGCAACTCTCGGCCATCCTCTCTATCGGCAAGGACAAGGGCCTCGACCGGGGTCAGATCAACAAGCTTTGCCTGGAGCGATTCGGGAAGAACCTGGAGTTCCTCTCGAAGGCCGAGGCGTCCCTCCTGATCTCGGAAAAGTAAGCATTCTCACGATCCTGGGTCGGGGAAACCCGGCCCGAAAAATTTTTCCAAAGACACGCGCGTGACCCTCGGTGCGAACGAATCCGCCGTCGGGGCCCCAATAGCGATCCTCCCACCCCGTTCATCTTCTGAAGGAGAACCACCATGCTTGAAGCTCTCAAGTTGTCGGAATTGCGTGAAGAATTGCACGTCAGTTACTCGCAGATTCGGACCTATCTCATGTGTCCGATGAAGTACTACCACCAATACGTCGCCGGAACGGAGGCCTCTCACCGGCCCACCGCGTTAGTCTTCGGTTCCGCCATCCACCACGCGCTGGCCCACTACTACCGCAATCTCCAGGTGGCCGGCGAGAAGATCCAGGAGGGCGATCTGCTGGAGATGTACACGGACTACCTGGACGAAGAGCTCGACCGGCCGATCCCGCTGTTGTTCGATGACCCGGACGACGAAGGGAAGCTCAAGGACAAGGGCGTGGCGCTCTTGCAGATGTTCCACGAGAAGGCGGATTGCCCCACCGTCCTGGCGGTGGAGCAGCCCTTCGCCATTGAGTTGGTCGATCCCACCACCTGCGAGGTGATGGAACCCAAACTGGTCGGCGCCATCGATCTGATCATCGAGGGCTCAAAGCGGCCCGAGATCGTTGAACACAAGACCACGTCCAAGCGCTACTCGCGCTGGCAGCTCGACCTGGAGATGCAGCCCTCGGTCTACAAGCTGGCGGCTCAGGAACTCGGCCTGGGTGAGACGGATGTACGTTACCAGCTTCTGGTCAAGACGAAGTCGCCGTCCCTGCAACAGTGCTCGATCAAACGATCGAGCCAGCAGATTCAGGAGATGACGGAGACCTTCTGCCAGGTGCTATCGGCCATCGAGGCGGGGCACTTCTATCGCAACCGCTCGTGGGCCTGCCAGGACTGCCCCTTCCGCCATGCCTGCGATGGTTGTTCGTGATGTTGCCCTTCATCGAGATCGGTGGAGAGGTCTACGAAGTGCTGGAGTGGGAACCGGACTGCCTGGAGTTGGAGACCTACACTCTGCGCCGGTTGCCGCCGGAAAAAGTTCCCCATTATCAGGAACATGCGCGGGACATGATGGTTGAGCTGTGGGCTCTCATGAACAGTCCAGAAAACTAGCCTTTCGACCACTTATCGACTTGGTCCAACATCCCTAGCAGAAGCTGAACGGTCTTCTCGTCCCCCTCGGATACCAGATCCAGCAGCCGCGTCAGAAGTTCATTGCGCCGATCGTCGGCGGGGAAGCAGGCGTCCATCAGCTCGGCAACTGAGATGCCCAGCCCGCCGGCGATCTTCACCACATTGGTCAACGTGATGTTGGTCCGAGCGTTCTCGACGGTGCCGATGTACTTCCAGTTCACCAGCTCGGAACGCTCGGCCAACTCGGACTGCGTGAGGTTTCGCGCCTCGCGCAGGCGACGCACGCCCTCACCAAAAACGACTCTGGGATCGTGGGATTCCAATGATTGCCTCCTCCAGATTTGTGCCACGTCGAGGAGGAGGCCAACACTTCTTATGCAGGGGATCATGTTGGTAATTTTTATTGATAAGCCACGTATGGGTGGTCTATTATGCAATCTTACCGGGTCGACAGTTCCGTATATATGGACCACGCTTGGAGGCGAGCCAATGGATGACGAAATTACGATCGATAATGTTGATGATCGCGAGCTGGGTTGGGTGTCCAAGGGGATCATGAACTACCTGCGAGGCACGATTCGCCAGGACGCGCCCATGGTGATTGCCCATGTGGAGTCGATTCGCATGCGTTATCCGGAACTTACGGCTGATGAGCTGGCCAAGAAAGTGATCGGGAAGGCGGCCCTTCGCACGGGCCTGTTTGGTGGGATCACCGGCCTCGGTGGACTTCCTGTCATGATGGTTGCGGTGCCGTCGGATCTTTATTTCACGGTCCGTTTGCAGGCTCGAATGGCGATGACGGTGGCGTATGTCTATGGCTATGACATTACAGGCGAGGAGATCGCGGACGATACGCTGCTTATTCTGTTAGGCGGTTCGGTCCAGGAGGTGGTTCGTGTGGCCGGGATTGCGGTCGCCAAGGATGTGACAAAGCGGTCGATTCAGAAGCATGTGACGCGGGATGTGATGAAACGCGTTGGGAAGGTGGTTTCGCGCAAGCTGCTGACCAAGGCCGGGGAGAAATCGGCGACCAGCTTTATGAAGCTCGTTCCCCTCGTCGGCGGGCCGGTCGGCTTTGCCGTCAACTATGGCTCCACCCGAATGATGGGCCTGGCCGCCATCCGGTTCTATGGCGACCTGCCGCAGGCACTTGAAAACAGCGTACCGCTCGAAGGGGAATCCCCCGGCGGTTCATCTCTGGCAGCGAACGAAGATTGACCCCCTAGCTCGCAAAACCGCTAATCCGCCAAAAACCAAACACCGCGTGGTTCGGGCAGTTTATCCCTTTGGGCCAGCCTTTTTGCGACACCGGCTTGTCATTTTGTCACAGTCTTGTTCTTGGGCGGGCCTCTGGCCCGCCATGTCCCCGCTAGTGGGCACGCGTCGCGAGGCGACTCAGAAGGGTGAGTCTCAATTACTCCCCTTGCCACCGCCCCCATATCCGACCGATAAATAGCCCGACAAGTACAAGACCTTCATCCCATTTCCGAAACACAAGCCCCCCACTGACCGGCGGGCTTGGGAGCGCGCATGAACAATTTCTCGGAGAAAGTCTCCTTCGTCTGGGCCGTGGCCGATCTGCTGCGCGGCGACTACAAGCAGTCCGAGTATGGCCGGGTCATCCTGCCGTTTCTGGTGCTGTGTCGTTTGGATCAGGTGCTAGCGCCGACGCGCAAGAAGGTGCTGGACGCCGACGCTAGGCCCCCGCTCGGCAAAACTCCCGAAGCGCTGGGTGGCGGAGCCGTCGGCCGCGAAGGAAACGACCGAACGAAGTCCACCGGCGTCAGATTTCCCAGGGCGCTATGGGACCGATCCCCGTTGCGGTACGTCCTGGAGGAGAAACGATGACCGACAGCCAGCTCGATACGATACTCGCATTGCAAATCGTGGTCGCCTGGGCCGGTGAGGGAAAGTGTGAACCGCCGCGGCTCAGCTGGTGGCAGAGCGATGTGGTAGACCCGCAGGGAGGCGGAAGCCTGTTTGCACGCCTGCTGCCGCACACCCACCGTTGGGCTTCCCTCGAAGCTGTCCTAGAGATCGCTCGCCGACACGATAACGAGAACCGGCGAAAGCTGTCCGATGCGGACCAGATTTGTACGATCTTTTTTCTCGGCTTCGAGACGGACGAGGACTTGGCTGGCCGGATGAAATTACACGTTCGGTCTGGTAAAACCCCTGAGGAGTGCCTACCTCTCCCCGTCAACCTGAGCCACTCATTGTCTAAAACTGATTTGGAGAAGTATTTGAATCCTGCCGGAGAGTCGTCGGGCTACCGCGTGGTGCCCGGCGGACGACAGCTAAAGGGTGAGGTTCCACCGGACCCTGTGGCGGCGGCCCATCGGCTGGCCGAGGCGCTGGTGCCACTGCCCGAACAGTATCCATTGCCGTTTTATCGGTTAAAAGGGTGACATTGAACCCGAATACGCCCACGACCAATGCCGAGGAGACCCAGGTCCAGTCGCACCTGCTGCGCGTGGGGCTGGCCTCCGAGGATTCCCGGGCTTACTGGGCCAATGCCGACCCGGCAGCCGACCCGGCGCGCCAGAGGGTCACGGCCTTTGAAAACCGCTGGTTCGGCTCGAAGAGTATGGAACGAGTGACGCTCCTACTGACGCGGTTCGCCGCTCGCTATGACGCTTTCCCCGAAGCCTTTGAGGTCATGCGTAACTGGCAGCGCATGGACCCGCAGACCCGCGACCTCATCTGCCACTGGCACCTGCAACTGAGCGACCCGCTCTACCGCGAGTTCTCTGGCGCGTTTCTCGTGTTGCGACACAACGGCAGGCATCCCGCCGTCGACCGCCACGCCGTAGTGCGGTGGATCGACGAAAAAACCGCCGGAAGGTGGCAGGCCGCAACCCGCGACCGGATCGCCTCCAATATGTTATCGGCCGCGCTGGAAGTGGGGCTTATCCAGTCTAGGCGTGACCCGAGGATGCTCGTCTACCCGAAGGTGACCGATCTTGCCCTTGGCTACCTGCTGTACCTGCTGCGCGGTGTTCGGTACAAGGGCAGCAGCATCGACAATCCGTACCTGGCGTCCGTCGGCCTGTCCGACGATTTACTCGACCAACAGGTCCGAGCGGTGCCGGGTGTGGAGCTACTTCACATGAGCGGGCACGTCGAGTTTGAATGGCGTTACCCGAACCTCCTCGCGTGGGCCAAGGAGGTATTGTGACCGAATCTCTATTCCAGAACAGCGACCTCGACCAGGCAATCGTAGCGTTGAAAAAGGACCTACTCGCCGAGGGTGGCCCGAGCATTTCGACGATGCGAAACTATAACTTTGCCATCGTACCCTACCGCCCCTCCGACGAGTTCAAGGTGCGCCAGAAGGTGCGGCAGTTGAGCGACGAGTTGAAGGCGGAGGGCTGGGGAGTCCTGTCGATCTCGCTACAAAAGTTGATGCTGGACCGGATACGCAATTTGGGCGAGGACGTGATCGGCAGTCTGGTCGAGCGCGAGCGTCGCCTCTTTGAGAAGGACCCGGCCAGGGGGCTGAACCACTTACGCAGCAAGGTCGAACCGGAGATCGAGGGGCCGGAGGGCCTCGCGGCCAACGTGACGCGGCTGATCGGCGATTTCGCCGACCGGCATCCCAACCTGGTGGACCGTACGGTGATCTTCATCGGGCGAGCCGGTTCGCTTTACCCGTTTCTACGCACCAGCGCCTTGCTGAAGCACATCGACGGCAAAACAAGAAATATACCGGTGGTCCTGCTCTACCCGGGCGATCGGAGGGACGTAAGTGCTCTATCGTTCATGGGCGAGCTGGACGCGGACAGAGATTATCGGCCTCGGATTTATCCGTAACGTTTTGAGGAGAAAAAATGAAGATCAAGGAATTGTTCGAGAAGGATGTAACCCGCGACATTCCACCCGTGGTCTACTTTCACGAGCAGAATCCCGAGAAACTGAAGGACGAGGTGTCAGAGTACATCATCACCGGCGGCTACCCGGACGGCGATCCCAGGGCGCAACGTGTCGGCGAGGGTATCCACGAGCAGTTCGTGAAGCTGTTGAAGGGCATCGCGGCGGAGTTGCAGAAGGCCGGTGGCGCGGAGCTCCCGGCGTCGTGGATTTCGGGCTTCTACGGCTCCGGTAAAAGTATCTTCGCTAAGCTCATCGGTCTCTCCCTCGACGGCAAGGAGCTACCGAACGGCACGTCGCTGTCCACCGCGCTGCTTCAGCGCGACGACTCCCCCAGGTGCAAGGAGTTCGAGGAAGCGTGGAAGAAGGTCGTCGATCAGATGGACCCGATGGCCGTGGTCTTCGACATCGGCGGCGTCGCCCGGGACAACGAGCACATCCACGTCGCCGCGCTCCGACAGATTCAATCCCGTCTTGGCTATTGCCCTGACGACCTGGTGGCAGAATACGAGCTAAAACTCGAACACGACGGCCAGTACGACGAGTTCCTCCAGGCGGCGGAGACGACCCTTGGCAGGTCCTGGAACGAGGCGAAGAACGACAAGCAGGCCGACGATCACTTTTCTCACGTCATGCACGTGATGGATTGCAGCCGCTACCCGGAGCCAACTTCCTGGATCGACGCCCACGCCGGTGGCGTGCGTGGTCTAGGCTCCTCGGTCAGGGAGATTACCGACGCCATTGCCCTGATGATGAAGAACCGCGCTTACGGCAAGACACTCTTCATCGTCGTCGACGAGGTGAGCCAATACGTGCATCAGGACGACCAGCGGATGCTAAAACTCCAGTCCTTCGTCTCCGAGGTCGGCCAACGCCTCAAGGGCGGCGTCTGGTTATTCGCCACCGGCCAGCAGAAGCTGGAGGAGAGCGGCGACACCAGCATCGGCAAGCTCAAGGACCGGTTCCCGATCCCATTGCGAGTCCACCTGAACGCGGCCAACATTCGCGACGTGGTGCACAAACGGTTGTTGAAGAAGGCCCGCGATAAGGAGACCGTGCTGCGCGAACTTTTCCAGACCCATCGCTCCGATCTGAAGCTCCACGGCTACGAGTGCGGCGAGATCACTGAAGAGGACTTCGTCGAGGTCTACCCTCTGATCCCCGCCCACGTCGATTTGCTGCTCCAGATCACCACGACCCTGCGGGCCCGGTCCAGCCGGGTTCGCGGCGACGACTACGCGATTCGTGGACTCTTACAGTTGATGGGTGAGCTGTTCCGCGAGCAACGGCTGGCCGAGAAGGACGTCGGCGACCTGGTCACCCTCGACGCCATCTTCGAGGTTCAGCGATCGGCCTTGGAGGAGGACATCCAGAACGCCCTCTCGCGCATCTTCAGCAACCCCGACTGTAAAAGCGACGAGCTGGCGCTGCGCTGCGCCAAGGCGGTCGCGTTGTTGCAGCTGATCCAGGAGAGCACGCCGACCACGCCCGAGCTGGTCGCCAAGTGCCTCTACTCGCGGCTTGGAGAGGGAAACCGGGAGGACGAGGTCGCCAAGGCCCTGGAGAGGCTCCGCGCCGAGGGGTTGCTCTCCTACTCGGAGAAATACGGCTTTAAGATTCAGAGCTCCGTCGGGCAGGAGTGGCAGCGCGAACGCGACGACCTGGGCGTCACGATGGACCAGAAAAGCGAGCTCGTTCAGGAGATGCTCAAGAAGCAGATCGGCAATGCCGACCTGCCGCGTCTGAAGAGCAGCTCCTTCTCCATCGCCGCCTGGTACTCCGATGGTCGCCACGCTCAGGACGCCCGGCTGGTAGCTCCACGAGTGGACGCCACGCTGGCCGTTGACTTCCGGTACCTCGCGAAGAAGCAGGATCGCGAGTCCAGCGGATGGGTGACCAGCAGCGACCAGGACCTGCTGCGGGACCGCATCCTCTGGGTCTGCGGCGATCCCGGTCAGATCGAGCAAATCGCCCGCGACCTGGCCAGCTCGATCAACATGATCAACCGGTACGAGCCTCGCTTCGCCTCTCTGCCTGGCAACAAGAAAATCCTCTTCTTCGAGGAGCAGACCCGCCGCGACGATCTGGAGAAGCAGCTGCTCGAAGCCGTGTCCTCGGTCTTCATGGACGGTGCGCTCTACTTTCGCGGGCGTCAGGTTCGCCCTAAGGACCTGAGCGCCTCTTTCCCCATCGCGCTGAACGCCTTCGGCAATCAGGTGCTGCCGGAGCTGTTCCCGCACTTCATCGAAATCCGCGTGACGGATACCGAGCTGAAGCAGTTGCTGGAGCCCACGCTGTCTGGTCCATCGACGAAGTTTATGGACGCGGGCCTAGGCATCCTGTCCCTCGATTCGGGCCGATACGTGGCCTCCTGCGACGGCACGGTCCCGACCCGCATCTTCGAGGTCATCGAAAGGGACGGGGGCGCGTCGGGTTCGACGCTGCTCGCCAACTTTGGGAAGCCACCCTACGCCTATCCGGCGGACGTGATCAAAGCCTGCCTGGCAGGGTTGGTGCGAGGTGAAAAAATTCGGGTTCGCCCCGAGGACGGACCGCTGATCACTTCGGTGCGCGATCCCGGCGCGCAGGACCTTTTCCTCAAGGATCGAGACTTCCGCCGGGCTGAGTTTTTCCCG
>JACKCT010000007.1 GCA_020633895.1 Deltaproteobacteria bacterium | reverse complement strand
TCGACCACCACATCGACGACGACATCCACAACCACCACGACGACGACGTCGACCACCACTTCGACGACGACATCCACGACCACGACAACAACGACGTCGACCACCACTTCGACGACGACGACCACGACAACTACAACCACCACGTCGACGACGACATCGACGACGACAACAACCACCACCAGCACGACGACGACGTCGACGACCAGCACGACGATTCCCAGCCCGACCGTCGTTATCGTCGATCCGACGAACAACGAAGACGTGGCGAGCTATCAGGTGGACGTCACCGCGAACCTGACGAACGCGACGGAGGTGACGGCTTACATCGACGATGTGGATGTGACCGATCAGTTCGACGCGGGGGCGTCGCTGGAGAACCTGCCGCTGACGATCACCCCCTCGCTGCTGCAAGGCACCATCACGCTGACGGCCGGTGAGCACACGCTGCGCGTGGATGTCTCCAACATCAGCGGCAACGCCTCGGCCTCGGTGGACTTCAACGTCGACATGGGCGGTATCACCATCATCAATCCGGAACCCGGTTCGGTCTTCCCGTACCGCGACATCCCGGTCCTGGTGGAATACGTCAACATCCGCGACCAGGACGTGCAGGTGCTGCTCAACGGTGAAGACAAGACCGGCGACCTGTTCCCGTGGCGCGGCGAGATCGACAGCGAGCTGCCGTATCTGGAGCCCGGCGACTACACGCTCGAGGTCAACGGATACAACGCCAACAACATCGATCCGACCGACAACCCGGACGGCATCGTACGCGCCTACTCGTACTTCTCCATCGAGTTGGAACCGGCGCACTTCGACATCAAGGTGCGTCCGCGCATTGCCAAGACCAACGAAACCATCACCGTGACCTACTCGCTCTACGACGAGGAAGGCAACGACCGCACCGGCCAGACGGCGGTCAGCATGTCGGTGGATCCGTCGGGGACCGATGTGGTGATCGATCAAAACGCCGGCACATTGGTCTTCAACGAACCGGGCTTCTTCGATGTGGTGCTCGAAACCGTTCTGGACAGCCAGCCGGTCAGCGATTCGGCCACCATCTGGGTGCGTCAGCAGGATGCGGCCTCGGTCGACCTGCACGTCAGCGCCAATGAAATCGACGCCGGCGAGTACATCGACGCCACGGCGACCGTGTACAACTCCAGCGGCGAGGAAATCTACGGCGAGATCAACTACAACGTCTGGCCGTGGAGCGGCGTGACCAACGTCGAGTTCAACAACATGGCCCAGATCACCTTCGAACGCTCCGGCGAATACCGGGTGCGCGCCAAGGTGGTCGGTTCGGATATCTACGATGACGAGATCATCACGGTGAAGGCCGGTCCGCCGGTCGACATCGAGGTCATCATCCCCGACCCGGTCCTTGAGGAAGGCGAATACACCACGCCCTACGCGGTGCTGGTCGACGCCTACGGCAACGAAGTGACCGAGGTGGGAGCGGTGTTCGGTGTCTCGCCGGCCACCGGCGTGGTCCCCGACTCGCCCGAGGAAGGCGACTACACCTTCAACACCGCCGGCAGCTACCAAGTGACCGGTAACGCCGAGGCGCCGTACAACGGCCTGAACGACACGTCGAACGTGACGGTCATCGACGTGACGCCGCCCAAGATCGAGATTTACACCGAACGCGGCCAGTGGCTGCCGTCCGGCTCGAATCTCCTGGTCGAGGGTATCGTGCACGACTGCGATTACGTCCACGACACGATCGAATATCAAATCCGCGGTGTAACGATCCCCGGTCAGCTTTCGGGCTTCCCGACGCCGTGTCTGTTCTCCCACAGCGCCGAGCTGGTCGACGGGCTGAACGTTATCGAGATTGTCTCCGAGGACGAAGCCAACAATGTGGCCGAGGCCTCCATCAGCGTCATCTCCGGCGACCAGGTCGCGGACGGCACCTTGGTCGACAAGGGTCTGATCATCCGCCTCAACGAGACGGGCTTTGACGAAATCACCTCGCTGTTCCAGCCCACGCTGGATGACGCGATCGAGGATCTGCCCGGCGTGATCTACTCGGCCAACCCGGTGTTCAACAAGAGCATCGACGTCTGGGGCGTCGAGGTCGCCAGCGCCAAGGCGGAAGTGACCTCCGCGACCTTCGGTTCGCCGTACGTCAACGTGGACGCCAATGAGTTCGAAGGCCTAAGCCTGCGGGCCGGTGTCAACGATATTCACATGGCGGTGAAAGTGCGCGGCGCCATCGCGGGCATCGGCTACTCGATCACCGGCACGATGGATATGGACGCCGCGGAGATCTACTCCGGAACGCAGATCTACGTCGACGAATACGATAACTTCACGGTGTCGCTCTCCGACGTGGCCGCGTCCCTGCGTAACTTCTCGATCGACATCAGCGGATTCCCGAATCTGCTGGAGGATCTGTTCTCCTCGGCGATTCGCGAACTGGTGGAAGGCATCGTGGAAGGCGCGTTGTCCGACGTGCTGCCCAAGCTGCTGGAGGCCTTGTTCGACGATCTGCCGACGGACGTGAGCTTCAACCTGAACGGCTCGCAGATGAACGTGGAGTACGCTTTCAACCAGGTCATCTGGAACGACGCCGGCGGCAGCTTCAAGATGGATATGGGCATCTGGACCACCAGCGGCAACCCGGGTGTGCCGGACTTCGGCGGCTCGCTGCATACCGACAGCCTGGAGCCGATCGACAGCGAATTCGGCGAATACGTGCCCGGCACGTCCAACCCGTACGGGTTCGGTCTGGTGCTCAACGACGACGTCTTCATGCAGTCCCTGTACGCTCTGTACCGCACGGGTCTGCTCTCGCTGGACGTCAACGGCGTGTTCAACACGGATGACCTGACCATGCGTCTGGCCTTCCCCGGCCTGCGCAGCTACTGCACGGGCTGCAACATCAACATCAAGATGCGGCCGCTTCTGCCGCCTCTGATGACGATGGGCGGCACGGGCAACGGCGATGCGTCGCTGATCCCGGTGGAGATCCAGATGGGCGAGTTGGGCGTGAGCCTGTTCGTCGACAACGGCGGCACCGAGGAGCTCTTCCTCGACATGGTGGGCCAGCTCATCATGCCGGCCGGCATGGGCGTCAAGTTCCCCGAGAACTCGCTGGAAATCCACTTCAGCGAAGACGAGACCCTGGCGGTCTACGTCACGGCCGAACCGCTGGGTTACGGTTGGGATACGACGACGCTGCAAAACGTGTCCGAGGCGCTGGTGTCCCTGCTCTACCCGCAGCTTGAGGGTCTGTTCGAAGGCATCGTCCTGCCGGGCTTCGGCGACGTGACGCTCTCGATCCTCAACCAGCAGATCATGGGCGGCACCAACGACTACATGGCCATGTTCGCCAGCCTCACCGCCAATTCCAGCGACGAGGCGTCGGACGAAAATCAGTCGGTGGCCCTGGACGAATAGTCCGCCCCACTATTCCCCGAACCATGACGACGGAGCGGTTTCGACCGCTCTGTTTTCTTTTGCGCTCTCTTCTGTCGATGCTTAGAAAATGCGCGCACGACCTCATGTCGCCGGATCACAATCGGGGCAAACAGTCGTTGGGATTGTCGGGGGTCTTCGGGTAGCGGCGCCTAACGATGTCGGTTGAGGAAGTCGATCAGCGCTTCGTTGACCTTCTCGGGCTGCTCCTGCTGGACCCAGTGGGAGCAATCGGGGATGGGAACATACTCGTACGGCCCGTCCATCATCTGATCCAGGCCGTCGCATAGCTCGGGCCCCAGGGCGCGGTCCTTTTGCGCCCAGATCACCAAGGTCGGCACCTTGAGGTGGGGATAGGAACGGATGTCGTTGAAGATCTTCCGGTTCTTGAGGTTGGCGCGGTAGTAGTTGATGCCCGCGCTGACGGCGTAAGGCTCCTTCATCGGATCGCGGAAGCGGGCGATGACCTCGTCGGGAAAGGCTTCCTTGCGATAAGCCCAGCCGCGAAACGTCTTCTTAAAAAGGACGTCCAGATTCGCCTTCATCGTGGCCTCGGGCAGCCATGGAATTTGAAAATAGGCCATGTACCAGGACCGACGCCGCTGCTTGCCGTTGCTCGTAAGCTGCTGCAAGAACAGCTTCGGATGGGGGCAATTCATGACGCAAAGCGACGCCAGGCGTTGCTCGTAATGCATCGCGTAGTGCCAGGCCACGCCGCCGCCCCAGTCATGGGCGACCAGATGGATCTGTTCCCCGCCGAAAGCCTCCACCAACGCATCCACGTCGGCGGCCAATTTGTCCAGATGATAGTCGGAGACCTTGCGCGGCCGCTCGGTTTGGCCGTATCCGCGCATATCCACGGCGACGGCCTTGAATCCGGCCTTGGCCACGGCGTCGATCTGATAGCGCCACGCAAACCAGTTTTCGGGAAAGCCGTGCAACATCAGCACGACCGGGCCCTCGCCCGCCGTCACCATGTGAAAACGCAGGCCCCCGGCCTCGATGTATTCATGTTCCCAAGCGGATTCGTCATAGGGGGGCATCGCGCACATATCGGTCTCCCGCGTCCGGTTCTCGACTAGAAATCCGGCGGAACCCAGCCGCCGAACGCCCGCTCCAGTTCCATCGCCACCGCGACCGTCAAATGGTCGTTGCCGTGCGTCGCGCCGACTTGCACCCCCAGGGGCAGTCCCTCGCTGTTCAGGCCGAGCGGAACCTGGGTGACGGGCATTTCCATGATGTTGAGGATGCCGGTGTAGACAAAGTTGAACGGCCGCATCAAGGGGTAGTTGTGACGCGGCGCCGGATAGGCATGGGACGGGAAAAGGAAAATGCCCTTGGGTCCGACCAACTCGTTCATCTCTTCCCGCAGTTCCTGCCCCAGGCGGAAGAACTTGCGGATACGTCCGGGGAAGAGGTGCTCGAAGGCCTCCGTGATGCCCAGCATGATCGCCGGGAAAGTGTGGTTCGAGCGCTGGAAGAACCACTTGAATAACTCAATGATCGGGCTGACCTGGCGGCCGTCGCCCATCATCTCCACGAACGAGGTCTTCGATTCGTGGGACAGGGACGAACTCCAGATATCGAAGGATTTGCGCAGAAGATCCGGTTTTGCGACGACGAGGCGGGCGCCGTTTTTGACCAGATGATCCGTTACCCGCCGTTGCGCCAGACGCAGGTCCAGGCTCACCGGCGTGTGTCCGTTGTCCTCGATATCCACCACCGTCAGGGACGTCAGATCGACCGTACCCGGGTCGCCCAACGGTTGCTCGCGGGTGTTGGGATCCACGCCGTCGGGACCGGCCATCAACTTGACCAGGGGCCAGAGATCCTCGGCGCGACGACAGATCGGCCCCGTGGCCAGATAGTTCAACGTCCCGTCAAAGCTGATGGGATACTGCCCGGTGTTCGGGATCAGATTGCTCGACGCCTTGTGGCCGAAGACGCCGTTAAAGAACGCCGGCATGCGAATGGACCCGCCGATATCCGCGCCCAGGCCGAAGGGCGAGCCCCCAGCGCCGATGATGCACCCCTCGCCGCCCGAGCTTCCGCCGACGATATGCTCCCGGTTGTACGGGTTGTTCGACCGGCCGTAGATGAGGTTGTTGGTCTCCATCCACATGCATAGCTCGGGGACATTGGTCACGCCCAAAGGAATCGCCCCCGCCTCCCGCATGCGGGCGACGGTCGTCGCGTCCTGCTCGGAAATGCGGTCCCGCCGGGCGACCAAACCCGACGTCTGAGGCATGCCGGTGAGCTGAAACGACTCTTTGATCGTGCAGGGAACGCCGTGATAGACCGGCACGCCGTCCGGCCCCTTCTCCTTGAGTTCTTCATCGGCGCGACGGGCCTCGGCCCGGGCCTTGTTGAAGCGGTCCTTCACCATGGCGTTAACGATCGGATTGACCAGCTCGATATGCCGGATGTGCGCCTCGACGGCGTCGGTCGACGTGATCTCGCGGGATTTAATTTTTCGGGCCAATTCCAGCCCGGAGTCAAAAAGTAAGGGATCCATTAATGCATTCCCACCATGGCGATATTGTGAAGGGAGTCCACAAATTACCTCGCATCCGCCCGATCGCGCAAGCGCGGCGAAGCCAAAGTCGTGCCGTGAAATCGATTCCTTATCGCCACGCGGAAAGAATGCGCTCGGCGATAACCCGATGGCCTTCCGGCGACGGGTGGATTTCATCCACGAAATAGCGCGGCATCTCCGCGCGCGACGCCCCGGCGTACTCCTTGGACATATCGACGACGATGGCCCCGGTTTGTTCCCCGACGCGGTGGAAGTTTCGGAAATAGACCTCCGCCTCGTCCGAGGGACCCTTGCCCTGCATATCCCAGGTGTTGGGCAGGATCAAAAGCGTCACCTTCGCTCCGATTCCCTTGGCCATGGCCGTCATCGCCCGAAGGTTGTCGGCATGCGTTTCGGGATCGACGCGGGGCGGTCCATCAAAGGTTTCGTCGCCGATCGTTTGCCAGAACAGCTTCCGTCCCGGCGGGATTTTCGGTGCGCCGCGTAGCGCGGCCATCAAGCGAAACAAGGCGCTGTGCCCCAGCGTCTGCCGCAATCCTCCGCCGACGCGATATCCCCACGACGAATGCCTCGCGAACATTTCCACGTCGGTCCAGCCGGTGCGCATCATGTCCGACCACATCGCCGCGATGACCACGCGCGTCGGACGCCAACGGTCGAGGTTGATTTGCAACAAGATGCGTGACTGCGTCGACGAGTAGCCGGGGCAGCCCGCGTTGAAGATGCCCCGCTTCGCCGCCCCGCCGCTCCACTGACCGCCGATCACGGCAGCGAAGCATTGTTCGTAGTCCACGTCCCAGCCGTAGACGCTGGAATCGCCGAGAAAGACGATGCGTTCGGGCGTCGTCGGATCCGGCGGGCCATCCGCCTCCCCGTAACGCACCCCTTCGTCGGTCACGAGGTAGTCTGTCTGATGCGGCCGATGACGCCCGGCTTCGACCCGCCAGAGAAGCACCGGATCATAGACCATGGTCAGGCCCATGAAATTCTCCGGCGGAGTCTCTCCGGCCACGAAAACCCTGGGATCGCGATGTTCAAGATAACGGGCGCCGAGTTCGAAAAGGAGAAGCGCCACCGCGACGGCAATCGCCGCAAAGACGATGCGTCGCCCGCTCAATTTTTAACCAGGGGTTGATAAAAATGCATAATTCGAAAACCGTCGGTCGGCATGTTCATATGAAGTTGCGGAACCTTTTGGGTGACAGGTCTGTCCATCCCCATGTAACCTGGGATTGGACTTTAAGCGGAGACCGCCATGATCTTGCTTCGCGCCGCCGTCGTTTGCCTTCTGGCCGTGGGATTCATCGCCTCGCCCGCCGTGGCCGAGACGTCTCCGCCCCCCGATCTGCCCGACAGCGCCGTGTCGGTTCCCTGGTCGGATTTCAAAACGATTCTCGAAAAATTGATGCAAACACAGACCGATCCGCCGGTCAAGCCGCCCCGCGCCGGGATCCTGGCCAACGCCGAATATGAGGCGGTGGTGCAGGACGAGGTCGTGCGTCTGACGATCTTCGCGGACGCGCTGGTGCTGGAAGAGAGGGAGTGGGCCGACATTCCCGTGGTGCGCCTGAATACGCCGATTGCCGAGGCGAGCCTGGACGGCAAGGCGGTCTCGCTGGCCGACGGCCGGGACGGTTATCTCCACCTGGCCGTTCGCGGCGCCGGGGCCCATGAGTTGGTCCTGCGCATGGAGTTGCCCTTGGGCGAAGGCACGGGCCCGGGACGCTTCACCCTGCCCGGCCTTCGATCCCATGTGAACCGTCTGCGCGTTCGGTTGCCGGAAGGCAATATGGTCGTTAGCGCGTCGACCGGCCGCGGGATCAGCAGCCGCAACGCGGACGGCGGGACGATCGCCGAAACGTCGTTTTCGCAGACCGATTCCGTGGCGGTATCGTGGACGCGCCGTGCCGAGGTTTCACCCCGTGCGGACGCCCGGGTTTCCGCCGAAGTGCGCACCATGGTGACGGTCGGCGAAGGCCTGGCCGTCTACACCTCCATCATCGACTACACCATCCAGCACAAACCCATCAGCAAATTCTCCGTCGAACTGCCGTCGGATGTCGTTCTGGCCGACGTCTCGACCGACGGCTTGGTCGATTGGAACGTGGAAAAAACCGGCGGCGGGCAGCGCGTGCTCATCACGATCGCCTATGAAGCCCTGGGACCGCATCGCGTCGCTCTGACCTTCGAGCAGTCCCTGGCCGCCAAGGACGACGTCACGTTCACGACCGCCGACCTGAAAGTGGACAACGTCGTCCATGAGCTGGGTTATTTAGCGGTCGCCGTCCGCACGAACGTCCAAGTGACCGCCGCGGACACGGAAAACCTCGCCCCCCTCGATGTCAGCGAACTGCCCGGCGACCTGCGCGGCGCCGGCGATGCGACCGTCCTGTTCGGCTACAAATACATCAAGCACCCCAACAAGGCGTCGCTCGCGGTGGTGCGTCATGAGGATGCGTCGGTGCTGGGTTGCGCCGTGGAAGACGCGACATATCGGATCATGCTCACCGACCGAGGCAAGGAACTGCTCGAGGCAAACTTTGTCGTCAAAAATCGCACCAAACAGTTCCTGACGGTCACGCTTCCCGAGGGCATGGACGTGTGGAGCGTGCATCGGGACGGTCAACCGATCAAGGCGGCCCGCGACGGCGACGCCCTGCTCCTGCCCATTACCCGCACGGATACGTACCGACCGACGCGTCTGAGCCTCATGATTTATCGGGAAAGCGGCTTCACCCCCTTCCTCGCCCGCAAGACCTTCGAATTACCGACGCTCGACGTTCCGACCAATCGCATCAGCCTGACGACCTACGTCCCCCCGGGGTATCGCTACTTCGGTTTCGGCGGCACGCTGGATCCCGAAAGAATCCGACCAATGCCGCGAGAGAGCTTTGAGGCCTCGACCGATGGGCTTGGAACCTTCGGCGGTGGCGCAGGCATGGAATCGGCGGACGAAAAGAAAGCGGATGTGGACAAGTTGGCCGGTGATCTCGAAGAACTCGACGATGCACGCCGTTATCGCAACGAACAGTCCCAAGCGGCGAGCAACATCGCGTCCGGTCCGGCGTTCGCCTCGAACGCGGCGTATTTCGGCGCACTGACGAAAGGCTCGTTGCCGATCGCGGTGCAGGTCGATTTCACCGGTATCCCAATCCCCTTCGCCGGGCGCATCGTCGATCCGGGCGAAAAGCCGTACGTGACGATGGCCTACAACACGCGCGTCGGAGGCGGCCTCTGGCGGCTGGTCGCGACGCTGCTGCTGATCTACTTCGGCTACGTCGCGACGCGCTGGCTCATCGGACGACGCACAGGCCACCAGTTCCGACTGCCCCTGACCCGACGGCAACATCTGTTCGTCGCCCTCGTTTTGGGCCTTCTCGCGTTCTTCGTCGGACTCGGCGGTGACGCCGTCTTTTCCGGGGCGTTCTTCGGCATCGTCATCGCCCTGGCGCAAGTGGCCTTGACGTGGCTTTGGCGCAAGGAACAAACGCGACGCGCGGCCAAAGCGGAAGCGGCAACCGTCGCCGAGCCGGTCACAAACGAGCCTGTCGATCCTCCGGCCGAGGGAGACGAATAATGCGTGCGCGTTTCGCCGTCCTCAACGTAGCCCTGGCCGTCTTATTTGTTCTTACCGCCACGAGCGCCGCGTGGGCCAAGGCCGACGATCTGCCGGATATGAACGGATCGATCTCGATTCCCTGGAGCGACTTCAAAGCCCTCATTGAAAAGATGCATCCTGTCGATCCCACTCCGCCGCCCCCGCCGCCGGTAGACTACGCCTTGGGACGGGGCAACCTGATCGGCGAGTTGGCAGACGAGCGTCTAGCGCTGACGGCGACTTATCCGCTGACGATTCTCAAGGACGGATGGGTGAGCGTCCCGCTGAGCTCGACCAGTGCGCCTTTGGCCGAAATCCGGTTAGACGGCAAGCCCGCGCCCGCGGTCGACAACGGCGGCAACATCGCCATTGTGGTCCAGGGCCCGGCAACGCACGAACTGACCATGGAATTCGAAATCAATGCGCCCATGCGGCCCGGTCCCGGTCAGGCGGCAACCCCCCTTCCCCAGGCGGCGGGCCAAGTGCTGCGCCTGACGTACGGCGACAAGATTTCCGGCGTGACTGTCGATGGTGCGACGATGCGCAAGGGAAACGGCGTCGCGACCGCGATCCTGACCAACGATTATCTGACGGTGCGCTATAACGTGGCGCTCGACGAAGCGGCCGAGACAGCCGAAAAGCTGCCGCCCAAGGTCCTGGTCGACAACCACACGCTGGTCAGCCTCGACGAAGGGTTTATCCGCGCGGTTGTGCAGATGTCGTACGAAGTGCGCCACGCTCCGGTCAACACATTCGAGGTCACGGTCCCCGCCGGGTTCGAAGTCGTCGAATGCACCGGCGCGTCGCTCGCCGGTTGGGCCGTCGATCCCTCGACACGACGCCTCACCGCCACGGTCGGGTACGACGTCGAAGGCGCCTACAACCTGACCATCGTCCTCGAAAAATCCGTGCGCAACGAAGACTTCGATTTTTCACTGCCCGCGCTCAAAGCCGAGAACGTCGAGCGGGAACGCGGTTTCTTCGCGGTTCAAGTGACCGGCGGCGTGGAAGTGACGCCGACGAAGATCATCGACCTGCAACCCGTCGATGCCAAGGAACTGCCGCCGGGCCTGCGCGGCGGGGCGACGAATCCAATCGTGCTGTCCTACAAGTACCTGCGCCATCCCTTCACCGGCGAGATCAAGGTCGTCCGCCACGAGACGCAGCCCGTCCTCGGCGCGGCGATCGACACGGCCAACTATATCGTCCAGATCACGCAGGACGGCGACGCGGTCGTCGGCGCCACGTACAAGGTCCGCAACAATCGCAAGCAGTTTCTGGAAGTACGTCTGCCGAACGCGGAAACGGCGAAGCTGTGGAGCAGCTTCGTCGCCGGCAAGCCGGTCAAGCCGAGTCGGGCCAAGGACGGCGCGATCCTGTTGCAACTGGAAAAATCGAGCTACACCGGCGGCGACGAGCTGGAGAGCTTCGATGTGGAAATCATCTACTACACGCGCTTCGGCAAAAAACTGAGCGGCCTGGGCCGAATCCCCATCGAAATGCCCGTCGTCGATCTTCCGATTTCCGAATCGTTCATGACCGTCTACTCGCCCGACGACTACGACTACCGCCGCGCGGGCGGCACGATGCGCTCGCTGATGCCTCAGAAGGGCTGGCAGATCTTCCCGATCCTTCAGGGCTTCGTGCAGCTTGCGACCTGTGGCGGCTTGCAGCCTTTGGGCGAATCGTTGGATCAAGGCGGTGTATCGATGCCCGCGTCCAAATCCGCCATGGAAGAACCCATGGCGGAGATGGCGGCCGACGCGGTGCGGTCGTATGGGAGAGAAGGCTACGCGCGCCAACAGAAGGTCGAGGAGGAATTTCAAAATCGCCTTCGCGCCGCGCAAAGCGTGCAGGATCAGTCCGGAGCTTTGCCGGCGAAGTTCACGATCCCCGAACAAGGACGCGCGATGCGCTTCGACGAATGGCTGACCATTGGTGAAGCTTCGACGGTGATCCTGCGATACGGGCCGAAAAACTTCGACACGCTCGCCGGAGGCGTCGGGTTCCTACTGTCGATGATCGGCGCGTTCCTTCTGACATTGCGCCTGCGACGAAGCTGGAACTGGAGCGATCCCGCCGCGCGTCGCCCGATCGCGTTGGCCGGAGTTGCCTCCGTCGTCGGGATCCTCCTTGCCCATTCGACGGCGGGCGCGGAGTTGGCGTTCTTCGCCGGGCTGCTGGTGCGTTGGGGCGGTCGGATTCGACGTCGCAAATCGGTCCCCGCCGCGCAACCCATCGTGGAAGAAGAAGACCTCTAAATGGTCATACTTGCGGCGCGAAGGTCGGCGCGAAAAGTCGGTCAAGGCGTTTGTACAGCAGGGCGAAAACGAGCATCAGAAGAAGGTAGACGTCGATTCCGAAAGCGTTCTTGGATGTCCATCCGAAGACGGCAATTTGCATCAGGCTCGCGATGAGAATGGAACCCATCGCCACGGGCACGAAGCGATCGACAATCAGCGTCCACACCGGCATTGATTCGGCCACGCTCCACAGGCGCGTGGTCAGTCGCAGGAGAACGTGGAGAACAACGCACGACGCCAACACTCCGGCGACGTAAAATTCAATCTCATGCCCGGCGATGCGCACCGGCGAGACAGCAGCCTCAATTCCCTTCCACACGCCGTTGTGCGCCACGTAATGCAGGACTGTGCCGAGCAGCAAATTTTTCGACCAGAGAGCGATCCACGGCATCCGTCGCGTCAACGCTTCGAAAATGGAGGTTTGCAGCAAACGCCAAAGCAACAGGGCGATGCTCAGGGTCAAGGCGAAGTAGGTCGGCGTGCAGTCCCATTTGACGAGACGCATAATCGCGATGCCATGGTGCGTCCCGTAGACGTGCCCCGCGATCCCGGCGACAACCAAAGTCATCGCGAGCACCGACAGCCGACGCGACCGCCGATATTCCCACGCGGCGACACCGGCGAAACAATAGAGCGCCCAGCGATGAAAATGGAACGGTTTTCCGCCGACGAACGATTCCAGATTTGTGTCCGGCAACCACAAGATAACGAAGATCCCCGCGATCACGATCCACGTCGCGGCTTTCGGGCCATCCAACCGAATCGGCTTTAAGACCCACCCCGCCAAAGCCCGCCAGACGAACAACAGCATAAGGAAGTTCATCGAAAACATCGTCTTGTCGACATAGAGGTTGTGCGTCAGCGCGATGCACAGAAATACGAAATCCGAAGACAGACGCGTGCGCGGATCCTTGCGGGCATAGAACGCATACGTCATCCCAAAGCAAAAAAAGAACGCCGCGGGCGCCGCCTCGCCGACCTGCCAAAGGAGAAAGATCTCCGATGATTTGATTTCAAAATGATGGCCGAAATGGGCGACGATCATGAGTATCAGCGAAATCGCGCGCAACGCGTCCAACGCCGGATCGCGGGATTGCTCCAATTTCGAATTTCCCGACGGAGAGACGGGGGTGGACGGTCGGAACAGTTCGCGATGGCGCACGACGAATAAGGCCAGCGCGTATACGAAGACGACGGTGGAGAATTCCCACCAGCGCTCGAAGAACAAGACGGCCAGCTCGCCCGTCAGGCGTTGCGAGATGAAGCCGAGCGCCAGCCGCAGAATGAGAACCGCGATGACGAAGAAGTCGTTTTCGATGAGAAAGCGTTTTGTGACGGACGGGAAGATGGCCGCGGCCAGGGCGGCCGCCACGAATAATCCACTAGAGGCATGGGCGATGACGAGTTCAAGGGAGTCGCCGGAAATGTGTTTGACGGCTGCCCATTGCCGGGCCACCACCCAAAACAGACCCCACTCTACCGCCGCCAGCCCGAGCAGAGCGATGCCGATCGTGCGGGGACCTTGCAGGCGACGCGCGATCGCGTCCGTGGCGGGCGACGCAGCCACCGAACCCGACTAGGTGTCCATGCCCATTTGGATATCGGTGAACAGCAGGTCCATATCCAGCGGCGTGAAGCCGAGGATCTCGGCCAGCTCGTCGCCCGACAGTTCGTTGCCTTTCGCCCAAAGCGATTTGAGGAACTGCATCGCGGCGGGCTGTTTCCACCAGGGATCGCCGAAGTTGTCCGTCATGTATTTGCGCAGCATCGCTTCCAGGAAGAACGCCTGATAGTAGTCGGCCGAGTAAAGGAACGGATCGACATCGGAAAGCGCGCGCGTCGCCTCGTCTTCCGTCAGTTCGAATCCGTAACCGGCGCTCAGATGCTTGCGGTAAAGCTCTTGGGGTTCACCCGCGCCCCGGAACAAGTCGACCTCGTAAAGGATCTTCGAGGCGTACCGACGCAGCATGTAGAGCCGGGCGAAGGTCGAATGCTGCTTGAGGCGCTTGATGACCGCGTCGTCCGCGTCCATCTGCTCGTGCAGGAATCGGGGATCTTCGACGACGGCTTCGAAGACGTAAGCGTAGCCTTCCGTGACCGCGTTGCTGCCCAGGTGCTGGAATTCCCAGACATTGGTTTTCGAATTGGCGAAGTGCTGGGCGTGGCCCATTTCGTGGTAGAGGGCGGAGAAATCGTCCTTGCCTCCGTGGGGTTTGATCGACAAGCGCACGTCTTCCGGCACGCGAATGGGGAAGCACACGGCGCGTGGGTTCTTTTTGGGCAGCATCTCGTCATGTACCAGGATGTTTTTCTGCCGATGCAGATCGACGCCCATGCCCCCCAGCACGTTGTTCATCGAGGCGAGAAGTTTGTCCTTGGGATAGACCTCGTCGTAGCGCTTGGCGCCGAGGACACGAAGGATGTCCGACCGACGAAACTCGGTGCGCGGGATGGGGCTGACTTTGTCGAAGAGTTCGAAGTAAAGGGACTGCGTTCGGTCCAGGACGGCGCGGCAGGACGCGGCGAGTTTATCGACGTCCACGGCCTTCATGGACGCCGACATCTCCAGGTAATTGGCATAGCCCAACTCCCGGGCCAGGCGTTGGGACTCGTCGAGCTGACGCTTGAGGACGACCTTGTTGAGCAGGTCGTAGATCCGGTATTCCTCCTTGGCCATCTCGGCGCGTTTGCGCGGGTCCTTCTCATTGGCCAGGCGGCCGTCCAGGTTGTGATAGGGAATCAGCTCGCCGTCGACGAGGACTTTGAGCTCGGCTTCCAGGTCGTTCTGGATATCGGCGAGCATGGCCGTCTGGGCGCCGAGATATTCGGACTCCTGATATTGCTTGAAGAAGGTGAGCGCCTTGGCCTTTTCGGGATCGTTCGTATTGGCGATGGCCTCCCGCGTGACGGCGATGGCGTCCTTGGTGAACAGGTCCTCGTAGCCTTCGTACAAAGAAGCCTGGTCGCTGGCGTCCCCCAGGACCCAACTGCCCCACCCCATCTCGGCCTGCTTGAGCACCAATTCGGCGGCGCGGGCGCGCATGGATTCCACGTCGGGCGTCGACGCCGCCACCGTCACCGCGACGGCGAGAATCAAGACACCAACAAAAGCGAAAACGATTCGCGAGGCCGAACGCATGGGGCCTCCTTTGCCTATGGTCGATTTAAATCGTCCAGTTGTGGTTGGCGAAAATCTCCGGATACCGTTTGTTCATCTCGCGGCGGATGAAGTTGGCGATGTCCTCGCTGGAAGACAAGGCCATGACCCGCTTGGCGAAGTTCCGCGCCTCGGCGGTATCGATTTTTCGGATGAGTTGCTTGACCTTCAGCGCGGCCGGGGGGTTGGCGGAAAAACACGTAACGCCCAGACCCAGCAATAGCATGGTCATCTGGATATCGCCGGCCATCTCGCCGCACATGGCCACCTCGATGCCCGCCGCGCGCCCGGCTTTGACCGTGCTTTCGATCATGCGCAGGATCGCCACGTGAGCCGGGGTATACAAATGGGCGACATGTTCGTTTTCCCGGTCGATGGCCAGGGAGTATTGAATCAAGTCGTTGGTCCCGATGCTGAAAAAATCCGCCTCGTCGGCCAGGATATCGGCCATCATCACGGCGCTGGGCACCTCGATCATGATCCCGATTTCCACGTTGTCCGAGTAGGCCGCGCCTTCCAGTTCCAATTCCTGCTGCACTTCTTCCAGGATGTTCTTGGCCTCGCGCAATTCATCGATGCCGGAAATCATGGGAAACATGATGCGCATGCGCCCGTGGATGGACGCCCGCAGCAGGGCCCGGAGTTGGTCCTTGAACAGGTCCTCCCGGTCCAGGCAGAAGCGAATCGCCCGCAGGCCCATCGCCGGGTTGGTCTCGGGCTGCATATCCATCCCGGCGTAGACCTTGTCCCAGCCCAGATCCAGCGTCCGGATCGTCACGCAGTGCTCGGGACCGAGGTTGCGCAGCAGCAGGGAGTACAGCTCGTACTGTTCGTCCTCGTCGGCGGCGCCGCCTTTCATCAGGAAAAGGAATTCACTGCGAAACAGGCCGATATCCTTGATCCCGTGCTCCTCCATGATCCCCAATTCTTCGAGCAGCTCGATATTGGCCTGCAATTGGATCGACACGCCGTCGGCGGTTTTGCATTCGACGTCTTTGAGCTTGAGGAGTTCCTGAAGTTGCTCATCCAGGCGGCGGGCGCGCTCCTGGTAATCATCCAACACGGCCAGCGGCGGATTGACATACACACGGCCGTCGTCGGCGTCGAGCACCAGCACGTCGCCGGTCTGCACTTCGTTGCTGACGTGATCCAGACCGACGATGGTCGGCAGTTCCATGCCCCGGGCAAGGATGCACGTGTGGCTGGTCGGGCCGCCGATATCCATCGCCATGCCGGCCACGCGCGTGCGATCCACATGGGCCATGTCGGCGGGGGTGAAGTCGTGGGCCACGAGGATGACGCCTTCGGGCACCGTCTCGACGGATTCCTGTTGGGCGCCCATGAGATTGCGGATGATGCGGTCGCCGACTTCGTGGAAGAGATCCGAGCGCGCCTGCCGTTCGGATTCGGTGCCGGCGTCGATGGAAGCGATGAGCTGGTCGAGGAGTTTCTTGACGGCCCATTCGGCGTTGATGCGCTCGGATTCGATGAGCGTCTCGACTTCCCGAATCATGTATTCGTCGGACAACCAGGCCAGGTGGGCGTCAAGGATCTCCTTGTGGTCGTCGCCGATTTCCCGATCCAGGGCGGTTTCCAGTTGGCGCAGGCTGGTGTGGATCGAGGTGCGGAAGCGAGCCTTTTCGAAGGGCACCAGCTTGGGCATGATCAGGCGCATGGGGACCTTGATCTTGCCCCGATCGACCACGTACGCCAGCCCGATGGCGATTCCCGGCGAACCGCGCGTGCCTTTCAGGGTTCGGGGAGTCACCACGGATTCGCCCATCATTCCTCGCCGAATTTGGACTCGAACAGATCGGCCATCGCGCTGACCGCTTCCTCGGCGTCCGGTCCGATCGCCTCCACGGTCACGACCGTGTCCTTAGGCGCCAAAAGGGTGCTGACGCTCATGATGCTCTTGGCGTTAACGGTGCGACCCTCGCGACGCAGGATCACCTCGCTTTTGAACTGGTGCATCTTTTTGACGATTTGAGAGGCCGGACGCAAATGCACGCCCGCTTTGTTGAGGACGCGCAATTCGCGGATCACGGCGTCATACATCAGCCGTCGGCCTCCTTGACGCTCAACAGATCGCTGGCCAGGGAAACGCTTTCCAGCGCCGCGTTTTTCACGCCCTGGGCCAGGGCCGAAAGGGAGTCGGCGTCCCGCGATTCGGCGAAACGCAGCATCATCGGCAGGCTCATCCCGCTGATGACATCCACGACCCCGTCCTGATGAAACGACAGGGCCACGTTGGACGGCGTCCCGCCGAACATGTCGGTCAGGATCAAGACACCCCGTCCCGTGTTCACCTGCTCGATCGCCTGCTCGATGCGATCAGTGATCGACTCGGGGTCGTCCATGGCGTTCACGGGCACGCCCACGGCCGAGGTCAGGGCCTCGCCCAAGATCATCGCCGTCGTGTTGAGCAACTCGTTCGCAAGATTTCCGTGGGCGACCAGGATCAGTCCCACCATAAATCAACGCTCCCTCGAACCACGGGCGCGGTTAGTCCCGCGCGTGATTCTTTTTCCGATTCAGTTCTCTGTGGGTCACGGTCACCGGATGATCGGAAAGGGGCAGATCCGCCGCCAATTTCTCGATGATGGCCACCGATCGATGGACGCCGCCGGTACACCCCACGGCAATCGTGAGGTAGTGTTTACCCTCTTTCTCATACCAGGGCAACAAGAAGGCGATCAACTCCGAGATCCGCCGGATGAACTCCCCCGTCTCGTCCCGGTCGAGCACATAGTGGGCGACGTTCTTCTCCAGACCGGTGAACGAGCGCAATTCGGGCACGAAAAACGGGTTGGGCAAAAAGCGCACATCGAAAACCAGGTCCGCCTCCAGGGGCAGCCCGTGTTTGAAGCCGAAGCTCATCAGGTCCACGTGCATGCGAGGCTTGTCGGTGTCGATGCCGAACCGTTCCTCGATGATCCGACGCAGTTCGTGGACGGAATAATGGGAGGTATCGATGGTCGCGTCCGCCATTTCCCGGATGCGTTCGAAGCGTTCGCGCTCGGAACGAATGGCGTCCATCAGCGCTCCCGACTCATAGGGATGCTTGCGGCGGGTTTCCGAATATCGCCGGGCCAACACCTCGTCCGGCGCATCCAGAAAAATCAATTGGATGTTGTAACCACCGGAGAGCGTGGCCGCGTAGACATCGCCGAACTTGGAGAAAAAATCCGGGTTGCGCGAGTCCATCACCAGGGCGATATGCTTGAATTGGGAGTGCGTTCCGGATAGTTCGAGCAGCTTGGCCAGCAAGGAGACGGGCAGGTTGTCGATGGCGAAGTAGCCCATGTCCTCCAGCGCGCGTAGGGCCACGCTCTTGCCCGAGCCCGACAGCCCGGTCAGCACGACGATGGACGCCTTGTCGTCCGGGCCGCTCGTATCCGGGGCGGGGATGTTCTCGTTCGTCTTCGTCCGGCTCATTCCGATTCCTCGATATCCAGGTCCAGGTCCATGTCCGCGTCGGCGATGCGCTCCATGAGCCGCTTTTGGAACTCCTGGGCCGCGTGGTAGCCCTCGAGCTTGAGCAGATGGTTGCGCGCGGCCACCTCGACGATGGCGGTCAGGTTGCGGCCGGGCCGAACCGGAATCTTCACCATCGGCAGCTCGACACCCAGGATATTATAATTGGCCTCGTCCAGGCCCATCCGATCGTATTCCGTGTCTTCGTCCCAATCCACCAGCCGCACGACCAGATGCACTTTTTTTCGGTCGCGGATGGAGCCGATGCCGAACATTTCCTTGATGTTGATAATGCCCAGGCCCCGGATTTCCATGTAGTACTTGGTAATCTCGGACGAACGGCCGTTGATGGTGCCCTGGGCGGTACGCTGCAATTCGACAATGTCGTCAGCCACTAGGCGATGGCCCTGGAGGATCAGGTCGAGCGCGCATTCCGACTTGCCGATCGAGCTTTTGCCCAACAGCAGGACGCCCACGCCGTACACATCCATCAGGACGCCGTGCATCGTGGTGCGTCGGGCGAAATGGGCTTCGAGAATGCGGCTGACGCGCTCGGTGAATTCCTGGGACGAATAGCGGGTACGCAGCACCGGGGTCTGGTGCTCGGCGGCCAGGGCGAGGAAATCCTCGGAAGGAGTCAGGTTGCGGGTGACGATGACGCCGCAGACCTTGAAGCCAAAATAGGCGCCGAGAGTCTCCCGAACCCGTTTCGGTTCGAGCTGGGCCAGGTAGTTGATTTCGGTGCGGCCGAAGACCTGCAATCGCTCGGGGACCACGTGGTTGAGGAAGCCCGCCATGGCCAGACCGGGCTTTTGAACGTGGGAGACGGTGACGACGTTGGCCAGACCGGCGTCCTCGCCGATGGAAACCAACTCCAATTCGTCGCCGTGCGTGCTGACCAGATCCCGGACATGCAGATCAGCCAAGCGCTAGTCCCCGTTTCTTTCGTCCGCCTCGATGATGGTGTTGCGCAGATCTTCGTCGGACTTGGAGCGAATCATCGCCTTGCACACGTCCTCGTCCTCGGCCAGGGCCGAGATGCGGGCCAACAGGCTCAGATGCACCCCCACCGAGTCCTCCGGCGCCACGATGACGAAGAAGATGTGCGTCAGTTCGCCGTCCATACTGTCAAAATCAATCCCCGCCGCCGAGCGTCCCACGGCCAAAATCACCGAACGCAGGCCCGGCAGTTTGGAATGGGGAATCGCGATCCCGTTGCCGATGCCGGTGCTTCCCAGGCGTTCGCGCTCCTCGAGCACGGTCAGCACGCGCGTCGCGTCCAATTCCTCGTTGGAATCGGCGATCATCTGGGAAAGCTCGGTCAGGACGGACGTGGGCTGCGTGCCGGTGAGATTGGCGTTGACCAAGGTGAGCGGCAAATAATCGTGTATTCTCATATTGACTCAATCTTGAAGGAAATGAGTGCAAAACGCACGACGAGACCGCCCCTGTCGGTCTCGTCCTTGTCTGGTCGGATGTGAACTCCCGCGTCTTGGGCGCTGAACCCTGATGACAACGAAGTCCCCGACCACGAATCCGACGCCGAAAAACGATCCCGGCGGCGTCGGCGTGACTGCATTAGCAGCGTTCCGGCCTCGTGTCTAGCCGCCCAATTCCTTGGCGGCCGAGGCGGTGTCCATGTCGCCCTTGTGGTGGTTGCCGCGCCCCTTGGCCTTTTTGATCTGCCGCTCCAGGGTGCCGACCAGTTTATCCACGGCGCTGTACATGTCCTCGGTCTGTTCCTTGCAGTTGATCACGTGCTGATCCGCGGTCAGCGTAACCTCCGCGTGATGCCGAAACTTTTCCACGGCCAGCACCACATGCATGTCGATGGGCTCGTGCAGGTATTTCTTCACCTTGGCGAGTTTTTCCTCGGCATACGTACGCAGGGCATCGCTGGGCTCGCTGTTTCGGAAGGTCACGGAGATGTTCATGGAAGCCTCCTGTTTTGCGCTAGAATACCTTCTTGCGCTTGGTTGAGGACGGATATCCGAGAATTTCGCGATATTTCGTTACCGTCCGACGGGCAATCTTCAATCCATGTTTCGCGGCCAGGAGTTTGACGATCGCCTGGTCCGAATAGGGCTTTTTCGAGTCTTCCTCGTCGATGATCGACGCGATGTGCTGCTTGACCGCCTCGGAAGCCAAGGCCTCGCTGCCGTCGGTCGAGTCGATCCCCGAATTGAAGAAGAATTTGAGTTCGTAGATCCCCTGGGGCGTATGCACGTACTTGTTCGTGGTGGCGCGGGAAATCGTGGACTCGTGCATCTCGATGTCTTCGGCCACGTCCCGCAGAACCATCGGCCGCAAAGCGGTCACGCCTTTTTCCAAAAAAGGACGCTGGTGTTTCACGATGCTCTGGGTGACTTTGTAGATCGTCCGCTGGCGTTGGTGGATCGAGCGAATCATCCACACGGCGCTGCGCAGGCGTTCCTGGATGTATTCCTTGTCCTTGCCCACGGCGCCGTTGGTGATCATCGATTTGTAGAAATTGGAGACGCGCAGGCGGGGCATGCCGTCGTCGTTGAGAACCACGTTGTATTCGTCGCCGACCTTGACGATGTAAATGTCGGGCACGACGTGCTGGGCGTCCCGACCGGAGAACGGCCGCCCCGGCTTGGGCTCCAGATGACGCAGTTGTTCAAGCAGTTCCCCCACCTGCTCCAGCGGAATCTTGAGCGACTGGGCGATCTTTTTGAACTGACGCTTTTCGATGTCGTGGAGGTGATCTTCGACGAGCTTTTTGAGAAGAAGATGGTCGCCGCTCATCGCACGGATCTGGATGAGCAGGCATTCGCGCAGATCCCGGGCGCCCACCCCCAGGGGGTCGAATTCCTGAACGGCCAGCAGCGCCTCTTCCAAATCCTCGACGTCCCAGTGCTTGTCCTGGGCAATCTCCTGCAAGGGACGCATGAGATATCCGTCGTCGTTGAACTCGCCGATCAGGTGAGCGGCCATGACACGCTCCTCACCTTCAATATCCGACATTTGGAGCTGCCATTCCAGATGTTCTTGCAGGGTCGTTGAGCGTACAATGGGGTTTTCGTAATCCTCCCGATCTTCCATGAAGGCCGAGGAGCCGCCCTGATAGTCGGATTGGGATTGGGCGATGTAGGCGTCCCAGTCGATTTCGCCCTTGTCGGCCGTGCCGGGCATATTGTCCACGGCGTCACCGGAGTCGTCCTGTCCGCCCGACAATTCCGGCAAATCGGCGTCGCCGGCCACCATGCCGGGCAATTCGTCCCGATCGGCCGCCGTTTCCTCGTATTCGTCCAACTCCTCCAGAACCGGGTTTTCCACCAACTCCTGCTGCACCGCGTCCACCAACTCCATGCGCGTGAGCTGCAGGAGCTTGATGGCCTGCTGCAACTGGGGCGTCATCACCAGTTGCTGCGAGAGCTTGAGCGTTTGACGAAGGCTTTGCGTCATGCCTCGTGGACCCCTAAAGCCGGAATTTCTCGCCCAGGTAGATTTCCCGGGCCCGCGGCGAAGCGGCGATCGATTCGGGATCGCCCTCCTCCAAAATCTGTCCTTGGAACAGGATGTACGCCCTGTCCGTAATCCCCAGCGTTTCGCGGACGTTGTGGTCCGTGATGATCACACCGATGCCCCGCTCCTTGAGTTGGGCGATGATGTCCTGAATCTCGCCGACGGCGATCGGGTCGATACCCGCGAAGGGCTCGTCGAGCAGAATGAACTCGGGCCGCGTCGCCAGAGCCCGGCTGATCTCCACCCGCCGCCGCTCTCCGCCCGACAGGGCAAATCCAGGATTCTTGCGGATGTGCGTGATGGACAGGTCCTCCAGGAGTTTTTCCAAGCGCTCGTCTTCCTCCTGGCGAGAGATGCCCAAAGTCTGCAAAATCGCTCGGATATTGTCCTCCACCGAGAGCTTGCGAAAGATGCTCGCCTCCTGAGCCAGGTAGGAGAGTCCTTTTCGCGCTCTTTTGTACATCGGCAGATTCGTCAACTCCTCGCCATCGAAAACGACCCGCCCCCCGTCCGGCCGGTAGAGACCGACGATCATATAGAAGCACGTCGTCTTCCCCGCGCCGTTGGGCCCCAGAAGGCCCACCACCTCGCCGGTCTGCACGTGGATCGACACCCCGTCCACGACGGTGCGCGAACCGAAGCGCTTGACCAGATTTTCGGTGGCGAGTTGGCGTCCCATGACGCACCTCAGCCCTCCTCGTCCGGCGGCGTGCGCGGCGGGGGATTTTCCTGCAAATCCTCCAGGCGCTTGACCGCGTCGAGCGGTAGCGATTGCTTCACGTTGTCCGGTTGAACGGTGGCCTGCACCCGCTGGTTGGCCGATCCGAGGACCTCCACCCGCTCCGAATCGATGAAAAGGCGGATCTTGGCGCCCTTGAGTTCATCCGACCCGGAATACAAACGCGGATTGCCGGTCATCGTCACCGTGCCGTGCTGTTGGTCGAAGACGACCTGCTCGCACAGGGCCTTGCGGTCGGCCTGCGTCATGATGACGGACCCGGAGGCGGTGATCATCTTGATGGACCCGGTGCCGGTCAGCGCGCCAACGCCCGCCTCCGAGGTCTCGGCCTCGGTGCCGGCCTTGGCTTTCTTGGTCTCGCGCTCATAAGTGATCGTGACCATGTCGGCGTTGAGCATCGCCGTGTCCTGCACCGCCACCACATTGCCCAGCCAACGCACCACTTGCAGCTTGTTGTCCACTTCCAGGCGGTCGGCGGCGACATTGATCGGCTTGCTCGTGTCAAAAATGAACGGCGCGCCCCCCGATTGGGCCCAAGCCGACGAGGCCAGCATCGATCCCAACCCGGCGACCAGGCCGATGGCTCGCAGTCCGCCTAGCAGATGTCGCCTCATGGCGCGGCCTCTTGCAGGGGCCCGGTGTTCCAGATGCTGGTCTTTACGTTGCCCGTCAGTTCGATCAACTCGTCGTCCAGGCGGATCGTCAGGTGTTCGCCCGACATGGCCATGCCGTCACCGTGGAAATACACGAGTCCTTCCGAGCGAATCGTCTTGTCGTCCTGCGTGTAACGCAATTTGTCCGTGCTCATGGAATAGCCCATCGACGAGTCGACGCGGACGTGGTTTTCCAGGTTGAGATTCTGCTGCTCCGAATCGAAAGTGCCTTGGTCGCCCTTGACCCGAACCGTGCCCTGGGCCTCGGTGAAGAATTCCGCCTCCACACCGCTGAAGGTCGCTTCTTCCTTGCCCGGTGTGTAGACCGCCTCGGCCGCTTTGACTTCCCATTCCACCTCGCCGTCCAGCGTCCGGGCGTATTTGAAGCCCTGCACCTTGGCGACCGATCCCTCGGCGACATCTCTCGCCGGTTCGGCGGCTTTGTCGGCCGTGTCCCGGCTGATCGCCCACAACAAAAGGACGCCGCCAACGGCCGCGGCCCCGACGTATGCAGCTTTGGGAATCTTCATCACAACTCGAAGCTAGCAGTTTCCGTGCCAAGAGTAAATCCGGCTTATAGGGATCGGTAATCCCTATAGTTTTTTCCGTGAATTTCGTCGGAAACCCCAACTTTCCCTTGACAAACGGCCCGGGATTTTTCCCGGCCATCGAGGGCTTGGCGCTTGCCGGGCCGGCGGATGCGTGGCTAGATTGACCGTAATGGTCAGCACCAACGAGAAAAACCAAGCCGCCGTCGATACTTCGCTCCGGTCGACGCCGGACGATCGGCTCCTGACGCGGGTGATCCTCGCGTCTCTGGCGGTCGCGGTGACGGTGCGTCTGGTGTATGCGCTGAGTCTGCCGCTGCTGGAAAACGACGCCCTGACCCTCTTCCAGGCGGCTCGAAATCGCCTGGCCGGCGGTCCGATCAGCATGGTCCAGACGCTCCCCGCCATGCTTCTGACCTTCCTCTACCGCCTGACAGGCGAGTCGCTGTTTGTCTCGGTGTTGCCGAACCTGATCGCGGGATATGTCGGGATATGGCTGTGCTACCGCCTGGCCGCCAATAGGGCCGACCGGACGGCGGGGCTTGTCGCGGCCTTTCTCTACGCCGCCCTGCCCCTGTCCATGTTCTACGGTGTCATCTCCAAACCCTACGCCCTCATGTCCACGCTCATCCTGGCCGGGGTCTATTTTTGGGATCGGGGCATCCGGGAGGCACGGGCGAAGCGCTCGGCGCTGGAAGGCGGGCTGGCCGGATTGAGCTTCGGCGCGGCATTCGCCTGCCATACCTTCGCGGCCCATGCGGCGTTTGCCCTGCCGATCTTCTTCGCCGTCGCGATCTTCTCGAAAAAGCGACGGGCCTGGCTGTTGCCCACCCTCACGGCCGGGTTGACCTTCGGCCTTATCATCGCGGGCCTGGTCGCCTGGCGCTTCCCGACCTACGGCTGGTCGATCTTCAACGACTACCCCTTGGACTGGCGATTCGACATCGCCGCTATCGTCTGGTCCTCTCGCTGGGAGGGTCTGACCAACATCTTCTCCCTGGCGCCCTTCGTCATGGTCCCGGCCATCGCCATGCTCGCCGCCCGATCCGGCGATCCCGGTCCTTGGCCGAAAGGCTGGTATCTGGCGTCCCTGGTCGTCTTTGACGCCCTCACCTACCTGCTCAACCCGGTCAACCACTTCCCCCGGGTGCTCCTCCCGGCGGCGGCGCCCCTGGCGATCTTCGGCGGCATCGGATTCGCGCGGGCGTGGCGGACGCGCTCCTGGGCCCTGTTGGCGGGGGCGGTAATCGGCCTTTTCGGCGCGGCCCGGTTGATCGCGGAGGCCGCGAGCGGCTCGGCGACGGGTTTCGGCCTGCTGGAAGGGGTGCGTCCGAGGGATTTCGCCATTGTGTCGGCGATGGCCGTCGCGGTATGCCTCCCCCTGGCCAAACGCACCTCGGCGAGGATGTCGAGCCCGGCCCTGCGGCAACTCACCGCGATCGGGATAATCGTCGCCGCGCTCGTCTACGGCTTGATGCATTCCCACGCCACGCTCAATCGCCAGGTCAGCTATTACCAGGAGCGCTTGGCCGCTTTACTGGCCTGTCAAAGCCGGTCGAACACCATGGGCGGCGGGGACGTGGCCCATCTGGTGCTGCCGGGAACCAACAACTGGTCATGGCTCACGGACCTTAAGCCCGCCCAACTCGAGCGCCTGTTCACCGTCGGATTGGAAGAGACATTGAGGGAAATCGAAGTTGGGTGCGTCGTGGCGGCCTGGCGGGACCCGGAGGGCGAGCAGGCCATGCTGGCGGCCTTCGCGCGGGATCACAACCTGCCCCACACGCCCGGCCGCAATCCGCTCATCGATCTGGAAGACCGCCCCGACATCCCGAACCTCTACAGTTCGGAGCGCTTTACCACGTACAAACTGCCGTGGTATGTCGCCGACCCGCTCACGGACACGACGATGCTCCGCCGCTACTCGCCGCTGTGGAAGCTGCCGATCTGGACCATTCCCAAGGGGAACGATTGATCCCGCCTCAACGCGGGGCCGTTAGGTAGTAGACCCCATTGCTCGCAATATACGCGACCTGGGCGGCGCCCGAGGGGTCGAACGCGAAATTCAGAGAGCTCCCGGAGACCCCAACGGGATCCAGGACCACCGATTCCCAGACATCGCTGTCGTTTTTTGTGCTGAGGCGCATCGGCCCGCCGTCACACAGGACATGCATTGTGTCGTCGGCCTCAATGGCGATTCTCGGAGAGCTGCACCGGCCTTCGATCTCTTCAGCCGACCATCTGCCGGTCGTTCCCGACGCCACATACACCGGCCCGCGCTCGGCGTTGTAGGCGATATGCATCAGGCCGGTTGAATCGGCCGCGATATCCGCGACCAGATCGACGTCGTCTCCGGTCACGACGGCATCTTTTTCCGCCGTCTCCCAGGCGCCCGACTCATTCGAGGTGTGGAAGATCCCCCGTTTTTCCGGCGTCGTGTGCTGCTCGCCGAAAACGATGTGCAACGCCCCCTGGGCATCGTACGCCATCGAAAGTCGATTGTTGCCTCCGTCGAACGGCGTCGTGTGCGCCACCCATTCTCCCGCGTCCTTTTCAATGACGGCGATGGACGCTTCGCCGTTACCGTAGGCCGGAGTGACGATATGCACCTTGTCCGCGTCGTCGAGAATCAATTGGGCCCGCAGGAAATTCCGCAAACCATCGATCCCGAATTTGGTCACATTCCATTCGCCGTTCTTGAACGTGGCGTAGGTCAGTTCGGGTTCGTAGGGGGAATTTTGTTCCAGCTCGACATAAACCAGGTGAACGACGCCGCCGGCATCGACCCCCAAGGCCCGGGGACCGACGCTGAACGTATAATAAGGGTTGCCGAAATCGGCGATGATCCGTTCGACCGGCTCGCCGTCCTCCAACGTCCAATGCACCACCTCGGAACCGCGTTGGAACACCAGGTGAGGTGTCGATCCGTCCAGGGCAATGACGGGACTGCCGGTCCTCCCGATTTTCCCGTGAACAACGAGATTTTCCCATTCGCCGCTTTGGTTGGAGGCGTAATACGCATCGAATTTGCCTTGGGCGACATAGTGAATCTTGTCGTCGGGCGTCATCAGGATCGACGCGCCGTAGGCCGCCGACGAGTCCACATCGACGCTCTCTTTGACCCACTCATTGCCGTCGTAGGTGTAGTGACTCAGCGTTCCGCCCAAATGGAAGAGATGCTGCTCCCCCACCGAATCGTAGAGGAGCCGATAGGTCGAGCCCTTGAACGTCGCGAACGGTTCGTACTCCACCTTGCCGTCCACCGAGCGGGCCGTCCAAAGTCGCCCCTTATCGTCGACAAAGGTCACGACCACATCGCCGTCCGGGTCCTTGGTCAACACCGCGAAATGGCTTTGCTCGATCCCGTGTTTGAATAAGCTGCGCAGGACGGAGATTTCCCACTCGCCGTCGAATTTCACCGCGTAGAAGCCGTAGTCGTAATATTCCCAGGCTCCGGCGTACCAATAGTAATAAACGACATGCACCCGGTCGTTCGCATCGACCGCGATTTCCGCGCGCATGCCGTAATAAAGCTCTTCACCGAGAAACTCGCCCGGAAATTGAATCGTCTCGATCGCCCACACACCCGGCGCGGTGCGTTCGGCGTGTCGGAACTCGCCCGTGTCCCAATGGTTGTAGACAACGTGGGCCCGCCCCTGGGAATCCAGCGCGAGACGCAGGGGCCGGGTATCTGACGGCGAATAGCTGGTGTCCGGCAGGTCGCCCAAGGGGCCGACGGTATCGACAACTTCCTTGATCCAACCGCCGTTGTCCGTCCGGTTCGTCGCGTAGGCGACGGTGTCGTTCCAGATGTCGGCATAGACGATATGCAGATACCCGTCCGCGTCGACGGCCATATCCGGATACTTCGCCATGCAATCCACGAACTGCGCCTGCCACGCCTCCTCGGCCGCCGCGTCGGCCGAGCGGGAATACAACATCACTTCCCGGGAGGTTGCCGCCGCGATGTAGATACGCCCGTCCTGGGGCCGATAGACCATCGCCGTGTCGTCCTGGCCGAACCAGTAATGGGCCAGTTGGCGAATCGTCACGTCGCCGTTGTGAAAAATGCCGCCGTCCTCGCACGTCAACGGCAGGGATTGGCCGTCGTCATCGTCATCATCCACGGTGTCGTCATCGAAAGTATCGTCGTCATCGGAATCATCATCGGAGGTGTCGTTGTCATCGTCGTCGAGATCGTCATCCGCCGCGAAATCGTCGTCATCGAACTCGGTGTCGTCATCGTCATCGCTGTCAGCCGAGGTGGAGTCGTCGTCCGAAGTCTCGCTGTCGCCGCAGGACAGACCTGACAACGACAACACCGTGATAAGAACCGTCAACCAAATCCGTAACCGTGATTGTTCTCTCATGTCGCGTCCCAACGAATAGCCGCCGATACCGACGTCGATATTTCTGAAACTTGCGACTACCTTCGGCGAACAGTGGGAATTGTCAATTAATTAATTGCTCGAACGGGTGAGGATGAAATGAAAACGACCTTGAGGCGCTGTTTGAAGAACGAGGCCTACCAATCGCTAGGGTCTTCGCCTTCGAGAATCGGGATCATATACGATGCATTCGGCAGGACGGCGACAGTGGCGTCGGGGCCGTAGAATTGCAGCGCGTCCCTCACCGCCGAATGCATACTCGGCGCCGGGTCGAAGAAGCTGCGTTCCGTCTCTTCCGGACTGAGGGCTGAAACCAACACGCAGCGGTGCGTCTTCGGTAAGTAGCGCTTGAGGGTGTGCTCATAGATGACCTTGTTCGCCGTCTCCACGTCGGACAGGCCGTCGTCGCAGGGCCCGCAGAGGATGAGCGTCCCACCGTCCTTGAGCAACTTGCCCGCCGGGGCGACCGCCTTGGTGATCTGATAGAAATTGATCGCTGTCGGCGACGACGCCCCCGCGATGACGATGTCCGCCTTCGACGCCGCGACCTGCCCCAGCTCCCGCGCCAACGGCACGAGCGCGCGATGGGCGTTGATGTAATGCCCATAAGCCGCCTTCGCCAGGCGCCCCGCGTCGTCCGTGACCACATTGAGAATTACGAATTTGCGCAGAAGACCCGCCAGCGCCTCCTGGTTCTCCCGCGCCGCGTTGCCGTTCGTGATGCCCAGTCGCGCCCTTGGGTGATCGCGCAGAGCATGATTGGCCTTGATGCTCTCGATGCCGCCGCAACCGGGCAGAACCGACTTCGCTCCGCCGGTGAATCCCGCGAAGTAGTGGGGCCGCACTGCGTCCAGACCGACGACCACATCCGCCTCGGCCACCGCACGATTGACCAGGAACGACAAAGAGGGATCGTCGGGATGCGTGAGAGGTTTGTGTTGGTCGGGGTCGCGAGAATCGTGATGCACCACCGCCACACGCCCCAACCACTCGGGCGGCAGTCCCAGTTGCCAATCCGCCTTGTGCTCGTGTTTACCGTACGCGACCACGACGCGCAGTTTCTCCAACGGCACGTCCGGCATGGCGTCGAAAACGGCCCGGAGCATGTCCGCCTTGGGCATGCCCCGCGTGGGGTCGTCCAGGATCAGCGCGACGGTATCGTCCTTGCCCGCCAGATCCCGGAGGGGCGGCGCGTCAACGGGTTCGGCCAGCGCCCGGTCCAACTCCGCCCTCGTGTCGTTGACCGTCGCGATGGATCGCGGCGCATAGATCCTATCCGGCGGCACGGCAACGGGAGCGAACAGGCGCCCTCGCCCGTAGCGGATCGCGGTGGTTTTCGTCGTCGGAACGGTCGGCATGAGGCCTCGTCAGGGATGGCGACGCACCGGCACCAGCGTCGGCGGCCGGGGACGGTCTTCCGGTCGGGCCGGCCGGGACATCAGCAGCGCGACGCTGAACGGCGCGGCGATATAACGTTTGAGTCGGTAGGGCGTATAGCCGTCCGCATCCGGAACTCGAAAATCGTGGGGCGGAACCTTGGACGTATCCAGCACGTCGGCCCAAACCTTCTCCATCGGCGGCGACGGGAGCGGAAAATCCACCGGCTCGGATTCCATATTGAGGATGATCAACATGTCCGCGTCGTCCGTGTCCGCCTCATCGGCGTGGGCGCAACCGTCGAGCAGGTACGCCAGGAACCGTTGCTCGTCGCCGTGCCAATCCGGCGGATTGCCCTTCTTGTCGAACCAAAGAATATCCGGCAGGCATCCCATGCGCGGCGGCTGGCCGTTCACGAAATGCCGTTTTCGCAGCACCGGATGATCCATTCGAAATTCAATAAGCTTTTGCAGGAATCGGAAACATCCGGGATAACGCTCGGCCAGGCGGTAGTCCAGCCACGTCAGCTCGTTGTCCTGGCAATAGGCGTTGTTGTTGCCCCGTTGGGTGCGGCCGAATTCGTCCCCGGCGACGACCATCGGCGTTCCGTGGGACAGCATCATCACCGCCATGAAGTTCTTGACCGCCCGCTGCCGCAGGGCCAGCACTTCCGGATCCTTCGTCGCGCCTTCCACGCCCCAGTTGTGGGAGTAGTTCTGCCACTCGCCGTCCCGGTTGTCCTCGCCGTTGGCTTCGTTGTGCTTGCCGTCGTAGGAGACGAGATCCCACAACGTGAAACCGTCGTGCGTCGTGACGTAGTTGATGGACTGATAGGGCGCCCGGCCGCTCAAGCCGAAAAGCTCGGACGAGCCGGTCAGCGCGAAGCCCATCTCGGCCAATTGCCCCTCGTCGCCGCGCACGAATTTGCGCACGACCTCCCGGTAGTGCCCGTTCCACTCGTGGAACTTGGACAGAAAGTGCCCCAGGCGATATCCCCCCGGCCCCACGTCCCAGGGTTCGGCGATCAGGCGCACGTGGTTGAATAACGGCTCCTGTTCCATCGCGGCAAATAGCGGCGCCGCCGCGTCGAATTCGTCCCGCGTGCGCCCCAGCGTCGTGGCCAGGTCGAAGCGAAAGCCGTCGATGTGGTACTCCGTCACCCAATAGCGCAGCGAATCCATAATCATGCGAACGACGATCGGATCCCCGGCGTTCACCGAATTCCCGCAGCCGGTGTAATCTCGATAGTGGCCGAGGTTATTGGAGTCGAGTTTGTAGTACGTCGGGTTGTCGATCCCGCGAAAGCACAGCATCGGCCCTGCGGGGCCCTCTTCGCCGGTGTGGTTGTAAACCACGTCCAGGATCACTTCGATCCCGTGGCGATGGCACTCGCGCACGAGGGTCTTCATCTCGTTCACCTGGGCGCCGTCCACGTCCTTGGCGGCGGCGAAGCGGCTGTCCGGCGCGAAAAAACCGACCGTGCTGTACCCCCAATAGTTCGTCAGTTCCTTGCGCAGCAGATGCTGCTCGGTGACGGACTCGTGGATCGGCAACAGTTCCACCGCGTTCACGCCCAACTGACGCAGATACGGCAGCCGCTCGACGAATCCGAGATATGTCCCCGGCTTGCCGACCTGGGCCGACGGGTGGGCCGTGAACCCTTTGACGTGGATTTCGTAGATGACCAGATCCTGGGACGCGTGCCGAGGGCCCTTCACCCCTTGCCAGTCAAAGGCGTCGTCCACCACCACGCATTTGGCGGTCACGGCGTCATTGGCCCGCATGTCCATCTTCTGAGGTTGCGTTCGAACGAAGGGAAAATGCTCGCCCGAATTGAGCTCGGATTTGTGCGTGATGGCCTTGGCGTAGGGGTCGAGCAGCAGCTTGTGGGGATTGAAAAACAGCCCCTTGCTTGGGTCAAAGGGCCCGTCAACGCGATATCCGTATAGCTGGCCGGGCCGAAGGTCGGGCACAAAGACATGCCACACGTTGTGCGTGCGCTGCTTAAGGGGAATGACGCGGGAAGGCTCTCCGGCGTGCCGCCGGTCGTAAAGACACAGGGTGACACCGGTTGCCCGTCGCGAAAACAGCGAAAAATTCACGCCCCCGTCGACAACCGTCGCGCCGAGGGGATGGGGGAAAGACCGCATGCGAGCAATCTAACACCGAACGTCCGGTCGATGCGAGCCGTCACCCGTGGACGAATCCGGCAAACACGAAATTTTTTCTTGTCACAACGTGTAAAAAGATCGGGGCGAGCTGCCGACCGGTGGGACAGTAGGCAAACAGCTCGCCCCAGGCGCGTGGAGGTGGTCGGTCGCGTCGCGTTGGGACAGAATATTGGGACTCCGCGACCGACCTCTATATCAAGCGCCCTCGAATCAGGGTTCCTTTGGCGGTAAGGGCGCCGATATTCGATTTGGCAAATCTCCTTATGATCTCGCGCTGATTGCGCGTTCGAGCCGCCGACTTCGTCCCGCCGGGTTTCGCGTGTTGAGGGACGACCCTCGGCGCGGCGGGAACGCCGAGGGCCACAACGCAAACCCGTGTGAGAAGGACGAAGGGACTAGGCTCTCCCCGCCTGGGTTGTCTTAGACGACGGCAAGCATCAGGTTCAGGCTCAGCAGAACCAACAGCGAGAAATAGACGGTGATCGAGGCCCAGTACATCCGTTGAGGCATCTTGACGTTGAGGTCGAGGTCTTGCATGGCGTGGTCTCCTTCCCAAGAATTGATCGATGCAATAGAATCAGGTTTTCCCTTACTCTCTTCTTCGCGTTTCCTCACTCTCTCTGACTCAACAGATACGCCGATCCGGGCCGACCGGATGTGATTTTGATCACTCCAAGTGAATTTGCAGCGATTTTTTTGAACGAGAGTCATGATGTCTGTCGGCGCTTGGAAATCGGCTTTCGATTCATTTTCTTTGAAATACTTGTTTTATTTTAGGATAGTTGTCGTCTTGGACATATTTGACAGCTTCGCCAGGCTTCTTCGCCACTAGCTGCATTTTTTCTCATGAATGCCGGTCTTTTTGAATTATTTGCGGTCATCGGTCCGGGGAAGCCGATTTCCTTACAAAATCAAAGTGGCGCGATGAAATTCTAGCGTGCGGAGCGAGGGCCTTGGGGCTTGCGTTCAGGGCGCAGGGGCAGATTGGCGCTGAAATCGAGGATTTTTTCGGCCCGATGGCGCCAGGTCCAGGCGGCGGCGTGGTGCAACGCAGCCAGATGGCGGCGACGGAAGGTGGCGTCGTCATCGAACAGGCTGCCGATGGCGGCGACCATCGAATCGTCGTCCCCCGCCTTGAAAAAGACCGCGGGCGACGAATCCTCAAAAATCTCGCGAAAAACCGGCAGATCCGGCACCACCGGCGGCACACCGGAGGCGAGATAGTCAAAGACCTTCATCGGGCTGGAGACATAGCGATTAAAGAAGATATCCACCAACGGCACCACGCCCGCCCGACAACGGGCCAGATGCGTCGGAAGCGCCGCCGGTTTGACGAATCCCGCGAACTCCACCCGCTCGGCCACGCCGTGCGTCGCGGCCAAATCGCGAAGTGTGTCGACACCGGAGCCCTTGCCGAAAACCATCAGCCGCGCCTCCTCGGGCAGGCGGTCCAGCGAGCGGATCAGGTTTCCGACTCCTTTATGCGGATCCAACGCCCCGACATAGGCAATATGACGGCGATCCGCGGCGATCGGCGGATTCGCCAGCGGACGGCACGCGCTGCCGGCAGCCAGAACACGCCCCTCGACCGGATGGCGCTGCGTCAGCATCTGCCTCAAGCCGTGCGTGAGAGTAATGACCCCGTCCACATGAGCGAGGACTTTTTTCTCCAGGGGGATGCGCGAGCGATGGCGCTTGAGCTTGCGCGCCGAGAAGTACTCTTCGGCCGCCGATTCTTCGCCGAGGGTATAGACGTTGTGCATCTCGTAGAGGACGCATCCGGGATAGCGGTCGGCGATCAGCATCTTGGCCATGCGCAAGTCGCGGCAAATAACCGTATCCGCCTTAAATTCCCGCGCCAGGGCAATCGCGCCCCGCCGAAACGGCCCCGACCAGCTTGGTCGCAGCGGCCCCAACTCCATGCGCACGCCGCGAGGCAATTCGATAAGCAGATCCGGGTGGGGCGTCAGGCCGATCTGCTCCAACACGCCGTCCGCCGATTCGCCGAAATCCGGGGCGATCAACAGGCTTTGTGCCCCCGCCTCGGCGATGCCCCGCGCCGTGTTGGCGACGAAAACCGTCCCCGCCTCGTAGGCGCCGAAGGGCTGCGTGTGGATATAGGCGATGCGCCGCTGCGTGGGGAGCATGAACCGTCCGTGCGTTCGGGCAGTGGGTCACAAAATTGAGCGCCACCATAAGGCACCGACGGGCCCTTGCCAATCGCACGCCCGCCGTTGGATTCGCCCGCCGATCCATGATAATCCCAACGCACCATGCCCGACGACAACGCCCGACAAGGTGCGCGCCAAAGTGTGCGTCAAAGCGTGCTCCTGCTGGACACCTCCAAGGAGTTTCGCGGCGGCCAGCGGCAGCTTACGTTGCTCGCCGGCGGGCTGCGCGATCTGGGCCGGGACGTGCATATCGGACTGCGTCCCGAGCGACCGCTGCATCAGCGGTTGCGGGATGAGGGCTATCCCCTGCTCTTCCTCGATCCGAAATTCGAAGGCGCGCCGGGCAGCGTCTTCAAAGTCGCCCGCTATGTCGACGACCACGCGATCCCGGTCATCAACAGCCAGACCAGCCACGACCACACCCTCGGCTGGCTTGCCCAGGGCCGCGCCAAGTCCCGGCCGGTCCACGTCGTCACCCGTCGCGTGGACTTCGCACCCAAATCCGGTTGGTTTCACCGACGCAAGTACGGTCGCGGCGCGGACCACTACATCGCCATCAGCGAGGCGATCCGTCGGGTTCTCCTCGACTGGGGCATTCCCGGGGAGCGGGCCACGCGCATCTACAGCAGCGTGACGCCGATCGAGCAGGTGGAGGGCGCGCGGGAATCGGTCCTGGCGGAATTCGGATTGGAACCGGAGACGATCCTGCTCGGCAACGTCGCGGGGCTGGTGGATCACAAGGGGCAACGCTACCTGATCGACGCGGTCGACCGCGTCATCGCCGAGCGGCCGAACGTCGTCCTGCTTATCGCCGGAGACGGCCCCCTGCGCGGGGAACTCGAAGCGGCAACGCAGAGTCTGAAAGGACATGACCGGATCAAATTTCTCGGCTGGCGACAGGACATTCCCCGCCTCCTTTCCGCCCTGGATCTTTTCGTCATGACCAGCCACATGGAAGGCCTGTGTACCAGCATTCTGGACGCGATGAGCGCCCGCGTGCCCGTGGTCGCCACCAAGGCCGGCGGCATTCCGGAAATCGTGCGGGACGGCGAAACGGGTTGGTTGGCCGAGAACAAGAACCCTTCGGATATCGCCGCGCGCATCCTCCATGCGCTCGATGACACCGAAAGCACCCGAATTCGTGTCGAAAACGCCGCAAAAATGGTGGAAACCGAGTTCAGCGTGCGAGAAATGTCACGGTCGACGGCCGAACTTTACGCCCGGTTGGTCGCCCAACGTTGACCGGCCCGATCCGAGCGGATAAAGCTGAATGACGAAACATTTTGGGGAGTGTCTTTGAAACCTGCCGTCGTGGCCGCGCAATTGCCTGGGGATTCTCGCTCGTGACCGCGCGAGCCGCAAAAATCTTCGTCGTTGTCTTCTGGATGGCGATGGTGGGCTGGTTTTTTCAACGCCGACCCGCCGTGGTGTCCGAGGCGGCCGAAGACCTGCCCAGCCTTTCCAAGATCGCTCAGAAAGAGGGCGACCTGTGGTACGGCACCTATTTCATCGATAAGAAGACCGGCGACAAATTCAAAATCGGCTATTCCAAGACCAGCACCGTCAAGACCGAGCGGGGCTACATCATCTCCGGCGAGAGCCGCCTGAAGATCGACACCCAAGGCACCCGCGCCGAGGTGCGCATCATCTCCAAACTGCTGACCGACCTGGACAACCGCCTGCTGTCCATCGACTTTCACATGCTCTCCGACTCGGTGAAGTTCGAGATGTTCGGCAAGGTCAAGGGCGACATGTTGGACATGGACATCCGCACCGCGGGCGGCTCGCAGCACAAGACCTTGAAACTGCCTCCGGACACGGTGATGCCCGAGACGATGTTCGTCGAGGCGATCCGCGAAGGTCTCGAAGTCGGCGAAACGATCAAAGCGCCCTACCTGGACGCGGCGTCGTTTTCCATTCGGGAAACGGAGATGACCCTCGCCGAGACCAAGCAACTCGAGGACGGCAGCACGATCTACCGCATGACGGGATTGGCCATGGGCATGCCCATCGAGGCGTGGATCGACGAAAACGGCCAGACCCTCAATTCCAGCGCCGGGATGATCTTCACCAAACTCGAAACCGAGGAACAGGCCCTGACCACCGGCTGGGCCGACACGGACAAAGTGCCCACGGACCTGGTCGAACAGGTTTCGGTCAAACCGGACAAGATCATCGACAGCCCCCGCGCGGCCAAGATGCTCAAGCTGCGCCTGACCGGCGTGGATCTGGCACAGTTCGCCGTCGGCGACCATCGGCAAACCCTGGACGGCGACGTGGTCACGATCCGCAAGGAAGACCCCAAGACCTCCGTCCCGCTCAAGTCCATCGACCGTTCCAAATTCGTCAAGGAGCTGGAGTCCACGCCGACAATCCAGGTCAACGACCGCGCCATCCGCAGCAAGGCCTTCGAGATCCTCGACGAAGAAACCGACGCCCTCAAGGCCGCCCGCGAGATCCACGACTGGGTTTACGAGAGCATCGAGAAGAAGCCGCTTGTCTCGATCCCCTCGGCCCGAGACGTGCTGGACATCAAGCGCGGCGACTGCAACGAGCACTCGATCCTGTTCACCGCCCTCGCCCGCGCCGTCGGACTGCCCACGCGCATCGAGGTCGGCTTGGTGTATTTTAAAAAGGGTTTTTACTACCACGCCTGGAACGCGGTCTACGTGGGCGAATGGGTGACGATCGATCCGACCTTCGGCCAATTCCCCGCGGACGCCGCGCACCTGAAACTCCTCTCGGGGGATCTGGACGCCCAGGTTCCCATCCTGGCCACCATCGGCCAGTTGGGCATCCAAGTGCTGGAGGTGAAATGACCGCGTCGATGATCAAGCTGACGGACCTGCGCAAGGAATACGGCCAATTCGCGGCGGTCAAGCAGCTCAACCTGGAGGTCAAGTCCGGCGAGGTGTTCGGCTTTCTCGGGCCCAACGGCGCCGGCAAGACGACCACCATCAAAATGATCGTCGGGATGATGCAGCCCACCGCCGGGTCCATCGAGATCGACGGTATCGACATCTCCAAGGACCGGGACGCGGCCAAGTCCCGCATCGGCTTCATCCCCGACCGGCCCTACATTTACGAAAAAGTCACCGGCATGGAGTTCATGCATTTCATCGGCGGGCTGTTCCGCATGGACCCCGACGACATCGAAAAGCGCGGCATGGAACTGCTGCGCCTGTTCGAGATCGACCATGTCTCCAACGAGCTGGTCTCCGGCTATTCCCACGGCATGCGCCAGCGGCTGATCATGGCCTCGGCGATTTTGCATCGGCCGCGTTTGCTGGTGGTGGATGAGCCCATGGTCGGCCTGGATCCTCGCGGCGCCAAACTGGTCAAGAAGCTCTTTCGCCAGCAGGCCGATCACGGCACGACCATCTTCATGAGCACGCACACCCTGGAGGTCGCCGAGCAGGTCTGCGATCGGGTGGGGATCATCCAACACGGCGAAATCGTCGCCATGGGCTCCATCGCCGATTTGAAACGCTCGGCCGGCGCCCTGGAAAAATTCGAAGAGACGTTCCTGCAGTTGACCGGGCTGTCCGACGAGCAGGACGTCACCGGCGTGGTCGAGGGCTGATCGCGTGAAGGACACCGTCCACCTGATCCGAGGCAAGGTCTGGGCCGCGCGCAATTCCATCACGCGCCCGTCCCGCGCCGACCGGTTCAAGACCATGTTCTTCGGCACGTTGACCGTGGTCTTTCTGATCGCCCTGCTCTACGGCTCCACCGCCTTCTTCCAAAAACTCGCCGCCGAGGAACCCTTCGGCTCCCTGCTCGTGCATAAGCTCGTCGAGTTTTTGTTTCTGACATTCTTCGCGGTCATGGTCTTTTCCAGCGTCGTCACCTCGCTCAACAACTTCTTCCTTGACGGCGACCTGCCCATGCTCGTCACCGCGCCGATCACCCACGGCCGCGTCTACCTGGCGCGCTTCCTTCAGACGGCCGTGTCCACCGGCTGGATGGTGGTGATGTTCGGCATGCCGGTGTTCATCGCCTGCGGCTACGTCTTCCAGGCGCCTTGGTTTTTCTACCCTTGGATTTTCCTGGTACTGGTGGCGTTCGTTATTACGCCGATCGCCTTGGGCAGCCTGTTGACGATGTTCCTGGTTCGCGCGTTCCCCGCCCGCAAGATGCAGGACATCCTGGTCATTCTGGCCGTGGTGCTGGTCGTCGTGCTCTACTTCGTTTTTCGTTTTATCCGACCCGAGCAGCTTTTCAACCCGGATCTTTTCTACGGTTTCGCCGAATACTTCGCCACGCTGCGCACCCCCAAGTCACCGCTGCTGCCTTCCACGTGGGGTTCCATCGCCATGCTCTCCCCGCTGGACGGCACGCTCAAGACCGACGGCTTTTTCTACCTGTTGCAGATGCTCGCGTGGGGCATGGTGATCGTGCTCATCGGCACCGTGATCGCCAACCGCAGCTACCTGGACGCCTACACCAAAAGCCAGGAAGGGCGCTTGCTGCGCCTGACCGGTTCGAACATGGCCCAGGCGCTGTTCAACGCTCTCGCCCCCAAGCGCGACGAGATCCGCCGCCAGTTCTTCCTCAAGGAGATTCGCACCTTCTTCCGCGACACCTCCCAATGGACGCAGCTCCTGCTCCTGATGGGCCTGGTCGTGGTTTATCTGTTCAACTTCAAGGCCCTGGACCTGGATCGCTTCGCCGGTATCACCTACAACCTGCGCAACACCATCGGCTACATCAACGTCGTCATGGCCGGATTCGTCATGTCCGCCATCTGCGTTCGTTTTGTGCTGCCGTCGATTTCCTTGGAAGGCAAAGCGTTCTGGATTATCCGCACGGCGCCGGTATCGCTGCGCAGTTTCGTCTGGGGCAAATTCTTCTTCTACATCGCGCCCGTCTTCATCGTCTCCGAAATGCTGGTCATCGCTTCGAACATCTATCTGGGCGCCGACATGTACATGATCGTCTTCTCCTCGACCATCATGGCGTTCCTGTCGGTGGCGATCACCTCCCTGGCCATCGGCATCGGTGCGATGTACCCCAACTTCGAGGAGAAAAACGCGGCGCGCATGGCGACGGGCATTTCGTCGATCATTTACATGTCCGCGTCGTTCCTGCTCATCTGCACCGTCGTCGGCACCATGGCCCAGCCCATGCGCCTGCTGATGTGGCATCGCCTGGGCCATTTCAATCTGACCGGGGTGCATTACGCGATCATTGCCTTGTCGGTGGCGATCGTGTTAGCCATCATCGCCGCCGCGATTTTTGTACCGATCAATCGCGGCATCGAATCCTTGAACCTTCGCGAAGATTGAAGAAGACGGAACCTGCGCGCATCGGCGCGCCCTTGACGGAGCTTTGGGGCCATCCTTTCTCGTCTGAAACTCTACTGGGAATTTTCGCGGCCGTTCACGCTGTTGCCGCCGGCGTTGGGGATGATCTCCGGCGGGATCACGGCCTTGGGCGCGGACCCCTTCGGCCAAAGCGACTGGACGCATCCCGGATGGCTCGTCGGCGCGGCCCTCGGCCCCACGTGGCTTAAGCTCGTCTGGTACATCGCCGTCGGCGCGCTCATGGCCGCCATGCTCAACGCCGCCAGCAACGCCCTTAATCAGATTACCGATCTGACCAACGACCGCGTCAACAAGCCCGGCCGCCCCATCCCCAGCGGACGCATGTCCATCCGCGAGGCATGGGGCGTCACCGGCGTGTTCTACGCCATTGCCCTGGCATTGAGCTTCCTGGTCAATTGGCAATGCTTCCTGATCGTCGTGGTGGCTTCGTTTTTCATCTATGGCTACAGCGCCGAGCCGTTTCGCACGAAGCGCCGGGGCTGGTGGGCGAATTTCACCATCGCCATCCCCCGAGGCATCCTCCTGAAAGTCGCCGGTTGGTCGACCGTCAAGCACGTGGGGGCGCTGGAGCCCTGGTACATCGGCCTGCTATTCGGCTTGTTTTTGCTGGGCGCCTCGTCCACGAAGGATTTTTCCGACATGGAAGGCGACGCGGCGGACGGCTGCCAGACGCTGCCGGTCAAGTACGGCGTGAAAAGCGCGGCATGGATGATCGCGCCGTTTTTCGTGCTACCGTTCCCCCTGATTCCGGCGGGAGTCCATTGGGGCATCCTGACCGGCAACGCGGTGCTGCTCTATCTGCTGGGCATCGGCCTGTCGCTATGGGGCTGCTACACGGTCTATCTGATTCTCCGCGACCCCAACGAACTGGCCGCGACCGAAAACCACATTTCGTGGAAACATATGTACCTGATGATGATGGGAATGCAGATCGGATTCGCACTGGCGTACGTCATCTAGCGCCGAAAATTACGACTCGCCGGCGCTTTCGTCGTTCACCTTCTCCACCTTCGCCTCCAATGACCCGGCGTGCAAACGGATACCCAAACGGCTCCCGACCGTTGCATCCGACGCGCGGCGAACGGCGCGGCCTGTCACCGGGTCGCGGACGATGGCGTACCCCCGCGCCAGAACGGCCACGGGCGACAGCGCCTCCAGCTCCCGGCGGCGGGCGTCGTGAAGGCGGCGATGCGTCGTGAGTTGACGTTCGATGGCCAGATAAAGGCGACGACGCAGATCTTCATGGTGGATTGCAGTACGGCTGACGTTAGTCGCAACGGCGCGAGCCATGCGACCGCGTAGATTCTCGAGTTCGGTACGCTGCCGACGAGTGCGCCTCGCCGGTTGGGCCCGATGGAGGCGCTTGGTCAACTCCGACGTACGTGCTTTTTGTTCTCGCAACCGACGCAGGACCGCCCGGTCCCGTTGAAACACCAGATCGTCGAGATATTGAGACTCGTCGAGCAGACGTCGTTCCATGGCCTGCGTCAGCCGAGCGATGAAGTGACGGAGCATGGCGCGATCTTCCCGGCTGTCGGAGACGGCGGCCTGAGCCGCGGCCGTGGGTGTCGCCGCGCGCAGATCGGCGGTGAAGTCGGCCAGCGTGAAATCGATCTCATGTCCGACGCCACTGATAACCGGCGTCACGCACGTCGCGATCGCTTTGACGACCTGTTCGTCGTTGAATGCCCACAGATCCTCGGGACTCCCGCCGCCGCGCACCAACAGGATGACGTCGCATCCGACGCGATCGATCGCCGCGAGGGCATCCGCGATTTGCGGCGGAGCATCGGCGCCCTGCACCGGCGTGGGCGAGACGATGACATGCAGACCCGGCTGGCGTTTGAACAACGTGCGCAGCGTGTCGAACAACGCCGCCGCCGCCAAACTCGTCACCACGCCGATCGTCCGCGCCTGCTCGGGAATCGGCACCTTGCGATCCGCGTCAAAATATCCCTGAGCCGCCAGTTCGCGCTTGAGACGCTCGAACGCCGCCGCCAGCGCGCCCTCGCCCACCGGCTCCAGCTTGTCGACGATAAGCTGCATGTCGCCGCGAGGCTCGTACACCGACAGCCGTCCGTTCGCGACAACCTCCAACCCTTCGGTCGGATTAAACGCGAGAAAGCGCGCGTACTGGCGGAAGAAGACGGCGCGGATCTGAGCCTCGTCGTCGGCGAGCGTCAGGTAGTAGTGGCCGGATGCCGCGCGGGTGATGGACGAGATTTCGCCGCGAACCGAGACGTCGCCGTATTCGGCCTCCAACCGCCGACGGGCCCCGGAAACCAGCGCCTTGACCGACAGGACCGTGCGTCGCTTGAAGCTCACGGCCGCCCCTTGAGGGCGTTCTCCACATCCTCGGCCAGCATGTCCTCGCGGGGCGCGCCGGTGTAGTCGTGGAGCAGTGTTCCGTCCTTGGCGAAGAGGAATGTGCGCGGGATCGAGTGAATCGCCATTTCGGCGAGTAGGGCCTGACCCGCCAGGCCGACGGGGTATTTCATCCGGTGGCGATACGCCTCGGAACGCACCGCCCGGGGCGTGGACTCGTCGATGTTCAGCGCCAGGATCTTCAGCCCGCGCTTGGCGTATTTGTCGTGCATCGCGTTGAGGGTCGGGATCTCGTTCAAGCACGGCCCGCACCATTTGGCCCAATAGACCAGCAGGAGCGTCTCGCCCTTGTGCTCGGCGAGGGGATGGACGTAGCCGTCGGGCGTAATGTACGCCCCCTTGGCTTGTTCGATATTGGAGGCTTCCGGCTCGGCGGATGCGCCGGATACGGTCGAAAACGCAACGGCGAAAACCGCCGCCAGCGCGATCAAAAATGCGGGGCGAGGTCTCATGAAGATTCTTCGGGCCCGGCCTATTGCCAACTTTCGATCAGATAGTTGACGAAGGCGTATTCCTTCTTGTGCTGGCCGGAGATATTGAAACTGTATTTCTCGCCTTTGCGGAACGGCTCGTTACGCGAAAGGATCGTGAATTTCGTGCCGATCAACTCGTTGGCCTTGTTGTAGAAATTCACGGTGATCTTGCAGTTGGAGATCGGAATGTCCGTGGTGTTCTCGATCTTGCCGACGATGGTGTAGTTCTCCACCTCGTCGTCCACGACCCAGTCCACGTCCGAAATCTGGATCGGCGGTTTTTGCTGCTCCAGATCCATCGTGGCGGCGGCGCGAACATTTTGGGACGTCAGATCGCGGCTTTCCATCCACCCTTCCAAGTCGCCCTTACGCACCCGGGACCAGTCTCCGTCCCGCTCCAGCAGGAACAGCGCCTCTCCCCCGCCCAGCGTGCGCAGGACTTCAAAGCTGGTGCCCTTGGCCGAATAGACCTTGGAGTTTTCGGCCTGCGTGAAAACGATGTCGATGTAGGTGCGGTGGGATTCCAGGGCGGCGGAGCTTTTCATGTACTCCATGGCGACCAGCACGACGATCAGGCCGAACGCCAGTGTGCCGAAATAGGCCAGCCATCGCGACGAGCGCCGCAACGCGCGGATATCCTGCTCGATTTGCCGATCGTATTCGGCGCCGGAGGGAGTGGGGATCTCGGGACTATCGTTGCCGGCCGTCATGCGCCCTCCTCATCGATCCGCCGAGCGGGGGGACTTGGACTCAAGGTCGGGCACGTCGATCGGTTGGTAATTCCCGTCGCCGGCCGCGTCCAACTCGGCCCGGATCAGCTCGTTTCCGTCCCAGTGCTCTCGATACTCGAATCGACCGTCGAAGTCGGCGTCCGTTTCGAGCCGGTATTCGGTGTTCTCATCCCGCAGGTCGCCCGAGGCCCCGAGCGCCCGCAGGCGATAGTCGACCGGGCCGTCGTAGTTGGTGTCCCACTCCTGGAGGATCAGCCGCAGGCCGACCCACTCCTCGTAGTAGTCGTCCCGGCCGTCCCGGTTCAGGTCATAGGCGTAATGCCCGCCCTTGAACGCGTTCATCACCAGCCGGACCCAAGCGGCGTCCGTCAACACGGAAATGATCCCGAAAACGCACAACACGAATCCGGAGGCATACACCACTCGACGCTTTTGATAGGGCTTCACGCAAAAATCGTCGGGCCTTTCACCCCAAGGACGATCAGGACTCAGCTACCTCACAATGTGAGGCGTTTTTAGCACACCGCTCGGGGGTGTGGCAACACGCCGCACCGCCCGTCCGACTCCCGCTAAATTGCCGATATTGCGTGTTTATGGGCGAACCGAACGGCGTTTCCCGGTGTCGGAAGACGAAGCCCGGAGTTTCCGGGGTCAACCGGCGATCGAGCCCCCTTGACACCTATCGGACGGCGCGCTTAATACACGGGGCCCGACGTCCCCCAAGGATGTCCCACGCGAAGGAAATCGGCGTGAGCGAGCAAGTCAATGACGATGTCGTCGATCGCGGCGGCAGCAAAAAAGCCGGTCGGCTCTATCAATTCTTCGCCTCGACCAAGCTCGCGTGGTACCTGACCCTGGCGCTGGGGCTGATCATTCTGATCGGCACCATCATCCCCCAAAAAGGCATCACCCTGCAGCCCGACGCGGCTGCCCGGCATATCGCCGAAGACACTTGGTGGCGCCTGGCCGATTCCCTGGGTTTCCTGGAAATCTTCCACCAGTGGTATTTCTTCGTCCTTTTGGGGCTTTTCTACACGAACCTGATCGTCGGTTCGGTGGACGGGCTCTCCCGTCTGGAGCGCCAGCTTGAAGTTTCCGGCAAGCCCCTGACCGACGAGCTGAAAAAGCGCCTGCGCAATAGATCCGTCGATCTGCCCAACCCGGTCACGGCCGAAATGGTCGCCCGGGAGTTCGAGGGAGCCATCAAGTTTCAGGCTCCGACCTCCGAGGGGCAAACGAGCTTCATGTTCGGCGAAAAGGGCCGTCTGTCTCGATTCATGCCTTATATCCTGCATTTCGGCTTCATTATCATCGGCATCGGCGGCGCGATCACCGCCATGAAGGGGATGGAAGGCCGGATGTTCATCCCGGAAGGCACCTCGTCGAACAAATTCTTCGTCCAGACCCGCGACGGCGAAGTTCTCAACTACGAACTTCCGTTTGATGTGCGTTGCGACGATTTTCGCATCGAGTTCTACCCCGGAACGCAGCAGCCCAAGGACTTCAACTCGGATCTGGCGGTCATCGACAACGGGCAGGAACTCTTCCGACGCACCATTGAGGTCAACGATCCGCTTCGCTACAAGGGATTTCGCCTCTTCCAGGCGTTTTACGAGCGCATCGGCACCATGGCGCGGATGAAAGTGACCGACACCGACGGCCAAGTGGTCCTCGACCGCCTGATGACCAAATCCGAGGTCGCGCCCCTGACGACCACCGACGGCTTCACCATCGTCGATTTCGTGCCCAATCACGACGACAAGGGCCCCGCCCTGCAAGTGCGGGCGCTCACCAACGGCGAGACGCAGGAATTCTGGGTCTACCGGGCGCCGATCCTGTCGTATCTGAACCAAAACGGGAATTACCACTACGAATTTGCCGGCTTGGAGGATGTTTACGCGACAGGCCTGCAGGTTTCGTTGGATCCGGGGGTGAAAATCACCCTTACCGGATGCGCCATCGCAATTCCTTCTTTACTCTGGGCTTTGTTCGGTTATCATCACCGCGTTTGGGTGCGCCTGGAGCCCCAAAAACTGCATATCGCCTGGTCGGCACACAAAAAGCTGCCGGAATTGGAAGCGCGACTCGACCAGGTTCTCGCCAACCTGTCCGGCACCCCCCGCGAGGATTCTCATGGGTGAATTTCTGACCATGATGATGGGTTCGTTCCGTGAAGGAACGGCCGAGAGTGTCTCCATTGGGTTTTTCGACCTCTCGTTCCTGATTTTCGTCGTCTCGGCGGTGGGATACACCGGCTATCTGCTCAAGCGCTCGGACAAGGTGTGGATGTCGGGCTTTATCGCCCTGCTGATCGGCTTGGCGACGATGACCCTGGCCCTGGGGCTGCGTTGGTACGCCGCGGGCATCGGCCGTCCGCCCTGGACGAATCTGTACGAATCCCTCGTCTTCTTTTCCTGGGGCGTGGTGGTCTGTTACGCCGTGGTGGAAATCAAGTACCACATCAAGGTCATCGGCGCGTTTCTGATCCCCTTGGTGTGCATGGCGATGGGATTGGCGTCCCTGACCGGCAACAAGGCCATCACGCCGCTCGTCCCCGCCCTGCAAAGCCTGTGGCTGCATTTCCACGTGGCCGGCGCGACGATCGCCTATGCCATGTTCATCGTGGCCTTCGGCTTCGCGGTGCTGCATCTTTTCCGCGACCGGCTGAACATGCCCTACTTCCATCTGGCCACCGCCGCGTTCAATCTGGCCGTCATCCTCGCGGTCACGAAACTCGGCGTGTTCCTCGGCCGCTTCGAACTGACCGCCGCGGCCCAGGACATGGCCGGCACCCTGGTCAAGGCCCAGATTCCCAACTCGGACCCGCCCCAGTTCTACAAGATGGCGATTCCGGGCATGGGCATCTTCATGGCGCTGACCTTTGTGCTCTACATCGTCTCCATTGTCGTCTCCTACCGCGCCCGCAACAGCCAGGAGCCCAAGGACCTGCAACGCTCGTTCTTCGCCCAGCTCTTCCCGACGCTGCTGCTGACGCTGGTGCTGATCCGTCTGATCACCATCTCCGGCAAGCTGACCGACGACATCGGCCACACCTTCACCCTGGCCGTGAACAATTACGCCTTCGCGCTGGTCATGTTCGCGTGGTTCTTCGCGGTGATGGCGCTGGTGCTGCATCAGGTGGGCGACCGGCTGCGTCTGCAACTGCCTGACGCCAAGACGCTCGATAACCTCACCTATAAATGCATCATCGTGGCCTTCCCGATCCTGAGCTACATGCTCATCTCCGGCGCGATCTGGGCGAGCCAGTCCTGGGGCCGCTTCTGGGGTTGGGACCCGAAGGAAACGGCGGCGCTGGTGACGTGGACGATCTATCTGGGCTACCTGCACATGCGCATCACCAAGGGTTGGACCGGCCGCCGCACGGCCTACATCGCGGTGATCGGTTTCGTCAGCGTGATCTTCACGTACCTGGGTGTGAACCTGGTGATCTCGGGTTTGCATTCGTACGCGTCGGCGTAGACGAAGAAAGAAAACCTCGCTTCGTCAGAGCCGCGCGCGTCAGCAAGCGGTCCAAATGATTCGAATGACGTAACGCTCGACGACCCCTCCCTGACGGTCGGGGCTCTGTTCGGACAACCACGATCGGATCCCGACCATGAAAGTCCGCCAAGTCGATTTCATCAAAAGCGCGACCAAGCCCGAGCATTTCCCCCCGGCGGATCTGCCCGAGATGGCCTTCGCCGGCCGGTCGAACGTGGGCAAGTCGTCGCTCATCAACGCCCTGGTCAACCGCAAGGCCCTCGCCAAGATCAGTTCCACCCCCGGCAAGACGCAGCTCATCAACTTCTTCATGGTCGAGGGAACCACCGGCAAGGCGCGCATCGTCGACCTGCCCGGCTACGGCTACGCCAAGGTCGCGATGGCCACGCGCCAAAGCTGGCAGGGCATGATCGAGAGCTACCTGACGCAGCGCCCGAATCTCAAGGTCGTGGCCATCCTCATCGACTGCCGCCGGGGCCCGGAAGAAGAAGAGCGCGGCCTGATGGAATTCCTCACCCATCACGGCATCCCCTTCGAACTCGTCCTCACCAAATCCGACAAACTCAAATCCAACGAAAAGCGCAAACTCGAGATGATGTTGGAGAAAGACGTGGGCATTACCCGCGAGCATTACAGCTTCACATCGGCCGCGAAAAAGCAGGGGCTTATCGAACTCTGGAAGAAGCTGGACAGCCGCCTGGGCTTATGATCGCCGCCGAGAGCGACGCCCCTGACTTGCCCCTCGCGTCGATTTGAGGAAAATGCACCCCATGTCCGACGCACCCCAAGACACCCGCGAGTCCGAAGACGCGAACGCGCCCAGCCCGCGCAGCGAATTCCTGTTCAAACTCACGGTGGCGCTGATCGCCATCGCGACGGTCGTTGGCGTCTCGGGCTATCTCTATCTGCGGTACGCCACGCTGGGTCCGATGGCCGAACAGACCATCGAAGGGTCCATGCCCGCCGGGCCGAAGCTGCGCGTCACCAACGATACCGGGCTGCTGCGCGTCGTCGGCGCGGACACGGACGAGGTGACGTTTCGCGGCACCAAGATCATCCAAACCAGCACCGTGCAGTCCAGCGAAGACGCGTTGGAGGCGATCCAACTTATTACCTCCCACGACCAGGGCGGCGGGCTGCTCCAGTTGATCTATCCCGACGGCGGTCCCGCCCTGCAAAAGACTGATATCGAAATCCGCGCGCCTCGCGACACGCAACTGCTCATCGAAGGCAAGAACGCGAACATCTGGATCGAGAACATCACGGCGGCGGTCCAGATCAAATCCGAGGACGCGCCCAACATCACCGTCACCGGATGCACCGGCAAAATCGACATCGGCGCCCGGGACGCGGAGATCTTCGCCTATGTCCCCGCCGAGGCCGAATCGGCGTCCCTGACCGCGCGCAACGGCGTGGTGCGGGTCGTGCTCTACGGCGAAGACCCGGCGCCGTTCACCTCGAATGTCGAGGACGGAACCTTCACCCTCACCATCGACGAGGAGGCCTATCCCGGTATCCGCATCGAAGGCGAAGGGATGATCCTCGATACCACAGCCGCCAAGGATGTCCCCGCCGATCAGATTCCACGCCCCGCCCTGCTTCGGGCCAAAGATCCCCAGGCCGAACCGGGCGCGCAACTCTCCATCGGTAAGGCCCAGCTCACCCTGGAAACCGGCAAGCCCAAGGCGCCCTCGACTCCCTAGCGCCTTTTCCCCGACTTGACAGCGCCATATCGGTCGGCCAAGGTCCGTGCCTTCAATTTCCGGCGGCGCATCGTTCGTCGCCGAAGGACGCAAACGTTGGCCAAGGCTGAAATTCTCCACATCCATCCCGAAGACCCCCAGGGGCGCCTCATCGACCGGGTTGTCGAGGTGCTGCGCAAGGGCGGCATCGTGGTGCATCCGACGGATACGACCTACGCCCTGGGCGTGGATATGAACAACAAGCGCGGCGTGGAGATGCTTTACCAGATCAAGAAGAAGTCACTGAACCGGCCGCTGTCGTTCCTATGCAAGGATCTGTCGAACATTTCCGAATACGCCATGCTCTCCAACTCGGCCTTCCGCACGATGAAGCGCCTGCTGCCCGGTCCGTATACTTTTATCCTCAACGCCACCAAGTCCGCCCCCCACTACACCCAAGGCAACAACAAGGAAATCGGCATCCGCGTCCCCGCCGAGCCGATCTGCCACGCCATCCTCGACCGCCTCGACCATCCCCTCGTCTCCACCAGCGCCTATGTCCACGGCGGCGATCTGCTGGCCGATCCGGAGGAAATCCAGCACGTCCTGGGCGGCCACGCGGACCTCATCATCGACGCGGGCTACATCTGGCCCGAGCCGTCCACCATCATCTCCTTCGTCGACGACGAACCCACCCTGATCCGCGAAGGCAAAGGCCCCTTCGAAGCCGAAATGGCCTAGGGTCCTTCAGAGCCGCGACCTGTAGGCAGCGGGTTGCCGTGACGAACCAAACCGCTTACTACCGTGCGCGGCTCTGACATCTCGAAACGACGGCACACGGCTTGTCTCGGGACCGTCGATGGCTATAATGCCCCCGCTTTTCGGACGGACACACTCCCCATAGCGATGCAAGGAGCGAGAAATGGGTAGAAAGAAACTGACGATCGTGGGCGCGGGTAACGTCGGCGCCTCGGCGATGGCCTGGGCGGCCGCGGCGGAGCTGGGCGACATCGTCCTGGTCGATATCGTGGAAGGCCTGCCTCAAGGCAAGGCGTTGGATTTGGCCGAGGGCGGCCCGGTCATGGGCTTCGATTCGAACATCGTGGGCGCCAATTCGTATGAAGAGACGGCCGACTCGGACGTCGTGATCATCACCGCCGGCATCGCCCGCAAGCCGGGCATGAGCCGCGACGACCTGTTGGCCACCAACAAGAAGATCGTCGGCGACGTGACCGAGCAGGTGGCCAAGTATTCGCCCAACTGCACGATCATCGTCATCAGCAACCCGCTGGACGCCATGTGCCACGTGGCCAAGGCTGCCTCCGGCTTCCCCCGCGAGCGGGTGATCGGCATGGCCGGCGTGCTGGATTCCTCCCGCTTCCGCACCTTCATCGCCATGGAGCTGGGCGTGTCGGTCGAGGACGTAACGGCCTTCGTGCTGGGCGGCCACGGCGACACCATGGTGCCCCTGACGCGCTACTCGTCGGTGGGCGGCATTCCGGTCGAAACCTTGATCCCCGCCGAGCGCTTGGCTGAAATCGTCGACCGGACCCGCAACGCCGGCGCCGAGGTCGTCAAACTGCTCAAGACCGGCAGCGCGTTCTATTCCCCGGCCGCCAGCGGCATCCAGATGGCCGAGGCGATCCTCAAGGACAAGAAACGCGTCCTGCCCTGCGCGGCGCTGCTCGAAGGCGAATACGGCTATAACGGCCTGTACTTGGGCGTGCCGTGCCTGCTGGGCGCCGGCGGCCTGGAGAAGGTCTTCGAGATCGAACTGACCGCCGAGGAAAAGACCGCTCTGGACAAGTCCGCGGACGCGGTCAAGGGCCTGGTCGAAGCCCTGGGGCTGTAGTCCGCTCGACACCCGAAACACCCAAGAAACGCAAAAACCGCCTCGGGATTTCCGGGGCGGTTTCGTTTGTCTTGCCGGATGGAAGTCGCGCGGATCGGGCCTTAGAAAGAGCCTCGCGATTGTGCGGACGCGGTGGGCGCCTCGACCGTCGAGTTTTTGTAGCCCGCCAGGGCCGTCTTATTCGACTGGATTGCCGCCAACTGACCGCGATCGGTATGCAGCGATTCCTGTAACTGCTTTCCGTTGTCCATGGTCAACTGTGTCGATTCGTGAGCCAGGCGTTGCAGGAGGCCCTTGAGCTGGCGGATGCGGTCCATATTGACCGTCGTGCCGTCGGCGTTGGGATCGATGGTTTCGTTTTCCAGCGCGCGATCCAGATCCACGATTTCCTTGACCAGATCCGTCGATTCGGTTTGCGCCGCCTCCAACGCATCCAGCGCGCCGATGCGGATCATCTCGGCTTTGTCCAGTTCGAGTGCCTTGATGCGTTTGAGAAGCTGAATCTGACGGGCCAAGCGACGCTCGACCTGTTGAGCACTAGCCATGGATTTGTCCCCCCGACGCATGGTTCCTACATGGCGGCGGTGTCGCGATGCACTCCGCGACAGCCGCGGCGATCCTAGACGCTGATGCGCAGGACGCTGTTTTCATTGACCGCCTTGGCGGCCCGTTCCAAATGAGCGTCCGTTCCGGTACCGACCTGTTCGGACAGCTCCACCCAGGCATCGCGCAGAATGCCGGTGATTTTCATCGCCTCGGCCAGCGAACGCCGGTCGTTGCGCATATTCGCCGCATGCAGGCGGTCGGTGATGAAGTCGTAGAGGCGCTCCAGTTCCGTGGCCAAATCCTTGCTGGCCGAGAAATCCAGGGTGCCCTTGAACTCATCGATGATCGCCTGGGCTTTGTGCAGATACAGCCCCTTGTCGGCCAGGTTTCCGGCCTTCATCGCCTCGTTGGCCCGGCTCATGAACCGAATCGCGCCTTCGTAGAGCATAATGAGCAATTGCAGGCGGTTGGCCGTATTCACGTCATTGGACGCATAGGCGGCGATTTGTCCCCCATGAGGTGTCACTCGCCCTCTCCTTTCGTGCCCGTGGGCATCAGCTTAAAAATAACTGAGCGACGACAGCGAATTCTGCTGCGTCTGAAGCTGGGAAATCAGTGTTTCCATGCGCGTGAATTTGGCGGTCAAGGCCGACTGGCGCTTCTCCAAAATCAGCTCTTTGGAGTCGATCTGGTCTTCCAGATTTTCGATCGCGTCGTTGATGGCGTCTTCCCGGGCCGACAGAATGTTGTCCGAGCCGGACAGATAATCGTCGAGGCGCCGCTCGAAGTTTTCCATGATACCGGTCGAGAACGACACATTGCCGTAGGTCCCCGCCGTCGTCCCGGTGAATTTGACCATCAGGCCTTCGACCGGGGTGCCTTCGGCGCCGACCAGGAAATTCCCGGCGAACGGGTTGGCCGCGTAGCCGCCGATGGTGCCCGTCAGGCTCGAGCCCACCGAATTGATGACGACTTCGTACGTGCCCGAAACCGACTCGTCGGTGCTGCTCTGGAAGCTGACCTGGCCGTCGGTGGTTTTGCCGCCGGTGGTGAACAGCGCGATCACGTCGTCGAAATTGTCGTCCAAGGCGTCGCGCAGCTTTTCGCTGTTGATCGACAGATTGCCGCTGGAGGTGCCCACGCCCACCTGGGAGAGATGGGAGTACTGCCCGTTGGGATTGGACACGCCGTCCAGCAGGATCTTCTGCATCTCGCTGACAACGCCCGAAAAAGTCGAGTCGCCGCGCACCGAGTCTTCGCCGCGCTTGTTGTTGACGAAATTGATGACGTCGTTGTAGGCGTCCACAAAACCCTGGATCGACTCGACGATCGCGTCGGTGTTCGAATCCAGCGTGACGTTGACCGTTTTGGAAGCGTCCGCGTCGTTGAGATAGAACGTCACGCCTTCGATCAGGTCGTCCACCTCGTTGCTCGACTTGCTGACGCTGATGCCGTCGAAGGTCAGAAGCGCGTTCTGGGCCGCCTGGCCGGGGATGCCCTCCCCGCCGCCGGTGGTGAACGTCGGCTCCGTGCCGGAAAACCCGATCACCGACGTGGTGAAACCGTTGTCCGTGCCCGTGTCATCCGAGGAAAGAACCAGGCGATAAGGCGTCGCGCCGCCGTCGTTGATGATCGAGGCGGTGATGCCGATGTCCGCGTCGTTGATGGCGTCACGCAGGCCCTTGAGCGTGGCGTTGGTGGAGTTCAGGACAATGTCCGTGTCCTCGCCGTCCTTGGTGATCCGGAACGTGCCGGTGCCCACTTCGGCGGTGTTCGACGCGAAGCCTTGGCTGACGCTGATCTGGTTGGTGGCGAGTTGGGAGACTTTGAGCGTGTGGGAGCCGGTCTGGGCCGTGCCGTCGGCGGAGACCGTGACCAAATCTTCGTTGGAGCTGCTGGCGGTGATTTTGGAAAACGCCGAAGCCGTCTTGATGCCCGACGCGGCGCTGCGCAGCGAATCCAAACGACTCTTCAGATCAGCGTAAACGCTCAGTTGTTTCTGCTTGGCCTGAATGCGCTGTTCCATGCGCACCACCGGCCGCCGCTCAATGGACATGAGCTGGGCAATGAGCGTCGCCGAATCGATACCGCTGGCTAGACCGACTCCGGACATAGTTCTCCTCGGGCCGACGCGCCGCCTTTCGGCGCTCGACCGATTCGTGAAACGACTCGACCCGGCGGCTTAAGCCGTGCAGTCGCGCAAGTTGCCGCAGACCTTCTTGAGCATCTCGGCCACGTCCCGCAGTTTCTCCGGCGGAACCTCGCGGATGACTTCGCCGCTTTCCTTATCCAGCAAGCGAACCACCACTTCCTTGCGCTCGTTGTCGATCTCGAAGGACACCTTCGTGCCGCTGTTGTCCAGATCGACTTCGTTGCTTTTGACGTCCTTGGCCACCGGTTTCTTATCGGGCTTGACGTCTTCCGGCTCCGGCTTCGCGGGCCCCGCAAAATCCAAGGATTTCGACGGTTTAACGCGTGGCTGGGAGCCTCCTCTTGCCGAATTCGTCGCATCCATGACGACGACATCCGATGCGTAAGGTGCCATTTTGGACCTCCACAGGAATCCTTTCCTGATGGATGTCATCGGCACAAAATTCAGCAAACTTAAAAGAAATCACCACTTGCGCCCCCGGTGGCCGTCAGGCGCGGCAATTATGGTCAAGGACCGACGGCGAAACGGCGATATTCCAACCATGGCACCCACAGGTGAACCGGGGCCCGGAAAAATGTCGATTGCCGCGAACGAAAAAATCGCCACACACGCCACAAACGACGCCGCTCCGCTCGCCACGATGCGTTCCGCGGAGCTGTTGACGGCGAATTTCGCGGCGTTGAACAAGGTTGACGCCCGGTTTCATCTGCTGGACCAAGACCCCACCCTCGACGACACCTTCGAACCGGAGACGGCCCGTTCCGGCACCCCGACCTTCCCCCGCGACGGCCGCTATCTCACCAGCCGTTACGACCCCGAACGCGAAGCCGCCGATGAAATGCGTCGCGTGCTGGAGCGCCACGGTGAAACACCGGATCTCCTGGTCGTTTTCGGCATTGCGGGGGGATACCTGGTCCGGGAGGCCTTGGCGACCGGATGCAAGACGGTGCATTGCGTGGAACCGGATCCGGCGGTGCTTTGGACGACCCTTTCGATGGTGGATCTGACCGAGCCCATCGTGGCCAAGAAGCTGCGCATCGTCTTCGATCCCGAGGATCTCTATCTCGACCTCAAGTATCGCTCCCGGATGCGTCCCGACCTGGAGTTCACCGCCGCGCCCGGCTACCGCAAGCCTTACGCCGCGTTGATCGAAAAAGTGCACCAACGCATTGCGACCTTGATTCGCAACACCGATATCCTGGCCCAGACGTCGCTCATCAAAAACAAGGACTGGTTTTCCTACTCGGTGGAAAACTTCGATGTCTTCGCCGCCCATCCGGGTGTCGAGGTATTGCGCCAAGAGTTCATCGGCGTGCCCTGGGTGGTGGTTGCCGCCGGTCCGTCGCTGGACAAGAACGTCCGCGAGTTGGCCCGCTATCGCGACCGCGTGGCGATCATCAGCGTCGGAACCGCGCTGCGAAAACTCGTCCAGCACGACATCGTGCCCGACATCGTCGTCGCGCTCGAATCCAACGATATCCGTTCCCAATTCGACGGAATCGATGGCCTGGATCGGACCTTCGCCGCCCTCGACCTGCAATGCCATCCGGCGCTGTGGCACTACCCTTTCAAGGGCATCTTCGGTTTTTCGGGCGCCGCGTCGTCCAATCTTTGGTTTATTCGCGCCCTACAGCGTGTTCGCAGCCTGATCCCCGCCGGCGGATCCGTCGCCACCGCGTCGTTTTCGCTGACCTCCATCATCGGCGCGGATCCCATCATCCTCGTCGGCCAGGACCTGGCGTACTCCCGAGACGGCGCCATGCATGCCGCGGGGATCGGATCCATGGGCGCCGAAGACATTGATCCCAACAGCGAGGATTGGGATCCCCAAAGCGCGGAGTTGCGCCAGAAAGGCTTTCACTGGATCGAAGGCTACAACGGCGATCAGGTCCTCACGCAGACCAATCTGCGCAATTATCAGATCTGGTATGAGCAAAGCGTCCCGGTCATCAAGGCCCTCGGACGGCGCGCCGTGAACTGCACCGAAGGCGGCGCTCGCATCCGAGGTTTTGAGCAGATGCCGCTAGCCGAATGCCTGGCCGAGCTGCCGACGCTGGAAATCGACGTGCGGGGTCGTCTGGAAAAGCTGCATGCGCCGACGCCGATCGACGCGGCGAAAATCCGGGACAGTCTCAAGCAGCACCGTCACGAGACGCTGCGACTTCGTCGCTTGCTTAGCGACGCGATGCCACTCCTTGAAAAAGGCCTCGAAGAATGCGCTTCCCTGCGCAAGCCCGGTCCGGCCAGTCATCGGGCCATCGTCAAGGCTGAAAAGACCGACAAGAAAGTTCAGCCTCTTCTGGAAAGCCTGGACGAACTGCTCAGCCCGATCTGCAATATGGGCCTGTTCTTGACCGAGCAGATTTTCGACTACGACGGCCTGTCCGACGGCGAGCAGCTTCGCTTGAACCTCCAGCAGACAATCCACGTCTACAAAACGCTCCTGGACGGGAGCTCCGAATTGCTCCAGGCCATGGACCGCATGGCGCAAAGCCGCTCCCTGGCCGAATAAGCCGTCCCCTCGAAACCATTTCGATTCCGCGAGAATCCAACAGCCTATTTCCGTCGGATCGTCATCCCTCAAATCGAGGCATTCTTACCGAAAAAGAAAAACGGGAAGGAGGCAATGCCTCTTTCCCGAAATGCGTTCTCAATTTTCCGACACCGTTACGCGGCGGCGGAGGACGGACCGGACCTTAGCTCAGCAGCGCCAGAGCGATCTGGGGCGACTGATTGGCCTGGGCCAAGACGCTCACACCGGCCTGCACCAGGATCGAGTTCTTGGTCAGGTTCGCCGACTCGGCGGCGATGTCCACGTCACGGATGCGGCTTTCCGCGGCCGTCAGGTTCTCGACCTGGTTGGCGATCGAGTTGGAGATCGACTCGAAACGGTTCTGCAACGCACCGACCGAAGCGCGACGGCTGGCCACGGTGCTGATCGCGGTCGTGGTCGAGGTCAGGGCCGCGCTGGCATTCGTGACCGTGCTGATGCTGGACGTCAGCGACAAGGCCGCCGAATCGATGTCCGAGAACGCCACCGTGATGGACTCGCCGGAGGTGATTCCGACCTGAACTTCCTTGCTCAGCGTACCATCGAGGAGAGACGTTTCGTTAAACTTGGTGTTGTCGGCGATGCGCGTGATTTCCGTGCGCAGGGCCTGGTATTCGGTGTTCAGATAACCACGCTCGGTCGTTCCCAGCGTGCCGGTAGCGGCCTGCTCGGACAGCTCTTTCATGCGAATGAGCATATCCGAAACCTCTCCCATCGCGCCTTCCGTGGTCTGCAGCAGGGAGACCGCATCGTTCACATTGCGGCCGGCTTGGCCCAACGCGCGCACATTCGCCCGCAGTTTCTCGGAAATGGCCAGACCGGCGGCGTCATCGGCGGCGCGGTTGATGCGCAGACCGGACGACAGCTTCTCGAGGCTTTTGCCGAGGCTTTGCTGCGATTTGTTGACGTGACGTTGGGCGTTGATCGAAGAAACATTGTTGACAACTGTCAGAGACATTTGTGTATCCTCCGTGATACCTGTTGAGTTGAGAAAACATTCCTTTGTTTTCCGAAGGACGCATCCTGCGTACCCCCGTCAAATCGACCCTCCCGCCGAGCGAAGGCAATGTCGCGAGTCCGAACCTCCTAACCACGTCGTATCGGAACGACGTCTCTTGCATTGCTCTTACTATCGGTAAAACGGCTCGGAGGCTTGACCGCTTGTTCAAATGCAGTCACATTTTATTCCCACATTTGATCTGAGTCAGATCTTCTTATTTTCTCTTAAGTTATGCCCAACAAATGCCCGCTCTCAGCGAGTATCCCCACTGAGTTACCCAACAAAGAAACGGGGAAGAGGTTTCCCTCTTCCCCGCATTGCTCGTGCCCGATTCGTCATCCAGACCGCCAGGTCGCGAGCCTTTTTGCATCCAACGCCGGATCCCATGGCGTTGTCGGAACCGCCGAGGCGGTTCCGCGCTTAACAGTCTTACTAGCTCAGCAGCGCCAGAGCGATCTGGGGCGACTGATTGGCCTGGGCCAAGACGCTCACACCGGCCTGCACCAGGATCGAGTTCTTGGTCAGGTTCGCCGACTCGGCGGCGATGTCCACGTCACGGATGCGGCTTTCCGCGGCCGTCAGGTTCTCGACCTGGTTGGCGATCGAGTTGGAGATCGACTCGAAACGGTTCTGCAACGCACCGACCGAAGCGCGACGGCTGGCCACGGTGCTGATCGCGGTCGTGGTCGTCGTCAGCGCGGCGCTGGCGTTCGTGACCGTGCTGATGCTGGACGTCAGCGACAAGGCCGCCGAATCGATGTCCGAGAACGCCACCGTGATGGACTCGCCGGAGGTGATCCCGACCTGGATTTCCTTGCTCAGCGAACCGTCGAGCAGGGAGGTCTCGTTGAACTTGGTGTTGTCGGCGATGCGCGTGATTTCCGTGCGCAGGGCCTGATATTCGGTGTTCAGATAGCCGCGCTCAGTGGTGCCCAGCGTGCCGGTGGCGGCCTGCTCGGACAGCTCCTTCATGCGAATGAGCATTTCGGAGACTTCCTGCATGGCGCCTTCGGTGGTCTGCAGCAAGGAGACCGCGTCGTTCACGTTGCGGCCGGCTTGGCCCAACGCGCGGATGTTGGCGCGCAATTTCTCGGAAATGGCCAGACCGGCGGCGTCATCGGCGGCGCGGTTGATGCGCAGACCGGACGACAGCTTCTCGAGGCTTTTGCCGAGGTTGAACTGAGACTTGTTGACGTGACGCTGAGCGTTGATCGAAGAAACGTTGTTGACAACTGTGAGAGCCATTTGTGTATCCTCCGTGATACCTGTGTTGTGAAGAAAACAATCCTTTGTCTTCCACGGTGCGTTTTAACGTTAGAATCAATCCATTTGAAACCAACGGGCCTGGCGAAGGCAGCGATTACTCGTCCGAAATCCTCCTCGTCGTCGGTGGGCGATTGCCGCTTCCGTGCGACAAGAAGGTTATCGGCGCGCAGGTTCGAACACTTAATAGTCCTGAAAAATTTCTGACTGTTTTTTCCGGATCGGTCGGTTTTCTTGATTCAGATCAAGAATTTCAGACACTTAAACGTGTGGAATGTGGCGCATGAGGGAGTTGCGGCGAATGGGTCGCTAGGCGGTTTGGGCAAAAAGCGGGTGCTTGGTCTTGTATTCGCTGTCCTTGAGGACGACCTGGCGGCCGATCCGGGTGCGGGCGTTGATGATGATCGGACCCTGGAGGTTGGCCGTCATATTTTCCGGCTCCGCGGCCAGGGAGAGAATGACGAAAACCATCGGCGTGTCGCCGTCTTCGATCTGTAGACCGGCCAATTCGTCCTTGCGGATCTGGACTTGGTATTCGGGGAAAAACACGAGCGGATCGGTCACGACAAAGGCCACCTCGCCCTCGTCCATGGACTGAAGCCACTTGAACGGCGAATCCTGGTCGTGATCCAGCATCAAATAGCGCGTCGATTCGGGAAAACCGAGAAGCCCGCCGGAGATCGAGATCCCCTTCTCCTCGGGCGCCTCGATCGTGCCGAATCGGCTGGTCTGAATCGCCACTTTTTTCTCGCCGTCGCTCATGGGCGCGCCTTACTCGGGTTTCCGCTGGGTTTTGAATTTTTCCAGCGCCGCGTTCATCAAATCGGGCGTGGCCGCGGACGCTTGGCGGTTTTCATCCTGAATTCGGATGTAAATCTCCTCGCGATGAACCGCGACGTTCGGCGGTGCTTGAATTCCGATCTTCACCTGATTGCCTCGGACCTCTTGGATGAAGATGCGAATATCATCTCCGATCGTTATGCTTTCGCCCGACTTCCGTGTCAGCACCAACATAGGCCCTCCGATGGCGTAAATTATAGATTTCTAACGCAGAAAGTCCAGCAAGCTCATCTCCATGACACGGGAGGAAACCAGCAGGGACGCCTGATAGGCGTTCTCCTCGGCCGTCAGGTTCGCCGTGGCTTCCGCCATATCCGCGTCCTCGTTGTCGCCCTTGATTTTGGTATAGGCCACTTCCAGGTCCGCGTTCATATTCGAAGCGTTTTCCAGGCTGACCTGGATCGGCCCCAAACCGGACCGGGCGTTGATGGTCTGACGCAGAATCTGCTCGACGCGGGGGATCACCGCCGAGATCAAGTCCTGATCGCCGGCGTCCAGGGCGGCTTTGACGTCGTTGAGGACGGTAAAGACGTCCTCGGGCTGCGCAAAGATGCTTTGCCCGTCCCGGTTGATGGTCACATACTGGCCCTGGGAGATTTCCACGTCGATGTCCTGATCCACCCCGCCCTGGTAGACCCCGCTGTCGTCAAAAGGCGGCGTGTCGGTGACGTAGCCTCCGAAGACGTAGCGCTCGCCGTCCTTGGTGTTGGCGTAACTCAGGATGTTCTCGAAGATCGCCTCGATTTCCTTGGAGGCGCCGGTGAAGTCGTCGATCCCCAGGTTTCCGCCGTTCACGTCGATAACCAGCTCTTTGACGCGCGTCAGATCGTCGATGGTCTGGGCCAGGGCCGCTTCGGTGGTGTCCACGAAGTTTCGCGACATGGTGATGTTGCGTTCGTAGCGGTCGAGCCGAGTCAGCGCCTGGTTCATCTGGGCGATGCGCGCGGCCGAAACCGGATCGTCCGACGGCCGATTCACCCGACGCAGCGTCGAGACCTGCTCGCTGGCCTGCATCAGGCGAACGCGATTGCGATTGATGTTGTCCGTGGAAGATTGGAACATCTGGCTGGTCGTAATGCGTGTCATCCTATGTCTCCTCGCGCCCGCCCGGCCGCCATCCGATGGGCCGGGGTTTCATCCGATTTTTTCGATCAAATCTCCTGGATCGAATTTCCTAAATCGAGTTTCCTAAATCGAATTTCCTAGATCGAATACAGCGTATCGAGCATGTCCTGCACCACGTTGAAAACGCGGGCGGCCGCCTGATACGTCGATTGAAACTCCATCAGGCTCGCCATTTCGTCCTCGTAGGACACGCCCACCAGGCTCTCGCGCATGCCTTCCACCTGCCCCAGCGCGGTGTTCGCCTGATCGGCGGCGCGGGTGGCGGATTGGGCGCGGGAACCGGCATTGGCGATGATCGAGTTGTTGTATTCGAGAATCGTCCACGTTCCGCCGTTGAAAATCTTGGCGCTCTCCAACTGGGCCAAGGCCAGGGCGTTCTGGTTGTCCCCCGGCTCGCCGGTCAGCGACGCGGCGATGTTGTCCGTGTCAGCCTGGATCGCGGCGGACAGGCGAATCGTGCGGGCGGAGCCTTCGATGACGGTCCCGCCGGTGACGTCGTGCCAGAAAAAGTCCACGCCCGTGTTGCCGTTGAGGTTGGTCCCCTGATTGTGGACGTTGTTGAATTCGTTGAGGAACGTGTAGGCCAGCTCATCCAGCTTGTCGATGAAGTCCTGGCAGTCCACGTCCCGCGTTTGCAGATCGCCGCCGATGCTGCCGCCCTCGATCTTGTCGGTGACGTTCGAACGACGTCCGGTCGAACTTTCAAAGAACACATCCAAAAAGCCGTCGTCGTTGCGTTCAGTGGTCAGCGAACCGGCCTTGGCGCCTTCCACCAGCGAGTACCCGCCGGCCAGCGTGATGTTCACCATGCCGTTGTCGGTCTCGTAGCTCGAAAAATCCACGAATCCCGCCAGCTCCTGCATGATCGTCGTTCGCTGGGAACGCAGGTCCGAGGCGCTTTGGCCGCCGGATTCGATTTCGGCAATCTTCTTATTGAGAGAAGCGATGTCGTTGAGCAGGGAGTTGACCTGCCCCACCGAGATCCCGATGGACTGGTCCGCCGATTTTTGCATCTGACGCAGGCGCTCGTCGGCCTGATGGAACTGAGTCGTAAGATTCTCGGCCGCGCCGACCAGCGTGATGCGCTCGGACTCGCCGTCGGGCATATTGCCCAGGTCATGCAGCGCCGAGAAAAACTCGGAGAACGCCTGCGTCAGGCCGTAGCCCGCCGCTTCGTTGAAAATCTCTTCGATCTGAGACATGCCTTGGGCGCGCGTATCAGCCTGGGAGAACGTCGATTGCCCGGCGAAGATCTGGTAGCTCAGAAAACGATCCTGAACCGACCGGATGTTGGTGACATCCACGCCGGTGCCGATCATCAGTCCCCGAACATTGATCGCCATGGACGGGTCGAATTGGGCCTGCTGACGGGAGTAACCCGGCGTATTGATATTGGCGATGTTGTGGCTGGAGACCTCGACGCCCGTCTGGGACGCCCACATGGTGCGCGACGCGGTCTGCAGAATTCCGTGGATACCGGGCATGTCAGACGCTCCGATCCACGCGAGTCGCCGGCGGAGTCGGCGGCGCCGGCCGCGCGTAGGTCAAGGGTTCGTTGGCGATCTGTCCGAGCAGATTTCCCAGAGTGTGGATCACCGCCAGGGAGATCTGGGCGATGTTGCGGTTGGTGTCATTTTGGCGATCGATGTCCGCGGCCAGGGCCTTGAGTTCGTCGCGCAGTTTGAGCAGCGCCCGGGAGATGTTCTCCGGTGCGTGCTCGGCCAGGATGGCGACGTTGGCATTGGCCTCGTCGATTTTGAGCAGGCGGCACAGGTCGGCCACGACGTTGCGGCGAGCCTGGCCCAGGGCGTCGGCGGTGAGCTTGGCCGATTCCAGCCGGGTGGTGAATTCGGCGACTTCGTCACTATGATACTGACGCAGGTCCTTCTCCGCGGTGCGAAGCAGGGCCAGGATCCGGGTGTATGTCTCCCGCTCCTTGAGCAGGATCTCCAGCAGCGATCGGTATTCGGAAAGCATCAAGCCACCTCACTTCGTTGTTCGTTCCCCGCCCTTTTTGGGCTTGGGGTCCGATCCGGAAGTAGGTGGCTTGGGGCGATGTCGCGGCCGGGCCGCGACGTCCTTGTTGGGAAACTCGTATTCGGGGAGACTAGGCGCCGATGAACAAGGAGTCGAACAGCGACGAGGTCAGCAGTTTTTCCGCGACTTCATCGGCGGGGCGCTCGTAACGTCCGGCCTCGATTTCGGCGCGGATGGCTTCGACCTTGTCCATGCGCACGTCCGGCACCTTTTCCAGTTCGGCGCGAATCTCGCTGAGCGTGCCGCCCATTTCGGAGATCGTCGTCTTGGACGGTGAGGACAGGCCGTTGGATTTTTCCCCGTGGCCGTTGACCTTGCCGTTGGTGCCGTTATTCCGGGGATCGAGCGTCACAATCTTATTAGAATCGCCAATCTTCATCGTGGGGCCTCCGAATTTCGAAGAGCATCTGGGACGTCCATCGATTGGATCATCCTCGGCTCATGAATGTTATCGGAACCCGACGCGAAAACTTAAGACGATTTTGACGACAGCTCGTCTCGCCCGGTAGAAATGTAGCGTTTAGACGCCTTCATTCGACCGTTCCACCATTCTTCCGGATTTTCAAAGATCGTCTTTTCAGCTACTTACGTCCCATTTCGTGGGACATCTCACTCGCGTGTCGTTTCTACCGGTTTGCGTCAAGAAACCGGTTTTGATGCCCCGGAGGAATCGTCAATATTCCGACGATCCCCCATTTTTCAGCCCGGATTCGCCGTTCCCACCCGATTGGCGAGGGTGTTCACCATGGAATCGTGGACCATTTTCGCGATGCCGAATCGGTGGGCGCCCGATCCGGTTTCGGCGAATTGCTCGTCCAGGAGGCCCGTGTAGACCTTGGAGGCGTTGGACGAGTCGATGGAGTTCTCGTCCTGCATGACCGTCTCGCGCATCTGCTTGAGCATGGACTGCAGGAAGATTTTCTCGAATCCCTCGGCGGCGCCCCACAGCTCCTCGTCCCGCTGCGGGTCGATTTTGCCCGTCTGCTCGGCAAGAAGGGACGCCTCCTGCGCCGCCCGATTCGCCAGGCTCACATTGCGAGAACCCATGACATCCTGAGCACTTAGGGCGGTTACGGTGTTCATCAGATGATCTCCAACTGGGCCTGCAACGCGCCGGCCGCCTTGATCGACTGCAAAATGCTGACCAAGTCGCGAGGCGTGACGCCCACGGCGTTCAGGGCCCGTACCAGGTCGCCGATCGTGGCGCCCGATTCGACCACGAACAGCTTCCTGTCCTGCTCGGCGGCCTGCACGGCGCTCTCCTGCGTGACCACGGTCTGGCCGCCGGAGAAGGCGTTGGGTTGGCTGACGTTGGTGGCGGTCTGGATTTTGATATGCAGGTTGCCGTGGCTGACCGCGACGGTGGAGATCTGAACATTGGCGCCGATGACGACCGTGCCGGTGCGTTCGTTCAAGACGACGCGGGCGACGGTGTCCGGGATGATCTCCATGTTCTCTATGCGCGCCATCAGGCTCACCAGGTGCGTGCGGTATTGTTCGGGCACGCTGATACGGATCGTGCGGGCGTCGACGGCCGTGGCCACGCCCGGCCCGATTTCGCTGTTGATGCGCGCGGCGGTCTGACTGACGGTGGAAAAGTCCCCGGTGTTCAGGGCGATGGAAAACTCTTCCTGACTGTTGAAGTCGAAGGGAATCTCCCGCTCGATGATGGCGCCGTCGGGAATCATGCCCGCGGTGGTGTGGTTTTTGGACACCGACGTGCCGTTCGCCTCCGCCGCGAACCCACCCACCGACACCGCGCCCTGGGCGACGGCGTACGTGTTGCCGTCCGGTCCGCGCAGAGGCGTGAGCAGCAAGGTGCCGCCCTGCAGGGACTTGGCGTCGCCGATGGCGCTGACGGTCACGTTGATGCGCGATCCGGCGCGGGAAAACGGCGGCAGATCGGCCGTGACCATCACACTGGCCACGTTGCCGCTTTTGATGTCCTTGGGATCGACGGTGACGCCCATGTTTTCCAGGACGTTGGCCATGGTGGCCTTGGTGAATTTCACCGAGTTGCCGTCGCCGGTCTTGGACAGGCCGGTGACAAGGCCGTAGCCGATCAACTTATTCGAGCGCACGCCTTCCACGTTGGCCACGTCCTTCAGGCGCACCGCGTGGGCGGCGCCCGAGGCGGCCAGGATCATTCCGGCGGCGATCAGAAGGCTGATAAGACGATGGGACGACATTCGAGGACTCCTTAGAAGGGCCAGACTTTTTCGAAGGCGCGGGTGAACCAGCCGGGATTCATCTTGTCGGCCAGAACGCCCTTGCCGAAGTATTCGATGCGCGCGTCGGCGATCATGGTCGACACCACCACGTTGTTCGAGGCGATATCCCGGGGACGCACGATGCCGGTGAGGACCATGTTGATGTCCTCGCCGTTGATGGTCAGGCTGCGTTCGCCGCGTACGACCAGGTTGCCGTTGGGCAGAACATCCACCACCAGGCACGAGATCGTCGTGACCAGGCTGCCGGACCGGGAGGTCTCGCCCTTGCCGTCAAACTTGGTGCCGGTCTTGGCGCCGACCAGGGTGTCGAGCTTGAGGTTGGGATTGCGCCGAGCGGCCAGTTGTTCGGCCCCGAAGAAACCGTCGACACCGGCGCCGATGGTCGAGGTCTTGTCGGTCTTCGTCTTGGCCTTGCCCTTGGCGTCCGACTCTTCGACGACCTGCACGGTGACAACGTCGTTGATGTGCCGGGCCTTGTGATCCGAATAGAGCCAGTTGGACTGGTTGTTATCGACCCACAGGGAGGCGCCGCTGCGGCGGTGCTCCCGGGGGACCTCTTCGGCGGGGACGGCGAAGTCCACCGGCTTGTAGCCGTTGGCCAGCGGTTCGCCGGCGCTGGCCGAACGCCGGGCGGCGCAGCCCGTTCCGAGCGACAGCAGCAGCGAGAACACGACAAACGCGACGATGGCGCGAACGGCCGTGAAAATAAGCTGAGGACGCTTGATCGCGATTGTTTGGGCGGTCATGGCTATAACTCCACGCGAACGGTTTTGGCATCCGCGACGACGGCGCGGACGGTGACTTCGGTATCCAGATTGCGAACTTGGATCGTCTCGCCCAGCGCGCCGTCTTCCTCGACGGCGGCGAAGGCCTTGATGACGATCGTCGGCGACTGCACGACCAGCGTGACCACGTCGCCGCGTTTGACGACCGGCGCAGCCTCGATGGCCGTCTCGCGCAGCACCTCACCGGCGGAGATGGCCTTGCGAGCCACGCGACCGACCACCGGCGCCTGCTCGCGCACCACCCGGCCGCGCACCTTGGTCGCGGGGATGGTCTTGGTGGTCAGGTCGTCCTGCGTGATGACCCGGCCTCGGGCGATGTTGTGTCGCGCCACATGCACCGTCTCCGGCGCGTCGACGAACACATCCACATTCGCCTTTTCTTCGTAAGAGTCGCCCACTTGGATCAGGACGGGCACGGTCTGGCGGCCGGATTTGGCGGGCTCGCCGTCATCCACCGGATGCACCGTAATCGGCCCGGTGGGCAGCGTCAGCGGGCGACCCTGGCGGGGGAAGCTGATCTCGGCTTCGGGCAGATCGTGATCGGAAGCGGCGCGTTTTTCGATCAGGAAATCGCGAACGACCGCTTCGACCGCGTCCCATTCCAACGTCTGGGACCGACGCTCCACATCGACTTTGTCGGGAGCCTGGAGAACCACGTCCTTCCCGGCAACCTGACGCACCCGCGCGGCGATGAACGCGCCGGAGAGCGTCAAATCCCGACCCGGCTCGGGCGCGCTGGCCAATTCGATGGACGCCAGTTCGCTGTTCAGGTCGTTGCTCGCCACGTCGCCCAGGCGGATCGTCGCGCCGTCGATGACCGCTTCGTCACGGACAACGACGTCCGCCGCCAGGGCCGAGGCGCCGGCGGCGAGGACGAAAACGATGGCGAAAGCGAGACGGCGAATCACGATGAACTCCCTTAGACGACGCGGGACACGGATTGCAGCATCTGGTCGGCGGTGGTGATGACCTTGGAGGAAATCTCGTAGGCGCGCTGGCCGACGATCATCTGCACCATTTCCTCGACCAGATTGACGTTCGACATTTCCAGGAAGCCCTGGGAAACGGACCCGAAGCCCTCTTCCCCCGGAACGCCGGTGATCGGCTCGCCCGAAGCGCCGGTCGGGGCCAGCAGGTTATGGCCCAGGTTGCGCAGCCCGTCCGGGTTGGCGAAGCGGGCCAGCTCGATGGTGCCGACTTCCTCGGCTTCCGTCTCGCCGGGCATGGTGACGGACACGGTGCCGTCCGGCGCGATGGCGACGTTCAACGCCTCGGAGGGAATCTCGATTTGCGGCTCGAGCGTCTCCCCGGTGGCGGTGGTCAGCAGACCGTCGGCGTTGACCTTGAAGGCTCCGGCGCGGGTGTAGGCCAACTCGTCGCCGTTGCGTAGGACCTGGAAAAAGCCTTTGCCTTCGATGGAGACGTCCAACTCGTTGGTGGTCTGCTGCAACTCGCCCTGGGCGAACAGCTTGGAGATGGCCACCGTGCGCGAACCCAGACCGACCTGCGTGCCGGACGATGCCGCCTGCCCTTCGGCCGCGGACGCACCGGGATCGCGCAGGGTCTGGTAGAGCAGATCCTCGAAATCCGCCCGGCCCTTCTTGAAGCCCGTGGTGTTCACGTTCGCCAGATTGTTGGCGATCACGTCGATTTTCATCTGCTGGGCTTCCATGCCGGTCGCGGCGGTCCAAAGTGCGCGCATCATGATCGGGTCTCCTTCACGCGTCCCTTCCAGGGACGTTCAAATTCGCTAGATGCGTCCCAACGAGGTGGAGCGCTGATTCAACTCGTCCATCATCTTGATCGTCCGCTGGTAGGCCTCGAACTGGCGTCCGGCCGTGACCATCGTCGTCATTTCGCGAATCACGTTGACGTTCGAGCCCTCGAGGGCCTCGCCGATAATCTGAAATTCGGGTTCCTCATTGATCTGAGTGCCTTGCGTGGGAACCAGGAGGTTGGCGCCGCGCTTTTGCAGACTTTCGGGATTCTCGACACCCACGATCTGCAACTGGCCGATCGCCGCGCCGTCGGCGATGACGGTGCCGTCTTTTTCCACGTGGAATTCGGCCGCGTCGCCGACGGTGATTTCACCGCCGTCGCCCATGACCGGCAGACCGGCCGAGGTGGTCAGATTTCCTTCCTCGTTGATGCGGAAGTTGCCGGCGCGGGTGAAGGCCTGGCCGCCGTCCGGCGTCTGCACAACGAAGAACCCGTCGCCGTCGATGGCCGCGTCGCCCATGCGTCCCGTCGTCTTGATGGACCCGGGCTCGAAGCGTCCGACGGACTGGAAGTAGGCGCCCACGTCGTTCGTGCCGTTGGTGGCGGCGTTGGAGAAATCTTCGCGCAGGTAGTCGAGGTGTTGCTGGAAGCGGGGAACCTCGGCCTTGAAACCGACCGTGTCGGCGTTGGCCAGGTTGTTGGCGATCACATCCATCCGGAAATTTTCCATCCGGGAGCCCAGGACCGCCGCGTACACACCGTTGTTCATGCGAACCTCCTCTATCCACACGCGTAAAAAGCAATGCCCGTGCCAAGATTTCGGAGGATCTAATGAGCTGATTTCAAAGGATTATTTCGATGGACGGCGGTCACGGCCCGTGTCAGGGGGCAAGGATATCGAGGGGCGAGGCAGGTTTTGCCGGGGGGTCAGAGGGGACCAGAGGCAGTCAGAGTCGCATGCAACTTCGCTAAGCCCTAAATAATCCTTCAGAGCCCCGACCGTGAGGGAGGGATCCAGAGCGTTGGGTGAAATCAAAGACTTGGACCCCGCGCCGACGCTTGGGGCTCTGATTGGACGGAGCCGATAACCGACAGCGGACGAGAGGTCCCTCACTGCGTTCGGGATGACAACAATAGTTGCAGGGGCGGTTCAACCCGCTCCCTAGAGGTCGCGGCTCAGAAGCGGTTGGAGCAACGCGACGATGACCACGGTTGTTCCGACAACGCGCCAGCGGCAGGATGCCTTGGCATCCGTCAGTCCGTCGGGACTACCCGACTACTGAAAGAACCAGATCACGTCGATCGTGTTCATCAGGAAGGGATTGAAGTCCTTCTCGATGGCCTGGGCTTCGTAGCGGCGGTAGAAATAGGCCGTGTGGGCGTGCCAGAGGTATTTGTAGTCGTAAGACGTCAGGCTGCGCTCCCACGCGGTCGACATTTCCTTGGGATAGCGGAACGACTGCTCGCGGATGGTCATCAGCGCCAGGAATTCGTCGGTGATGGCCAGGGCCTTGTCGAAGGCCTCGGCGGCCGCGTCCGGATTGCCGTTGTCGATGCCCAGTTCCAGGAACCGGGCCGCCGTCGCCCCCACGTACAGTTGGAACATGTGATTGGCGCGCAGCTTGTTGATCGCCAGGCTGTCGACGAATTCGTCAAACCACGGCATCGCCTTCTCGGGAACCTGCCCGCGCAGTTCCGTCGCCCGTTCGTAGAATGCGTCGTATTTCGCCGCCACGTTTTCCAATTTGACGACGATATCCCCCTGGAACTCCGCCAGCTCGTTGGCGCTCATGGCGTACACATCCTTAAACCGGATCGGCTTGACGTGCGTCGCCGCGCCCAGCAGGAATCCCAGCTCATCCCACGTATCCAGACCGCACAGGTAGGCAATCAGATCCTCGTCGTTGAGCGTCGCTTCCTGGTGTTCGGCCAGTTCGATGATGATGTCCTTCACGTCGCCGCCCACCGGGCCGAAGATGGACGTGAACTCGCCGATCATGTCCTTCCAGTCCTCGCTCGTGTCCCAGAGGCCCCGGCTGATCGTCCAATCGTTGAGCCAATACTCGAACTCATGGCCCGAGGTGAAAGTCACGTGGCCGTCGATACCGGCGTCCTTGAGCAACTGGATATCGTTCCAGCGGTTGGGAATGTAAACCGGCAGGTAAAGCGGCACGTTGATATCGAACGTCACCCAATAGGCCGACTCGGGGTAGTAGTAGACCTTGCGTTCCCCCACCCGGCCGAGCATCCACTCGTACATGAACTCGAACGAATCGTTGCCGTAGGACGGCGCCCGGCCCTGCAAGTCGTAGAACTGCACCGTGTGGGGATAGACGCCCAGACGCGGATCGGCGAACTGGGGCAGGAAATTGAAATTGATGTCGCCGTAATTCTCCGCTTCCTGATCGCTGGAGACGTGAATCTTCACGCTGGCGTCGGTGGGCGCGTATTTCTCGGCCAGATATTCGACCGTGTCGTTGAACCACGTGACCTGCAGCGTGTCCTGGACTTTGGTGAATTCGGATGAGCCCATCTCCAGATGAATATGATCCCAAGGCACTTCCATGAGTTGGTCGATGCCCTCGTGCAGTTCCTCTTTGTGCTCCTCCTTGGTGGAAGGCAGCAGCTTCCAGGCCTTTTGCTGGGCAAAGACCCAGGTCACGACGATGCCCACGTCCACGCCGCGCTCATGGGCATAGTCCACGATGCGTCGGAAGTGGTCCTTGGTCGCGTCCCAATCGACCGTCTTGAGCAGTTCCCACTGCATATAGTTCTGCTTGTTACGGACGGTGTAGTCGATCAAGTGCTTGGCATATTCCAGGTAATCCGGCCGATCACGCTGGAGGAACTCGCTGTGCGGCGTGGGATGCATCGTGTGCCAGTGGAAACCGCGACGGCCGTAGCCGGGCGCTTCATTCACATCCCATTCTTCCGGAAAGACCAGCGTGCTCGGAATGTAGTTCTGCTCGGGATGGAAATAGTGGATGCCCGCCGCCTCGACGATGTCGTAGAGGCCGTAAGCCGTGCCTCGATCGTCGGCCCCGGCGATGACGAATTCCACCGCCCCGCCCTGCGTGGTTCGACGGGCGCGGAAGCCTTCGGCGGGAATATCGGAGACTTCGCCGGAGGTAAAGACGCCGTCCGCCGCCAAGGTCGGATCCAAGACGATGTTCACGGCGCCGTCGCTCGCGTCGGCCTCGGAGGCCAGTGTCACCGTGTGCCCCAGGGCTTGGCCCATCATCGTCGCGGCGTCTTCCGCCGCCAGACGCACCACCGATGACGCGTCGTCGCCAAGGACGATCGTGACCTTCAGGTCGCTTGCGGTGTCGTCATCATCGTCGTCATCGTCCGTCGTGTCGTCGTCGGTCGCGTTGTCGTCATCGTCGTCGTCGTCATCATCGCCGGCGCAAGCCACCGCCAACGCGGAGGCAAAGATCACGACCAGAATCCATAAAACGGCCAAACGCCACCACCGGCGAGGCCAACGCCGTTCAACGGCCATCGACATTTTTCTTACTCCACGCGTACGTTGCTCGGACGCTGTCGCGCCCCTAAGACCCACCGCGAGACCATGAATCGCGGCAAAAAGATATCAAAGGAAAGTAGCGGAGAAACCGTCGATTTGACAAGGAAATTTCGCCGGTTTCGGCCTTGTCGGCGAAAAGTTCACACAAATTCGAGTTGGGGTCAGGGTTGGCGGCGAGTTACCGACGCGTCGGGGCTTGGCGGTTGGCCCGGTAGAGCAGCGCCAGAACCTCGGCGACAGCCTTGTAGAGATCGCGGGGGATGGGCGCGTCGGTCTTGAGCTTGCCGAGCAGGTGCGTCAGGTCGGTGTCGACATGAATGGGCACGCCGTGCTCGCGGGCCAAGGCCAGGATGCGGTCGGCGACCCGACCCTTTCCCTTGGCGACCAAGCGCGGGGCGTCATCCTTCTGATCGTCATAACGCAGCGCCGCCGCCTCGGTACGCGCCGCGTCGGTCGTCGAAACTTTGTCGTCCCGCCGACTCATATCTTCAAATCCACCGCTCGGGACCGGACGGCCTCGGGGCCCGGGCTCCAACCGCCCTCTTCGTCAACCTCCGCGCCGGGATGATCGACGCGGATGCGCAGCGTCACCGATTTGCCGAGCGCCGAAAGGGCTTCGGACCAGGATTCCCGTTGCTCCTCAAGATATTCCACCGTGTCGGCGCGGGCGAAGACCGTGACGTGCAATATCGCATCCCACAGCAATGCCACACGAACGGGGCCGAGGTTTGTCAGATCCACCGCCACGTCCGCGCGATATCGACGACGCTTGGCTCCGCGACGCCGTTCGTCGTCCACCTCCTGGCGCTGCATCGTCACGCGGATCGGCCCGGAATCCACACCGACGAGCGGGATCTGGATGGAGTAGCGACCATCGGCGGAGGTTTGGGCGTTGCTCTCGCGCATCGTCGCCGCTAGGGCTCGGAAGGCCTCGAACGCCTTGGAAAATTCACCCCGCCGCGCGAGGGCGTCGTCGCCGAAGAGCGCGATCCACGCCTCCAACGGCGCCGCCGCGACACCACGCGCCAAACGCAGAACATTGATCAACGCGTGGCGACCGAGCATTTCCACGCCGCCGCCCTTTTCCACGCCGAAGGCGGCGAACAGGGCTTCAAGCTGCGTCGCACTGGGGGTGTTGACCGGAAAGAGTTTGCCCAAAAGCGCGTCCAGGGCCTTCATTTTCCAGACCAGCATTCCCGAGGCCCCCTCGGGCAACGCCGGCCGGGATTGAAGATACGCGCTGAACCGTTCCAGGTAGATCGGCAGCCGTTGCAGGCGCATGCCCCGGGCGGCGTCCGCTTGCCGGTTTACGGTCGACGCGTTCTCCGTCAACGATTCGTTCCCGGTGCGCGATTGGGCGCGACCTGTCTCCTCCACGGCGCGGGATGACACTTGGGCGCGTTCGATGCCGGCATTTGCCGTCTGGAGGGAAACGGAATCGGGCGGACGCACGGATTTAAGCCTTCACGTCGACACGGTGGGGCGACGCAGGGATTTCGTCGACGACGAACGAACGGGTCGAACGAGGCGCGACCGCCGGTTTCACCGGGGCATCCGAGTGGGCGGCGCCGCTCGTCAATTTTCCGGCGTCGGAAAGTTCGACCACGTCGTCCTGTTCACTGTCACGTTCGTCGGGGGGATCTTGTTCGTGTTCGTCGGAAGGCGGACGGTCGTTACGGCCTTCCTCGCGGCGCTTGAGGCGCATTCCCTGGACGCCGCCCACCGACAATTCGCGAATCGGCGCGATCGATGTGCGGTCGTCGGGCATGGGCCCTCCTGCGTCCTACGAGTTGGCGGCCTGAGGATTATCCTCCACCGCGTTTTCCGAAGACGTGTCGGTTTCGGCCTCTTCACCGGGCGAGGCATCGCCTTTCGCGGCGGCGATGGCGGCGTCCAATTCATCGACCGGCTCCTCGGCCTCTTCATCGGCCGAACCATCCTTCTTAGCCCCGTCCTGAGCCGTCGCCTCGTTGACGAAGAGTTGATCGAGCTTCTTTTGCAGCACGTCGGCGCTGAACGGCTTGACGATGTAGTTGGTCACGCCCGATCGAATCGCCTGGACGACGCGCTCCGCGTCGGCCTCCGCGGTGATCATCAAAAACGGCAGGTGCTGAGTGATGGGATCGTGACGCACGGCCCGAAGCAGTTCCAGGCCCGTCATCTTCGGCATGTTCCAGTCGGAGATAATCAGTTCGACCTGATCCGAGTATATCATCTGGAGAGCCGTCGAACCGTCATTGGCTTCAACGATATTGGTGAAGCCGCATTGACGCAGCAGATCCTTGACGATCCGACGCATCGTCGCGAAGTCGTCCACCACCAGAATTTTCATTTCACTGTTCACTTGCATCCGCGGCTCCAAAATGGACGAACCCGTCCCATGCCGAAGTATCGGCAGGACGGGAACGGAACTTGAAGGTTGGTATGCGGGAAGTGACGAGAATCAGGAAGCAATGTCGGACATGCGACGCTTAAGTTTCCCCCGCAGGCGCATGATGCATTTGTTGTGGATCTGGCTGACGCGGGACTCGGTGATGCCCAGAATCAGACCGATCTCCTTCATGGTCAATTCGTCGAAGTAGTACATGGAGACCACGAAGCGCTCGTTTTTCGGCAGATCCTCGATGGCCTCGGCCAGGATGCTCTTGATTTCCTTCATATTCATCAGGCTGACGACGCTTTCCTGGTTGGGCGTACGGAAATACTCCAGGAAATTGCGCTTCTGCGCCGCGTTGTTGCCGGACTTGTTGCCCAGGTCGTCCAGGCTCACCAGCGTGACGCCGTTCGCCTTGTTGACCAGCTCGAAATACTCATCCTGGGACAGATTCATCGCGTGGGCGACTTCGTCGTCGGTGGCCGGGCGGCCCAGCTTGGCCTCCAGCTCCTGATAGGTGCGCTCCAACTCATTGAGACGGGAACGGATCGACCGGGGAACCCAATCCAGCGAACGCAATTCATCCAAAATCGCGCCGCGGATGCGGAATTCGGCGTAGGTCTCAAACTTGATGTCTCGATTGGGATCGTACTTCTCGATGGCGTCCATCATGCCCAGCACACCCGTGTTGATCAGGTCGTCCAACTCGATCTGGGGCGGGAGTTTGCGGATGATGCGCATGGCCACCAGCTTGATCAGCGGCGTGTACTTCTTGATCAGTTCGGCCCGAAGGTGATCGCGTTGTTCCGGCGGGCAGTCCTGCCAGCTTTCCAGCGTGACTTGCGGCAATTGGGCTTCCTGCATCACTTCACCCAGATCCTTTCGAAGATAACGATGATCAATCCAGCGCCCATTCCGGCTGCAAAGGCCATGCCCATTGCCCTTAAAATCACAGTTGTGGGAGAAACCGAAAAAGCCACACCTGTCACAGTCGACAAAATAAACACACTCGCCACAATCGCGGCGAGGATTTTCCTATTATTCGACGACACTTACGCCACCCCTTCCGCGCCGGCCAGGACGCGCCGCCACATGAATTGGAGGTTGCCCTTGGGCCCGGAGGGCTTGGCATGGGTGAGCAGGTGTCCCGCCAAAACGTCAAAGGATTGACTCGCGGGGCTGTCGGGATAGGCCAGGGAGACGGGTTGTTGACGCCGAACCGACCGAGGGATGTTCCGGTCGTTGGGCACATAACCCACCAGGTCAATGGAGATATTCAGGAAGCGCTCGGCCACGCGGGTCAGGTCCTGATAGATGCGCTTTCCGGCGGCTTCGTTGGGCACATTATTGGGCAGCAAGAGAAAGCGGTTCTCGCCATACTGCGTGGACAGGACTTTCATCACCGCGTAGGCGTCGGTGATGCTCGTCGGCTCGGGAGTCACCACGATCAGCACCTGTTGGGCGGCGGTGGTGAAATAGGTGACGTTCCGACCGATGCCCGCGCCGGTGTCGATGAGCATCACATCCACCGGTTCCTCGAACGCCTCGAACTCGGCCAGCAGATGCATCCGCTCGTCTTCGTCCAGATGCGTCAGGTTTTGCAGCCCCGACCCGCCGGGCAGAATGCGCACCCCGCCCGGCCCGTCGACGATCACGTCGGCCAGGCGCTTTTCGCCGGAGAGAATGTCGGCGACCGTGTGCCGAGGGGTCAGGCCCAGCAACACATCCATATTCGCCAGCCCCAGATCGGCATCCAGGATCATTACCCGCTGGCCTTGCTTGGCCAAGGCGATCGCCAGGTTGGCGGTGACATTGGACTTGCCCACCCCGCCCTTGCCGCTGGTCACGGCGATGGTGCGCAGGGGGCGACCCGCTTGGGGTCCGGCCATGGGAAACTGGCCCATTCGCTGAGCCTGGTGAGCGGCTCGGGCTCGTTCGCGGAGTTGCACGGCTTGGTCCATCATGCCCTCGGCTTGGCGCATCAATGCGCGGTGATATCCAACAATTGATCGCAGACCCGTTCGCTGGTGGCCTTTTCGATATCGTCGGGAACGTTCTGGCCGATGGTGAAATACGATAGCGGCCAGTTGTATTTGTGCATCAGGTTGTAGATGCCGCCCATGGCGTTGGACTCGTCGAGCTTGGTGCCGATCAGGCTGGTGATCGGAAGACGGCCGTAGTTCTCGGCGATCTCGAGCAGGTCCTTGTATTGGGTCGTGGCCGAGGCGACCAGATGGATGTCCATCATGGCGTGGCCGTGCAGGCAATCGGCCATCTTGTTGATCAGGGGCGTGTCTTTCTGCGAGACACCGGCGGTATCGACAAAGATGCCGTCCTTGTCCGCGTGCTTGGCGAGCTTTTCGGCCATCTCTTCTTCGCTGCGGATGATCTCCAGCGGCACGCCCAGGATGCGCGCGTAGGTGCGAAGCTGCTCCACGGCGCCGACGCGGAAGGTGTCGATGGTAAAGAACGCCGCCCGACGGCCGCGATCGAGAACGTGAGAACTGGCGAGTTTGGCGAGAGTCGTCGTTTTTCCCACCCCCGTCGCGCCCACAAACGCGCAACGCACTTGCCGCTGGCCGACCGCTTCGAAGGGATCGAACAGGTGCGTCCGGTCCATGATCTGCTGAGCGACGTGTTCGAGGGCCGTGAAATCGTCGACCATTGCGGGATTGTCCACGCCGGTCATGGCGTCTCGGATGATCCGGTCGGCCAGTTCGTGCTCCACCGCCGAGTCGAGCAATTGGGCCATCAGGGCGTCATAGGCCGCCGGGCGCTCCGGGGCGCAGGTGCGGGCGATGTCAGCCAGGGAGGGAATCAGGTCCTGGGCCGCGCGGGCCTGTTCGGGAGAACCCTGCCCCATCATCTGAGCCAGGCGCTGCACTTGCTCGGTCAGAAGCTCGATGCGGTCCTGCAAGCCGGGCTCGGCGGTGAATTCCCCACGCAGGGCCCGATCCCGCGCCTCTTTCATCAGGTCGCGCGACGACTTGATCGGGGCATGGGACGCCGAGGCGCCGTCGTGGGTGTAGCCGTGACCGTTGGCTCGGCCGTTGGCGTGCCCATTGCTTCGGGCGGGAGACGGCGTGCTGGCGGCGATCAGGGTGTCGGCCATGGCGCCCATCGGCCCGTCGTCGAGCATCACATTGACGCGCCCTGTGTCCTTGGGACGGGCGTTCACCGCGGCTTCGCGGGCGACATCCGGGTCCAGGGCGGCGGTGATCTCGATGGCGCTCTTGCCCAGGAGCGGATTGTCCCCGCGAATCGTGCGCGTGGACAGCACCACCGCATCCGGGCCCAGACCCTCTTTGACGGCGGCGATGGCGGCTTTCATGCTGGGGGCGCGATAGGTCTTGATCTGCATCTTAAAGCTCCACGGTGCCCAGCGAATAGATCTTGGCCTTGGCGTGAATCTCGTTGTGGGACAAGATCACCCAACTGGGCAGAAACTTTTCGAGGAAACGCTTCAGGTGGCCTCGCACCACCGGGTTGGTCAGCAGGATCGGACGCAGTCCCATATTGCTGAATCGGCCCATGCTGGCCTCCAGCGATTGGATCATGCGCTGGGCGGTTTCGGGATCCAGGTTGAGATAGGACGTGTTGCCGGCGCTTTGCACCGACTCGGTGAGGCGATGCTCCAGCGACGCGTCGAGCGTCACCAGCGCCAGGGTGCCGTCCTTGTTGACGTGCATGTCGGTCACGGTGCGCGCCAGGGCCTGGCGGACGTATTCGGTGAGGATATCCGGATCCTTTGTCACCGACGCGTGATCGGCCAGGGCTTCCAGAATCGTCAGCATATCCCGCACCGGGATCTCCTCTTTGACAAGATTTTGCAGCACCTTCTGCACGCCGCCCAGGGAGAGCAAATTCGGGACCAACTCGGAGACGACCTTCGGATATTTCTTGCCGAAGTTTTCCAGAAGCTCCGAGACGTCCTGACGGCTGAGCAGCTCGTGGGCATGAACCCTAAAGATTTCGGATAGATGGGTGGTGATGACGGTCGCCAGGTCCACCACCGTGTAGCCGGAGAAACGGGCCTTTTCCGCGTCCTTCTTGTTGATCCAAAGGGCCGGAAGGCCGAAAGCGGGTTCGGTCGTCGGGATGCCGTTGATCGGTTTATCGACGGTGCCCGCGTCCATCGCCAAAAATCTGTCGTTCATCAATTCGCCCGAGCCGATCTCCACGCCCTTGATGAGGATGCGATACTGGCCGGGTTTGAGCTGGAGATTGTCGCGGATGTGGATCGGCGGAACGATCATGCCGATCTTCTGCGCGACCTGACGACGGATCGCCTTGACCTTCTCCAGCAATTCGCCGCCCTGCTCCTTGTCGACCAGGTGGATCAGGCCGTAGCCGATCTCCAACTCGATCAGGTCCATTTCCAGCAGGTCTTCCATGCGCTCGGGCGGCGCCTCGACCTGCCCTTCGATCTGCTTTTGCTCTTCTTCCTGCTGAGCCTGGATGGTCTCCGTGCCCCGCAGTCGCATGGCGTAGAGAAACGCGGCGAGCGCGAGCAGGAAGAACGGCGCGGCGGGCATGCCCGGCACGATGGCGAAGAAGCCCAGGATCGCGGCGGTGAAGAAGAAGATGCGCGACTTGCCGAAAAGCTGGCCCACGATGGACCCGGCCAGGTCCGAATCCCCGGCCGCGCGGGTAACGACAATACCGGCGGCGGTGGAGATGATCAGCGCCGGGATCTGGCTGACCAGACCGTCGCCGACCGACAGGATCGTGTAAACCGACGCCGCTTCGCCCAAGGCCATTTTCTGTTGGGCCACGCCGATGACGAAGCCGCCGATAACGTTGACCAGCGTGATAACGATGCCGGCCACCGCGTCGCCGCGCACAAACTTGGACGCACCGTCCATGGCGCCGTAGAAGTCGGCCTGGTTTTCGATTTCCTTGCGCCGCTTGCGGGCGGTCTGCTCGTCGATCAGGCCCGAGTTCATGTCGGCGTCGATGGCCATCTGCTTGCCGGGCATGGCGTCCAAGGTAAATCGGGCCGCCACCTCCGCGATGCGCCCCGAACCTTTGGTGATGACCACGAAATTGATGACGACCAGGACCGTGAAGACGATGACGCCCACCACGTAGTTTCCGCCCACCACAAACATGCCGAAGGCCTCGATGACCTTGCCGGCCGCCGAGGATCCTTCGTTGCCGTGCAGCAGGATCAAACGCGTGGAGCAGACGTTGAGCGACAGGCGAAAGAGCGTCGCCACCAGAAGCAGCGACGGGAACGACGAAAATTCCAGCGGCGAACCGGCGTTGAGCGCCACGAGCAGGATGAAGATGCCCAGCGTGATCGAAAGCGTCAAAAGTGCGTCAAGCAGGAAGGTGGGAATCGGCAAAATCATGACGAACAGGATGCCCACCATGACCGCGGCCAAAACCACCGCGGGAGACTTGGCGGCCGGTAAAGCTTCGTCACTCATGCCGTTTTCCCTTTCCGATCATTGAGCCGGTACACATAAGCCAGGACTTCGGCGACGGCCTGGTAGAGGCGCATCGGGACGGCCTGTCCCAGCTTGCAGACTTTGTACAATTCCCGTGCCAGTTCCTTGCGTTCCAGGATGGGCACGCCGTTGTCGCCGGCGATTTCGCGAATCTTGAAGGCGACCAGATCGGCGCCCTTGGCGACCACCACCGGGGCGTCGCCCGTTTCCTTGTCGTAGCGAATGGCGACGGAAAAGTGCGTCGGGTTGGTGATGACCACGTCGGCCTTGGGGACTTCCTGCATCATGCGCTTGTGGGCCATCTCCATCTGAATGCGACGGATGCGTGATTTGACCTTGGGATCACCCTCGGTGTTCTTGAACTCGTCCTTGATCTCCTGCTTGGTCATCTTCTGACGCTCGGTGAAATCGTACTTTTGATAGAGGTAGTCGATGATCGCCAGGATCAGCAGGGCGCCGACGACGCGCATGGTCAGGGCCTGGGCCAGTTGCCAGAAGACGCTCATGATCTGCCCGGGCTCCATGCCGGACAACATCAACAGCGCCGGAATGCGGTCCTGAACAAACGACCAGGCGATGGCGCCGATGATGATGATCTTCGCCGAGCCCTTGACCGCGTCGAAGATGGCCTTGAGGGAGAACAGTCGTTTGAATCCGCTGACGGGATTGATCTTGGAGATGTCCGGCGTGATGGCCTTGGTGGAAACAAGAAAGCCGAACTGGCCCACGTAGGACGCCGACCCGGCGATGGCGATGGCCAGGATCAACGGAGACACCATCAGCGCCATGTCCAACGCATAAGGCGAGAGCACCGACATCAGGGACTGGGGTTCGATCTCAAGCAGCAAACCGCGACGGAAAATGTCCTGCGTCAAGGCGATGGCCCGCTGCCACATCCAGAAGCCCGCGTAAACGAAGACCAGCAAGGAGACCCCGAGGACAACGACTGTCGGGATCTCCTGGGATTGGGCGACCTGGCCTTCCTCCCGCGCTTTCTCCAGTTTTTTTGCGGTCGGTTGTTCGGTTTTTTCCTGGTCGTCCTCGGAGGCCACCGATCCTCCTTTCTACGAGCCCGGCGCCGCGGCTTTGATGGCCGCCCAAAACGGCGTCAACGAGCCTTCCAGCGTGGCGTAAATCGCCGCGTACGCGAACGGCAGCGACACGGCGAAGATGAACAGACCCAGGCCGATCGTCAGCGGAAAGCCGACGAAGAACACATTCATTTGGGGAAAGGTGCGGGCCATGAGTCCCAGGGAAACCTTGGCGAGCAACAGAACGATGATCCACGGCGCGCCGATGCTCACGGCGCCCACGAAGATCGTCCCTCCCAACTCCACCAGCGAATGCAGCGACCCGGCCGAGACGATCACCTGTCCCGGTCCTACTTTCAGGAATCCGGCGACGATGCCCTCGACGAATTTGAGATAGAGCCCGGTGACGATGAAAATCATCGAGGCGAACATGACGTAGAAGTTGGAGATGATCGAGTTTTGCAGGCCCGAGGACGGGTCGATGGCGTTGGCGACGGTCAGGCCCATTTCGAAACCCGCCACGTTGCCCGCGTAGTTGATCGCGTCGATCGCGACGGTCACGACGAAGCCCATCGTCACGCCCAGGAAAATCTCGCCCGCGATGGCCAGGACCAAGCCGCCGAAATCCATCGGCACGTCGTTGGCCAGGGGCATGGCGTCATGGCCCTGCAGGAAGCTGGTCGTCACGATCGCCATGAAAAACGCCAGACCCAGCTTGGCCGGGTCATAGACGGTGCGCGCCGAGAAGACCGGCAGAAGCATCAGCACCGCCAGGATGCGAAAGAAGATCAGGAAGAAGACGACGAGTTGGTCCGGGGGAAACGCGGGCCACATGGGTTTATCGGATCATCGCGGGAAAGGTGGTGAACATGCGCACCGTGAAGTCGAGCATGTGGTTCATCATGAACTTGTAAAAAACCGCGATGACCAGGCCGACGGCGATGATCTTGGGAATGAAGGTCAACGTCATTTCGTTGATCTGCGTGACGGCCTGAAACACCGAAATGCCCAGGCCCGCCACCAGTCCCGCCATCAGGATCGGCGCCGCCACGGCCATCGAGGTCTCCACGGCCATTCGCGCCAAGGTCATTACGGATTCGATGGTCACGGGCGAACTCCTTGGTTTAGACGTGGAACGATTCCACCAGCGAACCGACCAGCAGATACCAGCCGTCGGCCAGCACGAAGATCAGCAACTTGAACGGCAGCGAGATCATCACCGGCGGGAGCATCATCATGCCCATGCTCATCAGGATCGCGGCGATGACCAGGTCGATGATGAGGAACGGCAGATAGATCATGAACCCGATGATGAACGAGGTTTTCAGCTCGCTGAGGATGAACGCGGGGATGATCACGTGGTTCGGGATGTCAGCGACGGTCGTGGGCTTGGGATTGTGGCTGACCTTCATGAACAGCCCCAGATCCTTTTCCCGCGTCTGACGCAGCATGAAATCCCGCAAGGGCGACATGCCCCGGTCGATGGCTTCCTCGTAACCGATCTCTTCGTTGGCGTAGGGCACGTAGGCGTCGTCGTAGACCTTCTGAAACGCCGGCAACATGATGAACAGCGTCAGAAACAGGCCCAGGCCGATCACGACTTGATTGGACGGCACCTGGTGCGTCCCCAGGGCTTGGCGCAGAAAGCCGAGCACCACCGTGATGCGCGTGAAACACGTCATCATCACCAGGATCGACGGCGCCAGGGCCAGCACCGTCATGAGCAGCATGATCTTGACGGCGGTGGTCAGATCCTGGGGATTGTCGGCCGGTTCCACCGCGAAGCTGACCTTGGGAATGGACACCGCCGCGCCCGAGCTTTGGGCATGAGCCGTGCCGCACAGCGCCGAGAACAACAGCACCGTCAGCAGCGCGCCCAACGCCGCCTTCTCGCGGGTTCCCAGACGGAATCCCGGGCTCGACGGGGGGCGATTTTGGCGCAGTTCGGGTGTCATATCCTTCTCGGACCTTGTCATCGGGTGGAATTGTTGACCCGGGTCATCGACGCCGGGCCGATCGGATTTCGTCTAAAGCCGACGCAGTCCCGCCAGCCGTTCGCGCACCGAATCCACGGTCGACGGACCGGCGGCCACCGGCGGGGTCGGGGGCGTCGGAGCCTCGGCGCGAGGCCGGGCCGGGGGCGCCTGGGGCTCGGGACGGGGCGGAAGCTGGATCTTCGAAATCACGTCGTTGATCGCGTCTTCGTCGAAGAACCGGCGCTCGGTGTCGCTGCCCGACAGAGACGGCACGTCGTTGGCCGGGCTGTCGGCGCCGATGGTTTCGTACTGCTCCAACTGGCGCGCCAGGGCGTTGTTAAAGCCGTTGGCGCCCGCGGCGGCGGGCGCGCCCTTGCCTTTGCTCAGACGGGCGATGGCCTCGGGGTTTTCCAGGCGGGTGAGCATGCGGATCTCGCCCTCGCCCAGTCCCAGCACCAACAGCTCACCCGCGATGTCGACCACGCTGATCTGTTTTTTCAGGCCGACCGGCAGGCTCGCCACCACCGACAATTGGGCGGCGGACCGTTGGGGCAGAATCATCGATCCCGCCTTGCCGAAGCGTTTGTAGGCCGCGGCGAACAGGAGAATCAGGCCCAGCACGATGGCGAGGGCCGAGAGCACCTTCACCAGCGTCGAACCCAGCGTCGGAACGCCCTGGCCGATGGCGGCCGTTTTCGTTTGGTCCGTTGTCGCGTTCGCGCCCGACTGGTCCTGGGCGAAGAGCTTCTCCAGATCGATCGGATCGCCGATCGCCTTGGCTTTGTCGCCCGAGGCGCCCATGGTTCCGGCGACGAAGGTGCTTTCTTCCTCGTCGGTGGCGTCGGCGGTCGGCTCGAAGCCGTCATATTTCGGCAGATGCAGGCGCAGACCCTTGTTGGTCGGTTGGAAGACCAGACGCTGGCTCTCCAGATCGTAAGCCGGATCGATGGCCAGCGTGACGTCCACGTCCTTGGTCGCGGTCTGCGTCAGGGTGGCGCGTTTGACGATGTCCGATGATAGCGCCGGGACTTCCTGGTTGGCCGCGTCGATGTAGCTGCCGGGAAGCGTGAAGGTCAATTCGTTTTTGGCCGCGTCGAAGGTCGGGCGGATCTTGCCGATCGCCCGCATCTTCTTGGGCACCTCGAAGGCCAGGATCTCGGTGTCGCCCTTGAGCGAAGCCTTGACCTCGGAGATATGGTTGAGGCGCGCCTTCTCGGCCTTGGTCAAGGTCGTCCCCGCCGCCAACGCGTTCGCGGCGAACAGGGCCGTCGCCACCAGGGCGATCAGGGCGATTTTTTGGGTTTGTCGAAACATCGCGCGCCTCCTTGTCGGAAGTCTTCATCGGCCGCCTCGCGCGCGGCCGAACGCTTTACTGCTTGAGGTTTTCCAGGCGCTCGGAGTGGCTCACCACATCCGTCAGACGCACGCCGAATTTCTCATTGACGATCACCGCCTCGCCCCGGGCCACCAGTTTCTGGTTCACGAAGATCTCCAGGGGCTCGCCGGCCAGTTTTTCCAGTTCCACGATGGATCCGGATCCCAGGGACAACAGTTCACCGATCGTCTGCTTGGTGCGTCCCACCTCCACCGACACGACCAGCGGAATGTCCTTGAGAAACTCCATGTCCCGCATGCTCGCCTTGCCGTCGCTTCTCGGCGGCAACGCCGGGGCGCCGTCGTCCAACGTCGGCTCGCGACGCGAAGCTTCGGGCGCGGGCGCGGCCTCACGCTCCTCGGCGTCTTCCCGCGAGGGGGCCGCCTGGGTTTCGGCCGGCGCGGCGGCGTCGTCCGCTTCGTCCTCGAACTCGGCCAGCAGATTGTCGATCTCGTCGGAAGAAACGTTTTTGTCCGGCGTTTCGTCGTTCATGGAATTCTCCCCTAACGCCCGCGCTGGGGCGCCTTTTTCATCACTTGAAGGGCCTTGTATCCGCGCACCACTCCGGATTCGACCTTGTACTTGACCTTGTTCTCGACCAGCAGATCCAAGGGGGCGTCGCTAAAACGATCGGTGGTCAGCACGTCGCCCACCTTCATATTCAACACATCGCCGATGGACATCTGGATCTGGCCCATCACGGCCTTGAGTTCCACCGACGTGTCGCACAGATGATTGCGCACCTCGTTTTTCCACATCCGGTCCAACTCGCCTTTTTCGCCGACGAAGGTGTTGGACAGGCGCTCGCGGATGGGCTCGATCGTCGAGTAGGGAAAGACGATCTTCATCCGGCCCGTCACCCCTTCCACGTCCACCGTGCTCGACAGGCACACCACCACCTCGTTGGGGTGGGCGATGGACACGAACTGGGGATTGATCTCGGTCCGCAGGAATTCCACGTCGCAGGGAAACACCGGCCGCCAGGCCTTGCCGAATTCCTTGACCGCCGAGACGACGATGCGTTTGAGAATGCCCAGTTCGATGGACGAAAAGTCCCGCCCCTCGACCCGGTAGGCGCTCTTGCCCGAACCGCCGCAGAAGATGTCGACGATGGTGAACACGAATTGGGAATCGACCACGACCACGCCGTTGCCCGGCAGCGGCGACATCTTGAACACCGACAGGCACGAGGGCAGCGGCAGGCTGTTGAGAAATTCCTGGCATTTGATCAGCCGGGATTCGTGCTGCTCGATATCCGCGATGCGTCCCAGGTCCATGGACAAGATACCGCGAAAGTCCCGGCAGAACTTTTCGTGGATCACGTCGAGCATCGGCATCTTCCCACGGAAGATGCGGTCCTGGCTGGTCAGGTCGTAGTTGCGGACCTCGCCGCGTTTATGGGTAGCGCCGGGGGTCTGGGCCACCGAGCCCTCGATCGACCCCAACGCCGCCTCGTCGAGCATGTCGTCTTCGATCTCGCCGGAGGACACCGCCTCGAGCAGAGCGTCGACTTCACTTTGGGAGAGAACCTGGTTCATCGAACCCTCGCCTACTGCACGATGAAGTCGGTGAAATAGACCTGCGTGATGCCGTTGGTGCCCAGGATTTCATTGAGGCGGACCAACAGCTCCTGACGCAGACGGGCCTTGCCCTTGGCGTCGCGGATCTGGGCGTAGGATTTGGACGAAAGCAGCTCCACGATGGAGTCCCGGATAGCCGGGGTCGACGGCTCGATGACCGCCGCCACTTCGGCGTTGGCCGCTTCCAACTCGATGCCCAGCTTCAGGTACTTGGCCTTGTCCACATCCGCCAGGTTCACGACGAATTCCTTGAGGGGAACCGTCGGGCGCGCCTCGGTGGGCAGGCGAATCGGCTCGGCAACCGCCGCGGCCTCGGCCTCGGACGAACCGCCGATCACTCCGGTGGCGAACAAAGCGCCCCCGCCTCCGCCCAGCAGCAGGACCGCCACAACACCGATGATGATGAGTTTCTTGCTCCCGCCGCCTTTTTTGCCGGCGGCTTCGATTCCGGGAGCTTCTTCGCTGTTCAACTCGTCCGTGGCCATTTGGATCCTCGCGTTTTGACGTCCAACTTCGAAATCGGCTCCCGCATGGGGATGCGACGCCCATTTCTGCAAGCGTTGTGCCACGCCCACGCGACTGGAAATGCCGTCACGCCCGGCGTCCGCGCCGGGAACATCAAGAACGTAACCACTTGTTATTATGATGGTTTACGAGAAAGACTTTCGGAGATTCAGACGTCGGTAGCGCGGTTTTTTGACGGTGGGGACCGTCGATTTGCGGTCAAATCGGCCGAAGCCTTGTCAAGAAGTTGACATCGAAGCGGCCCGAACCAAGCCAAGTTCTGTCAGACCGTCGGACCGGGAAGATGCTCAGAGGGTGAATCGCATCTCGTCGACGGGAGCGCCAAGCTTGGACCCATGGCGCGAATGCACCCCGTTCATCTGCATCACATCGACTTCAATTTGTCGGGCGTGATCGCCGCGAAGCGGATAAGTCACCGATAACTCGGAATTTTCAACGGCCTTATGCCCTTCCAGACCCAGGGTGAGCACCAACTCGCCGCCGTCGACGGCCGCCTTGATCGATACCTTCTCACCGGACTTGGCGTGGGCGGCGACATTGGTCAGAAGCGCCATCAGGACACGGCGAAGTGTCAATTTTTCGCCGATCATCAACCGGGACGGAACATCGACCATGAGTTGCGGTCCGTCCTCGCCCCATTCATCGGCCAATTCCTGGGCCAGGGCCTCGATGAACGGCCGTAGCGCGAGAATCACCGGGGTGCGGGATCCGCCGAAGCGGGTCTTGAAATCGGTGATCCGCTGCTTACCCTCCTGAAGCGATCCGTTCACCCGTCGGGCGCATTCCAGCAGATCCTGAGTTTCTTGGGTCATTTCCGCGAGTTGAGCGTAGCCAATCAGCCCGCCGATCGTGTTGGACAGATCGTGGACCATCATGTCCGCCTCGAATCCGCGCTGGATTTGAAGCTGCGTCTGCTCCCATTCGTGAGAGCCGAGTTTTTCGGATTTCTTATCGCCGGCCATGGCCCTAACCGCCTGAAAGATGCATCGCGGCGCCCACTCTAAACCATTGAACGCCGCGAAGGAAATCGGATTTTACAGACCGATTCGACGGACGTCACACGACGTCGTCGTCGCCGGTGTCGTCATCGTCATCATCATCATCGTCGTCGTCGTCATCGTCGTCGTCGTCGTCGCCCTCGGTGAGTGTGAAGGAGCTGTAGGTGTCGGACATGCCGTCCTCGTCCTCGACCGTCACGTCGTACACTCCCGCCGCCAGACCCGCCGGCACCACGGCCGCGATGCGCGTGCTGGATTGCACCACCGGCTCCGGATCGTCCAGCGCCACATCGCCCAAGTAGACCGTCACCGGCGAGACGAAGTTGGCGCCCAGGATGGACAGGTTCACATCCTCCGCATTGGAGGCGGTCGTCGGGTCGATGGAGTCGATGCGGATCGCGGCGGCGTCCACCACCTCGAAACCGGCTTCCAGCGTGGCGACGGTGCCGTCCGGGTTGGTGACGAGCACGTCATAGATCCCCCCGGCGATTCCGGCGGGGACAATGCCTTCGATCTGAAGGGCGGTTGTGGACTGCACGTTGATCATCTCTTCGTCGCCCAGGGTCACAACCACCGGCGAAATGAAGTTCTGCCCCGCGATCAGAACGCTTGTCGACACGTCGTTGATGGCTCGATTCGGCGTGATGGACCCGACGTACAGCGCGCTCGGATCGATGACCGTGTAGGCCGCCTCGGCCACCGCCGTCCCCTTGGAAGGCGAAGTGACCAGCACGTCGTAGGTTCCCTCCTCGATACCCGTCGGCACCACGGCGGTCATCAATTGGCCGGAAACGATGTCCACGGCGGTGCATTCCGAGGCGCCGATGAAAACCGAGACGGTCCCGCCGAAGTTGGTGCCGCGAATGCTGATCTGCACCTCCTCGGCGGACGAGCCGAAGTTGGGCGAGACCGAATCGACGGTCATCGAGCTGCCGCCGTTCGTGCTGGGCCGCTCGAAGTCGCGGGCACAGGTGGCCGTCAGCAAAAAGAACACCAGCGCCAGCCACATCTGGCCGAGAGCGGCGATGTGCCGGGTATTGAGCGCGTCTTGATCTTCACGTCCCATGGTGGCTGACCCCTAAAATCGCCAGGAAAGCAGCACGCCCGGCGTCCATTCGATGAGCGTCGGCGCGATGGCGAAGCGCGGTTCGTTGTCCGCGATATCGGCGGTTTTCATCGTCTGATCGGTGAGCACCAGATACGTCCCGGCGCCCAAACCCGACAGCCCCAAAAGCCCGAATACCTGCCAGGCCTGGTCGTTGACCTCCACCTGATCTCGGTAGCGATCGATATCCTTGTCGTTGTCCGAATCCTTGTACCGTCGATAGGCTTCCTCGGAACGGTTGTAATAATACAGAGCCGCGGCGGTACTCAGAGCACCCCCGGCGATCAGGCCGTACCCCCATTTCTGGCGGTAAGACATGCTCACCACGTTGATCGGCCCGCCGGCCTCGTGAATGCGCCGCACCTGGTCGGCGGCGTCCTTGGCCGCCACTTCGGCCAGCTCGCTGGGCGGCACCGACTCGGGCGTTTCGTTGATAAGCTTCTTGCCGCCCCGTCCGATGAGCACTTCCTTCACCCGCCAGACCGTCACCACCCCGGCCACCTCGATCGCGGAGATTTCCACCTCGAAGCGGCTGTCGGAGAGGTTGCCGTGGATGTAGTTCGTGATGACGCCGAAGACCACACCGTCGGCGCCGACTTCCCGGGCGATGCGCGTGGCTTCTCGCGGCGAGCCCTGGAAAATCCAGTCACGGGGGTTGGGGAAGTGGTTCTTGAGAGCCGCGCGGACCAGTTCCGGATCGACCAGATCGTAGAGGCCTTCCTCGGCCAATTCGGCGATGAACAGATTCGTCGCCTGGATGCTGACCGCCTCGCCCCCCTGATCGAAATGCAGTTGTTCGGGCACAACGAACGGCAGCACGGCCACCCGTTTCATGACGCGCCGGTTGACGTCCGGGTCCACGTAGGGATTGACCGGCACCTTGACCACCTGGCTGGAACAACCCACGGCCGCCAGCATGGCGAGGGCCATGGCCAAACCGATCGCCCGGTGAACAAAGACATTGCAGATTCGGGAACGGATCATACGAAGATCCCCTGTGCTTGGTCGTAGGCTTTGGCAAATCGGCGATCGAGCTCGGCGCAGGCATCCGCGGACAGCCCCAGGGACTTGGCCCCCGGCCCTTCGCTGAGTTCGATCTCCTTGGGCTCACCCGGACCGATGCCCCTTCGCTCGACGATGTCGTCGGCGACCATCACGACGGCGATCATCCGGTCGGCCGCCGCGATATCCACCGTGTAGGAATGCATCACGAGGATGCGAAGCAGCTCTTCGGGCATCTGCTCCCACTTTTCGGCCACCATTTCGCCGACGTTGCCGTGGTAGCGATTCAAAATCTTGTCAACTAATTGACGGTTGGCGTGATAATCCACGTTGAACTGGCGCTCGGCCTTCTCGATGATGTTGAGCAGAACCATCTTTCCCAACTCATGCATCAGACCGGAAAGAAATGCCTCTTCCTTGGGCATTCGTAAGGCGTTGGCCACGACGCGGGACGCGAAGGCCACAGCCACCGAGTGCTCCCACAGGCCCTTGGCCAATTCGGTGTAACCCTTTGATTTAAAGACTTTTCCTTGCAAGGCAATGGACAGCATGATGTTGCGGATCTCGGTCTGGCCGATGCGCACCAGGGCTTGGCTGACCGTTTTGACCGGCTCGTTACCGGCATAGACCGGCGAGTTGGCGATTTGCAGGATTTTGGAGGCGATACCCTGGTCGGTCATGATGACGCGAGCCATGTCCTGCATGGACGAATGGTGATCGCTCGTCAGGCGCATGACCTTGACCGCCACATGGGGAAGCAGAGGAACCTGGAAGTCCTTGTCCAGCAGCTTATTGACCACAAAGGCTTGAAATTCATCGTCTTTCTTCTTGGCCTGCTCGGCGGCGCGCTCGGCCAGCAGGGTCTGGATGTCGACCTTGATCAGGGGGGCGTCCCGGCCCAGTCGGAAGGTGGTGTTGCAATGGGGGCAGCACGTGTCGAACTGGGGCGCCATGGCCTCCACGCCGACTTCCAGCGACCCCTTGGATGCGGCACTCATCTTCTCGACGGCTCCCTTGCATCTTCCCATTAAGGACGCACGCGTCCCACCCCTCGTTAAGCAAGAGGTATGCCACGAATTCCACATTTGAAAACCCGTTCACCACCGTGCGGCCCGACGCGGAGCAAGGTCGCAATTCAACGGGAGAAATTGCCGAATCCGCCGATGGGCCTTGCTTCCAATATTTCTTGTCAATATTTCGACGCCGGTGATCAGGCGTGCGTCCCCTGACCCGCCGTCCGGACGCCGCTTGCGTGCGTGGGGAAAATGTGGTGTGCATGGATTTATGAACCGCACCGCCCGCTCCCTCCCCCGATCCGTCGATCGACGCGCGTCGATGCGACCGTTGTTCGCCGCCGTCCTTCTCGTCGCCGTCTTGGCTGTCGTGTCCGGTCCATTCCCGGCCTCGGCGTCGACCGAATCGGTCTTTGACGAACGCCTGGACGCCATTGCCGCCGAGCTGCGGGCCGGACGCTACCGACGCACCATGGACGAGGCGGCCAAGTTCGTTCGCACCGACGCCACGGCCCAGCAGCGGGCGGACGCGTATTTCCTGTTCGGGCTGGCGTTGCTGCGAAGCGGCGAAGCGCGGGAGTCGCTGAGCTATTTCATGCACGCCGAGGCGGCCGCGCCGTTGCTGGACGACGCCAGCGCGGTGCATCGGGTGCGTGGGGAGGAACGGGCCGAGTTGGCCGACGCCGCCCTGCACACCCTCGCCTCCGCCCGGCAGCGCTATCCCGACTCGCCACTCCTGAGCGAAAGCACGGTCTGGCGCGCCCGGCTGCTGCGGGAATCCGGCGACGGGTTGGCGGCGGCCGCCCTGTTCGAATCGTTGGCCGACAAAAGCTCCGCGTCGTCCACCTACACCGAGTACTACTACGAAGCGGGCGTCGCCTACGAGTCGGCCGGGGCGAACGGGAAAGCCCTCGAAGCCTATCGCAAGGTCATGGACGCCCGGCGCGTGGATCGCTTCACCAATCGCGCGTTCGCCGCGCACAAGGCCCTGCTCAAAAAAACCCACGGTGATGAATTCCCGGGCTGGTACGCCGGATACGTGGATCGCTATCTGGCCGGGCATCTCAAGGCCGGGCGCCATCGGCAGATCCAGCCCGCCCTGGAGGCCAAACGGGAAGTGCGCGGCGGCTTGAGCATCGGCGACGAATTTCAACTGGGGCTTTCGGCGTTTTATAACCACGACAACGACGTGGCCCTGGGTGTCATGGGCCTTATCGCCCAAGGCACTCGCGAGCAGCACGCCGACGCCGCGCTCTATCGCCTGGCCAAAACGCAGACACGCATCGGCGACAACGTCGGATCGCGGGCCTCGTTCGAAAAGCTGATCGAGCGCTTCCCCTCCAGCGGCTACGCCCCGTCGACGCGCTACCAGCTCGCGTGGCTCGATTTTGAAGACAACAACTACGAATCCGCCTACCGTTACTTCGCCAATCGCCTCAAACGCCCCACCGGGAGCCAGCGGGAATACCTCACGTGGCTGGCGGCGTGGTCGGCCTTCCGATGCAACAAACTCGCGGTCGCGGAAAGCTACCTGTCGCGGCTCATCAAGGACTTCCGCCATTCCCGCGACGCGGATCGCTACCACTATTGGCGCGGGCGCATCCGCCAGATGCGAAAAGACGGCAAGGGCGCGCTGGAGGACTACAAGGAGGCCAACAAGGTCCCCAAAAGTTATTACGGCATGTTGTCGGCACAGCGCCTGGAGCCGCTGGGCGTCAAGCCGAAACTCGCCGAGGACGATTTCGAAAAAACCAACAAGGACGGCTCGCCCGCGCCCGCGCTGGACGCCGGGATGTTCCCGCGACCTCTTCGGCCCATGGTGGAAAAATCGCTGAAGCTCGCACGTTTCGGATGCCCGCAGGATGCGTCGACCGTGATCCGCGAGATGCCGGACCTGCCCGACGAATCGTCCCTGGACCAGCGCTACGCCTGGCTGCGTTTTCTGCAATACGGCAGCCACTACTATCAGGCGCTGAATCTGGCGGGGCAGCGCCGGACGGGCATGTACCAATTCTCCCGCAATCTGGCGGCGCCCATGGGGCAGACCTACTACAGCTTTCTCTATCCCCGCTCCTTCGGCGAAACGGTGCATCAGTATGCCCGGCGCCGACGCCTGCCCGAGGGGCTGATCTATTCGGTGATCTACAACGAAAGCCGCGTCAAACCCTGGGTCGTCTCCCCCGCCAACGCCATCGGCCTGATGCAGATCGTCCCGCGCACCGGCCACCGGATCGCCGACGCCTTGGGCGACGCCGATTTCCACGTCGACGACCTCTACGATCCGTACGTCAACATCCGTTACGGCACCTGGTATCTGCGCGCCATGCTCGACCGCTTCGAAGGCAACGAAGTCTGCGCCATCGCCAGCTACAACGCCGGGCCGGACGTGGTGGGAAAATGGCTGCGCAACAAGAAGGATCTGCCGCGCGACCTGTTCATCGAGGAAATCCCGTACAAGGAAACCAATAATTACGTCAAAAAGGTCTGGTCCACATGGCAACTCTACAACAAGCTCTACGATCTCGCCCCCGCCGGATAACGCCCAAATCGCACGAAAGGCCCGTTTTCCTCGTTTATTGCGAACCTTGGGGAAGTTGACGCTCGCGCGCGGGGGTCTTAGAATTTTCGAGTCACATTTCAATTTCGACTGATTTGGATTTTCCCGACGATGAGTGACGACGGTGCCGCCACCTCCCTCTTGATGCAAGATCCGGCGCTGCTAAAAGCGCTGTGCGATTTTGTGCAAGGTCTCAACGGAACGATTGTCAATATCAAGCGTTACCCGGCCGGGTCGTCCATCGTGAACATGGCGCTGGAACGCTGCCTCGCGGCGGTGGACACGGTTTTCGGAGCTACCGCTTCGTTCACGCTGACCGAGTCCGAACGCCGCCTTCTGGTCAATTCTTCGCCGTTCAACGACAAGATCCAGACGGCCGCGTATATGAAGACCTTTATTGACTCGATGATCGCGCGGGATGTGCGCTCCTTGACGTTCAACCGAGGCCTGACCGAAGACGAACTGCTCTCGTTCCTGCATGTGTTCGGGGAAAAGCCGGAGGACATCAAAGCCGTCGGTCCCTTGGACGAACAGCTCAAGGGCAAGGGCGTCAAGAACATCATCCCGGACGAGAAGGTCTTCGTCGCCCTGACCAAGGGCCAGGGCGTCGCCGATCAGGCCCGCCTGGAAGCGTTGGCGCAAATGGGCGGAGGCAATGTGAACCCGGCCGACGTCACCGACGGCACGGTGCTCAACTTCGTCGTCTCGCGCCTGGCCTCCGACAAACTCAACCTCACCGAGGCCCAACTCAACCAGCTCAAAAAAGAGATCGACTACGACAAGCTCCAGGACGCCCAGCACATCGACTTCGACAAAATCGGCGCCGCCATCACCGCGGCCATGGAGCAATGGATCGTCGCGGCGGAGGAAGAGGAATCGGGCGTCCGGGGCGCGGGCGGATCGGGATCGGGAGGCGGCGCGGCGTCCATGGGGGAACTGGTCGCGTCCGGTCCCAAGCTCGATATCGAAGGCGCCGACGCCCAACCCCAAAAGACCATCGAAGCCGAGCATCATTCCAGCACTGAATCCGACAGCGAACTCGAGGAACGCGTCAAAAAAGTGGTCGCGACCTTCGAGGAAATGAGTCGCGTCATCGTCCAATTCAAGAACCCGGAGATCCGCGCCAAGCTGCTTAACGACTTTCTCAAAGTCGTCACCAACTTCAAGGAACTGACGCTGGCGCGCATTCTGGAAACACGCATCCAGACGGCCGAAGGCATCGATTTGAAATCTCAGATTCTCGAACGCATCAGCTCGCAGAAAAAATCCGCCGTGCTGGATGTGATGATCCGCAAATATCACCGCATCATCGACGGCATGTCCGCCGACGATTTTTCGATCAACATCGAGGAGATCGCGGAATCGGAAACCGTCCTGAAGCAGGTGCTGCGCGTGGCTCGTGAACAGGAGCGCGCCCAACTGGCCGATCGAGCCCAGCGGGCGCTGTCCATGGCGCGGGTGATCACCAAGGAAGGCAAGTCCGAGTCGAGCCTGCTGATTCTTAAGATGAAGCGGCTCTTCTCGAAGAAGCCCGAGTTCTTCCTATCCGACGAGTTCCTCGACCACTTTTACGAAGTCGCCGGCCGCCTGCTGGAGCACAAACGGGTGGACATCCTGCGTCGCGTGCTTGAGCGCGTCGCGAGCAATTTTCAAAACCCCGATCGGGACATCCAACTGGCGACCGTCAACGCCTTCGTGCGCGTCAACCAGTCGTTCATCATGCTCAAGCGCACCGATCTGATTAACGACACGATCGCCCTGCTCACCCGCCAGCTCAAGCAGGAACCCGAGGCGGTGGTCTACGCGCGCATCCTGGCGACCATGGTCGCCGACTTCTCGCGCCTGGTGACACTCGGCGACTTCCAGCTTGCCTCCAACCTGCTGCGCTTCCTGACGCGACTGCATCAGGAGACGACAAACGAGAACTTCAAGAAATTTCTCGAGCAGGCGATTCGCACGCTCATCAATGACGAGCAATCCCTGGAACGCATGCTCACCGTGATTCGCAACGGCGACGAGAAGGCGATGGATCTGGCCGCCCAACTGGTGCAGCGCTACAGCCCGACGATCGCCGTGCCGGGCGTGCTGGAAATCCTCAAGGTCAGCGACGATATGCGCGTACGCAAGCGGTGCATCAGCATCCTGACGCGCTTCGGCTCCGAGGCGGTGGACCCGCTCGTGGCCCAGGTAAAGACCAGCAATCCGTGGTTCATCACCCGCAACGCCATCGGCATCCTGGGCGACATCAACGATTCGTCCACGATCCCGGCCATCGTCCCCCACCTGCGCAACCCGGACGAGCGCGTACGCATGGTGGCCGTCGGCGCCCTGACCCGCATGGGCGGCGAGGAGGCCATCGACGCGATCCTGGCCTCGTACGACGAACAGCCCGAGGCCATCAAACTGTCCATCCTGCATCAGTTGGGGAAGACCAAGGCGACGCGCGCCGCGACGAAGATTTCCGAGACCCTCAACGAGTTGCAAATCACGCCCCAGACCGAACGCTACGCCGTGGAGTTGATAACGGCCCTGGGCCGCGTAGGCGACGCCTCCTCGGCGAAATCCATCCTGCCGATCCTGAAAAAAGGCGGCTTCCGAGGCCTGTTCGCCAAGGAGAGCGAAGCGCTGGTGCACGCCTGTCTGGTGGCCCTGGGCGAGATCGGCGACGCCTCCGCCGTCGAGGGGGTCAAAAAGTACGTCGAGCACGACAGCCCCCGCATCTCCAAGGCGGCGCAGGAGTCCTTGCGTTCGCTCATGCAAGGCGCTTAAGATCCCGGCGAATTGACCGGGCATTCCGCGAATTTGGGCATATTTTTCATGACCGCCGATCCCGCTTCCACGCCTTATAGCCTTGTCATCGCCTGTCGCAACGGGGCGAAAACGCTGGCGCGCACCCTGGCGTCGGTGGCGGACATGGGACGACCCGATCTGGAAGTCATCGTCGCCGACGACGGCAGCACCGACGACTCCGCCGCCATTGCCGAAGCCGCCGGGGCGCGCGTGCTACGCCTGCCTCAGCGAGGACGGGCCGCCGCGCTCAACTCGGGTATCGAGGCGGCCGGCGGCGAATGGGTTTTCTTTACCGACTCGGACTGCATCGTCCCCGTCGACTGGATCCCCCGATACCAGACGCACTTCGAACGGGGCTACGACGGCGTGGGCGGCAACTTGATCCCCTCGGCGTGGACCGTCGTCGAGACGGCCAAGATTGTGCGTTACGTCCATGAATTCGAGGGGGAGTTCGTGCTGGAAGGCGACTACACGCACTTCTGCCTGAACGGAAACAACATGGCGATTCGCAAGGCGGCGTTGGAGGCCGTCGGCGGCTTCGACGAAAGCTATATCCACGGAGCCGACGCCGACCTGACGCGCCGTTTGTTGGAATCGGGATATCGCCTTCTACGCACCCCCGACATCGAAACGACGCACCTGAAAATCGACGACCTAGCCGCCTTCAAGCGTACATTCTTCAAGCGCGGGAGCGCCGTGCGTTTTCACATGGACGACGAGCCGGACGCCGTTCCGCCCTGGTCGCTGACCCGCGCCCGCGCCGCGTGCGTCAAACGCATGCTTGTCGACTACGGCAAACTCACCGCCGTTCACCGTCGTTTCCCCCAGGCGCCGTTGTCGGCCCTCGCCCTGGCTCCCCTGGCCCATTTGTCGGCCGATCTGGCGGCCGTTCGCGGCCAACGGCACTACTACCGCCACTTCCTGCAAGAGCACCGGGCTTGAGCGTCGCCGCCAAAGCGGTTCGCCAGGCGCTGAGCGTCGCGGCCGGGACGTACGCCAAGACGATCCTCAACTTCGGGGCGAACATCGTCCTGATGCGCCTGATCGCGCCGGACCAATTCGGTATTCTGGCGATGGGCATGTTCTTCCTGACGCTGGCGCGAAAGCTTTTCGGATTCGGGTTCAACCACGCCTTCATCCACCAGCGGGAAAATCTGGACCGCATCGCCCCGGCCCACCTGACCCTGTTGGCCGGAACCGGCATCTTCTCCATCGCGTTGATGCTGCTGGGCCGCCCGTTGATCGAGGCCCACTACGGCCCCGACATCGCCACGGCGTGCCTGCTGCTGGCGCTGTTCGGCATCGTGGAAAACGTGGGCGACACGCCGCGTCTCCTGCTCGAAAAGGAAATCGAATTCACCGCCCTGGTGAAGCTGGACGTGTTCAACGTCGTCGTTTCCAACGCCTTCGGCATCGTCCTGGGAATGTCGGGCCTGGGTTGGTGGGCTCTTTTCGGCAAGCAGGCGCTGGCGTGGTTCATTCAATCCGCGGGGGCGTGGCGGCTGGCTCCCCCCATGCCGGGCTGGCGCACGAACTACAAATCCATCCGTTGGTTCTTTACCTTCGGCTGGTCCATGTGGCTGGCGGGTCTGGCGACCTTCACCGTGCTGCAATTCGACGACTTCCTCGTCGGCAGCCTGGACTCGGCCGAGGCCCTGGGCTACTACGCCCGCGCCTACGCCCTGGCCGTCTTCCCCACCGCCATGGTCACGCACATCGTCGGGCGCGTCGCGTTCCCTCTCTATGCCCAATTGCAGAACGACCCGGAACGCCTGTCCCGCGCGTTCATGCGTGTCCTGCGTCTGATCCTGACGCTCACCGCCCCCGGCGGCGTGCTGCTGGCCCTGATCGCGCCCGAACTGGTGCCCCTGGTTTTCGGCAACGAGTGGGAGCCGATGGTGCTGATCCTGCGCCTGCTGGTGGTCTACACGTGCCTGCGACCGATATACGACGACTGCGGCGAGCTGTTCACCGCCCTGGGCCGCCCGGAAATCTCCAGCCGCATCCTGGTCTATCAGGCGATCATCGTGGTCGTCACCGGGCCGCCCATGGTTTGGATGTTCGGCGCGGAAGGCGCGGCTATCTCGGTGGACGCGGCCATGGCCCTGGGCGTGTTTCTGGCCTATCAAAAGGTGCCCGGCTATGTTAGTTTCTCGTCGGCCAGGGCATTCGGACCGGTGATCGTGGCATGCCTTGGCGGTTTGGTCGCCGTGGCCGCCGCGTTGGCGATTTGGCCGGTGACGGGAATTTACGCCGCCCTGGCGCTAAAGGGATCGGTTTTTGCCCTGGTATTCACCCTCCTGCTTTTGGCGATGGAACGCGAAGCCCTCTTCGCCGACGCCCGCATGTTTTTGCGCGGCGCCGGGCTCCTGAAAGAGCGCGCGTAGGCCGGCGGGACCCGTGAACGACCTTCGACGATTGGATCTGGGCTGCGGCCCGCGAAAGACCCCCGGATTTTTCGGGGTCGATCACGCGCCTTTCGAGGGCGTGGATCTGGTGCATGACCTGCGCCAAACCCCCTGGCCCCTGGACGAATCCTCCTTTGACGAAGTGGTCGCCAGCCACATCATCGAGCACCTGGACGATGTCCCTGCGTTCTTGCGCGAAATCCATCGGGTGTGCCGCGACGGCGCGGTGGTGCGTATCATCACGCCCCACTACTCCAACCGCAGTTCCTATCTGGACCCCACGCACCGCCATGCCTTTTCCGCCCGGTTCCTGGAATTACTGGCCGACGCGCCCGAGTGGCGTCCGTCCGGCTCGTTCGCCATCGCCCGCAGCTATCTGTTCGAGCATCACCACACCTTCCACACGCTTATCCCCGACGCGCCCTTTGACCTGCGGTCGGTGGATTTGTCGTTCGCACGGTTTTTTCGGTACTTAGGCATTGATCGATTCGCCAACTGGAAGATAGATTTCTATGAGTTTTATTTGGCGTGGATGTTGCCCGCCCGGGACATCACCGCCGAATTGGTCGTGCGCAAGAGCGCGCCGAAGGACGAATCGTGAACGAAGGCCGCGTCACGCGAGGTCAGATCAAGTACTTCTCCCGAACCGTGGAGCCGGGGCTGCGCGGACAGGTGCGTCGCATTACCCAGTTGCGCTATCGCACCCCCACCGAGGTGGCCGGAGCCGTCACGCGCAAAGCCCTTCGTCGCAACGACAAATTCCGCTTGCTGCCCTTCCCTCAGGCCGTCCACATCGAAATCACCAACCAATGCAACCTGGCGTGCGTGATGTGCCCGTATCCGGTCATGGAGCGGGAAAAGGGCATGATGGACGAGGCCTTGTTCCGGCGCATCGTCGGCGAACTGTCCGATCACCGGCTGCTGCTGGAAAACGTGGCGATCATGGGCCTGGGCGAACCGATGCTCAACCCGCGCCTGGAAGACTTCATCGTCATCGCCCACGAGGCGCGCATCCCCAACGTATATCTCTCTACTAACGGCACCGCCCTGACCGAAAAGCGCGCGCGCCGCCTCATCGAAGACGGGGCTCTGGGGCGCATCATCATCAGCCTGGACGGCGCGAGCAAAGAGACCTACGAGTCCATCCGCATCGGCGCGAATTTCGAGAGGGTCATGGAAAACGCCGAGCGCATGATCCGGCTTAAGAAGGAGTTGGGGCGACTGCGTCCCCATGTGTCGCTGCAAATTCTCGCCATGCCCCAGACCGAGTCGGAGCTCGACGCCTTTTGCGAACGCTGGGCGCCGCTGCTGGGCGAAACCGATGAAATCCTCATCAAGGAAGTGGACACCTTCGGCGGCCAGGTCGACGATATCCGCCTGGATGAATTCAAGAGCGCCAAGCCGCGCATCGCCTGTCGGCAGCTTTGGAAGGATATGTCCATCTCGTGGGACGGCCGCGTGACGGTGTGCTGCAAGGACGTCTTCTACAAACTGGAAGTGGACCGCGTTGCCGCCGAAGGCGACGGCCCGGGCCTCAAGGACATCTGGCGCTCGAAGACCTGGCAGGCCTACCGCCGCTTGCACGAAGGCGGCCACTGGAACCGGATGAAGCCCTGCGACGTGTGCGAGGAATGGGCCGTTTGACGGGTCGCGAGCCCGGCCACGTCCTGTTCACCACCGACGCCTTTCCCCCTGAAATCGGCGGCGTGGAACGCGTCACCTACGAGTTGGCCCGCGCGCTGGTCGCCCGCGACGTCCGCGTCACCGTCCTGACCCGCCGCCCGCCCGACACCGCTCCCGAAGAAACCGTCGAGGGAATCCGTGTCATCCGGTACGACGTGGCCCGGCGCTTCGCCCCTCGCGTCTATTGGTCCTACGTCCGAGAGGTCGAGCGACGCACCCGCCGTCTGCTGGCCGAGGATCCGCCGGACATCCTCCACACGCATCTCACCCTCGCCTCATATGGCGCGCTCAAAGCGTTCGCCCGGGCCGGACGGCCGATTGTCGCCAGCTTTTACGGCCCTTGGGACAAGGAGTTCGCCGTGGAGGCCGACGCCCTTCGGCGTGGCGCGTCGCCCTTCTATCGCCTCTACCTGGACGGCCAAATGGCGCTGCAACGCCATATGCAGCGGCGAAACCTGCGCATGGCCCACGGCATCGTGCCCCTTTCCGATTACAGCCGCGTGATGATCGACGAACTGGCGCCCGGCGTCGCCGACAAGGTGACGAAAATCCCCGGCGGCATCGACCCGACGCGTTTTACCGCGACACTCAACGAATTCGACGCACAGGTGCCGTGGCTTGGCGGCAATGCGGATGCCGGGGACAACCGCCCCGTGATCCTGACGGTGCGGCGGCTGGTGCATCGGATGGGGGTGGATCTGCTGATCGACGCGCTGGCGTTGTTGCGGAAACGAGGGGTCGAGGCGCGGCTCTATATCGGCGGGCGCGGACCTCGGCGTGAAGATCTGGAAGCGCAAGTCACGAAATTGGGACTGGCCGAACAGGTGCATTTTCTCGGCTACGTGGCCGACGAATTGCTCCCGGCTTTGTACCGCCACGCCGACGTCTTCGTCCTGCCCACGCGGGCTCAGGAAAACTTCGGACTGCCGGTCTTCGAAGCGGCGGCCTGCGGCTGCCCGGTGGTCGCCACCGCCGTCGGCTCCCTGCCGGAAATGATCCGCGCCGTCGATTCGCCTTATGAAGCCCAAGTCGCCACCGCCGAATCCCTCGCCGACGCGATGCACCGCGCCCTCGCCGACCGGGGCCCGACCATCGATGCCTGGCGGGAGCGCATGGTGCGTTCGGTGCCTCGCGACTATGCGTGGTCCGCGATCGCGGAGCGACATATCGACCACTATCGCAAGGTCCTCGCATGCGCGTCGTGATCGTCGGCCATACCTATGTCGTGGCGTTCAATCGCGGCAAGCTGCGCCACTTGTCCGACCTGGGCGTGGAATGGACGCTCATCGCGCCGCGCACCTGGCCGGAGCGGGATTTCGGTGACAAGCCCTTCGAGGACGAGGACGGCCTGCCCGGCGTCTTGCTCCCGGCGGTCGGCAAGGGGCACGTTCGCAAGTACCGCTTCGACGACGCCGATCTGACGCGCGCGCTGGCCGACTTCGCGCCGGACATTGTGCATGTGGAGGCGGAGGCGGGGTCGCGCGTCGCCCTGCAAGTCGCGCGATGCAAGCCGGCCGCCGCCCGACTCACGCAATTCGTCTGGGAGAACATCCCCACCGGCCTGCGCCCCCACGCCGTGGCGATGCGTCGGAACTACGGCAAGATCGACCACCTCTTCTGCGGCTCGACCGGCGCCCGCGACGCCGCCGCCCGGGACGGCTATCGCGGCCCGGCATCGGTCATCGCCCAAGTGGGCATCGATCCGGCCGAGGCCCGCGACATCGCCCCGAATCGCCATTACACCGCCGACACGTTCGTCGTCGGTTTCGTCGCCCGTCTGGATCGCAAGAAAGGCATTTTCGATCTGTTCGACGCCTTTGACCGCTGCTCCGCCCCCGCCGGATTGGTCATCGTCGGCGACGGCCCGGACCGGGACGCGGTGATCGAACGGGCCGCGCAAAGCCCCAAGCGGTCCCAAATCAACATCGTCGGCGCCGTGGACCATGACCGGGTCGCCGCCGAACTCAAGGGCATGGATGTGCTCGTATTACCGAGCCGCACCACGCGCGGGTGGATGGAGCAATTCGGCCATATCCTCATCGAGGCGATGGCCGTCGACGTACCCGTGGTCGGCTCAAGCAGCGGCGCGATCCCCGAGGTCGTCGGTGAAGCGGGAGTGATTTTCCCCGAGGGCGATGTGGACGGCCTCGCGCAAATCCTCGATCGCCTCGCCCAAGAGCCCGACGAACGCCGCCGCCTGATCGAAGCCGGACGATCCCGCGTCGAGAGGCATTACCACGACCGTCGGGTCGCCGAGCAATTGACCGCCGTTTGGTCGGCCATGGCGGAACGTTGAACATCCCGCCCGTCGCGATAAGATAGCGCCCGATCATCACACGCGAGGACGCCCGTTGACCGAAACCACCTATCCCCAGTGGATCACCCGCATCCAGACGCACAAGGACACGCGCGGCGTGATCTTTGTCGCGATCGCGGTGGGCGTCTGCTGGGCGGTGGGCAAGGCCATCGCAGAGCACGACTTCGGCGTCCCCCTCATGGTCGTCGCCCTGGGCCTGTTCGCCCTGCTGTTTTTCAAGCGGGAGTCGATTCTCTGGATGGCCCCGGCGGCGATGTGCGTACCGAACTTCGGGTTGGATATCCCCGGCCCGTGGGCCGTGTCGGTGGAAGACGCGTTCGTGTTGGTGACGATCGCGGCGGTCATGTCGCGAAACATCCTCTCCCGGCGTCCTCTCGTTCCCCGGGGTGACGCGGTGCTGGGACCGATGTCCGTTTTCTGGGGCATCGCCGTCGTCTCGATGATCAAGGTCTTCTCGATCTCCCCCCACAGCACTATGTACGTCCTCAAGGATCTCATCCGTCTGACGTGGCTGTTTCTGTTCTACATCGTGATGATCGAGTCCCTTCAGACCAAGGACCAGGTCATGCGCCTGATGCGTGCGTTGATCGTTCTGGCCGTACCGATGGCGCTGGTGAGCTGGTACATCTACCTGACCGAGAGCCCGTTCTTCTATTACATCCTCACGATGAAGCCCGCGTACATCTACTACAAACGTAATTTCCTGCGCATGATTTCCATCGCCGGATCGACGAGCTTCACCGGTTTGTACTACGCCGCCATGCTCGCCCTGGCCGTCACCTACCCCGGCCTGCAACGCACCAAACTCACGCGCCTGGTCCGCGCCGCCGTGATTCTCCTGATCGCCTCCTGCTTGGTGGCCACGCTCAACCGAGGCACCTGGGTCGGCGTCATGTTCGGCACGGCGATGCTGATTTTGACCGGCCAGATGGGCTGGCGAAAGATCACCGTCGTCGGCTTCCTGCTCACCGGCATCGCGCTGCTCAGCGCAACGTACGTCTTTTCCGAGATGGACGTGGCGGGCAAATTGAACGTGGTCGTGGAAGTCTCGCGCTCGTCGGGGACGGCCCGCCTGGTGCGTTGGATATCCGCCGTGAACGTGATGCTCGAGCAGCCGCTGATGGGCGTGGGCTACAACAACTACGCCTTCGTCTACGGCCGCTACTCCATCGAGGAAGGCATCACCCGCATCTACGGCTCGCCCCACAATATGTACATCGACGTCATCACCGGCACCGGCATCATCGGCTTCACCGCCTTCATCGCATTCCTTTCCCGCCTGTGGAAACGCCACACGGCCAACCTGCGCATCGCCGCCGACCCGGAAATCCGCAGCATGGCCGTCGGCCTGTTCATGGCATGGACTTTCTTCTTGGGAGCCTCGTTTTTCGATTCGTTCCTTTTCAAGCCCCACCACACGACGTTCATCATGGTCATGCTCTGGGCCATGACGACGGCGTTGTATCGCATCAACCTGCACCATCTGCGCGAGTCCGAGGCCAAGACGGCGGACACCGTCGCGGCGTAGGCGAAACATCATGGCCGGCCGTTCCCCGCTCGACTTATCCCGACTGCGTCGCGTGTTGATCCACAAACCCGACCACCTGGGCGACGTCCTGACGGCCGTTCCCACGCTGCATGCCCTGCGGCGGGCCGCCCCGGAAGCCCATTTCGCCGCCGCCATGCTCGAAGGCCCCGACGCTGTTTGGCGCGAATTGGGACTGGTGCACGAGGTGCGGCACCTGCCCCAGGTCTATTGGTGGAAGACGGGCGCGGCGTTGTCCTACGTTCGTTGGGCCCGTTCGCGACGATTCGAATTGGTCGTCAATCTGCGCCACGATTTTCGCGACATCGGCGCCATGCGTTTCCTCGGCGCGAAGTACGTCGCCACGCCGACGCACCGCATCTTCGGACAACCGGCGTCCCACGCCTTCCTGCCGCCCCGCGACGACAAACCCGAATGGGACAACCACGCCAACGCGTTGCGCGAATTGGGTCTGCCCGTCGAACCCTACGCGTTGAGCGAAAATTTGAAGGCCTCGTTCGCCTCGGCGCGCCAAGGCCTGGATCTGCCGGACGCGTACATCGCGATGCATCCCTTCGCCCGGCAATCGGCCAAGCGTTGGCCGCTGGATCGGTGCCTGTCGTTGATTGATCGTCTCGCCACGCGGGAGCGACCCGTGGTTTTATTGGGCGGTCCGGAGCACGTCGGTGAGATCGGCACCTTCGCCAAGAACAAGAACGTCATCGACCGCGTGGGGATGACCGACATCGCCGGTCTGATGGCCGCCGTCGCCGGCGCGCGCTTGCTGATTACCTTTGACAGCGGTCCGGGACACATTGCCCCCCTTGTCGGCTGCCCGGTTCTGGCCATCATGAGCGGGACGAACGAACACCAACGCTGGGCCCCGGCCGGCGCGCGGGTGATCGCCGAAAGCGTACCGTGCGCGCCTTGCCACAAACCGGTCTGTTCCGTGGACGGCCACCCGTGCATGACCGGCATAGACGTGGATCGCGTCGCCGACGCCGCCTTGGAGATGATGACTTCGTGAGCCGAATGCGCATCCTGCTCGACGCCACTTGCGTGACCGCCCGCGTGACCGGGTCGGCGCGTTACCTGATGACCCTCGTCGAAGCGCTCGGAACGCACCAGCCGGACGTGGCGGTGGAGATTTTCGGCTTCGAGCGCCACCTGCCCATGGCGCTGCCGGAAGGCATGACCTATCGCAAGGCGCCGCTGCTGCGCGGGTTCGGCCCGGCGGCGCGGGAGGTCTCCCGCCGTCGCTATGTCCATGTGCGCAGCAACTCCGAGTCGTTCGATCTGGTGCATTTCGTGCTCGACCCGGCGCCGGTGCGGGGCACGAAAACGGTCTTCACCCTCTTCGACCTGGCTCGCCAATCGGGGGAATACAAGGCCGCCACGCGCGCCTCCCGATTCCGATCCGCCGCCCGCACGCGCTTGCGCTACGGCCTGGCCCGACGCATGGACCGCGTCATCACCACGTCGGAGGCCGCGCGGGATTCCATCGTCGAGCAATTGGGGATCGACGTGAAACGCATCGACGTGAACGTCATCGCCCACGACACATCGTTCACCCCCGGCCCGGTGGACGCGGACGTGCTGGACGAAATCGGCATGGCGGGCAAATCCTTCGCCCTGTTCGTGGGACAATTCGGCCGCCAGAAAAACGAGGAACGGTTGTTGCGCGCGTTTTTCCAGGCCAAGGAATCGGGCGCGCTCAACGGCGACTCGTCGCTGGTGCTCGTCGGATCCTCCGAGGACCTGACCGACTCGACACGTCGCCTTTTGTCCGAGCGCCGGGGCCGGGACGTGGTGATCGTGGAAAACGTCCCCGACGACGTCCTGGTGCATTGCTACCGCGCGGCGCGTTGCGTGTGCCTGCCCAGCTCCTATGAAGGTTACGGCCTGCCCGTCCAGGAGGCCATGGCCTGTGGCACGCCGAGCATCGTCAGCAACGTGACCAGCCTACCGGAGATCGCGATGGACTCGGGCCTCGCCGTCGCCCCCGACGACGAAACGGCGCTGTGCGACGCCCTGGTCATGATGTTCACCGACGACAAACTGCGCGCCTCCCTCTCCGGCCGCGCCCGGGAGTTGGCCGCCGGACGGACCATGGAAGTCATGGCCCGGCAGCACGTCGAGACCTATCGCAAAGTGATCGACGATGCCTAAGCGCGCGCTGATCGTCAGCCTGCAGGGCATCGGCAACAATCTGCTGGCCTTGCCCCTGGCCGCGAGTTTGCGTCTGGCCGGGTACGAGCGCGTCGAGATGCTCGTCACCTCTCCCCGCGCCGCAACCCTGCTCACGACGCACCCCGCCGTGGACGACACTCTCGCCTCCAACGCCGCGAGCTTTGCCGGTCTCAAGGGCCGGGGGCGCCTGGTGGCCGAGTTGCGAAGGCGGCGATACGACACGGCGGTGTTGGCTTACCCCAGCGGCGAAAAGTCCATCCTCCTGACCGCCCTGGCCGACATCCCGGTGCGCATCGGCCTGGCCCATTGGACCCTTGGCGCGGCCCAGCGTCTGTTGACGCATTCCGAACCGGCCGACCACGGCTTGCACGACCTGGAGCACAACGCCGCCCTCGCGCGCCTTGCCGGGGCGTCGACCGACATGAACGCCCATTGGCCGCCGTTCCTGCCTTCCCATGGCGCGGTAAACAATGCCCGGCGCTTCCTGCGCGACAACGGCTTCGACCCGGCGGCCCGTTACGTCGGCATGCATCCCGGCAGCGACGGGCATTTCATCGAGAAACGCTGGCCCGAGTACCACCTGGCCCGATTCGCCGAGCGGATGCATCGCACGCGCGGGCTGGCGACGATCGTTTTCGACGGCCCCTCCGAGCGCGGCGCGGGACGACGAATCGCGAATCTCGCCGCGACGCCGGTGCTGCCGATGGACGGTTGGGGCGATCTGGCCGACGCGCTGGGCCTGCTCGCCTTCTGCGACCTCTTTGTCTCCAACGACTCGGGGCTGATGAACCTCGCCGCCGCGTCGGGCGTGCCGACCGTCGCCGTCTTCGGACCCTCCGTCGTCTCCCGGACGCGCCCTTGGGGACCGCGCCGGACGGCTGTTGTCGCCGAACGGCCGTGCGTGCCGTGTTACGACCTGGGCCCCTATTCGGGGTGCGTCCATCCGACGCGGATGTGCCTGGCCGACCTGTCGCCTGACCGGGTCGCTTCGGCGGTCGACGACGTGATGGGGACGTAAAATGCGCATCCTCTACGTCGACCAATATTTCTCCACCCGCGAAGGTAAATCCGGCACGCGCAGCTACGAGTTCGCCAAGCGCTTCGTCGCGGCGGGCCATCAAGTCACCATGCTCACCACCGCCAGCCACTATTCCCACATGGCGGGTCAGCAAGACTTCCTCGCCCGCTCCATCGTCGACGGGATCGAGGTGCGTTCGTTTCGTATCGCCTACGCTCAGAAGATGGGCTACGCCCGCCGCGCGTTGTCGTTCGCGATGTTCCTCGTTGCTTCGACGCTCTACGGCGCCCTGCTCCCACGCCACGACGTCGTCTTCGCCAGCAGCACACCGCTGACGGTCGGCATCACCGGCGCGGTTATCGGTTGGCTGCGAGGCGTGCCGTTTGTGTTCGAAGTCCGCGACCTGTGGCCGCGCGCTCCCATTGAGTTGGGCGTCATCCGCCACCCGGTCGCCAAATGGCTGCTGACGGCGCTGGAACGCTGGATCTATCGGCGTGCGGCGCGGATCAACGCCTTGTCGCCGGGAATGGTGGAAGGTGTCGTCGCCACCGGGATCGATCCGGCGCGGGTCTCGATGATCCCCAACAGTTGCGACCTGGATCTGGCCGCCGACGTGATGTCGCGCAAGGAATTACGGCAACATTTCGATCTGCCCGCCGACGCCTTCGTCATCGCCTACGCCGGGGCGATGGGTCCGGCCAACGATCTGGCGGATCTGCTGCGCGTCGCCGAGGCGGTGCGGGAAGATTCGACACCCTTCGTTTTTTTGCTGATGGGTGAAGGACCGGAGGACGTACGCCTGCGGGCTCTCGCGAAGGAAAAAGATCTGACGAACGTCGTCTTCACCGGACCGCTGCCTCGCCAGGAAGTCGCGCGGGTGCTTGGCGCCTGCGACATGGGCGTCACGATCTTCGCCCCCCTGCCCGTGCTCGCGACCAATAGCCCGAATAAGATGTTCGACTATCTGGCGTGCGGACTGCCTCAGATGACCAACAGCCCCGGTTGGGTGCGCGATATCGTTGAAAACGGCGGCGCGGGCATCTACTGGACGCACAACCGTCCCGACGAAGCCGCCGCGAAACTGCGCGAATTGGCATCGGATCGCGCGCGCCTGCAATCCATGGCCCGACGCGCGAGGGAAATCGCCGAGGATAAATTCGATCGCGCCAAACTCGCGGCACAGCTTTTGGACGTCTTTGACAGCGCCCGCGACGAACCCGCCGGGGGGTGGCCGATCCTGCTGCAAGGCCTGCTCCACCGCCTTCTCGCGGCCGTCGCGCTATTGATCCTCTCGCCGTTTTTGCTCTATTTCGCCTGGCGCATCCGAGCATACGACGGCGGCCCGGTCTTGTATTCGCCCGAGCGCGCGGGCCTGGGCGGACGCTTATTCCACATGCGCAAATTTCGCACCATGGTCGTCGACGCCGAACGCCGGGGCCTGGGTCTGAACGTCACCGCGGGCGACGAGCGCATCACGCCCATCGGACGCTTCCTGCGCGACTGGTCGCTGGACGAGCTACCTCAACTCATCAACGTCCTACTCGGCGAAATGCGTCTGGTGGGTCCGCGCCCGGCGTTGCCGCACCATGTCGAACGGTATACCCCCGAGCAGCACCGCCGCCTGCGCGTGCGCCCCGGCCTGACCGGCTGGGCTCAGGTCAACGGCCGCAATCTCCTGTCCTGGGACGACAAGCTCGCGCTCGACGCATGGTACGCCGACCACCAAAGCCTTTGGTTGGATGTGAAGATCATCTTGCGGACGATCGGCGTCGTGATCCGGCGCGAAGGCTTGTACGAACCGGAAGGCGGCTTGGACGACCCGTTCAATCAAGCGCTGGATGCCGACCGTACGGGCAACGACGACGGCGCTTGACTTGCCTCGCCGGCCTTTCTAGCCTTCCATTCCTTTCGGCGGCGACGTGGACGCAGCCGAACGGTTTTCGATTTGCCTCTGAATGAACTCCTGTGTGAACCGCCGAGGACCGACATGGCCGATTCCGTTTTGACCTACCTGAAAACCCGCAACGTCGTCGCCGACCAGACGCACCCCGAGCTTGATGAGTACCTGGCCAAGAACCAGGTGACGGTCTACGCCGGGTTCGACCCGACCGGCGATTCGCTGCATGTGGGACATTTGGCGGTGGTGATTATGCTCCGCCGGTTTCAGAAATACGGCCATCGCCCCATCGCGCTGGTGGGCGGCGCGACGGCCATGATCGGCGATCCGTCCGGTCGCGACAAAGAACGCACCCTCCAGACCCGGGAGCAGATCGAGGCCAACGCCAACGCCATCAAGGAGCAGCTTTCGCGGTTCATCGAGTTCGTCGAGCCGGGCGTGGCCGAGGCCCACAGCGCGTTCATGGTCGACAACTACGACTGGACGCACCAGCTCGACCTCATCACCTTCCTGCGGGACGTGGGCAAGCATTTTCGCCTTCAGGACATGATCGCCAAGGAGTCGGTCAAGCGCCGATTGGAGCGTCAGGAAGGCATCAGTTTCACCGAATTCACCTACCAGCTTCTTCAGTCCTACGACTTCCTCCACCTGTTTCGCGAATACGGATGCACTCTCCAGATCGGCGGCTCGGACCAGTGGGGCAACATCGTGGCCGGTACGGATTTGATCCGCGGCATGACCGGCAAGGGCGCATTCGGCATCACCGGCAAACTGGTCACGCGCTCGGACGGCAGCAAGTTCGGCAAGAGCGACGACGGCAAGTCCAACGTCTGGCTTGACGCGAACAAGACCAGCCCGTTCGAGTTCTACCAATTCTGGCTCAAGTCGACGGACGCGGACGTGATTAAGTACTTGAAGGCGTTTACTGATATCGGCGACGGCGATTTGGACGATATGGCTGTTATGTTGATATCTGCGCCTGAGAAACGTGTCCCTCACCACATTCTGGCCCATCTGGTGACGTCGTTGGTGCATGGCGAAGAGGCGGCCAATGACGCCCGCGCGGCGGCAGAAGCGGTCTTTAGCGGGAATCGGGGCGACGCGGCCTTCGACAACGCCCCGACGACGGAAATTTCCGCAAGTCAGATTGACGGCGAGTTCACCGTCTCCGACGCCTTCGTGCTGGCCGGTCTGGTCAAAAGCAAGGGCGAGGCCCGGCGTAAATCCGACGAGGGCGCCTTACGCCTAGGGGACGATAAGGTCGACGACCCCAACGCGCCGCTTTCGCTCGACGCCTTCGACGACCAGGGGCGATTGCTGCTGCGATTCGGCAAGAAGCGCGTGCATGTCCTTCGGTGCCGTATCGTTTAGCCCTGCCCGTCGGAGCCGCGCGCGTCAGCAAGCGGTCCACGTGCCGTCCAAAAACGAAACGCTCGAAGACCCCTCCGTGACCGTCGGGGCTCTGAAATCGCAAACAGCTGTTAAACTTCGATAAACCGCTCGCGCTGCTCCGGCGTGGGCAGCAGGCATTGGTCGTACTTACCCCAGATGCGGTAGCGGATGCTGGAGATGAAGTCGTAGCCCAGGTCGCGGATCGGGCGCGGGACGATCTTCAGGACGGCGGTGAGCTTCCAAAGCCCGCCGAGCTTCGGCCAGACCCGGATGGACACGTCGGATTTGGAATAGACGACCGGGTGGTCGGTCCCCGGATGCTCGATCATGTAGAGCGAATCCAAGTCGTCCGGATTGCGGCCCAGCGGGAGCAGACTGTCACGGGCAAAGTCGCTTTGCAGGCTGGCGAAGCGGAACTGGTCGTGGCGGTCGTGTTTGATGATGAGTTGAACGAGCCGATTGCAGAATCCGCACACGCCGTCATAGAAGATGATCGGCTTGGTCGGGTCCAGGTCGGACTGTCGGTCAGTAAGTCTGTCGGCGTCGGGACTCGACAATTTGGCTTCCCTCCGCCCGCCACGATAACCATTCCCTGGCGGAAAGAAAGCCGGAAGCCGCTTGGATGTGATCTTCGGTAACGCAGTTCAGGCTGTGGCAGCCCTCGCGGAAGCGACCGTATTCGTCCAGATGGACAGCGACGGACATGCCTTCGTTTTCGTCGTGCGCAGCCGCCATCGTGATCCCCCTCGTTGTGCGGAACATCATCCGCGATCAAATGGCGGGTTTGAAAATGGTCGTCAAAGACCTCAACCCTGGGAGTGTTATCGACATTCCGCGATGAATTCTTGACCGGTTTGGAGCGATGCGTCGAATTTTCCGGCAACCTGGATCACAAGGGCCTGAATTTGCCCGATTTTGAATTCCTCTCGCGCGTCAAATTCTTTCCCCCACGGGGGCTTTGACGTATGATAGCTCGATTGTTCGCCAAGAATTGCCGTCGAGAATTGCAGCCAGGATTCGGCCATGCGCTGAGTCGTCCTCGGTGAAGGGCTCCCCATGGGTCAAGCGGTCTGGAAAAACTGGATGGGAAACCAAGTGGTACGGCCCCGCGCCGTCCATACGCCCGTCACGCAGAAAGACCTGACCGAAATCGTGGGCAAGGCGGCCTCGGAAGGCACGGGCGTTCGGGCCGTGGGCGGCGGACATTCCTGGTCGGCGATCACCCAGACCGACGGCGAATTGCTCGACCTGTCCAAGTACAACCAGGTCCTGTCCATCGACCGGGATTCGATGACCGTCACGGCCCAGGCGGGCATCCGCCTGCGCGACATCAACGAGCAACTTGCCCAGGCGGGTCTGGCCTTCCCCAATCTGGGGACGATCGACCATCAGTCGGTGGCGGGTCTGGTCTCCACCGCCACGCACGGCACCGGCATCAAATACGGCACCCTCTCCGGCCAGGTCGCGGCGTTGGACATCATCGACGGACGCGGCGAGGTCATCCACTGCTCCCCGACGGAAAATCCGGACACCTTCGAGGCGGCGCGCTGCGGACTGGGTTGCTGCGGCCTGATCTCGACCGTGACGTTCAATGTCGTCCCGGCATTTCATCTGGAGGCCCATGAGGAAGTCATGGAGCTTTCCGACGTGCTCGAGCGCCTCGACGAGTTCGTCGAACAAAACGACCACTTCAAATTCTGGTGGATCCCCCACACGAAGTTTTGCATCGTCATGCGTCAGAATCGGACGGACAAACCGCGCCGCGTCGATAAATACAGCCGCTGGATGCAGCAGATCGTCATGCGCAACGTGATGCTGGAGGCGGGTCTGTTTTTGTATTCCCGCCGATTCCGGGCGATCCCCAAGTTCAACGAAATGATCGTCGATTTCACGCCCAAGCAATTCGAATTCGTGGATCGTAGCGACAAGGTGTTTCTGCATCCGGCGAATGTGCGCCACTGGGAATGCGAGCTGGCGGTGCCCGTGGAACACGGCCGGTCGGTGATCGGCGAGTTGCGCCAGTTCATCGACAACACGGACATCCAAATCGGATTTATCGTCGAGGTGCGTTTCGTGAAGGGCGAGGATGTGTGGATGAGCCCGGCCCACGGGCGGGATAGCTGCTACATCGGTGCGTTCCAGTACCGCTCCATGCCCCACGAGCAATACTTTTTCGGCTTCGAGCGCTTCGCGTCGTTCTACGGCGCCCGCCCCCACTGGGGCAAACTGCACAACAAGACCGCCGCCGACCTGCAAGCGCTTTATCCGAAATTCGACGCCTTCGTCGCCGAGCGCAACCGTCTGGACCCGGACGGCGTGTTCATGAACGACTACTACGCCAAGCTGCTGACCGTCCCGGCCCAACCCCAGGTCGAAAACAAGGCCGCGAGCGAGGCGACGGTCGATCCCCGTTCCGCCGCCCGAGACGACATGGCCTCCGGGTTGCGCGCGGCGCTAGGCGGCGGGAGCCAGGGTTAGCCGCCGTTCGGATCCGCGTTCGCCAAAACCACCAACAATTCGTCCTTCGTCACCACCCGATCGACGCCCGGGTTCATATTCGCTTGGGGCGGACCGGTGCCGTCTTGGCGCTCCAGGGAGACGACGATGGCGTCGTAGCGACGTTTCATCTCGTTGAGGATTTCGCCGAAGGTCTTGCCGATCAGATCGTCCGGGACGCGGCATTTGTAGAATTGGCAGCCCTCCGCCGCGGTGAACATCTCATGGACGATGGAAAAGATCCCTCGATTGCGTAACGAGGTGGCGATCATGGAGCTGGCGATTTCGTCGGCGACGATCACCTCCTCCACTCCCGCCAGATGCAGGTGGTCGGCGCCTTCGTAGGACAGCAGTTCGGCGACGGTGTAGATCTGGGGCTTCATTTTTTCCAGGGTCAGGGCCGTCAGGATCGTACGCGCATCCCGGTCCGAATCCGAGCGCCGCACCAGCTTGTCGGCCAGAAGCACCGCGAACGCCGCCCGTTCCGCCCCGGCCGCCCGCAGGTTTTCCACCTTCGTCGGATCGCCTTGGACGATGTACACCAGCGACGTGTCGCCCTTGATCTCGTCGAGGACCTTCTGATCCTCGAACTCGCCCAAGGCGACAATCGGGATGTGCTTGGTCGAATCGTCCCGCTGAAACTGCTCGATGAGCAGATGGGCCTGACGGTTCCACCCGCAGATGAGGATGTGTCCCCGCAGATCCTCGATTTCCATGGCCTTGGCCTCCATCCCCCAGCGCAGGCGCTGCGTCATCAGCGCACTGACCACACCGGTAAAGGTCGCAAAAAGAGTCATCCCACCGATCATCACCACCACGACGAGCCCGCGTCCGACGTCGGTTCGCGGCATGGGCCCGATCGGCTCCCCGGCAATCAGCGACAGCAGGCTCCACCACATGGACTCGCCCACCTCGTCGAAATCCCGAGATCCCCCTTCCACCAGGTGAATCCCGAAACCCGCCGTCACCACGATCACGAAGATCGACACGACAATCAGCAGCGTCTCCCCACGCCCCTGATGCATGCTGATCTGAAAGAGATTCATCGTTCGGGTCATCAACGTGCCCAGCCGGAACAGGCGCAAAAGGCGCAACATCCGAAACACGCGCAGGGGGCGGATGATCGGCACCACCGACAGGATATCGAGCCAGTACTGGCGAAAATATCGCGACTTTTTCGGCGCCACATAGAAGCGGATCGACAGTTCGATCACAAACAGGAAGGTGATGACGTCGCCGATGACGGTGATGGCGTAGGTGGTGGCGTGGTCGAAGGCCTCGGAGAATTCCATCATCAGCAGCAGGATCGAGACGAAAATCAGGATCGAGATCACGAGATTGGTGATCGGGTGGTGGATCAGATCGGATAGCCGCTGACGCATCAAGCTCCGCGCGCCCGACCGGCGCCGCCTTACCATGGGGGTGAGTGAAGTCCGGCCATTATGGCCGAATCCGCTTCGTCGTCCAACGGGACCAATCCCCTCGCCGCCCGATGGGATTCGGTTCGGTTGGCGATTCGGTTGCCGATGGGGCCGCACTGCGCTAAAAGGACCGACGAGGCCGCAACGCCCCGCAAACGCTCAACCGACCGACGGTCCCCCGCTTCCGGCAATGGCCGGGCCCGGCGGGCTTTGCGTCGATGACGAGGAGATGCCCGAGATGAAGATGATCGTGCTGGGAGGCGCCGGCGACATGGGCAGCCGCGCCGTGGAGGATCTGGCGGAAACCCCCGGTGTGGAGTCCGTCACCATTGCCGACATCAACATGGACGCCGCCCACGCCCTGGCCGCGCGCGTCAAGGACAAGGGCGCCAAGATCGACGTGAAGGGCGTGGACGCCAACAACCACGCCAACGTGGTGCAGGCGATCAAGGGCTACGACGTCGCCGCCTCGGCCCTGGGGCCCTTCCATCGCTTCGAGAAAAAGCTCGTCACCGCCGCGATCGACGCCGGGGTGGACTACTGCAGCGTCTGCGACGAATGGGACGCGGCCGAGGCGGTCTTCAACGACTGCTCCCAGGCCGCCAAGGACGCCGGTCGCATCATCCTCACGGGCCTGGGCGCCTCGCCGGGCGTGACCAGCATCGCGTTCGGATATCTGGCCGCCCGGATGGACGAAGTCGAGCGATGCAACGTCTACGTTTATCAGCCCTTGGACGCCGGCGGCGGCATGGCCGTGTATAAGCACATGCTGCATATCATCTCCGGGGAGATCGCGGTCTGGCGTGACGGCAAGAAGACCATGATCCCCGCCCTGTCCGAGGAAACTTCGTGCGTCTTCCCCGAATACGGGCGCATCACCGTCTGGAATATGGGCCACGCCGAGCCGATGACGATCCCCAAGTTCTATCCGAATATCAAGGAAGTGAACTTCTACATGGGCTTCGGCACGGGCTCCAACGCCTTCATCAAGCCCGCCCGCCTGGGGTTGTTCAAGACGCCGTCCCGCGTCGACCGCTTCGCCAAGCTCATGGCCTTCGCCGAAAAATTCACCCACAAGGACGAACCCGCCTGGGGTTCGATCCGAGTGGATGTCTTCGGCAAAAAAGACGGCGAGGCCGTGCATAAGATCGGATGCGGCACGGGGCAGATGCGCAACATCACCGGCTTGTCGCTGTCGGTGGGAGCGTTGATGCTGGCCAAGAAGGAACTCAAGACCACGGAGCCGGGGATCTACTCGCCCGAGGGCCTCGTCAAACCCGAGTCGTTCATCCGCGAGTTTTCGGGCAAGGATCTTTTCATGTACGAAGACGTGGCGATGGCGCACCCGGTCAAGCCCTAGACCTGAAAGGGGACGGGTCAGAACGAGGCGAGCATGCCCCGCGGGATGAGCTGGAGGGTGTATAGATAGATGTCCACCGCCGGAACGCCAAGCATGCTGCCTCCGCATCGCCGTGCCAGCGCCTCGGCTCCGACGATGATTGACCAACCCATCATCGTAATGACACGCGCGTCCCAGGATTTCTCAAACAGGCCGCTTTCCTGGCCGTCCTTGATGGCCCTATCAAAGCGTTGGAACATCCGCTCAATCTGTTCCTCGAGCTTAAGGCGGACCGGTTCGCTCAAATCTTCCGCTTTGAAATCCACTTCAATGGGAAAATAGAAATCGGCGATCATGTCCGGATCGCTCAAGTATTCCCGGGCGGCGAGGCCTACCTCGGTCAGGCGTGTCAGCGGTTCCGGCGATGTTTCAAATTTGTCCAGGTGGTCATTGAAATGGCGCATGCGGCTGCTCAAATTCATGCAGACGATGTCGTTTTTCGAGGGAAAGTAAGCATAGATGGTCGGCTTGCTGACCGAAGCCGCCTCGGCGATTTCGTCCATGGTGGTGCCCACCACTCCCTTTTCGCGAAATAATCCGCGCGCCGCGACGAGGATGCTTTCCTCCCGCATCCGCCGATCACGCTCCCGTCGAGAGCCGGTGGGCATCTTCTTGTCCCTTCTTCTTCGAAACGGACTATTTTCAATGCTCGAATACGATCCGAGGCTGGAAATCTCCGATTTCAGCAATTGGACGGACAAATTATGGATGATTCATCCGTGAAGATCCAGGACAAACTGGTAGGTATTTTTGCGGTGGAAAAAATTGCGGGATTTCAGGGATTTACTCCACAAGGCTCGCGGGACTGAATGGTCTCGATACCCTATTACAGAAGTTATTCCGAGGACTTAACGGCTCCAGGGACCTTGTGTTTACGAGTGGACTTGCTCGCCGGGATGCATTGTTTGATCCATTTGGGCACTTGGACCATGGGAGATTAACGGCGCTCGCTATGTCGACGCTGCCGAGATCCGTATGATAAAAGTGGAGTTTTCCGTTATTTCCGGTCGAACCCGCGCGGCCCGAAACGGCCCCTGGAGCAGCACATGAACGCACCGGCTTCCCGGTTTATCTTCCTGGTCATCTTGGCGACCATGGTCACTTCGTTGTTCTCGTTCGCCTCTTGCGGGGACGACGATGACGACGACACCTCGTCAACGTCGGTGGATGACGATTCAGACGACGATACCGGCGATGATGACACGAACGCCGATGACGATACGGTTGACGACGATACCGGCGATGACGACACCGGCGATGAAAAAGCGCTGCCGTGGCTGCGAGCGGTGAACGGGGACGCCCCGGCGATTGTCGACGAGTTGGGACGGCAGGTCATCCTGCGCGGCGCGAACTTCAATCACCTGGGCGACTACTTCGAGACGCACCCCACCCTGCCCACTGTCGCGCCGCTGACCGAGGACGATTGGGAGGATGCCGCGGCCCAGGGGATGAACGTCGTGCGCCTGGTGACGACGTGGTCGGCGTGGGAGCCGGAACGGGATCAATACAGCGAAGAGTACCTTCAACGCGTCAGGGACGCCGTCGCCCAGGCGGCCGCCCACGATATGTACGTCGTCATCGATATGCATCAGGACGCTTGGTCCAAATTCGTCTTCACCCCCGCCGAGGAAACCTGCCCCGAAGGCACTTCCCACCAGCGGGGCTGGGACGGCGCCCCCGAGTGGGCCACGTACACCGACGGCGAACCGACCTGCACCCCCGGCCGTCGCGAGGACAGCCCGGCGGTCAAGAAGGCTTGGGAGAATTTCTACGACAATCGCGAGGGCATTCAGGACGAGCTGATCGAACTATGGGGACGCATCGCCGCCGAGTTCGCCGACGAGCCGACCGTCGCCGGGTACGACCTGCTTAACGAACCGGGCAACGGCCCGAAATTCTTCGGCACGATGCAGCAGCTCGCCGACTTTTATCGAGGCGCTATCGACGCGATTCGCGCGGCGGAATCCGCGGCCGGGTCGCAGGGGCATATCGTCTTCTTCGAGACCAGCGTGACCGCCGCGCCGCCGACGTTCGATTTTCAGGAAGACAACACCGTCTTCGCCCCCCACAACTACTTCGAATCCATCATCAGCGGCCCGGAAGGCCTGCTGGACATCGGGTTTTTCCTGTTCGACCTGCTGGGGTCGTTCTACAAAACGCCGGTTTGGGTCGGCGAGTACAACTACTTCGGCGACGCGGAAACCGGCGACGCCTGGATGACGCGCTACGCCGCCCTCGACGACCAATTCCTGCAATCCGGCGGCACCTGGTGGCAATGGGAGCAGGAATGCGGCGATCCGCACAACTCCCAATGGCCGCCGAGCCAGGAATGGCTGGAGCAGCAGCAGGAAAAGTGCGGCAATGCCCGATTTCAAATCCGCGCGTGTTCCGACCGTGGGTATCCCCGCGCGGCGCCGGGCCGACTGACGTTTTTGAGCGCGGTGCCTTGCGACGGTGAATTGATCGTGGAAGGCACGACCGGCAAGGCGGGCACGGCGGATCTCTGGATGCCGGCGTATTCGGACGAAGATCCGCAGGTTCGCGGTGAGGGCCTCGGCGAAACGGTGATCACGTCGGTTAAGGGAGGGTGGCGCATCACGGTCGAGGTGAACGGCGAATACAAGATCCGCGTCATCCCGTCGCCGGACGAGTTGCCGTGAGGCGCACGCCCTCCAGCTTTCTCGCGGCGGCGCTGTTCGCGGCGTTGTTTGTCGCCCTTCCCTCAGCCTGCGGCGACGATGACGACGACACCGATGCAGACAACGCGGCGGATGATGACGATACCGACGACGATGACAACGGGGATGATGATGGAGACGACGATTCCTCGGATGACGATACCGGCGACGATGACGATGACGACGGCCCGTATATGTACGTCGCCACGCGGTTGAACGACGGGCTGCCGATCGTCGACCAGAGCCTGTTCGCCGAGGCGGGCGTCGAACAGGACGGCGAAAACATCAACGGCCCGTCGCTGATCCGCGTCCCCGACTGGATTGCCCCCGAGGATCGCGCCGATCCGAGCGCGGTCTACTACCTCTACTTCGCCCACCACGGCGGCAAATACATCCGCATGGCCTGGGCGGCCGACCTGCTCGGCCCATGGACGCTCCATGATGTCGGTGAAGGCATCGCGGACGGCGACCGGGGCGTGCTGGATCTGGGGTCGGACAACAAGATCGAATTGGCCAACGGCCTGCTGGCGGACGGACACATGGCGTCGCCGGATGTGATCGTGGACGACGAGGCGCGACGCATCGTGATGTATTTCCACATCCAGGTGACGGACCCGGACGATGTGCGGGAGCAACGGACGCTGGTGAGCTATTCGCCGGACGGCCTGGAGTTCGAGGAAAACATCCAGCCCGTGATCCTGGGTGTGTCATACTTTCGCGTGTTCGAATTTGAGGGCGAGTTGTACGCCATCGCCAACCACGGGCAGCTTTACCGCGCCCCGGACGCGAGCGATCCCTGGACCCCGCCGCCCGGCTTCGATTTCACGCAAGAGCTTTGGACGAAGCTGAACAATCCGTTCCAGGAACATATCGAACTGCCCGAATTCATCCGCCGATCCCGGCATTCGGCGGTGCATGTGGTCGATGGGGCCGTCGAGGTGTTTCTGACGCGCGTATTCGACGCGCCGGAACGTATTCGCTTTGCGACCATGCGGCCCGTGGACTCCGAGCTGTGGGCCGCGTCCGACCCGCCGACCGAGTTGATGGAGCCCGAACCCGGCTGGGAATGCGGCGAGCTTCCCACCCGGCCGTCGTTTTCCGGTTCGGCGCCGGAAGATGTGAAACAACTGCGCGATCCGGCCTATTTTCAGGACGCGGACGGATCGGCGTATCTGGTGTACTCCGGTTGCGGCGAAAACGCCCTGGGACTCGCCGCCCTGACCAAGGCGCCCGTGCCTTCCGAATAGGAGCCCTCGATGCCTCGTACGCGTTGGAATGTTTCTCTCTTTGCCCTGCTCTTTGTCGCGATCCTGCTCGTTTTGCCGTTGCCTTCCTGCGGGGACGACGATGACGACGATTCTTCCGAGGACGACGCGGTCGGCGATGACGACACCGGTGACGACGATACGTCGGACGACGACACCACGGCCGATGACGACACGTCGGATGACGACGAGTGGACCGAGGCGGACTGGAAGTTCATCCGCGACGACCAGGGCCGCGCGCGCGTCCTACGCGGATGCAATTACGACGGCTCGGCCAAGGGCGACTCGGGCCTGCCGGTCTACGGGGAAGAATATCCCCAACGGATGGCCGATCCCTGGGGCTTCAATTTCGCCCGCTACCTGATCTTCTGGGCACGCATCGAACCGGAGGAAGGCGTCTACGACGAGGACTACCTGGACGCGGTCGAAACGCGCCTGGACTGGCTGGCGGAAAACGGCATCGACGTGGTGCTGGACATGCACCAGGACGTGTGGGGCCCGTTCGCCGGATCGCCGAATCGTGGGGAGCATTCGGACGGCGCCCCCGAGTGGGCCACGATCACCGACGACAAGCCCTTCATCGATTTCGCGAGCCTGTTGGGCGGCTGGGCGTTCAACTACATCTCGCCGGACGTCATGCGCGCCTTCGACAATTTCTGGGACTACGAGACGCACCCCGAACTGCAAGATCACTACGCCGCCATGTGGGTGCATGTGGCGGAACGCTTCGCGGATCACCCGGCCGTCATCGGCTTCAATTTCATGAACGAACCCTGGCAGGGATCGGGCTTGTTTCGCATGGCCGATTTCGACCAGCACGAATATTCCGATTTCCTCCAACGGATGATCGACGCCGTGCGCAAGGTGGACAACGACCGTTGGATCTTTTACGAACCCAATGCCTTCTTGACCAACCAGGGAATGCCCAACTATCTGCGCGTGCTCGACGACCCGCGCGAGGGCCCGAACCGCCTGGCGTTCTTCCCCCACCTCTACCCGCTCCAAATCGACCTGTTCGGCGGGTACGACCCGGAGCGGGACAACACCCTGGCCAATTGGGAGAAAAACCGCATCGCCGACAGCGTGCGTCAACAGGCGCCACTGCTCTTGGGCGAATGGGCGATGCTCAGCTACTTCGATCGGGAGAACCTGGAGCAGTGGAATAAGGAAGCCCTCGCCATGATGGAGCGCGTCACGAGCGGCTGGGCTTATTGGGATTGCCGTTATTTCTTCGAAACCTTCGACGACGATTTCCGCGACATCGTTGCCGGCGTCTATCCCCGCGCCACCGCCGGGACGCCGACGAGCTATCGCTACGATCCCGAGACCCGTGTCTTCACCTTGGAGTTGGAAAACTACGACGCCGCCGTCGGCCCGACGCAGATCTATCTGCCGTCAGAGCGCCTTTATCCCGATGGCTGGGAGTTGAGCGTCAGCGACGCGGACGGGACGTGGGAGTCGGACTATGACGCCGAGACGCAGGTTTTGTCGGTGTGGACGGACCCGGATACGCAGGCGCACACGATCACCATAGCCCCGGCGCCGTAGACGGCCCTACTGCCCGCAACCCGGCTCGTCGAGGACGACGTAAAGCTCGTCGTTCTCGTCGAAGGCCAGTTGATTGACGCGAATCCGCCGACCCTCGCCTTTTTCGGCGCTGATCTTGGTGTGATAGAAAATCCACATGTCGCCGTTCTCGTCCGTCGCCACCGAGTGATGGCCCGGCCCGTAGATTCCCGCTTCCTCGTCGGTCGCGAAAAACGGATTGCCCTCGAATTTCTCGAAGGGCCCCATGGGATCGCTCGCGGTGGCGTAGCCGATGGCGTACTTGGCCGTCTTGTAGCTGTTGCCGGAATACATCAGGTAGTACGTCCCCGCGTGCTTGACCATCCACGGCCCTTCGGTCACGACGAACTCCCAGTTCACCAGCCCGGGCGTGACCACGTCCACCCAATTGCTATCCACCGTCACCGGATCGCTCATGGTCGAAACGCGCAGCGTGCTCCAGGGGACGAAGTGCGTGCAGTACATGTAGAGCTTGCCGTCCTCGTCCTTGAAGACGTGCGCGTCGATGGACTGGAATTCGGTATCCCCGTAGCCGTTGCCGATAAACGGATGATCGTAAACATCCACGAACGGCCCCAGGGGCGAGTCGGCGACGGCGACGCCGATGGCGTGGTTGGCGGTGTAGTAGAGGTAGTATTTCCCTCCGTCGGCCAACACGTCCGGCGCCCAGGCCAGGTTGTCGTTCCACGAACCCGCCGGTTTCGGCCCCCAGATCACGCCGCCGTACGACCAGGTCTCCCGGTCGGGGCTGGTCCACACCTGGAATTTGTTCCCGCCGGAGGTGGGATACATGTAATAGGTCCCGTCGATGTACAGCACGGACGGGTCGGCCGCGTCGGAGGCGCCGGGCAGGGTCAGCGGTTCGCCGTAACCGGCGCTGATCGTCGATTTCGCGCCCAGGAGCGGGAGAAGGGCCAAGGCCGCCAGAACCGCCACCAACCGCGCGCGGGCGCGGGAAGTCGCCTTCAGCATGATGATTCCTTGAGGGGGTTAATCCACGTCGCCGTCGTCTTCGTCGTCTTTATCCAGCAGCCCCTCGCCTTCCCCATGGGCGTTGAGCCGGATGAGGTGCGTCTGGATATCGGCGACGACGCCCGAGCCTTCCGGGTTTTCGATGATGAACGCGGAGCGATAGAGCTTCGAATTGAGTTCCCAAACGACGACGATCGCCGGTTGCCCGCGAAAGACGCCCGAGCCCACCGTGTCGACCATGGCGTCGCGGACGCGTTCGTACGGCAGGAAGACAGGCTGGCGGGAGCCGTCGATGAGAAAATGCACGCCCCGTTCGTTAACGTAGAACTCGCCGTGGCCGCCTTGCAGGAATCCTTGGGCGTTAAAGGGCTTGCGCCACTGGTCGGCGTAGGTGGCGATGTATTGGCCCCGATGGGTGGGACCGTCGGGCAGGTCGCCGTCGAACATATCCGGCGGCAGCGGGTCTTCCCGTCGCCAAAAGCTCGCGCCGGTCACGACGACCACCAGCAACGCCAGCATCACCGCCAACCCGGCCGCAAGGATGATGAGCAAGGATGTCATATCGGCGATAGCATAAACGTTTGTGAAAAATGTTCCTAGCCGACGCATTCCCCGCCCTTCGAATGCCCCGACGAGCCCGTTGGGGATTTCCCCGGCGGTCAACTTTGCTAAGCTGCGTCGAATGATCGATGGGAATGAGTTGGGCCGGCGCGCCAAGGAGATTTCGCGGCGCGTGTCATGGTCGCCGTTCGGGACGGCGGAGGAACGCCCGCGCGCGGCGGCGGTCGCAATCCTTGTTGCGCTGATCCTCTTTCAGCTCGCCAACGGCATCGCGTGGATCGGCATCGATCGCGCCTTCCAGGGCAACGACGAAACCGACTACCTCCAGAATCTCATCCGTCACCGCTATCGCCTCACGCACGACGACCACAAGCCCTCGGAGATTTTCGAACGCCTGCTGGGCTATCAACGGGTGACATCCACGCCCCCCGGACTGTTTCATCTCTGGAGCCTGGGTTTCGCCATCGGCGGCGCGGCGCCGGAGACGGTGCGTTATGTGAATCTGGCGACCCTGGCCGCGGCGATGGCGGCGTTGTTTTTCGCGGCGCGCAAACTCGGGGGCGACACGGCGGGGCTTCTGGCCGTCGCGGCGCTGACAAGCTTTCCCCCGGTGGTGCATTTCTCCCATCAGGCGTCGAGTTTTATGCCCCACATGATGGCCATCGCGTTGGTGGCGCTGGTGCTGATCCGGTCCGACTTCCTGCTGCGGCCGGGATTCGCGATCCTCCTGGGCCTGGCGGTGGCGCTGGATTTTCAGTTGGAACGCGGCACGCCGGTGATGATCCTGGGGCCGATGCTCGCCTACCTGACGGGCGTGGTGGTCTATCGGATGGTGCGTCTGACGAGTCGGCCGTGGTGGAGGACGGGCCTACCGCTGGTCATCGCCGGGGCGATCGCCCTGGCGCTCACCTTCGCGTACCTGCGCGGGTTCCTGCATTTCAACCTGGAACACACCATGGACATGGCCCGCGAGCCGCTCTACACCCGCCCCGACGACTACTACAAGATCGATTTTCGCCGCCTGGGCACGACGCCCTACCTGGGCGCGCTGCTCTTGCCCCTTGCCCTCTTTCTCCTGACGCGCAAAAACCTCGGACCTTTTCGCGGGTTCCTGCTCGTCGCGTACTTCGGCCCGCTCTATTTGTTGTCGCGGGTGGAGACTAGGGACGTGGAATACGCCCTGGGCGTTTTGCCTCTCGGCGCCTTGGTGATCGGCGTCGGGCTGGCGACGATTCCCAAAATCCCGCGCGTGTTGCCCGCGCTCGCCCTGGCCGGGTTGGTCTATTTCGGCGCCACGCTCAACACGCACCTGGGCTTCGGCAGCATCGACAATCCGGGCTGGGCCCCGCGTCTGGCGGCCGAATGGGAACTGATCCCCCAGCGTCCCCACCCGGTCCCCGATCTGCGAGCCGCCGCCGAAAAAGTCCTTGAGCATCGTCCCGGCGGCGACGTGGCGATCCTCTACGGGTTCGACGACGACCCGAACTATCACTACGACCCGCTTTATCTCAACCTCTCCGCCGCCAACATGATCCAGGTCTACATCGCCTGCGCCGTTCCCGACGCGACGCACGTCTTCCTGCTGTCCGACGCGGATAACGTGGTTCTTCACAAACCAGCCGGCAATTTCGGCGTCCTGTTCATGCCTCGGGATCGGATGGCCGACCGGGTCTACGGGCCCTCGGCCGCGTCGTTCAATCTCCATGACGCCATCGGGGGCCTGTGGCATTACAACGGCCCGGACAACGAACTGCTGGCGGCGCGCCTGTTCGAACAGGGCGGCCCGGGGCCGTGGGAGCCCGTGCTGGATGCCCAAAGCCGCATCGTGGTCTCCGTGCCGAAGGCGCGCGGGCCCAATGTTCGATCCGCCGCCCGGAATTCGGCCATCGAAAATCCGAAAGCCGAAAATCCAAGAAATTCAGACTTGTAGCCGGGATAAGCTGTAGTATCATGGCCGCCTGGACGGTGGAGGGAACCGGTGAAAGGCAAGCAGCAATTCCTGTGTCAGGTGCCCGTGTTGGCCGATCTGGCCGACGAGGATTTGACCAAGCTGGCCGACCAACTCGTGGAAAAGGGCTTTGACCACGAAGAATTGATCATGGCCGAAGGCGACGTGGGCGATTTTCTGATCATCCTCACCGAAGGCAAGGTCAAGATCACCCTCTATTCCCGCGCCGGTCGCGAGTTCGTGCTGCATACCTTCGGTGCGGGCGCGGTGGTGGGCGAAATGGCCATCCTGGATGACGAGCCCCGCAGCGCCAACGTCATCGGCGACGGCGAAGGCAAATACCTCATTCTTCATCGCCGGGTGTTCAAGGATTTCGTCGTTCGCCGACCGGAGGTGGCGCTCAAATTGGTCAAACAGCTCTCTCAACGCCTGAGGGAAGCGAACGAAAAACTCTCTGATCTCGCGCTGTTGGACGTTTCAAGCCGAGTGGCGCGCCACCTGTTGCAATTGGCGACCGAGCGCGGCGAGGAAACCGACGACGGGGTGTTCGTCGCCGATCGTCCCACGCACCAGGACATCGCCAACCTCATCGGCACCAGCCGGGAGACCGTCAGCCGGGTGATGAGCGCTCTTCTCAAAAAGCAGTTCATCCGATACGACGGCAAAGGGCTGGTCATCCCCCTGGAAGGGATGGACTCCTTGGAAGACGCCATCGAATGAGGCGGCCCTGACTCAGCGGGGATTCCGGGGAAATATCGGAAAAAATGCGATAGTGACCAAAATCACTTCCTCGGTCGGCGACGTCGTCCACAATCGCCGATGAAGGACGGTGCCTTAATGAGAACGACCATGCGAACGACTCTGAAATTCTGCTTGGCCCTTGTTCTGGCTCTCGCGTCGACGATGCTGCTCGGTGTCGTGACTGCCGACGCGCAAGAGGCCGTCGGAACCGTGACCGCCTCATCCGGCGACGCGCGCCTGCAACGGCCCGGCGAGTTGGACATTCACCTGGCCATGGGCGTGCGCGTTTTCGAGGGCGACACGATCGTGACCGGTCCCGAGGGCCGGGCGATGGTGCTGTTCGAGGACCGCTGCCGCATCTCCGTCGGACCCGAGACGCAGTTGGTAATCGACGAATATCTGCTCGGCCAGATCGGCGGCGAGCGACGTAGTGTGTTTCGTCTGCTCTGGGGGCGGGTGCGGGTGCTGATCGGCGAAATGACGGGAACGCGCACCGAGTCCCAGGTTGTGACCCCGACGGCCGTCGCCGGTGTGACGGGGACCTACTTCATCGTCGAGCACGACCCTGTCACCGATCAGACGACCGTGTTCACCTTAAGCGGCCTGGTGCATGTCTTTAGCCTCAAAGAAGAAGGCGAAGGCGTGGACCTGATGGAAAACGAAGTTTCGCGCGTGCGTCCGCGCCGTCAGCCGACACCGGCGGAAGCACCCGAGGACGACGTGGCCTCGCGACTGATCCTGAACACCTCCGTGCGCGAGGAAGTCGAATCGTCCCGGATGCCCGGCCACCCCGGCAATTTGGGGGACGATCCCCTGCGCGGCCTGCCCGGCGACGCCTCCGGCTACGACCCGGACGCCCAGCCTCAGCGCGCGGCCGAGGGCGAGGCCGGCACCGATCCGGACGCCTTCCCCACCTCCGAGGATCGGGACACCAACTTCGGCATCGAACTGCCGATCCCCAGCGAAACCACCCCGGCGTCCGTCACGCTGCAAAACCCGCCGGGCATCGGTGACGACGACATCGGCGACGACGATGACGACGATTTCGAGGACGAGTTCTCCGACGTGACGGTCATCATCGACCTGGATCCGTCCAAGGAACTGCGTCGCGACGCCAAAATCGGCATTAGGAAGAAATAACAATGCACCAACGACTAAGCCGCATCGCGCTGATTGCCTTGGCCCTCGCCTTGATCATGGCCGCCGGACCGGCTTGCCTGGATTCCTCGAACACCGAAGATCCGGCCTCCCCCTCGTCGGACGCCCACGTGCGTTTCAAGCTGTCGCTCAACGCCACGCTGGCCGACGAATTGTCCCAGGCGACCATCACCGTCACCGGTGCCGACATGGACCAGATCGTCTACGGCCCCTACGCGATCACACGCAACAACATCGAGATCGACGAGGTCTTGGAAATCCCCAAGGGCGAAGACCGCACCTTCGCCCTGGAAATCTATGACACGGACGGCGAGTTGGCCTATCAAGGCGAAACCACGCAGTCGCTGGTCGAGGATGCCGAGGATGTCACCATCGAGCCGACCGGTTATGTGCAACTCAAACTCGAGCTGCATGGGCTGACCGGCAGCGGCACGATCTTCGACGTGGTCTTCGGCTACGAGCAGGGCGACCCGGTCGCGTCGGAGCCGATCGTTTTCGAAAGCGTCGGCGGCGGCTCCACCATCAACGCCGTCACCGGTGACGACGGCACCGTGCAGATCGATGTCCCGGCGAGCGGGTCTTACCGCGTCTACTACGGCGACGGATCGTTCGACGGCGAATTGGACGGCGCGTTTCCGGTGATCGACAACCTGGACGGCCTCACCGGAGGCACTGACGTGCCGATTTCCCTGCTCACATCGAGCGACGACGCCCCGTTGGGAGAGCTGCTGGGCATCCCGCTGATTGTGTCCGTGGTCTTGCGTCAGGACGGTCAGACGCTGGATCTGTACGGCAACTTCGACGGACTCCTCACGTTCATCGACAACGTGCTCTTCCCCGTGCGCCTGGGTCTGCTGCCGTTGGGCAGCGAGAACGCCATCAACTTGTCGACATTCGAAACGGACCCGGACGACGAGGATCATCATTGGATCATCACCCTGCCCGTCGGCACGATGGAGGCCGGGACCTACCAGGTCTATTTGGAAGTCGCGGTTCTTTTCTCGTCCAACGCCTTTGAGGTGACGGTCGACGAAGCCGGGGGAGTCAAGATGGGTGGTGGGCCGAGTTCTTAAAGCTCGCCGCTTTTGCGGATCTCCAAATAACGATTGATGAGCGGCACCAGCGACCGGGACGGTTCCACGTCCAGCACGTCGATCCCCGCCTTGGACAGGGCATGCAGCGCCGCCTCCCGTTCCCGAAGCAGATTGAGGGAGACGACTTTTCGCGCCAGATCGTGCGTGTCGTGCATGGGCATTCCGACAATTTCACCCAACAGCGGCGTGCGCATCGCGACGAACACCACCCGATGCCGACGACGCAGGCGCACCAGCGCCGAGCGGTATCGCGCCGTCGTATCCGCGTCGACCAGGTCGGACAAAACCACCACCAGCGAACGCTTCGGCTGGCGGGTTTGTAGCGCGACAAAAGCGGACGCGAAGTTCGTCTCGCGCCAGCGCGGTTGACGATCGTAGAGCGCGTCGACAAACGGTCGGTGGGCATTCTTTCCAGCTCGGGGAGGCAGATAGCCCAGCACGGCGTCGTCAAACACCGCTAGCCCGCAGCGATCCCCGCGCTTGAGCGCCACGCGCGACAATAACAGCGCCGCGTCCACCGCCCAGTCGAGTTTGCTGCCGGTCGCGTGGCGCGCACCCATCAGCCGCCCGCAGTCGACCAGGATCATGACGTCCCGATGCCGCTCCTGTTGATACCGCCGCACCACCGGCGAGCGATGACGCGCACTCGCCCGCCAATCCACCCGACGCACATCCGCCCCCGGACGATACTCGGCCAGCGATTCGAATTCGTTCCCGTCGCCGCGAATCCGGGAGGACAGGTGCTGTTCCAGGAACCGCTCCTCGCCAAGCGGATCCTCGCGCAATTCGTCCGAAGGCACCGCCGTCAGCGGCAACACGCGAACCGTGCTCGCATCGCCGAGCGGGACTTGCGCCTCCATCAACGACCACGGCCCCGTCGCCCGCACCCACGTCCGGCCGAACTCGTGCAAACCGCGATCGCCAATCGTGACCGGATATTCGAGAGTCAAAACCTGACGGCCGTTGACGCGGAATGTCTGTTCCCGGAGACGCGGACGAGCGGCGTTCGGGCATTCCTCGCGAATCGCGCCGACAAATCGTGCCTCGACCGCACTCCATATTTTCAGCGTGACGACAAATTCCCGCCCGCGCCCCACGCGTTCCGGCGCCTCCCGACGCACTTCCATACCCGCAAGAATTTGTCGCGCGCGCGAGCGGTCGACCCAAGCCGCCCCGCCCACTCCGGCCATCAGCACCGGTCCGATCCACCACAACGCCGGCGACCAAAGAGCGGCCAAAGACAATGCCGTCGCCGCCAATGCCGCGTAAATCAGGCGCGGCCCGAGGCGCGTCGCGGGCGCGTCGCTCAACGCGGCACCTCGACGCTCGCGAGGATGTCGTCCAGGGCGTCGTCGATGGGCAGTCCTTCCAATTCGGCGTCCGGGGACAGGACAAGGCGGTGGCGCATGGTCGGCAGGAAGGCGCGTTGAATGTCGTCAGGTGTCACGAAGTCGCGGTCGGCGAAACGCGCGAGGCTCTTGGCGCCCATCAGCAGCATCAGCCCGGCGCGGGTGCTGGCTCCGACGATGAACTCGTCCGCGTCGCGCGTGGCCTGCACCAGGGCGCGGACATAGGCGACGACCTCGTCCCGCACGAACGTTTCGCGAATCCGGGATCGGGCGGCGAGGATGTCCGCGGCTTCAATGACCTTCTCGACGGCAAATTGCGTCGGTGCGTCACGCATGCCGGTTGCGTGATGTCGCTTGAAGATTTCCTCTTCCACGCTCGCGTCCGGGTAGCGCAGGTCGATCTTGAACATGAAGCGGTCAAGCTGGGCCTGCGGCAGCGGATAGGTGCCCTCTTGCTCGATCGGGTTCTGCGTCGCGAAGACGATGAAGGGCTCGGGCAGCGCATGCACACGGCCGTCCTGCGTAACGGTCAGTTCCTGCATGGCTTCCAGGAGCGCCGATTGGGTGCGCGCTCCGGCCCGGTTGATTTCGTCGGCAAGCAGGAAGTTGGTGAAGATCGGCCCGCGCTGAAATTCGAACTCGTGACGGTCCTCGCGGTAGATCGCCGACCCGGTAATGTCGTAGGGCAGCAGGTCGGGCGTCATCTGCACGCGGCGAAACTCCATGTTCAGCGCGGCGGCGACGGTGCGGACGATGAGCGTCTTGCCGATGCCCGGCACGCCTTCGAGCAGCACATGCCCCCCGGCGAAAAACGCGGCCAAGGCCAGTTCGATGGCGTCATCCTGCCCCGCGATCACTTTGCGGATTTCGTCGGTCAGTCGCGCGTAAAGGTCGCCGTCAGGCATGCGTCCAGCTCCATGGCGCGGCGTCGGGCATGGCTCGCCGAAAGGCGCCGCGTTGTGTTGAGATCGTTTTGCGTTTCGTCTAGAGCACGGCGCAGCGACGCGGCCAGGTCCGGGTCGCGACGCTCCACCCTGTCATACAAGCGTGTCATCTGCCCGGCCCGCTCGTGCGACCGATAGCGCCGTCGCACGCTCCAAAGCGTCCCATCGCGCAATTCCCCGAGCAGATGACGCCAAGCCTTTTTGCGTTCGAAGAGATGGGCCATGGCGTCGACGTATTCGCCGATTTGCCGTCGTGACGGCGGCGGCGTCTCCAGCGGCGGGCCAAGGGCGACAGCGCGGCGCGCGATCCAAAGGCCGGTCGTCAGCAGGATCATCACGGCGATGACGCCGTAGGGGTGCTGGGCCAGCAGCCACATGGGATTGCCGCGTACGTTGAGGGCGTGGTGAAATTCGTCGATGACCACCGGCCCGCTGCCGACCGTCGCCAGCGCGAGAGCGGCATTGTCCGCGGAGGCGACAAGCCAGTTTTGAAAGAGCGACGGATCGGCGATGAGGACGACCTCGCCTTCCCCCCTTTCGAAGCGGGCGGCGAGAGTTTCCTGATCGTCAGTCGTCATCAATCGCGCCGTCGCGCGACGCAGTCCGTCGCCGTCCAAGACACGTCCTCCATCGTCATCGGGCACGGCGACTTCGCGGATCGCGCTCAACGCCGGCCAGTCACCGGAAACCCGCACCGCCGTCACCGTCGCCTCCCGGTCGAACGCATCCGCCTGACGCCATCGTTCCAGCAGCGGTTCGATGTCCACGCCCTCTTCGTCCACGCGCACCAAGGCACGCGAATCGGCGGGGGCGTCTTCGTCGGAATCGTCATTCGCCTCGGTCTCCGCGTCGGCTGTCGCTTCGGGAGGCTTCGTCGACGCGATACTGATCGCCCGGACGTTCTCGATGCCCAGCTCAAGCAGCGTCGTCGTGTTCACCGCGAACGCCCCCTCTTGGGCGGCCAGCGGATCATGCGCCGGATCGTCGTCCAACGGCGCGAGAACCACCCGCCCGCCGCCGCGCACCCACTCGTCAATCGTCTTCATGTGCCCCGGCTCCAGCCGCACCAGGCTCTCCCACGGCTCCCACAGCACGAGCGTCGACGCCTCCGCCAGATACCCCTGGGAAGGATCAATCCCGCGACGCACCGGTACGTCCAGGCGCTGCAACACCTCGAATAACGCGCGGGTGCCTTGGGCATGAACGCCGTAGCTGTCCCGGCCCCGGCCGTCGTTGTCGGGAGGTGACGCGACCTCAACGACGGCGAAGACGAGGGAGAGGACCGCCAGAGCGACGATGACGGCGATGACGCTACGCGCTCCGATCATCGACGCCTCCCGACGGCAACGACGCGACAATCGAGCGATACGCCGCCAGCCCCCGTTCGTAGTCTTCGGCCGCGCAGGGTGCGTGCCCGTACCAGCTACGGTCAATGACCGCCGCCAATTCCTTGAGCGCGCCGGAGGCCGAGGAACGACGATACCAACGCACATAGGCCCAGTTCGTCATGCCGGGCCGATGGGGAGAGCGGCCCAGCCGAGCCAGATGCGTAATCGCCGCGCGAAACAACAGACGCACCGCGCCGACGTAGTCCCCCCGGCCCGACGCGTCGGCAGCCATGCGTTCCAGGGTCGCCGGATCTGTCCGTCCGCCGGAGCGATCCGCGATGCCCGTCCCCGCCCCGTCGTCGAAGGCCTGGCGGAAGCTATAAATCAGATGCACCACCAGCACGATCAGCAGAACAAACAGCGCGATGAAGACGACCCAACCGATGACGGGATTGCCGCCGAAGACATCGCTAAAGACACGGTCCAACGGCGCGAACAGGCCTTTGAGAAACGCCTCCAGGTCGCGCATCCACGCCGGTTCGCGGGGCTCGGCGCTGCCGATCTTGTAATGAGATTGGGCGATCACCTCTTGGGCGACGCGGCGGACAGCGTCCGGATCGATGGGCGCGGCCCGGTCCATGCCTTTACGCCCCCGCCTCGGGCGCCAGCGGAATCGCGGCGGGGATCGCCGAGGCCGCCTCGTCCCGTGTCGCCATCGCGTCCAGACGGCGGGCCAGATCGAAGCCCTCGTGGCGGCAGAGGAGCGCGTAATAAAAGACGACGCCGACCGTCACGCCCAGAATCACGCCGATCATGCTCATGAAAGCGTTGGCCGCTTGGGAAAGGACGGGGATAACGACCATCGCGGCGGATCCGACGATGAATATGTACAGCACCGCCAGAACCATTGACAGGACGAAGCCCTGCAACATGCGCGATTTCATGAGTTGGGAGCTACGACGCAGCGCCGCGAGGCCGGAGAGACCCTCGAGCATTACGACCTGCGTGGAGACCCAATAGCGATAGGTGAGGATCACGCCGGGCACGATAAGCGCCAGGTAGGCGAAAAACAGAATGATCGCCGCCAGGATGCGTGTCCAAAGCAGCGCCGCGTATCGCCGGGAGGCGTCGCGAAGAGCCGGGCGTCCGGAGAGTTCTTCCCCCCGATAGAACGCGGCCGTCATGGCGATGAACGTTCCCTGAATCAGCGGCATCACGAAAATCTGCGAGACGAGCACCACGGCGACCAGGCCGATGGTGGCGGCGATGACTCCGACTTGAACGTTCTCCGGCGGTTCGGCGGCGAGTTGGTTGAAATACCACGCCGCCGTTTCCTGAATGAGCAGGAGGGGAAAGCACGTGACCAGGCCCATCTTGATCAACGGCACGGCGCGGGCCTGCAGCAGACGAACGGCATGGTCAAGAATCTCGCCCAGGCTCAGCGGACCCATCGAAAATCCCAATCGATTCGCCTCCTTCGGACCCGAGTCTAGGCCAGGCCCGGCAGCCTTACAAGAAACGAGGCGCGCCGATCGGGCCCGTTATATTCGGCGGCGAAGTTTCTCACCGCCCTTGCGGGCCTTCGCGCTTCCCCTTAAAACGAACGTGCGCGCGCCGCGATTGAAGCGCCGGTGCGTCGACGGGTTTGGAACACGCGGCCGTTGCGGGGCGATGAACGTCCGGGCCGTTTTGGGAGGTCTTCATGGCCAACGCGGGATTCTTTGAGCGCCTGGGCAATCTTTGGAGCGGGTTTATCAGCCTGTGGGTTTCGGATGTGGAGAAAAAGCATCCGGAGATTGCCTATGAAAACGCGATTACGGCGCTGATCGAAAAATACGCCAAGCTCAAGGAAGCGACCGCCGCGATCATTCGCCGGCGCGAGGACACCGAGGAACGCCTCAAGCGCGAGCAGGCCGAACTGGCGCAGGTTGCGGCGGACCTGGAGACGGCCGTCGACACCGGGCAGGACGACCTGGCGCTGGTATTGATCGAAAAGAAAAACGCGCAGGAATTGGAAATCGCCTCGCTGACCACGGAGTTGGAAACCGCCGAGCACGACGCCCAGGACGCCAAGACGTCGCTGATGTCGGTCAAGGACGAGATCGGCAAGCTCAAGGTCGAGAAGGACCGCATGCTCGCCAAGATGAAGAGCGCCGAGGCGCGCCTGCGCATTCAGGAGCAGGTCGAGGGCCTGTCGGTGGACGCGGAGGTCAAGGCCTTGGACAACGTACGCGAGCACATCAAGAACACGATCGCCGAGGCCAACCTGGGAGCCGAAATGCAGGACGCGGATCTGGACAACCGCCTGCAGGCCCTGCGTCAGCAGACGGGCAATGCCTCGGCTCGCGCCCAGCTCGAGGCCATGAAACAGGCCCGGGCCCAGGCCGCCTCCAAGAAATCCATGTAAGCCTCGCCCATGGCCGACCGCGAACTTCCCGAATGGGCCGACCAGATTCGCCGCCGCTATGTGCGCGGCGAGTCGTCGATGTTTGTGCTGCATCAGAATGTGTACGACCGGCTGCATTCCGGCGGGTCGTTCCATGATTTGCCCACGTTCCTCGCCCAGGTGCTGCTCGCCGACAACAAGGACGTCATTCTGCATTACGACCCGTCGAAGGGTCTCCAAATCCTGAAAAAAGCCACGTCCCTCGTCGGCCTGGACATCGCCCTGCAACTGGCCAATCAGCCCTCGCCTCAGAAGGTCATGCCCTATCTGGAGACGGTGCTGCTTTCGACCGATTCGGTGGCGGTGATCATCAGCTACGCCGGCATGCTGGTGCCCAGCGGGGAGATGAGTTTTCTCTCCGAACAGGACCGCGCCAATGTCTTTTGCCTGCATCGCTGGTCGCTCAATACCAGCCTGGGCAGCAAGGACAACGTGGTCTTCCTTATCAGTGAATTCCTCACCGAACTGCATCCGAAGTTGCTCAGCAACCCGAAGGTGGCGGCGGTGGAGATCCCCCTGCCTTCGCTGGACGAACGGCGCACGGTGATCCACCAAGCCGACGCGGGCCTGACGGACGAGGACGTGCGGCGGCTGGCCGAACACACGGCCGGGCTCAAGGCGGTGCAGATCGAAAGCCTGTTGACGCCCCGAGAGTCCGAGGGCCTGGACGACGACGAGCGGGAGCGGCACATCCGGGATCTTCTGGGCAACGGCAAGGACGCCGACGAACGCGCCACCAAGCTAACACGCCTGACCCGGGGCATGAGCCGGGAAGAGATCGCCCATCTGATCAACCCGGACTACGTCCCGCCCGATCTGGAGTCCCGCGAGGAGCCCGACGCCCTGGCCGACGTGCGCATGCTCATCCACGCACGCAAGCGGGAGATCATCGAAAAAGAATGCGCGGGCCTGATCGAATTCGTCACCTCGACGCACGACTTCTCGGCCGTCGGCGGCCAGGACGAGATCAAGCGGGAGCTTCGGCGTGTGGCCTACAACATCAAAACCGGCCAGACCACGCGCGTGCCGATGGGCCTGCTGTTCGTCGGACCGATGGGCACGGGCAAGACCTTCGTCGCCTCCGCGTTTTCCAACGAGGCGGGCCTCACCGCGCTCAAGCTCAAGAGTTTTCGCTCCAAGTGGGTCGGCGAGACCGAGTCGAATTTGGAGAAAGTGCTGTCCATCGTGAAGGTCATGGGCCCGGTCATCGTCATCATCGACGAGGGCGACCGCTCCTTCGGCAACCAGGATGAAAGCGGCGATTCAGGCACGTCATCGCGGGTCATCGCGCGTCTTAAGGAGTTCATGAGCGACACGGACAATCGCGGTCGGGTGTTGTTCATCGTCATGACCAACCGGCCCGACAAGTTGGACGTGGACATCAAGCGCGCCGGGCGCCTGGACCGCAAGATCCCGTTTTTCTACGCCCAGGAAGCCGAGGACGTGGAGTCGGTGCTCGACGCCCTCTTCCGCCGCTACGACATCGAAACGACGCTGGACTGGCGCAACGATCGGGCCGACACGTCCGCCAAACTCGTGGGGTATTCCAACGCCGATCTGGAAGCGGTGGTGCTGCTCTCCAACGATCTGGCCCAGCACGACGGCCTCGAAGACGACGCGGACAGCGCTCCGGTGACGGCCGAAATTTTCGCCCAGGCGGTCGGCGACTATCTGCCGTCGCGGGAAGCGCTGATGCTGGAATACATGGAAATGCTGGCGGTGTTCGAGGCGTCCAACCGCCGTCTTTTGCCCAAGAAATATCGCGATCTGTCGGCCGAGGACCTCAACGAACGCCTGATGGCGCTGCGGCGCGCGTTGGCGATCTGACCGACCCCAAGGGAGCAGGCTCAATGACCTTCATCAAACCCGTGTTCTTTCACATCGATGAATTATCCCTGGGGCAGGTCCGGATTTTCGTGCGAGGAATGTACGAGGTTGCGAGGGCGGACGAGGAAATCCGACGAGAGGAAGAGGCGTTGCTCAAGGCCTTTTACGAGCAATGCCGCCGGGACGTGGACGGCCTGACGAGCTACGCCGAATTGGTGAGCCGCCCGTTCGACGAAGAGGAAGCCCGCCGCCAACTCGATTCGCGAGAGTTGAAACGCGCGTTTCTCGTGTCGTGCCTCTACCTGAGTTTCGCTGACGGCGACTTGAGCGAAGTGGAGCGGGCGACCATCCGACGCCTGGCCACGGCCGTCGGGGCCGATGGCGAGGACTTGTCCGAAACCGTGGAGTTCGTCAAGGACTCGCTCTTTCGCCGCCTGGCGAAGGTGCAGAATCTGGAAGCGCTGCAGGAAGTGCTGCGCGAGATGGATCCGGCGCGCTGATCTCCCTCCCGACTCGAAACGTCGTTCGAGTCGTCATCCCAGAATGCTCGGCCAGTTCTTCGAAATCCAAGCGCGCTGCGTCGCACGCTCGCGCCAGACCGGGTCATCCCGCTGCACTTCCCGTGATTGCTCGATCAACTTTTCTAGCTGCGCTTCCAGACGCTGAGCGTCGTCAGCGTTTTCAATGACCAGCAGGATTTCGCTCTCCCAATAGCCGGCCGTGATGTCCAGATTCGCACTGCCGACAGCGCAGATGCGCCCGTCCGCGCTGACGACCTTCGCATGCACATGAGGCCGCGCCCGGCCGACCGCCTCGTCCCAGCAGGCCTCCTGGTGCGTGAACTCGAAGCCGCGCCCGCCCGCGTCAACCAGGGTATCGATGCGCCCATGGATGACATCCGACGCCAACTCGCGAATAGCCCCGCCGGGAAACGGATCGCCCTGCGCCCCCCACAGCGGCCGGACGTTGCCGAAGAGGATGCGCACCTCCACGCCCCGCTCAATCGCCCGCAACAACGCCGCTTGGACGTCGAACTGATACGGGAACGTATTGACGATGGTCAGACGCGACTCGGCGCCGTCGATGATCGCCAGGTACGCGTCGAGGGTGTGCGTGTCCTGCAAGCCCTGATGCACCACGACCCGCACGTCCGACGCCCCCGCCGCCACGCACGGACGCACCTCATACGGCTCTCCGCCCTGGGCCGTCCACGCCTCCAAAAATTCGCGTTCTATTGCCTCCACCGCCGGTCCGATGACCCGCGCGCCCGCGTCCAACCAAGGCACCGACGCTCCGGGCGTCTCGCAGGTCAGCTTGACCTCGTCGAATCCCTGGTAATAGGAGGCCGCCATATTGCGTCCCGTCACGACGGCGACGCGGTTGTCGATGACGACCACCTTGCGATGATCGCGCTGCTTGAGATCGCGGATGCTCGGCAGCCCTTCGATGGGATTGGAGATCACCATCCGAATGCCGTCGGTGCTTTGAAGGCGTTTGAGCAGCGGATTGACGACGGAAAACGAACCGTGAAGGCTGTAGAGGGAATCGACGAGGAATCGCACCGCCACGCCCCGCTGCGCCGCCCGGATCAGCGCCGCCTCGATTTCCTGGGCCACCGGATCGTCATGCACAATGTAGACTTGGTAGTGCACGCGCTCCCGGGCCCCGTCAATGGCCTCGATCAGACGCCGTCGCGCCTCGTGGTTGTTCAATTCGAAATCCACGCTGTTGCCCGCGATCAACGCCGAATCGGTCATCTGGTCCATCCGTGCCCGCCGGGCCGCCGCCTCGTCCCGAGGAGCAGTCGGAGCGCGATACTCCTGGTCCATCGCCGCGATCCACTCCTTGGCTGAACGCACCCGCACCTCTTCGATCGTCCAATGGGACAGGCCCAATTCGCGGATGGGGTGCGTTCGTTCGTACGAGGACGGATCGACCGACGACTCCGTGGACAATTCCGTCGCCGCCTCTTCGTCGCTCGTTTCCAACTCGGCGTCCGTGGGATCGTGCGCCTCGAGGGCCTCGGAGCGCTCCAGGCTCTCGCGATGCTCCGGGGACAGATGGATCACCGCTTCCACCGGCACCCCCTGGGAACGCAGGCGGCTGGCGGCTCGGGCAAGGATCAATCGGCCGACACCGCGGGGGATGTCGCTGGTGTCGAGTTGTTCGAGGACCTGCCGGGCGTCGACCACCCGAGGGCGCTCGAATCCGGCGTTGATCAGGCGCTCGCGGATTTCCATGAGGGCGTCGTCGCTGTGCATCCGCAGGGCGGCGGGGATGCGGTCGGGCATTTCGTCGAATCGGCGGCGCAACCATCCGATTTCCTCGTCCCGCAACCGCGCGTCGAAGAGGATCACCCGCGCGTCGCCCGCGTCCATGGCGGCGAATTTGTTTTCCAGGCCCCACACCGGCAGCTTGCCTTCGCCCGTGTCGTCACGCGTCCGCCCAAAGCCCAGGAAGCCTCGCCGGCCGCCCAGCTCCGCTTCCGCATACCCCCGACGCACCGCCGACTCGCCCAACACCTCGCCACCGGTCACGAATCGCACCTTCGTTTCGTCCAACGGCGCGACACCGCCGAGCAGGTTGATCGATTCGATGAAGACGCGGATTTTTTCCGTGTAGGACGGAACGAAAACGTCCGCCGCCGCGACGGTGGGCCGGTCCAGATTCGGCAGATCCTCGGGCATGTCCGTGGGCACCAACAGGAGCGGCACCTTGGCATTTTGCAGCATGCGCAAGGCGACGAAACCGCGTACGACGCTCCATCCGCCCCGCCCGTCCAGCGGCAGCAGAACGGCATCGATCGACTCATCCTCGATCAGGATTTGGAACCGTTTGTCGACGCTCAGCATGTCGTCGTCGAATCCGACCAGCGACAACCCGGCGCGAATGCCGACAATCTGCCGATCCACGTCCAAGTCCTCCGGGGCGAAATTCTCCAACTCGCCCAGCGCCAGCAGGACGACGTGGTGCGTCTCGTCGATGGCTTCGCGGAAGAACGGCGCCATGGGAGTCAGCTTCGTGACCGACCCGTCGAAGGGGCACAGCCATCGGTGAGGAGACGGGGCGTCGAGGGCCTCGGCGACGGGCAGCCATAGAATAGCCTTGGTCGTGGACCGCACCGTCGCGGCCATCCACTCGGCCGGGGCCCACCAGGATCGAAAAACACCCGGCCCGAAGACCACCAGATCGGCCTGTTCCTCGTCGACGGCTTGGCGCAGGGCATCGCCCCCCAGTTCGACGTGGGTCTGCACCCGGCCGGGTACGCCCCAGCGTTCCAGCGCCGCTTCCAACGCCGCCAGGTCGGCGTCGTTTTCCGATTCGGGGAGATTGATCTTGAACCAGGGATTCGAGGCGATCCACGACATAGGCGACGGCGAACGCCCGACCAGCGTCACGACGCGCTCCAAGTCCGGAGCGAACCGCCGGACGTAGTCGAGCACCCGCGCGCCGACGTCGTCCGGCGCCGCGACAATCACGCATCGCTTAAACATCCGGTGAATCCACCACGCTCATGACTGCTCCCCAGGCGACCCATTGAATCACAACACCGACCTCGTTCCAACGCTTTACAGCGCCCGTGGCGGCCTCTATCGTTTCCGGCGTTACGCCGCACCGCGGGTGAGTTTGCATGCTCCGATTCCGGGACAATCTGATGCGCGCGTTGGTTTCATTGGGCGCGATAGCGTTGGCGATTTGCATCGGATGCGACCGATGCGCCTCGCCCTCGCAACCGGCCCCGGAGCCCGCGCCGACCGCCGAGGACTTCGAACGTCCCGACAGCCCGATGGCGTTGATCCCCGCCGGTCCGTTCACCAAGGGCTGCCTGCCCGACGATCCGTATTTCTGTGACTCGCCCCGTGAAACGGTGACGCTGCCCGCGTATCGCATCGACCTCTACGAAGTCTCCGCAGAAAACTATTCCCGGTGCGTCGCGGCGCGGGCTTGTCCCCACGGCAATCGGCCGACCATCGAGGACGGCGAACACCTGCCGGTGCAGTCAGTGACCTGGCCGGAAGCAAAGGCCTATTGCGACTGGATGGGCCGACGCCTGCCCACCAGCAACGAATGGGAAAAGGCCGCTCGGGGATCGGACGCCCGGCAGTTTCCCTGGGGCGACGCCTGGGATCCGGTGCGCTCGAACTGGTGCGACGGCGACGAGTGCGACGGCAGCGTGGACGGCTATGCCGAGGCCGCGCCGGTGGACGCCTTTCCCGGCGGGGTCAGCCCCTTCGGGGTCTACAACATGGCGGGCAATGTCGCCGAATGGACCGCGACGCCCCACCCGGCCAAGGATGGCTTTTACATCGTGCGAGGCGGGGCCTTCGCCCCTCCGACCGGCATGGGCGAACCGGCGGCTCAGACGACCTGGCGTGAATCCAGCGACCCACCGAACGTCGGACCGGGCCATCTGGGGTTTCGTTGCGCCGCCGACAAGCCGTAAGCCGGACCGCGAAACGCCGGTTGTCGGGCGGGCGTAAAAGCGGCTAGATTCTCCGTCCGACGGAAACTTGCCGTCTTTTGCGAATGCCTTTGCCTTGGAATTGCATGCGTCGCCGAATTTTTCAGATTGCGCTCGTCGTCTCGCTGCTCGCCGTCGCGTCGTTCGCGCGGGCCCATATGGTCAATTCCCGCCAGCAGCACCACATGGACATCACCCTCGCCAAGGACATGGTCTATGTGCGTTACGAATACGAGGCGCCGCCCCCGGCCACTCTGCCTTCGATGACCGAGGAGCAGATGGACAAGGCCGAGATCCGCACCGCCAAGCGTGTCGCGCGTTTGGTGGCCCTGGCGCTCAACGGCGAGAAAATCTCCCTCGAACTGCTGGACCGGGACCGCACCGAGACCCTGCAAATATTCAACTTGGAAGCCAAACTGCCGGCCAAGCCGGGGGTGAATCATCTGACGATTCTCAATATGAACCTGCTCTACGCCGCGGACGGCTATGTTTCCCTGACCGCCGAAGAGGGGGTGCATCTGTCGCGGGAGCTGGCGCGTGAGCCGGTCTTCGGCGAGATCAACATTCGCTACGGCGTGGGCCCCACGTCGCCGCCGGCCGACCAACTCGCCGTGGAATGGCGGCCGCCGCCGACCGCGTCGTCCCACGGGCACCAAAAGCCCGGCGATTCGCGGATCAATTCCCAAGTACCTTCCCCACCGGAGCCGGACGTGGAAGTGCAAGGCGTTGCCGTCGACCCGGTCAAGGTTGTATCCCGCGGCGATAGCAAGGACCTGCGGGCGCTGGGCGCGTTCGTGGTGATTTTCGCCCTACTGCTCATCGCGGTCGCGGGATATTTCCTGCTGCGTTCTAAGCGTTAACCGCCATTCTCTTGCGTTCATCCCGATGTTTTTTGCCGTCCTTTGACGGACGCGGTGCATGTTCCTGCAATTATCCCTAAAATACGCCGCGATCTGATCCGGGGATCCTGCAATGTGGAGAAAAACGGTCGTTTGGGCGCTGGTGTTGCCGGCTTTGACGTTCCTCGTCGCCTGCGGCGACGGTTCGAGTCATGACGGCGATACCGACGAGACGACGGACGACGACACCGCCGACGACGATAACGATGACGGTGACGACGATCTAGCATTGGGCATGGCGTATGTCCCGGCCGGGCCTTTTTTCATGGGTTGCCCCGAGGATTCGGACTTTCCCAACTGCGGTCCCTTCCCGGAACACGAAGTCGACCTCCCCGCGTTTTACATCGACATTGAAGAAGTCTCCGTCGCTGATTACGTCCGATGCGAGGACGCCGGGGCATGCGAGGAGGTCTCGTCGTTCATGCACGTTATCGCGGACGACTACCCCGCCCAATGCATCAGTTGGTATTCAGCCGGCGACTACTGCGAATGGGCCGGAAAACGCCTGCCGACCTCGGAAGAATGGGAAAAAGCCGCCCGAGGCCCGGACGGCGGCCACCGCTTCGCCTGGGGCGACGAATGGGAGCCGACCTTCGCCAACTGGTGCGACGGCGTCGACTGCGACGGCAGCGTGGACGGCTATGACGGCGTGGCGCCCGTGGACGCCTTTCCCGAGAACCTGAGTCCCTACGGCGTGCACAACATGACCGGCAATATGCTGGAGTGGACCTCGACCCCGTCGACGGCGTCTGGCCACCCGGACGACTTCGTCATTCGCGGCGGGTCCTTCGAGCCGCCCAACGGCATGGGGTCGCCGGAACAGGCCCTTCAGACCTGGGTCGTGAACGTGGACGCCCCTTACTTCTGGCCGCCGCACATCGGGGTGCGTTGCGCCATGGACGCTGAATAGCCGTCCGTCACTCCCCGACGCAACCCGAACAGCCGTTCAGTTGACGCCGCCCGCGATCGGCGCGAAGGTGTCCCATCGCTCAAATTGGAGATAGACGCGGAAATGGCGGAATTTGACTACGACTACGTGGTGGTCGGCTCGGGCTTCGGCGGTTCGGTCTCGGCCATGCGCCTGACGGAAAAAGGCTACAAGGTCGGCGTCCTGGAATGCGGCCGCCGCTTCGAGGACGCCCAATTCGCCAAGTCCAGTTGGCGCGTTCGCAAGTATCTTTGGGCGCCGATCGTCAAATGCTACGGCATCTTCCGCATGACGTTATTCAAGGACGTGTTCATCCTTTCCGGCGCGGGCGTGGGCGGCGGCTCCCTGGTCTATGCCAACACCCTCTACGTTCCCAAGGACGAAGTGCTCAACTCCTCCCAATGGCCCCAGGGCGTCAATTGGCGCCAGGAGCTGATGCCCAACTATCGCATGGCCCAATTCATGCTCGGCGTCACGCAAAACCAGTTCGAGGGACGCGCCGACCAGGTCATGCACAAGATCGCCGACGAAATGGGCAAGGGCGACACCTACATCCGCACCCCCGTCGGGGTGCATTTCGCCACGCCGAACAAAACCATCCCCGACCCCTACTTCGGTGGCGCCGGGCCGGATCGCACCGGATGCAACTACTGCGGCGGATGCATGATCGGCTGCCGGTTCAACGCCAAGAACACCCTGCGCAAAAACTACCTCTATTTCGCCGAGAAAAACGGCGCCGAGATCCACCCCATGCGCACCGTCGTGGACGTCAAACCCCTGGAAGGCGGCGGTTACGAGATCACGCACGAGCGCTCGGGGGCGTGGCTGTTCAAGAACCGAAAGGTCACGCGGGCCAAAAATGTCGTGCTCTCGGCCGGGGTTTTGGGCACGGTCAAGCTGCTGATGAAAACCAAGCTGCACGGGAGCCTGCCCGATCTTTCCGATCGGCTGGGGCAGTTCGTGCGGACCAACAGCGAGGCGATCATCGGCGTGTCCGCCCTCGCCGACAAGGACACGGACTACTCGCGCGGCATCGCCATCACCTCCTCCTTTCATCCGGAAGACGAAACGCATATCGAGGTCGTGCGCTACCCCAAACGCAGCGATTTTCTCGCGGTGATGACCACCTTCATGACCGACGGCGAGGACGCGCGGATACGCCGCAAGATGTTTTGGAAACTGGTGGCGCGCCATCCGCTCAACTTCCTGCGCGGGCTGTTGCCCTTCGGATGGGCGGAGAAAACGACCATCCTTCTGGTCATGCAGTCCGTGGACAACACGATGCGTTTTACGCTGCGTCGGCACCTGCTCAACGGATTTTCGGAAGGCCTGGACACCGATCGCCAGACCGACAAGCCGATTCCGAACTACATCCCCGTGGGCAATTCCGTGGCGCGACGCTTCGCCGAGATCGTCAAGGGCCATCCACGCTCGACGTACATGGAGTCGCTGTTCGACATCCCGACCACGGCCCACATCCTGGGCGGCGCGGTGGTGAGCAACGACCCGAGCGAAGGGGTCATCGGCCTGGACCACCAGGTGCACGGCTATCCGGGGCTGTATGTCTGCGACGGTTCGGCGGTCCCGGCGAATCTGGGCGTGAACCCGAGTTTGACCATCACGGCCATGTCCGAACGGGCCATGAGTCACATCCCGGTCAAGGACGGCGCCACGCCGATCAAGTCCATCGATCCGGACTTCCAGACCCGGCGCCTGCAAGAAATCGAGGCGCTGGTGGAGTCCACCGGCAGCCAGAGCCTGCAGGCCCCGGAGCGGTCCCGCACCAGCTAATCTCCGGCCGAAACGGTTCACGAAAACAAATCGACGTCGAAAAAATCCACGACGACGCCGGCACCGTTGGGATACTCGACGCGGAATTTCCGGCATGAAGCAGTTCGTCGCCGTCGCCGGACACCGACCGGCCTCTGCTCGGGTGCTCCGTACCGCCTGGAAGATTGACGCCCTCGGCCCCAAGCCCCTAAGTTGAGTCCCATGCAGACGCGCCCTCCCTCGGAATTCCAGCTCTATCTCTCCCGCGACGAGATCGACGCGCGCGTGCGCACCCTCGCCTCCGAAATCACGGCCCGATTCGACCCGGAGTCCACGACCATTGTCGGTCTGATGGACGGGGCGTTTTACTTCATGGCCGACCTCATGCGTTGCTTGGATCCGGGCTTCGCGACCGATTTTTTGGGCCTGGCCAGCTATCACGGCAAGCAGACCAGTAGCGGTCATGTCTCGGTATTGCGCCCGATGGTGGGGAATCCTGCCGGACAGACGGTCTTGTTGATCGACGATATTCTCGACTCGGGGCTGACCCTGGACTACGCCCTGGAATATCTGCGCAGCCAGGGAGCAAGTTCGGTCGCGGCGGCGGTGCTGCTGGCCAAAGAGCGTCATCGCACGGGGCGATCGGCCGCCGAATTCGTCGGGTTTTACGTGCCGGACACGTTCTACATCGGCTACGGCCTGGATCTGGGCGGACGGTACCGCGCGCTGGCCGACATCTATGCCAAAAACGGCCCCGACCTCGCCGTCATGGCGTCATAGACGGTCGATATGATGGAAAACCTCGTCGCGGCCATCGATCTGGGCGGAACGGCGATCAAGTCGGCGCTGATCACCACAAAGGGCGAGATGGTGTTTCACACCTCCACAACCACCGGCCCGGACCTGAGTCCCGAAACGGTGGTGCGCCTTTTGGATGGGGTGCTCGACAACCTGGAAAGCCGCCGCTCCCCGGATATGCCGCCCATCGGGGCCGTCGGCCTGAGCGTTCCCGGAGGCATCACCGCCGATCGCAAGACCGTGACGCAGTCTCCCAACTTCCCCGGCTGGAATGATGTGCCTCTGGTGGAGCAAATGGCCGCGTCCCGGCCGATCCCCGTGGCGATGGAAAACGACGCCAACGCGGCGGCCCTGGGCGAGGCCTGGCGCGGCGCGGGTCAGGGACTTTCATCGCTGGCCTTGTATACCCTAGGCACGGGCGTGGGCGGCGGGCTGGTCCTGGACGGGAAGGTCTGGCACGGGGCATTCGGCATGGCCGGGGAATTGGGGCATGTGACCATCGAACCCGAAGGCCCGCGCTGCGGATGCGGCAACCGGGGTTGCCTGGAGGCATTGATCCAACGGGACGCCATCATCGCCGACGCCCGCCGGGTTCTCGACGAGGGCCGCGCGTCCCGATTGGCCGCGTTGGTCGACACCGGCGAGGAATTGACCCCCGCCCTGGTGGCGCGGGCGGCCGACGATGGATGTGAGGCAAGCCGCGGGATTTACGAAAACGTCGGACGGATTTTGGGAATCGCGGCGGCCGGCTTGCTTAACGTGCTCAATATGGAGATGATTCTCGTAGGCGGCGGAATCGCCGGCGCCTGGCCTCTGATCGAACCGGCTCTGCGCCGTGAAATTCACAATCGCGCCTTTGTCATTCCCGCCCGTCGGGTGAAAATCGCCCCCGCCATGCTCGGAAACGACGCCGGTCTTTTCGGTGCCGCCAAGACCGCGTTCGAACTTCTCACCCCAACCACGGAGGCGGACGGATGTTTGAAGGCCTAAGACGCAACGTTTTGGTCATGATCCTCGCCGGTGGCGAGGGAACGCGCCTCAAGCCGCTGACCGAGGACCGGGCCAAGCCCGCCGTGCCTTTCGGCGGTCGCTACCGCATCATCGATTTTGCCTTGTCGAACTTCGTCAACTCGGGATTTTACAAAATCAAAATCCTGACGCAGTACAAGTCCGATTCCCTCAACAAACACATCAGTCGGGGTTGGCGCTTGTCGGCCAAACTGGGGCACTACGTCGAGGCGGTCCCCGCCCAGATGCGCCGGGGCCCCGAGTGGTACAAAGGCTCGGCTGACGCGATTTTTCAGAATATGAACCTGATCACCGACGAGAAGCCGGATTTCGTCATCGTCTTCGGCGCGGATCATATCTATAAGATGGACGTCTCCCAGATGCTCGAATACCACGAGGAAAAAGGCGCGATCTGCACCGTCGCCGCGATCCCCGTGTCCGTCGAGCAGGCCAAGTCCTTCGGCGTCATCCAGGTGGACGAGGACTGGCGCATCATCGGTTTTCAGGAAAAACCCGCCGAACCCAAGACCATCCCCGGCCGACCGGACATGGCCCTGGCCAGCATGGGCAACTATATCTTTTCCATCGACACCATTACCGAGTCCATCGAGCGCGACGCCATCGACGAAAACTCGACCCACGACTTCGGCAAGAACATCATCCCGGCGCTGGTCGACTCGAAAAAACTGTTCGCCTACGACTTCTCACGCAACAACGTGCCGGGAATGACCGAACACGAGCGGGGATACTGGCGGGACGTGGGGGATATCGACGCCTACTGGGCCGCGAGCATGGATCTGGTGGCCGTCGATCCGGTCTTCAACCTGTACAACCGCCTGTGGCCGATCTACGGCGAATCCGAGGTCGCGCCGCCGGCCAAATTCGTCTTTGCCGACGACGAAAACAAACGCATCGGCCTGGCGACTGACTCGTTGGTCTCCGAGGGATGCATCGTCTCGGGCGGTCGCATCCATCGGACCATCCTCGGCCCGTGGGCGCGCATCAACTCCTATTCTCATGTGGAAGATTCGGTCATCATGGATCGGGTCGACGTCGGCCGGCACGCCCAGATCCGTCGGGCCATCCTGGACAAGGATGTGAAGGTCGCGCCCAACGCGGTGATCGGATTCGATCCCGAGCACGACGCCAAGCGTTTTTATGTCACCAGTTCCGGGATCGTCGTCGTTCCCAAGGGAACGCACGTCGAAGCCTAGTTGTTGAATTACCGTTCGTCTTGCAATTGAGGAGCCGCCTTGGCCCGGACGACGTCACCATCCGTCAAATTCTGCATCGCGCTGCATAACCACCAACCGGTCGGCAACTTCGAGCACGTTTTCGAGGAATCCTACGAGAAGTGCTACGGCCTGTACCTGGACACCCTCGACAAGTATCCGTCGGTGCGTTGCTCGCTGCATACCTCGGGACCGCTGCTGGATTGGATCGCCGAGCATCGGCCGAAGTACATGGAGCGCCTGCGGGCGCTGGTCAAGGCGGGCCGGGTCGAAATCCTGGGCGGTGGTTACTACGAGCCGATCCTCTCCACCCTGCCCCCCCGCGACGCCGTCGCCCAGATCCGAATGATGAGCGATTGGGTGCTCGAGCATTTCGGCACCCGCCCTCGCGGACTGTGGCTCACCGAACGCATCTGGGAACCGACTCTGCCGGCGGTGCTGGCCGATAGCGGCGTGGAGTACACGCTGCTCGACGACTCCCATTTTCGCAGCTCGGGCGTGGAGAACGACGGCATGGTCGGCCACTATGTCTCCGAGCACCACGGGCAAAAGGTCAGCATCTTCCCGATTCGCATGGACCTGCGTTACGCCATTCCCTTCGCCGAGCCGGATCACACCGTCAACATCCTGCGCCACCTGGCCAACGTGGCTCCGGGAACGGTGGTGACGTACGGCGACGACGGCGAAAAGTTCGGTGTCTGGCCCAATACCTACGAATGGGTGTTCGAAAACGGCTGGCTGGACCGCTTTTTTCAGGCGATGGAGGCCAACAAGGACTGGATCGAGATGACCACCATGTCCGAGGCCTTCGACGCCACGCGCCCCACCGGCCGGGTCTATCTGCCGTCCACCAGTTATTACGAGATGACCCAATGGGCGCTGCCCACCCCGGCGGGACGGCGCCTGGACCACCTGACGCACGAGATCAAGGACCAGGGGCGTTGGGACGACTTCGAGCCGTTCATTCGCGGCGGATTCTGGAACAACTTCCTGGCCAAGTACGACGAGTCCAATCGCATCCATAAGCGCATGCTGCGCGTTTCGGAAAAGCTGTCACGTTGCCCGGCGAAAAGCCAGCATACCCAGCTCGGCTATCGCGAGCTGTTCATGGGGCAATGCAACTGCGCCTATTGGCACGGGCTGTTCGGCGGGATCTACCTGAACTATCTGCGCGACGCCTTGACGCGCCATCTGGCGAAGGCCGAGTCGTACACGGACCTGCTCCTGTACGGCGGCGCCGCGAACGCGCGGGTGGAAACGACCGACTTCGACGCCGACGGCAACGACGAGATCGTTCTGGAGACGCCCTATTTCCGCCTCGTCGCTCATCCCGCCGACGGAGGAACCCTCAGCGAGATCGTCCTGGTGCGCTACGACTTCGCGCTGACCAACGTCATGACGCGGCGACCGGAGATCTATCATGACAAGGTGGCCGACGCGGCGACGGAGAGCGGCGGCTCGGGCGTGAAAAGCGCCCACGACCTGGTGCTCGCCAAGGAAGCCAACCTGGGCGATCATCTGCATTACGACCCTTATGTCCGCCACTCGATGCGCGACCGGATCTATCCCGAAATGCCGTCACTGGACGCCGTCTATCGCGAGCAAGCCGACGAAATCCCCGGCCCTCCGGACGCGATCTACGCCATCGAGTCGGTCTCGGCGAAGCAGGACGCGGTCGGGCGCCTGCGAGGCTCGTGGTCAGTGGACGGCCAGACAATTGACGTGAAAAAGACGATCACCGCTCGGCTGGACGATCCGATGATCGAAGTGGCCTACGAGTTCGCCAACCGAGGCAATAAGCCCGTCGCCTTCACCTGGGGCAGCGAATGGAACCTCACGCTGCTGGCCGGGGACGCGGACGATCGGCGGGTGGAATTCGACGGCAAGGCCGCCAAGCCCAACGCCATGCGCGACGGCAAGGGACGCAAGGCGCGGCTGGTCGACGACTGGCAGCAATTCGCCGTGACGCTGGATTTCGGCGCGGCGGTCGATTTGCGCCAGATGCCGATCTACACCGTCTCCCAGTCCGAGGGCGGCTTCGAAAAAACCTACCAAGGCACCTGGCTTGTCGCCTACCGCCCGATCAAGCTCGAACCCGGCGCAACCCGCAAGGTCCGTCTGGTGCTGACGTTGGATCCCTCATAGGGCTTGGTTTTCGTGCGTGCGCCGCGCTGATGTTATCGCTTGACGGCAAAGACAACCGCGAGCATTGCGACGCACAGGATGGTCTGAGAAGCGCCGACCGGGAAGTCCAAGAGATACGCCAAAAAATAGCCGCCGAACCCGCCGACCGCGCCGATGATCGCGGCAATGGTCAACGCGCCGGGAATATTCGGAGCCAAACGTAGCGCCGCGACGGCCGGAATCACGCTGAACGCAAACGCCGGCAACGCACCCAACACTCGCGTCGTCACCGACACCGCCACCGCGATGGATACGAGCAGCAATATCGCCAGTCCACGCGTCGGCAGTCCGCGAACGGCCGCGTCATCCCGATCGACCGTCACCGCCGCGAATCCCCGCCACCACCAGGCGTGCCAGATGACGGTCGCGATACCCGTCACGACGATCAGCCGAAATCCCTCGGGCGAAACCGCCACCGCGCTGCCGAGCAAAAGCGTCTGCACGTCGTGAAGTTCTTGCGGGATGCGTGAGCCGATGGCGATGGTCCCCGCCGAGCCCAAGAGGAATGCCGCGCCTAACAGGCTGTCGCGGGAGACGTGGCGGTCGTTGCCTCGTGTGAGAAGGTAGACCGTCAGAAGTGAAGCCGCCACGGCCCCGAGCGTCGGCGACGCGATCCATGCCGGAGTTCCCCACGCCGCAAGAAGAAACGCTGTCGCGACGCCGAGTCCGGCTGTTTGGGACAACGCCGCGCTCAAGAACACCATGCGTCGCAGGACGACATAGACCCCCAGCAGGCCGAGCATGAATCCCGCGATCGCGCCGGAAAGCGCCGCCTCGCGAAACAACTCCCACGAGGCGAAAAACAGGGTCGCCTTTTCGATCACGCCGACTCCCTGCGTGCCGCCATCAAGACATGGCCGAAGCGCTCAACGCATTCTCGGGACGCGGCGATCTCGTCGACCGATCCGGCCAACAACAACTCTTCGTCCTTGTCGACCAGCAGCGCGTGCGTGGCGTATCGGGCCAGAACGCCGAGGTGATGGCTCACGACAATCACCGACAGATCCCGCCCCTCGACCAATTGTCGAACCAACTCGAACAGCGCCCCTTCGGCCGTCAGATCCATCGCGCTGGTCGGCTCGTCGAGCACCAACAACGACGGGTCTCCGACCAGCGCACGCGCCATAAGGACACGCTGCTTCTGCCCCTCGGAAAGCGCCCGATAGGAATGCGTCCGGATCCGACGCACGTCCGTGTCGTCCATGGCCCGCTCCAGGGCCGCGTGGTCATGCACCAGGCGCGCGGGACGCAGAAACGACCACCCGCGATCGGCGCCGCTTCGCACCACATCGCAAACACGGGCGGGCACCGCGGAATCGAGCGTCTCGCGCTGGGGGACATAGCCGATGCGTAATCCGGCCGACGGTTTCACCCGGCCCCCAACTGCCGAATTCAATCCAAGAACGGTGCGAAGGATCGTCGTCTTCCCGCCGCCGTTGGGACCAATCACGGCCCAGATTTCCCCACGACGCACCTGCCAGTTCAGCGGCGGCAGGAAGGCCCTGCCGCCGTATCCGACTTCCAATTCGCTTGTTGTGAGCAGGGCGTCCGACATTATTCTTCGTGGTCGTGGTCGTGCTCGCCGGCCATCTCGTGCACCAGGCTCACCGACGTGACGTCCGCGCCGGAGAATTCGAGAATGTACGTTCCGGCGTCCAAATCGGCGACGTGGTAGACCGACACCTCGTCGCACGCGCTCACGCTGCCCGACTCCTCGATCTCGACCGCCGACAGATCCCCGTCGAGCACCGCGAAACCGACGTCCTCGGACAGGAAGAAGAAGAACTCGCCCGTCTCTTCCGCCGTGAAGGCGACGTACCCGCCGTTGTTGCCGTCTTCCAACTCGATCAAGGCGATATTGACCGACGTATGGTCAAACGCGACATCGTCCAGTTCGAGATGCGGGTCATCGATCGCCGCCGCGTTTTCGAACGGCCCTTCGGTCATGTGCTCGCACGCCTCGCCTTGCAGCTCGTCGCCTTCGTCGTCATCGTCATCGTCGCTGTCGTCGTCCGCCGCGTCATCGTCGTCATCGTCGTCGTCGCCGCACGCCACGCCGAGCATCACGCCCAGCGCCATCATCGCCACCAACATCATCAGCCACCATCGTTCACGTCGCATTGTCCACTCCATTTTCGGTTTGGGTTGGGTCATGAAAATCGATCCTCACGGATCAAAGCGATGCACGTCCGCCGTGAATCGCCCGTCGTCATAAATGGTTACGGAGAGCGCCTCGGAGAGTGCGTCCGCGTCGGAAAAATCGAAGGCGTCGCCGGACTCGCGCAGATAAGTTGCCCAGTCGATGCCCGTGAAGATCGCGTCATCCAACGTCAAGTCCGCGTCGATTGCCACGCCGATGGGCGAGTCCTTGTCGACGCTGCCGGAGATGGAGGCGCGATAGGTGACATCCACGGACAAATCCGCCGAGAGCGCCACGCCCTCATCCGGCAGCCGCGCCGCGTCCCCTTCCCGCGTGTCGAAAACACGCCCGCGCAGCCGGATGCCGGACATGGCCAACTCGACCGCCGCCAGTTCGCCGTACTCCAAATAACAATCGTCCGAGCAGGCTCCGAGGGTTGCCGCGGTCAATTCGTCGGCGAGCGTCACCGGACCGTCGACCGCCTGCGTGACGCGAAATCCGCCGCCACCGCCCGACAGTTCCAGCGCTACGTCTTCGTAGTCGACCAACCGGCCGTCGTCGGCGTGGCAATGGCCGTTATGGCACAGGGTGTAGCCTTCCGGCGGTTCGGCCGGATCGAATCCGGCGTCGCCGCCTTCGCCGCTCATCGTCGCGCTGATGGAATCGAAGAAGACCGTGACTTCGTCGAGTTCCAACGCGTAGCCGTTGGCCTGCACGACCCGTCCACCCGAATCCACCTCCGGCGAAAAAGACGCGGTTAGTTCGAAATCCGCCTCGCCCCACGGGTTGCCGTCTTCAAAAGCGCATCCCGCGCCGAAGGTCAGGACCGACAGCGACAAAGCCGCCGCAAGAGCCGCGTATCTAGGATTGAAGTGCCGCATAGAGCGCCTCCGTCGCGTTTTTGATGAAGTCCAGATAACTCTCGCCCTCTTCGAAGCGCGTCGCGCCGTCGACGACGACGAGTTTGGCGCCCGACTTGTCGGCGAGCGTCTTGGCGACGTTCCGGGGGTAGTACTCTTGTTGCAGAATCACGGGCACGTGATGCGCTTTGATCGCCTGGAGCACTTTGGCGGCATGGGCGGGCGACGGCGCCACACCCGGCTTGGGTTCGATCGATTCCACGCGCGTCAAACGCAGCCAATCGAGCAGATACGGGAATGCCTCGTGGTAGACGACAACCTGCCGCTTTTCGGCGGGCAGCTTGGAGAACCGCTCGGTCTGAGCCGCCGCATAGTCGCGGAGCGCCTGTTGAAATTCCTCGCCGTTTTTCCGATAGGTCGCGGCGTTGGCGGGGTCCAACTCGCCCATTTTTTCGGCGACCGCACCCGCGATATCCGCCACGGCGCGGGGGTCATAGGTAAAGTGGGGATTGCCTCCGGGGTGGATATCGCCCATGGCCCGGTCGATCCTCTCGGTAGGTACTTCCAACAACGCAACGTGGGACGAGACGTCCATATATCCGTTGCCGCCGACGATGACCTTGGAATTGCGGGCTTGCGTTTGCAGGGGCGGGAGCCAGCCGATCTCGAGTTCCAGGCCGTTGACGATCAACAAGTCCGCGCGGTTGAGCGCCACGATCAGATTCGGCCTCGCGTCAACGTAATGGGGATTTTCGTGGGAGCTGGACAGGCTGGTCACGCGCGCGTGCTCGCCGCCGACCTGCTTGGCCACCGCCGCCAGATCCGGCAATGTGGCGACGACGTTCAGATCCGCCACGGCCGCGCCCGGCGCGCCGACCAACACCGCCGCCATGATCAGGAGTGTGCAAATTCGTCTCATCATGATCTCCTAATAACTATGCGCGCCGTGGGCGCCCACGAGGACTTCCAGGCCGAGCATGACGGCATAGGTCGGCTTATCCAGCCACTTCGGATCGTCTCTCGACCCTTGCAGCCGCACGCGCGAAAAATGCGACGGGTAATAGGTCCATTGATAGGAGACGCGGTCGCGGTCCTCGGTCCAATCCGGGTCCAGGTAGTCATCCTCGACGCCGGTCACATACTCGTAACGCACCCCCGTCTCCCACGAAGGATTGATGTTCCAGACAAGTTGCGTGAAGGAGCCCCAGTCCTGAAGAACGTCGTCGGGCACCTGGCGCGTCCGAAACATCCCCTCGCTATGCAGCGACAAGGCGGAACGTTGTTGGGACGTCACCGGGCGATAGCGCAGGTAGACGTCCGCGCCGTAGATCTCGCTGCGGTTGCCTTGGCCGGTGGGATTGGGGCCGAATTGCCCCGAGGCGCCGAGCATCAGCGACCAGTCGGACCCCATGGGGAAAAATTGCTTGAGGGCCGTGGAGTAGAGCAGGTCGCGGTGGTCGTCGATCCCCTTGTCGTCGGCGCCGTAGAACGACCGGGAACAACACTCGCCGTCGGAGCCCATGGTCGCGCCGATGATTTCGGTGTACCAGGGCAGCGGCGCCAGATACGACACTTCCGCCCCCACCCCCCGCGAGCCTTCACCGCCGAAGAATTTTCCGTTGACGATGGGCTGATCCAAAAATTGCCACGCGTGGGGGTGCGTCGCGTTGAGACGCCCGAAGCGGTTGAGGAACTGCCCCGCCCTCACCTGTAAGTTCGCCGGCAGCGACAGCGTGGTGGCGTAGGCTTCCTCCACTTCGACGCCGAACTGCGTGAAAACGATGTTGGCGTCGAATTTGAAGACGTGGTCCACGTTGGCGTCGGCGTGCAATTCGACTTGTTGCAACGTGAATCCGGTTTTGTTCGGGTCGTGGCCGCCGGCCTGGAGGGGTTCGTCTTCCGAAAAATAGGCGGCGGCCGCGTCCATGATGATCGAGATATTCGGGTTCATCGACGGCGCCGCCGAGGCGACCGCGCGCACCACGGGCTCGGCCGGATTGGGGCTGCTGGTCGATTCCTTGGTCATGGCCTCCTTGTCGGCGGCCAGGGCGTTTTCAAAGTCGGAGAGATCGTCGTCGGACGGGGGATCGGTCGCGGTCTGCGCCGACGCGACGGAAATCGCGATCAGCCAGACGAGCACCACCAGCGCCGACGCAAGCCGAAAATGGGACATGCGTGTCTCCGCGATGGTCGCCGCCACGGACGCGCGACTTAGCGCGGGAAGTCGTCAGCGGCGACGGGGTTTTGTCGAAATTTCTTCGAAAATCGCTAGGAGACGGTCGGAGGGGCGCGGTCGCGCGGAGCGTCGAGGCTGACATGAGGGAGAATGTCATTGATTGTCGAAACGATATCGCCGGGGATCGGCGTGTGGAAGGCGGCGTTGCCGGGGGCCGATAATGACGCCACGGAATGCGCAAGCGTCTGGCAGATCAGGCAGTCGTCGTCGGATTCGTGGTTGTAGCCGAGAGTCGTGCCTTCGTCGGCGCCTGGGGCAGCATGGGAGTGCGCTAGCGCCAAATGGATGAGCGGCAAACCGGCGGCCAGCAGCATGACCACCGCGAGCGCCCCGGCCACCCGCCGAGGCCATCCAGCTCGAAATTGCAATTTGCCGAACGCCGTCATCACCGCACGAGTTACATCAAACGCAACTTAATTGCAAGTGAGGGTGGTGCGATCCACTGTTCCGGCTCACACAGGAAACTCAAGAGAGCATAAATGCGGGCAAAATACGTCGAGAGTTCTCGCCGTGCATCATCCGATAGGGTATGTTCTTCTCATTAGTCATTTTCGGCGGAGACGGGATGCTGGCAAGTCGTAACCCGGCGCAAATCGACTGGTCGAATCAACAGACGACCAAGCCAACGCGGTTTTTTTTCGTCGCGATTTTGCTTTTCATCCTGCTCGGCTTTGCCTTCGACGCCTCGGCTCAAAGCCCTCCCAATCCACCGACCGCCACGCAAAATCTTGCTTCGTCAACAGACTCAGTTACGAACCCGGTAACGAATCCGGCGGCGGTAGCGAAAACTTCCGATTTGCCGCCGACGGCCCCGCCGCCTGCGCCCAAGGTCGACGCCGAACTGACGGCGATTCTCCAAGAAACGGATCGGGTCCGGAAGGAAATCGCGGGCCTCAACGAATTGCTCGAAGGTCGACTTCCGCAACTGGCCTCCATCCGTTCGCTTTTCACCGCCGACCTCACCGACGACAAGGTCGTTCGGGAGCGTATCGCGGCTCTTGAGGCGCAGTTACGCGCCCAGGAAAAGACCGCGAAGGAGCCCGAGGCGACCACGGACGCCGCGTCTCAGGAATCCCCGAAACAGATTTTGGAACGATTACGTTTGGAGCGCGATCGCTTGCGCCTTGCTTTTTTGCGCAAGCCCAAAAGTTTTCGCGACAAGCTTTCGGAGGAAGACCACGAGCGCCGAGTCCTCAATCTCCAAAAGCAACTCGACCAGATGGAAATCGAAGTCGCGGCGCTGCGGGAGTTGTCGTCGGGCAAGCTGCCGGAGTCCTACGATATCCGCAAGCTCTTCGAAGTCAGTTTGCTCGACGAGGCCGCCGTCGCGCTTCGCGTCGAGTTGTTGAAAAGCCAGTCCCAATCCCAGATCGCGACCCAGTCTCATTCCAATGACCACACGGCGCCCGGAGGCAATCCGAAATCCGACGAGACGCAGCCGGAACCAAGTCCCTCCCCTGCCTCGACACCGCCCCCGTCCGACGATGCAGGGAATGAACCGACCCCAACGCCGGTGCCGACACCCACCCCGCCCCCGAGTCCGCCGACTGAACCCGAACTCGAAGCGCGACTGGCCCAACTGCAGTTGGTGCGAGATCAGTTGCGGTTGCAGATTCTCGAATTGCCGGCGGAGAAACGAAAAGAGCTGGTCGAGGCGGAAGAAAAGCGCCAGCGCATTCTGATCGAACAGGCCGAGGCCGCCCGGGCCCGGGCCGAAGCCCAAACCGCCAGGCAAGAAGCCGAGCTCGCGCGCCAAAGCGCGTTGGAGGAAGCGCTGCTGGCCAAGAGCCTCGCGGAAAAGAAAATCGCCGAAGAGCGGGCCCGCGTGGAACAGATGCGCGGGACACTGGCCACCCTGCGGGTTCAACTCGCCGGTGAACGCAAGCGCCATGCCGATCAAATGGCCGGCGCCTTGGAGAAGCTCGACAAATATCGGCAGCAGGTGGCCGATGTCCGCACCGATACCCAAACGGCCGACGCCACCTACGATCAGATCGTCGCGTCCTTGACCCTGGGGCGCTCCCAACTCGAACAGGCGCTCAACGCGTTGGGCAAAGACCCGAAAATTCCCACCTATGTGCCGCAGATCGATTTGACCGATCCGATGTTTGACCCGGTCGCCGAGGAACGGGCCAAGTTGACAGCCACCACCACGGAGGTGGAGGCCGAGATTGCGGCCATGATCGCGGAAGAACGCGATGCCCAATGGACCCGCGTCACGGAACTGGCCGGGGATGTCGCCCCCCTCAACGGCTTGCGTCTGGAGCTATTGCCCCTCCTGTCCAAAGACAAGCGAAAGGACGTCTTGGGGTTGACCGGCGCGGGATTTGCCCAGTTCTGGCGGGAAGTGCGACAGATCGACCTGATGACGCGCTTTTACGTCCGGAGCACCGCCCGGAAATTCAAGGTTGCCATTTCCGATCCGCAACGACTGATCGATCTCAAGTCCTCCAGTTGGATCGTCGTTCAATTGCTGGGTTTGGTCGTCGTGATTCTCGTCCTGGGACGCCGTTTCGACGAAGTCTTTCATCAATTGCGAGGACACGTTCTGTCCTCCAAGCGAGACAAAAACGTCCAACTTCTCCTGGAACGCTGGTTGAGATTTCTCCAGGGTGTGCTCCCCTCGATCAGCCTCCTGATCTTTTTCTATCTCGCTTTTCATGTCTTGAAAGCCGAGGAAAGCCGGGAGCTTCGTTTCGTCAAGGTCTTCTTCCTGGCGTATGCGTGGTATCGCATCGTGGTGGCGGTGGCCCATCAATTCATCGTGGGGGCGGCCCAGGCACGTCGCGTGGTCCTGACCCCGGAACTCAACGAACGCATCCGCACGTCCGTGCGTCTGACGGCAAGGTACATCTTCCCGGTCGTCGTCTTCCTCATCGTCTCAGAACGCATCTTGGGACGCGGGTATTTGTACGGCCTCGTGGTGAAATTCGCTTGGCTTGGGGCCTTCCCCATCGCGGGGATTCTGATTCATCGCTGGCGCCCGTCCATCACCAGATCCTACCTGGAAGGGTTCCCCGACGGCCGACTCGCCGAGCCGATGCGTCGCGTGAAAGACAAGCCTTCGGGAATCTTTGTCGTCACCGCGGCGGTTTTTCCCGTGATCTATCGCGGTGCGCGATTGGCCTTCAACGACAGCTTGTCCAGGTTCAAATACACGCGAAAAGCGTTCGCCTATCTATTTCGCAAGCAGCTTGAGCAACACGCCGATTCCGCCGGCCAATCCGAAGATTTTTCGGAACAACTGCCCGAGGAATTGAAGGCCGCTTTCAACCAGGGACCGGCTCCGGCCGAACTTCGCATCGATCATTTTCCCATGCTGCCCAAGGTGGCGGAGACGATTCGTAGTTGGCACGAAGGCGGCTCCACGGGAGCCGTAGTTGTCGTCGGGGAATCGGGAGTCGGCAAATCCACATGGTTGGCGGAACTGGCCCGCCAGGTCGAAATCCCGGAAACCGTCATGGTCGCGGCCCCCGAAGACATCTCATCGGAAAGCGACGTTTGCCGGATGCTCGCGTCGATTCTCAATCTCGACGCCGAAAATCCGGAAGAGTTGATCGAAAAAATCAACCAAGGCCCCCGCCGCCTCCTGATCCTGGATCAGTGCCAAAACTTCGTGCTCCGAGCGGTCGGCGGCCTGGACGGATTCAGCGCCTTCGCCGGCATTGTGTCCCGGACCGCGCCCAATATTCTCTGGATTTGCGCGTTTTCCCGATACATCTGGGAATACGTCGAAAAAACCTACTTCGGTCGAAGCATCTTTTCCCGAATCGTGATTCTGGATCCCTGGGACGAATCGGCCATCGGCGATTTAATCGCCCTAAGGATGCAGTCCGCCGGCTTTCAGGCCTCCTATGAAGACCTGGTCGTCGACAAAGTGGACGGCACGGAATTCGAAAACGAAGTCGTCCGCACCGGCGAGCGCTATCGCCAACTGTTGTGTGACTATGCCGACGGCCTTCCGAAAGTCGCGCTGCATTTCTGGCTGCGTTCGCTGACCTATGCCGGAGACCATACGGTCAAGGTTCGGCTCTTCAAGGCTCCCAGCGCGGACGAACTGGAGGAATTCAACGACCAGAGCCGCTTTGCCCTGGCCGCGATCATCATCCATCAAAATCTCACGTTGCCCGAGGCGGAGAAGGTGCTGAATATTCCGCTGCACATCTGCGAATTGATTCTGCGCAACCTCACGGCGCGGGGCCTGACCGAACTTGTCGACGGGCGATATCAGATCACGGCCCACTGGCACCGCGCGGTCGTTCGGTATCTGCGTCGAAAGCATCTTTTGTATTCGTAGAAGAGGAGTCCCGCCGTGGATCAAAACGTTCATATTATCGAGTTCATCCGGGTCTCCGGGCTGATCACGGGGCTGCTCGTTTTGGTCTCGGCCTGGCTGATCAATCAGCTACTGCTTCGCTTCTCGACGCGTTTGGGAGTCCGGTTTACCGAAAAGCGGATGCGCATCCAGCAGGTAGGCACCTTCGTCCGCTTCTTTATCTACTTCGCGGCGACCTTCGCGGCGATCCTGCTGACCTTCCAGCTTACCGATCAGCTTCTCCTCGCCATGGGCGGCACGATCGCGGTGACGTTGGGTTTCGCGCTCAAGGACACCGCCGCCTCGATCATCGCCAGTTTGACGATTCTGATCGACAAGCCGTTTCAGGTCGGGGATCGGGTCAATTTCGCGGGCTATTACGGCGAAATCACCGCCATCGGCCTTCGCTCGGTTCGCCTGGTGACGCTGGACGACAACCTGGTGACGATTCCCAACAACAAATTTCTCACCGAGATCGCCTCGACCGGGAATGCCGGGGCGTTGGATATGTTGGTGCAGATGGATTTCTTCGTCGGGATTGACCAGGACATCAACCGAGCCAAGAAAATCGTCTCCGAGGCGATCAGCTCCTGCCGGTATGCGTATCTGAAAAAGCCGTTCAATGTTCTCGTGAATCAAGTGATTCAGGAAAACTACTTCGCGGTTCGTCTGCGGGCGAAGGTTTATGTGCTGGACGTACAATATGAGAAGGCGCTGGAGACGGATGTTACGGAGCGCGTCATGGCGGCCTTTGCCGACCAGGACATCAAGCCGCCGGCGATTCTCCATCGAACCGCTGACTTTCCCGCCGAGGTGAAAATGCAAGACGACAAAAAATCCGCGTGAACGGACGCTGCCTTCGCTGGGGATGACGGCGACGGGGCCCGCCGAAATATGGAGTGACATGCCTCGTTTCCGCTGGCACTCCATATCCACTTCAAAAGCAACACCGCCGCCGCAAAGGAAAACGGCCCGTAAGTGCCACACTTACGAGCCATTCCCACTGTCGGGATGACTGGATTTGAAACGCCAAATAACCTAATTCGAAAACCTGAGGCATTCCGCCATGTTGCTGTTATTTCTGGGCGTTTTGGTTTTTCTGGCACGACGTTTCACGACGTCCAATGACGTTTCGGTGCGATTCACGCCGGTCGATTTGTCCAATTGGACAGCGCACGCCTGAGCCTACGACACGTTTCACATCTATACGAATTGCTGAAAGTTAATTCGAACAACTCCTACTCCTCTCTTGGAATAGCAGCATGGTCATCGGCGAAACCCAAATCCGGCCGGGAGGTTTTGACCGCGGCGGGAACGAAGGCGTTTCGATCAAATACCTTAAAATGGTACTGAGTCTCAAAATGTAAAAAGATCCGTGGCATAATGCCAATTTCTTTCGACATTGGGTGTGAGGAGCCATCGGGATGTGGGTACGGCCTCGGTTCGCAACAATTCTATTGAGCTTTGTGGTATTGGCGCTGTTCGACACATGGCCGCTGAGGGGCGATGTGCCCACGCCGGAGATCGAGGTCCGCGTCTTCACCCATACCGCGGATCAAGGGCTTGAGGACGTCGCGACCGGGGATTTCTACGACCCGGCCTACAGCTACGCACCGATCCCCGTCGATCCCAAGTATCGCCACGCGCTGACGTTTCAAATGTCCCAATTCTTCCCCGGACGCCGCGAGGTTCTACCGGGCAGCGGGCCTCTAATCCTCTTCTCCGATAATTTCGAGACGCTCGTCTTCTCGCCCCTGAATCACCCGTACATCAGTGTCATCGACGTGAAGGACGGCACCATCCGGTACGGCGTCTCAGGTGACGTTCGAAGCATTCCCGAGGGTTTCGAGCACAAGTTCATCTTGGTGAATGGGCAAGGCATCAACGCGACCGTGGCCGCGTGGGGCGAGCAGTTGCGCCAATTCGCGGGCAAAGCCCCGGTTTCGCGCTACGCGGACGTTGGGCTCTCCTACCTGGGTTATTGGACCGACGCGGGCGCGGCCTACTACTGGAAGACGCTCCCCGACAAGAACGCGGAGCAGACTTTGCTGGCCGTCAAGGCCGAAGCCGATCGTCTGCGCATCCCCTATCGCTATTTTCAGATCGACTCGTGGTGGTACTACACGAAAAAGCCGGGGCTCGTCGTCAAGGCGACCCAGCGATGGGAGCCTCGCCCCGACGTCTTTCCCGACGGCCTGGCGGCGTTTCGCGAAAAGCTCGGTCTGCCGCTGATCGCCCACAGCCGGTGGTACGGTCCTAAGAGCGACCCGGTGAGCGACTTCCCGTTCACCGTCGAATCGCGAGTGGCGATCCCCGAGGGGCGGGCCTTTCTCGATCACGTCATGGCCAACGCCGAGTCCTGGGGCATCGTCACCTACGAGCAGGACTGGTTGATGCGCCAATTCTGGTGGTCCGATCATCTGCGCGACGGGGTGGATCACAAGGCAACGTTCATGGCCAATATGGACGAGGCCGCCGCGGACGCCGGGCTGACGATGCAAATCTGCATGGCGGGACCGGCCCACGTGATGGACTCGGTCAATCGACGGACCTGGACCACGGTGCGCTCATCCATCGACTACCGTCCCGAGCTGGCCAAGGAGGCGTACTGGCCCCAGTTTCACATCGCCAACATGATCGTCGACGCGGTGGGACTTCGTCCGTTTAAGGACAACTTCCGCACCGCCGAGGCGCATGGAGAGGCGGAGGCGCTGATCAGCATTCTGTCCGCGGGAATGGTCGGACCCAGCGACGAGGTCAACGAGCAGGACGCCGCCTTGTTGATGCGCACCTGCCGGGCCGACGGCCTGCTGCTCAAACCCGACGCCGCCGCCAAGCCGATCGACTCCATGTTTCTCGATCATCAGCGCCCCTTCATCACCACGACGCATTCCCAGCGCGCGGACGGCGGCATATGGACCTATCTGGCGGCGTATCACATGGCTCGGCGCCATCCCGAACGCAAGCTGCGCGACCGCCTCTATGCGAGCGGGACGTATGACCTGAACAAGATGACAAGGTTTTTCGTCTTTCCGAAGAAAGTCACCGATTGGCGTGTCGATCTGAAACGCGATCTGGGCATCGACCGGCCGGTCGTCGCCTACGATTGGAGGGACCGTAAGGCGCGTGTCGTGCAAGGCGCGTTCGACCTGCCCAAAATCCGGCGCCTTTACGATTTCGACTACCTCGTGCTGGCCCCGATCTTCGAGAACGGCCTGGCGCTCATCGGCGAGACCGGCAAGTTCGTCACCATGGCCGACAAGCGTTTCGAGAAGGTCGAAATCCAAGACGACTCGGTGACGGCCCATTTCATCGGTGTACCGGGCGAGGTGGTGACACTGCGTGCCTACGACGCGCGGGCAAATCGGATGCTGGCGCCGGTAGGCGCTCGAATCGGTACATCGGGGAAGGCCAAGGTCACGTCGGCGCGTCCCACGATGAACGTCGACACTCCGTAACTCGTTACCGACGTAACCCGCTCGCGGTGCGTGGACCTCAGTTCCGCCTCCCTGCGCTTCGGAACCTGCGAATCCAGGGCCCAAAGCCTTGGAAAAATTACACTCGTAGTGGTCCAGGAATGGGGTGCGGAACACATTGAATGTCTGATCAAAAAACACATAATGATGCCATCAAGGAGAAAATGATGGTTATTGCTAGTCCCATCCTCACGGACCTCGACTCCCGCGCCGAGATCAAAGGTTCCCGCGACCCGTTGGGTATCCAAGCCATTTGGACCTCATACGGGCACAAAGTGGTCTCCAATCTGACGACCGTCAGCACCTCGGTGGTGGACTTTAAGGCCACTCTCATCGGCTACGCCATCGCCCAGCATGCATCCAATCATGGGATCGGTGACGGAGACCTGCCCATGTTTCTCAAATGGGAACAGTTGGCAGCTTATGCCCGCTACAAAGTCAACAACGAGACCTCATTTCGAGGGACCCAAAGGACGCAGAAGTATTTGTCCGAGTCGGATCGGGTGACCTTGAGCGCCGATTTGGACTGTCAGATCCTAAGCAACCAGAAAACCTATGGGCTCGCCGGTCTTTATACGAGCCCGACTAAAGCTTCGGGATTGCTTGAGGGCAATCCGCCCCGACTGACCGCGCCAGCGCGGCAGTTTGTCGACGACTACCTCATGCCAAATTTCCAATCTCAGACGAGCCTGACGTTGGATCTCCTGGTCCGCAAGATCGTCCCCAAGCGCGTGACCCTCAAACTTGACGGTCAGGACATGGGCCTTCTTGAAGCCATTGGGAAGCTTTTGGCCAAGCCCTTCGCTGAGATGGAAAAGGAGTTCTACCGACGCCACATTCTTTGGACGCAGAATCCCGAGGATGACGTCCTGGGACCGCAACGCATTCTCGCCCAGGCCATGTACGCACTCTCCCCGAATTCTCCTTTTGTCCTCTCTCCAAATCGCATCCTCGAGCTGGCCCAGGCCTGCGAGAGTTACGGAGAGGCAGGCAGGCTTTTGAGCAAAAAGTTACAGCAGATTCGAACGTGCGAGTTCCTGATCGCCCCGGCCGTGGCGTTGTTTGGCCTTCTGCTGCGGTCCGACGGGCAACGTCTTGAAGACGTCGTTGAAGGGCTGCGCCAGCGTTGGGAGCAGCCGCCCCCGACGATCGATCTGGCAGCGACGGAGGCACAAAAAGGGGAGTTCTCGGCGGCGCTTCGAAGTGCCGATGCCGCCCATCGTTGGATGAAAATAGCAGGCGCGCTGGCGGCGGGCGCGTATGACACCGTCTTTCATTTGCTTTTCGAGCAGAATCGGGACGTGATGAACAACCGGAACGGCACAGCACCGTGGATCGCTATTCGCGAAGGGCGCATCGAAGTCCGCTACGAAGAGACCGACTCGCCCGCTGTCCCCGACGGCGATCGTCTCCGAGATTTCTGGGTTCATCCTTATTTTCTACCGACGGTCCATGCCATCAGCTTGGAACTCGATGGGGAGGCGGCGTGAGCACCATACCTCGCGCCGTGCTCTCCGAGCACCTTCAGAACTACATCAATGGTCGGAAAATCAATGCCGCTGTTTTCACCACCTACCAATTCGACCCGGGATTTTTTGAGGATGAGATCCTCCCGGTTTTCTTTGACGTTCCCTTTAGCCATGTGCCCGCCGTTCGGCGCGTCCAACTCGAAGAACCACTCCAATTGGTCAAGGGCGGCGTGGCGGTCTACTACGATCAGGATGGCCTGGCCCCCGAATCGGGATCAGCGAAGCTTCATCTCCAGCGTATCGCCGTACGGCGCCCCCATGGGGTTTTTCACCCGAAAAACGTCTTCGTCTTGGTGGAGAACGCGCCGTCGGACCCAGACGAACCTCCCTCCCAGGCCCTGATGGTGGCTTGCATGTCGGCCAATCTCACGAGATCGGGTTGGTGGGAAAACGTGGAAGTCTGTCATGTGGAAGAAGTCCATCAAGGCCACGCCACGCGCATGCATGACTCCTTGCTGGCGACCTTCGACGAGCTCGTGGCCATATCGGCTAAGCGCTTGTCTCAAGGCCATGCCGCTCTCGAATCGATCCGGCGGTTCGTCGCCGAGCAAACGCGACCACGGAAGAAGCGACGAGGAGGCAAGGACCATCGGCTCCTCCCCCACTTCTACTCCAGTGCCCAGGGATCGGTCGTGCAGTTCATTCAGGATTCCTTTCGTTATTCGTTGGAGGGCTGGAACTTGGAGGTCATCTCTCCGTACTTCGGTCCCGGTACCCGATCTCTGCCCCTGATCGACCTGGTGCAACGATTCCACCCGAAAAGCTTGCAGATCTATCTGCCACGCAATGAGAAAGGCGAAGCCCTTTGTTCACGGGATTTCTTTGATTCCATCCATGATCTGGACGTCCGGCATGCCGCTTGGGGTCAGCTGCCCAAGAGTTTGCGACGACGAGGGGGACAAAAGGACGTGGCCGAGCGCTTTGTCCATGCCAAGGTCTACCGCTTCTTCTCCCCATCGACCAAGCAAGAGATTCTCTTCGTCGGATCCGTGAATCTGACGAACGCCGCCCATTCGGGTCAGGCCAATTTCGAAACCGGTTTTCTCGTGGAAGTCGCCCACGACAAGCGACCCGCCTGGTGGCTGGAGGTGGACGACGTGCCCCCCAAAGCCTTTCACGAAAGCGCCGAGGATGAAGCGCGCAGAAAGTCCATCGCAACCCATCTCGCGCTCAAGTACTCATGGCGATCCGAGCAGGCCGCCGCCTACTGGGACGATGCTCATTCCTCGCCGGCGTTGAGCGTCTTTCATCAGGATCAATCCCTGTTTGACCTGGACAATCTGGCTCCGCGCCGGTGGATCCCCATCGCGGACACGGCGGCGAAGGTGCTCCAGCGAATCCTCAAATCCACGTCCATTCTCAATGTCCAAGCCGGGGACGAAGAGCCGGCGCCCTTGCTGGTTCAAGAGGACGATATGGACCAAAAGCCCTCCCTCTTTGGCGAACTGACGCCCCAGCAAATCTACGAGTATTGGTCGCTGCTCACGCCAGAACAGAAAGCCGCAGCCCTCAATTCCGGGCTCTTTCTTCAGCTCACCGCCGATGACAGCGCCTTGGTCGTGCCCCTGGCGAAGCAGGAATACCGGGAGACCCTCTTCGATCGCTTTGCTGGCATTTTTCACGCATTCGGGTGTCTGGAGAACGAGATTAAAAAAGCGCTGGACGACGCCAATACCAAACGGATTCGCTACCTGGTCTTCGGTCTAAAATACGACTCCCTGGCCAGCCTCATCGACAAGATTCTGGATCTGGATCAAAAAGATGAAGGGGATCCAATTGAGCACTATGTGGGGCTACTTTGCGCCCAGCAGCTGGTCCAGGAATGCCAAAAGCACCACGTGTCTTTTTGGCAGAACCATTCTGACGACGTCCAACGCCTTCACCTACGCCTAGCCGCAGTCAATCAACTTCGCGATCGCCTCCTCGGGCGAAATTCCCAAGATCCGGAGATGGTCAAGTTCTTGGACTGGTTCGAGTCGTGGTTCGTCCAACGAGCCCAAGCCGTTGTGGAGGATGGATCATGATCGATATCCAAGCCGCTGAGCAGCTTCTGGATCTGGACGCCCGTATTGGCCAGCCCAGCCGAGCCCGCTCCCAGCTCGAAGGTGCTGTGGCGCTACACAATATTCTCGAACGACACAAGGTGGCGTATCTGGCGGATGAAGTGGGTATGGGTAAAACCTACGTGGCCTTAGGTACCCTCGCCCTCTTTCGCCACTACAACCCGGAATTTCGGTTTCTGGTGATCGCCCCTCAAGAGAATCTTCAGCACAAGTGGGTCAAGGAATACTCGAATTTCGTCCACCACAACATCAAGTTCTCCGATTTGCGGCTGCGTTCGGCCGCTGGAAATCCCACCCGTTCGTCGGCGGCATGCCGGAACCTGAAGGATTTCATTGATGAGCTGGTGAGAAATCCGCGGCAGGATTTTTTTCTACGCCTCACCAGTTTCAGCATGTCACTAAAAGATGAAAAGAACCTGTGGCGTGAAAAGGTTGCCCACTTGAAATCGGCGATCCCTTGGCTCGACACCAGGGCGTTTCAAGTGTCGGATAAGGCGATCTTCAAGGATCGCTACGCCATGGCTCTTTGCTGCCTGATGCCCCACTTCGATCTGGTAATCTTCGACGAAGGCCATAATATCAAGCATGGCTTTGCTTCTGGGTCGTCCGCCCGCAATAGGGTCTTGGCTCATGCCTTCGGCCACCCGGCAGTCAATCCGGACCCTCATCAGTTCCCTGACTATGGTCAACGGGCAGACCGACTGCTTCTTCTCTCGGCAACCCCCCTGGAAGAGACCTACCAGCACGTCTGGAATCAAATGGACGTCTTTGGCCACGGCCAGGATTTCGCCGACTTGTGCCGCAAGGAGATCGAAGACGAGGACAAAAAAAATCTCGCCCGCTCCTTTTTGATCCGGCGTGTTTCCCAAATCCAAGCCGGTAATCAGCATCTCACCAAGAACCAATACCGTCGGGAATGGCGCGAAGGCGGCGTCCTCGTCCATGATGAGCCCATCCATATCGCCAATGACAGGCAACGACTGATTGTCGCTCTCATCCAGAAAAAGGTGGCCGAACTTCTGGCCAGTGAGAAATTTGGCCGCTCATTTCAAGTGGGGATGCTCGCGTCCTTTGAGAGCTTCCTGGAAACGACTAAACTCAAAACCTCGGATGACCAGGAGGCACCGGCAACCTTTTACGACGATGACGCGGACGGCACCATATTGGAGGAAGAACGGGAAGGGATTGACGTCCATGATGTCAATCGGATCGCCCGGGATTATCGGCAACTTTTTGGGAAAGAACTGCCCCATCCCAAGATGGATGCCATTGTCGACAGCTTGGATGGCGCCTGGACTCGCGGGAACAAGTCCCTGGTTTTCGTCCGACGGGTGGCCTCGGTTAAAGAACTCCAGCAGAAACTCAACGAACGCTACGATCAATGGCTCATCGACTCGTTGCGAGAACGGCTGCCAAAGACCGCGATCACAACCTTTGATCGTGTTGTGGAGCAGTACCGTGATGAGCGGCTTCGTGGCATTAAATCGCCTTCCCAACCAACCGATAAGCCCGATGACGATGATGACCTACCCCGTGAGTCCCTGGACGAGGATCCGGGGGGCAATGAAACGTTCTTCGCTTGGTTTTTTCGCGGGCACGGTCCCAAAGGGGTGATCAGCGGAGCGGATCTTCAAAAACGCTTCCTGAAATCCAAATCCCCGTATCGCATCTTCTTTGAAATCAACCATGCCTCCGAGCTGCTGGGCGTACCCCCCGGCCAAGTCTTCGCGGCCATTTGTAAATGTGTGGGCAAGCCCGCCGACGAGGTGCGGCGGCTCATCCAGGAAAAGGCGATTAGCTACTTGCCTGCGTCGTCCAAGCCCTCCGTTTTCGAGCAATTCGTGGCCGCTCAAGGGGGAACGATCGAGGTTTTGAAAGACATAGGGGGCGAACGGGCTAACCAAGCCAAGATCCTCTGGCAGGAAATCTATGCCCATCTTCATAAGCCCGGCTATACCACCGAGGCGAAAGACGTGGTCGATCAACTCGAGCAACGGACCTTTTTCACCGAACTGCGCCAGCGCCCCCGACTCCAACAGGCCCTTTTCCCGATTTCCAAATCGACGACCTTTCACAACCGCCTACGGGAACAAGAACTTCGGGCCGAACTTCTCAAGACGGCAGCCCGCCTGGGCCACGCGTTTATCGATCTTTATGTGCTCATGATCCAGCGGATCGGAAGCCTGGAATCCGGGACTCGCGAGTCTCTTGACGAGGACCGCCTCGAACGGGACGAAAGCCGCATTCGGGTGTTTTTGGATTGGCTGGAGGATCAACAGAATACGCCTCTGGAGCAGCGCTCTTGGGGGGCGTTTGATGAGTTGTCCCAGATTGCCCAGCACTTCGATCTGATTTTGGATGTGAACGCGCCGGAGGCCCGCGGAATCACCCTGGGAGACGCGGCACGATACTTCGGCAACACCTTGAAAAAACAGCAGCCAATTTGTGGGATGTCCGGCAAGGTCAACAAGACCATGGTCCACCAATTCCGAATGCCCGGATATCCATTCATTTTGGTGACGACCGATCTGCTCAAAGAGGGTGAAGATCTGCACACCTTTTGCTCATCGGTTCACCACTACGGAATCTCCTGGACCCCATCGTCGATGGAACAGCGTATTGGACGTATCGACCGGGTTCGATCTCAAACCGCTCGTCGCCTGGGAGCCTTGGATCGCTCCCCCAATGGGGATGACTTTCTCCAGGTCTTCTATCCCTACCTGGGAGACACGGTGGAAGTGCTTCAAGTCCAGCGGGTCCTGCAACGTATGGACACCTTCCTTCGACTGATGCATGAGGATCTGTCCACCCCCAAATACGACTCCAAGCTCATCGAAGTAGAAAAAGCGATCCACGACGGATTGGCCCGCTCACAAGCTGACGCAAGTCCCTTAGTCAGCGCGTTTCCCGTCCCCACGTGGGCGACGCAAGGACCGATTAAGGATCTTGCCGTGACGCCCAGTGAAGCCGCGCTCGTGATGAGGCGCTTGGACGAGATCCGACAAGCGACCTTCGAACATCTTTCTGTCGAATGGGATAGTTCGGTCGAGTACGGAAAACTCCTGGGCACGAGGCGGATGCCGAACGACCGAGTCCAGCCTTTCGCTCTCCACCTAGATACGGACGAGCAGAACATCCTGGTTCGCTGTGTCAGTCCCGTGGGCCATGTTGGCTTGGACGACGCCCTGCCCATGATCGAACAAACCGCGAGCCAAAACAGCTTTCGAATCGGCGCCATCCACTCTGGCGACGACCGAACCTATGATCTGACCGTCGAGGGCGATGTCGTCCTGGGAAATCCGCGGCACGACGTGGCACGCATCGAGGCCTTGATCGCGCGAATCACGTCCCACGCGGACGTGCTTAAGACAATTCACCTACCCGATGTAGATCAACCCCTTTCGATTTTTCGCGACGATCTCCAAACCGAAGGCGATCATTATGACCAGTGATTGGACCCATTGGTGCGCCGAGGACCCAGATCTCGCGGTCGAGGGGCGGCATGTCGTCGTCAAATTTTCCAATGCGCGGCGGCAAAAAGTCTTTGTCCGCGAGCAGGACGATTCGTACGAACTGTTTGGGTATGTGGATCGATCGACGTCCTATCGGAACGATCGTGAGATATTGCTCGGACTGTGGAATCGCAATCGATTCACTCGACGCGTGGGATTTCGAGTCGATGAACACGGACATCTGGTCGGAGAGTCGTGGATCCCCAAGGTTGGCCTGACGGCAAATGAATTTCGAGGACACGTGCGTCGGACGGCTGAGGAATGCGATCGGCTAGAATATCTTGTAGCAGGACGGGATCAGGAATAGGCACTTCTGTGGCTGCGATCTCAAGTAGCAATCCCCTACGAATGCCAGGAATCGGTGATTTGCTGGAATCAGCCGCCGCCTGCAACCAGTCCCTGTTGGCGGCGTTGCGCTAATCGCCTCTGTTTCTCGAGCCCGATCCGTGCAGTCCAAATCGCTTACCACCTCATCGAGATGTTTCTTGCCCCCAGTTGTAGGGAGCAATAGATGGCAGGCTCTGTTTTTGCCGATCTGTCGTTATCGGACGAATGTCACCCCGTGATTCCAAAACAAACCTACTTTCTCCGATCGAATCCTGGCGAGTTGGTGAGACGGTCGCGTTCTCACGATGCCACTGAATTATATCTGGACGGTAGAAACGCCACTGTTTGCCATACTTCGTACCGGGAAGCACTCGTCGTCGAACGAGTTGATAAACTGTCGTCTCTGGAAGCTGAAGCAGTAGTGCAAGTTGTTCAACGGTTAGAAATTCTGGGCTACTATTGGCGTCGGTATCTTTTGTCATAGTTATCGCTCCCATCAATTCGAAATCACACCACGTACGATGACGGCTTGCCCCACACCGAGGGAAAATGCGGATCGACGGCGATGCTGCTGATGTTCCGCACCCCATTTCTGGATCATAACAGTTAAGAAATATCCACGACCGCCATCTCGACGCTCTGGGACGAATGGGTCTTGTCCATGATAATTCCTTTCGCGGCTCGGAGTTGCGGCACAAGACGATCTTAGTGTACATTGGAATTTCAAGAGCCCATAGTGCCTAAGTAACCCACTCATCATTGCGCTACCAATACAGGATAACGTTGACATCGTCGGCGTTCGACTATGGCCCTGCAGACGCGAAGAGCATCAGTGCAGAATAGGTATTGATCTTAGCGGCTTGCGGCGACCTGCGGGGTTGGAAAACGGATTAACGTCAACAGATTGGAGGTTACTCGTTGGCATCGAAGCACAGATTAAAACTGGGATGAAGGTACATTTGTCCAAATGGGACACCACATGCGAAGAGTGTGGTGAAAATCTGAAGAAGGGCGATCGAATTTGGCTGGACCTCAAACGAAAGCCGCACTGCCTTGACTGCGTCGAACTGAGTCACTTGGTCTTTCTTCCCACCGGTAATAGCGCCCTGACACGACGAGCAAAGAAGTACTCAACGCTGTGGGCAGAAGTGTTGAAATCCAACCCATCGAAACAGCGAACCGAACGGCAAGGCCTACTCGTCGAAGATACCGCCCTAGAACGGGCTCAGCAAGATTGCATTTCGGATGCTGATCCCCGCGAGGCTCGAAGGGAACGCGACCATCGACGCCGTGAAATAATCGATGAGGAGTACACTCAACGATTTACAGAAGAAATCCGCAAGCTCTATCCGAGCTGTCCCGCAGGGCGCGAAATCGAAATCGCGGAGCATGCTTGCATGAAATACAGCGGACGTGTTGGTCGTGCAGCTGATGCGAAGGAGTTGAATCCTAGCTCGGTCCACCTTGCTTCGCATGCACATATTCGCCATATGGAAACGGGCTATGACATGCTTCTCGCAGGAGGTTGGGGTCGAGAAGACGCGAGAGAGAAGTTCGAAGCCCGAATTGAAGAAATCGAGACGGCGTGGTCAAAACCGCGCAATCGACACGGTCGCGAACAGGCAGTAGATTCGCACGGAGAAGATACGAAGAAGTAGCTCGCGAAACTCAGCCACTGCCAGCCAAGTCTACGAACACCGCTGACTTACTGTGACGGCGAATCATCTTTCCCCAGCAGTTGTCGGCGGATCTCAGTCATTTGCCCAAAGTGGCCGGATATTAATGACAGGCATGACCCGTGATAGGTTCTCCACCGTTCTCATTATCGTTCTGGAAATTGCTCGCGTTTGCCCGACTGGGACGTCCCAAGTTGGGCCAGCCCTGGATCGTAGAACCGCGTGTCAACGTCGACGCCATCACCTCGCGACGAGGAGTCGTGAAGGACTCGGCCTACTTCTGGATCGAGCAGGTGATTCAGCCAGACCGCAAGACGGGCGTCCTTTGGAAGTTCAAGACTTCGGAGGTTGACAAATGGATGTGCGAGAGGGCCGCGCGAGACAGCTAGAACGGCATAGCACCGAGGCGTCGACTGACTTGAACACGGATTAAACGACTAGGAGCACCGCGTGGCTCAGAGACCACTAGGCGCCCGGGGCGCACGCCAAAAGCTCGGATTCCGAGACGGCGACAAGGGCACGCATTCGAGCCGGACTCTGATGATGACCGAGCTTCAATTGCTTCTTCGCCCCTCCGCCCCCAGCTGCTTGCCGGACTCTCATAGGAACTGGTACCGTAACCAGGGGTAGGTCAAGGTCACCAACACTAATATGTGCTTCTCAATGAATGGATCCTTATGCTTAAGAACCAATTCTCTATCGGAATATTAGGGCAAAATCCTGACTCGATTGCCCCGCAACTCGCGATGTGGGGCAACATGAAGCTATGGAACGTAATGTGGAAGAAGATTTCCGGATGGTGGGAAGAACAAGATCTGCTCAAGCGACAGATTGAAACAGAAACCCTTGTTTTAAAAAACTCGAAATCTCCTGACGAGCTTCGAGTGACAATGCTGGTGGAGCTGGCTGAGCACCTTGAAGTCCCGTTACCCCAATCGATGACGGCCGGTGACTTCGATGATCTAGGTAAGAATATTGTGGCAAAAGCAATTGTGACCTTAAGGAAAACCGACAAGGAATTTAACGGAACATCTGCAAATGAAATGGCCTCGCACGTCCTGAAAAAGCTTTTTGACGATCTGCAGAATCGGTTTGAAGAGCAAGACCGGGAGTCCCAAGAAAAGATCGTGGAAGCCATCAGAAAAGGAATTGGTGAGCTTCCCGAGGATCAAAAAAAACGACTTCAAGATGAGCTGAATGTCGATGGACTGACCAATGAGGCCGTGCGTAAGGCTATTGTCACCGGAAGCCTTGGCGCCGCATTCGCTGTGGTCGTTGAGGTGGCCGGATTCTCCGCGTACATGGTGGCGATGCAAGTTCTGGCCACGGTCACCGGGCTCATCGGGATTACACTTCCGTTCGCCGCTTATACGACGCTAACGTCAATGATGGCTTTCTTGGCCAATCCTCTGATTATCGGCCCCGCGTTTCTTGTATTTGGCTATTGGCTTACGTCGCGTGGTAACCGTAAGATCCGGGATGGCCTAACACCGGTCTTGGTGACGCAAGCCTTAGCTAACTCCGCGATGGGCGAACGAAATGATGAGCAGGTCCGAGATTTTTTGCTGGTCTACAATCGATCGCGGCTTTCTGCATCGGCCGGCAACAGTTAGGTTCGACGACTATGAATATTGAAAAACGGATTCAGGAACTAGGGGATCGAAGCATAGCAGAATTGCTCAAGACCCCTGTCGTCGAACGTTCAGACGCCGAGCGACTCGCCAGCTTTTTATCGGCAGGCCCCAAGCACCAGTTGATAGGAAAAGAAGACGCGGCGCTGGCTGGCTTGACCATCGGCGACCTCCTCTACGATGTGAGTCGCGTTGACCCAACGGTTCTGGAGGGCATCGATTTCGCGCGTGCACAAGATTTAGCGGATCCTTTCAAGCTAGCGAGCTATGCCCAGGACCGACTTCAGGGAGTCGCCAACGGTACCGATATGGGCAATCTTAATCAGCTTCATGGCTACGTTGCGGAGCGAATTGCTGCACAACACCTGCAATCCCAAGGCCATGAAGTTGAATTTCCTGAAGACTCAAATCAAGCTGGATTTGATCTAATCGTTAATGGGGTTCGTAGCCAAGTCAAGAATCTGGAAAGTCCCGAAGGTGTGTACGAGCACTTGGAGCGATACCCGGATATTCCGGTCTACGTCAACGCGGATTTGGCAGAGGAATTTGCGGATTACGAGAATGTCATCCCAATTCCCACGCTGATTCATGCTCAGGTTAAAGAAGCGACTCAGGATAGCGTTGATGCGAGTATCGAGATTCTCGACTTTGAAATTCCGATGATTGCGTTAACGATTGCCACAGCGAAGAACACTCTCGCGCTGGTTCGTGGAAAAACAGACAAGACAGGGGCGATTCACAATATTTTGATGGACACAGCTGGTGGCATTGCGGGTGGAGTCGCGGGTGCCAAAGCGTTTGCATTGGCTGGCTCGGTACTTGGGCCCTACGGAATCGTGGTCGGTGGCCTGGTCGGTACGGCCGTGGGTGCAAATCGAGGTCGCCGATTCGCTTCATTTCTGAAGGCCAACATTTTGTGCGCGGACGAAGAAGATAGCGTAGAGGCCGCGTTGAAAACCCTTCTCCAGAAAGCCAAATGCGAAGCATTGATCAAGTTGGAGATCATGAAACGAAAATTTGACCGAATGGCACAGATCCTTTCAGGAAACGACGTAAACCGAAGGGCAATTTGGGAAGAATACAAATGGCGAACGGAACAAGAAACCGAGTATGTGGAGGCCAAGATTCGGCGTATAGAGTTCGGGATGTCTGATCCGAGAAACTTCGACGAGGATGGCAGGGATATCTTATTCGCTACCCAAGAGACCTTCGAACTCGTCACTCAGGTCGGAATCCCGCCGGCAAATATATCGACGGAAATGAGGAAGCTATCCCAGGCGCTCGAAATCCTGGTGAAGAAGCAGGAGCGCTACCATCTTAGATAGTACCTGGATTGGCAGGTGGTCTTTCCTCAACGGCCACAAGGACAGGCGCCGTATCTTGAGAATTTAGACAGCGGCGAACGATCGCATCTAGTCAGATTGTGTAACGATGTGGTTGATCTCCATCGAGTCGAGGAAATCCAAAGCCTCACGGAGTTCCTTGAGAACGCTGTCATCGATAGCGGATTCATTAGCTTGGGCTGCTGACAGCTTTGACTTGTACCGTTCAATGCAGTGCTGGTGAGCCGTCTCCACTCGCTGGTCAAAAGAACTCACTATCTCACTTTGAATAGTATAGAGTTTCTCTTTGGCATCAGAGATGCTTTGAGCGAGTTCGCTTAGCGCGGATGCGAGCATCTCTTGCTTGATTGCCCCACGCTTTTGGCTCAATGAGTGCCACATAAGCACCGAAACAGGAAGAACGATGAGCGGCATCGCAACTCCAAGTATCGCGGATCCAAGACCTCCCGCCATAATCCCAACGGACATTGACGCCACGAGGTTTGAACCTCCACCTTTTTGGGCAATGTGCTCAAGAATGTTGGAGTCAACTAGGGACACCCGGATAATTTCAGTGGTGGTGTCTTGAGCGATGATTTGTTCGAGTCTGCCGTCGCCAAGGTTTTCCTCAAGGGTCTGCAGCAGGCGTCGATTAAGATCCTCTTCAATTTGGTTGACTCGTCGTTCTAGTTTCGCTCTCCCAGAGCTTTGCCAAGCTGCGATTCGAAGGCTGACCTTCTCGGATAGAATAAGTGGGAGGTTTTCGAGCGTTCCGTCGTATGTCGCAACCGTTTGCTCGGCGTCACGTCGGATCTCGGAGGCGATCCGGTCGATCTCCTCCTCCAAAAGTCCAACTACCTCGTTGAGGGACGATTTGAGATGCGTGCCCAGCTGAGCACGAACGGTGGCGCTCTCGGAGATACTCGTCTCTAACGCCGCAATCGTGTTTAAAACCTCGCTTTTGGTTCGAGTCAGCGTTTCTAATTCCAGCTCAAGTGCGTCATGAACCGCGTTGCGGGCATTCCATAGGAGCTTGCGGTAGCCGAGGATTAATACATTACGCTCGTCAGATATTGCTAAAATTGTTTCTAGAATGTTAGGGTTTTGTGTTGCCTGGTGGTTGTTGTCGGAGGATGGAATAGCTTTTTGCAGTAGTTCCTTTGAGGCGATCCCGATCAGGTTGATTTCGTCGCGATCAAGCGCTTGCCGCAATGTGGCCTGATTCGAAGAAATCGCTTCGTCCAAGATACCGGGAAGAAGATCACTCATATTCTGCAGGAAAATGTATTTGTGGTGATCAAGAGGAAGAACATGTTGCCGGAGATATTCAATCAAAGTGCGATTCACCGGATGGCGAAAGCAAACAAGAACCACGTCGGCCTGGCGAATCACCAAATAGGACATTTCTCGCGAAAGGTCCGAGAGGTCGTGCACGCCTGGTGTGTCTACCAGTATGACGTGCTGCAATATTGGACTTGGCCAGCCAACTTCGATCCACGATACATCCCGCAGGTCCGTTTGTTCGTCATCCATAAGACTTAAGGATGCGAGGCTATCGGCGCCTGGGGCGGCGTCGCGTTTCGAACCATCGTCCATGTGAAGGCGAACAAAGGGTTCGGTTGAATACTGGAGTCTGGTGACTCGCGCGGTTGTCGGAGAAAGGTCCATCGGCAGAATAGACTCACCAACGAGTGCATTGACGAAGGTTGTTTTTCCCGTACTGAATTCCCCAACGACGACAACTTTTAGTTTGTCGCCCTGATAGTCGATAAGAGCCTCGATCCACGAATTACCGATGTTGAAACGATGGGCGATATCCAACAGTTGGTTACGTTGACGGTTGAGAATAGCTAGAGTATCTGAACTCATAGCCGCGTAATCCTTTCGCGGAGATTGTTGGATTGATCGAGAATGCCCTCGAACTGATTAATCTGTTTTGCAATCTTCGTCAATTCGTCTGCATCGTTGCTGCCGGACTTGTTCAGATCGAGGATCTCTGCAAGAAAAATGGTGGCCCGCTTGTTGGCGTTTTCGACGTGGTCGTCCGTTACCGTCTTAAAGTAAATTCGAGCCTCCTCGGACGCTGCGCGACTTAGATTGGATAAAAGCTCGTTGACGTCGTCATTCATCTTGCTCTGGATTTTCTGCCGTGCCTTGGATTCATCCGAGTCGCCTAAGAAGATGCTACGTATAAAGTGCATAATCTCTTCGATTCGGCCACGGCTGGGAACGTACGCCTCAAATTTATTAGCGCTAATGGACGGCAGCGATGATTCTAGCACAAAATTCGACCTGGACGGTGTGTTCTTTTCGCCATGCCCCAAGGCCTTGTTTGAAATTTTGTCGAGTTGATTTCTGAAATCCTGCACGCTTTTCTCGATCGTATCTGTCGCAAAGCTCGCGAGGTTAGCTCGTAAAGCCGTTAGTCTCCCGTTGAAGTGTTTGACGAAATTGTAAGTAAGTCGATACGTGCCACCTTCTCGCGTAATCGCGTCCGACCCCAGGACTAAGTCCGAGTGAATATCGTTACGCAGTAACTCAGCATGACCTCGGATTTGCTGTTCTACATCGGTTAGTGTTCTCGCTCTTCCTTTATCGAGGACTTCGATCTCGACAGCGAGCTGCTTCAGACGATTTTCGTATTCTTGGATCATTCTCTTCTTTTCAGCTCCATCAGTTTCAAGGATATTTTTGCGGGCTAAGTATTGCTTGAGTATTGGACGTATAATGTCTCCGACAAGCATATCATGGGTGCTTTCCAAAACAATGCGTCCTCGTCGATCGATGAGCGTAGCCAATAGGGCCTGTCGGAACTCGTTGAACAAGTCGTAGTATATCGAATCCCCGTTCGGGTTATTCCCGGAGTGTCGAACTCGACGGGCGGCTATTGGCAATATACGAATATCCGAATCCATCTTGCCAATTGAGAGGGATTCGATCGCAGATCGAATATGTTGTTCGGAGCGCGCTAGCATTCTTTGGACAGCCTCTTCGGGATGGTTGGCAATTTCATCGAACTTATTCATGACGAAAAGAATCCCACGAATCCCATTCTGGTACAGAATACGTTGTCGCAGGATATCGATGTCACCCTGTGTGGGTCCGCCAAAATTGTTGATCAGATAGACAACCGCTTGAGCTTTGCCGAGGTGATCCAACGTGATCTGCTCTCGCTCAAGATTCGGATCATTGAGCCCAGGCGTGTCAACGAGTTCAATGCCGTCTTGGAGTAGCGGGGACGTCCATCCGACTTCCGCATAGAGTGTTTTTTCAAGGTCTTTCTTGCTAGCTTGGGCGGAAACGTAGGTCCTTAATTCATCAAGGTGGATTGACGCTGGTGCTGCGTTTGAAAAGTGGACGATTGCTCCTGGGATATGACTGAATCGAATCTTGATGAGTCGCGCCGTCTCAGGATTGACATCTGTCGGTAGAACTTCTCTTTCGAATCCCATCAATGCGTTGAGAACTGTCGATTTGCCTCGTTTTATTTCGCCAACAACCGCGATTGAGAACTCCGTATTTTGGAGTCTAGTTTGAAGTTCCGTAAGTCGATCCTGAAAATGCTGATCAATCTTATCCTGTACCGATGACTCGAGAGCCTGATGTATGAGCTTCTCTAGGTCCGCTCGAATACGTTGAAATTCCTCCCAGTTTTTACTTTTGGTCTCTTGAGGTTGCGCTTGAATCGACTTTGTATCGACATTGGATGGTTCAGACACTTGACGCGGCTGCGAAGTGCGATTTCTAGAGGGGTACTGGGCGATAATTTGTGCCCTCTCTTTTTTCGAAAGAATCGGCGCCGCTACTGGTTCGAAATTGCCCGAAAGCTCGTTCGTCTGGATCGCCCATTGAGTTCTAACCTTTTCCATAAATTGCAGCGTAGATCGAAGCAGCTCCTTGCGTGATCTTTTGGATTCATTGATGCTTTCCAACTCTATTGCGGCGACGAGAGTGGATTCGGCTTCGCCCGCGCTTGCGTGGGCTCGATCGACTTTTTGAATGAGCGAAAATCGCATCTCACGAAACCAATTGCTGCGAGTCTTCTCGATGCTCGCTAGCAGAAGCCGTTCGCCGACGGGTAATACGGATTCGGTTAAAAGTATGGGTAGTTGATTTCTTGCTTGAAATAGCCAGGTTAAGCTTCGCTTGAGTGACCTATGCCATACTAGACGGCGGACAACAGGCAAATTGTGCAATCTGCGCCGACCAGGCGGAGCTGGAAGTGGGGGTAACCCGAGGAGTGCCTCCGAAACATGTTCGTAAAGCAACGAATGATGTGAATCGTCTGTTGAGAAATGATCTGCGGTGCAATCTATCCCTATGTCATGGAGTTGGTGCTTCGAGCGCTCCGCGGCCCTTTCGTAGGCGTCTATGATGGTTGCAAAAACACCCAACTCAAGAATTTCTACTAGATTGGCTACGCGTGAATCGAAAGCGACGTTCAAGCAGATACCACGCCGAAAGTTGATATTGCTCCAAGAGCGAACCAGGTCGTCCAAACTATTCAGCCATTTCAATGACACAGCGTGGGATCGAAAGATTTCAAGGACACTGGGTAAGTCTATCTCAATCGTCTCACTTCGTTGCTCAAGGTCACTTTTTAGATCGTTGAAATTCTGTTTCAGTTGTTCGCTCGCCTGGTCCCAATCGCGACGCGTCGTATCGTCAGAGAGGGGCTCTCCCACGAGCTTCGTCTCGTTTTCGTGCCAATCATGGAAAGGTCCATGCACGAGACTATTAAAGTCCAGCAAGCGACGCTGTTTTGCCAATTCGCGGTTGATCGAGTCGAATAGCCAATCGAGTTTAGTGATGTCGGGGTAAATGTAGTACTGCCACGAGGCCGTGTCCAATGTGAATAGAAGCGGGGGCGATTCGAGCCCAATTTCTTGGAGTAATATGGTATTTTCCTCATTCAATGACTGGATTTGTTCGTCTTCCAAGAGGTCGACGCGGGACATGGCAACAATAGGAGTTTTCTTCCGCGCGATCAGTCCTTGAATTGATTCCAAATTGTCTCTCGTCAAAGGAGACGCTGGAAATAGAAATATCGGGAGGTCGATGTCTTCAGCGACCGAATTCAAAAAATGCTCGGTCATTTTTTGGTGGCTGGGTTCTGGGCTGAACAGACCCGTGACGTCGTAGATCTGGATGCCGTGACGAAGCAGTGGAAGGGGGAACGACACGTCAATGGTCTCAACATGGCTTGCATCGATATTGAGTAGGTATTTTTTCAGAGTATTGACAGATTGAAAATGCTTCGGCTCGCCCTTTACGGTGACGGTACCAGAATTTCCATAGGAGATTCGAATGGGAGGGCATTGTGTTGGTTCGAGTTGTGCGGGCAGAAGCTGGTACCGAATCAAATGGTTGATGAGTGTTGATTTTCCGGAAGAAAACGGCCCCATAAAGGCAATCGAGTACGTATTCGGTGTATTCGCTTTCGCGTTTTTCAAGATACGCGTAAATAGTTCCACGTGATTCGTTATTCGCTCCGCTCGACCGACTGCAGTTGCAGGACGGGAAGGTAATTTCGGGCGTGTTTCGGCTGTCTTATTCATGATGTCGCTCAAGTCTTATCCGTTTTCCCGGAGCTAGGTCTGAGGCAACATTTTTACCTCTGCTGCCCTTGGTGGACAAGACTAGGATTTTCGAAGCCTCTCACAAATCTAGCAGTGTGATCGGACTGTTCCTCGCGCATACTCTTTTCTACCGGCAAAATTGCGATCAGGGCTCTATGGACATACCCACGTATACCATCTGGTTTGCGAACACCTGGTAGCAAACAATCGCCTCGTTCAAGCAAGCGCAAAAAGTATTCGTCGTCGAAGCAAATGGATTTCATTGAAAGATGTGCTCTGGGTCAATCGGCCGAAGAGCCGAGATGCTGTGAATTTGACACACAACATCTCTAGGATTGCATCAAGGCCCGAAACAGATTCATTATGGCTCCTGTTAACGCGACGTGGGATAGCTGGGGTTGAACTGTGGAAGACGTTGTTTTAATCGGTGGAATCGTCGTGCTAGGGGCGATCATCTGGATCGTCGTTGCCATTATTGCGTTTATAGTCAACGTGGTTTCAAAAATATTTCGCGAGATCAGCCAAATGATTCGGGCGGTGGAAACAAGCTTGCACGAAGTTCGGGAAAGACGAATTCAAAGAAAGAAAGCTAGAAAGGCGAGACGCGACGAGCGTCTTAACGAGCGTGAGCTGCAGAAAGATGCGGCGATCCGGAGGAAAAGGAAGCTTGCACAAGAGAAAGAAATGCGCGCCCACACAGAGTATTCTCGTGCTGAATATGAAGTCCGCGTCGAGTCGACAAGGCGATCCGTCATCTCGAAGAAGGATCTCAAAAGTGATCAGAACAGGCGTTCGGTACGACGGCTCGTGCCAGAGACTGCGACGAAAAGCTGGATTTCAACCAACTCAAGTACAAATAAATCGAATTTGCAGGAGCTAGAAGTCATCGAGAGCTTGCTGAGCGAGATCCAGCGAGGAGAAGAACTAGATGCGATCATTCAAATTCGCCAAGAGATTGAGTTTCTGAAATCACAACTCACCAACATTCCGCGAATTGTTTTCGACGCACGTTTGCGGAAAATGCGTTTCTTCATTGATCATGTACCGTATAGCCGTAATCCTGCTGGACTCGAATACTATTGTTGGGGCTACGACGAAGACGGCAAACTTGATGTGGCCAAGCAAGTGCCATAGGCATGGAGATGGTTTTACGTTACTAGATAAAGGAACGATAGCTTGCCACCCTTCATAGGTATTGGCGCCGCAGCTGAGGGTGCTGCAGCCTCAACGTCCCATCAAGCATGTTTGCCCGTGGGATATATATTTCACCCTCAGGCTGTCGAATTTGGGCGTCCTCACATTAGACCCTTCCCTTGCCCATGCTGCGCTCAAGAAAAGCCTTGGCACCGCGAAAATCCAAAAGGTATCGGCCAACCACTTCGGTTGCCATGGATCGAGGAAGAGCTACTTGAAATTTGCTCAATCGATACTCAGGAAGACGCTGGTGGATCTCTTTCTCGACGTCCGGGTGATCCCAGAAACCCTCTCGTTCCATTGTCCGGATGATCTCGTTGATTCGGTCACGGGTAACGCCTCCATGCTTGATTCGAATGCCGAAGTTATCTGCGGCAACCTTCCAATCGCCGAGAATTTCCAGCGCATACTTTAGCGTGAAGTTGATTTGGCCACCAGCGAAAGTCCACCATATGGTGGACTCCTCATCAATCTGAATCGCGAGCCCGGAGTGCTCTAGCAACTCGCCAAGGTCGTCGCGCATCGCGACCAAAACACGCCTCGAAGAGTCGTCCAGATACGAAACTTCGTCGCCGACGATCAAAATGGATTTGATCTTCTGACACAATTCCAAGCTCAGTAGCTGGGGCATAAATCCTCCCCAGCTCGGCTTTTGGCCGCGAGGAGCCTGCCTCACTCGAACAGTCTTGTCCTCGTGATTCACGCTATCGACCAACCACGCCTTTCCTCCGAGCAAGAAAGAGCTCATGTCTTCGACGAGCCGATCAATAAACTGCTGTTCGAGCGACCCGACTTCCTTTTTACTGGCCGTGAAGACGCGATAGAGAACAGGTGAGCTGAACACGGCATATAGTTCCATAAAGTTCTTCCGACCATAAATGCGCTCCGCCCTTTCACCCATCGAAAGCATACCGTCGGCCTCAAATAAGAAATCCCCGGCGATCATATGGTTGATCAAATCGCGGTATTCCTTGGAGGAGATGGATGAGAAATCGGGAACCAAGGAGAGCTGGTCCCAGATTTTCTCGGAACTGATTGCTCCAAACTGAAGAGTGAGCGCCAAAATCTGATGCACAATAACAGGCCAACAACGGTTCTGCGGCGGAACGGATTCGACCCAGCCTTCGCGTGCAAGCTCAATCAACGCGATTGCCTGGATTACGGCTTCCTGGTGCTCGCAATAGAATGTGGTATTAGCAATCTGGCCGGGCCGTCGTCCAGTACGCCCCATTCGCTGTAAAAACGACGATACCGTACTCGGAGCGTTTGCCTGCAGAACGAGATCTAGATCGCCAATGTCAATGCCGAGTTCCAGGGTCGACGTACAAATGATGCTCGCGTCCCGGCCCTGGTTAAACCTCTCTTCGGCCTCCTGGCGTTGCTCTGACGATACCGAACTATGATGAATAAAGACGTCGGTTCCTCGAAATTGCATCCGCTCAGCGATAGCCTCGGTCAATGCCCGGCTTTGGCAAAAAAAGAGGCTTTTGTTCCCTTCGGCATCCGCCGCTGCCTTTTGAGCAATCTCGGGGATTGTATTTTGTAGGTAGACTTTAACCTGCCTCTTAACCGGGATCGTTGGCGGATCAACAACACAACCGTCCCTGGCCGAAGATCCCTGCAACCAGTCCAAGATTTCATCTGGGTTGCCGACCGTCGCGCTAAGACCGATGCGCTGAAGATCCTTAGAAGCGAATATGGCGATCCGCTCCAGGACGGACATCAGGTGCGCGCCCCGGTCGGTCCCTGCTAGGGCGTGGACTTCGTCAACAATAACCACGCGAAGATCCTTAAATAGACGCTTTACCGGAACTCGGCGCGACAGGAGCATCACTTCTAGGGATTCTGGTGTCGTCATTAGAAACGTCGCCGGCTCCTCAAGAAACGCCTTTTTGGCCGATGCCATCTGATCGCCGTGCCAGACGAACTTTCGCAGCCCAACCATCTCGGTATAGGTCCCAAACCGTTCTTCTTGATTGTTGAGAAGGGCTTTGATCGGAGCTACGTAGACAGCCCCGACCTGTTCCGGCTCGTCACGAATCAGGTTGGCCAAAACCGGGAAGACTGAGGCCTCCGTCTTCCCGCCGGCGGTTGGCGCAAGGATGATGGCATTCTTCCCATCCATGATTGCCGCGCCGGCCATCTCCTGTACCGGTCTCAAGCTTGACCAACCTAACCGGGAGACAATGGCGTGCTGGAGGCGCGAAGGAAAGCGGGAGAATGTGTTCATCGGCTAGAATTCCAACAGCGTAGGGTCGTACCCCTCGGCGTCTTCCGGTTCGGCATCGAACGGTGGCTTCTTATCCATAAGGCGTTGCTCGTCCTCGTTTAATTGTACCGGCTGAAAGCCCGCCTCGGTCATCGGGTCGTAATCCCGGTTCTCGTCCACTAGGTCGAACACATCCACGAGCCGCCGTAGGAACTGGCGGGGGATCACACCGACATCACCGGCCAGTCCCCGGGCCACGTGATCGACGAGGGCCTCGATGAAGGCCGGAGACACCTTCGCCTCCAGGGTCGACCGGTCCTCGGTGGGGTAGAGTTCCCGCAACTTCAGAGCCACCTCCTTCAGGCGGGGTTTGCCGAAGGGATTCAGTTCGAGCTGCGGCTGCTTCAGGCTGACGAAGTTACCGTTGGCCTGGAAGCCGATTCGGTCGTGCAGCGGCTGCAACCCCGCCACGCCCCGCTTCGTGTCGAAGAACTCCGGCGTTCCCGTGAACACCCAGAGAAGACCGTGGTACCGGTCGGCAGCGTCGCAGATTTGCCGGATGCCGTTCAGGGACTTCCCGCGAATGTCCCGCCGCATTCGCAAAATCGTCTCAACCTCGTCGATGACAATCACCAGCCCCCGATAACCCGCCGCCTTCACGATCTCCAGAAGGCCGTGCAGGTAGTCCAGGGCGTCCTTGCTGGTAATGTCGCCCTTGATGCTGGCTCGCTTCTTCGCCGCCGCCGCCACGCTGCTGCTGCCGGACAGCCATGAGAGTAGCGCCCCCGCGTCGGCGACCTCGTCCTCTTGCTTGAGTTCGAAGATCGTCCGCAACACCCGTATCAGATCCTCCGGGGCCTTCCCACCGGTCAGGGACACCAGCTCCTCGCCGAGGCGTCGTCGTACCTTTTCGTCGAAATCCGGCGCGTTCTCGTCCGCGCCCGCGCTGATCAGTCCGTCCTCCACCTTGGCGATCCATCGGTCGATCACGTCGCCCAGCGCCCCGCGCGGGCAGGAACTGGTCGAGAGCTCTTGGACGACCTTGCGGTACACGTCGTCGAACCGGTGGAAGTGCAGGTCGTTGTCCGAGACCACAACGAAGCTCGTCGCGAATCCCTGGGCCTGGGCTTCGAGAACAGCCAACCGGGCGGTGAAGGTCTTGCCGCAGCCGTAGCCGCCGCGCAGGAACTTGAAGACGCCCTCGTCGTCCCCGGCGAGCTCCAGCACCCGCTTCAACTCCGCTCGCTGCCTGTCGATGCCGACGGCAAACGTGGTCAACCCCCGCTCCGGCACGACGCCGGATCTCAGACGCTCGAATATATGCTCAACATCCCTCTTGCTGATGCCCATATCAGCGCTCCTTCACATATCGTTTGCCAGTCGAGGTGCCCTCAATCCGCACTCTAAACGGCACCAGGTTCAAATATTCCTCAAACCGCGCCGAGAACCGCCGGAACTGCCTCGGCGACCCGAGGAATATTCCCGCCTCCTGTTCGGTAATCGAGCCGTGTTTGTCGAGGTGCTCGAAGACCTTCCTTATTCCATCGTCCTCAATGGCGACCTGCCAATCGCCCCCGGCAGCTTCCCTTTCCTCGGTTGCGGCAGCATGAACGGACGTGCCCTCGACGACGAACCAGCCGTCCACCTGAAGCGGTTCGGCCCGCTGCGAGTCGCCGGGGTGGAAGACCTCGATCTTCGTACGGTCATCCAGAGGACCCTGGAGGTTGAAAAACACTTCGGACCACTCGTCCCCAATCCGGACCTCGAAGCGGCCGTTCTTGCGAACACCAGCACCCCGCACGTCCCGAATGATCGCTCGCACACCCTGCCGCTGGGGCGCACGTAGGTCGAGCTCGATGGTCTGCTCCGACAAAAAGCCCATCGCGATCTGGGAGTCGAACCGCGCCCGCACCTTCAGGCACCGCAGCCCCAGCACATCCGGCGCGGTCTCGGCCTCCAGCAGGCACTTTGTCGCGTCGACGGCGGCCTCGCGCTCCTGCTTCACCGTCAGGACCGGGATCAGCCGTTCCTGGAGGCTGTTGCCGCCGTGAACGAAGGTGGCGCGCCGGTCGCCCGTATCGAACTCAGATGTATCCTCCAGGAAGAGCAGGTAACCCTGGACGCCGTCGTAGCCGAGGGCCGAAAGCGATATGTTGACCATGCCGGGCTCCGCCCGCTGCTCGGCCGCCAGGACATACCGGCGGTTCGGGTTGTTCTTCTTCCCGTAGGGCACGACCTGGCTGGTCTCGTCCTGGAACAGGAACCCGTGGTCGGCGGAGAACACAAAGGTCTTTACGCCTACCGACTTCAGTTGGTTCCAGGCGGTGCGGATATTTTGCAAGGTGTGCTCGAAGGTCGCCGGCCCGAGGCTGGCCTCACCCGCGTTGTCGATCTCGCGGCTGTGGACCATGATGAGCTTCGTCTGGACAGCCTTCTTTTGCAGCGTCGACCTTTGCATCTCGCACGCTTCGGACAGCGAGATGATCAGGGCCGGTTTGCCGACGCTCCGGTTGCCCATTGCCCGCGCCCGATCCTGCGGGCCGCTGACCGTGAACTCTCCGGCGCGAAAGCCGGTAATTTTCGAGTTGCTGGCATTGACCACCGGCAGCAGTTTGCCGCCGCTGGCGACTGGGGGCAGCACGTTCATACCGACCGAAGTAACACTCGGCAGTTCCGCCAGTCGCCCCCTCAGGTCCACCACCGTCCCCGTGTCGGCGAACTCCTGCACCAGCTCGGTGGCCATCTCGTACCGGAATCCGTCTACGTGGAAGAAGGCGACCTTCTCAATCCCCTGGGTAAGAGGATGAACGACCTGCTCGTAAATCGTGCGCTGTTGATAGTCCTGGTCCGGCAGAAACCCCTTCCGCTTGCAGATCGCGGTGAAGCCCTTGGCCAGGTCATCCGCCCACGCTCGGTGCAGGCGGCGCAGACTCACGACGACCTCCAGTAGATCGCCGAAGTGTGGGATGTGTTGCAGCAGCAGCGCCGACTTTTTTTGCTCGAAGCGCCGGTGCGCCCGGTCCACCTCGCAGCCCGACTGCCGGTACGCCTCCACAGCGCCCTCCAGGCTGTCGACCCCATCGAGCAGACGCGGGTGGGTTTTAATGCAGATACCCAAGCTGGCCGCTTCCTTGACCAGCGACCAGGTCCACCGTCGCGTCTGATCTTTCTCCAGCCAGATTGAGTCCTTCCTAACGGCACGTTTCTCCGCCCAAGCGTGGGCCTTCTCCCAGGCCTCGACCTTGAGGGCATCGATCGCCGCCTGCAATATCCTTGCTTCTTCAACGCGGAACGTGTCGATCTTACCCAGGTCCTCGGGCCGGACGTGCGGCAGTTCGTCTTGCAGGCGCTGTTCCACTTCGTCGGCAAGGGCCATGTACTGTTCGGGGAACTTGCCGCGAAATCCCTTCACCAGTTGGAGGCAGACCTTGACCAGCGGCTTGGAGAGCTCCAGCAGCGGCTTCAACTCATCGAGATGGGGCGGGCGCGCCAGATCGTGCACGTATTCGACGCACAGCAGCCACCCGGCGAAGATGGATTTAAGCTCGTCATAGCCGGTCGCCCCGCTGCCACCACTGAAAAAGTCGCCCCACGCCTCGGTCATGCCTGTCTGGCGGTTCAGGTAGGCGTGCAGCACGTTGAGTTCGGCCGGTGAGTTCACTTCGCCTGCCAGGAAGTGATTCTCTCCCAGCAACTCGCTGACGACCACCGAAATGCCGGTCCGCTCCAGCAAGCCGGCAAGCCCCTCGCGCTCGGCCGAAATCTGCCCAGCCAGCCACGCATCGGCCTCCTGGAGGGCTAGCTTGGGCCGGGCGACATAACGCTCCAGCTCATCGGGCTTAACACGCCCGACGGCGGTTTCACGAATCAGGGTGTCTAAGGCTTTGCGGAAACGAAACCCCGGCTTGTAGTACTCCAGGATTGGCGTCTGCCGGATCGTCTCCTCGTTGAACCCCGGCATGTGGATCAGAAGCGGCGCGTTGTTCAGGCCGCTGGAAAGGGGCTCAAGATCGAGCATCATCGAAAGAAAGCTGCCGCGAAAGCCAATCACTGGGAAGGGATATTCGTTCGCCTGATGACGACGCACTAGGTCGTCAACGAAGTTGTTGTAGAACTCGTCCTTATCTAACCAGACGACGATGCCGCGCTGGCGAAGCTCCTCGGTGACTTCGGCCTCAAGGGCCTCGGAAATCAGGCGGTCGTTACTCATCGCCGTTCTCGACTTCCGTTTCATCGTCGCCATTTTGATCGAACAACGGACCGACGCCATCATCCACGTCGTTCTCCCGCCGGGCGTTGCGTTTGCGGCGGGTCATTTCTTTGTCGTAGATGTCCTGCGCCTCCTCAGGGTGCTCTTTAAGGAACCGGGCGCGGTACTCGTCCGAGCCTTCCTCGTCGATGGTGAAATCCGGCGCGATCTCATCCTGCAGGCGAAGCTCCCATCTGTAAGCAACAGCCGGGTGGTATTTCCAGAAGCACCCGTGGGCAACTCCCAGAGAGGGATCCTGCTTGCATTTCTCCTCGACACGGGTCGGGAAGTACCTTTTAGCCAGATGCGCCCAATCGTAGTCTTTACGGCCCTGGGCGTTGGCCAGTTCCTTCCACCACTTCTTCGGGTCTTTCCATTGCGGTTCCAGCAACGGCCAGAGAGCGGCGGAATTGATCATCACGCCGTCGTCGAGGTCCATTTCGAACCTGGTGTCTTTTTCTCTCGGCGTGGTTCGGTCGTCCGGCTGCGGCGGCCCCTTTTCGGCAATCTGCGAGACGGCGTTGATGAAGTCCACGAGTTCTTCATAGAGTTGTTGCATGCTCGCATAACGGTTTTCCATCGCACGGGTCGCTTCGCGTCTGGCTCGCGCCTTTTGTAGGTCTTCAAGCTCTCCCTCGATGCTTCGCCTCTCGGGGATAAGATGATCGGCCAGCAGAGTCTGCAGAGTATTTGAGGACCAGCGGTGGATG
>JACKCT010000006.1 GCA_020633895.1 Deltaproteobacteria bacterium | reverse complement strand
TGACCAATTCGATCAGTCCGTAGTCCAACCCGCATTTGTCGACATAGTCCGACAGCGCGGACATGGGCTCCATCGTCTTCATGGCAATTTTGTAGGGGTTCAGGCGCGCTTTCAGGCCCATGGCGACTCTCCTTGTTTCACGCGGGGATCATGCGTCCGACGGCGTCGTAGCGAGCGACATCATCCGCCTCTCGCCCGCCAAAATCAACGAAGGCCCGGGAAGATTCCGGGCCTTGCGGCTGACTCAATTTGATATGGGGAAGGTCGGATACGTGCCTAGTCTTCCACCTTCTTCGGCGCGGTGATGAACATATTCCCCACGCACATCTCCTCGACGGACCGCTCGCCCCAGGTCACGTCCTTGGCGCCGGGTTTGTCGTTGTCGTAGCGGCATTCGAGGAAGAGCTTGTCCCCGTCCTTGAACTCCAACGAATCCTGAAGGACGTACTCCCGCTGCCAGTTGAAGTCCCAATGGCCGACCTCGACGATGTATTCCTCCGTGCCGTCCTCGTGCATCAGTTTGAGGGTGCCTCCCCGGCCCAACAGATGCAGATGCAGCATGCCCGAATGGATCGTGAAACCGTCGTCCAGGTCGATCGCGCCGCCCACGAACGGCCCCAGGTACCAGCGCGGGTCCTGCTTGGTGGAGTGGCGCACGTCGGTCGCGCCCGCGGGGATCAGCATCTTCTCCGGCTTGGTCGGCCACAGGACGTTCAGGAACGGGGCGTAGGCGCCGAGCTTTTCCACGTCGTCGGCGAGCATGAAATCGATGCCCGTCTTGTCCGACTCGTCCCGGTATTGCTCCTCGACGTAGTAGTGCATCTGGAGGACGATCTTCGAACCGGGGTTGACCTTGATGCCCGAGCCTTGGGGGAACACCCGCGCGCCGTTGCCCGGCACCCATTGGGCCAATTGCTGGACCGGCACCTGTAGCGCGTCCTTGCCTTCGTAGGTGGCGGATGGGCCGCCGAAGCAGGAGTAGCCCGGGCGCTCGTCGATGGTCGGCCAGGTCTCCACTTCCTCGAACGTGGAGTCGGGCAGGGACGAGTCGAGCAGGTAAACCGCCAGGTGGTGAACGATGTTTCGGTTTTCCGGCGTGGCGTCGAAGCCGGTGACGTATTTGACCGTGTCGTAGGGCCAGTCGATCAAAAAGCAGCGATATTCGTCGGTTTCGTTGCCCTTGATCTCCGGGACGTAGTCGACCGGCAGCTTGAGCGTCAGGTCCACGTGGTCGAGTTCCAGGCCGACGACCGGGATCGGCTCACCCGGGTTGTCCGGGTCGCCTTCCGGCGCGCCGGCGTGGGCCCACTGGTAGATCGTGTCGATCTGCTGAGGGGTCAGCGCGGGGTTGTTCTGATATTTTGTATAGCCCGAATCGGCGTTCCAGGGCGGCATGGCGCGGTCGCGCACCTCGTTGGCCACGTCCAGGGAGTAGCGTTCGGCGCCCTCGTAGTCGTCCAGGGCCATGGGACCGATGCCGCCGTCGGTGTGGCACGAGACGCACCGGGAATCCATGATGGGTTTGACGTCCTGGTAATACGTGGGGCCGGTGTAGGGCTCGACGGTGTCGTCGTCGCCGGCGTCGTTGTCGTCGTCATCGTCGCCGGAGGCGGCGTCGTTGTCGTCGTCATCATCGTCGTCGCCCCCGCCGCATCCGACGGCCGAGGCCAGACCCAAAACCGCGACCAACGCGGCCGCCACGAATAACCATTGCAGAGTTCGAATTGCAAAAGGTCGAATCACGAGCCAATCCTCCCACCGCGCGCCCACCACGACGCACCGAGATAGCGAAATATCCCCAACTGCCCGATTGATGCGGCACACAGTGCCAAAAAAATTGAATGCCTATTCATTCTCCAAACGGCGGAATTTTGCAAGGAGATTTTCGCGTTTCGCCGCTGAATACCGGACAGTCCGCGATTTGCCCGGACATATTTCGTCGTCCGCACCCAACCGGATGCAAATTGCCCTTTTTCCCGGCGCGAAAGGCGGGCAAGATAGCCGCCAAGGACGAAACCCATGGCGATCCTGTCGACACGCAAGCCGTTTCCCAAGCCGGTGCTTTCCGGGCATCCGGCGTTCGTGCCGTTTCTGTCCCACCATCCGGTGGTGCGCCGATGGCACGAGCGCCGATTCGCCGCCGTGACGCGCCACCTGGACCCGTACGCCGAAACCCTGGCCGCCGGGGCGGACGCGGCGATCGTCGTGGATCGACAACTCAAGGTCACGGCCCTGGACGACAATCCGGACCATTTGCGCCTGCTCGCCCCCTACGCGACGCGGTGCGTGGCCGGGCGGGCGGAGGAATTGCCCTTCGAAAACGAAGGCTTCGACGCCGTCGTGATCCTCCGCGCGCCGGAAGAAGGACGGGGGGCGCGCATCCTGGCCGAGGCGGCGCGGGTCCTGCGGCCGGGCGGAACGCTGATCGCCTCGGTGCTGGATTTCGACGCGCCGGGCACACGGCGGATGCACAACTGGCCCTTCGCCTCGGTGTTGCGCGCGGCTCATCGGGTGAGTGACGCCGCCGAACGATTCGCCGGAACGATCCCCGGCCGCCTGATGATCGCCGCCGCCGTGTCCAACCAGCCCTCCCGCTCCTGGACCGACGCCGGAGCCCTCGCCCGCTGGGAGCCGCGACGCCCGATCACGTCGGTTCGCGACGCCGCCGCCGGATATCTGGATTTCCACAACCGCAGCGCCCCCGCCCTGGCCTGCGCCCTGGGGTTGGAACGGGAGGTGCGCCGCGTCCGCAACCCCTACAACCTGGACCTGATGTTGGACGAACTGGCCGCCGCGGGACTGCGTTTTGTAAGCCGGGAGATGATCTTCGACGCGGAGATGGTGATCGTTGCGACCAAGGTGCGACCCGGCGAGCGAATCGAAAGCGACGAAACGCCTCCGATCAGCCGAAAAATCCGCCATTTAACCTCGTAAGGCCCCTCGCGTTCCCGTCCTCTAATGTCCCGATTCCCCTTGTGTTGTCGGGGGGCGTCCTCTACGCTTGGCGTTTGATAAATCGAGGGCAACCGCGCGCATGAGCGAAAAGCTGGATATCTGCCTGGTGATGTGTCCGCCGTACGGACCCGAGTCGCCGCCATTGTCGTTGGCGAGCCTGGTCGAGGCGGTGCGTCACAAGGGCTTCACGGCGCACGTGGAGGACGTGAACATCCGCGTCTTCCGCGCGGCCGGTGAAGAGCACCACGACCAGTGGAGCATGGATATCAAGGAGCAGTGGGTCTGGCCCACGCGCATCGGCAAGACGTGGGAAACCTATCGCGAACCGCTGGAAGCGTGCATCGACGATCTGGCCTCTGTTGACACCGACACCTACGGCTTCTCCTGCCATTCCGACAACCGCCTGATGACGCAGGAGGTGATCCGCCACCTCAAGCGAAAAAAGCCCGACGCGTTCTGCATCGTGGGCGGGATGGGCGTCGTGTCGAATACCGACATGAGCCGCTTCGATCGGGGGCTGGTGGACGCGTTCGTTTTCGGGCCCGAGGGCGAAAACACGCTTTGCGACCTGCTGGACAAGCGTCGCAAGGGCGAGAGCATCGTCGGCGTGCCCGGCGTGTTCGCGCTGCTGCCCGGCGGCCGCTATTCCGAACTGACCGAACGCAAGGCCGTGGAGAACCTGGACGTCTTCCCCTGGCCGACGTTCGAGGACTTCGACCTGTCCATGTACACCACGCCCAACCTGCCGCTGATTACCAGCCGCGGGTGCCGCAGCCGGTGCCTGTTCTGCAACGACCGGGTGCTGATGGGCCCCCAACGCAATCGCACCGCCGAGAACATCCTGGAAGAGATGAAATACCATCTCGAACACCAGGGCGTGCGGGATTATTCGTTCAACGACCTCCAGCTCAACTACAACCTGGAGGAAGTCGACAAGCTGTGCCGGATGATCGTCGAGTGGGGCGAAGAGGTTCGCTGGAACTGCAACATGATCATCAGCGAATCCCTCACCCTGGACATCCTCAAGAACTTCAAGGCCGCCGGGTGCCACACCATCACCCTGGGCCTGGAGTCGGGCTCGCCCAAGATCGTCAAGCGCATGAACAAGGGCTACAAGATGGCCACTTGCGAGCGCGTGCTCAAAGAGATCAAGGAGGCGGGCATCATCCTGTGGACCAACATCGTCGTGGGCTTCCCCGGCGAGACGCAGGAGACCGTCGACGAGACCAAGGATTTCCTCGCCCGCCACGCGCACTTGATCGACGAGGTGTGCGTTCTCAATACGTGCAACATCCTCGAATATTCGATCCTCGCCGAGCAGGGCCACAAGCTGGGCATCGCCCCGCCCAAGGACAAGGACTGGTACGAGGTGTCGTGGGAGTCCGTCGACGGCACGAACACCTACGAGCAACGCATCGAATGGATGGGCCAGGTGCTTGACGTGCTCAAGGCCCACGACGTCACCGTGCGCCAGACGAACTACTACTTCGAGGGCGAGGATCTGTACTGGAAGAAGCGGGAGTTGGACGTGCTGATGGCCGTGGCGCCGCCGGCCGACTATTCCTCGCCGCCTCGGGCCCTGACCAGCAGCGCGGGCTATCTGGAGAGCCTGGGCATCGCCACGTCGTGCGTCGATCTGAATATCGACATCTACAACGACGCCGACGACGCAAAAAAGCCCTTCTTCGATTTCGGCCGCCGGGACGAGTGGGCCAACCCCCAGGTCTGCGCCAAGCGAATGGAGGCCCTGGGCCTGGACATTCAGCAAATGGCCCGCCCGCTGGTGGAGACCAACACCCGCGCCGTCGCGTTCTACGTCGAACGCGGGAATATGCTGGTGACAAGGTCGCTGCTGGAGATCGTCAAGGCCGAGCGGCCCGAAGTGACGACGATTCTGCTGGGCCCGGTCACATCCATCCCCGCCGAGCGCGATCTGTTTCCCCGGTCGATCGTGGATTTCATGGTCGTCGGCGAGGTGGAGTATTCCCTGGCCGACCTGCTCGGCCGCCTCAAGATGGGCAACGACCTGCGCAACATCCGCGGGGTGATGCATTACACGCCCGACGGCTCCAAGGTGCTGACCAATCGGGAGCCCATCCGCAAGCTCGACGAGATGCCCCTGCCCGATTACCGGGAACTGCGGCCCGACCGTTACGGCCCGGTGCTCAAGATCGAAGGCAGTCGCGGATGCCGCCACCGATGCGCTTTTTGCGCCGAACAGCCCATCGCCGGACCGGCGCGCTATCGCTCGGCCGAATCGATTTTCGACGAGATGGAGCTGTCCTATCGGCGATACGGCATCGAGGCCTTCGAGTTCGTCGACCTGATCGCCAACGGCGACGTGAAGATCCTCGGCCAGCTTGCCGACAAACTCATCGCCGCCAAGTTGCCCGTCCGCTTCTCCATGCAATTCGCCCCCAGCGACGAGTTGACGCCCGATCTGTTCACCAAGCTCAAGCAGGCCGGACTCAAGGACATCCGTTTCGGCGTGGAGTCGTTCAACGACGACGCCCTGCGCTTGATGAACAAGTCCTACAACTCGCGCATCGCCACGGCGAATCTACGCGACGCCCACAACGCCGGCATCGAGACGCACGTCAACATCCTCATCGGATTCCCCGGCGACGACACGGCGGGCTTCTACAAAACCGTGCGGGGCCTCAAGCGCTGCGAGGCTTACATCGACTTTGTCGACACCATCCAGCCCTGCGAGGTGCTGCCCCACTGCGCCATCGAACGCAATTCGCCGAAATACGAAGTGCTCCTACCCGACGGCGGCAACCATTCGCTGGAATGGAGCTACAAGGGCTATAACAACGAAAACTGGCGCGAGACGCGGGCGGTCGAGATGGCGATCTGGGTAAGCCACCTGGACGTCAAGTTCAACTACGACTACTTCGTGCCGCCCCATAATCCCATCCGCGCCAAATACGAAAAACGCATTCTGGCGCGCATGGCCGACAAGATCCTGGCCGACGTGGACTGCGTTCTGGTCAATTGCCCGCCCTGGGGATTCACCAATCCGCCCGTGGGCCCGGCGGTGCTGGCGACGTATCTGGACAAATTCGGATTCGCCACCAAGGTCCTGGACTACAACGCCCGCTGGTACACCGAGGCGCCCGAAAGCCACAAACTGCTCTGGCACGTGGAGAACAAGAACTACTGGTCCAATGACGATACGTGGGAGATTCTCGCCCACGGCCTGAACGACCGCATCCAGGCGGGCGTGGAGGAAATCCTCTCCTACGAGCCCAAGGTCATCGGCTTCACCACGGTCGATCCCCGGGAGCGGTGTGTGATCGAAATGATCCAACGCATCCGCGCCATCGACAAGGATGTGAAGATCCTCCTGGGCGGCCCGGCCATGTTCACGCCCGACTATCGCACGATCTTCTTCGAGCGCGTGCGCGACGAGGTGGACGGCTACATCGTCGGCGAGGGCGAGGAGACGCTGCTGGCGGTCATGCGCGCGGTGGAAGACGGCAAGCCGATCAAGGATCTGCCCGGCGTCATCACGTTCGATGAAAACGGCGAGCAGCATTTCATTCCCCGCCCGCCGATCAAGGACCTGGATTCGGTCCCCTACCCGTCCTACAAGCACTTCGACATGAAGCACTACCACGGCAACTCGATGGTGCTCGAATGGAGCCGGGGGTGCGTGGCGAGCTGCGTGTACTGCAAGGGCAAGGACCTGGCGGGCTACTACCGCAGCCGGTCCGCCGAGCACATCTTCGCCGAGCTCAAATATCAGGTCGAGGAATTGGGCTTCACCAGCTTCACCGTCTCGGACAACATCCTCAACGGCCGGCCCAAGACCCTCGAACGCCTGTGCGACATGATCATCGAGGCCGAGTTGCCCATCCGCTGGAACGCCGAGGCGGCGCCGATGAAGAACCTGCGGCCCGAGCTTTTGCAAAAGCTGCGCAAGGCCGGGTGCTTCGAGTTGCAGTTGGGCCTGGAGGTCGGCTCGGACCGCGTCCTCAAGCTGATGAACAAGCAAAAGCTGTTCTCGGTCGAGAGCGCGGAAAAAGTCTTCCGCGACGCGAAAGAGGCGGGGATCAAGACGTGCATGTTCTGCATCGTCGGCTTCCCGGGCGAGACCGAGGAAGACTTCCAAATGACCCTCGAGATGATCGAGCGCAACGCGCCGTACATCGACCAGGTCAAGTCCATCAACTCCTGCCAGATCATCACCGGCACCGAGCTGCACGTCTTTGCCGGTAACTTCGGCATGACGCTGCCCAAGGACGACTACCACTACCTGTGGACCGACGGAAACGGCCTGTCCATCGAAGAGCGCAACAACCGCATCCGCCGGGTGCTGGCCCTGGTGCAAAAACTGGGCAAGGAGTGCCTGGAAACCAACCTGATGGAAGGCAAGCAAAACGAGCTGGCGTCGATGGCGAAGGACGGCGCGTCGATGCAGGAGCGTTGGGAACATCTGCTGCGTCAGACCAACGACCTGGGCAGCTTCGATCCCGGCGAATACGGCGACGGCACCTCGTCCATCAGCGTGCCGACCCTCGACGAGGATTTCGGCAAATCGCGGGATTACAAGCGGGATAAAAAATCCGACAAACCGGCCGAGGCGCCTTCGGCGTTCATGGCCCGCGCCTACAACACTCTGCCCGAAGGCGAAGCCCTGACCGAAGGCGCCGTCGATCACAAGCACCACAAATACGCCGCCGAACCGGCCAATGGTTCGACGAACGGCCATACCAACGGCGCGAACGGCACAAACGGCCACGGCGCGACGAACGGGACCAACGGCGCCAACGGTCACGACGCCCCCGCCGACAAGACATGGGTCGGCGAAAACCTGCAATTGGCGGGCATTCTCGCGAAGGATCGCGTCTATGCCGGACCCGAGATCCTGGAAATCGACCTGACCAACAAATGCAATCTGAATTGCGTGGGGTGCTGGAACCACGGCTTCGAAATGGGTGATGAGCGTTGGCAGGGCGAAATGTTCAAACGCACCCTGCCTACCGAGCGCGTGCTGGCCATCGTCGACGAAGCCGCCGCCAACGGCGCGCGGATGGTCCAGTTCTCCGGCGCCGGCGACCCGACGATGCATCCCGACTTTCTCAAGATCGTCGAGCATGTGAAGGCCAAGGGTCTCAAATGCACCGTCATCAACAACGGCACCATGCTCACCGACAAGATCCTCAAGCGCCTGGTCGAGATCGGCCTGGACAACTTGACGGTCAGCGTTTGGGCGGGCACCGAGGCGATGTACGAGGCCACCCACCCCGGCACCAAGAAGGGCATGCTCGGCAAGATCAAGAAGTCGCTGCGCAAGCTGCACGGCCTGAAGACCGCCGCCGGGCGCAATCGGCCCCACGTGAAGATTTACAACGTCATCAACCACGTGAACGCAAGCGGCATCGACGACATGGTCTCGTTCGCCCTGGCCGCGCGGGCCGACCACATGGAGTTCACGCCCATCGACGTGATCCCCGGCAAGTCCGACCATCTGGCGCTGACCGACGAGGATCGGGAGATCATCAAAAAGCAGCTCGACGGGCTGGTGCGCCGCGAGGATTATTTGGAACTGGATCCCACGCAGGCCCCGCGCTCGATGGACGGGTCCGGTGACGGGAAAGAGTTCGCGCGCTTCGTCAAGCGCGACCTGTTCCATAAAGACTTCAAGTACGACCTGGAAGACATCACGCGTTTCGACGTGCTGTGCTCGCGCAAGGAATGGCGCCTGGACATCGAGGAAGACAACGTCGAGGAAAACGCGCTGCTGTTCAAATATCCCCAGCACGAATGCGAACAGTGCCCGCAGTCGGCCAAGTGTTCCATCGACAAGGACCGCTTCCTCGTCAAGGTCGAGTTCCTCTCGTTCCTGGGCTTCGGGCCGTTCTACCGGCGCATCACATCGGCCGGGGCGGGGACGGGCGGCTACGACGCGACGGCGGTCAAGGACCTGCCCTGCAACATCGGCTACACCTACGCCCGCGTGGGTACCGACGGCCTGTTGATCCCCTGCTGCAAAGGCAAGCGCAAGCCCATGGGCGACGTGAAGGCGGACGACTTGTTGCAGGTCTGGACGTCGCCGACCTACCGGGAATTTCGCGATCTGGCGATGAACGAACCCAAGACGCATCCCTACTTCGCCGAAATCGGGTGCCTGCGGGCCTGCGACAACCTGGGCATGATCAACCGCGCCAATGAACGCCTCGACGCCCTCTCCGAAGTCCAGCGCCAGGCCCTCCAATCGCCCGAGGAATTCAGTTTCAAACCGCTGGGCGACAGCCCCCCCGCCGCCGCCAAACCGGCCAAGAAGGAATCCAAGCCCGCCCCGGCTACCGGCGACTCGGCGTAGAGTTCCGACGGCATTCGATTCCGCCTATCCACCGCGCTTGCCCGCGTTTATGCTGAACTCCCACGTTCGCTCGAAGGGAGTCGCTCATGGACCGCGATCTGTTCATCCCGATTCTGCTGGGCACGACGCGCAAGGGGCGCGAGAGTGAGAACGTGGCGCGATTCGTCCACGGCCTGCTTGAAGCGCGCGACGGCATTGAGACGCAATTCTTTGACGCGCGGGATTTCGATCTGCCCCATGATCACTACGGCATGGAGATCAAGGACCGCTTTCCCGAGTGGCGCGACGCAATCATCCGCGCCGACGGCTTGGTTCTGGTCGTCCCCGAATACAACCGCTCGATCCCCGGTGTCGCCAAGGCGATCATGGACCTGCTGCTCGAGGAGTACATCCACAAGGCGATCGGGCTGGTGTCGGTTTCCGCCGGAGGATGGGGCGGCGTGCGCGTGGTCGAGTCGATGCTCTCCATGATCCGCGAGCTGGGTCTGGTCGCCACATTCACCGATCTGAACTTCCCCAAGGTCGCCGATAAATTCGACGACGACGGCCGCCTGACCGCCGAAATCTACCACCGGCTCGGCGACGAATTTCTCACCGAATTGATCTGGATGGCCACGACCCTGCGCTGGGGCCGCGAGAATTTGCCGTCGAAATATCATTCCAAGTAGAATGCGCCTCGCGAAATTTCGTTTCGATGATTGGGGAGGATGCGACATTGCGTTGGGGCGCGATCTCGATTTTGGCGATGCTTTGCGCGGTGGGGCTGATTGCCTCGCTTGGCTGCGCGTCGGATTCGGACGACGAAGGCGACTCGACGTCCTCCGCGGTCGATGACGATACGGATGACGACACCGGCGACGACGACACCGCCGTCGATGATGACGATAACGACACTTCCGACGACGATTCCGGCGACGATGACACGACTGACGACGACACCGAACCCGCCTTCCCCGAGCTCGACCCGGCCGTGTGCGCGCTCGACGAGCCGGTCGATCTCCAAGGCTTCGACCCGGCCTACGTGCGACTGGAAAGCGGCTCATGGGTAGCCGATAAGAACTACTATCTGCTGACGGTGCTCTCGGAAGACGGGGCGGCGGCAAGCATCGTCGACGGCGACCCGAACCTTGGCAACATTTCCGACGATCGCGACGAACGAATTCGCGACGCGGCGGCGGAGTGCGTGGGCGATGTGGATTGCTACGCGGACGCGCTGCTGTGGTCGCCGACCGACGCCCAAGCCGTCGCCGATGCCCTGGCCGATGCCTTTGCTCCCGCCACCACCGCGTTCGACCTTGCCCAAACGCACCTGCGCCCCAGCGGCATGTTCCATCTGCACGTGGAAGACGGCGACGACGATCTGCTGCGCGAGGCCTGGCTGGACACGACGGCCGGTTTGCAGGAAGCGTTCAACGCCTACGCCCGCTCCCTGCCCGCCACGGACCTGGGCGACATCGTCGCCGCCGTCGTCGCGACGCATTCCGATCCGATGCCGTTTTACGTCCCACTGCTGGAAGTGACGTTGGCGGCCATGGAAGAAGTCGGCCGGGACGAGGCCGGTCGCTACGAGCCGTTGGAGGACGGCGAAAACGCGGCGGCGCTGGCGCGGATCCCGGCGATCGATTGGGACAACTATCGCTTTTCGATTATGCTCGTTCCCGGCCAGGGCCCCGAAACGGAGATCCCCCTGAGCCCGCTGAGCCGCGTTCGATGCGATCTGGCGGCGGAGCGATACAAGGCCGGTGTCATACCGCTGATCGTGTTCTCCGGCGGGCATGTGCATCCCGACCGGACGCCTTACAGCGAGGCGGTCGAGATGAAAAAATACATCATGGCCACGCACGGTATTCCCGAGGGCGCCATTCTGCTCGACCCCCACGCGCGCCACACGACGACGAATCTGCGCAACGCCTCGCGGGAGATTTTTCGCTACGGCATCCCGCCGGATAAGCCGGTGCTGGTTACGACCGACTTTTCCCAAAACTTTTACATCGACTATTTGATCCGGCAGCGCTGCCTGGATGAGTTGGGATACCTTCCCTGGCGCAGCCTGGAACGCATGGACGGCAACGACACATGCATGGTGCCCAATCCGACCTCGCTGTACGCCGACCCGCGCGACCCGCTGGATCCGTAGCGGCGGGAATGTCCCATCGCCAGGCTTGATTCGTCACGAAATCCGATGCCCGGCGCCGGAATCCGTGCTAACATTCCCCTTTGCGGAATTGATATTGCGTCTCGCCGGTGACGGCGTGAAGGAGTCGGTATGGATCTGCTGCTTTACGCGATCCCGTTTTTCCTGATCTCGATGGCGGCCGAATGGTGGTATCTGCGTCACGAGGCGGCGGTCGAAAAAGCGGAAGCGAATCGTGCCGCGTCGGCCCATCGCGGTTATTTGGGCAAGGACACCGCCGCGAGCCTGTCGTTGGGCGTCGGATATTTGATCAATAAAACCATCGCCTATGGGGCGTTCGTCCTGGCGTTCTGGGCCGGGGCGTTCGACGACCGCCTCTTCGACATCCCCATGGCCTGGTGGTCGTGGTTGCTTCTGCTGGTCGTCGAGGATTTCATCTTTTATTGGTACCACCGCAGCAGCCACGAGGTCCGCGCCCTGTGGGCCTTGCACGTCAACCATCATTCCAGCACGCACTACAATCTGTCGACCGCGCTGCGGCAACCGGCGCTCAATGCGTTTTTCGTGTGGGTGTTTTGGCTGCCGCTGCCGTTCATCGGCTTTCCGCTGGAAATGATCGCAACGCAGATGGCGATCAGCCTGCTCTACCAATATTGGCTGCATACGGAACTGATCGACAGCCGCGGGTGGAGGTGGTTCGGCTTCCTGTTCAATACGCCGTCCCATCACCGAGTGCATCACGGGCGCAACGCGCAATATCTGGACCGCAATTACGGCGGGATTCTGATCATCTGGGATCGCCTCTTCGGCACGTTCGAGCCGGAGGGCGAGCGGGTGAAGTATGGGATTTATCCGCCGGTCAAATCGTACAATCCGATCCGGATCGTGTTTCACGAATGGGTGGATATTTTTCGGGATATGCGCAAGGCGACGACGTGGCGCGGTCGGCTCGGTTATTTTCTGGGGCGGCCGGGTTGGCGCGAAGACGGCTCGGGCGTCACGGCGAAGCAATACCGTCGCCAGTGGGAGAGCAAACGCGCGGCCCAGCCGACAGTCCAGCCGACAGCCCAACCGGTCGCCGGCCCGGAGGCTTGATCCACCCGTCCCGATGACGTCCTCTGACGGTCAGTGGCGCGAATCGGAATCAGGTTGCCCGACCGGCCTTGCTCGCGAAGGGAGAATTCGAATCGGGGTGCGCCGACCTGACTTGCCCCCGCCCCCCTTTTTTGGCAGCTTACGCGCCACGGGGCGTGGCGCAGTCTGGTAGCGCATCGGCTTTGGGAGCCGAGGGTCGCTGGTTCGAATCCAGTCGCCCCGACAAATTTTGCCGCTGACAATCGTTGGATTTGCAACGAGTTTTTCGTAATTCGGGAATCCGAGATTGCGTTGAAGTCCCCAAGAAGTCCTCGTTCGTCGGCGGCATTTTGTCGCGGGGCATGAATGTTACTCCACATTCGCCAACGCAAACCGCCTGTGGCCTCCCGGGCGAACGGTTTTTTATCGGTCGTCGGATTCCGGAAATTCAATCACCGTCAACCAAACACCGAAATCGTTCGTATAAGCGACGACCCATGACCGATCCTGAAGGAATGCGTCGATAAACCGGTGGTGAGGCCGGCTCTCGCCAAGGTTGAGTGATTCTCCTTCGTCAATTTCCGTCGAACTCCAAACACCCCCGGCTTTGACAAAATGCCGAATCACGTCGTCCGCCCCATCCACCAGATGCAGGCGCCCCGCTCCATCGAACGCAATCGCCAAATCGCTCGAATAGGACGCCTTGGACGGCACGTCGACCGTTTCCGCCGTCCATTCATAGGCGTCGCCGTCCCCCTCCTTCCAAAGCAGGAGGGGATTGTATCGGCGGCTTGCCAACACAATTTCGTCGTCCGGCCCGACGGCAACCCCAAGCCAAATCGCCGCCGCACTCACGCCCAGGCCGTCCAGCGATTCCTCGGTCCACGTTGTCGGAGCGTCGGACGGCGTGAAGTAGTAAGGCCCAAGATCCGTATTGCAAAACACATGCGGGGCTTTGTTGGAGTCCACCGCCATCGCGCATTGCGCCTCGTAGTAGCTGAACTCGAGATCACTGATGGAAACGGGCAGGCTCCATTCCCGCGCGGCGGCATCATAAAACAGATAGTCCAACGTGCACGGCTTGCGCGAACTCGGCATCGCGCAAACGAGCATATGGACGTCGCCGTCGAGGTCGGAGGCCAGGACAACGGGGGAATGAGCGATGTTCGTGTCCGGGTGGGGATTGTCCAGCATCTCCCACGCTCCGCTCGTGTCGGCGGCGAGATCCCAGTACCAGGTGCTGTTGGCGGTAAAGAAGTATTGCGTCGCGGCGATCAAATCCCCATTGCCGTCCGAAGCCAAGTGCACCAGATAGGGATCGACTTCGACCGGGATGTCCTCGTCCATCCAAACGCCGTCGAGTCCGCGCCGCGCGATTTCCATCGCTCGTCCGGCGTCGGCGATCGTCACTTCACCATCGCCGTTGACGACGAGGGAGAACTCATGCCCATAGCCGTTGGCCTGAACCGCATAGCGATTTCCCCAGGGAAACGGCGTGGTTCGTTCTTCGACGTGATAGAGATTATGGCGTTCCTCGTCGAAGTAGGCGATGTGGACGAACCCTCCGCTGTCCACGGCGAGGTCGTAATTCCCGATATCCGTATAATTGAACCCGAAAGACGAGCGCTCGGCGTTCTCGACATACGCCATCAACGTGTCGGCAAAACGAACGGTCAAATAAACAATATCGCCGTCAATCATGACATGCGGCTGACTCAACGCGAAGTCGGCGGCATTGTGGGAATGGCCGGTGATTTCGATTTCGCCGTCCTCTTCCGTGACGATGGCGTGCATCAAGCCGTCGGTATCGTCCGCCGTTGTGTAGGCGAGATGAACGGTTCCCGTGGCGTCCGTTCCCATGGCAACTTCGGAGAAGAAATCGTCATTGGGCGACGATCCACCAAAATCAATCAGCGAAGCCCGGTCGTCGGCCACCAGATATCGCCAGTCCCCCGGGTTGCCGACGGCCAAGCGCAACAAACCGGCCTCGATATCCAAGTAGGCCGCGTAGATCGTTCCATCGCCCCCCACCGACAGATCGAAATGCCCGGTCTCCAGCTCTCCGCGATTATCCACACCGTCCACTGCCCATTGTGACGCGTCATCCAGCCGCGCCGCGTAGAGGACGTTGTTGGCCTCATCCAAAAACGCCAGCCTCGGCAGGCCGTCCGGCCCGAGCGCGATACGCAGCCCCGAGGGGAGAAAAGATCCGTCGGTGACAGCATCGTGCGCCCACACCCCGTCGGCTTTCCGCGCGTAACGCAACTCGCGAGAGTCGGGCTCGACATACACGAGATGCAAAACGTCCGCGTCGGTCATCGCGGCGGCGAATTCCCCGGCATTCGGCACAATCGTCTCATCGGCCCACGGATCCGCCGTCGAGTACGGCTCGCGCGACAATAAGTGAAGCTCACGGCTTTTCTTCACGACAAGATGCGCCCCATCGTGACTGTCCATCATCAAGGCGATTCCATCTTTTCCAACGCTCAAACCGTAGGCCAGCTCCGGCTTGCTTTGTGCCGGGCCGTCGGTCGTGGTGGTTGTCGAGGTGGTCGTCGTCACGGTTGTCGTCGTCGATGTCGGCAAGGACGAGGTGGTGGTGGAGGTCGTCGACGTCGTTGAAGTCGAGCTTGACGTGCTCGAAGTCGTTGTAGACGACAACGTCGTGGTGGTGGTCCCTAACGTCGTTGTCGTCGTGGTCGGTTCGACTGTCGTAGTCGTGGTGCTCGACGTCGAAGACGTCGTCGTAGTTGTCGTTGTCGTTGTTGGGGAGGTGGAAGACGTTGGGCCCGGCTGCGTTGTCGAGGTCGCGGACGTCGAACCCGTGTTTGTTGCACCCGACGATGACTCTCCGCCCTCTCCCCCGGAGGATCCGCACGACGTCAATCCCAAGAAACACCAGACCACACCGAGGAGAAGAAAACGCCGCGAATTGGCATTCAACCCCGACAAAACGCCACGTCTCCCGGGCGACGTCAATGCCGAACGCTGTCGGATGCGTCTCACCATCGCCTCCACGGCGTCAAAGAAGTGCGCCCGCTAAAACAGACCAAAGTACCCGAACTTCTCTTGTCCGCAGCCGCCGGTGTCGTCGTCATCGTCGCCGGGCAGCGTGGTCGTGGTGGTGGACGTGGTCGTCGGCACGGTGGTGGTCGTCGTGGTGGACGTGGACGGCAGCGTCGATGTCGACGTCGTGGTCGTCGTGGTCGTTGTTGTCGGGATCGTCGTGGTCGATGTCGTCGTGCTTGTCGTCGTGGTCGTCGTTGTCGTTGTTGTCGGGATCGTCGTGCTTGTCGTCGTGGACGTGGTTGTGCTGGTGGTTGTCGAGGTCGTCGTTGTGGATGTCGTCGTCGTCGTGGTTGTCGGCGGCGTGATGTTCCAGATCAGGTCATATTCCAGACCCGTGTACGCTCCCGCGTCGATCTGCAGATAGGCCGGCAGTTTCAGCGTGTGCGTTCGGTGGAAGGTGCACGAGAGGACTTTGCCGTCGGGCGTATTCGTCGCGCACGGGTCGCCGCTGTTGCACTGCGCCAGGTTGCCGGTCTGGTCGAGCAGGCACATCGACACGTCGCCGGAGGCGTGATTGTAGAGAATTTCCGCGTCGACCACTTCGTTTTCGGCCACGCCTTTGATCTTGAAATAATCCGCGTCATAGGCCCGCGCCGCGCCGTTCAGATCGCTGAGCCATTGGTTCTGCCACGAACGCAGGTCGTAGGCCGCGCCGGACGTGTCGTTCTCCTCATACGCGTCATCCGGGATCGTGGTCGTCGTGGTGCTCGTCGTTGTCGTCGGCACCGTGGTGGTGGTGGACGTTGTCGTCGTCGTCGACGTGGTCGTGCTCGTCGTTGTGGTGGTTGTTGTCGAGGTCGTCGTCGTACTTGTTGTTGTTGTGGTGGTGGTGCCTTCGACCGGGCTTCCTAGGTACAACGCGAACGCGCCTTCCGATGCGTTGAAGTAACTCCGCCTCGGCTGGGCGATCAGCAGGTCGTCCGCGCCGTCGTTGTTGACGTCGCCCGCGCCGACAGGAACGACGTAAAACCCGCCGGACGCGTACCAGTCCCAGGTCGTCGGCAAACCGGAGGACGTGGCGTAATAGGCGAACACGTAGGGATAGACGTAACCGGATTGCTGGCCGATCGCGATATCGTCATAGCCGTTTCCGTCAAGATCGCCGACTCCCGTTCCGAGGCCGAATTCGTCGGTTTCGATTTCGCCGGAAACCTGCCAAGCCGCCGCGGCGGCCGTCAGGCCGGACGACGATCCCAGGTAGACGCGTCCCGTTCCCGTGTAGTCGGAATTCACATATGTGTCCCACGATCCCACGTACAGATCGTCGTAGCCGTCCGCGTTGACGTCGCCCGCCGACGCCACGCTACGGCCGAAGAACTCTTGCTTGAACGTTCCCGTGGCGAATAGCTCCCAACCGTTGGAAAATCCATCGGCGGAACCGTATAAAACGTAGACTTCGCCCACATCGATATCGTTGTCGACCGTTCGCTGCGGCCGTCCTTGCACCAGATCGTCGTAGCCGTCGCCGTTGAGGTCGCCGGCGTTGGCGTAGTTGATGTCCGATTCCGGCAGGGCAGGATCGATTCCGTACACCCAATCCGGTTCGTCGGGCAGGCCGTTGCTCGAGCCCAGAAACGCAAACAAGGCCCCGTAACTGAATTCCTCGGTATCCGAGTTGAAATACAAGGTATCGACGACGAAGAGATCGTCGTACTCGTCGCCGTTGATGTCCGCATAGAAAACACCGTAGCCGAAGGCGCCGTACCCGGGCAGGGCGAACGACCAGTCCGCCGTCCCCTGAAGCCCTGATTCCGAGCCCATGTGCAATTCGACGAGACCTTGCGGCGGGGTGGCGACATCCGTCGGGTCGGTCACGGCCAGGTCGTCGTATCCGTCGCCGTTGACATCTCCGTTGATAGCGCATCCGGTGCCGAACTCCGACGCGACCGAATGGGGGGTGCGTTGCCAGTCCGGTTCCGAGGAAAATGCCCCGCCGGTGCCGTAGTGAACGCGGATGGCCCCCAGATTTCCTTCGTCCCCTTGCACGATGCCCGGAGCCCCCAGGGCGAAATCGTCGAAGTCGTCGCCGTTGACATCCCCGCCGCCGGTGGCACAGGTCCCGAGTCTTGCTTGCGCGAAACCCCCGAAGACAAGAAGCGTCGGCACGTCCGATAGTCCCGGATCGGCGCCCGCCGATGAAGGGGCGAAAATCAGCGACACGACGCAAATCGTCGAGACGGCGAGGATCCGCCCCGTCCGCCGCCCCTCATATGCCGCCGCCGGTTTTTGCCGAAATTTTCCGGTTTTCATCCGCATCCTCCTTCCGAACCGCCGTCGTCGTCATCCGAGCGCGTCGGCACATTTTCGTCTTCGTCGTCCGTGTCCACATCGGCCGCATCGTCGTCGCCGGCGGCATCGTCATCGCCGTCATCGTCCACCGTGGGGATTGTCGTTGAAGTCGTGCTTGGCGCGGTCGTCGTCGATGTCGTGGATGTTGTCGTCGTCGGTTCGAACGTGGTGGTCGACGAACTCGACGTCGTGGTTGTCGACGTCGCGGTTGTCGTTGTCGTCGTCGTCGTCGAAGTCGTCGAAGTCGAGGTCGAGGTCGAGGTCGAGGTCGAGGTCGTCGTGGATGTCGACGGGGCGCTCGTCGACGTGGTTGTGGTCGAGGACGTCATCGTCGAGGTGGTCGACGAAGTCGTGGTCGTTGTGGATGTCGATGGGGTGCTTGTCGACGTGGTCGAGGTCGTGGTCGCCAACGTTGTGGTGGTGGTCGTTGACGACGTCGTGGTCGTCGTGGATGTCGATGTGGTTGTGGTGGAAGTCGTCGTCGAAGGCGGTGTCCAACCGGGACCGCATTCGTCCATGTACATTTCCCAATTGAGCGCCAACCAACGTTCCTGAACAAAGTTGCCGGTGTAAACCGCCTTGGACTTGAGATTTCGGGAATAGGGAGCTTCCTGGAAAGCGGATGACGGCGCGTAATGCAGGAAATCCTGCGAGAAGACGTTGAAGGAAAACTGCATATGGCTGACGTAGCCGTCCCAGGTCAGGCTGCTGCTTTCATCGATATCCGCCACCGCCGCCAGGCAGATCTCGGGGGAATCCCAGTGGAGAAGAAACTCCGATTCATTGCCCGTTTCAAAAACCACCCACTCTCCCGGCTGAGCGGTGACGGGCTCCGATTCGTAAACGTAGTCGTCGTAGAAGCCGTAGCTCGGATCCCATTCAAACGATCGATACAATCGCCAGCGGAAGTCGACCGCGTCGGAATTGTCGGCGATCTTCCCGGCCCACCCAATCACGTACGAAGGGTCCTCCGGCGCTTCAAAGCAAGTTACGACAGCGTCCTCGTCACGGTTGAGAACACTATAATCGGCGCTTAATCCACCGATCAGCCGAAAACGACGATGATGGTCTTCGAAGGCCTCGTCGCTCATCACCTGCTCGTAATAATTCTCGTATCCGTCCTTGGCTTCCAAGCCCAATCGGTGCTGGTATGGCGCCGGGCATTCGCCGGGAAACGTCGGGGCGGCCGCGGCCGGCGGAGGCAAAGTCCGGTCATGCGCCGATGTCGTCGCCACGCGATAATTCGCGATCAGCGACTGCGTTTTTCGCAGGGTCTCAACGTTGTCCGAATATCGCGCAACTCCCGTTGTCGCATATTGATTGGATCAGCCCGTGCGTCACGTAGAGGATCTCCGGGCTACTGAAAAGCGGGAGACGTTCGCAATAGACCGGCCCGAAGGTGTAATCGTCACACTCGGAGTTGTAGGCCATGATTGTTCGAAATCCGGCTTGACCGGCAATGGGATCGTCCGTGATGTCGATAATATGCCCGTGATTGTCGGCGAACGGTTGATTCTGCACCGGGTCGACGTAGTGGTCATGGCGCGCGCCGAAATTGTGGCCGATCTCGTGGACGAACGAGTGATTCGCCACGGCGCAATTCAGCGCGGTCGCGGAAAATCCCAAATCCTCGTTGTCCTGTTCCAGGTCGGTCGGGATATAGGCGCAGCCGCAAACCTCGTCACTTTCACCGACGATGAGCGCGACTAGATCGGCGTTCGTGGAATCACGCAGACCGTGAATCTCATCCATTTGGCCGTCATCGGCCTCTCGCAAAGGCGTCTCGGTCGTCGCAGAGATCGCCGCCGGCGTAATCGACTTGGGTCGTTTGAACAAGGTTTAGACGCAGATCGATCGACGACAGCTCGTACGCTCGATTCGCGTCGTCAATCGCCGCTTGGATCTCCGCCAGGATGTTCCCGCTCTGCCCCGCCGCCGTGGCCGTGTACGCGACGAGAACATCCACGACAGAGCCGTCGTCGTCCGCGCCCGGGTTCGCATTCGACGAATCTGTGCGAAGATGAATATGCACCGGATTGATCTCGAAAGGATCGTTCCCGCAAGTGGCGAACCGCGACTGGTCGATCCGATGGATCGCGTGAATACCGTTGCCCAGAGGACGAATAAGAAATCGTCCGGCGGACCCCAGAATCTGACCGGCAACGTCCCCTTGCACCACGCTCAGGTTCACGTACCCGCGATGGGGCCCCGACAATCGACCTTGCCAAAAATCACCCAACAAGCCGTGACGAACGGATTCGAAAACGACGTCGACCGCTTCGCCGTCCGGCAATGAAATCCGCAAGGATCGATCGGCATCCACCGTAAGACCGGCGGCGTTGAATTCGACAAACTCGGACGCCACGACTTCCGCCGCGCGGCTTTGGCGTTTCGCCAGATCCTTGGCGCGGGAGTTCCAACCCGAAAAGAAACAGGTTTCGTGAGCGAAGAAGAAGTATCGGATTCGCGGGTCGTCGACTCTCGGTGGGCGCCGGCCGACAACGACGAAGACGAGGACTCGTCACTGTCGCGCGAAATCGGCTCGTCCGCGCAACTCGAAAATACCGCGACACCCACGCAAATCGCGAACGCGAAAAGACGAGACAGCTTCATACCGGCGATCCGATGTTGACGCGGCATGGACGACCTCTTGCAAGCCCGGAATCCTGACAAACCAACCCTTGTCATCGCCCTCCGCTCCGACCGGAGAGTGCGACGACACAAAAACGACGGTAAATTGTGTGGAAAAGGCGGGATTTGGACTGCCGATTTATACGGCGAATGTCTATCGAATAAAGATTACCACTCCTCGAATGTCAAGTTTATTTTGCTGACTATTATTAACCGCATGCATAAGAATAGACGGCGCATTCGCCGGAAGTGATATCCAGCCGCGATGATTCACGATCGAAATCACTTTAGTCGGCGTAGCTGATCTCCCATGGTCGCGACCATGATGCCGACGGCGACTCGGCGACTCGGGACTTTGCGAAATAGGGAGATAAAGTGGAAGAGTGTGAAAGCGGCGCCGGCGACCTCCAATTCCCACAGGAAGCTCGCTAGAGTTTGGCCGCCTCGTCTTCCACGGACTCGAATTTAAAGCGCAACGCACTCAGAGTCACCGACGCATTCGCCAGTGTCGTATTTCTCGCCCAGTCATCGACGCATCGATTCAGTTTCATCCAAGAATCATGCAGCATGCATGGGTTATCAGGATTACATTTTCCAATTCCGAAAGCGCATTTCTCAGTTTCGAGTCGAAAACTTACAGCCGACATGATATCTTCAAGAGGAATCTCATCAGGACGTTTTGCGAGAATGAATCCGCCGTGGTGGCCGCGCTGGGACTCGAGCAGTCCCGCCAACACCATGCTGCGGAGGATTTTCGACAAATAATGGGGCGGGATATTGGTCGGCCCAGTCATATCCTTTGTCCGCAGCGCCGTTCCCGTCGGATGCGAGGCGATATGCGCCATGACCCGGATTGCGTATTCGACGGTCTGCGGAAGAAATGACGCCATCAGCCGACTCCTTACCAAAGACAATTTCAAAGGCGGCATCGCCTATCGAACCCCGATTATACGGATTTGGCGACATTTGGCAATAAAATAGATCTACAGATCTATAGACTTGTAAATCTATTGAAATTGGGCTAATCATGGATCGCGGCCTTAGGCATAGCCCAATGCGCCGAATGCTCGAGATGAAATGACACCCAAGAATTGCGGAGGAGTTATGAGACGGCAGAATTCCACTGATGGGCGCGGCTATTTTTGGTCTCGGTCGTCGCGGCCTTGGTCTTGACGGTCGCCTGCTCCGGCGGCCCCAAGGAACCGGCTTTCCAAATCCGAGGCCGCGACCGCAACGACGCCTGCGGCCTGAAGTCCGAGACCGGCGGCGGCACCGGCGCGATTTCCGCCGAAGCTATGAAAGAGGCCGCGAACATATTCGACACCTGTTGCATGCCCTTGCCACGGCGCGAAGGGCGCCGGAGACGGACTTCCGCCTCCAAGGGCCTGACGCCTCCGCCCGCAATTTCCAGGATTCCGAGTGGCAGAAGTCCGTCACCGACGAGCACATCGAAAAGATCATCAAGTACGGCGGCGCGGCCGTGGGCAAAAGTCCCATGATGCCGGCCAACCCGGATCTGTCGGCCAAGGACGAAGTCGCCAAGGCGCTTCGCGTCCACATTCGCGAGCTGAGCAATTCATAAACCCTCTCCAAAGCGAGGTAGGAGGTCCACCATGCATCGAACGCACATTTCAAACGCCCTGGCATTGGCCGTCGTCTTGATGTTCGCGGCGGGGGTTACGCTCGCCTGCGGAGGAGGAACCGCTCCCGAGGCGCCGGGGACAACGGCCGGAGCGTCGGCCGGTGACGGCAGCATCTCCGAATTGATGCAGGCTCGGGGCTTGACCGAAGCGGACGTGCAGGCCGCGCTGAAAACGTACATGCCCACCGGCAAAAAAGACTCGTATTACATCTTCGCCTCGGGCGGTCACAGCGGCCAAATGCTGGTGATCGGCGTGCCGAGCATGCGCATTCTCAAGGTCGTGGGCGTCTTCACTCCGGAACCGTGGCAGGGCTACGGATACGGCGATCAAACCGACCATCTGCTCATGCAGGGCGCTCGGGACGGAAAAATGCTCACCTGGGGCGACACCCATCATCCGGCCCTGAGCGAAACCGGCGGGGACTACGACGGCCAGTTCGTGTTTATCAACGACAAAGCCAACGCCCGGGTCGCCGTCATCAACCTCAAGGACTTCGTGACCACGCAGATCGTGGCTTCCGAGTTGATCGAAAACGACCACGGCGCCACGTTCGTCACGCCGAACACGGAGTACGTCGTCGAAGCTGCCCAATATCCCGCGCCCCTGGGCGGCAAATATGCCCCGATCGAAAACTGGGCCGACAACTATCGCGGAGCGGTGATCTTCTGGAAATTTGACCGGGACAAGGGACGCATCCTCCCCGAGAAATCCTTCGCCGTCGAGGTTCCGCCGTACATGCAGAGGGACATCGCCGACGCGGGCAAGCTGGCCAGCGACGGCTTCGTCTTCGTCAACAGCATTGATACGGAAATGGCCTGGGGCGGCAACGCGGAAGGCAATCCTCCCCTCGAGTCCGGCGCGTCCCAAAACGACATGGACTATCTGCATATCATCAACTGGAAGGCCGCCGAGAAAGTCGCCGCCGCCGGCAAGACCGAGACGATTGCCGACATGCGGGTGATTCGCCTGCAAACGGCGATCGACGAAGGCATCCTGCATTTCGTGGGTGAGCCCAAAAGCCCCACGGTGTCGACGTTTCCCCCGACGGAAAGAGCATCGTCATCTGCGGCAAGCTCGACACGCACGCCACGGTCTACGATATCGATAAAATCAAGGGCCTGATCGAATCGAAAACCTTCGCCGGCAACGACGGCTTCGGCGTCGATCCTGCCCTTCAAGGATTCGATCCGGGGCCAGGTCGAATTGGGCCTGGGGCCGCTGCATTCCCAGTTCGGCGCCAACGGCGAGGTCTACAGCTCGCTGTTCATCGAGTCGGCCGTCGTCAAATGGTCCTTGGCCGATCTGGCGGTGATCGAGAAGATTCCGGTTCACTACAACATCGGCCATCTGCTCGCCGCGGAGGGCGACACGGTCCAGCCGGACGGCAACTACGTCGTCGCGATGAACAAGTGGGCCTTGGATCGATTCGCCGACGTGGGGCCGCTGCTTCCCCAGAACTTCCAGCTCATCGATACCAGCGGCGCGAAGATGCAATTGCTCTACGACATGCCGATCCCGCTGGGCGAACCCCACTACGCCCAGATGATCAAGGCCGACAAACTTCACCCGATCATCGCCTACCAACCGGCGGGCGTGAATCCGCTCACCCATGAGGAGGATCCGTTCCGCGTCGAGGGCGGCAAGGAGCGCATCGAGCGCAAGCCCGACAGGGTGCATGTGTACATGACGGCCATTCGCAGCCACTTCAAGCCGGACATCATCCGCGTCAAGGAAGGCGAACGCGTCCATCTGCACATCACCAACATCGAGCAGGCCCACGACGCCACGCACGGATTCTCCGTGGGTTCGTACAACATCAACGTCAGCCTCGAGCCCGGAGAGCACGCCAATATCTCGTTCGTGGCCGATCGGGCCGGCGTCTACCGATGTACTGCACCGAGTTCTGCTCGGCGCTGCATCTGGAGATGATGGGATACTTCCTCGTGGAGCCGTCCGGCTCGGGCGGCAAGACCGCCTCGAATAAGACGGTTCTCACGCCGACGGACGAAGAGACATCCTCCTAACGCACCCCGCCGACAGGGGCCGCCGGGCCCCGTCGGTGTCCTCTCGACCAACGCGCCGATAAAGGCGCCCGGAAAATGCGAGATTCGCAAGTCATGTTTCGGCGGTTCCACATCATTGTCGCGATCGCGATCTTGGCGGGATGCACCACGGCGTGCGTCGCGGGATCGGCCGACAAAGACCCCGGGCAGGAAATGCGGAAACTCACCGCCTTGTTCGGCGAAGAGGCCTTGGCCGCCGACGAAATCCCCCGCCCGTCGGAGTGCCGGTCGATCTCCGACGCCGACGAGCTTCGTCGCCTAGCCCTCGGCGATTCCGATCCGGCAAATTCTCCGACAACGATCTGCTTGACGACGGGGGAATACGTCGGCCCCTTCGAACTGGGCCGCGACACCACCGTTTGGGGCCCCAAGGACGCCGTCATCGTCAGCAACGGCCAGGGCACGACCGTACGTCTGACGGGCGATCATTCGAGTCTTCTCAACCTGACGGTTTCCGGCAGCGGCACGCGCTATGACTTGCAGGACGCCGCCGTCCACGTCGGCGCCGACGATACCGGATCGCGGGCCTCGTGATTCGAGACGCGATGTTCGGCCTGATCGTCGAGAAAGCCAACCGCGTCACGGTTCGAGGCAATCGCGTCCACGGAACCCAGGAAGCCGCGCTGGGGCTGCGGGGCGACAGCGTACGGTTTTGGGAAACCCGCGATTCCCTGATCGAAAACAACGTCATCACCCATAGCCGCGACATCGTGGTTTGGTACTCCGAACGCAACATCATTCAAGGCAACATCGTTTCCGGCAGCCGCTACGGAACGCACTTCATGTACAGCCACGGCAACAAGGTGCGCGACAATTCTTACGTCGGGAACGTGGTGGGAATCTTCGCAATGTATTCGCGAAACCTGGTGCTCGAACGCAATCTCCTGGCCGACGCCCACGGGGCCGCGGGCATGGGATTGGGTTTGAAGGAATCGGGCAATCTGCAAATCGTCGACAATAACTTTATCCGAAACCACACCGGGGTCTTCGTCGACAATTCGCCGTTCGTCGAGACCGATCACAACACCTTCCAAGGCAATGTCATTCGCCTCAGCGACACGGGCGTCGTTTTTCACAGCAGCCCGAAACGCAACAACTTTTACGCCAACAGCCTGCGCGACAACGTGAATCAGGTGCGCGTCGACGGCGGCGGCGACGCGACGGGGATGACCTGGCGACGCAACGATTTCGACGACTACGTCGGTTACGATTTCAACGACGACGGCATCGGCGACGTCCCCTACGAGCTGCGCCGCCTCTCTTCCCAGCTTGCCGGACGCAACGAAGAGCTGCAGTTCTTCCACGGCACGTTCGCCTTGAAGATCCTCAACGCCGTCGGCCACATTCTGCCGTTGTACGCCCCCAAAACGATCCTCATCGATCCCGAACCCGCCATGCTCGCGGTCTCCGTGGAGGAACGTTTTGCGCATTGAAATGGAAAACGTCGTCAAGGACTTCGGCAAGGTTCGGGCCCTGAACGGGATTGACCTTCAGATCCCCTCCGGACGGCGCATCGGCCTGATCGGCCCCAACGGCTCGGGCAAATCGACCTTGGCCAAGATCCTCATCGGCCTTCTTTCCTGCGAGGGAAAGGTGCGTCTGGACGGTTTGGCGCCCCAAGCCGATCGCAAAAAACTCGCCGCGCGCATTTCGTATATCCCTCAGGTGGCGCCCCATTTCGCCGCCCCGGTCCGGGAAGTCATCCGCCTGGTCGTCTCCTTGCGCGACCTCTGCCCCTCGAGCGCGTCGTCGCGAGCTGCCGGCGCATGGAACTGGACGTCGACGCCATCGCCAAACGACCGTTCCGACACCTGTCCGGCGGCATGAAGCAAAAGCTGCTTATCGCGATCGGCGTCGCGGCGAACGCCGATCTTCTGATTCTCGATGAACCCACCGCCAGCCTGGATGTGGAGGCCCGCGAGCACGCTTTCGACCTCCTTGCCGAAATCAAGCCGGAGGCGACCGTCCTGCTGTCCTCCCATCGTTTGGAGGAGATGCGCCACCTGATCGACCATGTGATCTGCCTGGATGGAGGGTCCCTCAAATTCGAGGGTCCGGCCCAAAGTTTTTTGGCCCGGCATGCCCTGTCCGCGGTGGAGGTCAATACCCGCGATCCCCAAACCATTGCCGAACTCAACCATTGGGGATTCTCCCCCACCGGGCCGGACTGGTTCCGCAAAGTCGTGGCCATCGACGAAAAGGTCGCCTTGGTGCATCGCCTGAACGGCAACGCGGCCCGAATCGAGAATATCTATGTCCGCGACCTGGAAGCGATCGTCTTGCCGGAGGAGGAAACAACAAATGGCTGATCGGACGTCTTGTCGGGGGCATGTCCCGTTCGAACTGATCGTCGGCCTGCTGATCGTCGTCGGCATCGGGATGGTGGTCGTTTCCGTGATCCACCAAAGCTCCCAACCGGCAAACGGACCCGCCGACGTGGTCTGGGACAAGGAGGCGTGCGCCTGGTGCCGGATGCATCTGAGCGATCCTCCTTTGCCGCGCAACTGCACACAGCCGATGGGCAGGTGCTGTTTTTCGACGATCCCGGTTGCCTGTTCGCCTATCAGGAAAAAAACGACGTCCGAGTGCATGCTCTGTATTTTCACGACGTTCAGTCCGACGAATGGCTCTCCGAAAAACAGGTGGCCTTCATTCGCGTCGACGATTCCCCGATGGGGCACAACATCGCCGCGACGCGTTCGGGCGCCGCCGATTCGATGAGCCTTGAACAGGCACGGCAAACCGTTCTCGCGGAAATGAAACATCCTTCGGCCAAGTCGGCCGATTCCGACCATCGGCACGGGGAGACAGCTCATGCCGGCCATTAGGGAAATCGCCGCCATCGCTCGGCTGGATCTGTCCGAGGTTCTGCGGTCGCGTTGGCTGATCTTCTGCGTCGCCCTTTACGCCGTCATCGGCCTCGTCTTCGTTTTCGTCGCGCTGCGGGAATCGACCGTTCTGTCGTTTACCGGCATGAGCCGTGTCCTTTTCTCGTTTTGCCACGCGATCCTGCTGGTCTTGCCGTTGTTGGCGCTCACCGCGACCGGCCACGTCGTCAATCGCTCGCGCGACGAGGGAACGCTGGAACTTCTGTTTTCCCATCCCGTGACACGGTCGGGATATTTCCTCGCCGTCACGTTGGTGCGCGTGGTCGTCCTGATCGCGCCGCTGGCCGTGCTCATCGTCGGCATGGCGATCGTCGGCCGGTTCGTCTTCGGCGAAGCGATCCGCTGGGCGTTCCTGGGCAACTTGTTGCTGCTCAGTTCGTCATTGCTATGGACGTTCGTCGGCTGCGGCCTGGCGATCTCCGTCCTCGTCCCCAATCAAGCCAAGGCGATGATCTATGTTTTGCTCACCTGGGGCATCTCGGTGGCCGTGATGGACTTCGGCCTGATCGGCCTGATGCTCCAATGGCGCATCAATCCGGAAGGGGTCTTCGCCCTGGCTCTGATCAATCCGGTGCAAGCGGCACGGATGGCCTTGCTCTCCTCGGCCGAACCGTCCCTCGCCGTCCTGGGTCCGGTGGGGTTTTACATGGCCAATCGCGTCGGCGCTTCGATGTTACTGACACTGGGAATCGTCTGGCCGGTCGTCGCCGGGGCCTTGGCCTGGGTCGTGGGATACCGGCGCTTTCGTTATCAGGATTTGCCGTAAGAAAGGGGTCGTCGCATGCAGGATGCACTGAAGAAATTTTATGACTATCTCGATCAGCCGATCAAAGTTCCGGCGCGCTTTCTGTTGGCCGTGCTGTGCATCCCCCTGGGGCTGGCATTCACCGCGCCCCTTTGGACCATCGGCATGACCGCGCCCCAATACCCCCAGGGGCTGACGCTCGACATCTATCCGCACAAGGTCGTCGGCGGCAACAACGGCAACGACGTCAACGAGATCAACACGCTCAATCACTACATCGGCATGGCGCCTTTGAATAAGGCCCAGTTGCGCGACCTGGATTGGATTCCCTTCGCGCTGGGCTTGCTGATCATCCTCACGCTGCGCGTCGCGGTGATCGGCAATATCCGCATGCTCATCGACCTGTGCGTGATGACGCTTTATTTCTCGATTTTCGCCATGGGACGATTCGTCTACAAAATGTGGTGGCTCGGCCACAACCTGGATCCGACCGCGCCGGTCAACGTCGATCCGTTCACTCCCGCGATTTTCGGCACCAAACAAATCGCCAACTTTGTCATCACCAGCCTGCCGTCGATGGGCAGCGTCATGATGGGCCTTTTCGCCGGGGGCGTGACCGCCGTCATGTTCTGGCATCTGATCAGCGGACGTCTTGCCGCCGGGCGGGCTCGAAAAGCTTCGGCTTAGGGCGACGCGAAATGAAACGAATTGAACATCTGCGCGCCCTGTCCTCCGATCATCATCATGCCCTGGCCCTGGCGAGACTGGCTCGGCGCACCGCCGTCGGCAAAGAGCCGATCGGGCCGGACGAAATGTGGCAGGAGGTCATTGACCGATTTCGGCGCGATCTCTCCCGACATTTCGCCATCGAAGAAAAATATCTGCTTCCGGAGATGAAAAAGGCCGGGCAGGACGAGTTGGTGGAGCGGACCCTCGACGACCACAAGGCGATCGGTGAACTCGTCGCCTCCAAGGAAGGGCCGACCCGGTGGCGCCTGGCCGCGTTCGGGGCGATGCTCAACGCCCACGTGAAGTTTGAAGAAAACGAGCTGTTCGAAAAGGCGCAGGAATGCCTCCCGGACGAGGCCCTCGAAGTGATCGCCAAGGCCCATGCGGAAATCGAGGACGGCCGTGATTGACGTCCACGAACGCCGACGTGTTGTCGAACTCCTTCGTCGGATTTTGGACCCGGAATTGGGCGTGAATATTGTGGATCTCGGGCTGATTTACGGGATTCGGATCGATGAAGACGAAGTGCGCGTCGAGATGACGATGACGACCCCGGCTTGCCCCTTGGCGTCATATTTGCGCGACAACATTCGTTCGGTCCTGCAAAACCACGCCCCCGAGAAAACCGTGACCGTCGACGTGATCTGGGAACCCCCTTGGGCTCCAAGCCACATGTCCGAAGCGGCCCATCTGCTCTTGGGCGGAAAATAATCTTCCCCGATTCGACGTCATCGCTCTCGAAAGGCCGCAAGACCTCATGCATTGGCTCTACACCTTCAGCGTCTGGCTGCACATTATCGCCGCCTGCGTCTTGATCGGCGGCATGATTTTTCTCGTCTCGATTCTCGTGCCGCTGTTGATTCGCGACCCGGATCTTCAGCCGCTCCGTGCCCCGGTGATGCACAAGATCGGTGTGCGTTTTCGCAACGAGGCCTGGGCAATCCTATTCATCTTGATCGCGACCGGTTTCGCCAATTTGCTGTTTCGCGGCATCGGCGCTCGGACCATGGCCTCCATGGAATTCTGGTCCACCAGCTTCGGCCGGGTTTTGGCGATCAAGCTCGTGTTGGTCGGTATCATTCTCGTCATGCGGGCGACGCACGATTTCCTGATCGGGCCGCGCGCGACGCACTTGGGCCAAACGGATCCGGACAACCCGCTCACGATCCGCTATCGCAATCTGGCCCGGAATATGGCGCGATTTGATCTCCTTTTGACGTTCGCCGTGGTTGTTCTGGCCGTGTGGCTGGTGCGGGGTGTGCCGTGGTAAACACGACGCGGCCAAACGGCATCCCGAAACGGCGGGCGCCACTGATGATGCTGGCGTTCATTTCCCTCGTCGCCGGCCTCTGGAGCGGTCTGTTGCGCATCGGGGTTCCCCTTCCCGCCTTGGCCCCCGACCTGGCCACGTCCCACGGCCCCCTGATGATCGGGGGATTTCTCGGAACATTGATCAGCCTGGAGCGAGCCGTTGCGCTGGGCCGTCCGTGGGCCTACGGCGCCCCGTTGTTGGCCGGAATTGGCACGGCGTTGGGTTTGTTGAACGGCCCGGGGCACCTCGCGCCGATCGTGGTCACAGCGGGGAGCCTGCTTTTCGTGGCCTCGTCCCTTGACGTCATGCGGCGGCAGTTCACGGATTTTACGACCACGATGGCGTTGGGCGCCGCGTCGTGGGCGATCGGCAACGGGCTTTGGAGCCTGGGCCGACCGGTTTTCGAGTTGGTCGTTTGGTGGATGGCCTTCCCCCTGCTGACAATTCTGGGCGAGCGCTTGGAACTCAGCCGAGTCATCCGGCCGCCGAAAATCGCTCAACGCACCTTCGCATTTTTGGTCGCCGTCGAGATTGCCGGGGCGGGAATTGATTTCATTGAGTCCCGCGCTAGGTTCTCGCATCCTAGGTTTGACGTTCGTCGCGTTTGCCGCCTGGCTGTCGGCTTTTGACGTGGTCAAACGAACGATCAAAACGCAAGGCCTGACGCGATACATCGCCGCTTGTCTCCTGACCGGCTACGTCTGGCTGGGGGTTTCCGGCGCACTGTGGTTATGGCTCGGGGCGGTGCGTGTCGGCCCTCTCTACGACGCCGTCCTGCATACGTTCTTCGTCGGATTTGTTTTTTCGATGATCTTCGGCCATGCGCCGATCATCCTGCCGGCGGTCCTGCGTGTTGAGATCAAATATCGAGTTGTGTTCTACCTCCCGCTAGCGCTGCTTCACCTGGCGTTAGTGCTGCGCGTCATCGGCGACTTAGCCCCCCACGGTGAACTCCGGGTTTGCGGCGGCGTCTTGAACGCGGTCGCCGTCGTCCTATTTTTTGCGACCATGGCAATCGGCGCCGCCGCCTCTCGCCGGTGAAATTCCTCCCACCTCCACGAGCCACAAAATAGACTGTTGACAGTCCTCTTTCTGTAATGTAGAAGAATATCAACTGCTTACAAGGATTGCATCCCTTTAAGCAAGAGACATGGACCCGGTTTCGATAAGCGACAAACGCCGTCGAATCCGTCCGTATCCAGCCGACATTCGCGGGAGGTCGACGCGCCCGACCTCCTGAGGCCCGAGGCCCAAGAGACCCGGAGCCCTGCGTAGCGCGAGCTACCGACAAGGCAATCGCACCTTCGTCGCCACGCGGCGTCGCGGGTCAATATGGGTCGTATTTTGGGTAACACTTTCCCGTTTCATATTCTATTCCGCAAAGCCGGGGTTCGCTTGGCCCTGTCCCTGATTTTGGCCGGCCTGCCGGCGACGCAGCCCACCATCGCCCACGCCGACGAAGGCGGCGACACGGACGACGGGCTCGACGACGAAGCCGTCCCCGAATGGGACGAGATCACCTCCGATGCCCTGGACGAGATCGTCGTCAACTCCACCGCCATCGAAGACACCGCCGTCCGCAAGCAGGTCGTCACCAGCGAGCAGATCCAAGAGCGGGGCGCGAAAACGCTGGGCGAAGCGCTCGAAGACCAGCTCGGCATCCAATCCGGCACGCGTTTTTACGAAGATCGCGGCGGCCCCCAAGGCATCCAGATGCAGGGTTGCGACCCCAAGCGCGTCCTGATTCTCATCGACGGCAAGCGCGTGGTCGGCACCGCGGACGGCATCGTCGATACCTCCCAACTCCCGTTGGGCAACGTGGAGCGCGTGGAGGTCATCAAGGGCGCCTCGTCGGCCCTGTACGGCTCGGACGCAATCTGCGGCGTGGTCAACATCATCACCCGCGACGCACCCACCCAAGGCACGCACTGGCACAACGTCGTCGAATTCGGCTCGTACAACGCCCGGCAGATCTTGAGCGAAATCGCCGCCCGCCCCCGCCCCGACCTGGGCGTCACCGCGGGTTTCGACCACAACCGGCGCGACGCCATCGACCTGGACAAATCGGACGTGGACACCAACGCCGACCGGTTCTGGTCGGGCAAATTCTCCGGCGGCCTGGAGTGGGATCCGGACTCGCCGCTGCGCTTGGAGGCGGACGGCGAAATCACGATGGAAGAGCGGGACGGCACCTTCAGCCGCGACTTCGCCGGCCTGGACCAACCCTATGTCTACGACACACCGTGGACGATCTATCGCCCCTCGGCGTCCCTGGCCGCGACCTGGCAATTCAACAACGTGGATTTCGTGACCGCCCGCGTCTACGACAACTATTTCCAGAGCGAGTCCGTCGAGAGCCTGCGCGACTCCCCCGCCCGCCGCTCCCGCACCACTTACAACAACTACGCCAACGCCTCCCTGACCGGCGCGTGGGGCCTGGGACTTTGGAACACCCTGTCGGGCGGCGTGGAATTCGGTGAGGAAACGCTGCAGGTGCGCAAGAGCGAAATCTCGGCGAACAACGGCGTGGATTTTGCCGAGGACACGACCGTCGAGGTGGCGCCCAAGGTGTCCTCCACCGCCGAGGTCTTCGCCCAGGACGAGATCAAACCGATCGACCGCCTCACCCTCGTCCCCGGCGCGCGATATACTTACAACAATCGCTTCGGCGACGTGGTCACGCCCAAAATCTCGCTGTGGACCATGCCGACCGATGGGCTCGTCGCGCGGGCGTCGTACGGCCGTGGCTACCGGGCGCCGTCGCTCAAGGAACTCTTTTACATCTTCGACCATTCGAATCTGGGATACATCGTCCAAGGCAACGACGAACTGCGCCCCGAGACGAGCGACAGCTATAACGCGGGCGTCGAAATCACGCCGTGGGACGATGCCCTGATCGAAGCCAACGGCTTTTATAATCGCTACGACGATCTCATCGATATTCTCCTGGAACCCATCGAACGGCGGGGCTCCGTCTCGGTTTACGAATTCCGCAACATCGGCCGGGCACGCACCTACGGCGGTGAGTTCCAGGCTTCCTTCGATTTTCTCGACCGCTTCTCCGCGTTGGGCGGCTATGTCCTGTTGTTCGCGGAAAACCAGGAGCTGGACACCACCCTGCCCAACCGCCCGCGTCATCAACTCAAGGGCAAGCTGAGTTTCGAACACGAAGATTGTGGCTTCAAGGCGGTGGCGTTCGCCGACTACCGGAGCTTCGTTTACGTCGACGACGAGGAGCGGACGACCTCTCCCGAGTACGTCACGGTCGACGCCTACGTCGAACAGCGCCTCGCCCGCGGCCTGCGTCTTTACCTGCGCGGCGAAAACCTGACCGACACCAAACCCGACCCCGGTAACCCCAACGATCTGCGCCCCTTCCGGGCGTGGAGATTTTCGGCGGCCTCATCCTGGACTTCGACTTTCCCGCCTCGAACGTCCGCGACGAGTCGCCCTTGGAGCACGGATGATGCGAAACACTCCCGCAAGCCGTTTGCGTGCGACGCCCTGGTGGGCGCTCCTTTTGGCGCCGGCGCTCGTTTTCGCCCTCGTTTCCTGCGGCGGCGAAGCCTCCGATCCGTCCGGCGCCACCGACGACGAAACGGACGGCGATTCGGACGATGACGATGACGACAGCAACGCGTCGGACGACGCCTACAGCACCGACCGGCAGGATCTGGAGGCGAACGCCGCGCTGGATCTGACCGACGGCGACGTCTTCTTCGATCTTCGCGAAGGCCGCGCCGTCGAGGTGGACGATCCGACGGGCGACGAGGATTGGGACCTCTGGTTCACCGGCTGGGAGATCCGCACCAACGGCGGCATCTCCGGCGTGGGGCTCGGCGGCGGCGTGGAATTCCCCGAGGCGGGCTACGACACGATCGACACGGACGCGATTCCGCCCGTCATTTTCCAGGACGCCCACGCGTCAGTCTTTGATGACTGGTACGACTACGACGGCACGACGCACGCCCTGGCGAGCTTCGGATATGTTTACCTCATCAAGGACGGCGACCGGGTGCATAAGGCGCAGATCGTCTCCTATTACGGCGACGTGGGCGGCGCGCCGGTCTCGGCCCTGTACACGATCCGCCACGCCGAACTGACGCCCGAAGGTGTCGGCGAGACGATCACCACCGAGAAGATCAACGGCACCGCCGGGGGGTTGGACGCCGACGGCGACGCGGGCTACTACGCCTTTGACGACGGCAAACTGTCTTTGACCGATGGGCAGGCCGCCGACTCGGATGCGTGGGACCTGCGGTTCTTCCGCTTCACGGTCACGCTCAACGGCGGCGTCTCCGGACCGGGCCAACGCCGGGGCTACGTCCTGGACACGGCCGACTTCGACGCCGTCTCGTTTGCCGACGTCCCCGCCGACGAAAAGTTCAAGAGCGACCGGGTGAAAAACGTCGTGGACCAATGGGCGCGATATGACGGCGCATCCGGCCGAACCCTGTTCAAGGACGCCGTCTGGGCCATCCAATCCGCCGACGGCGAATCCTGGTTCCGGTTCTATCCGCTCTTCGTCGACGGCGCGGGGTCCCGCGACTACGCCTCCATCGAATTCCGCTTCGACCCCATCCGGTAAGGACGCACAACGATGACAACCGCAAACGAACGACCCCAATCCCCGCAATCTTCCTCTCGCTTCACGGTGCGAGAGCTGGTGCTGATCGGCGTGCTGACCGCCCTGTCGGTGGTGCTGCAAACCGTGGTCGCGGTGGGACTGCATATGGTGCCGATCGCGGCGATTCCCGGCCTGATGCACGGCGTGATGGCGTTCGTCTCGTGCCTGGTGCTCTACGTCATGGCGCGAAAAGTCCCGCGAGCCGGGACATTGACCATCGGGCTGACGACCTACGGCCTGGCGGTGCTCATCCTCAAGGGCAGCGTGTTTCACTCCGCCGGGCTGGTCTTGGGCGGCGTGGCGGCCGACGTTTTCGCCCACCTGCGCGGCGGATATCAGGGCCGCTGGACGATCATCGCCGCCCTGGTGCTCTTTCGCGTCATCGCCACCGCCGTCGCCCAACTGGACAAGGTGGTCAAGCAAATGACGCAGGTCCATCTGGTTTGGTATTTCATCGCCCTGGCGATTCTCGGCGCGGCGGTCGGCGCGGTGCTCGGCGGCGTGGCCGGTCGGCGGTTCATGGATCGCATGGAGCGGGCGGGAGTCGCCGCATGAGCCGCGCTTTCGTCACGCGCCTGGGCGAACGCCACGACGACGACTTCTTCGAGGGTCTGGACACCCGCGTGAAAATCCTGACCGTCTTTGTCGTTACGACCCTGGCCATCGCCGGCCCCCTCGCGACGCAGCTCCTGCTGGTGACGTTCGTCCTGGCGTTGGCGCTGTCGGCCGGCCTGTGGCGATGGGCGATCGCGGCGGTCGTCTTTTCGCTGCTGACGTGGATGGTGCTGGTCGGCGTGGCCACGCGACTGCAAAGCGGCGGCGTGGAAGACCCCGCCGGATTCCTGGTCGGCATCATGGCACGAGGCAACGCGATTTTTCTGACGGCGGCGTGGCTGATCACCACCACCAAGCTCTACGACTTCGGCGTCGCGCTGGAAAGCCTGCGCGTACCCGTCGCGATGACGCTGCCGCTGACCGTCGCCGTGCGATTCATCCCCACCCTTCTGGACGAAATGAACGGCATTTGGGATGCGCTGCGCGTGCGCGGGTTGGTGCGTTCACCGTGGGACGCGGCGCGGCATCCGAAGCGCGTCTTCGACCTGGTGCTCACCCCGGCGGTGCTGCGCAGCCTGCGCCTCGCCGACGAATTGGCGTGCGCGGCGGAAACGCGGGGCATGGGCGGCGTGCTGCGTCGCACGCCCTATCGACCGTCCCGGATGCGCGGAAAAGACTGCGTCGTCACGGCAGCCCTGTTCGGCGCGACGGCCCTGTGCGTGGCGTCGGCGTTTGTCGTTCCAAACGACGTGATCGCGGGGAGAATCAACCTTGTTGTCGGTTGAAAACGTCGATTTTCGCTACGCGGCAACCGCCGGCGACGTGCTGCGCGGGGTCAACCTGCGCGTCGCGCCGGGCGAGCTGGTGCTGCTGACCGGGCCGTCGGGCGCCGGCAAATCAACGTTGCTGGACTGCGTGAACGGCCTCGGCGCCGCCGCCCACGGCGGGGAATTTCGGGGATGCATTCGGTTCGGCGAGGAAGGCCTCGGTCGCCTGGCGCCGTGGGAGCGCTCGCGCGTGGTCGCCACCGTCCGCCAAAATCCGGCGACGCAATTTTTCCAGCTCAACGTCGGTGACGAATTGGCGTTCACGCTGGAATATCGGGATCTGTCGGTAGGACAAATCGCCGAACGCGTCGCGTCCACATCCCGGGCCATGCAAATCGACCACCTCCTACATCGCGACATCTTCTCTCTCTCCTCCGGAGAGCGGCAACGCGTCGCCCTGGCCGCCATGCACGCAACGCACGCACCCTTGTTGCTGTTCGACGAACCGACGGCCAACCTGGACGCCCCCGCGACGGATTTGATGCTCGCGTGCATGGCCCGTTTCAAGCGCGAGCGCCGGGCGATACTCGTGGTCGAACATCGCCTGGACGCCATCCGTTCCGTCGCCGACCGACTTGTGGTGATCGACGGCGGACGCGTGGTCTATGACGGCCCGCTCGACGCCCTGGACGACGAAGCGTTCTGCTCCCGCCATTGTCTGCGCCATTCCCGCGCCCGCTCGTTCATCGAGCTTCCCCCAGGCGCCCACCATCCGGACGACGCCCGGCGATTGAGCGCGCGGGATGTGCGATGGGTCTCGCGCCGAAAGACGGTCCTCGACAACGCCGCGTTGCTAATACGCGGCGGCGAATGCGTGGGCATCCGGGGGACAAACGGCGCGGGCAAGACGTCGATGGCGCGGGCGCTATGCGGGTTGGAGAAAAAAGCGCGGGGACGCATCGACCTGGACGGCCGCGAATTTTCGCCCGCCAAGATGCTCGGCCGAGTCGCTTATGTCGCCCAACAATCGGACCGCCAGCTTTTCACCGACAGCGTGCGTCGCGAGCTGTCCGGCGGCGGGGCGACGACGGAGACCGTCAACGAACTACTTGACCGCTTCCACCTGACGGCATTGGCCGACCGGCATCCCCAGGCGCTTTCCGGCGGCGAACGTCAGCGGGTGGCAATCGCCGCCGCGATGGCGAGCGATCCCGAGTTCCTCATCCTGGACGAACCCACCGGCGGCATGGACGGCGGACGATTCGCCGCGCTGGTGGCGCTGTTGCGCGATTTGACCGCGCGCGGCGTGGGCCTCCTGCTGATCACGCACGACTTGGAATTGCTCCACGCCGCCTGCGACCGGGCCGTGGAAATGCGCGAGGGACGCGTGGTCCGCGAATGGGAACGAAACGAATTCGAATTGCTGGACGGAGCCGAGAACCCGCCGGCAGGGAGCGCACCAAAAGGCGAAGGCGACCGTAAGGCCGCCCTCAAGACGTTGACTGCCGGGTTCGTTGCCGCGAACCCGCAACGCTAAGGAGAAAGATTAATGCATCGTGGATTTGGGAACAAGACGAGTTGGGCTTGGCTGGTGTTGCTGGCCGCCCTACTCGCAACGGTCGGCTTCGCCGGATGCGGCGGAGACGATGACGACGACGATTCGAGCGGCGCCGATGACGGCATCGACGACGACGATGACGACGATACGGGCGACGACGACAGCGGCGATGACGACGACGACACGTCTTGCGGCGACGAGGGCGAAACGCGTTGCGACGGCGACCTGATCCAGACCTGCGCCGACGGTGAATGGGCCGACACCACCGACTGCGCCGAACAGGGCCCCACCGGTCTGTCGTGCGTCCTGAACCCGGACGAAGGCGTGCACGAATGCGCCGCGGCTTCGGGCCCCGAGACGTTGATCGACGAAGTCAGCGACGGCGACGTGGAGGACACGGGCGAAGGCGCTTGGTGGATCGACGCCACCGCCGGCGGCACGGAACAGGCCGCGAGCAACCCGTGGATCTACGTGTCCTTCAACGACGACGGCGGCAAGGTGAGCCTGACCAAGGTCGACATCACCGACGTGCAGGCCGAAACGAGCGACGCATGGACCCTCGCCTTCAAGCGTCACTCCATCAAAATCAACGGCGGCGACTTCGGCGGCGGGGACATCGGCGCGCGCAAGAACGACGGCCCGGCGCTCGACGACGTGCGCCACTACGTCGACTTCGGTTTCGAACAGGACGATTACCTGGACGAGGACGACAACGTCATCCCCGATCCGATCGGCGGCCCGGCGACCGTGCTGTCCGACTGGTACGACTACGACATCACCACGCACAAGCTGATGCCCAAGACGCGCGTCTATGTCCTGCAGGACAACGGCTCGGGCGCCTACGCCAAGTTTGAAATTCTCGGCTACTACCGGGAGTTCGACGTGACCGCCGAGACGACGGCGGTCGCCGGGTGGTTTGAAATCGCCGCCGATTGGATCGACGACGCGGTCGCCGCCAACAACGACGACGACACCTTGATCGACGCGTCCGCGGGCGGCTCGGGTAACGCGCCGACCAATCCGCCGGCATTCTTCGCCTTCGCGGAAAACGGCGTGGTCGACGGATGGCCCGGCGAATCGGGCGCCCGGAATACCAGCCCGATGACCCGGCCACCTGGGATCTGTGGTTCAAACGCACCGACGTGTCCAACACCAGCGCCCAAGCCGGTGGCGTGCTGGATCTGGGCGTGGTCGATTTCGAGGATGTCGACGCGGTGCCGGACACCACGCCGCTCATCGAGAACCCCGATCTGGTCGTCGCCTTCGCGGGCTACACTCCGGCGCTCAATCTGGGCCTGACGTACCTGATCCAAGGGGGCGACGGCGTCGTCTACAAACTCGAAGCTCAGGACGCGGTCTACGCGGGCGAATCGCCCTTCTTCTATCCCACGTCAATCACCGTCCGCTTCCAACCGGTCAACGGCACCGGCACGGAGACGATCTTCACCGCCGACGTGGACGACGCAGACGACAAGGGCAGCAAGGACAACAAGGCCGAGAAGATCGTCTACTACTCCCTGGCCAACGGTGTCGTGACCGTCGACGACGAGGCGACCGACGCGACCTGGGATCTGAAGTTCAGCCAGGACGGCATCGTCCTCAACTCCGGCGACGATTTCGCCGGGAGCGTGAAGGGGGCCTTCCTCGCCGAACTGCCGTACGACGACATCGCCACCGGCGGCGTGAACTGGGCCGTGGGCGGCGCGAGCGTTTCGGCGATCCCGGCCTGGTACACCTTCGGGGAAGGTTTCTCCCTGGTTTCCCTGGGGCATGTGTACATCGTACGCACTGCCGAGGGGTATCCGGTCAAGATGGAGATCGTGGATTACTACCACACCCCCGTCGATACTCAGGTCAGCGGCTGGTACACCATCCAGTGGGCGTACCTGTAGATCCATGGCTGGTTTGTTCACCGGAAATTCGACTCGCGCGGCGAGCGAACGTTCCACATCCGTGTTTCGCCGCGCGGCGGTTTATGCCGTCGCGCGGCGCTTTTTGACAATGGTGGTCGCCGTTCTGCTGGTCGCCTGGACCGGCGGCCCGGCCCACGCCATTCGACCGACCAACGGCGATGGCTGGTTCGGCAACGGCTACGATCCCGAGGTCGACGTTTATTACTCACGACAGCACGGACGGCTGCTGCCGCGTCTGGTTCGTCACCGCAGGCGAGGACGCGGTGCCGGCCGAGGACATCGACGATAACGACATCCCGGACTTTGTCGAATTCATCGCCCTGTCCCTGGGCGACGCGTACCAGGCGTACGTCGATGCCGGTTTTCTGCCGCCGGTTGACGACGCGCTCTACAACGACGGCGACAGCGGCGGCGACTCCCGCGTGGATGCCTACCTCGTGGACATGGTCGATTCGGACGGATTTATCGTCTCGGAAGTGCATCCGGAGGATACGCCTCGCTTCGACGCCGCCGGTTATCTCACCATCGAAAACGACTTCGCCGGTTTCGGTTATCCCGACCTGGAATATGCGATGATGGTCCTGGCCTCCCACGAGCTTTTCCATCTGGTTCAGGGGGCCTACGACACACGCCAGTCCACATGGTGGACCGAAGGCGGCGCCGAGTGGGCGACCGAATTGGTCTACCCGGATCTCAACGAATGGATGCATTTCGTTCCGGCGTATTTCAACAGCGCCCACGAATCCCTGCGTTCGACCACGGCGATCGCCTCGGCCCGGCCCTACGGCGCCGTCGTCTGGCCGCTCTATCTCACGGAGCGCTTCGGGGTTCCGGCCCACGTGGCGATCTGGGAAGACGTCGTCACCGACACCGAGGAATATCGCGACGCCCTGGTGGCCGCCCGCGACTACCTTGACGCCAATGCTCCCGGCGGCTTTGACGGCGCCTTCGCCGAGTTTGCGTGGTGGTGCTTTTTGACCGGCGACCGCGTCGGCAACGACGAGGGAGGTTTCGCGGATGCCGCGACGATGCCGCCCTTGGCGTCGTCCGGCACGATCGCGCCGGACGGCTCAACCTGGGACTTTCCCCTCGAAGCCTCGGCTTTCGCCCACTTCGAAATCGCGTTCGACGCCGCTACCGAGGCCGGTCGGCAACTCGTCCTGAACCGCGCCAAAGACGCGGACGGCGACATCGCGATTTGGTGGCTGACGCTCGTCGACGGGCGATGGCGCCGCGATCCCGTCGACGCATCCGAGGCTTACACCGTCCCCGAAGGCGCGTCGGCGATGAGGCTGCTGGCGGTCAACGCGAGCCTGGGCGGCGAAGCGGCCTTGGAATGGACCCTGCGTCTACGCGACGCACCCGACGATGCCGGCGACGACGCCGATGAGACAGATGACGATGTGAACAAGCCGACCCCGTCCGGAGATTCCGATTCCGACGACGGCGGCTGCGGAATATAACAGCGACACCAAGCGCCTCGCGGCGACGAGAACGGAGGATCGAATGGTCACGCAAATGCACGAAGACGCCCACGCCCTGCGGACGCGCTGGGAAGATTTGAAACGGGAATCGACCGGGCGTCTTTTCACCCGCGACGCCGCCGCGAAGCTCGGCACCACCGAAGCCGCCTTGCTCGCCACGCGCATCAACGACGGCGTCACCAAGCTGGAAGGTGATTTTTCGCGGATCATTGCCGAGATGCCGAAGGTCGGGCCGGTCACGTGCATCACGCGCAACGATGCCTCGGTGATCGAAAAAACCGGCACGTTCGAGGACGTGGCATTCTTCGGCGGCAACAACGCCATGGGGCAGGTTCTCGGACCGATCATCGACCTGCGCCTGTTCATGACGAAATGGCACACGGGCTACGCCGTCGTGGACGAAACCCCGCGCGGCACCAAACGCAGTCTTCAATTTTTCGACAAGCACGGCGAGGCGGTCTTCAAAATTTTCTGGACCGACGACGCCGACGAGAGGGCCTTCGACGAGTTCACTCGCCTCTTCCGGGCTGACGACCAAACCCCGGTGCTCGACTTCAGTGCCCCCCCGGCGCCCAAGGAGGAAAAGATCCTCGCCGACGACGAGCTGACCCAGTTCCAAAGCGAGTGGCGCGAACTCAAGGACACGCACGACTTTTTCGGCATGCTGCTGCGTTACGGCCTGCGTCGCATCGATGCGATGATCCAGGCGCCGGAAGGGTTCTCGGTGGAGATTCCGGTCGAGCGCGTCGAGGCGCTTTTGCAAGCCGCCGCCCAAAGCGAGCAACCCATCATGGCGTTCGTCGCCAGTCCGGGGTGTGTGGAGATTCATACGGGCCCGATCAAGAACGTGAAACGGCTCGATACCTGGCTCAACATCCTCGACCCCGGCTTCAATCTCCACATGCGATCGGATTTCTTCCGCCGCGCGTGGATCGTGCGTAAGCCGACGACCGACGGCGTCGTCACGTCCATCGAGGTCTACGACGACAAGGACGAGATGACGGTGCAGTTCTTCGGCGCTCGCAAACCCGGCATCCCCGAGCGGGAGGATTGGCGCGAACTGGTCGCCGCTCATTCAAAATAGCACCGGACAATTTCGACGATCGACGCCATTTCAAATCCGACAATAGATGATGGTTGATTTAGCTGAGAGATTTGGGCGCACGGCCAAGGTGCGCCCACCATCGTCTTCCGTGGAACACCAAGAACAACCCCGTCGATACGATCAATCGCCGCGAATTGAATCAATGATGGAATTTTCGTCCGCATCATTATTTTGTTGATTGCAATACCCCTACGAGTTATGTTCATAAAACTTATCGGTCGCACTCCTTCCTTTTCTTGGACAATTTGGGATGCAGAGGTTCGTTTCGACGAAAGTCGGTGCCAGTTTCAAGTCAATTGTCCCCAGCGCCCCGGCGCGGTTGGCGTGGCTTTTGTTGAGCCTTGCCCTCCTGGGTTTTAGCGCCTGCGGCGGGAGCGAAGACGGCGGGGATAATTCGCAGACGAGCTCCGTTTCGTCCAGCACCACAAGCACAATAGCGGCCACGACGACGACGCCAAGCACCTCAACCAGCACTTCGACAAGTCCTTCGACAACCACTTCAACGACAACGACCGACGGAACGACAACTTCGACATCGCCGACAACCAGCACCTCAACAACCAGCAGTTCAACAACCAGTACCTCAACGACCAGCACCACGACCGCCGGCACGACGACCACGACGCTCAGCACCTCGACGACCGTCACGACCACGACCACGTCGACAACGACGTCCACGACCAATCCCGGTTCGACCACCACCACCATCGAGACGACATCGACCACGACAACGACCACGATCGCGGGGGTCTATCGGGAACTGATCGAGCCGTTCCGCGTCGGCGACAGCGGTGTCTCCTTGGTCATCACGCCCGACGGACGGCGCCATGTCGCGCTGCTGGAGAGCCACTATCTGATGCTCTATTCCCAGGTCGAACCCGACGAGGACAAATGGACCAAGGAAAAACTCGCCGACTATGTCGACACCTTCGACATGGCCCTCGACAGCACCGGCGCGATGCATCTGGCGTATGTTCAATACTCAACGGGCAAAATGATCTGGTTGCACAACCGGGCGGGAGGCTGGACCTACAACCAGGTCCGGGAAAATCCCGATGACCCGCCCAAAGGCCTGCGCATGCGCATTGGGCCGTCCGACAAGATCTACCTGGGCTACCTTTTCGTCGACCAGCAGATCCTGTTTCTCTCAAGCGAATCCGGCGGTGTCTGGACACACACCGGCGTCGATAATCGCAGGCCCCTCAGCGCAACGCAATTCGACTTCGGTGTCGCCCAGGACGGGAGAATTCTCTTCGCCTACAATTCGACAACGAGCGGTCAAGAACTTATTCGAATCGCGACGCGGGGGACGTCGGATAGCGCGTGGTACTACCAGATTCTGTTAAGCCGATATGCGGAATACTGCGCTGTCGTCGTCCGAGAGAATGATTTTGTTCTCGCGACGCCGACGCGGGTCCTTCCCGACAACGACTACGTCATCCAAATCGATACCATCAGCGTCGACGGGGACGATCAGATCCACATCGACACGACAACCGTCCCGGGCACCCGGTATCAATCCGCGATCAACGGCGCGATCAACGAACAAGGCCGGATTGTCTTCAGCTTTTTGGACTACGTGACCCAAAGTGGCGGGTACTACACTCGCCAATTTCTCTACGACGGCGGTACCGGTTGGGAGACGGGAAACCTGATCGACAAATCCGTTTCGCGATACGGATTCGATATTGTCCTGAACAGCACCGGCGACTTCGACGTCGTGGTCCCGTCGGAAAACCGTGTGCTGTTGCGCAACTACGAAATCGTCGCGACGACGGCCGACGCCCAGGTGAACAGCGAATTCGTTTTGACGGACAGCCCGTACGAAATCACCGCCCCCTCGCTCGCCCTCGACAGCCAGGACGTTGCCGCCATTTTTTACGCGGCGGTGGACGAAGAGGACGAAGGAGATCTCAAACTCGTTGCGCCATCGGGACCCGACCACTCGTACGCCACGATCTACCAAAATCCGACGACCCAAGCGATCGTGAACTCCGATCTGGCTAATTACGACGATTCGACCTGGGCGATCGGTTACCGCGTCGGGAGCACGTCGAGCACGTTCGCGAAATTGACCGTCGTCTACGAAAATGGGTCGAGATCCACGTCTCTTCCCTCAGCGGACGGCTCCACGAACTCGGTCTGCGTGGCGGTTGACGGACAGAACCGCATCCTTTTCGCCGCTGGCTCCGGCACCGGCTTTGGGGACATCCGTTCCCTCGAGTACAGAGCGTACACGTTCGATGGCGCCCTACATTCGCAGGAATCTGAATCGTTCGAGACCAACACACGCTACGGCCGGTGCTCGATCAGCATGGACGACGACGGTGTGCACATTCTTGCCAACGACGGCTCGGCCCGCTACTTCACGGACAGATCCGGGTCCTGGGTGGCAGAACTCGTCGCTGTCAGTTTGGCCAACGGCAGCCTTTCAGCGACCTCCTTCATTGACGAATTCGACATCCTGCATTTCTTCATGGCGTGGACGTACAGCAGTGACTACGACAACGTCATGGGCTCCCTCGACTTGACCGATCCTGAAGCCGAATGGCAGACGGAAGCCATCGAAGAAGTCTATGGCGTCTATGAGGCCTATGGCCGTTATTGGAGTGATTCGGTTCTTTGGGCCGAGGGCGGCGAACGGTTCCTGGCGCTGGGAACCCCGGCGAAGATGTCGGTATTCGCGGAAAACGAAGGCGAATGGCCCGAGCACATTTTCGATTTCGGCGGAACCGGCACATCCACGGCAAAACGTCTGTTGGACGGAGCCGTCTCCGACGGAGTACTTCATATCGCCTACATCAATCAATACGGCCTCTGGTATGCGCAAGTCGATCTCGACACATTTCTAGCTGCGAGCGGCGACAAGGTCGTGGAGTTGGATGATGAGTAAGAGTTTCCGTGTCGCGACGTCTGTGCGGGTGGCGCGAATCATCGCAGTTTGCCTCGCGCTGACTTTCGCTACCGCTTGCGGCGACCTGCTCAGCAACGACACGCAGGATCGCCCGACGTCTACGCCGTCGCAATCCGAGTCCGTTTTCTACGCGCCCGGCAGCGCGGACGACGAATCGCCGGTCGTGGATATCTCGATGGACGCGGCGCTTTCCGCCGATCAGTCGCGCATTGCCTCCGAGCAACTCGCCGGACCGGAGGTCGTAACTTCGCGATTCTTCCTCTTGGACACCGAAACACTGCGCAACGACGAGGATTCCTATCTTCGCCTACAGCTACCCGACGACCGACGCCTCGTTTTTAAGACCACCGGTGTTCTCACCCGCGAAAACGGCTTTACCTGGTACGGACGCATTGTCGCCGGCGGTAAGGGATTGGCCTATTTGAGCGTCGTCGACGGCGACGCGGCGGGACAGATTTTCGGAGCCAGGGGGCGCTTTGTCGTTCGCCCTCTCGGTGGCGGCGCACATGCAATTTATCAGGTCGATCAAGGTGCGTACGCCGCCTGCGGAATGCCTCCGGGCGAGGATCTCCCGGCCCACACGGACGGGATGGTCGAACCCACGGACTTCGGCGCGGACATCGCCGCCGACGACGGCTCAGTCATCGATGTGCTGGTCGCCTACACCCCCGGCGCGGCGTCCCAGACCGGCAATATCGCCGCCGACATCCAGGCCGCCATCGACGACGCCAACAACGCCTACCGCCTCAGCGCGATCTCGACGCGCCTGAACCTGGTGCATACGGTGCAGGTGGACTACGAGGATTCCCTCGACCAATGCGCCGACCGGGACGCGCTGCAGGATCCCGACGACGGCGAGATGGACGATGTGCATACCTTGCGCGACACCTACGGCGCCGACCTGGTCGCCCTGCTGACCAAATCGGGCCTGTACTGCGGATGCGCCTACGTCCCCGACGCGCTGGATGTGGCCAACGAGGATATCGGTTTCTCCGCGACCGCGATCAATTGCGCGATCGGCAACCACTCCTTCGCCCACGAGATCGGCCACAACTTCGGCGCGCGCCATGACCGGGACGCCGACCCGATTGAAAATAAGCCGACGGCCTACAACCACGGCTCTTCCCTGGAAAAGAACAGTAGCGGCTGGTTCCGGACGATCATGTCCTACGATCGAGCCGGTAAGTGTGGCGATTCGCCCAGCAAACCCGATTGCGAGCGACTGCCGCTGTTCTCCAGTCCGAATATTTTTTACGGCAGCCGCCCCCGCCTGGGTCGCGTCGAATATTACTCGACAGGAACCTACGACTACGAAGACAACGCACGAATGCACAACGAAGCCGCGTCGTACGTCGCCAATTACCGCGCCGGCTCCGATGCGCGACCGCCTTTGGAAGACGAGACGAACTCGGATGCACGTCGACGAAGCGGCGGCCACTTGTCCCACGCAGGAAAATATCGACGTCACATTCACCCCCAATCCGCCGTACGTCGACGAAGCGGAGTTGTCGGTTGTCAGCAATCTTTCCGCCGCCTATCCGGACACAAACGTACCGCGCCCGGTCTATTTTCATTGCTTCACGGATTCCGGCAGCAATATATTCCCCGTCTATATGCGACGTTGGACGATGACCACGGGTCCCAACACGACGCCGGGAGCCAAAGTTCGTTGGGCGGCCATCGTCAAAAGCACGGTCGGGCAAAGCACCAAAACCGATGTGTGGTATTCGCCGAACGAGATCACCGTGCAACCCAACACCACCTACACGATCAACACGGACGGCGAGCCGTTTTTTGCGCAACCGTTCATCACCAACAACAGTTACAAATGGTGCGTCGGCGCGACACACGAACCTTCGCTGAATCAGTCGGTGACTTGGCAAGGTTATTTAGGCTTATACACCGCGGGTGTCCGGGCGTATTTCTACGGAGCTTACGACAATTTCAAGGACGAAATTCTTTGGATGTATTCGTCGACCTACATCCCGCCGACAACGACAAATGCCTATGCCGCCTTGGAAACGCAGGCGCTCCTCGACAACTGCGGATATTACTACGGCACGACGACAAGCATCCCGACGACAACCACGACAACGGTTCCACCCGAGGTGGACGATATCTACGAGGAGAATGATTTCTTCGGCCAAGCTTCGGCCATTTCCGGGAGTTATTTCGGTGTTTATCTTGGTGATAGCATCAAGATCTATTTGCAGGACGAGGATTTTTATAAGATTGCACTGAATGGATCGTTTTCTTACCTGCTGACGAATATCTCTCTCATCATTTACCCCCGCCACAAGGAAAACAACATCTCCGCCTGCCTGTACGACGAGTCGCAGAACCTATTGGATTGCCCCGACGGCGACCCCTGCTTTGACGTCGACGGACTTAATTCAAACATGACCACCTGCTCGTTTGAACCCATCAACAGTAAAACCGTTTACGTCCGCGTCTACAGCGACGAGCCGTACAATGGGCAAACATACAATATTTATTTTGCGGCTTCGACGGTCACAACGACTTCCACGACGACGACAACGCCCTCAACCACGACCACAACCACGACCACCACGACGGTGACGACAACCACCTCCGGTTCTTCAACGACCACGACTTCGGGATCGTCGACGACCACGACAATCGGTTCGTCCACTACAACGACATCGACATCCGCCTCCACGTCCACCACGACGACTTCGACCACGTCGACGACCATCGCGCCGACCACGACCACGACGTCCACGATCGCCACCACGACCTCGACGACCACCGTCCCCACCGGCGACACGACAACGACGCAGCCGCCGGACACAACCACCACCACCGTGGCGACCACGACTTCGACGACTTCGACCACGGCGTCCTCGACATCGAATATTAGCGATCCCGGCGGTGACGATGACGACGACGCGGCGCCCCGCTCCGACGACGATGACGACGGCGGAAGCGGCTGCGGCGGCTAAAAGCGGCTCTCACCACGAGCGGACCGCCCCCGGACTTTCGCCGTGTCCGCGTCAACCCCTCTCGACAATCGCGCGATTCCCGTTCAATCTTTCGTGAATCCACGAAATCGACGATGGGATTGTCTGGGTCGATGGACTGCCCCAAATGCCGACACCCCAATACGGACGCCGCAAAGTTTTGCGAAAACTGCGGCGCCCCCTTGGTGCGCGCGCCTCGCTTCTGCTTCGAATGCGGACTCGAGCTGTCCGACCAGGCGAAGTTCTGTCCCAACTGCGGCAGACGTCAGGACGCGGGTGAGCCGTCCGAATCGGACGCTTCCGATAGCCAACACCATCGCCGAAGCCAGATCGAACGCACCGTCCGATCGTTCACCGAACGCGGATCCTCGCTTCTCACGCAAGGCCTGTCCGAAGAGGCGCGCGCCGTTTTCGAATCGGCGCTGGAGGTCATCAATTCCCGATACGGCGCCCACGCGGACGATCCGTCCGTCTCGGTGGGCCACGCGCGCATCTACAACGGCATCGCCGATGTGCACAGCAAACTCGGGGACTACGACACCGCCCTGGAATGGCTGTCCAAGGCGTTGGATTCGCTGGACGGCATCGAGGACACGCAGGCTCGGATCGAGCGGGCGACAGTCCGCCAATTGACCGGGTGGACGCTCTTTCGCCAAGGCGATATGCGCAACGCCGCCGCCTTCTACTGCTACGGCATTATTGACTTGAGCGAAAACGTGGAAACGAAGACCGGCGCCATGCTCTATCAAGGCCTGGGCATCATATTTCGGGAGATGGGCGATTACACCCAGGCGCGCGACTACATGGAGCGCTGCCGTCAGATCCGCGTCAAGCTGACCGACGACGTGGGCGTCGCCATCGTCTCCAACAATCTGGGCAACCTTTATGTCTTCACCGGGGAACTGACCGTCGCCGAGGAGCACTACACGAACTCGTTGCGGCTATCCCAACAACTCAACGACCTGGAAGGCGTGGCGATCTGCAACGCCAACCTGGGCTATATCCAATACGAGAACGGCAAATATGACCTGGCCGAGGATTACCTGCTCACCGCGGTGCGCATGGCCGAAGGCAAGTGGCCGTGGATCATTCCCACTTGCTACGGATACCTGACGCGCAACAACGTCGGCGCCGGCCGGTTGAGCCAGGCCCGGGCGTATCTCAAAAAGGCGGACGAGGCGCTGGCGGGCAAGGACGACGTGCCGGTCCAGGCGACGTTGATGGAGCTGGAGGCTCTGCTGGCGTTTCACGAAGGCGATCGGCGGGCGTCCATCCACTTGTTCGACGAGGCGTGCCCGATCATGACAGCCCACATCAAGGGCTTTCACTCCCACGTCTTCTTGCTCAACTTCGGCCGATGCATCCTCGGCTATGTCGCCGACCCCGATGAAGCCTCGAATCTCCATCTGTGGCGAACGAAAGCCAGCGAGTTGATCGGCCGAGCCACCGACGGCTTCAGCCGCATCGGCAACCGCAAATATTTGCTGGCGTGCCATCAACTTCTCGACGAGATCAACCGGGCGTGGACGACATGACGGACCAACGCATCGGCAAATTCCGCGTCATCGAAAAGATCGCCGAGGGCGGCATGGGCGCCGTGTTCAAGGCGGTCGTCGAGGGCGCGGACGGGTTCGAGAAAGTGGTGGTGGTCAAGCAAATTCGCGGGGCCCACGCCGACGAGGACGTCTACGTCGAGCATTTTCGCCGCGAAGCCCTCCTGGCCGCCAAACTCAACCATCCCAATATCGTCCAGACCTATCACTTCGACAAAATCGACGACGGCTACTTCATCGAAATGGAGTACATCGACGGCATCGACCTGTACAACCTCATGCGTCTCTCGCGCCTCAAGGATCTGCCGCCGCCGCTGGGCGTCAGCCTGGAGATCGCCAAGCAGATCTGCCGAGGCCTGGACTATGCCTACAACCTGCCCGGTCCCGACGGCGCGCCGCTTCAGCTCATCCACCGGGACTTGGACCTGCGCAACATCATTTTGTCCTTCGACGGCTACGCCAAGATCATCGATTTCGGCCTGGCCAAGGCGAAGGAAGCGGCCTCCGATCTGTCGACCCTCGGCGGCTTCAAGGGCAAAGTCGCCTACGCCGCGCCCGAGCAAATGGAAGGCGGCGACCTGGACGGCCGAGCCGACATCTATTCGCTGGGATGCGTACTCTACGAATTGGCCGTGGGCCGCCGAGCCTTTGACGAAAAAGAGTTGCGTGTCGCCCTGCGTAAAAAACTGACCGGCGACTATCGCCACCCCAAGGCGGTCAACCCCGCCATGCCCATGTCGCTGGTGGATATCATCGTCAAGTGCCTGCGCGTCGATCCGCCGGACCGCTTCGCCTCGGCGATGGAGTTGCTGGAGGCCATCGAGGAGGCCGAGGGCGAAGTCGGCAGCACCCTCTCCACGCAGCACTACGTTCGCTATATCGGCGACCGCATGCGGCCGGAGGAAAAATCCCGCATCGCCAAGAAGATCCAGGCGAGTCTGATCGAGGACGATTTCAACGCCACGGCCCTGACCCCGGCGCTGCACACCATGAGTTCGTCGTTCACCAACGCCGGGCGCCTGCTGGAAATTTCGGAGCGCTACCAGGCCAAGGCCCAGCGGCTGCTCGACGAGATCGGCCCGCGAAAGGCCCGCGCCCGGGAAGTCGCCGCCGTGGTCGCGACCTCGCCCATGGACGCGGTGTCGCGCATTGAACAGGAGGTGCAGGTTCTCCTGCGAGCCGTGGGGGACGCCCTCAAGAATCTGATCACCACCATCGAGGACTCGTCGCTGTTGGACACTCTCGCCTCCGAGGGGATCATTCCAATCGACTTGGCGACCAAGCTGCTCACCATCCGCACCCTGCGTGAATCGGGCATGCATCAGGAGATTGACGCCACGTCGCTCACCGACGCCGTCGTCGCGCCCGCCGTTCGGCCCGACGACATCGACAGCGCGCTGGACGGCTACTTTGCCTTGATGGATTGGTACTACACGAAGTTTGAATGGGGACCGAAGCTCTCCCGGCTCTACCAACCCATCGGTTCCGCCTCGTCCTCGCGGGATGCGGCCGAGTCCACCTCCGCAGCGTCCATCCTGCCGATGCTGCCGATGATGGTCTTCGTGGAGCCCGGTCCCTGCTACATGGGAGCGACCGAGGAAGATACCGACGCCATGGATTGCGAGCGTCCGATCGTGTCGCTGTCCGCCGGCGCCTACCACATCGCCGCCTATCCCGTCACCAACGAGGAATACGACGTCTTTCTGGAAGCCACCGGCCGAAAAGCCACGCCGGTCGCGCACGTCCCCAGTCTTCGCCACCCGGATCGGCCGGTGACAGGGGTGACGTACAACGACGCCGTCGCATACTGCCGATGGCTCAGCCAGCTCACCGGCGATCGCTATCGCCTGCCGACCGAACTGGAATGGGAAAAAGCGGCGCGGGGAGGATTCGTCGTCAACAGCCTGGACAATCCGACGCCGGCGCGCCGATATCCCTGGGGGGACCGCATCCTGCCGGGCCGGGCCAATATGGCCGGGTCGGTTTGCGGCACGAGCGACATCCAAGCCCATCCCGCCGGACGCAGTCCCGTGGGCTGCTTTGACATGATCGGCAATGTCTGGGAATGGTGCGGCGATTGGTTCGACGAAAAGGCCTACGCCCACTACGCGTCCCTGGGCGAATACGACCCGCCGCGACAGGGCGCGCTCAAATCAGTTCGGGGCGGGTCCTGGTATGCCCAGGCCTATCGCTGCCGTTGCTCCGCCCGCTGGGGTCGGGAGCCGGACAATTGGGACATCGACCTGGGTTTCCGCGTCGTCAAGGAAGGCGCCGCCACCTAATCAGCGACGCCCCTGTTCCGCTCCGGATCATCGTTATTCACCAAAACTGCCCGTAATCACCAGGCGGAATCCCAAACCGTAGGACTTGTTGAAGCTGCCTCCGGTTTGCGTGTTGCGGGCCGCGGAACGGCACTCGGCGGCGTTGGCCGACGAATGCCCGCCGCGCACCACGATCTGGTCGGTCGACGGGCTGTCCGGCAATTTGTACGGGTTCGTCACCTCGGTGTCGGGATAGGCCGTGTACTCGTCACTGGTCCACTCGTAAACATTGCCGCTGACATCGTACAGGCCGTAGAAATTGTCGAGCTTCCGCGCCGCCTTGAGACCGTGGTGCTCGTCTCCGGCATTGCCGCAGTACCAGCCGATTTCATCCAGGTTGTCGTCCAGCGGCGAACAGGCCAGGGCCGTATCGTCGATGTCGCCGCTGTAAAAGGCGGTCGTCGTCCCGCCCCGGGCCATGTATTCCCATTCCGCCTCGGTGGGCAGCCGGAAGCCGTCGCAATTGTAGGGATTGGAAACGCCCGTCTCCCAGGCGACGGTCGCGTCGACGATATGGCTGGCCACGCAGTAGCGGGTGTCATCGAAAACGTCGGAACAAAGAACGCTCGTGAGGCGATAGCACGTCTCCAGATTCGCCTTCTCCGAGAGCAGATTGGCCATCGCCAAGGCGTCGAACCAGGTCACGTTGTTGGCCGCGCGCAGGGCTTGCGTCTCGCTTCCGGTGGCCGGGTTCTCCCGGGGATATCCCGTCGCGGCGGCGTACTGCTCGCGCGTCACCTCGGTCCGCATGGCCGCGAAGGCCTTCGTCAGATTGACCGTATGTTGCGTCTCGTCGTCGTTGGACGAGTCGGGCACCTCGTCGGTGGGACTGCCCATCGTGAAGCTGCCCGAAGGAATGAGCACGAACTCGAAAAGATCGAACACGGGGTTTTCGGCCAAAACCGCCGGATCGGAGACAACGTTGACGACCGTCGCGTCGGGCGAGTCGGTCACGCCGTCGTTCGTGTTGTTCTCATAGGTGTTGTTGCCCGCGTTCGTGACCTGATCCGTATTCTGGGCGATCAGGCCGTATTCGTTATTGCTGATGACGTTGTTTTGGACGTCGGCCGCCGAGTCGTCCACCGTCACGCCCGAACGCAGGTTGTTGCTGATCGTATTGCCCGTCACGACCACATCGGTACTGTCGCCCAGGATCGCGACACCGTCGCCCGACGCCGAATCGATCGCGCCGTTGAAGTTGACGTTGTTCCCCGTCAATTCGCCGGTGGAGCTTTCGGTCATCAAGATGCCGGTGCCTTCGTTGTCCTCGACGGTGTTGAGCGTCACCACCACGTCCGCGTTGTCTTGAATCTGCACGCCGACGCCGGGGCAGTAGCCGCCGTTGGAGCAGGTATCGGTCGTCCCGGTGATGTCATTGTCTTCCACCGTGCCGGTCGCCGTGTCGAGCACCAGGCCGAATCCCTCGTTGGCATCCATCTCGTTCATGGTCAGTGTGTCGATGGTCGTGCCTTCCATGCGCGCGCCGGGACCGCCGTTCTCGCTGATGGAGTTGTCTTCCAGCGATACGTTCGACTCCAGGGCGAGGACGCCGGCGAAGCCGTTGCGGTCGATCGTGCCGTGAACGAACGAATATTCGCCGCCGCCCGTCAGATGCAGTCCGATCCCCTGCGATCCGCTGCCCGTGTCGCTGAGGTTGTTGCCGTCGAAGGACACGCCTTGGGAATCGTTCGCCCACACGCCGATGTAGCCGTTGCGATCGATCGTGTTGTTGAGGAATTCCACGTCCTTCGAACTGCGCACCCAAACCCCGACACGCGCTTCGTTGATCGCCAGGCCCGTGACCGACACGCCGTCCGAGTCGATGATCGTGATGCCGACGTTCTCGCCGTCGCCGATGATCGTCGGGCGATCCACGTCCGAGGCGCCATCCGCCCATTCGGCGATCTCGATCCCATCGCAGTTGTCGATTACGACACCGCCGTCGTACTCCCCGGCTTTCACAAAATACGACTGTGCATCCGAACAGTTCGCCAGGGCGTCCGCCAGCGAGGCATAGGGCTTGCCCGACGTTCCATCGCTTTGGCCCACATACGACGCGTCCACGTACACCTCGGAGAGCGTCACGCCGGTGGTCGTCGTGGTGCTGGTCGTGGTCGTCACGGTGGTGGTCGTTGACGAAGCGCCGGTGGTGGACGTGGTCGTTGAACTCGTTGTGGTTGTCGACGTGGCGACGGTCGTGGATGTCGTCGACGTTGTCGATGTCGTTGACGTGGTGGTGGAGGCCATCGTCGTGGTGGTCGTGGTCGACGCCATCGTCGTTGTCGTGGTGGTGGTCGTGCCTTCCGTGACTGTCGTCGTGGTGGTGTCGCCGTTCGACGTGGTCGTGGTGGTCGTCACCGGCGCCATCGTGGTCGAAGTCGTCGTGGCGCGGCCGCCGGCGTCATCGTCGTCGTCGCCGCCGCCACCGCAAGCCGACGCAAACGCCATCAAAACGGACAACATCATCACCATCAGAACCCGGTGCGTTGTCATGACCGATCCCCTTTGATTTGTCGTCCCCGGTTGCCGGTTTGATTCTCTCGGCCCGCGCGTCGACTTTCGGCGCGATCCCGGCCCACCGTGTCCTGAGCCGTCACCAGATCGAATCGATCCATCCGCGTGGTCTTGGCCTTGTCCTTGGCGATCCGGGAGGCGTTTTTATCTTCCCCCCGTAGCCAGCCCATCAGAGCACTGTGGTTGCGATCCAACATCCAAGCCGTCCTTGACGTCATACCGAACCGAGATTCCGCCCGCGACCCGCCGTGGATCGCGTCCCCGCGGCCCCTCGCATTGTTGCGATTCGGCCGCGTTTTCCAGTCCAAATTGTTCCATGAAAGGCGAGGCGAAACGGGATGTCGGCAGGGTCTAGTGAATCGATGAGACAGGTGGACGATAGCACGCGCCGATAAATCCGACAAGACTTTCTTAGAATTTTTTTGCAGCGGGCGACGGCGAAGTCATATGAAGCCGTTCGGGACGTCCTCGCGCTCCGTTCTCGGGAGGCAAGCCTGTCGAAGATGTTTTTCACCCGACCGATGCCGACGTTCGGCAAGTCGGCGCCTCAATTGGCGACGTCATCTCTTCGGGTTTCAATTTTGTGTCCTGGGATCGTGCCGACATGACTCGCGCGAAATTTCCATCGCTCATATCAAAAAGCCGTGGAGTCATTTGAATCGGCAGCCCCCAGTTCGCCTCCACGAGCAACGCGCCGGCAAAAAATCTCTTGTGATATAAACTGCTTATATACTATTTCCTTGACGACGTTTTTTCCTCTTTACACACGAGCCATAGTACCGTATAAAGCTCATAGTCACTTCCCACCTTTTTCCTTAACAATTTGGAGTTCGCCGTGGTACATCCGACGGGGATGTCAGCCAAAAATGCCGCCTTTTCAGATATTTGCGCCGCACAACTTCGACGCAAACGTTATCTCAATGTGCGCTGTTTTGGCTCCGGTTTTCCAAATAGCAGGGAACAGGGTTCTTTTGTCCATTTCTTTCTTATGTCCTTACACGTCAAGCGTTATGGCCTTGAGCACCATTATATTTGGCCGCGGCCGACAAGTTCCAGCCGCGCATTTTTTCCGGTGATCACTCTGAGTTGAATCGCGTAAGTCGACTAATCGACGGGAGCGTCGTCATGAAGCGGAAGCATTTTTGGATCTTGTTGCAAGTTCTTTTCGTCGTCACGGCGTGCCTGACGCTGCTCAACGCCTGCGGCCCTTTCGAGGAAGGCGACGACGACGATGACGGCAGCGCCTTGGTGGCCATGTCGTCGGACTCCGATCAAGAAGCCAACAATACCTATCTGGAAATCACACGAGAGACGGATTTAACCCAAACAGCCGCGATCGTCGCGGAACGGCAAGCCGCCGATCCGGAAGTCGTCGATACCCGCTTTGCCTCTTTCGACGTCGAGCAACTGGCCGATGACAAAACTGGGATCAAGATCCCAACCCCCGACAACCGAGTTCTGAAGTTTTCGCGCAAACGGGTCGTCAAGCGGGAGAGCGGATTTTCCTGGTGGGGCGATTTGGATACCGACAACGACCAATTCGGTTCCATTGTCTTAAGCGTCGTTGACGGCGATGTCGCCGGCCATATCTATACGACGACGGGAAGTTACCTCATCCGCCCCCTGGGCGACGGCGCCCACGCCATCCATTTGATTGATCAAAGCCAATACGACGAATGCGGCGCGGATGAACACCCCCAAGACCTCGTCGACCACGACGGCCTGTTCGGCGTCAACCTCAAATCCTCCGGCGATTTAGTGACCGACGACGGCTCAAACATTGACGTGATGGTCGTCTACAACCAAGCCGCCGAAGACGCTACCGGCAATATCGCCGCTGAAATTCAAGCCGCCATCGACGACGCGAACACGACGTACGCCAACAGCGATATCAATCAACGCCTCACTCTCGTCCATACGCACAAAGTGACCTACACCGACTCGGGCGATCAATGCGTCGACCGCTCGCGCCTCCAAGATCCCAGCGACGGTTACATGGACGAGATCCACGCGCTTCGCGATACCTACGCCGCGGATCTGGTCGCCATGATGACCGGGGCGGGCGCTTACTGCGGCTGTGCCTACATCCTGACCGATGTCAAACCCGGCAGCGACGACCTGGGCTTCTCCGCGACAGCGATCAACTGTGCGGTGGGCAATCATTCGTTCGTCCATGAGTTGGGCCACAACATGGGGGCCCGGCATGACGTCTGGGTCGATTCCACATATTATAGTCCGTTTCAATATAATCATGGCTATGTAAATCTGGAAGGCGTGCGTTGGCGGACAGTCATGTCCTACAACAATTGGTGCAATGAAACTTCCCCTTATACCTACTGCGAGCGCATCGGCTACATCTCCAACGATTCCGTGCAATACAGCGGCCTGCCGACAGGAACCGACTTTCGGGAGGACAACGCCCACGCTCTAAACCACACGGCGTTTGCGGTTGCCAACTACCGCGTTGCCGACGGGACAACCTCGGACGACGCGTTTGAAGAAAACGACTCCATCGCCCAGGCGGCGGATATCGACGATGAACAAGGCGTCGTTCACCGCGTCAACTTGATGGACGCGGATTACTTCCGAATCGAGCTGTCGCCCGGAGAACTGGAAGTTCGAACCTATCTCGATCTGGCGGGCAACGGCTGGGAGGCCGACATCTGCCTCATCGACGAAGCGGGCACTTATGAACCGTGCTGCGCTTCGAATCCCGACCCGTACACCGATACCTATTTTACGTGCCGGGTGCCCGCGGGCGGCGGCGAATACTTCTATAAGATCACCGAGGATACCTACGAAGGCCGTAGTCTCGAGTTTTCCTACGTGATTAATCCGGATGACTATTTCGAGGAAAACGACACCTTCGAAACGGCCGCCGATGTCAGCGACAAAGAAAACCTCTACCTCAACACACGGCTCTGGGACGACGATTTCTTTCGCTTTGACCTGCCGGCGGGCGACCAGCAGATTTTTGCCGTGTTGGAATACGAGGAAGCCGGACTTGATATCCAGTCGTGCTTTTACGATGCAAGCCAGCAACTCGTCGATTGCGATCTGTTCGGCTCGCCTTGCACCCCCGCGGGCCTGCCTTCGAGCGATACGGAACAGATCGCATGCGTCGTCTCGGATCCTGACGACACGTATTACCTGCGTACCTTCGCCGAATCGGCGTATGACGGCGCCGTGATTCGCGGGCGCTGGATATCGAGCCCATTACCGACAACGACAACGACGACGACGATGGGAACGTCCACGACAACGACCGTCCCCACCTCCTCGACAACGACGACGACGACCATTCCCGACGATGTCTTCGAGGACAACGACACCTTCGCCACCGCCGCGAGCATCGAGAACTATGAGTTTACGTTGCTCAATCTCTGGCTGCGGGACGACGACTACTTCACGTTTGAGTTGGATCCGGACGAGCGACGCATCTTCGTGAGCCTGCAGTACCCGGAGGCGGGACTGGATGTGCAGGCGTGCCTGCTCGACGAGAACGAACAGCTCGTCGACTGCAACCTGATCGGCTCGCCGTGTACTCCGGCCGGTCTGCCTTCCGGCGTCAACGAACAGATCAACTGCGGTTTCGAGCAACCCGGCGGCACGTATTACCTGCACTACTTCGCCGAGTCCGCGTACGAAGGCGCCAATTTCAACACCTTCTGGACCGGAAATCCCTACGCGACCACCACAACCACGTCCACGACGACGTCGACCACCACAACTACCACAACAACAAGCACGACCACGTCCACGACGACGTCCACCACAACTACCACAACAACGAGCACAACCACGTCGACGACGACGTCCACCACAACAACCACAACAACGAGCACAACCACGTCGACGACGACGTCCACCACAACAACAACAACAACGAGCACAACCACGTCGACGACGACGTCCACCACAACAACAACGACAACGAGCACAACCACGTCCACGACGACGTCCACCACCACGACAACGACAACGAGCACAACCACGTCGACAACGACGTCCACCACAACAACAACGACAACGAGCACAACCACGTCGACAACGACGTCCACCACAACAACGACGACAAGTACGACGACCTCGACAACAACCACCACAACAACAAGCACGACTACGTCGACGACAACCACCACAACGACAAGCACGACTACGTCGACGACCACGTCGACAACAACCACCACCACGGTGCCGACGACAACGACGAGCACCACGACGACCACGATCCCGGATGACGCGTATGAGGAGAACGACACGGATAATGACGCGTTCGATCTGCGTTCGTGGCAGAACCAATGGCTCAGCGCCTTGAACGGCGCGGCGCGGGCCTATGACGCGGATTATTTCAAGATCAAAGGCGTGGCCGAGAACGAAGTGGTCGACGCGGAAATTCTCTACAATCACGCGTCCGGCGACGTGTCGATGTGCCTGCTCGACCAGACCGGCAACCTGGCGCAGTGCAACAGCGGCGACCCGTGCGCGACGAATACGCCCGACGGCAAAGTCCTCTCGTGCACCTTCCACCGAACGCACACGCTGAAACTGCCGGCCTATCTGCAGATCGACGCGGGAGCGTACACGGGTCTGGAATATGACCTGATCTGGAACATCACGCCGCCGACAACCACGACGACGACGACCACATCCACAACAACGACGACCACGACGTCGACGAGCACCACCACAACCACGTCCACGACGACAAGCACGACGACATCGACAACGACGACGACGCACGTCGACATCGACGCTGCCGTCCACGTCCACGACGACGACCACCACCGTGCCGACGACCACGTCCACCACCACGACCACGCTGCCCGGAGACGATGACGACGACACCGGCGGCTGCGGCTCCAGCGCTTCCGACGACGGATTCGGCTTGGGATGGTTGTTCTAACGCGATATCGACGTGCCCCGCTTCGGCGGGGTGCGTTCCATGAGGACAAGGTGATGTTCAATTCCAAAAGGAGGTCACGCCATGCAGTCCGAGATGGAAAACCCTTCGTCGTTCCGTAACCCCGAACTCACGGAAGCCCTCGCGACCGCGTCGCGCGTCGTGACCGTGGTCTTCCTCGGCCTGCTCGCCGCGAGCCTGAGCGTCGTTTTGACCATGCTCATCCTCGCGCAAGTCTGACGCCAAAGACGGCCGAATCCCGCCCCGGGCTAGTCCCGACGACCCAACGGCGACGCACGCCGACCCTCCCTCGACGACAAAACTGAATAGGACGATGGACGCCGCTAGGACGCGCCGCGACGCGTAGGTTTGGAAGATGGCGGTGGTGATGCGTCTTTACGCGCCTTCAATTCGTGTTTTTGCAGCAAGGCGTAAAGACGCGACGGGGAAAGGCCGGCGTGTTCGCACGCGCGGGCTATGTCGCCGTTTGACAAGCGCAGAAGATTTTCCAGGTACTCGCGTTCGGCCCGGGCGATCACCTGTTCCCGGTATTCCTTATAGGTCGGCGGGCCGTCGGCCGACGCTGCCGACGCTGCCGACGGTTCGTCCGTCAAATTATCGGTCTTCGCGGACAAACCCTTTTTCGCCAAGGCCACGCGAATCTGTGTCGGCAAATGGGCGACATGCAGCGTCGGTCCGTCCAGAGCCGCGGCCAGCGAACTCTCCATCGCGTTGATCAGCTCGCGCACATTGCCCGGCCAGTCATATGCGCGCAGCGCGTCGAGATACTCGCCCGACATCCCGACCAGATCGCGCCCGCTCTTGCGGCAAAGCGCCACGCCATGTGCCACCGCGATGCGTTCGATGTCTTTCGGACGATCCCGAAGCGGCGGCAACGGGATGTGAATGACGTTCAGCCGATAATACAGATCCTCTCGAAAAGTGCCCTCGGCGACCATGGCCGCCAAGTCGCGATTCGTCGCCGCCATCACGCGCAGATCGCATTGGATCTCCCGCGCGCCGCCCAGCGGCCGAAAACGCCTTTCCTGCAACAGCCGCAGAAAGATTTTTTGCGCCGACAACGGCAACTCGCCGATCTCGTCGACGAACAACGTCCCGCCGTTGGCTTCGCTCGCCAACCCGACGCGCTTGCGATCCGCTCCCGTGAACGCACCCCGCTCGTGTCCGAACAACGCGCTTTCCAGCAGCGCTTCCGGGATTCCCGCGCAATCGAACACGACAAAAGGCGCCTCGGCCCGCTCGCCGTTGCGATGAATCGTGCGCGCGATCATCTCCTTGCCGGTTCCCGTCTCGCCGGAAATCAGCACGGTGAAATCGACGAGGGACGCCTGCGCCGCCTTCTCCAGGGCGTCGAGAAAACAGGGTTCCTCGCCGACAATTCCCTCGCGACGCAGCAGCACGTGCGCCGGTTCCCGTGACCGGCTTTGACGAAACTCCATGGCCCGCGTGATCGGCAGGAGAATCGCGTCCAGCGACGCGCCCTTTTCCAGGTACGTCCACGCGCCGCTCTTGATCGCCAGCTCGGCGCCGTTCGGATCGCCCCGGCCTGTCATGATGATGATCTCCGGCCGAGACGGCAGGGCGCGAAATTTCGGGATCCAGGCGACGCCGTCGCCGTCCGGCAGACGCACGTCCAGGCACACCACATCCGGCGCGAAACTCACCCCGGCCTCGAGCCCCCCGCGCAGGTCATGGGCCGAGCGCGCCTCCCAGCCCCGGCGTTCGACGGCGACGGCGATGGTCTCGTTGAGAAGATCGTCGTCCTCGACAATCAAGACGCGCGTCATGGACGTTTCTTTCGCCAAGTTTTTCTCAATGGGTATAGAATCCGGCCTGAGATTTGCACGTCAACGCCAAGCAAGTCCAGCGTTTCTCTTCGCCCATGCGTGAGGAGAGCGGAGGGTCGCTCTATGTCGAATTACACGGGGCTTGATTCTTGAAGGATTCGAACCCAACAAAGATCCCCTCGCCGGGGGCATCCGAACCATCCGTCGTCACGGACGATGAACGGCGCTTCGAGGACTTGCGTCGGGAGTCCAAGCGGCTGGAGGCGATCGGCACGATGGCCGGGGGCATCGCCCACGATTTCAACAATCTGCTCACCACGATCCTCTGGTCCGGCCGCCTCATCGAACAGCAGACCGACGCCGGACATCCCATCGCGCGGGACCTTCGTCGCCTGCTCGACGCCGCGGACCGGGGACGATCGCTCGTTGAACAAATTCTCACCTTCAGCCGCCGCCGCGATCACAACCTCGTCCCCGTCGACCTGGGCCGTATCTTGTCCGAATCCCTCGATTTCCTGCGGCCGTCGTTGCCGAAGGGAGTCGCGCTCCGCGAACGGGGACCCGCCTATCTGCCGCCGATCCTCGGCGACCCGACCCAGATCCAGCAGGTCATCATCAATCTCTGCACCAACGCCGCTCAGGCCATCGGCGAAAACCGGACGGGAACCGTCGAGATCGCGACGGACATCGCCGTGTTGTCCGCCGAGGACGCACAACGGCGCGGTCTGTCGACCCCCGGCGACTACGTCCGCTTTGTCGTTCGCGACGACGGCGCCGGAATGAGCCCCGAGGTCCGGGAGCGCATTTTCGATCCGTTTTTCACGACGAAACAACTCGGCATCGGTACGGGCCTGGGCCTATCCGTGGTGCACGGCATCGTTCGCGGTCATGGCGGATCGATCGACGTGCGCAGCGCCCCCGGCGAAGGCGCGACGTTTGAGATCCTCTGGCCGATGGCGACAAACACGGTCGACAGCAAGCAAGCCCCGACGCAAGACGCATCGCCGAGCGGGAGCGAGCACATCTTGTGGATCGACGACGACGCGGCGGTTTTGGAAGCCGGGCAGGAACTGCTGCATCGCCTGGGATATCGCGTAACGTCGTCTCGTGACGCGCAAGAGGCGTGGTCGGCGTTTGCCGCGTCGCCGGCGGATTTCGATCTGGTCATTTCCGATCAGATGATGCCAAAGATGCGCGGCGACGAACTGGCCGAGAAAATCGGAAGCGTGCGTCCGGACGCGCGTATGATTCTGCTCACCGGTTATTTCAATATCCTGCCCCGCCGTTCCGACGGCCCGACGCCGATCCGAAAGATCCTCATGAAGCCCATCGACCCGGCCGAACTGGCCGCCGCGATTCGCGCCGCGTTGGACGATTAGCCGATCAGTTTGGAATCGAATTCGAAATCGAATTTCAAGTCGGTTTTGCGAGGCGTAAAATTGGCGGAGGACGCCGCATCGGCGGCCCGCAGCGAACGTAGCAGATCGGCAAGAGCCGTCGCGCCCGGAAACCAACCGCGATCCGCAAGAACCCGTTCGACGCGCAAAATCGCGTCGCGAATCGACGGCAGCCGATCGGCCGGATCGACGGCCATCATCTCGCGCAGCAACTCCGCCAGATCGAGTCCGCGAATCGCCGGATGTTCGAAGCTCGACTCGGGCACGCCCCGCAGCACGTCGTCGAAATAGGACAGGTCTTGGTGCGTCGGGAAGGGATGGATGCCGGTGAGTAGGCGATAGATCATCAGGCCCATCTGATAGATGTCCGTGCGTTGGTCGACGGGTTCAAACTCGATTTGCTCGGGCGAAACCATGTCCAACCGCCCCTTGATCACATTCGCCTCGGTCGAGACGTCCCGCCCGCGCCAAACGGACAGGCCGAAGTCGGCCAGTTTGACCTCGCCTTCGAACGAGATCAGCACGTTCGCCGGATTCAAATCCCGATGCACCAGATGCAGCGGCCGTCCTTCGTCGTCGGTGCGCCGGTGGGCGTAGTCCAGGCCGCGCATGGCTTCGAGCAGAACGTGCAACTTCAAGGCCGTCGGGAACTCGGGGACAACAGGCGTCGGCACGCGAGACAAATCCCACAACGACAGCCCGTCCACAAACTCCATCGCCACGAACGGCAGGCCGTCCATCGTGCCGAAATCCACCACACGCACGATGTTTTGGTGTTCAAGCCGCCAGGAAATCGCCACCTCGGCCAGGAAGTGCCGGACGACGTCATCCCGCTCCCGCGGCGAATCCTTCACGCGCTTGATGACAACCTTGCGCGTGCCGTAGCCCCACTCGGCAAACGCCCGCATCTCGGCGAGGAATACCTCGCCCATGCCGCCGGAACTCAGATGGCCCAGGATGCGATAGCGCTCGTTCGCGGCGGGATCGCGATCGCTCAAAATTGCATCCGCCATATGACTTGCGCGCCTTGCGGCGAGATGACGGGATAGATCCGCGAGGTTCGCGCCGTCGCGTCGCCGTTGCGCGTCTTTTCGCGCCAATCGAGATAAAACAGCACGCCGCCGGCCACCAACGCCGCGCCGCCCACGCCGTAGGCAATCGCCGCGTTGCGCCGGTAGTCGTCGGCGTAGTCGCGATATTCATCGGCGGTTTTGGCGCTGGGTTCGTCGTCGGCCTTCGCGTCGGTTTTGGCGGCGGACAGGGTGTAGAACACGCCGGTTCCGACACCGACGACGCCCAGGCCCAACGTGCCGTAGGTCGCGATTCGCCGCCGATCGGCAGCCGGCCCGTTGCCGACCCTCGCCACCCACGGCGCCTGGGCGGAACCGAGTCGACTCGGGGCGCGCTCGGTTTGGTCGAACGCCTCGATGTAATACTGCACGCCCCGGGCGCTCACCGCCTCCGCCGGAATTGTCGCGACATACGCCGACGGCCCCGTCGGGAGCATCTTCACCGACGCATACGCCTCGTCACCCGGCGCGCGATAAAAAACGATCACGTCGCCCACCGCCACGTCGTCGCGCACCGTCGCCTGAATGTCCAACGGCCGCCCGACTTGTCCCGGTCCGGCAACGACGTCTTCGATGATCGGCGCATGCACATCGGTGGCGATCAACGCCGCCCGCGCCCGCTCGAATTCGTCCCGCGTTTCCCCGGAGGCATATCGGGAATCCAACGTCGTCGTCGGATCCATCGCCAACGCCGCCGTGAAAGCCTCCCGCGCCTTGCCGGGTTCGCCGAGCGCCATGCGGCAGATGCCCAGATACTTCCAGGCTTCGAGCCGGGCGACGTCGTCATGTAGATTGGGATCGGAAACGAGGTGTTCGAGTATTGTCGCGGCCTGGTCGAACTGCAGTTCGTCCATCGCCTGAACGGCGCGGGCGACTTCCCGAAGCCCCGGCGTGCCCTGGGCGAACGACAAACCGGCCGGGATCAAGACAAAGACGGCCGCCGTAAGAATCGCGCCGACGAGAACCCGCTTGGTCCCATGGGCCCTGGGTCGCAAGGCGCGTCGGGAATCCTCTTCGTGTCGTGAAGACAACTGTCGTGAAGACAACCGCCGGGAAGAAAACTGTCGAGAAGGAAACTGCATCATACCGCCTTGCACGCGGCTGTCGCCGACAAGATGCGTCCATGTAACTTTTGAATGCGTTTGGCGTCTGCGCCATCTTGTTATCACGCTCCCGAATCTTCGTCCAGATCGCTCGCGGCACGCGGGCCTCTCCCGCCTCGGATCCGCGAACAAAGTTTTAACATCATAATATGTTTGATTTTCTCAACGAGCCTGTGGTACCGGTGCTTAGGCGTTCTCCAACAAATTTGTTCGTTGATGCGTCCCCATCCCGCGGCGTCGCCGTGGAGGCGGAAGTCAATGCAGGCGTCACTCGAAAATTTCGAATACATCGGCAAATACCGCCTGTGCAAGCGCCTCTATCGCGGCGGCATGGGCGAGGTGCATCTGGCCGATGAGTTGACGCAAGACGGCCGGGTTTTGCGCCGCGTCGCCGTAAAGACCATCCTGCCGACGCACTCCGAAAAACCCGACTTCGAGCAGATGTTTCTCGACGAACTGGCCATCACCGCCCAGCTCACGCACGCCAACATCGTCCGCGTCTACAACAGCGGCTACGACCAGGAGCGGCAAGCGCTCTTCCTGGCGATGGAATACATCGACGGGGAAAACATCGCGCGTCTGATCAACCGCTGTACCGGTCACGGTGTCGTGATGCCGCCGCCGCTGGCGGCCTACGTCGCGGCGAAGATGTGCTCCGCGCTTGACTATGCCCATACCAAGCGGGACGTCCACGACCATCCTCTGCGCATCGTGCATCGGGATATTACGCCGACCAATGTGATCATCGGCGGCGACGGGGCGGTGAAAATCGTCGACTTCGGCGTCGCCAAGGCCACCCGGCGCCTGGCCGCCACCACCAACACCGGCGTCGTCAAGGGCAAGTTCCCCTACATGTCGCCCGAGCAACTTCAAGAGCGGCCCGTCGATCACCGAACCGACCTGTTCTCCACCGGTGTCGTGCTCTGGGAAATGCTCACCGGGCGCAAGCTCTTCGACGGCGAAAACGAACTGACGACCATGCTCAAGGTCCTGCGCGCAAAAATTCCTCCGCCCAGCCGCCACAATCCAAGCGTGCCCGCCGAGCTGGATCGCATCGTTCGCAAGGCCTTGGCTCGGGACGCCGACAAGCGGTATCCGAGCGCCCGCCGGATGTATGAGGATCTGGAACATTTTTTGCGCCGACAACCGACCATCGTCGACGACTACGCCCTCGCCACGTTCGTCAAAGCCATGCACGCCGAAACCCTCGAAGAGGAGCAACGCGCGGCCTACGCAAACGCCCCCGGTGATCTCCCCCCGCCTGACCGCCCGACGTTCGCCGCCCGCAATCGCTTTGTCGTCGGAACGGCGGCGGTGGCGGCGATTGTCGTCGCGCTGGCCGTCGGCTTTCTCCCGCGACCGAAGGCCCCGACAGCCCAGTCCAAATCGTCGCCCGCCCGGCCGGTCGCAGAGGTTGCGAATTTAAAAGAGATTGAGGCTTCTGCTACCGAACCGGCGCCCGCACCGGAACCCGCACCGGAGCCGGAAGCGGTCGTCTCTGATAAAGCCGCTGCCGCCGAGCCCGCGCCGCCGAAAGCCACGCCCGTGATCGTCGCAGCCGCCGTGCCGATCGCGCCCGCGAGACCGGACCCGCGCCCCATCGCGACGCCGGATATCGCCAAGGCCGTGCCGATGCCGTCCGGAACATTGACCGTCGCCACGCACCCTTTCACCACCGTGATCCTCAACGGCAACACCGTCGGCCAAACCCCCCGAGCGCGCCTTTCGCTCCGGCCCGGAAAAAACCGTGTGGAACTGGTCAACAAAGATTTCGGCATTGCCTTCGCAACGGACATCGAAAGCCGCGACACCGAGAACATCACCCTGAAAAAAACCTTCGACGGCGACCTGCGCATCGTCGCTTGCGCCAATTGCCGCGTGACGGTGAACGGAAAGCCCGCGGGCATGGGCGCCACGACGCAAAAAGTCGCCGCCGGGCCGTACACCGTCGTCATCACGCATGTTGAGACACGGGAAGTGCGAAAGCTCAGCGGCGTGCTCCGTCACGGCGAAGTCAAAACGCTCTCCGTCGATTTATGAGACGGACGCTGAAGTCATCGGCGTCCGACATGCCTTGGGATCGGATTTTGCGTATGAAATGGCGTGAATATTGCATTTTCTCGTTCGATGACCGCTAGCGAAATAAATCGTGACGACGGAGGAAACGTGCATCGCGATATGGTGAAAACTACGCCGTCGTTTGAGTGGTGCCTCATTGCGCTGTGCGCGTTATTTACGGCATTAAGCGCGGCCGTTGCATGCGCCCCCGACCTGGTGTCCGATGTGCCGGACGAGACCTCGACATCATGCGTCGACTTTTGCCGTCGCCTCGCCGAATGCGAAGACGACGCGGGAAGCGAGGACGAGTGCGTCTCAAGTTGCGCGGCCGACGCGACGCTCTCCCAGCTCGACTGCGCGGACTCGACGTCCGACTGCAAGGGCTTCCTGGCGTGCGTTGAAGGCGCCGATGACGACCACTCCGGCGATGACGACTCCGACGGTGACGATGACACCGACATCGGAGGAGCCGAAATCTGGACCGACCCGAAAACCGGACTCACATGGCAAACGCAAGCCAGCCAGGGCGGCGCCTCCTTCGCGGCGGCCAGCGGCGGTTGTGACGCGCTCGAACTGGGCGGATACGACGACTGGCGCCTGCCGACCATCTCCGAACTTCGTGGAATTGTTCTCGGCTGCACGCCGACGCAACTCGACGGCGCCTGCACGGTGCGCGACGACTGCCCCTGGGGCGATAGCTGTTGGATCGACGCCTGCCTTGGATGCGACGAGGGCGTCGGCCCGATCAACGGTTGCTATTGGCCGCCGTCCTTTCTCGAAACATGCGCGACTTACAATTGGTCATCGACCCCGGTGGAGGACATTCCCGGCGTCACGTGGGTTCTGCATTTCGACCTTGGGCGACTCAACTGGAAAGAAAACGAAGATTCGACGATCGATTATCGCTGCGTGCGTTCCAACGAAAGCGAGCCGGAGGAAGCGACCTGGACCGACTCCGACACCGGCCTGATGTGGCAAGTTACGCCGCACGTGACCTGGGTGACGTTCGAGGACGCGCTAAACATCTGTGACGCCTCAACCTACGGCGGCCACGACGACTGGCGCGTGCCGTCGATCACGGAACTGCGCACCATCGTCCGGGGTTGTTCCGCTATCGAGATCGACGGCGCCTGCGCCGTCCACGACGACTGTCCGTCCTTGTCGGGCTGCTATTCGGACTCGGTATGCCTGGGCTGCGGAATACAGGCGGGACCGGACAACGGCTGCTATTGGCCGGATGAGTTGGACGGCACGTGCGTACGCTATCAGTGGTCGTCGACATCGGTTCCGGATCGCATCGAAACGAATTGGGTCCTCTGGTTTGGCCAGGCGCGCATTGGCCTCGGAGCCACCAACAGCTCCTATCCTGTTCGCTGCGTCCGGGGAGAGATGACCGGCGACGACGATGACGACAGCGCTGATGACGATACTGCCGACGACGATGACGACGGCGCCCAAACATGGACCGACACGCACACCGGCCTGACCTGGCAGACGACGGCGTCGACGGAGAAGAAGTATTGGCAGGACGCCGTGGACGCGTGCGATAAGCTGAGATTGGCGGGCTACAAAGACTGGCGCCTGCCGACGATTTCGGAGTTTCGAGGCGTGATCGAAGGCTGCCCGCATAACGCCCTGGGCGGCGAGTGCCGCGTCACCGACGAATGCACCAAGGCCAACGACAACGCCTGCTACCAAGCCGACGAATGTGAAAACTGCGTGAGCTTCGCGGGTCCGGACGACGGTTGTTACCGCCCGGACGCCTTTTCCGGGGAATGCGATTTCTATCAATGGAGCGCCACGACCGTCGAAGACAAGCCCGAAAGAGCGTGGGTCGTGAAATTCCAATTCGCCCACTTGGGCTATGCTATTAAGGATTCCTACACGTACGCATATCAGTGCGTCCGGCCGTGATCTTCCGGGCCTAAGAAAACGGGCGGTCGCCAAGCGCCGCCCCATCGCAAATCTCACACGGTCGTCTTTTTGCCTTCACGGCTCGTTACTTCCCAAGCTTAGAACAACCCGCCCCAGCCCAACTCGGTCCGTCCGCATCCGCCGGTGTCGTCGTCATCGTCGTCGCCGGGAATGGTCGTGGTGGTCGTGGTCGACGTTGTGGTCGGGACGGTCGTTGTCGTCGACGTGGTGGTCGTGGTGGTCGTGGTTGTCGTGGTTGTCGTTGTAATTGTCGTCGTGGTCGAAGTCGTCGTCGTTGTTGTTGTGGTGGTGGAGGTTGTTGTCGATGTCGTCGTCGACGTTGTTGTGGTCGTCGTCGTCGGGATCACCGTGTCGCCGTAAAACACGTGCGCGGCGCCGAAATCCACAAAGTCGGAAAGAACCTTGCTTCCAGGCGCTCCCACGACGACATCACTGATGCCATCGCCGTTCACATCACCACCGGCGACGGCATAGCCGAAACGCGAGTAATGATAAAGGCCGCTCGGTTCCCATGGAATTCCATCCTCGGACAAGCCCTGTGCCGAGCCGAGGAAGATGTAAGCCGTACCTTGCCCCCGTCCCTCTTCATTGCCGTTGGTATCGTAGGCATAGGCCCCGACGATGATGTCGTCATATCCGTCGCCGTTGATATCGCCCGCACCGGATAGCGAGTACCCAAAGCTGTCAGCATCGTCGTACGTCGAAGGCTTGCCGATCCAGCCGGGTTCGTCGGGAAGGCCTTCCTCGCTGCCGTAATAGGCATAGACGGCGCCCCCGGAAGATTCTCCCGGTACTCCGACAACGATATCGTCAAATCCGTCGCCGTTGACGTCCCCGGCGGACGCGCAGCTCGCCCCGAAAGAATTACCGTCGCCCGTCTCGGCTTCCATCGACCAATCGGGGCTTGTCGCCGGACCCGCGTTCGCTCCGTAAAACACAAAGGCGGCCCCGGAGTAGCCGTCGTGGTCTTGCCCGCCGTAGGACGGGGCTGTCACGAAAATCTCATCGTAGCCGTCGCCGTTGACGTCCCCGGCTCCGCTGACACAACCGCCGAATTGCGCTCTCGATTTGCCTCCGTCGTACGACCAATTCAGATTGCCGCTGACGCCGTTGACCGAACCGTAGAAGAGATAAATTGATCCGAACTCGGATCCGCTCGGTTCTTCCGGGGGGCTGTATTGATCGAATCCCACCAGGACTTCGTCATAGCCGTCGCCGTTGATATCTCCGGCGTTGGCGATGGCGTTGCCGAATCCCTTGTCGAAACGGTCGCCCCCGTATGTCATTTCCCACGGCGAGACGGAAGACGGCCCGGTCGGCGAGCCGTAGTAGGCCCGCACCACGCCCTCGGGCTCGAAAAATCCGTACTTGAACTCGCTGTCGGAAAATAAAATATCCTTGTAGCCGTCGCCGTTGAAATCGCCGGACGCGTCCAAGGGATTATCCGCGTTGTGGCTGACGCCGTACTCGGGGTTCAAGCTCGCCCACCACGTGAAGTCCGTGCTCGGACCTTCTTGGCCGCCGGGGAAAAAGTACATGGCGGTTTGGCCATCGTAAGGGTTGCCTGACGCACTGATAACGACGTCCCCATAGCCGTCGCCGTTGACATCTCCCACGGAGACATCCTGACCAAAAAGATCGTCGACGGAATAGGAATGCGGGTACTCGGGAAACGACGTATATTCGTACGTCCACGAAGGGGTGGACGAGAATTCCGCCGAGATGGAATCGCCGTCGACCATCGACGGCCCCACGTCCCGGCTCCAGGCAACACCGACCATGGCGAAGGTCAAAACCGACACCAACACCGCATTTCTCCACAGCAACGACCGCCGCATAACTCGCCTCTTTCGTTCGATTTCGGTTTGCGCGCTTCAGCTTCGCCGCGACGTATCCGCGCCTCCCGGCCCGGAGGGAATGCCCGCTCGCGAGGGGAACAACGACGTCATGTCGGCGAATGCAATCGGCAAAGAGGCAAGATCCGCGCCAGACGCGCCGGTCCGAAATCGCGGGGTTTTTGTCGATAACGGGCAATTCGGTCGGGAGAAATTCCTGCGTTGCGGGAATGTGTTCCTGGAATACGGGAAAATAGGAGGCCGTGCGCCCATCTCGCCCGGCGCGGCAATCGTGATATAACCGCCCCATGCTTCACGAGCCGATTTTTGCCGCCGACGTTTCCCGACACGCCGCGACGCCGGGCCGGGCATGCCCCCGTTCCTGACGCGCCACCGCGACGCGCTATTCCTGGCGCTGGTCATGGCGCTGGCGGCCGCGGGCAATGTCTATTGGCTCGGCCGTCACGCCCCGCCCGTCCTCACGGCTCACAACACCGCGATGATCGCCGTCGGGCAAATGCACGATGTCCTCGACCACCCCGTCGCCGCACTGCGTGAGCTTCTCTTCGGCCGTGCGCGGCCCCACGAATCGGTCTTCAACCTCACCGCCCTGGCGACCCTCGCCGTCTTCGGATGGGACCAATTCGGCCTCGTCCTCAACGCCACGATGCATTACCTGCTCGCGGTCCTCGGCGTCTTCCTCATCGCCCGTCGCCTCGCGCCCGACGACGCCAAGACCCTCGCCGGGACGACCGCCGCCGTCGGCCTCGCCCTGCTGCCCGGGGCGTTCATCTGGTCGCGCGTCTTCCTGCCGTCCATCGGCGTCATGTCCTATGCCGCCCTGGGCGTCGCGCTGGTCCTGGCCACCGACGGCTTCCGTCGCGTCGTGCCGTCCCTCGCGTTGGGGCTGTACATGCTCGTCGCCGTGAACCTGGGCGAGACGGTCAGCGACAACTTCCAGATCATCGGCGTCGTCGGTTTGATGGCCGCGTTCGAATTGGGCGCGCGCTTGATCGTCACCCGCGAACACCAGATGCGAGCGCTGCTGCTGGCGGCGGGATCGGTTCTCGTCTTCGCCCTGCTGGTAAGCCGGTGGGAATTGCGGATGAATCTGCAATATCTCTGGCGGGAAGGAGCGGGGCCGTCCGCGACGCGCTACGGACCGGGCGGCCCGGACCACGGCGGCCTGGGATGGCTCACCTATCCCGCGCTCCTCTGGACGACGCACGCCCTGCCGTTTTTCTGCGTCGCGGGTCTGGTGTCGTGCGCGGCGCTCGCGGTGCGTCCGACGAAGGACCGCGTCTTTGCCCTAACCTATCTCATCGCGCCGCTCGTGCTCGGCTCGTTGGCCGGCAAGAAAAACAGCGAATACCTCTTCGCCACGCTCCCCGCGTTGCCGATCGTCGTCGGCCTGGCCGTCGCGCGTATCCGCAGCGTTAAAATCGCCTACGCCGCCGTGGCGGCCGTTGTCGTCCTCGGCGCCTACACTTACGCGCCGCTTACTTTCATCGACGGAGCCCTCACGCAATTCTCCGAGCGGGTAAATCTGTGGGCGCGGGATCGGCACGTCGTGCAGGGCCTCAACGCCATGCCCGCCTTCCGGTCGCCGGGGCGGGTGGACATCGCCGAAACTCTCGCCCGGCACATCGTCGATGTCGCGAAAAAGCGCCCCGAATCGACCACGCTGCTGCTCGCCCCGCGCCTGGGCAACAACGACGCGACCGCGTTTCGACTGCATCTGGCGTTGTTGGATTGGGACTCGGAAACGAAGCTGCTGGACCCCTTCGGCCACCTCGGGGAAGCCGGCCACCCCCTCGACGAAAACGCGTTTCGCTTCGATCCGGCGGCGGTGGACATGCTCATCGCCTATCCCGAGAGACCCGAACCGCGTTTCGACGAGTTCGTCTCGCCCGAAGCCCTGCAACGCATCGCGCTGGCCAGCATCGCGTTTCGCTCGAAGGAAGACCTGCCTCCCGAGCGTCTGGCCCCGTTGACGACCGATCTGGCCGCGAATGTGCGTCGCTTGCTGACCGATAAGGGGCTGGAGATGTCCTGGGCATGGACGCAACGCAAGACAACGACCGACCCGAAGATCGTCCTGATGGTCAGTCGCACGCGGGACGGCGAGGCGCTGGACATGCCGCAAAACAGCCGCGAGCCCGAGCGTGTGGAGCCCGCTCGGCGGCCGAGCATCGACGGGTTGTTATTCATTCAGGGTTACTAGGCGCGCCTCACCACAGGTCCGGGTGCCGTACGGCGCCGAGAATCAGCAGCACGACGAAGAGCGCGGCGACGGCCATCGTCAACGGACGATTCGGCCCCTCGGCGACAAGCGGCGTCACGCCGCCCGATGTGCGATTTTCCTTGCGCCAAAGTACGACGGCGATCACCGGCGCGCTGAATGCGAACAGCAGGCTGACCACCATCGCCCACGCGAATCCCGAGGGCGCGTATTCGAGCAGGACCCGATGCTCCCCCGCCGGAATCGGCACGCCCCAATGCAAGTAGTTCGCGCGATAGGTCGTCACCGGCACGTCGTCGACTGTCGCCCGCCATCCGGGGAAATAATTTTCGTGCATCACGAGGAAAATCGGTTGGCGCGAAGCGACCTGATACTCGCGTTCGTCCGGCGCCTCGCTGATCGCCTGCACAAACGGTCGGGCGCCCTCGCTGTGAATTGCCGGGCCGTCGTAGTTCTCCACGTACGCCGTCGTCCCGAGATCCACCTGGGCCTGGGCCGACATTTGATACGCCTGTTCCTCATCGCCGACCGGAACGACATTTGACGCCGCGTGCACGAGGGGCATGGGCTGGGGCACCTCATGCAGACGCACCCGCCCGGTGTTCATGATGAGCGGCAGCGACAATTCCTCCTCAATCGCCAGCGCGAATTTTACGGACATGCGTCGCAGCCAGGTCAGATTCAACGCCTCGCGAACGCGCGCGTGCCGCGCCGGTTCCAGCGACGATCCGCACGACGCCGTGTTCAGGCCGAACAACAGAGGAGTCGACTGAGGCAGCCCTTCGACACCGTAGAGGTAGGGGTCCAAGCCCCGAGCCCATCCGCCGTGGCCGTAGGGCTCGTGACCGACGTACGAATAGAGGCGAAACGGTCCGTTCATCTCGCGGATTTTGTCGACTGTCGCGAACGGGCCGTACGCCGCTCGCCCGATCACGGGATTTTCGCCGCGACCCGCCAGATGCAGGTCCACAAACACGACGACAAAAATCAGCGCCAGCAATGCCTGCCGCCGTTTGTCGTTCCCCGCGCGCATCGCCAGGACGGCCAGGACGGCTAGAGCCGCCATCAACGCGAACTGCATGGCGAGAACGGCGGTGAGTTGGGATCGCACGGCGTCGAGGATTTGCTCGGTGACGCCGGTCGCGGTATCGGACGCGAAAGCGTAGGTTCCCCGCGCACCGACAATGACGAGGGCGATCCACACGCCGACCCCGATCCCCCCGGCTGTCAGGAGGCGACGCCGGGCGTCGCGGGGCGTGTCGATCAGGCGGTCCACCCCGGCGGCGACGAGAAACGAAAACGAGAATGCGAGGTTTTGCGTGAAGCGCGTGGGGATGCGCATGCGGTTGAGAAACGGGATGTGCTCGACGACGCCTTCAAACGGCCCCGCCGCCCCCAGCACGAACAGCAGGCCGAACGCCGCGACCGCCAGATGAGCCCGAGTGCGCGCCGACGTCCGCCCCGCCAGCGCCATCGGCGCGAAGATCCACGCCGCCAACCCCAGGTAAACGGCGATCTCTTTTTCCGTGTAGTCGGGCAGCAGCCACGTGTCGTCCATCCATCGGCCGTGCAGCGCAAACGTCGCCAATCGCGGCCACAATCGGGGCACGAGGGACTGCGTGTAGAGCGTCGCGGCGTCCAGCGATTCGCTGCGCACGGAATATTCCAACAACTCGCGCACGCCGACGACAAGCACCGTCGCCATCCCCGCCGCCGTCAGCGCGATCACGACACCGCCCGCCAGAATGCGCCCCGCGTCGCGCGCGCGTCCTCCCATCGCGGCGTCGATCGCCAACACCGCCAAGTACAAACCGAAGCCCAGCGCGGCGAGCAGCGGGCCTTGTTGCTGGCCGGTGTAGAGCATCAAGCCCAGCACGAATCCCGCGCCCAAGGCTCCGGACCAGCGGCGCTCGGCCAAGTAGTGGTCGGCGAGCAGATACAGCCACGGCAACAGACACGCCGATTGAAACAACATCAGATGCACGACATGGAAGACGAGGTACGCGCTGTAGCCGAAGCAGATCGCGCCGATCGCGGCGGCGATGGGGCGGTGCGTCCGTTTGAGGTAGAGGTAGGCCCCGGCGACGGCAAGGGCTCCGTGGGCGACAACGGTCAGGTTCAGGCCGATCTCGACCGGGAGAAATGGAAACAGCAAGTAGTTGAAAAGGTAGAGCGGGCCGAGCTGCCCTTCAGCGAACAGCGGAAATCCGCCGCACACATCCGGGCACCACAGGGGCAGATGCCCGCCGGAAACGGTGTGGAAAAACCAGCTTCGGATCGGCGCGTTCAGCCCGATCAGGTCGAAGTGAAACAACACGCCGCGAAAGGTCAGGATGTCCCAATAAAAGACGATGACCGACGCCGCGAGCATCGCCGGAATCCATCGGGGAGTCGGGGACGTCGACGATGCCGGGTCGTCGACGGGAACGGAGGCGTCGTTCATTGGCGCGCGATCATCAATCGTCGCACTGGGCCGGGTCCACGTCGGCGAAGCTCGCGCCGCCCCGTCGATATTCGTCGTGGTAGAGGTACTGCGTGGCGGCCACGTCGTCGCGATAGATGCCCCACTTGAACCACAGCCCCGCGTTGTCGTTGTAGCCGACGGGCCCGACGTAATCGATCACCTTCTCCCCGTCGAGCCACGCCTCGATGAAGCCGTCCCCGTCGTCCCGATAGTCCCAACGCACATGGAACACCCAGTCGTGCCACACACCCTTGGGGAAGTTCGGATAGGTGAACCGCACGAACTCGGGCGCGGCGTTTTGCTCCTGGACCTTCTCTTCGGACGAACGGCTGGTGACGGACAATTCGCCGTTGCGATATCGCAGCGCCAGCGGCGGGCTTCGCCAGACCTCGCCCTCGCCCAGGTCGGGGGTGGCGTGCCATTGGGAAATGACGGCGCGGTTGTCCAGGTCGATCCAGTCGGCGGGGATGTAGGTGGAAAAGCCGTACCACTGCTCGCTCATCAGCGGCGCGATGAAGTCCAGCAATTCGCTGACTTCGGCCCGAAAGCCCGTCCAACGCCAGTTCTCGTCGCCCTCGCGCATCTCGAAGCGCGCCGCATATTGACCGCAACGCACCACGTCGGTCACGACCCGCCCCGAGTAATCTTCCGCCAATTCGCGATACCACCCTTGGGAAAAGTCGCCGGTCTCGAAGCCTTTGTGAACCACCCCGCCGTCGTCATCGTCATCATCGTCTCCGCCGCCGCAACCGTTGCCTGCCGCGCCGTAGAGTCCGGGCATCGCCAAAACGAAGGCGATCAAAATCCATGTCCATTTCATAGGGGTTGCTCCTGTATGGGCCTGCACGCGCGGCGTTTTTTCGCCGCCGTTCTATGTCGTTCGAAATCGTGAATTCGGCGCGAGGCCGACGGACATCTTCGCCGTTTTCGAGGGACGATTCAACGCAAAATTTCGTTTCGGCTTGCCCGAGCAAGGGTGACGCGGGGATAATCGCGGGCGACGCGAACCTTCCGCGAGGCAACGATGGTCGATTTGACACGCCGCGAATTTTGGCAAGGACTCACCGCGATGACGGCGGCGCTGGCGGTGCCGTCGATGGGCGGAGCGGCGGACGGCGAGCGCGACAAATTCGGCCCCTTGCTGCCGAAGCGCAAACTCGGCAACGGCGGACCGGCCGTGACCATGCTCGGCGTTGGCGGCGCGCACATCTCCGACGCAAGCGAGAAAGACGCCCAGGCGATCATCGAAACGGCGATGGCCGAGGGGGTGCGTTTCTTCGATACGGCCGCGATGTACGGCGGCGGGCAAAGCGAACGGCGCTACGGCGCGATGCTCGTCCCCAAGTACCGCGACCACATTTTCCTGATGACCAAATCCACCGCCGGCGACGGCAAATCCGCCGCCCGCGAGTTGGACGAATCCCTGTCGCGACTGCGTTGCGAGTATGTGGATCTCTGGCAGATCCACAGCCTGATGTCGGCGGGCGACGCGGAATCGCGCGTGAAAAACGGCGTGCTCGACGTCTTCCTCGACGCGCAAAAGCGCGGCAAGGTCCGCCACATCGGCTTCACCGGCCACACCGATTTTCGCTCCCACGTCCGCATGACGGAGCTGCTGCGCGAGCGGGGCGTGAAGGTCGTCTCCGCCCAGATGCCGATCAACGTCGTCGACCCGCACCACGAGAGCTTCGTCGAAAATGCCGTGCCCCCGTGCGTCGCGGCGGGAATCGGCGTGATCGCGATGAAGACGATGGCCTTTGGCCGTCTGCTGGGGCAGCGGCGCGGCTGGCGGCGAAACAATGTGGCCTTTGAGGGCGCGATTCCGGGCGCGGTGGCGTTCGAGGACGCGATGCGTTTTGTCTGGTCGCTGCCGATCAGCGTGCTCGTCTCCGGCATGGAAAGCCCGACGCAAGTTCGCCAAAACGCGAAGCTCGCCCGTACGTTCAACCCGCTGACGGATGCCGAACGACAAGCGCTGCTGACCAAGACGAAAAACTTCGCCGGTCCGAACGTGGAGTTTTACAAAGGCTGACGCTAACCTGGCACCCACGGAGAATTTTTATGCGTCCGGACGCGTCGTGGTTCGTGACATACGGGATCGGCGGTATCGCCTTGGCGGTGGCGGGGACGGTCGTGTGGGCGTACGCCCGGTCGCTACGCGCGCTGGGTTGGACACCCGTGCAACGCAAAACGCACACGTGGATCTTCGGCGGCGGCGTAGCGCTGTGGATGCTCGTCACCGGATGGATGGCTTCGTCCGGACACCTGGCGAATTTCGATGCGACGCCCCCGCCGTTTCTGGTCGTCTTCATCGGCGTGATGGCCGTCGGCTTCGGCGTCGGGCTGTCGATTTTGGGCGAACGCTTCGCCACGGCCCTGCCCCTGTGGGGCCTGATCGCGTTTCACGCCTATCGCCTGCCGCTGGAACTGGTCATGCATCGCGCCGCGACCGAGGGCGTCATGCCCGACGTGATGTCGTTTTCCGGCCGCAACTTCGACATCGTCACCGGCGCGAGCGCGATCGTCGTCGCCTACCTCGTCGCCCGGCAGGAAGTCGGCGAATGGATGGCGTGGATCTGGAACGTCGTGGGCATCGTCCTGCTGTTCAACGTCATCCAAGTCGCCGTGCGCGCCACGCCCCTGTTCAAAGCCTTCGGCGACGGCCCGGTCAACCTCAACACCTGGGTCGCCTACTTCCCCTTCGTTTGGCTGCCGACCGTGCTCGTCGCCGCCGCGCTCGCGGGGCACCTCGTTATTTTTCGAAGACTGATCCGAGGCACCGCCGACGGTGCGTAGGCCCTTCTGAGCCGTGCGCAGCTTGCCAGACCGTAGCCCAACCTCATCGAACCTAAAACGTGTACCCCACGCCCATCTGGAAGATGTGGTACGCGTTGAAGATGCTGTCCTGGAACTCGTCGGTCATGTGGGCGCGCAGGGCCGCTTCATCCTTGGCCGACAGGGGCGCTTCCGATTCGAATTCGATTCGCGGCTTCGGGCGCGAGCCCAGCACCCACCCCGCCCACTCGAATCCGAACTCGAGTCCGATCGGCGTGGTGTACGCATAGCCCAGGCCGATGGACGGGCGCCAGGCCGCCGGGCGCGTCTGGCGGATCGTCATGGCGCCGGTGTATTCGCCGTCGCCGATGTGCCGCGTGCGCGAATCGAAATGCATAGTTTCGGTGTCTTCGTCATTGAAAACAAAGCCCAGCGACATGAACGGCGCCAGGCGATGAGGCCGCAGACGCACTTCCAACAGCGCCCGTTGGCCGACGGTTTCGCGGGACGACTTCAGACCGTCCAGGCCCACCGCCTTGGCGTTGAACGACGAGTCGTCGCGCTTGATGGAGTCGGCGATCTGATAAATCCCACCGATATAGACCAGGTCGTTCAGGTAATATCCGAAGGTCACGCCGGGCTTGAACGAGCCGTGGAAGGGAATCTCCCCCAGGTTCATCCCCACATGCACCATGCCCGCCAGCGACGGCATCCCCACCATCGACGCGTCCGCCGGACCCACCATCGCGAACATCATCATCATGCCGAGAATCGAAATTCCGATCGTTCCAACGCGTAGCATCTCCTACCTCCTGTCGTTGCGTTGATTTGGAGAGTAGGGATTTCGGCGCAAACGCAATTGCACGGCGGCGCCAAAGATTTGGACGCACGCGCCAGGGCGATTTGTCGGAGAAAATGCGTTGGAATTACGCGGGAGTCGCGGCTCGGAATCGGGAAGGCGGGCAGCCGTATCGCTGTTTGAAACGCCGGGTGAAGTGGGCGGCGTCGGCGAATCCGCAGATGTAGCCGATCTCGGTGGCCGACAGTTCGGTGCCTTTGAGCAGACGCGACGCCTCCTCGGTACGCACCCGATCGACCAGGTCGCTGTAGGTCGTACCCGCCTCGGACAGCGCCCGCTGCAACGACCGGGGCGAGACGGCGAGCTTGCGCGCAACCTGCGTGATGCGCCAGGTCCGTCCCAGGTCGGAGAGCAGCACCTCGGCCACGCGGGCGGCGACGGGCGCGTCCTCGGCCAGCTCCTTATAGGGCGACGCAGCCAGCAACATGTCGTCCAAACCCGCCATCGGGCGACGGGAGGGGACAAACTCCTCCCACGCGAAATGCCAGACGTGGAAGCCGTGACGCGCCGGGGGCAGCGTCCACAAATCGCCGTCATCGGGCAACGTCAGCGGGGGTTCGGCGAATGTTCCGTCGGCGTAGATCGCGCCGCCGTCGACTTCGGTGGGCGTGGCGACGCGCGTCAGGCGGCACGACAGGCCGACACATCCGATCTGTTCGAAGAGCACCGCGTGCTGGCCGCAGGCGGCGAGGTTTTCCAGCGGACTGGGATCGTGGCCGCGCAGGCCGACGTGTTCCAGCGTCAGGTGGCGTTCGGATTCGTCGAGGATTTGCACCCGGTGGCGGGAATGAATGAAGCGGCCCAGGCGCGCCTCTTTTTCGATGAGCAGGCGGGGGGCGTCGGTGTTGAGCAGGACGAACAGGAGCGGGTCGGAAAGTGCTTCCAGAGCCCGCCCGGCGATCAGGAGACTGCGTCCGCCCCCGTGGCGATAGGCGTGTTCGAGGACTTGCCGATAGTCCTCCAGCGGCACGCCCCCGGCGCGCGTCGGCAGAGGCAGCAAATCCTCCGCCCCCCGCAACGCCTCCGGCGCGAACGCCTTCAATCCCTCGACGACAAGGGCGGCGACGGTGGTGTTGATGGTTCCCGGCATGGGGAGATGGAACCGTGATTCGGCGGAGGCGTCAAGGGACGGGGGCTGCGCGGAGATTGCGACTTGCTCTTGCGTCAGAGCCCCGACCTGTAGGGAGGGGTCTAGGACAACCCGGCACGGATCATTCGTTGTTCGGCACATCGCACGACACGGCGTACCGAGTCAAACCCGACGGCTTACTACCGTGCGCGGCTCTGAAATCGCAAGGCGCATCTACCCGGCGACGATGTCGCCGTGAACGTGTGGCACCCGTCAGGAGGTGTCCCTAATCGTCCGCGTCGTGCTCCAGCACCTCTTCCGCCATCACCCGCGCGGCCATCTTGTCCCAGCCGTCGGGGACGGGCACGGTGATGCCCCGCTCGCGGGCATAGGCGCGGATCTTCTCCACGCCCTCGACGTACGCCTCCACGTCTTCTTCCTCGTCCTCGTCTTCCTCATCGGCGCAGGCGTCGACCGACGCGGCCACCGGGAACGGCTTGCCCGGCTTGTACAACGCCCAAAGGGCGCGGGCCATTCCCGGCGCACCGTCGGGCACCAGGAAGTTGGGCGTGCCGCACAGATACTGGGACACCTTGTCCTCGCCGGTGATCTCGAAGGGCGTCGGGTTGGTCACGTAGTCGTAAGGCGTGTCGTCCTTGTCCATCGTGAAGGCGTCGAACATGGGCGCGGCGAACTCGTCGAACTTGGTGCGCGGCGGCAGGCCCAGGATCAGGTGGATCGTGTTCCAGATGGAAGCGTGCGTGTAGAACACGGACGAGAGGTGATTGCGTTTGGCCCAGGGGCTCACCACCATGCTGATCGTGCGGTGGGGGTCGATGTGGTCCCAGCCCGATTGGGGATCGTCCTCGGTGATGAAGATCGCCGTCTCGTCCCAATATTTGCTGTGGCTCACCCAATCCACCAGCTTCCCCAGCGCCGCGTCGTTGTCGCCGACCTGCCAGTTGGCTGTCGGCGCCCCGGCGGAGCCGCCGTAGGTGTGGTCGTTGGGCAGGATAATGTAGATCAGGTCGGGGAAGAGCCCCTGCTCCCACTCGCGGATGATCTCCACGGACTTCCGGTGCTCGTCGGACGTGCCCATATTCCAGAACCCGTAATGCAGGTTCGTGTAGGGCGCGTAAAAGTCGATGTCGTCGGTGATGCCCACGAGCTGGCCGTAGTTGCGAAACTCCAGCCCCGCGTCGAGCACCTCGCGAAAGATGTTCTGATTGGCCGGGCGCGTGGAGACGTCGAGGTCCGGGATGGGGTACTTGCCGCCGGCCAGAAACGCCTTTTCCATGTGGTCGTTGTTGTTCATGTACATCGCCCACATGTGCCCCATCACGCTGATGTCGCCTTCGACGTAAAAGTTATCCATGTTCACGAATTCCCGGGCCAGACGATGGTGGTTGGGCGTCACGTCCTCACCGAAGACGAGGTAGCCGGGATCGGCCTCGGTGCCTTCCAGGTCGCCGAAGACCTGGTCGTAGGTCTTGTTCTCCTTGAGGATGAAGATCACGTGACGGATCTGGGCCGAGCGCCGGCCGTATTCGGTGGGGATGGGCGAATCCAGCTCCGAGCCGTACCAGTCGGCGTAGAGGTTGGTCGCCCAACGCACGTTGCTTTCGACCTGGTCGGTGTAGTCGGAAAGCTCCGCCGCGTCGGGAATCTCCACCTCCTGCAGCACGCCCGGCCAACGCACGTCATGCAGATATCCCGCGGACCCCACGCCCTTGCCGTTGGCGACATAGAGCGTCTCGCCGTCGGGAGAGATCGCGACATTGGTGGGATACCAGCCGGTGGGGATGCGCCCCAGGCGTTCGCCCGTGGCCGCGTCGAGCACGTCGATGGAATCGTAACCCGAGCAGGTCACGAACAGCCGTTTCCCGTCCGGCGACACATCCACGGCCACCGGCATCACGCCCGGGCGAAAGCGCTCGTCCTCCGCGTCGTCGGAAAGGGGAAATTCGTCGATCACCTGCTGCGTCGCCGTGTCAATGACCGCCACCTTGTCCGCGTCGGCGCACGCCACGTAAAGACGCTTGGCGTCGGGGCTGAGCTTAAGGCCCTCGGGATTTTTCGGCACGGGGATCGCGGCCAGTTCCTCGCCCGATTTCAGGTCGATCGCCGAGATGCGGTCCACGCCCAGGTTCGCCACGTACCCCACCGACTCGTCGGGCAGCACGGCGATGTCATAGGGATACTGGTGGGCGACGTAGCCGGCCTCTTCCTTGCCGTTGCTGATCTTGATCTTGGCCATGCGGCGGCTCATGTGCATGGCGGTGTAGAGGGACTTGCCGTTTTTCGACAGGGCCAGCCCCGCCGGAAAGCCCTGCACCGGGATCTTGCGCAGGTAGACGGCCACGCCGTCGATCAGGTCGAATTCATAGATTCCCCGCGCCGCGCCCCCGGCCACCCAGAAACGGTCGCCCGACTCGTTGAAGACGATGCCGGTGAACGACGAGGAAATTTCGGACGGAAAGGTCTGCGTGATCTCGCCCAGGTCCACGTCGTAGATCGCCAGATTGCCGTTCTGGCCGGTGGGCACGATGACTGTCTTGCCGTCGGGGGAGACGGCCACGTCGTTGGGGAAGATCGGCGTTTCCACGAACGTCCCCGCCGGGCGCACCAGGCGGCCGTTGGGCAGGACGAACGACCCGTCACCCACGGGGCCGGGGCGCAGATAGGCGTCCTCGTCGGGCGTGGGTTCTTCCAGGCTGGAATTGTCGTCACCGGCTTCGGGCATGCCGGAGGCGTCGTTCGCGTTGTCGCTGTCGTCGTTCGTCGTATCCTCGCCGCCGCACGAAACGGAGCCCAGCCAGAACACGCACGCCCAAATCGCCAGAATCAGGGCCGCCGTTCCCACCGCGCGGCGGAAGGGATGGGCAGCGGCTGTCGTCGTCGCTTGATGTCGTCTCACAGCTCCACCTCCGGCAGGACCAGGCTAACCAGGTTCAGGATCGTCACCAGGGTCTTCTTAAAGTTGTCGCCCTCGATGTCGGTATAGGCCGCGGAAAGGTCCACCGTCGTATCCGGGATGATTCCCGCCGGCAGGCCCAGGGACGCGACGATCGGCCGCAGCAGCGCCAGATGCAGCAATTCCACCTCGTCCGGGTTCACGTCCTTGTCGGTGCCTTGGTAGAGGGCGTTGCGCAGATCCTCGGCAAAGAGCTGCATCTCGGCCAGTTGGGCCATCTGCTCGTCGGAAAGCTCGCCGAAATAGGCCATGCGGTAGGGCTCGTCGGGATCGCGGACCAGGTTGCCGTTGCGGTCCACCCAGGAGATCACGTCTTCGTCCTGGGGATCGGTTTCGGCATCGACGGCGATGAAGGTGGACAAAAAGTCGTCCATCGCGTCGCCCAGATCGGTGCCGGCCTGGCGGAAAATCGCCTGCCCCCCGGGGGTGACGACCAGGAAATCGGGGAAGCCCGGATCGGTGAGCATATTGAGCAGCACGTCAACCACCACGGAGATCGTCTCCAGCGTGTCCAGGTCGTCGAAGTCGGCCTCGGTCAGGGCATAGAGCCAGAAGGGATCGAAATCGATGTTGATCGCGTAGAGATGGTAGAACAGCGCGCTCAGCGATCCGGCGAAGGCCTTGGACTGATACAGCTCGCCCGCGTCGAATTCGCCGGCCAATTCCATGACCTTTTCGTAGTGGACGTAGATCGGAATGCCCGGATGCATAAACGCGCAGTCGCAGCCTTCCAGGCCGTCGGCGTATTCGATCAATTCCGAAGCCCGCTCGCGGAACAGGCCGTCGATGACGATTTGCAGGAGGTTGTTGAGGAAGTCGTCGCCGGGCAGTTGTTCGGCCTTGCCGTTTTCGATCAGGCCGCTTTCGACCGCGCCGCTTTTGACCGGCCCGCCGTATTCGATGAACGACAGGATATAGTCGGTCAGCACCGAATACACATCCATCGAATGCACAAAATCGGACAGGACCACGCCGTAGCGGGCCTCCCGATTGTCCGGTTCCAATTCCAACGCCGCCATGAACGACTGTCGCGCCTTGTCGCCCTCGGGGAAGGCGAGCCAGTCCTTGCCCTCCTGGATCAAAGCGTCCACGTCGGTCAGATCGTCGTCGTCATCGTCATCATCGTCGGTGGAGACGTCGTCATCGTCGTCGTCGGACGCCGAATCGTCGTCGTCATCGTCGTCCCCGCACGAACAGCCCGGCAAGGCCGTCCCGCCCGCGAGCAAGAAAACGAGCAACATCGCCACGCCGAAGGTCCATCGTCCAAATGGGGCCATGATTCGATCCTCGCGCTTGGTCATGTCTGATTGGGGAAACATCCTACGCTTCCCGACGCCGTTCGCCAACGACAAACCGCCCGGTTCGGACCTATCGGGGCATCCCTCACGACGGACCCTTAGCGAAAATCCCGACATGCGGGCCGGAGAAGACTGTGCTAATATTGTTTGCTCTAATCGTCGATGGGGAAAACTCCGGCGGTCGTTGAAAAAAGGAATGGGCGTGAAACGCGCCTTTTCAACGGCGGCCCGCAACTTCCGATACTCTACAAGCGGGAAAAGGACGGCAGGCAGCCCCTTTTTTCGGAGGGTGTATGGCATCGGTCGCGCCGGGAATCCGGGACAGCACACCTGTTCTGTCCGGATTTGCCAGCCTGCTTAAAAAAGCGCGGATGTATCCCGTGGGGCATCCGACGCTCTCCCAATCCCTCGACGACCTCGTCCATTCATTTGAACGATACTTCAAATCCCATTCGTCCCTGTCGATCGGCGTGGGCCAGGACCGGCTCTATGTGGACGACCAGGAAGTCCGGGGCCAGGACTGGATCGACGCCCTCTCCCGCTCGCTGCATCAGCACAGCGTCAGCCATGTGACGTTCCACCGGGGCGTGGACCAAAGCCAGCTCACCAGCTTCCTCAAATCCATGGAACTCGACCCCTTCGACGTCAAGGCCATGGGCGGCTACCAGAAGATGCTCTCGGACAACGGGGTGCATTCGATCCATATCATCGAGATCGATTATCACCTGGACGAAGAGGATCTGGCCGAACGCATGGGCGATCTGTCCGACGCCGAGGTCTGGCGGCGCATCGCCAATAGCTGGCGCAAGTCCCAGACGTTCGACTCGTCCGAGGATCAGGAGTTCGTATCCCGGATGCTCCAGGACGCGCCGCGTCTGGCCGCCCTGTTGGATTCGGCCATCGCCGCCACCATCGACGCCAACGAGATGGCCCAGGCGGCCAACGATTTCTTCTCGCTGATTACCTCCATGCCCCCGCCCGACACCATCGAGGAGCGCAACGACCACGAGGCGCGCATCGTTTCGGTGTTGGAGCATTTGAGCCCGCGCAGCCGCTACATCATTTTGCAGAACACGGCCATCGCCCAGATGAGCCAGGCCAACGAGGCGGCGCTGGCCTTCGCGCCCTATCTGGACATCCTCAGCGACCGGGACATCGGCCGTTCGTTATTCGAGGGGCTGGATCCCACGCTGTGCGGGCTCGACGAATTCTGCATGACGTACAAGCACTGGCTCAAAAGCCGCAACGAGCCGCGCATCCTCTCGGAAATCTCCGCCCTGGTCGGCGACCTGGACCCGCGTCACGATCCGCGATTCGGCCCGATCATGGACCGCTGCTCGCGCACGCCGCGATTCAACGCCCATTTGCGCCGCCTGGCCGAAACCATCGAGAGCGTGCAGCAACGCCAGTCCGCCGGGGCGATGCCGGTCTACCAGTTCCTGGAAGACAACCTCCATGACATTCCCGAACTGGCTTCGGACGTGAACGACGCCCGCTTGGAGGAAGAGGCGCTGCTCAACCTCCTGGATCTGCTGGAAAGCCAGCGGGAGTTGGGGACTTACGAATTCTACGCCCACGACCTGGGCGAGATGATCGTGGGCTTCGTCCACACGGGCCGGTACGCCTTGGCCGACCGGGCCATGCGCCTGTTGCGCAAGCACGCCAGCACCAAGAACGAATTCGACGGCTCGCGCAAAATCGCCCGGGCCATTTTGATGAGTCTGCGTCGGCCCGAGGTGGCCGAGGCGCTGGTCTCGGCCCTGCACAACTGGGGCCGGGAGGAGGCCAAGGCCATCGGCGGGATCCTGACCGGCCTGGGCTCCGCCGCCTACGAGCCGATTCTGCGTTCGCTGGATGACGAGCAGGATCGCGGCGCCCGGCATGTGCTCATCGACATCCTCTCCTCGGCGGGCACCAAAATCCTTCCGGCCATCGCCCAGGCGCTGGAGAACGACCGCTGGTACGTGGTGCGCAACATGATCGCCGTCATCGGCAAGATGAAACCCGAGGGCATGGACCAGCTCCTGTCCGAAACCGCCGCCCACGACGACGCCCGCGTCCGCAAGGAAACCGCCCGGGCTCTGGGCGGCGTGGGCAGTCAGCGAGCCGTGGAGTTGCTCATCGACCTGATGCACGACAAGGACCCGGGGGTGCGCCAGCAGGCGATCCTGGGCCTGGGGTCGTGCGCCGGGTCCCGTCCGGCGGCGGAGGCGCTACGGGCTCAGTTGTCGGAGAAACATCCCTTCGACGACGACGAAAAGTCCATCGAACTGGCCATCGAATCCCTGGGGTATCTCAAGGACGGCTTGGCGGTGTCGTTGATCGAGAAGTACCTGCTGGGCACCGGACTGCTCAAGCGGGTGGACGAGCAGATGCTGACCACGGCGGCCAAGGCGCTGGCCAACATCGGCGACCTGCACGCCAAGAATATTCTGACCAAGGGATCCAAAAGCCTGCGCGGCGCGGTCAAGCGGGCGTGCAGCGAATCCCTGCGCGGGATGTAGGAGACCCAATCCCCATGAGCGAAACCGCCGCCCTTCGACGCAATATGTCGCTCACCGAGGAGATCCTCAAGGCCTTCTCCCTGTGCCTTCGCAACCGCTCGCTTTATCCCGAGGGGCACACGATCCTGCGCGTCAGCGACGAGCGCCTCGTCGAAATCTATAACGACTATTTCCAAAGTCAGGAGTCGTGGACGATCGTCATCCTGGGCGGCGAGATCGTCTTTGAGAAGGTGCCGCTCAATCGTGTCTCCCTGCTGGTGCGTCCCCTGCTCAAGGCGGCCGAGGAACGGGGCATTTCGTCTCTGTCGGTGCGCAAGGGCGTGACCGCCGACGAGATCGCCGCGTTTTTGCACATTTTGACCGAAGACGATCCCTGGGAAGGCGGCAATCACAACCAGGAGATGCTCAACCGGGACATTCATCACATCCTGTTGCAGCGGGTGGACATCGCCGAGTCGAACTACGACATCTCCACCGACACCGAAGACGCCCGGGACATCTACGCGTCCATGCGCCACGCCTTGACGCGATTTTTCGTGAGCCTGTTCAACCCGCGCTCCTCGCCGTCCCTGGACCTGGTGCATCAGATCGCCAACCGCATGATCCGGTCGTTGCAGGACGATCACTTCGCCCTGATCTCCCGTCTGCACACCCGGCGCGCGCCCGACGATCTGGTCGGCCACAGCATCAACACGGCGATCATCGCCTACGAAGCCGGCAAGACCATGGGCCTGACGCCGACGCAGCTCACCGACCTGTTCCTGGCCGGCCTGCTGCACGACGTGGGCAAGATGGACATCCCGCCCCGGTTCGAGGACGGCATCATCCACACCTCCACCGACCCGCGCATCCTTCACGAGCATCCCCTGCGCGGCGTGGGCATCCTCCAGTCCCTGCCCACCGTGCCGGCGGCGGCGATCGTCGTCGTCTACGAGCATCACCGTGGCTGGGACGGCAGCGGCTACCCGACCCCGTCCCGCGCCTCCGGCGAGCGTCGCGTCAACCTGCTGGCCAATATCATCGCCATCGCCAACGCCTACGAGCGCTATCTGCACGGCACGGAAAACGCCAAACCCGAGGAAATCCCGCCCATGCTCATCCGCAAGGCGGGGGAGGAATTCGAACCCCGGGTGCTGGCCCATTTCATCACCGCCGTGGGCATGTATCCGCCGGGCACGTTCGTCAAACTCACGACCAACGAGACGGCCATGGTCGTCGACCCGAATCGCTCCGACCCGTTCCGGCCCGTCGTGCAGCTCCTGCGCGACGCCGACGGCGAGCCCGTCGACGAGGACACGCAGATCAACCTGGCCGACCGGGATATCGATACCGGCCACTACATCGCCTCGGTCCGAACGTCCGTCCCCAGCGCGTAACCGCGCGTCGCCACAGCGAAATTCCCTCTTTTCGTCAGTGACACCTGTCACACGGAACAGCCCGCCGCCCCGTCTATCCTGAGGCCGGGTCGAAGGTCCACGGAACGTTCGGGCGTCATTCGGGCGCACGTTCCACAAGACCAGCAATATTCACCGGCGCGCGTCCGTTTCGCCCTTCGATCCCGTTTGATGGTGTTCCTTACAGCGCTCACCCTCCTGAGCGCGGGCCGGGGCCGAGGTCCATCTCGGTCCCGGCGCCCCTTTTTCTCCGGCCGATTTCTCCATTTTCACCTCGGAAATTTCGTGAGCCGTGCGACAGGGCCCCGCCCCGCCAAAGGCCGCCGCCCTTGACGGTGAGCGAATCGGCGGATACCCATGGGTAAGGCAAGGCGCCGTGGGTCGTTCGATCCTTCGACGCCGCTTTCCAACTCCGATCCCGAAAAAGGACCGCGAACCGATGCGTCGATTTGCTGTTGTTGTTTTGATGGTGCTGATATTTCCGGCCGTGCCCGGCGCCTTCGCCCAGGACACGCCTTCCCCCGCGCCCGCGGCTTCCCCCGCTCCCGCCGCGGCTCCGGCGACCCCGGCGCCCGCCGCCGTGCCCGTGGCGCCGACGCCCGTCCCCACGCCGCTGCCCGAGGCGACGCTGGAAGACGTCGAAGCCTCCTGGCGCGAGATGATCGCCCAGGTTCCCTCCCCGATTCCCGCGTCCACGCTGGATTCCCAACTGGCGAAAAACGATGAAGAAAAACTTCGCCTGATGGTGGTGGACCTGCGGAACCTGGCGAGCCTGACGCGGGAGTGGCGGGTTTATCGCGAACAGCAGATCCCGCCGGTGGAGCGCCTGGTGAGCCTCTATCGCAAGGAGGCCGAAGCCCTGGGCGATAAACGGGCCAATCAACGCAAGAAGGAGCAATACGCCCGGCGCGTCGAGGCGCTGTCCCATTACATGGAGCTGATGCGCGAGCGCCTGACCAACCTGGATCAATATCTTCAGGCCTTGGATCTTGCCCTGGAGGCCCACGAGACGCGCCTGCAGCAGATCGTCTCCGCCGGAGCGACTCAGGCCGCCCAGAACGCCGAGGCCAACGTGGCCGCGGACGACGCCGCCGCCGGATCCATTCCCAAATTCTTCACCAACGACGGCACCCGCGACGAGTTCTCCACCTACGAGCGCCACAAGCGCATCCTCGACGACCTTCAGCGCCAGTTAGAAAACCAGATCGCCGCGCAAAAAGAAGCCGAGGCGAAAGTGGATCTCTACGGCGAACTCATCAAGGCCGCGCGCATGAAGCTGGCCACCCAGTCCGCCGACGCCAAACTCACGCAGCGGGAGGAAACCGTCACCGAGGAGTTGTCCGCCGCCTACCGGGGCGAGTCGACCTGGAGCGGCCTGTGGCGCGACCGCCTCAAGCAGGTCGCCGCGCGGCGGGAGGAACTGCGCAAGGAAATCGGTGAGCAGAACCGGCTCATCAACCAATACGCGGGCGACCGCTCGTACGCCGAGGCCGTCTCCGAACTCAAAAAGCAGCGCGCCTCCGAAATCGAGCAGGCCATCGCCAAGGAGCGCACCCGCCTGCCCGACGTCCTGCTGCGCACGGCGTGGGACCTGGTTTTGAGCAAGGGCCTGATCCTCATCGCCATCGTGCTGCTCGGCTGGCTGATCGGACGCATCATCCGCTTTATCGGCAACGTCCTGATCCGACGCTCCGAACGCAACACCGCCGTCTCCGGTCCCGAAAGCGAACAACGCACCCGCACCCTGGTGACGGTCTTTTCCGGCGTGCTGCGCGGGCTGGTCTTCTTCGTGCTGGGACTGCTGTTCCTCGACGCGCTGGGCGTGAACATCACCCCCCTCATGGGCGCCTTCGCCATCCTCGGCTTGGCCGTTTCCTTCGGCTCGCAAAACCTGGTCAAGGACATCGTCAACGGATTTTTCATTCTGGCCGAAAACCAGCTTTCCGTCGGTGACGTGGTCAAAACCGGCGGCGTCGCGGGACTGGTGGAGAGCATTTCCCTGCGTCGTCTGGTGTTGCGCGACCTGGAGGGGACGGTGCATTCCATTCCCAACAGCCAGATCACCGTCGTCTCCAATCTGACGCACAACTGGGCCCGCACCATCCTGGACATCGGCGTCGCCTATAAGTCGGACCTGGTCAAGGTGCGCGGCATCCTCAACCGCATCGGCGAGGAGATCTACAAGGAGCCCGACTGGAAGATCAAAATGTACGAGGCGCCGTCCGTCATGGGCGTGGAGTCGCTGGCCGACTCGTCGATCGTCTTTCGCGTGTGGGTCAAGGTCAAACCCGGCGCCCAGTGGGACGTCAAGCGCGAGCTGAACCTGCGCATCAAGCAGGCGTTCGACAAAGAGGGCATCGAAATCCCCTTCCCCCAACGCACCGTCTGGACCGTCGGCGCCAGCAACCTGGACCCCAACAGCGCCCTGCTCAAGGCCGCCGCCGAAGCCGGAGCCGACGACGACTAAATGGTGTAGTCGCCATGGACTAACGGATACCAGGGGTATCCTGCACGCCGGCGCGAGGGTTGGGAGTGCCATTGTGGGCGTCGCTTCGCTCCGACCCGGCACGCCACGCACGACGCGCTGAACAACGCTGGTTTCATGCTGATCCGCGCCAGACCCCTCCCTACAGGTCGGGGCTCTGATTCCATGGAACTCCAATCCCCTTTCCCGTGCCCCCCGCCCTTGTAACGCCCCGACCGGCCGGATTATCATCGCCCGCGAACACGCCGCCCGCGCGGCAAGGAACGACCGACCCATGACCTCGCCGACTCCCGACAACACCCGCCCCAACGGGCGCGCCAACGGTCACGCCAACGGCGCCGCCTCCGCGACCGACACGCCGACGGACCGCCATTCCACTCCCCTGGCCGAAGCCGCCGATGAGTTGCAGGCGGTCCTGACGCCCAAGGATCTGCCCTGGCCGTTAAAAGTCTTGCGCATGGTGGTGTTGGTGCCGGCGATGGTGGTCGTCGGATTGGCGAGCTATCTGTTCTGGCTGGTGGGTCTGGCGCTTTTCGGCGGGCTCATTGCGTTGGTGGGGTCGTTCCGCATCGCGCGTCACTCGTGGACCAATCGCCGCTCCGAGGCGCCCACACCCAGCGCCCCCTCGTCGCCCGACGTCAATTAGCGTCGTTTTTCGATTTTTCCCAACGCTCCGGATGCAGCGCCCGGGCGATCCGCTCGGCCGTGTTCGGCATGTCCGGGCTGGGCAACAGCACCTGCGGCCCGTCGACCAGATAGATGCGATCGTTGCGCACGGCGTCCACCGTGGCCAGGTCGGCCCAGAGGTTCTTTTGCGCCGCGAAAAGATCGGCGTTGTTTTTCCGAGGCTCGGCGATGACCACGATGGCCTCGGGCGAGCGCTGCACGACCAGTTCCTTGGACAGGCGCGGGTAGTCGATGGCCGCGTCGGCCAGGACGTTCTCCCCGCCCGCGATTTTCACCATTTGATCCATAAAATTCCCGCCGCCCACCGCGAAAAGCTGGCGCAGGCTGTCGCCGTCCAGCCCAAGGATTAGCAGCGTCCGCACCGGCTTCGCGCCTTTGACGCGGCTGCGGACTTCGTCGAATTTGGACTGCATCCGGTGGATGAGGGCCCGCGCCTCGTCGACCTTGCCGAATCGCTCGCCGACCGCACCGATGGATTCGTAAACCCCTTCGATGCTGTCCGTGGGCAGCACCAGCGTCGGCACGCCGAGTTTCGTATAACGGTCGACCACTTCACTGTGGGCTTTTTCCACCAGCACCACATCCGGACGCAGTCCCACCACACGCTCGTAATCCGGCGCGAACTGCGTTCCGACCTTGGGCAGATCGGCGCACTCCGGCCGGGAGCAGTAGGACGTCACGCCGACCAGATGCTCGGCCAACCCCAGTTCGATCACGATGCCGGTCAGGCTCGGCAAAAGGGAGACGATGCGATATTTCGGCGCGGACGTCGGCTCGGCGGGGGCTTCGGAATCGGGAGCGGAGGCCTTGCATCCGGCGCCAAAGCAGAGCGCGGCGGCCAGAACGGCCGCCGCGACGGGGATACGTAAGCGAAAAACAGCGTCGATCAGGATCGATCCACTCCGAGGCGCCTTAGAACGACAGCGCGCCCTGCACGGTGAAGGTGTCGTTGTCGATCTCGGGCATGCCTTCCAACTCGCCGCGCTCGACCCAGTTGGCCATGAGCTTGAGGCGGTGCTTGGTGGCCAGATGCAGGTTCACGCCGTAGGTGGTCGCCGAGACGACGCGCTTGTCGTCCAGATCGGTCTGGAGGTCGAGCATGTATTCCTCGTACCGGGCCGCCAGTTCCAGGTGACGGGGGATGATGAACAGGCCGCCCTGCACGTACCAGCCGTCCGTCTCCCAATCGTCGGCCAACGTGTCGGCCACGGTCACTTCGCCCAGGTCCGGCTCATAGAGGGTGTGGATGCGTTCGTACTGCACCGACAAACCCGACCAGCGGAATTCGGCGTCATAGCCGATCGCGGTGACGTCCCGGTCGATGTCCTTGTTGTTCAGGTAGCTGAATCCCAGGGACAGCTTGGGCCACAGGGATTCGGGATCGTTAGCAGCCAGCTTGTGAGGCCAGTAGCGGGGCATCAGGTCGCCCTCGCCCGGCGCCATGGTGCCGAACAGGTCGACGCTGGCGCGCAGCGCTACCATGGAATCGTCGTTGTTGTCGTTGACGTACACATGGTCGCCCCGGCCGTTGTAGATGCCGGCGTCGATCGTGAAGTTCGCCCATTCCTTGCCGTTGGCCGCGTCCTGCAGCTTGTATTTTTGCAGCAACGTCGCGCCGATGTCGTAGCGGATCGGCATCTCGGAAACGACGACGGAGCGGCTGATGAACTGCAACTGCCCCGTGGACTTGTTGGACTGGCGGGAGAAGGGAATCTTCTGGGCGCCGACCAGCAGGCCCCACTTGGGCACGACCGGATCGTCCTTCATCGAGTTGGGCGTGACGGCGGCCTTGATGCTCGCCTGATCCACGCGCACGCCGATTGAGCCGTCGTCGTTGGACTTGGAATCGAGGATGAGCTTGGTGGACAGCCACGGGAAGATCACCGATCCTTCCAGACCCAGATCCGCCTTGTTGAGCCAGAATCCGCGTTCCTCGTCCGGCGAGCCCGGATAGGTCGTGAAGTCGTCGTACTCGGTCTCGTTCTCGGGCGTGTAGGCCACCAGCACCGTTCCGGTCGGATGCAGCGCGGAGAGCCGCTTCCGGGCGACTTTGCGCCGCGCGGTCTCGTAGGTGGCCTCGTCGATCACGTTGGCGGCCCGCAACTCGTCCAGAATATCCAGATCACCCAGGGCCGGGTCCGACTCCACGTCGTCCTCGTCCACGGGCCACAGATCGGGAATCACCTGCTGCGCCGTCGCCGGTGCGGCCACGAGCAACAGCCCCAACACCAGGGCCAAACCTCCCCACCGTTTCATCTGCATGGGACCCTCCATCAGCTCACCCTCTCTTTCCTCATCGAATGCACGCGCCCGCCTTGGCGTAGGACGTTCGGCGTCCTTTGAGAGTCTTTACGGCGTGAATTGAATCCGCTGCTCGGTCGCCTCGAGGATATCGTCGAGTTTGAACAGCAGCGGGACGTATTCGCCCGATTGATATTCGTCCATCAAATGCTCGTAGTACGGCGAGTCGGGCCGCTCCACCTGACCGCCGGGCGTGGCCACCCAGGCCTCGGTGTCGTCTCCGTCGAGCTGCACGATGATGCGGCACGCCGGACCGTGGGAGACCTCGAATTCGTCATAAAGGCCGTAGGTGTTGGCCACGGCCACCGTGAAGTTGCCGCCGTCCATGGGCACGTCCGCGATCGCCGGAGCGATGAAACCGGGAATCGAAATCCCCTCGAAGGCCACGGCGTAGGTCGCCAGGTGCAGCCGCCCCCAGGTCCATTCGCTCATGTCCGGCCCCAACTCGGATTCCAAAAACGCCACCGCGTCGGCCAGGGCGCCCACGACCATATCGTCGCGTGTCTCGACCTTGGCGGTGGTGACGTCGTCGAACCAGGCCTCGCCGTACATCGTGTCCGGATCGTTGCTGAACAGGTTGAGCAGCGCCCGGGTCTCGTTTTGCGGGCCGCTCTCCGTCCCGTCGCCGGGCAAATCCAAGCCCACGGCGTCGAAATCGTCATGGAAGGTGCGGTAGGCCAAGCGAGCGAACCAGACGTGGAAAAGCGTCGTGGCGATGGACTCGTCGATCGCCTCCTGAGTGGGCACCTGGGGCCGGAAACGATCGGGCGTGGCCGCCGGCTGGTCGAAGCCCCAGTGGCGCAGGCGCTCGACGGCGGGGGCCATGTTGCCGGTCAGCAGGCCTTCGTTATCGTCGATGACGGCCAGCATGCTCGGCAGCAGGTCCCGCGCCCATTGGCTGTCCACGTCGGTCTGGATGCGTTTGACGTCCTCGACCGTGTAGGAGTCCTTTTCTTCCAGCAGGTTCTCGATGCGCTTGGCCCGATAGCCGATGTCCGCCCGGTAGTACCAGTAATACGGATCGTCGGTCGGATCGTTGTCCTGGATGGTGCCGAAGATGTCGTTGTTGGCGGTGGACAGATAACCCTTGGCCGGATTGAGCAGCCGGGACTGCACCGCGTCGGGCACCCAGTCGATCCATTCGGCTTCGCCGGTGCCGGGCAGGGGCAGCCAGGGATTGTACGTCTGCCAGTCGTCGCGGATCGGGATCTCTCCGGCGGAGGTGTAGCCGATGCCGCCGTCCACGTCGGCAAAGGCCCAGCTATACAGGCCGCGACGGTAGCCGCTGAAGGCCTCCAGGGCCTCTTCGGCGTTGTCGGCCAGGTGGGCCCCCAGGATGGCGTTGACTTCGTCGCCCGGCGGGTCGATGTGCCATTTCAAGCTGATGCACGACGCGCCGTCCGCGTTATTGACGCACGAGCCGTCCAGGATCGGGCCATGATGGGGAACGACGGCGATTTCCTTTTCGACCGGCGCGTTGGAGCCGTCGGTGCTGGTTTCGTAGTGCTGGACGTAGGTGTCCATCGTGACCGTGCCGCCCTCGAAGAAGACCCGATCCGGATTGAGCGGATCGACCTGCTCGACGTAGGCGTCATAGGCGTCGTATCCGGCGTTGGTCGCTCCCCAGGCCACGCGTCCGTTGTGACCGAACTGGATCCCCGGCGCGGCGGGCAGCCCGTATCCGGCGAAGCTCATGTTGCCGTCGCCCATGAGCTTGGAGTCCACGTGGGACAGCCAGAAAAACGGGGGATTGAGCATGGACAAATGGGGATCGCTGGCGTAGATGCCGTGGCCGGACGCGGTCCGCGAGCCGGAAATCGCCCAGTTGTTCGAATGATCGCCCGGCGTGGCCAGGGTGCTGTTCATCGCCCGGATCGCGTCGCGAGCGGCCTGAAGGGACGGCAACACCCGGCGGAACTCCTCGGATTTTTCCCGCAGATGCTCCATCACCTCGTCGCTGACGCCCATGGGCCGACTCTTGGCTCCCAGGTCCGGCGTGATCACGGCGTCGGTCGCCGGTTGGGCGCGGTAAAAATCGTAGAATTTCTCCGGTCCCAGGAGCGCCAGGGCCTCGCCGTATTCCAACTCGCGGCTGATCGGATTGATCGCCGACCACATATTCACGGCCATCACCGCGGCGGTGTCCCGAATGGTCCATTCGCGGATCTGCTCGACCGGCACATTGATGATGCCGTTGATCACCGTCGGCTTCTCGGCCTCGTTGATCCCCAGGACCAGGTCGGACAAGAAGGCGTTGATGCCGTCCGCGTAGGCCTGGACGTCCGCCACGGACTCGTCGTTCATGGTTTCCACGATGGCGTCGGGAAGCTGCCGCCCGTCGCGCAGGGTGAACAGGTTGCGGAAATTGTTGTCGACCAGATTCACGACGACACCGGCCAACAGGGACCCGACCCCCGGCACGTTGCCGACCACCTCGGCCAACGTCCCCGTCCCGATGCGCCGGGCCAGCTCCATCTCGCCGAAGCGATCGCGGGCGGCCATGTAGCCCTGCACGTAGAAGCCGTCGTGGTCGGTGGTGGCGAAGATGTGGGGGATGCCCCATTCGTCGACGAAGACCTCCACCTTGCCGTCCAGACCCGGCGCCGCGACCTGAAGGTCGATCTCGCCGTAGGGATCGTCCGACGTGCTCGCGTCGTCCTCGTCCTCGTCGCCGTGCGTGCAGGCTGTCGGCCCGGCCGCCAATAGGGCCAGCACCAGCGCCGCGCCGATCCATCGTCCGAAAAGTGCTCGCATCAACGGTCCCGTTCGTTTGAAGGTCGCGTCCATTTCAGGATCCCCGGCTATTTCGCCGTCGGAATCGTGTAATCGGAGGGCGTGAAATCCGCCTGCTCCACATGCACGTCAATCTCGCCGGCGGCGGTGGCGGTGAACTCGGCCAGACCGTCCTCGCCGGTGATCACCACCGTCTCGTCGCCGTCCACGTCGATCGTCAGCGTCGCTCCGGCGATGGGCAGGCCCCGGTTCTCGTCGGTCACGGCGACCGTGTAGGTCGTCTCGACGCCCGCCTGCACCGTCTCCGGCTCGAAGGTCGCCACCGGCACGGCCAGATAAACACCCAGGTAGGTGTCCGCCGAGCGCTTGATGCCCGCCGCGTCCAGGCTGTCCGGCGGCCAGCCGCCCCGGGTCGGGTCGCCGAGCTGCATGCCGTGGTCCGAGGTGATGAAGATCGCCGTCTCGTCCTCGATACCCCACTGCTCCAGCCAGTCGAACAGAATGCCCAACAGTTCGTCGTTGTGGGCGATGACCTTCGTCATCTCCGGACCGTGGGGGCCGTTCTTATGTCCCGAGTCGTCGGTGGTGATCCAGTTCATGATCGTGTACGCCGGTCGGGGCACGAGCGGATTGTCGAACAGGTTGTACAGCTCGTTCATCGCCAGCTTGGACAGGATCTCCATGACCTGCGAAGAGGTATGGATCAGTTCCGGATCGGCGCCGGGCACCTCCAACGGCCACTCCGCGCCCAGACCGCCGAAAGGCACGTAGCCCGAATGATCGCGGAACTCGAGGGAGGCCTTGTCGGCGCCCAGGGTGGACGGATCGAACAGGGCCGCGGTGAACACGCCCTGGCCGCTCGACGGATCCCAATCGCCGAAGTTGCGATGGGCCGCGATGTGCAGCGTCTCGCCCGGCCAGTAGGTGTTAAACAGCGACTCGGACAGCAGAAGCGTGTCGATCGGGTTGGCCCGATAGGCGTCGTCGCGGATGTAGTACTTGTTGTCGACGATGCCGTGGTGGCCGCTGAACATGCCCGAGCCGACCACGTTGTGCCCCGGGTACGTCACCGACGGCCAGTTGGAGATGCTGCCGTATTTCGCGTAGGCGCCTTCGTCGAAGAAGCGGGAGAAATTAGGCACCAGTTCCGGCTGGTTCTCGTATTTGTCCAGGATCTCGGTGTGCGTCAGGCCGTCCATGATGATGACGATGGTGTGAGCCGGCGTCCGACCGTCCAAGGCGGCGTCGATCACATGCCCGTCCTGCCAACGCAGCAGCACATTGTTGGACCAGATGCCCCGCTCGTCGATGCCGAAGGTGGGCTGCATGCCCATGAGCTTGGCCACGGTGGGCGCCACGTCCACCTGTTGCACCGGCTCGTCGACCACGCCGGGCTTGACGCCCTTGCCCCACATCAGCAGGGGGCTGCGGCTTTGGATGACGTTGAGGCTGCCGTGGTTGCCCACGTAGCTGACCGAGTGGGCGTAGCCCTTCCAGTTGATCATGATGTCGGCCGAGTCCGGATGGTCGAAATAGGCCGCGATGCGGTGATAGCCGAAGGGATAGCTGTCGTCCTCGGGCTCGGGGAAGGACAGGCGAGGGTCGCCGTCCGGGTAGCCCTCGCCCGGCCAGTTGGCGTTGTTCGGATTGCCGCCCAGGGCCAGCAGGTCATCCAATTCGACCGCGAAGTCCACTTCCTGCACCGCGATCGGGTTGTTGTCCTCTTCGAGGACCTCGTACTCGTAGCCGTGGGCCGTGTTCACCCGCTGGAAGATGACATAGCCCCGCTTGGCGTACACCTCGTAGGTCTCGCCGTAGCGCGTGGCCACGAAGTCGACCGACGGGTCTTCGGTCAGGACATCCACCGCCCAATCGAAAGCGGGAATCTCCAGGTCGTTGAGACCCTGGTCGAACTGGGGGAAGTCCACAAAACCGTCCTGGCCGGAGCGGGTGTTGTCGATCTCGAATTCGTAGGGGGCGGAGACCTCGTCCTGGTTGGTGACAAGGCGAAGGCTCACCGTTCCCGCGCAGCCGGCTTCGCTGTCCCACGAATGCCACGTCACCGAATGACGCCCGGGAACCAGGCCGGCGCCGCCGCCGCTGAAGACGGCCGGGGCCCACTCGGCGCCGGTGCACGGCCCCTGCATTTCCAAGCGCATGATGCTGCGGCTCGCCCGATCCGCCGGGGTCAGGGCGAAGAAGACGTCGATGTCGCCCCAATCGCCGGAAACCGATTGGATCTTGACGTTGCCCGAAACCTCGTCGTCGTCATCGTCATCGTCGTCGGCGCCGATGGCGGTGCCTTCCCAAGGCTTGTCCGTATCTTCCCGTTCGGCGCAGGCCGTCGAAAACGTCAGAGTCAGGAGCATGGTCAACAGAACATACGAGAGGCGGCGTATGCGATGCGGGTGCGTTGCGAGCATGTGGTTGTTCCCCCGCCGGTGGCGGCGTGGTCGAAGCGCCAAATCGGGCGCAAATTTCCCCTAGCGGTGCATCCCCGGTACGGCCCCGTCGCCTCGCCGATCCTCAAGACCAAAGAGGCGGTCTACCAGTACATTGCATGAACAAGTGGCGCGAAGGATAATGCTTTGATCTTCGATACGCAAGTCGTGGGCCGATCCCGAATCGCGCACCGAATCGTCCGTCCCGGCGGCTCCGGGAAAAGACGGCGAACCTAAACGGAGACAATGGCGACGCGCGCAACCGGGCGTGACAAGAACGCCACGGGGCCTGACTTTCTTCCCAGGGATGCACCGGAACTTCACTTGCCTCGACCCACCCAATAAAATCATCTCTCCCATTTTGGTCAACTTGCGCCAATTCCTTTGTTATTCCGGCAAGTTTTCAAATTCACCCGACCATTTTGGTAAAACCGAATCTCACTATCCCTCCATGGCCCGCTCGACCGCGTGAACGATAGTCATCGGATATTTCAGGGGTTTTTGGACGAGCCGCTTTTTGGCGCGGGTCTTGCTGTTGGATAGGGGTGGGGTAAGCGTCGCTTCTTCTCAGCATTCGGAGCGGCGCTCGCGAGAGGAGATGACCTCAACTCGCACTAAGGGGCGCAGACGCGATCGGCGGCCGTGACGATGATATCAGCCGCCCGCGACTGCATCGAGAATCCGACCTGGAGGCGATCCGAATAGCATTCCCTCCCAAGACCGCAACCGACATCCGCGTTCCTCAGCCGTCACATTCTTCATTCGGCCCTGCGTCACCCTCCGACGCGGGGCCTCGTTTCTTAGGGGTGGGAGCAATGCGTTTCGGCTGGACAACGGTCAAGCCCGGTGACTACGCTAGAACAGATCCGCCGCGGTTGAAGGGTTCGCCGCGGACGGGCAAGGAAACGAAGGGACAATTTTCAATTTAGGGACAGTTTCCCGCAAGGAGTGTTGCCATGAGATGGGGATACGGGCTCTTGGTGCTGATGTTGGTGTTGGGATTCGCGTCGGTCGCGACCGCACAGGACAGCGAAACGGCGGCGGCGACGTCGAACGTTCCGGACAATGACTGGATGTTTCTGATCCGCGCCGGCGGCGGCAATATCGGCACGGCCGGCGGTTTCGATTTCGATTCCGCGCCGTCGGGATTTGACGACGAAGCGACCTTCACGTCGTCCCAGGACGGAATCATGAGCGAAAGCCTGGGCGGCTTGGACGCCATCTGGCTGCCGTTCGATCACGGCCTGTTCTTCTCCGCCTCGGCGATCCGCTCTTATTCGTCGACAAACATCGAATACGAGGACGACGCCGACCTGGGCTACGCCGCGCTGGAAGGCCGGGCGCTGCATTACGACATGGACGCCTTCCTGTTGGGCATCGGCTATCGCTTCCTCTACGGCAAGCGTGACCAGTTCGCCACGAACCTGCATCTCAAGGTGGGCGGCGGTTCGTCCAACGCCTACGTGGACGGCGTGTTCGCGGCCTCGGGCGGCGGCGTGGTCGGCGAATTCGGCGCCAACTTCGTGCGGCGCTTTGACGACGGCCTGGACCTGGGCGTGCAGTTCGACCTGCGCGGCTATGCGCTGGCCTACCAGGGCGTCGACCTGGGCGGCATCAACACGGACGCCGACCTGGGCGTGGCCGGCGGCGGCGGCATCTGGAGCCTGGTCATCGGCTGGGAGATCTAGGCGCGGCCGGCGACACGGGCCGACAATTCGCGATCAATCGACGCGCGGGGCGGATTCGTCCCGCGCGTTTTGTTTGCTCCGGCGGAAACGAAATTCCCACAATGCATTGTCATCCCGAACGCAGTGAGGGACCTCTCGTCCGATGATCCAACCCGGCCTCGAACAGCGCACGAGAGGTTCCTCGCTTCGCTCGGAATGACAATTCTCTGTGATGCACGGGAACAATACACTTCGCTCCCCTCCCTTACGGTCGGGGCTCTGTTCCAATTGGCTCGGTTTCATTTGGCGCTGTTCCATTCGGCGCTGTTCCATTCGGCGCTGTTCCATTCGGCGCTGCTCCGTCCGGCTCCGGGCAAGCGCCCGGCCACGCGTCGAAGATGCGATAGTCGTAAACCCGCTCATACAGCTCGGGATGGAGATTACCCTCCCCCACGAGCGTCTGATGGGCGTCGTGCATGAAGGCGTCGAGGGTCGGCAGTTCCTCGTCGAAATATTCCAGGAAACGCACGTTCTCGCCCCACTTGAGGAACGCGGCCTCGATGCGCCCGTCCGCTTCCGCGCACCCGGCTTTCACCCAATCGTCCACCCGCAGGATCGTCACGTCGACCGTATCCGGGTTGATGCCCTCGGGCGCCGGTTCGAAACGGACGATCAACCCCACGTCCGGCCGCCGGTAGGCCACCGCGAAGCCCAGGTCCATCTGCGGGTCCTTGCCGCCGGGCTGGTAACGCAAATAAAGGTAGTTTCGACCGTCCGGGTCCAGGTGCGCCACGATCTCGTCGGCCACCTGTTCCAAGCGCCAATCCGGATCGGGCTTTCGCGGCTGATAACGGCCGTTCCAGTTGGTCAGAAAACGGGTCAGTCCCAGGACCGGGTTGTGCTCGTTGATCTGCGTTTGGATGATCCAATCCTTGCCGGCCGTGTAGTTCACGAAGCTGAAGCCCGCCACCGCCAGCAACGCCAGCGCCGCTCCGGTTCGCGCGAACCATCCCCCCGGCAGCGACGCGACGCCGTGTCCGATCACCAGGCACACCAGCGGTAGCCAGGCCATGACGTACGTCGTGTCCTTGGTGCTGATGAGGGTGAACACGACCAACGGCACCGCCATCGCCGCGACAATCACGCCCCGCCCGCGAAACGGCCGCCGCCACACGGCGATCAGCGACAAATAGAACGCCCACGCCACCGGCGGGCCCGCCTGTTTCTTCGCCAGCTCGACCAGGTAGTAGTGGCCGACGAAGCTTTTGCCGTACCAGTAGTCGCCCGGCTGGAACCAGCGCTCGGTGACGCGCTCGCCGATGTGGGCGGCGCCTCCGGTGACGTAGCCCATCAGGTAGGGCCCGGCCACCAACAGCGTCGCCGCGACCCCCAACGCCAGATGCACCCAAAACAGGCGCATCGGCCGTCGTTCGCGCAGATCCCGGACACGCGGCCACAGGGCGAAGGCCACCGGCCCGGCCAGGAAGATCGGCGGGGTGCCTCGCTCGACCAGGAGCATGAGAATCACCGTGACGAAAAACGCCGCCGTCGCCAGGGGACGCATGAAGCCTTGGCTCTCGATCAGAAACACCAGCGCGAAGCACAGCAGCGCCGTCGCCGCGGGATAGGTCGTGAACGCCCGGCACCAGTCGTACACCTGGGGCAGCAACCCGACCAACGCCGTCGCGAACACCGCCGGCCACAGGCCCACCGTCCGCGCGCCCAGCACGAACGTCCCCAGCAGCAGGACCGCGAAGACGAGCGTCATGGCGTAATACAATGCGTTTTGGCCGCGCCCGAAGTGTTCCATGAACTCGTAGCCCAGGGCGAACAGCAGGCGCGGCGTGTCCGTCGGCTGCTCGCGGGCGGTCAGGTAACGCAGTTGTTCCTTGGTGTAGGGGTGGGCGTCGACGAAATCGGCGTATTCCAGCGCCTTGGCGACCAGATCGCCCTCGCTGATGCCGTCGTAGGCGGTGTGCCGATGCGTCCACCAGATGTTGGTCGCGACCTGCACGGCGATGACGACGGCGACGAGGACGCCGGCCGCGATGTATTGGAGGCGTTTGTTCACGATCGGGGAGGATAGCAAAAAGATTTCGCGGCGTCGCGACGGGGAATGTCGGCCGTGGAATGCGCAGCCGAGATTTCAGTATGTGCCCGACAGAGCCGCGCGCGTCAGCAAGCGGTCCAAAGCGTCCGTTGAGTTGATCCGCTCGACAACCCCTCCCTGACGGTCGGGGCTCCGTTTGGACGAAATCCACTCAATCATCGTTCGAGTTTGACCCCTCACTCCCCGCCTTCGCCAAGGCTACGGCGAGGCAAGCTGTTCGGGGCTCTGGCGGATTGGTCTGAAAGCGCAGCACGCGGAGTACGGCCCTACTCCTCGCCCCAAGTGTTTTCTTCCAGGAGTTCGCCGGTGGTGGCTTGGATGACCAATTCGCGGCCGCCGCGATCGCCCCGTTCGAAGATGGTGACGTTCGAGACCATCCACGCCACCGCGTCCAGCGAGTTGCGATAGCGCATCGTCGCCGTCCAGCCGCACTCGCCTTTTTTCAAGCCGTGGTAATCCGCGACGCACAGCGCCGCGTCCGCCGTCATGAACGTCTCCGGGTCGCAGTTGGCGCCCTCGTCTTCCTCGCAGGCGACGGCCGCGTTCTCCGGCGCCTGATAATCGTACGTCAAATCAACGCCCAGCGCGCTGCCGCTGATGGGCTCGAAGTCGTAGCCGTTTTCCACCGAGAAACGTTCCAGGCATTCCTCGATCGAAAGGCCGATCCCCGCCTTGGTCTCGCCCTCGCAGCTCACCTCTTCCTCGGCGCTGCCGCACGCGAACACGCCCGCCAAAGCGAGCACCGCCGCGACGATCAACGCGAGCCACCGCCGATTCATGTCGTCGCCCTCCGCCCGAAGACCACACCGTACTGCACCTGACCGGGTTGAATCGCCGGGATGGTCCGGTCGAGAATTTCCAGATCGCCCCGCTCGCTCAGATAGCGCCACGACAACCGGAAATAATCGTGATGCACCAGATAGGCGTAGTGTTCGAGGCGGCTGTTGGCCTCCAGCCATTCCTCGAAGAAATAGAAGTAACGCGTCGCCAGACGAAAAATGTGGGCGAAGGCCGTCTCGATTTCGTTGTGCATCTGTTCCAGGACGGCGGCGGTGAAAACCAGGTCGAAGCGCTCGCCTTCCAGACTCTCCACCGCGTCGGCATCCAGAATGGATCCCTGGATGAATTCCACGTTGGAAAGGGGCCCGGTCGAGTCGCCAAGGCGAAGCTCCTTCGGGATCTCCCGCGCGAACTCACGCCCCAGGCGCACGCCGCTCGACGTCGGCTCCAATCCCACGAAACGCACCTCCGGCAGAAGCTGCGCCAGGTAAATCAGATTCATCCCCGCGCCCGAGCCGATCTCCAACACCGACGCGATGCCGTGTTCCTCGATATACCGACGCAGCGACGCAACCACCACGTCCTTCTTGAAATCCAGGGCGCTGTAGTCGGCGAGCGGCCGGTCGTATTTGAGGATCACGCCGTCGGTGCGCAGGTATTCGCCCGACGCCCACGCCCGATCCCAGAAACGGTCGTACTCGTCGCGCACCATTTCGGGATGGCGGTGGGAGGCCTGCTCACGGAAACGCTGCGTCAGCGCAGGCAGGATGTCGAAGGCGCGCACGCGAATCTCGCGCAGATTCCGATGGATCTCTTCGCGAAGATTTTTGCGCATCGGCAACGCCCTTTCCGGGACTTTCGGATTTAGATCACCGTCGGCTCGGCCTTGGGCGGCTCGATCGTCTCCTGCCCGCCCATGTAGGGCCGCAGGGCTTCGGGGATCGTCACCGTGCCGTCGGCGTTCTGGTAGTTCTCCAAAATCGCCAGGAAGGTGCGGCCCACCGCCAGACCCGAGCCGTTGAGGGTGTGGGCGAAGTTCGTGCCCTTCTGACCCTTGGACTTGTAGCGGATGCCCGCCCGCCGGGCCTGAAAATCCCAACAGTTGGAGCAGGAGGAAATCTCCCGATAGGCCTGCTGGCTGGGCAACCAGACTTCCAGATCGTAGCAGCGCCGGGCGGAGAAACCGATATCCGCGGTGCATAGATCCATGACGCGATAAGGCAGATTCAGCGCCTGCAAAATGCCCTCCGCGTCCCGGGTCAGGCGTTCGTGGGCGGCCTCGGATTCGTCGGGCTTGGTGATCCACACCAGTTCGACCTTATCAAACTGATGCACCCGGATCATGCCCCGCGTGTCCTTGCCGTAGGCCCCGGCCTCGGAGCGGAAACACGGCGTGAACGCGCACATGGCCTTGGGCAGATCACCCTCGTCGAGGATCTCGTCCCGGAAAATATTCGTCACCGGCACCTCGGCGGTGGGGATGAGCCACAGGTCCTTGTCCTTGCCGTCGACCTTAAACAGATCCTCGGCGAACTTGGGCAACTGGCCCGTGCCGGTCATGGTCGGCGAATTGACCAGGAAGGGCGGCGCGATCTCGCGATAGCCGTTTTTGGCGTGCGTCTCGAGCATGAAGTTGACCAGGGCGCGTGACAGGCGGGCGCCGTCGCCCTTGAGCAAGGTAAAGCGCGCGCCGGAGAGCTTCGCCGCCCGAGGCATGTCCAGAATGTCCAGGCCCTCGCCCACGTCCACATGGTCCTTCACCTCGAAGTCGAACGCGCGCGGCTCGCCCCATTTTCGCAATTCGACGTTGTCCGCCTCGCTTTGGCCGACAGGGGTCTCGGGGCCGGGCATGTTGGGCACGACCATGAGCAGGGCGTCGTATTGCTCGTCGATCTGCTTGAGCTCGGGCTCCATGGCCTTGATGCGCTCGGAGATCACGCCGACGCTTTGGATCACGGCCTTGACGTCGCCGCCCTCTTTCTTGACTTGGGCAATCTTCTCCGAGGCCTGCTTTTGCTCGTGGCGCAGCGATTCGACCTTGTGCTGCAACTCGCGGCGCTGCTCGTCCAGGCGGCCCAACTCGGCCAGGTCGAGCTTGGTCTTGCGGTTGGCGAGCATTTGCTCCACCTCGGCCATATTTTCTCGCACGAATTTTCGGTCCAGCATCGTCGGTCCCATCCGGTGGGGGTCATGTCAAACGGCCCGTGAAATTAGCACGGTGTGGATTGTCGCGCCAAGTGGGCGTTTGAATTCGGCACGACCTAACCGAGCCCCGACCGCGCCCCTTTCAGAGCCTGCACGCTACGAGCGTTATTTAACACATCGTGCGTGGCGTGCCGGGGCGGGCCAGACCGCTTGCTACCGTGCGCGGCTCTGTTTGGTCGGACCCGTCGCCAACAACGTTCGAGTTTGACCCCTCACTACCGTTCGGGGCTCTGATAGGGCAAGCGGCTCGCGGCTCGGACATCGCCAATGAAACGGGGACTGGATTCCATTTCGGACCGTCGAAATTCGAGCCGGTCCCGATTTTTTCACCGTGCGCGCCTCTGACGGACATCCTCGCACTGTGCTAAATAGGAACCTTCAAACGAGGGGTCGCCCGATGGCCGAATTCGTCGTCGAAAAAATCACCCGCCTGGCCGCGTCCGCGGACGAGGTCTGGGCCCACGCCACGCGCATGGACGGGGTCAACGCCGAGCTGATGCCCCTGGTGCGCATGACCTATCCGGCCGAGGCGAAGTCGCTGTCGATTGCCGACGCGCCGACCGGCGAATTCCTGTTTAATAGCCTCCTGCTCGCGTTCGGCGTCCTGCCCTTCGATGTGCATCGCCTGCGTTTGGCGCACGTGGGACCGGGGCGATCGTTTCGCGAGGATTCGACAACCTGGCTGCAGCGACGATGGCAGCACGAACGATGGGTGGAGGACGACGGCGCCGGATGCACGGTGCGCGATCGGGTGACGGTGACGCCGCGCCTGGGCTTTACGACGCCGATGGTTCGTGGGATTGTGCGATTCGTCTTTGCCCACCGCCACCGTCGCCTGGCGGCTCGATTCGGCGCCGAAGTCGCGCCCCGCTCACCGGCCCGCCACGAAACTCCGGCACCCTAGCGGACGCCGCCCGTGGCGGATCGACCCGACCCGAACATCCGCGCCCGCCCCGGCGAGGCGCTTTGCATCTTGATTGGGGCTTTTTCATGGACTGGCAGGAGAAATACGCCGACCGCCGCCTGAGCGCCGCGGAGGCCATCCGACGCATTCCCAAGGGTAAGCACGTGTTCATCGGTTCCGGCGCCGCCGAGCCGATGGTGCTGGTCGCCGAGTTGGAAAAGCAGGCGTCCCATTTCGCGGACAACACCATCGTCCACCTGCTGACCCTGGGCCCGGCGCCCTACACCGACGCGAAATACGAGGCCAACTTCCGCCACAACGCGTTTTTCGTGGGCGCCAACGTGCGCAAGGCGGTTTTCGAGGGCCGGGCGGACTATACCCCCGTCTTCCTCTCCCAGATCCCCGGGCACATCCGCTCCCGACGCATGCCGGTGGACGTCGCCCTGGTGCAGGTCTCGCCCCCCGACCAGTTCGGCTACGTGAACCTGGGCGTGTCGGTGGACATCGTGAAAGCGGCGCTGGAGTCGGCGCGCCTGGTGATCGCCGAGATCAATCCGCGCATGCCGGTGATCTACGGCTCGGGTTTCATTCCCATGAAACAAATCCACCACTGGGTGCCGGTGGACTACCCGCTGATCCTCCTGCCCAAGGACGAGCCCGACGACACCGCTCGGGAGATCGGTAAAAACGTCGCCTCCCTCATTGAGGACGGCGCGACCATCCAGACCGGCGTGGGCCAGATCCCCGACGCGGCCATCGCGGCCCTGGACCACCACAAGGATTTGGGCGTTTGGACCGAGATGTTTTCCGACGGCGTGATCGATCTGATCGAAAACGGCAACATCACCGGCAAGTACAACACCATCTATCCCAACAAGGTCTGCGCGTCCTTCACCTTCGGCCGGCAGCGCACGTACGATTACGTGGACCGCAACCCCACGTTCACCTTCCACCCCTCCGACCACACCAACGACCCGATCCGCGTCGCCCAGCAGCACAAGATGGTCGCCATCAACAGCGCGTTGCAGATCGACCTGACCGGCCAGGTGTGCGCCGACTCCATCGGGACCAAGTTCTTCTCGGGCATCGGCGGGCAGGTGGACTTCATTCGCGGCGCGTCCATGTGTCCGGGAGGCAAGCCGATCATCGCCATCCGCTCCACGGCGAAAAACGACACCATCAGCCGCATCGTGCCGACCCTGGACCTGGGCGCCGGAGTGGTGACAAGCCGTGGCGACGTGCGTTATGTCGTCACCGAATACGGCATCGCCGACCTGCTCGGAAAAACGGTGCGCCAGCGGGCGATGGACCTCATCCAGATCGCCCACCCGGATTTTCGCGCCGATCTATTGGCCGCGGCGAAGGAACGCCGGTACATCTTTGTCGACCAAATCGCGCCCCGCACCGTCTATCCCAAGCAATACGAAACGGTGGTGACGGCCAAGAACGGCCGAAAGGTGCGACTGCGTCCGATTCGCGTGGCCGACGAGGCGAAGATGAGCGACCTGTTTTACAACCTCTCGGACCAGACGATCTATCGCCGTTGGGCCGCCGCCATCGAGCGCATGCCCCACACGAACATCATGCAGTATCTGGACGTGGATTATTCCAAGAACATCGCCATCGTCGTGGAGACCATCGAGGAAGGCGACGCGGAATCGGAGATCATCGGCGTGGCCCGCTACCACCAGAACCCGGCCAACAACCTCGCCGAGGTGGCCTTCGTGATGCGCGACGACTGGCAGGGACAGGGCCTGGGCACCGAGCAGATGCGCCACCTGACGCGCATCGCCCGAGACGCGGGGCTGCTGGGCTTCACCGGCGAGGTCCTCGCGGCGAACCGGCCCATGCTGCATGTGTTCCACAAATCGGGCCTGGCCGTGCAGTCCGAATTGCACGAAGGCGTCTATTCCATCGTCATGCCCTTCGACAAGCTGCCGACGGAGGCGGAAGACGCCTCGGAAGATCAAAGTCGCGGCGTCGAAAAGAAGGACGAGCCGGAGGCGTTCTAAGGGCCGCCGCCCTAGCTATCCATGTACGACCGATTGATGGAATCTACGCGTCGGCGTTCTCCAAACAAGCGTTGTAGCAATCCGCCTCGTCTTCGTAGCAGGCCATGATCTCCGAATGGGGCCCAGCGGTCGACAGGCACGTCCCGACGCCTTCTTTGCAGTCCTTCATGCAATCAAACTCCACGCCAATGCATTCGGCGTAATCCTCGGTCATGGCGCGGTCCGATTCCGTGCAGTCAAAAGCCTCCGTATAACAGAAGATCGAATCGACGCTCGCCGCCTCCGGATCGTCGAGGACGTCAACGCAGCTATCGCATTCGCTAAGGCACTCGATCGCGGCGGACCGCGCGTTGTCGAAGCAGTCGCCTCCAACCCCCGAGATCAGGCAACTCGCCCTGGTGTTGACGAATTCCTCCGTACACCCACGATCGCACACGGGGTTTGATCCGCTCGGTGTCGAATCGTCGTCGTCATCGTCGGAATCGTCGTCATCGTCATCGGAAGCCGAATCGTCGTCATCGTCGTCGTCTCCGGATCCGCCACAAGCGAACAGACCAACAGTCATGAAAACCGCGGATAAAAAAACGCACAGAATGAGACGCTGCATCGCGGACTCCTCACCAAAAGTTCATCAGTGAACGCCGACAGCATACGACTCGGTCGGTAGAAACACCAAAGCTTTTTTAGGTATTCAGCCCTGATGCGTCGGGAGCTTGCGGGGAGCGCGGAAGAAGACCTCATGGTGGATGCGATCTTTTTCGACGCGGCGTTCCATGGGCCGATCGCGCACGTCGAAGATCAAGTCGTCCAGGCCGCACAGGTCATAGTGCATGGGCGCTGCGAGGGCCGTCGGTCGAATAACACAGCCGCCCATGAAGCATCCCGTAGAACAGGTGCCGGGGCGTCTACTCCGTCGTGATACCGTTCGACAAATTGCCGGAGACGCCGGCCCTAGGCGTCTTCCGCCGCGGCGAAACATGATTTTTGGCAATTCACCTCGGACTTTTGACAGACGTCTCGCTCTTCGTCGGAAAGGGAGGCATCCCAGCATTCCGCCATCGCCGAATTGCAGGCAACCATGCACTCATACTCAACGCCCATGCATTCGGTAAAAGTCCGGCTCGATTCGCGCGCGGTATCGTCACAACCGTCGCTATAACAGTCGATGGCATCGACGCTTCCGCCATCCGGAGTGCTCCGATCGGCAAAACAATTGTCGCAACCGCGCAGGCACTCGATCGCCTTTTCCCGAACCGGTTGATAGCACAGGCTTCCTTCACCGGTGATATAGCAATCGGCGGAAGCGTCAAAAAATTCCACCATGCATCCACGGTCGCACGCGGGGTCCGCATCGCTCAGGTCGCTGTCGTCATCGCTCGTGTCGTCCCCCCTATCCACGCCCACCGGATCGTCCTCGTCGTCGGATGGTGTGCATGCGAATAGGACGATCACCAGTAGAATAGAGCACAGGAACGCCGACGGAATGCGATGCTTCATTTCGAACTCCTGACACAAGATAACTATGCGACGACGTCATTATACGATCAGGAAACGAAAACGCGAGAATTTTGTGAACGGCTCACGCCCCGTGCGTGGGCGGCTTTTTCGGCGGCAGGGGCGGAAGCTTGCGGGGGGCGCGGAAGAAAACCTCGTGGTGGATGCGATCTTTTTCGACGCCGCGCTCCATGAGCCAATCGCGCACGTCGAAGATCATGTCGTCCAGGCCGCACAGGTCGTAGTGCATGGGCGCTTCGAGGGGCAGCGTGTCCAGGATGTCGGTGACGCGGCCGCGATGATGGCCCTCGGGCGGATCCTCGCCGCTGACGCAAAGGGTGGTCGGGCACCAGCCGGACAGCGTGTCGAAAAACACCGCCTCACGGACATGACGCACTCCGTACAGCAGGCGCGCGGGCGGCCGCTCGGGGTGGCTGTGGAAGTGGGAGAGCAGCGGCGTGATGCCCGTGCCCGTGGCGATGTAGCAGAACGGATCGCCGCCGTGGTCGCCCGGGCGAAAGGGCCCGAAGGGCCCGCGAAACTGCACCTCGTCGCCGGGCTTCATTTGCCCAAGCCAGGGCGAAAGCTTGCCGCCGGGGATCTCCTTGATGAGCATGCGGAACTCGTCCTCATGCAGTCCCGACGACAGGGAAAACGACCGCACCGTCTTGCCGTCCGGCCCCACGATCGACAGCGCCATGCCTACCTTGAACGGCAGGTCGTTGCGTTCCAGCGTGATCTCGTAAACACGCTCGGTGAAGTACTCGACCTTGAGCACCTTGGCGGTGTTGTTTTTGATCACGAGGGACGGCACTCCATGAGCGGCGACCGCGCGGGTGCCACACTTTCGCGACACTGAAGGTGGAGAGAAGGTGTGAAAATCGAACCGGAAAAGGACACACCCTTGTCCGACTTCGTCGGCCCAAGAGTGTGGCACCCTTAAAGACCCCACCCAGGTGCGTTAGAACATATTGAGTTCGAGCTTGGCGGCCTCGGACATCATCTCCGGGTCCCAAGGCGGCTCCCAGACCACGTCGACCTTGGCGGCGGTGATGCCTTCGGTGGAGGCGACGGCGGTCTGCACGTCCAGCGGCAGGGACTCGGCCACCGGGCAGTTGGGCGAAGTGAGCGTCATGCGCACGGTCGCCGCGCCCGACGGGTCGATGTCGATGTCGTAGATCAGGCCCAGGTCGTAGATGTTGACCGGAATCTCCGGATCGTAGCAGGTGCGCAGGGACGCGATCACCTCTTTTTCCAGGGGCGACAGGCCCTCGGTCCCGTCGATCTCCGCTTCTTGAACGGCGCTCAGCCCTTCGGTCATATCCTTTGCTCCCGCGTCACGGCGCGGCCGCCGCTTCTAAGCGACAACCGTTCGCCTGCTCGTCGCCTATTCGGTGGAAACGCTCTTTTGCCCGCCCTCGAGGGCGGCCTTGGCCGTATGCCAGCACAACGTCGCGCACTTCACGCGCGCGGGGAACTCGCGGATGCCCGCGAAGATCTCCAGCTTGTCCAGGTGCTCGCCCACCTTCGGCTCGTCGGTGGGATCGCCGGTGACCAGGTCGTGGAACTCGGAGAACATCTGCTCGGCTTCCTCGAAGGTCTTGCCGACCAGCGCCTCGGTCATCATCGACGCCGACGCCGTGGAAATCGCGCAGCCCGATCCCTGAAACGTCACGTCCTTGATGACCCCGTCCTCGATCTTCATGAACAACGTCAGCCGGTCGCCGCACAGGGGATTGAAGCCCTCCACCTTCCGGTCGAAGGGCTCCATCTCGCGGAAGTTCCGCGGCTTCTTGTTGTGGTCGAGGATGACCTCTTGATACAGCTCGCGAAGATCGGACGCCATTAGCCGAACACCTTGCGAATCTGATGAATGCCGTCGACCAGGGCGTCGATCTCGGCCTTCGTGTTGTAAAACGCGAACGAGGCCCGGGCCGTGGCCGGAATGCCGAAGCGATCCATCACCGGCTGGGCGCAGTGGTGCCCGGCCCGGATGGCGATGCCCGCCTGATCCAGGATCGTGCCCACATCATGGGGATGCACTCCGTCGATGACGAACGAAAGCACGCCCGCCTTTTTCGCCGCGGTGCCGACCAGCCGCACGCCCTCGACGGCGCCTACGCGCTCGGTGGCGTATTCAAGCAGTTCGTGCTCATACGCGCCGATGGCGTCCAGCCCGACGGACTGGATGTAGTCGATCGCCGCGCCCATGCCCACCACGCCGGTGATGTTGGGCGTCCCGGCTTCGAATTTGTACGGGATGCGGTTGTAGCGCGTCTCCTCGAAGGTGACATAGCTGATCATGTCGCCGCCGCCCTGGTAGGGAGGCATGGCTTCCAGCAGCGCCGCCTTGCCGTAGAGCACGCCGACACCCGTGGGGCCGAAGATCTTGTGGCTGGAAAAGGCGTAAAAATCCGCGTCCAGCGCCCGCACGTCGATGGCCAGATGGGGGGCGGACTGGGCGCCGTCGATGAGCGCCACCGCGCCGACCTCGTGGGCCAGGGCGATGATCTCGTCCACCGGGTTGATCGTGCCCAGGGCGTTGGAGACGTGGTTGACGGCGACGATCTTCGTCTTCTTGCCGACGAGCTTCTTGAACTCGTCCATGACGATCTCGCCCTCGTCGCTGATGGGCGCCACCTTGAGCACCGCGCCGGTCTGCTGGCAGAGAATCTGCCAAGGCACGATGTTGGAGTGGTGCTCCAGGTGCGTGATGAGGATTTCGTCCCCGGCTTGCAAGTTCGCGCGACCGTAGGAGGACGCCACCAGGTTGATCGCCTCGGTGGTGCCTCGCACGAAGATGATCTCCCGATCCTGCTCGGCGTTCATGAACGCCCGGACCTTGTCCCGCGCGCCTTCGTAGGCCTTGGTCGCCACCTGGCTGAGGTGATGCACTCCGCGATGGATATTCGCGTAGCTGGCGCGGTCGAATTCGGCGATCGCGTCGATGACCTGCCGAGGCTTTTGCGCGGAGGCGGCGTTGTCCAGATAGACCAGTTCCTTGCCGCGCACCTGCGTGGTCAAGATGGGGAAATCGGCGCGATACCGTTCGACGTCGAAGGCTCCCCCGTCGAGCATCGCACTGGCGGCCCGGACCGATTGGGCGGTCATGACGCCTCCTCCAAATAGGTCGCCTTGGGCAGAAGCTCGATGAGCTTGGCCTCCAGCGTCTCCCGCGCCCCCAGGTTCTTGATGCGATGGATCATGTCGCCGGCGAAGGCGTACACGAGAATCTTATAGGCCTCGGCCTCGCCGATACCCCGCGAACGCAGATAGAACAGCGCGTTGCTGTCGAGCTGGCCGATGGTGGCGCCGTGGGTGCATTTGACGTCGTCGGCGTAGATCTCGAGCTGGGGCCGGGCGTTGGCCGTGGCGTCCTTGGAGAGCAGCAGGTTGCGGCTGGTCTGCTTGGCGTCGGTCTTCTGGGCGTCCTTCTCCACGTAAATCCGCCCGTTGAACACGCCCCGGGACTTGCCGCCCAGGATGCCCTTGAACGTCTCGAACGAGTGGCAGTTGGGCATCAGGTGGTCGATCTTGGTGTGGTGATCCACATGCTGCTCACCGTCGACCAGAAACAGGCCGTCCATGGTCGATTCGATGAACTCGCCGTCCAGCGCCGTGGAAAAATCGTTGCGCACCAGGCGCCCGCCCAGGGAGATCGAGTTGGTGGCGAAGTTGGACTTGCCCCGCTGGCGAATCTCCATGGTGGCGACGTGGAAGGCGCAGGGCGATTCCTGTTGCAACTTGAGGTGATCCAAGAAGGCGCGCTCGCCCATCACGACTTCGGTGACGACGTTGTTGAAATACGCCAGGCACTTGTCCATGCCCACGTAGTGCTCGATGACGTCCGCCTTGGCGTCGTCCTCCAACACGATCAGATTGCGGGGATGGTCGATGGTGGCGTGCCCGTTGGTCTGCGTCAGATAGACGATATGCACGGTCTCGTCGATCGACTGCCCCTTGGGCACGAACACGCACGCCCCGTCCCGCCAGAACGCGGTGTTCAGCGCGGCGAAGGGCGCGTCGTCGGTTTTGGCGGTCTTGGCCAGAAGCTGTTCGAATTTGTCCGGATGGGCCTTGGCGAAATCGGACAGACGGCCCACGAACACGCCCTCGGGCAGCGCGCCGATGTGGGACAACTCATCCGAGAACTTGCCGTTGACGAAGGCGACGCGGTGGCCGCCGATGGCGCCTTCCAGCGTGGCGGCGTTGACCAACGGCTTGGGCACGTCGGGCGAGCCGTCGGCGTCCCGGAAATCGGATTCCACGATCGCCTTCACGCTGGTGTCCCGCCACCACTCGTTCTTGGTGGTGGGAAAGCCCTGGCGCTGAAAATCGTCGATGGCCTTGCGGCGCAATTCGGCGAGCCACGACGGCTCGTCGGCGTTTTTGGAGGCGGCTTCGAATCGGGAGACGTAGTCGGTTTCGTTGGGCATGATGTCGTCCTTCTTCTTTCTTTTTTTCCTGTCGCCTTAAGCGCCGGCATGGGCGGGGGCGGCGCCGCCTTTTTCCAACCAGCCGTAGCCCTTGGCTTCCAACTCCGTGGCCAGTTCCTTGCCGCCGGACTTGGCGATCTTGCCGTCATACATCACATGCACGTAATCGGGCACGATGTATTCGAGAAGGCGCTGGTAGTGCGTGATGACCACGATGGCCCGGTTCTCGCTGCGCATGCGGTTCACGCCCCCGGCGACGACCTGAAGGGCGTCGATGTCCAGACCCGAGTCCGTCTCGTCCAGGATGCACAGCTTGGGCTCCAGGATGGACATCTGGAAGATGTCGTTGCGCTTCTTCTCGCCGCCGGAGAAGCCCTCGTTGACCGGCCGCTTGAGGAACGCCGGGTCCATGTCCAACTCGGCCATCTTGGCCTTGGCGAGTTTCAGGAATTCCATGGCGTCCAGTTCGGGCTCGCCCCGATGCTTGCGAATGGCGTTGAGCGCCGCCTTGAGGAAGTAGGAGCTGTTCACGCCCGGAATCTCCACGGGATACTGAAAGGCCATGAACAGACCGGCGCGGGCCCGATCCTCGGGCTCCATCTCCAACAGGTCCTCGCCCTCGAACAGCGCCTCGCCGTCGGTAACGTCAAAGGCCTCGTGGCCGGCCAGCACCTGGGCCAGCGTGCTCTTACCGGTGCCGTTAGGTCCCATGATGGCGTGCACCTCGCCCGGATTCACTTCCAGATTGATCCCCTTGAGGATCTTGTTGCCCTCCACCTCGGCGTGGAGGTTTTTGATTTCCAGCAATGCGCTCATGGTCGTCCTCATGCTCTCGTAAATGTTCCAAATTCATGGCCGCGTCATTCGCGGCCGACATCATCGTTGTGTTTCGGGAATTTCTCCCCGGGAGGGCGGCTAACCCACCGATCCTTCGAGGCTGATGCCCAGCAGCTTCTGGGCCTCGACGGCGAACTCCATCGGCAACTCCTGCAAGACTTCCTTGCAGAAACCGTTGACGATCATCGACACGGCGTCCTCGGTGCTGATGCCCCGCTGGCGACAGTAGAAGATCTGGTCTTCGTTGATCTTCGAGGTCGACGCCTCGTGCTCCACCTGCCCGCTCGGATTCTTCACGTCGATATAGGGGAAGGTGTGGGCGCCGCACTCGGAACCCATCAGCATGGAGTCGCACTGGGAGTAGTTGCGGGCGTTGTCGGCGTTCTTGCCGATGAGCACTTGGCCCCGATACGTGTTCTGGCCGAGCATGGCCGAAATGCCCTTGGAGACGATGGTGCTCCGGGTGTTTTTGCCGATATGCACCATCTTGGTGCCCGTGTCGGCCTGCTGCTTGAGGCTGGAGAGGGCGACCGAATAAAACTCGCCCACCGAATTGTCTCCCTGCAGGATGCAGCTCGGATACTTCCACGTGATCGCCGAACCGGTCTCCACCTGCGTCCAGGACAGCTTGGCGCCCTTCATGGCCTTGCCGCGCTTGGTCACGAAGTTGTAGATGCCGCCCTTGCCCTGGGCGTCGCCGGGATACCAGTTCTGCACGGTGGAATACTTGATCTGCGCCCCGTCCAGGGCCACCAGTTCGACCACCGCGGCGTGAAGCTGGTTTTCGTCGCGCATCGGCGCGGTGCATCCTTCCAGATAGCTGACGTACGAATTCTCGTCGGCCACCAGGAGGGTGCGTTCGAACTGTCCGGTGTTGCCCGCGTTGATGCGGAAATACGTCGACAGTTCCATGGGGCAACGCACGCCCTTGGGTACGTAGCAGAACGAGCCGTCGGAGAAGACCGCCGAGTTGAGGGTGGCGAAGAAGTTGTCCGTGTAGGGCACGACCGACCCCAGGTACTTCTTGACCAGGTCGGGATGCTCCCGCACCGCCTCGGAGAAGGAGCAGAAGATGATGCCCAACTCCTCGAGCTTGGCGCGGAAGGTGGTCGCCACGCTGACCGAGTCGAACACGGCGTCCACGGCGATGCCGGCCAGGGCCATCTGCTCGACCAGGGGAATGCCCAGCTTGTCGTAAGTGGCGCGGATCTCCGGATCGATGTCGTCCAGGCTCTTGGGGCCGTCCTCCTTGGACTTGGGGGCGGCGTAGTAGCTGATGGCCTGATAGTCGATGGGCGAAACCTGGAGCTTGGCCCAGTCGGGCTGCTTCATGTTCAGCCAGTGGCGATAAGCCTTCAGGCGCCACTCGGTGAGCCACTCGGGCTCCTTCTTCTTGGCCGAAAGGGCGCGGATGACATCTTCATTGAGTCCCGGAGGGAAGATATCCTGCTCAATGTCCGTCACCCAGCCGTATTTGTATTCCTGGTTGACCCGTTCCTGGAGAATCGCGTCGGAATCCTGCATGAGCTCTTTCTCCTACTCACTTAGCGTTCGCCTTCGCGGCGATCCTACGAGAGATTGGCTTCGTGGATTTCGTTGTCCGCCGCCGTTTCGGCCGACGGACGGTTGTCCTCGCTAAAAGCGCCCTGAGCTTCGTCGGTTCGACCGCCGCCGATGCCCGGACGGAAGTTCACCGCCACGTGCGTCGGGGGCGCGGGCTTGGTGGCCGCGTCCAGGGCGCCGTCCAAAAGTCCGGCGGCCGGCGAGACCATTTCATAGAGCGAGATGGACGCCAGCGCCTGCTGGACGACATGGTTGATCTTCTGCCAGTTGCCGTGCACCGGGCACAGGGTGATGAACTGGCATTCTTCCTCGCCATCGTCGGTGTGGGAGGTGCATTCGGTGATGCCGATGGGCCCTTCCAACGCGGTGATGACCTGGGCCATCGAAATCTCCCGGGAATCGCGGGCCAGCCGGTAGCCGCCCTTCACGCCTCGCTGAGACTCCAAAATGCCTTCCCGGGTCAGGATTTTGAGGATTTTGCTGGTCATCGGCTGCGTCAGGCGGGTTTGATCGGCCAGTTCGCGAACGGACGAGGTTTCGTCGTCCGTGGCGTTGACCAGGCGGGTCAGCAACACGATGCCGTAGTCGGTCAATTTATTGATACGCAGCATGAGGCGTCCTTATTGGCGGAACGCGCGTCCTAAAAATTCGATGTCACGCGAAGAAATGGCCCGCGAACCGTCTTGTCCCGCCTGCCTCTTCCTGGAAATTCCCATCGAAACAATCAGGACTTAATCAGTTCTATATCGGCGAAATTACGGGATTGATCCCTGCTTGTCAACCGTTTTCCCCCGTCTCCGGGGCGAATCCGCCGAATAGCTAAGTCATTGTTTTTGCAAATATATCTCTAATAAGGGCCCCGCAAAGTCCATTTTTTGTAAGGAACTTGCCGAATCCCGTTTGAACGACAGTCATTTGCGCCCACATTATTAACGGGAAAAATATTTTCGGGCGCAATTTTTTTCTTGCTTTTTATCCGGATTGGGCGCATAGAGAAATTGCCCAGTGCGAGAGACGCGCTGTAGGATTTATAAGGCATCTCCTGAGAACGGGTCGTCAGAGCCAACCCGCGGCCCAATCGAAATTCCTGACAAACTGATCTGAAACCCGCTGCCGGCCACGACGTCGGGGGGCGTCACCGGCGGTCTCGAAAAAGTCACCCAGACTTTGATAGGTGGTAGTGCGCCATGTTGCGTCTTCGCGCCCTTGCGTCCGCGTCCTGGTTCGTGATCCTGACCGCGCTGGTCATGACGACGGCCCTTGCGGCCTGCGGTCCGGAAGACCACGCCAAGGCCACCGAAGTAGCCACCAGCGGTTCGTCTCACGGCACCCCGGCTCCGGCTTCGGCCGACGATGACGACGACGCCACCGGTGACGACGACTTCGCCGCGGACGACGATAACATTTCCTCGGACGATGATGCCTCGGACGATGATGCCGCCGGCGACGACGACGATGTTGTCGCGGACGACGACACCTCCGACGACGACACCGCCACGGATGACGACGACACGACCGACGATGACGACACGGCCGACGATGACGACACGGCCGACGATGACACGACCGATGACGACAGCGCGGATGATGATGACGATGACGACGACGTCACGGACGACGATGACGACGACGTGGGCGGCCCCTTTATCGATCCCAATCTGACGGTGATTCGTGACAGCGGCCGACAGTACATGTGCGAAAATAACTGCGAGTGCGGCGACGAATACCTGGCCGCCGCCCCGTTTATCGGCGACCCGGAAAAGGCCGTGGACATCTTCGAATGGCGCGACAACAAGGACGGCGTCGTCATCCGTTCCGGCCGGCCCAAGACCAGCGAATTCATCGCCGTGATGCAGGATCTGGCCGCCTTTGACGTCGACACGGTCCTGACGCAGCAGCTCTCCGTGACCATCACCGGCGAGCAGGTGCTGGCCTCGGGCGTGATCGAGCAGACGCTCATCATCGACACGGCGCGCATCGGGTCGTACCAGGCCCGGGTGCTCATCCCCGCCACGCCCGGCCCCTGGCCCGTTCTGACCGCCCTGCCCGGCCACGGCGCCTTTACCGACGAGGACTTCCTCTACAACGGCGACGGACAGCGCTTCGCGGAAAACGGCTACCTGATCGGCGCGATCAACCTGCGCGTGATGTGCGGCGAACCGGACGAGCAGGAGGCCTCCATCGCCCTGCTGGCGGCGGGCTCGACCCTGACCGACGTGCAGGCCGAGGAAGCGCTGCTGCTCTACCGCTACCTGGGCAGCCTGGAAGGCGCGAATACGCGCCGCATGGGCCTGACCTGCCACTCGGGCGGATGCGCCCCGGCGGGTGTACTCTCCTGGGTGGCCGACGGCTTGTTCGACGCGGTGGTGATCGACAACCCGGTCACTTTCGGCGAATTCACCTACTCCGAACTGCCTCTCAACCAGACCGTGCCCAAGTACTACCCCTACTACGAGTGGATCTACGATTACGGCCGCATGCCCCAACCGGGCCTGGGCGTCGAATACGGCACCTTCAGCCACGACACGGCCCTCAATTTCTTCGATGCCAATCTCAAAAAGTAACGCCTACTCCCCCGCCGCCGCCCGATGGTTCGGGCACGCCCTGGCGGTGGGAATGCTTGCGGCCCTCGTTTTCGGCCAGACCGCGTGCGGATACGACGACAACGCGCCGGATATCGCCGCCGAGGCTTCGTCCGACGAAAACGAAGATTCCAACACCCCGGCCGAAACCTCCGATGACGACGCGGCTATCGAGGACAACAATCCCGACGCCACCGAAGGCGAGTCGGACGATGACGATGCCGGCGACATTGGACCGACGGATGACGACACGTCGGACGATGACACATCCGACGACGACACATCCGACGACGACACATCCGACGACGACGCGGCGGATGACGACACCGGCGAGGAAGAGCCGACCCCGGTCCCGGTTTTCGACGACCCCGCGTTGATGGTCGAACAGCAGCCGGGGCGCGTTTGGGCGTGCGAATATACCTGCGGGTGCGACGGGGACTACTACGCGGCGATGGATCAACTCACCGATCCGACGCAGCCGGGTTTCGACGTCGTCGATTGGCGGGATAACGTCCGGGACGACACGTTCGTCCTGCCCGGTTTCGAATCGGCCTTGGAATTTTCCTCCCGAATCGAGAACCTGCTATCGTTCTCCGTCGACGAAGCCCTCACCGAACCGACGCACGTCGCCGTTGTCGAGGAAACGACCCTGGACGGCGGGATCAAGGAGCGCGTGCTGCTCATTTCCAACGCGCGCCTCGGCGAGTTCCGCGCCCGCGTGCTCATCCCCGCCGCTCCCGGGCCGTGGCCGGTGATGCTGGCGATTCCGGGACACGGCGTGGACACCGACGAGCAATTCCTCTTTGAACAAAACGGCGCCCGCTACGCCCGGGACGGTTATCTGATCGGCGCGCTGAGCCTGCGTGTGATGTGCGGTGACGAGACGGAGGGCCAACTGTCCTCCGCGCTGATCGCCGGCGGATCGTCCTTGGCGGAAGTGCAGATGGAAGAGGCGTTACAGCTTTATCGCTATCTGCGCACCATGGACGGGGCGGACTTCGAACGCGTCGGCCTGATCGCCCACTCCGGCGGCAGCGCCCCGGCGATGTTGCTGTCCTGGGCGGCGCCGGATCTGTTCGACGCGGTGCTCGTCGACAACTACACCACCTTCGGCGAATTCACGCTGAACGGCGATCCGCTCAACGAAACCGTGCCGAAGTTCTACGCCTATCATGACTGCGTCTATTCGATGGACAAAGCCCTCGTCCCGACGCACCTGGTCCCCTACGGCGATTTCGACAAAGAATCCGCCGCGGAGTTTTTTGACCGACAACTCCGCTCCTGACGTGTATACTCCCGGCGACAATTCCGTATTTCCTTGAGAAAATCCGCGAGAGTGAGCAGTTGGCGGACCCTACCTCCCAGCATCCTTGGTGTCGCGCGAAGATCCTTTTCTTTCGCCTGTTGATTGTCTGTCTGACACTCACCTTGATCGGATCGCTCATCGCCTGCGGCGAAGGATCCGGCGACTCCGAAGCGCGACAAATCGCGGCGGCCGATGAGGATGACGATGACACGTCGGACGACGATTTCATCCCCACCGACGACGACACCGGCGACGATGACGACGCCGATGATGACGACACCCTTCCCGATTGCGAATTCACGACATGCGACGACGAAATTGACTTTGAAGCCTTGGCGCTGGATATGTGGCGCGAGGGACAGACGGCGTGCGGCGACCTGAACGCCGACTCATCCGCTTTCGCGATGTTGGCGATCGACGACTGGATCGCCTCGCGGGGCGATCGCACCGTCCAAGTCGAACAAGTCGACGAGACGCAAACGGACGGCGTGACGATCCGAAACGTGCGTTTTCTCGATGAGCGCCTCGGGCCGTTCTCGGCGGTTGTGCTCGAACCGCCCGACGATGCCGGTGACGATCTCCCGGCGATTCTTCTCTCCCACGGCCACGGCAGCCATCCCGGCGAAGCGATCGAATATCACGGCGGCATGATCGCGGCCCGGTCGGGATATGTCGTCGTCGCGCTGCTCAACCCCGAGTTGGGACTCCTGATCCGCGACGACAAACAGGCCGCCGACACCTATCAGCACTGGCACATCGAACGTCTGCCGTCCGAGGTCGGCGACTTCGGACGCACCGCCTACGGGACGATGGTGTATCGGGAAATTCTCGCGCTGGATTACATCGCCACGCTGCCTCGCGTGGATGGGACACGGGTGGCGACCTGGGGGCATTCGGGCGGATCGCTGCTGGCGCGTAATATGCTTTCGCTGGACGACCGGGTGAAAGCGACCGTGTCCGACTTCGAAGGGGATATGCCCGAGGCGGAGGAAGGATTCGGCGAAGATATCCCCTGGGAAGAAAAGATCCAGCGGTTCTTCTGTTGGGGCGGCGGCCAACGCCTGGTGGAGATGACCGGCGGCAAGCCGATTCACACCGCGGGGTACGGTTATCCGGCCGGGCATGTCGAAGCGGCGCTGGCGGCGCTGGAAGAGGACTTTGCCGCCGATACGGTTTGCGACAACGACATCTGCGAAGGCGGCGAGACGTTCGCCCAATGCCCCGACGATTGTCGGAATCCGGGGACACCGTCGAGCTTCGCGTCGGCCGCGTCACCGATCCCGTACGAGCCCACCGATTCGGAAGCGCAAACCATCGATCTGCTGACCGCCGTGCAGGCCCAATATCCGGGCGCGCCCGACGGCGACCGGAACGCGATCCTCAAGCGCATGGGCCGAATCTTGGGTCTCGACGGATTGGAGGCGCGCCTGCCGTGCACGCCGCAACCCTGGCCCGAAAGCCGACGCGGCGCAAAAGCCTCCACGCGGGAAACGACCTATTGCCTCGGCGATTTCGGCACGGTCGAAACGCGGCTTTCCCGATCAGAAGTAAGTACGCCGCGCGACGCGTTGGTCGTGTTGCTGGGCAACGACCCGAATCAACCGATGTTCGTCGACCGGAACGAATTGGAAGACGCGTTGCTCGCCGCCGGGTTCGACGTGCTGCGTTTCGATTTGCCGCATAGTGACCACACGCAGAGCTATTCCAACCTGGCCCTGCAACTCGGCGCGTACGGTTTTTACGATCGGGGGGTGTACCAGCTCATGGTCGACCGCGTCGTTCGGGCGGTGTTGGCCGATCTCGCGCCGGCGGCGCCGCGTCTTTACACCGTGGGATTGGAGGGCCTGGGGGCCACGGCGATGACGTGGGCGATCACGACTCGCAAAGTCAAAGCCCTGGCCGCTCAGCATCCCGACGCCCTTTGGGATCCGAACGATTTGGACGCGGATGCCGAGGAGTTTCATCCGGCGACCCACGCCTTCGCCTTGGCGGATCTCGGGGGCTTGGTTCCCCTGCTCGACGCCTACGGCGATCGTCCGTTTTTGGAGATCGATCGGGGCGTGACCACCGCCGACCAAATCGTTCAGTTCCTTGAATCCGCCGACGACGATATCGGCAAGCGTTGACGCTCGGTCATGCGCCGACGAGCCGATTTTGGGTCAAAAAATTCAAAAAATTTCTGACCGGCATTCACCGCCTTAAGCCGACCACAGTCCACCATGTCGGATTTTCCATGCAATATCAGAGTGATAAGAGGAACGTTCTCGCCGTTTTCAGCCCCCGACGAAATGACCGACGTTCATCATTTATTCAGGATATGTGCTATAGGCATGTGGGTATATCCTCCAAAGGGCACTCCAATGATTGCGAACTTGGTCGACGCGAAGGCCTTCGTTTGGCGCGTGATCATCTTATTGGTCATGATGCTTATCCTGATTGCAATTGTGGAAAATCCCCGCGCCATCCAAAAACGTTTCCATCCGCCCATTGCCGATCCGGGCCAAGACAAGAAAGAAAGCCTCGTCGTGTCCTACAATGACACGGCGAGTCCGCTTTCCATCCGCCCCGCCTCTCTGAACTCGAAATAGTCCTTTTTCGCCGGATCTTCCGCCCGTTCCCCGTGGACCGACCGGTCGTTTTGCGGACGATGGTTTTCCCGATTATTTTCCGCCGCCGACATCTTCACTTCACACGGATTTTTCCGGGAAATATCATTGTCCGGTCGCGGTCCCCTCTTTGGATCGCCCCCGTCGTGGTATTCAAAATTTCGTTGTTGACAGGGCGTGAGCCCTTGTGAGAGCACGGAGATGCGGGCCGGCTCAGCCCGAGACTCCACATCCAATTTGATCAACCGCGGGTGCCCCCCACCCGACGTATTCGAGGAAGAAACCCATGGCGAAGAAGACTCCCCATATCCTCATGGTGGCCGCGGAAAACGGCGCCCTGGTCGGAGGCAAGGTCGGCGGCGTGGCCGACGTGGTCCGGGACCTGCCCCGCGCCCTGGCGGCCCAGGGCCTCAAAGTCACGGTCGTGACCCCCAACTACGGATTTCTGAACGAACAGAACCCGGCGAAGGCGGCCGGCGGCGTGGAATTTCCCTTCTGCGGACGCACCGAATACGCCGAAATCCACGAGGTCAAACCCAAGGGCACGCCGAAAAACGTCAAGCACGTGGTGCTCGAAAACATCTGGATGCGCGGCGCGCCGATCTACTTCAACGATCCGCCCTGGCGCGCGTTCGCGGCCGATGCGTCGAAATACGCCATGCTGTGCAGCGCGGTGGGCCGGGCGGTCGTGGAAGGCGTGGGCCCGTTCAAGGGCGTGGACGTCATCCATCTGCACGACTGGCACGCGGCCACGCTGGCGCTGCTGCGCGACGTGCATCCGGCGTTTGACGGCCTGCGCGGCATCCGCACGGTCTACACCATCCACAACCTGGCCATCCAAGGCACCCGCCCGGTGGAGGACCATGAGTCGTCCCTGGGCGCCTGGTTCCCCGAGCTGATGTTGGATTCGGCCCTGCGCTCACGGGTGTATTCGGATTTCGCCGACTACCGCTACGGCCACCCGAGCTACTGCCCCATGCTGGTGGGCATCCGCCACGCCGACGCCGTCACCACGGTCTCGCCCACGTATGCCCGCGAGATCCAGCAACCCTCCGACCCGGACAGCGGCTTCTTCGGCGGCGAGGGATTGGAGTACTGGATCCGCCAGGCCGACGGAGACGGGCGTCTGTTCGGCATCATCAACGGCGTGGAATATCCGGACGACTACAAGCCGCCGCGCCTGACCTTCGCCAAGTTGCGCGAGAAGATTGAGAAGGAAACGGCCGCCCTGCTGGAGGCCGATCCGGCCAACGACAAGCTCAAGGCCGCCATGGAGCGGGTGGCCGCCTGGAAGGGACGCAAGGCCAAGGTGATCGTCACCGCCGTGTCCCGCGTGGCCGACCAGAAGACGCGGCTATTGTTCGAAAACGCCACCGACGGCGCGAACGGATTCGACCGGGTGATGGAGCAGATTACGGCGGCGGGCGGTGTGTTCATCCTCCTGGGCAAGGGCATCGAAGGGATGGAGGCGCACCTGCTGGCGTTGATGAGCCGACACGAGAATTTTCTGTTTATCAACGGCACGTCCATCGAGATCGCCAATCGGCTGATCGCCGGCGGGCAGTTGTTCCTGATGCCCAGCCTGTTCGAACCCTGCGGCATCGGCCAGATGCTCGCCATGCGCGACGGACAGCCGCCGCTGGTGCATTCGGTGGGCGGGCTGGCCGACACGGTCAAGGACGGAGAGGACGGCTTCGCCTTCACGGGCGCGGGCATCCACGGCAAGGTGGACGGCATGCTCGAGACGCTCGACCGGGCGCTGACGTGCATCGCGAAGGATAAGAAGACGTACAAGGCCATCTGCGAGACGGCCGCGTCCCGGCGCTTCGACTGGGCCGGTTCGGCGGCGGCGTACAAGGCGGATGTGTACGGCGTTTAAAACGGCGAGCCGCGTGTGCGAACGGAGCCCCGAACAGTAGTGAGGGGTCTCAAACCCGAACGCTGCTCAGGAAGATCTCGACCAAACAGAGTCCCAAGCGTTAGCGCGGGGTCTGGGACATTCGAGGTTCGCCCCGCTCTGCAACCCCTCCCTTACAGTCGGGCTCTGTTCGGTCGGGGCCGCCGCGACGACGTGGCCGCCACGTTGACAGTCCGGGGCAAATCCCCAAGAGTACCGGCCGGACGGCGTTGCGCTGTCCGGAATTTTCTTTGGGCCGCGGCCCCTTTGCCGAGAACGCGCATGACCGTCAACGCCGAGGCGAACTCGACCGCTCCGTCCGTCGCGCCTTACAGCGAGGTGCGTCGCAAGATCGAGCACATCGCGCCGCTGGGTTTCGCGTTCACCTTGACCATCTGGCCCAAATGGCTGGTCTTCACGCTCGCGATCATTGCCGCCCTCTACGGCATCTTCAGCGTCAAACTGACGAAAAACCCCAGCGTGCGCGAGGCCGAACTGGCCCGGGGTTATTCCGTGGGCAAGGCGGCGTACGGCGTCATGGTGCTGATCCTGCTGTGCCTGTTTCACCGGCATATGGAAATTGTCGCGGGCGCGTGGGCGACGCTGGCGCTGGGCGACGGCATGGCGTCGATCTTCGGGCGGCGATTCGGCGACGGAAAGCTGCCTTGGAATAATGTGAAAAGCTGGGCCGGATTCGGCGCGTTCGTCGGGATCGGGTCGCTGGCCTGTTTCGGACTTCTGCTCTACACGCAGGCCACGGGCAACGCGACGCCGCCGGGGGAGATCACCATCTCGCCGGCCTTTGCCGCGTTTTCGACGGCGCGATTGGCGGCCGCGGCCTTCGGCGCCGTCCTCCTGGCCGCCGTCGCCGAATCCTGGCCCCAACGCATCGACGACAACATCCTGGTGCCGGCTGTGTCGGGCCTGGCGCTGGCCGTATTTTTCGACGTTCCCATGCCGCCTTTTTAGGGCGCGGGAAGGAGACGGACGTTTGCACGCCCTGATGGACCTGCCCGGTCATCCCGCCGTGGCCGTCGCGGTCAACCTGGTCATCGCGCTGATTTCGTACAAGGCGAAATTGGTGGACAAATCCGGGGTGATCGCCGGCCTCATCGCGGGCATCCTGATTTTTATCGGGTTCGGCCCCGAGGGATTCGTGCTGCTGTTCACGTTCTTTGTGGTCGGATCGGTCGCCAGCAAGTTCAAGATCTCGGCCAAGAAAAAGCTGGGCGTGGCGCAGAAGAAGAGCGGACAGAGGGGCGCGGCGCACGTGCTGGCGAATGTGTCGGTGGCGGCGGCGCTGGCGGCGATCGCGATTCTTTCCGAGACCGAAGACCGCTACCTCTACCTGATCGGCTTCATCGGCTCGCTGGCCACCGCCCTGGGCGACACCATCAGCACGGAGCTGGGGCAGATCTACGGCAAGAAGACCTATTCGCTCATCACCCTTAAGCGCGTGCGTACGGGCACCGAAGGCGCCGTCAGCCTGGAAGGCACCCTGCTGGGCTTCGGGGCGTCCATCGCGCTGGCGGTGCTGGCGTATTTCTTCCATCCCGAATTCGCCTTCCCCAATTCGTTGCATCTGGGCCTCAAAGGCGTGGTGGTGATCTCCCTGGCGGCGATGATGGCCAATTTCATCGAGTCGCTGATCGGCGGAATCCTCCAGCAGTTCGATCTCACGGGCCCTGAGATGGTCATGAACTTCCTCAACACGCTCGTCGGCGCCGTGCTGGCGATCGTCTGGTTCTCGTAGGGGCGTGGCGATGGAATTGTGCAAGGTCCGGGAAACGATGGCGGTCTCGGAGGAAACTCTGACCGAAATCATCAACGAGATGGCCCAGGACGGCTGGCGATACGACACCGTCCACTTCGCCATGCGGGAAGCCTCACGCCGCCCGGCGATGGCGTTTTTGATCTTCTACAAGACGGTCGATGACGATTCCGACGAGCGCTAGCCCTCTCCGCTGACCCTCATTCATCCTCCATTATTTATATATTCCTTATTATTTCCGGCTATCTGCCGATATTTAGCAAGAGAAATCCGCCGCGCAGGGGGATTTGCCCTTGACCGTATTGACCGTTGCGGTCACTATCGAATGACTGAAATTCAAACGGTCAGTGGCGGGACGTTCGTCGCATGGATGCGACAAAAGCGCATTCCCAAGGAGAATTCCCCATGGCCAGCCGGCAACCGGCAACCACGTACGAAGGCGAAACGCGAGAACCCCTCCAAGGCCCGAAAGCCTGGGTCGGACCCTTGATTTTGGACGAGGAACTGCGTTCGGAGCGTCAGCCCCTGCGCGGTCTCTACAAACTTACCGCCCTGCTTCTGCTCATCGGCGTGGCCACCGACGCGCTGGAAAAACTCTTCGGCGTCACCAGCGCCGTCGTAACCGTCCAATTCTTCGACATCCAAGGTTCCCAGTCGCTGCTGACGTGGTTCAACTCCATGCTCTTCCTGGGCGCGGCGGCGTTGGCGGCGGTGATCGCGCGGGACGATCCGTCCACGCGGGAATTCGACACCTGGAGCTGGTGGGCGATCTGCTTCGGAATGCTGGCCGCGTCCGCGGACGAGGTCATCGGCGCCCACGAACTGTTCCTGGACTATCTGCGTGTCCAACTCCACATGGTCGGCGTGTCGCACTATGTCTGGCTGCTGCCGGCGACGATGTTCCTGGTGGGCATGTCGGTGTGGTTCATTCCCTTCGCCTCGCGCTTGCCCGTTTCGGTGGGACGACGCCTGATCCTGTCGGCGATGATCATCGGCGGCGGCATGATCGGGATGGAGATGTTCGGCAGCGTGATCGAACCGGCGATCGGGGCGGACCACGCGATGATGACCGTGGTGGTCGCCGGAGCGGTGGAATGTTTTGAGATGATCGGCGTGGTCATCGCGCTGGTAACGATGGCCTACTACATCGACGCCAACGACATCCGCCTGCGTCTGTCGTTCATGGCCAGCAACGACCCCGAGGCCGACTACCGCAAGCCGCCGACGCCGTAGTCCCCGTCGGCACGCGGCCGTCGCGCCGCGCCTATTCCTTCGGAAAATCCGTCAGCACCACGTCGTCGATGATCTCGCCGCCGAATCCGTACGCCCGCAGACGCACCTTTTCGCCGTCCACGTCGATAATCGTGTAGTTCATCTGCGTGGTGAACGAATGCACCTTGTCGGCCCAGGGCACCGATTTGTCTCGATTGTAATAAGGCGCGCCCGCGCCGCCGGAGGTGATCTGCCACGCCGGATGCGTGAAGCGCTTGTCGACGGTCGAGTCGATCAGCGTGCGATTGAAGTTGTGCTCGTCGCCGAAGTTGCCGCAGACGGCCTTGCCCGTGGCCACGAACGCCTCCCAGATTTCGTCGCGCCGCGCCACCACATAGTGCCGGTCGATGCCGCCGTTCTTGGCCGGGTCGCCGCCCTGATACCACATGCCGTCTTCCACATGCCCGCCGTTGGGGAACATGGCCTCCTGGGCGAACAGGAAGACGTGGTCAATGGACTCGTCGCGGGCCGCCTCGTCGAAAACCTTTTTGAGCCAGGCCATCTGGTCGTCGAGCACATAGCCCTCCAGATTGCCTCCGTAGGTTTCGGCGTGGCTGGTGTACCAGTAGTTGTTGTTCATCATCACCAGGCGCGAGTTGCCGTAGTCGACGTAGTAGACGTTTTCCGAATAAGGCGGCGCTCCGTCGACGGCGGGCTCGGGGCCGTTGGTCGGGTTGACGAAATGGCGGGCGAAGACGCTCTCCGAGCTGTCCTCCCCGGCTTTGTCGAACTGGATGCCGTATTTGCTCTTGCCGTTGTCCCAGTACAGGTCGATGACCGCCTCGTGGTTGCCCATGACCTCGTAGATCGGCATGGACGCGCCGATGGTCTCCTCCGCGTCCTTAAACGAGGCAAGCTGCATGTCAAAATCCAGGTTGCTCGTCGTGTAGCCGTTAATCAAATCCCCCGAATGCACCACAAACGCCGCGCCCTTCTCCACCGCCTCGGAGAAAAAGCGCGTCAACGTGCGATAGTTGGAGCCGTTGAAGTTGCGCTCGCCGCCGCCGACGCCCTCGCGGGAATCGCCCATCACCGCAAAGCGAAAACGAGTGGCGTCTTTCGGCGGGGTGCGAAAGGTATAGGGCCGATCGGCGAATTTGAATTCGTCCACCGAGATGCGAACGCTGTACGCGATTTCCGAATTCGGCGTCAGATCCTCAAGGTCGATCTCGAAGTGCGTGGCGGGTTTGTCGGCGGCGTGGGTTTTGCCGTCGGCCAGAACCTCGGCGGTGACGGGCATGTCCGTGTCGAACGAAATGACCGCCGACGTGGACGTCACCATGTCGACGAACGGACCCTCGACGATTGCCGGAACGCGCTTGTCGCCGCGAAAGGCGAAGCGGTTGTCGTAGAACACCGAGCGGGCGCGCTCCGGGTCGTAGACCTCCAACCGATACACGATGATACCACCGTTGTTTTCCTTGAGACGGGCCACGTCGTACTTGGGCGCGAACATTTCGTTGGCGTCCAGGACGAGAGAGTGCTCGGTCGCCGGCGCCTTGATGTCCTCGACGGCTTCCTTGCGGAACCGTGGCGTGACGACCGTTTTTTCGTCGGGCTGGTAGACGCCGAAGTACAGATGGGCCGCGGGGGTGGGAACGTCGGTGGTGAACGAGATGGTCGCCTTGCCTTCGCCGGTCATGGTGACGGTGGGGGCGCCCATCATCGTCAGGTCGGTGTTCTCCACCGATTTGTACTCGGTGGGATGGACCGGCATCTGCCCGACCTTCCCCCGAGGCAGGCCCGCGCCGGTCGCCACGCTCGCCCCGATCGCCAGCACCCCGCCGACAAAAATCAGCGAACGCACCACCACCCAAAAATATCGCGGCATCGTCATGCGCCTACCCCTCGTGCAAATTTCAAATCTTCGAAGGCCCGAGCAGATTGGTAACAGATTAACGTGGCGGGAAAAAGACGCGGGGGTGGCGAGAGCGCATGGATGGTGGGGCATGCGATGTCAGAGCCGCGCACGGTCGTAAGCGGTCTGGTTCAGCCCGGCACGCCGCACTCACTGTTCACCAACGAACGCCGATCGCCTGGCAAAGCCAACCGCTCACTACGGTTCGCGGCTCTGTCATGTCGAAATCGTCCCCAACAACGTTCCCGTCACCCGCTCGCTACGGCTCGCGGCTCGGACGGACTCGAACCTCGTTCGTGAATTACGACGAAACCGCCCGCAGCGGCGCCGTCCGAGCGAGGTTCATTTCGTCGGGCGGAACGAAGTCGAAATGCCGGCGCAGCCACTTCTCCAGACGCAGGTTGAGCAGATCGGGCATCTCAAGCGGCGCGGTGTGCGTCGTGTGGGGAAGGGTGATCAGCTCGGCGTTGGGCATGGCCTCGCACATATGGGCCGATAGACTCGCGGGGGTGAAGCCGTCGTGCTCTCCGGCGACGATCAGCGTCGGGCACGCGATATTCGGCAGGTTCGGCTCGGCGTCGTGCTTGGCCGCGTGGTCGAGCATCTTCACAAAGATCTTGATGGGAACCCGGCTGATGTCTTTGAAATAGGGCTTGAAGTCCTCAACGTTAATGAGGTGCCGATTCGCCTCGGTGCGCAGGGCGATCGCCAAGGCCAAAGGCGTGCGCATGCCCCACTTCCAGATCGGCGTAAAAACCCACGGCGTCAAGACCATCGGACCGTAAAGAATCGGGAGCAGATATTTTTCGGCGATATCCGATCCGTTGAACGTGGACAGAGGCCGGCCGTAGCTGCCGCAGATGGGCACCAGGCCGTGGGTCTTTTCCGGGAACAGGTGGGCGAATTCCAGGATGACCTGCACGCCCATCGAATGCCCCAGCATCACGGCGCCGTCGATGTCCTCGGCTTCCATGACCGCCGCGATATCCTGGCACAAATCCTGGATGGTCAGGTTGTTCTCGTCGGCCGGAATCGCGGTCTTGCCGTGCCCTCGGTAGTGCATGTGGATGATGCGGTTGGTGGAGCCGAAATACTGCCGGATGTATTTCCACACATAGCCGTAGCAGCCGATCCCGTCGATCAGAAACAGGGGCAAGCCCTCGCCGACGCTCTCGTAATAGATTTCGGTTCCGTCGTGGCCTTTGACGTACTGGCGTTTGGCCCGAGCCGTGACGTCCTCACGCATTCCCGCACCCCTTTCCGCAAGGAAATTTCCCAAGATCTCGCGTTGTCCAGGCAAACATTATGCACAAATTCAACGAATTGTGCCGCAAAAAGCGGCGGGGCCTTTTGGGCGCATTCCCGGCGGATGTCAAGAAAAATCCGCATTTGCCGATCATGAGAAACGAGGTCCGCTGCGCGCCCGAGGTCGTCCGGGCCCCATCACCGATCGGCGACAAAAACGCACGATCGTAAGGCAATCCACGCGCCGCCGCGCCGGACGGTTTTATGATGGGAGATCGGAAATCGACGCCGCCGAAAAAGGTCGAATGACAGCCCGATTTGCCCCGAACGGCTTTTTCGGGCCGATTCGATCCCAAATTGGCGAATTTGTGGCGGTTTAGGGCTTGCCCTGAGGCGACGTCGAATGTATTAACATGGCCCGATTTGCCCCGATTTGAAGGGGCGATGAAATTTGGCCCCAAGACGATGACCATATCAAGGATTGCTCACCATGGTTGAAGCAGGCGCCGGCAGTCGGGAAGACACCGCCCGGCCATCCCAGGAATTGGAATCGGTCGTGATCCGCTTCGCCGGCGACTCGGGCGACGGCATCCAACTGACCGGAACGCAGTTTACCAACACCAGCTTCATCGCCGGCAACGACCTGTCGACGCTGCCCGATTTCCCCGCGGAAATCCGGGCGCCCGCCGGTTCCCTGGCCGGGGTTTCGGGCTTTCAGCTCCAGCTCTCCAGCCAGGAAGTCCACACCCCCGGCGACACGCCCGACGTGCTGGTGTGCATGAACCCGGCGGCGCTGAAGGTGAACCTGCCCCTCATCGAAAAAGGCAAGGTGATCCTCCTGAACACCTCGACCTTCAACTCGGCCAACATCAAGAAAGCCGGTTACGAAGAGAACCCGCTGGAAGACGGCACCCTGGACGATTACCAGGTCTTCCCCGTGGACATCACCGCCCTCACCCTGGGCGCGCTGGAAGACAGCGATCTGTCCCAAAAAGAGAAGACGCGATGCAAGAACTTCTTCGCCCTGGGCCTGCTCTACTGGCTCTATAACCGCAAGATGGACACCACCGAGCAGTGGCTCAACAAGAAGTTCTCCAAGGCGCCGGAACTGGCGGCGGCCAACATCAAAGTCATGCACGCCGGGTACAACTACGGCGTGACCACCGAGATGTTCGCCTCCACCTACGAAGTCAAACCGGCCCAGATCCAGCCGGGCAAGTATCGCAACGTCACGGGCAACACGGCCCTGTCCCTGGGCATGGTGGCGGCCTCCCAATTGTCGGGGCTGCCGGTCTTTTTGGGCACCTATCCGATCACCCCGGCCTCGGACATCCTGCATGACCTGGCCCGGTTCAAGAACTTCGGCATCGTCACCTTCCAGGCCGAGGACGAGATCGCCGGCGTGTGTTCGGCCATCGGCGCCTCCTACGGCGGGTCCATCGGATTGACCTCCACCAGCGGCCCGGGTCTGGCTCTGAAGAGCGAGGCGATGGGGCTGGCGGTCATTATGGAACTGCCCCTGGTGGTGGTGGACGTGCAGCGCGGCGGCCCGTCGACGGGTCTGCCCACCAAGCCCGAGCAGGCCGACCTTCTGGCCGCCATGTTCGGCCGCCACGGCGAGTGCCCGGCGGTGGTGCTGGCCCCGGCCACACCCGCCGACTGCTTCGACATCGCCATCGAGGCGGTACGCCTGGCGACCAAGTACATGACGCCGGTGATCATCCTGTCCGACGGCTTCATCGCCAACAGCTCGGAGGCCTGGCACATCCCCGAAGTGGACACGCTGCCCGACCTGTCGGTGCGCTTCACCGTCGCCGAGGACGGCAAGGGTCCGTTCACCCGCGATCCCGAAACCCTGTCCCGGCCTTGGATTCGCCCCGGCACCCCCGGCCTGACGCACCGGGTCGGCGGTCTGGAAAAGGACTTCAACACCGGCAATGTCAGCTACGACCCGGACAACCACGAGAAGATGATCCGCACCCGCGCCGCCAAGGTGGCGGGCATCGCCAAGGACATCGAACCGGCCCAGGTGGTCGGGCCCGAGTCGGGCGATGTGCTCATCCTGTCCTGGGGTTCGCCCGCCGGTACGGTGCGCCGGGCGCTGGAGGTTTTCCAAAAGGAAGGCGCCTCGGTGGCCGGTTGCCATCTGCGCCATCTCAACCCGTTCCCGGCCGATCTCGGCCAGGTCATGGCCAAATACCGCCATGTCGTGATCCCCGAGATGAACCTGGGGCAACTGCGCATGCTGATCACCGCCAACTACGACGTGCGTCCGGTCGGCATTAACAAAGTCAAAGGCCAACCCTTCCGGGTCAGCGAGATCGTCGATCCGGTTCGCCGCCTGCTGCAAGGAGTGCACTAATGGAAGCGCTCAAACTGACCAAGAAAGACTTCACCTCCGACCAGGACGTGCGCTGGTGCCCCGGCTGCGGCGACTACGCCATCCTGTCCACGGTGCAGAAGATCATGCCCGACCTGGGCGTGCCGCCTCACGACGTGGTGTTCGTTTCGGGCATCGGCTGCTCGGGCCGCTTTCCCTATTACATGAACACCTACGGCTTCCACTCGATCCACGGCCGCGCGCCGGGCTTCGCCACGGGCCTGAAGGTCTCGCGCCCCGAGCTGTCGGTCTGGTTGGTCAGCGGTGACGGCGATGCCATGTCCATCGGCGGCAATCACCTGATCCACATCCTGCGGCGCAACGTGGACATCAACATCCTGATGTTCAACAACCGCATCTACGGCCTGACCAAGGGGCAGTATTCGCCCACTTCCGAGATCGGCAAGAAGACCAAGTCCACGCCCATGGGCAGCCTGGACCGGCCCTTCAACCCCCTCTCGCTGGCTCTGGGCGCGGGGGCGAGTTTCGTGGCCCGGGCGGTGGATCGGGACCTGGGGCACCTGCAGGAGGTCATCCGCGCGGCCAACGCCCACAAGGGCACGTCGTTCGTGGAGATCTATCAGAACTGCAATGTCTTCAACGACGGCGCGTTCTCCCAGTTCACCGAAAAGGAAACCAAGGACGACACGGTTCTCTACCTGGAGCACGGCAAGCCGCTGATCTTCGGGAAGAACAAGGACAAGGGCATCGTCATGCGCGGCGCCCATCCGGAGGTGGTCACGATCGGCGGCGAGGGCGGCGTGCTGGAAAGCGACATCGTCGTGCACGACGAGACGGTGCCCACGCCCCACTACGCGTTCATGCTCTCCCAACTGCAGTACCCGAAGTTCCCCGAGCCGGTCGGGGTGCTGCGTTCGGTGGAGCAGCCCACGTACGACGAAATGGCCAACGAACAGATCCGCCGCGCCAAGGAAGCCGCCAACGGCTCCTCGTCCCTGGAGAAGCTCCTCAACTCCGGCGACACCTGGACGGTGGAATAGCGGGTCGGCCCGACCTTTCAGAGCCGCGACCATAAGGGAGCGGGTTGCCGCGAATCGGCGACCCGCTTTTTCTTTGCGTCATATCCCTTCCGTCATCCATTGGAATACCCCGCCCCCCTTTGGTAAATTGGGATTCGCCAAGGGGGCCCCGTTCCAATGCGCCGACGACGACATTTCGCCCGCATCGCGCTGATCGGCGCCTTGTGCCTGGTTTTGGCGGGGTGTGCGCCGTCGCAATCCGGCCACGCGCCCACTCCCACGCCGCCGCCGACCCCGTCCCCGTCCGAGAGGGCCGCCGCCGTGTTACCGCGGGACGCGCGCGTCGAGGCGAAGACATTTCGCGACTGGGAGATCTTCGCCGGCCTCATCAACGACGCCCCCGTCGGCTACGCCTACCCGCTCACCGTGGCGCCGAACGAAGCGGGCCGCATGTCCGACACCGAGACGTTTCGCGTCATGCTCGGCCTGGACGCCGAGGGGCGGATCGTCGCTCTGTCCAGCTACGACCTGTCGCCCCGCGCCGTCTACGCCCCCAAGCTCACCGGCCCTGATTTCCAGGCGAATCTGATCTGGAAAGACCAGACCAAGGGGGTGCATCGCACGCTGCATAACACGGCGTGGAAGCTCAAGGTCGACGGTGGGCAGGTCGACGCGGCCAGCGGCGCCACGTCCTCGTCTCGCGCGTTGGCCGAGCAGGTTTTCGATGCCCTGCGCCACCACGCCCGGATGATGCGCGCCGCCCGCGTCGAGAAGGCTGCGCCAACCCCGAAGCCGTCACCGCCGACCGGGAGCACGCCGTCGCCCTCCCCCTCGCCGGACGAATCGAAAAAAGCGGCCGAGGACGCGGCGAAAAAGTTCGGCGCGAAATCCGAAGGCGGCGCGGAAGTGCCGGAACGCAAGACCATCGACGGAATTGAAGTGGGCACGCTCAGCGAATAGCCCCAGGGAATCACCCGACGCGGCGGCGCGAATCGTCGCCGGTCGCGAAGAGGAGAATGGCATGATTATCAAGCCCTATAACAACATCCACCCGCGCATCGCCGACGATGTGTTCGTCGCGCCCGGCGCGGTCGTGGTCGGCGACGTGGAAATCGCCGAGGGGGCGAGCGTCTGGTACAACACCGTCATCCGGGGGGACGTCGGCCAGGTGCGCATCGGCGCGCGAACCAATATCCAGGACCTGTGCATGCTGCATATGTCCACCGGCATCTCAAACTGCGTCATCGGCGAGGACTGCACCATCGGCCATCGGGTCATTCTCCACGGATGCATCCTGGAGGATCGGGTGATGGTCGGCATGGGCGCGGTGGTGCTCGACAACGCCAAGGTGGGGCGCGGGTCGGTCATCGCGGCGGGAGCGGTGGTGCTGGCGAATATGGAGATCCCCCCCGGCTCTCTCGTGACCGGCGTCCCGGCGGAAATCAAGAACACCAAGGAGGGCAAGGAGCGTTTCGACGCCCCGGCGACGTCCTACCTCTACACAACGCACTCCGCCCACCACAAGGCGCTCTACCACGCCGACGAGGTCGCGCGGGAAAAATAAGAGGGGGAGGCTCCTTCCGATCCGAACCGCGAGCCGCTCGGATCGGCGTCGGCAGGGTTGATTGGGATACGGCGGCAACAACCCGGAACGTTGACAACGCGGCGAGGCTTTGTGTAGAAAGTGTGGCCTTGCCTCGGTGGGCCCCGAGGCGCTTGTCATTCTCATCGTCGATGCGGGATGCGCGAAAGTGGCGGAATTGGCAGACGCGCTAGACTCAGGATCTAGTGGTAGCAATACCATGGGGGTTCAAATCCCCCCTTTCGCACGAAACACAGTCCCTAGTTGTACCGCATCGATGTATTCGGCCGGGTGAAAGCCCGGCCCATTTTTTTGCCCTTTTTGCGCCCTTTCCGGCCTCGGAGGCATACCGTCCGGTCGGCAATTTGCCGTGGTCCGGCCGATTGGCCCCATGGCGGAGAGTTGCTAGCATGGCGGCGTGCTAACGGCTTGGAAACAATGGGGCATCGCGCTGGCCCTGGCGTTGGTCTATCTGGCGACCCAGAGCGGCATCGCCAACGACGCGGACCAAAGCCTCTACGACGTGGTGCACGCCATGTCCACCGGCGATCTGCATGCGGTGGATTTGGACTCGCTCGTCCCCGGCAGCGAGAACTTCGACCCCAAGGCCGCCTATCAACATCGCGCGATCGAACGACCGGGCATGGCGTTTTTCGCCGTTCCGTTTCATCTGCTGGGCGTTCTGGTCGAACATCTGGCCGGCACCCCGGACAGTCCTAACGGCTTAGCCGCTCAATTCACCCTGGTCGCCGGGGCGTGCCTGTTGGCGTGGTGCGCGCTGCTGGTGTACTGCATCAGTCGGGAATTCGGCTGCCGTCCCCGCGCGGCGCGGACGGCGATGCTCCTGTTCGCGGTCGCGAGCATTGCCCTGCCCTTCGGCGGCCGTTTGAGCGAAGGCGCCCTGGCGTGCCTGGCGGTGCTGCTGTTTTTCTATTGCTGGCAGCGCGTACGCAGCCGGTACGACCAGCCCTACCACCAGCTCGGCCTGGGCGTCGGCCTGATGCTCATGCCCATCGCCCACGACCTGACGCTCCTGCTGTTCCCGATCTTCCTCGTGCTCACCGCGCTGTTGGGCAAGCGGCTGTTTTCCGACAAATACTCCGCGGCGTTGATCTTCCTGCCGGTGCTGTTGGGCATCCTCATTTTCGGCGCGTTCAACAAGGCGCTGCACGGCTATCTGTTCTTCCGCGCTTCCGGCGAGCACATCGTTCAGACGCTGCTGGGGGAATACACGGGCGCGTCGATGCTGCGCGGCCTGTCGGTGCTGCTGTTCAACGGCCGGGACGTGATCGAGACGCTCAAGGCGGCGTTCTCCAAGCCCGAGGCGGTCATTGCGTTGCGAGGCAGCGGGTTGCTGATCGCCACGCCGGTCCTGTGGCTGACGCTCTTCGGCATTCTGAACCTGCGGGCCGAAGCGCTGACACGGCCGGCAATCAACGCGCTGTTCGCCATCGTCCTGCCGTGGATCGCGCTGGCCTGCGGGCACGAGCAGCCGCCCCACATCCCCGGTCCCGGAACGGCCCTCGTCATGCCGGTCCTGGGCCTGCTGTTCGTGCTGATCGCCAGTTTTTACGACAACCATCTGCTGGCGCTCAAATTCAATATGTGGCAGCCGATTTTCGCCGTCGCCCTGGCCTACACGGCGTTCCTGAGCTTTTCCAGCGCCGTCGCCCTGATCATGGAACGCACCGCCGCCCACGCCGCCGCCGGGGCGCTGCCGGTGTCGATGATCGAACTCTGGGCCAAGACGCCGACCAATCTGCCGACCCCGATGAGCGTCGTGGAGGGGTTGTCGCTACTGTTTCCCGCGTTGGGCAACCTGCCGCTGCTGGGGCTTCCGGCGGCGGGGGTGCTGGCGCTGCCGCTTATTGCGCGGCGTGCTCTGCACGAACCGGCCACGGCCCACCGCATCGTCGGGGGCGACAACAAAAACATCCGGCAAACCTCGATGGAGACGACGGCCTATCACCTCACGCAGTCGCCGGGCGCGAAGGATTACTACAGCGACGTCGAGCATTACCGGCGGATGATGGAAGAGTTGGAAGGCGCGGACCAGCCCGAGGTGCTGGCCGACAAGGTGGCGCGGGAAGGACCGGGGCCCCGGCCCATCGACATCGATCTTTCCTCTGACGACGGCGAGGAGCCGATCATCGAGGGCAACAACCCCTTCGATTTTCGTGAGCATACCATCGAACCGCGACGCGCCGACGAACGACGCCAAGCGGAAAGTCCCGGCGCGTTCGACTTTCGCGATGTGACGCGCGAGCCCCGGGAGCCCGGCGTCGAGGGGCAAGTCGACGGCAAAGGCGAGGGCAAAAAGAGCCCGGGGTGGGTCGATCCTAAACTGGACCTGCCGCCCTTGCCGCCCAAGCCGACGCACGAGCCCGAACCGGCCCCGCCGCCGCAAAAGGACATCACGTTCGAAAAACCAAAAGGCGGCGACGAGCCGGATTTCTCCGAGTTGCGACTGCGTCCGATGGAGACGCACTCGCTGGAGGATTCGAACGCCGGGAAGGCCCCGAAGGGGGATCACAAGGGCGGGGACGACAGGGGCGGGGATGACGACGACGAGGATGTGATTTGAGTAAAAGATCGACCCGCCGTTTCAGAGCCCCGACCGGTAGGGAGGCGTCTGGCTCAACCCTGCACGAACCGTTCTGCTTTCAACTCTCATTTCAACTCTCACAGCGAACTGCCGACATCCAAAAAAGAAAACGGGTCGCCGACATACGGCAACCCGCTCCCTCACAGCCCAGGCTCTGAAAAGACGTTTTCGGGGCAAAACAACATTCGAGTTTGACCCCTCACTACCGTTCGGGGCTCTGTTCGGACACTGTTCCCCCTACGACGTCACCGCCCCCAGTGACGCCGACTTCACGCACATCGCGTACTTATGCAGCACGCCGCGCTTTTCGCGAATTTCGGGTTTGGTCCAGGCGGCGCGGCGCTTGGCCATCTCCTCCTCGGGCACGTCCACGTTGAGGATCTTGGCTTCCGCGTCGATGGTGATCATGTCGCCGTCCTTGATCAGCGCGATCGGCCCGCCGACCCACGCCTCGGGCGCCACGTGTCCCACCACCAGGCCGTGGGAGCCGCCGGAGAATCGCCCGTCGGTGATCAAGCCGACCGACGCCCCCAAGCCCTGGCCCACCAGCGCCGCCGTGACCGCGAGCATCTCACGCATGCCGGGACCGCCCACGGGCCCCTCGCCGCGGATGACGATCACGTCGCCTTCTTTCACTTCCCGGCGCTGGATGGCGTCGAAACACGCCTCCTCGCCGTCGAAGACCTTGGCCGGGCCGGTGATGTCGGTCTTTTTCAGGCCCGACGTCTTGGCCACCGCGCCTTCGGGCGCCAGCGAACCCTTGAGGATGCGAATGTGGCCGTGGGCGTGCTTGGGTTTGTCCAGGGGCATGATGACGTCCTGGATGCGCGAATAAATGCTCGGCACATTCGCCAGGTTTTCCGCGATCGTCTTGCCGGTGACGGTCGGGCAGTCGCCGTGAAGCATGCCCGCGTCCAGCAGGGCGCGCATCACCGCCGGGGTGCCGCCCACCCGATGCACGTCGTACATCACGTAGCGGCCCGAGGGCTTCAGGTCCGCCAGCACGGGCACCTTCTCGCCGATGCGGTCGAAATCCTCCAGCCCCCAATCCAGGTCCAGCTCCCGCGCGATCGCCATCATGTGCAGCACCGCGTTGGTCGACCCGCCCAAGGCGAGCACGACCGTGTACGCGTTCTCCAACGCCTCGCGGGTGATGATGTCCGAAGGCTTCGTGCCGTTTTTCACCAGATTGACCAGAGCCTTGCCCGCCTCGAAGGTCTCCACCTCCTTGAGCGACGAGATGGCCGGATAGCTGGCGTCATACGGCAGGGACATACCCATCGCCTCGATCGCGCTGGCCATGGTGTTGGCGGTGTACATGCCGCCGCACGCGCCCGCGCCGGGGCACGCCGCGCATTCGATCTGATGCACCTCTTCCTCGTCCATCTTGCCGGCCTGGTACTGGCCCACGGCCTCGAAGACCGACACCACGTCCAGCGTCTGCCCCTGGGGCCCGACGCCCGGCAGGATCGTTCCGCCGTAGACGAAGATGCTCGGCACGTTCAAACGGCACATGCCCATCATGCATCCGGGCATGTTTTTGTCGCAGCCGCCGATGGAGATGACGCCGTCGTGGTTCATGCCGCCCGAGACGATCTCGATGGAGTCGGCGATGGTCTCCCGGGAGACCAGGGAGTAGCGCATGCCCTGGTGGCCCATCATGATGCCGTCCGACGCGGTGGGCGCGCCGAAGACCTGGGGGAAGCCGCCCCCGGCGAAGATGCCCTCGCGCGCCTTTTGCGCCAGGTGGCCCAGATGGGCGTTGCACGGCGTGATGTCGCTGTGCAGATTCGCGACGCCGAGGATGGGCTTGGCGAAGTCCTCGTCCTGCATATGCACCGAACGCAGCATCGCCCGGTTGGGCGCGCGCCCCATGCCTTCCACCGTCAGATCGCTTTTCTTCTTGAAGTCACTCATCGCTATTCATCCTTTCCCATTGGGCCCGGTATCCGTGTCCTAAACCAAAGGCACCCAAACAATCGCCCGCAGATCGACCCGGATGTCGCCCCGTTCCAGGCGGATTTCGCGGGTTTCGATCCGTTGGGCCAATTCGTTGTATTCCGCCTCGATTTCGCTCGCGCGAGATTCGATCTCGTCGCGCAATTCCTCGATTTGCTCGGCCAGATCCTCCGACTCGTCGCGATATTTCTCTTCGCGCAGCTTGGCCCGTTCGGACATGCGGCGCTTCGACAACCCGCGCGAGACGGCGGCGGATACGCTGCGTCGGCGGCCGAAAAACAGCCCCGCGGCCGATTCGAGCACGCCGACCATCGTCTCCATCCGGCGCGATTGCGCCTCCGTCTGGGCATCGGCCAAACGTGCGCCGACCCGGTCCAGTCGTTCGGCCAAGCGCTCGATCTTGCTTTGCAGCCCGGCCTGTTCCTTCGTGAATTTTTCGTGGGCGACCTGTTCGGCCGCCTCGCCGCAACGGACGCGAAACGCCTCCTCGCCCTCGCCGACACGGCTGTAGAGCTTGAGCGCCGGGTGATGGAAAATCGGCAAGGTCCGCCCGCGATAGATCGCCTCGGCCACGTCCTTTTCGACGCGCTGAAACTCCACCGCCTCGTCCAAAAATTCCGGCAACGGCAGGAATCGCGCCGGCCCCGTCGGAGCGTCCAACAGGAACGGCGACAGGTCGGCGTGCAACGCCTCTTCGTCGTTGTATTTCAGATCGTCCGGCCGCTCGAGGGGATAAACGATCCGCGCCACCACCTCGTCGTGCGTCAGGTCGGCGGCCGTCTCGTCGAAACGCACGTGGAACGTCTGGTAGAGCGCGGGGGCGTAGGTCGTCACCTCGCTCGCTCCCTCGGCGAAGCGCCCGAACAACTCCGCCCACTCGGTCTCGCGCAGCGCCTCGGGTTGCAGGAAATAGTGGCGCAATCCTTCCACCACCGGCGGTTGCACCAGGTACTCGCCGACGGGAGACGGCGTCGCCGTGGCGGGCTGGTCCGTGACCTGGGCGGCAGTTGCATCACTATCCGTCAGGGACGAAAGGCGCTCAATGTCGGCGCTCGTCATCGGACCGCGCAGATAGCTCATCACGAAACGGCTCTTGACCACCGGCGCATCCGGCCGATGCAGATTGCGCATCAGGAAATGGCGCTTGGGCAACTCGGCCAGCACCGCCTCCAGATTCTCCGGCATCCCGGCCACGCCCCGCAGCCCCTCGACCACCCGCCGCCGGTCGCCCTGCGTCGTCAGCCGTCCGAGCATCCACAGCCCGGCGTTGCCGAAGACCTTGTAGTCCAGATCCACCGGGTTCTGCGTCGCGACCAGAACGCCCAGGCCGAAGGCCCGCGCCTGTTTGAACAACGTCAGCAACGGCCCCTTGGTCGGCGGATTTTTCGGATAGGGCGGCGCCAGGCCCGCGCACTCGTCGATAAACAGCAGGGCCCGCAGCGATCCTTGGCCCGGCTGCCGACGCATCCACGCGGCCAATCGCGACAGGACAAGCGATGTGACGAACTGCCGCTCGGCCTCGGACAGATGGGCCGTGCACACGACCGCGCATTGGGGCGCGCCGCCGTCGAACAACAGGCCTTCGGCATCCAGATCCCGCCCCGTCATCCAGAACTCGAAACCCGGCGAGGCCGCCAGCCCATTCAGACGCATCGCCAGCGCCACGCGCTCGTCCGGCGGAAAAAACGCGTCGACGGCGAAAAAGCCGATGCGTTTGACGGGCGGGTTTTGGATGTAGGACAGCAGGCGCGGCAGACTCGCCTCCTCGCCCCGGTCCCAGCAGTAGTCGACGAGATTGGCGAGCAACAGGAACTCGCGGCCGGTCAGGGGATCGGACGACACTCCGATCAGGCTCAGGAGCCCCGTCACGGCGGATTTGATGAGGTCGGCGCGGATTTCGACGTCGTCGGTGCCCGGATGGGCCAGTCCCGAGAGCACGTTGAGCGGCCGTCCCGCCGTCGAACCCGGCGTGTACACCGCCACCGGCGTCGCGGCCATCATGGCCCGGATGTCGTCGCCGCCGAGGTTCTCGCCGGCCAGGCCGTCGCGCCAGAGCCGGGCCGTGCGCTCGGCGAATTCGTCCACGCTCGCGCCTTCCCGACCGGCCGCCGCCGGATCGATCCACGGGACAAAGTCCGACGGACGCAGCTCGGGGAACGTGAGCGCCAGATTGGTCAGGTCGCCCTTCGAGTCGATCACCAGCGACGGCACGCCCGCCCGGCGCAACTCCTCGATCGTCGCCACGCACAGGCCCGTCTTCCCCGACCCCGTCATCCCCACGCACACCGCGTGCGTGGTCAGATCGTCGGGCGAGACGACATAGCGCCGATCCGTATCTCGCAGGCGGCCCAGATCCAAACGATTCCCCTTCACCCGTCATCGCGTGTCAAAAAGCGACGACATCCTAGAAAGACGGTCCCCAAAAGAAAAGCGCCCCCGGATTTGTGTCCGGAGGCGCTTGCGTCGGCTTTGTTCAAGATCGGTTGACGGCTAAACCCGGCCCATCTCCTCCAAACGCTTGCGCGTGTAAGGTACGAGGCCGCCGGCGGCAAAAAGCTGAGCCATGAAATCGGGCATGGGCTGCACCTTAAACACCTGTCCGGATTTGGGCAAGCGCACCTCGCCGGCGTCCAGGTCGAGCTCCAGCTCGTCACCCTTTTGCACCGCGTCCACCGCCTCGGGGCAGATCACGACGGGTAGCGCCAGATTCACCGCGTTGCGATAGAAGATGCGGGCGAACGACTTGGCGATGACCGCCCCGGCCTTGGTGCCGATGATGGCCAGCGGCGCGTGCTCGCGGGAGGAACCGCAGCCGAAGTTCTCCTCGGCCACGATGATGTCGCCCTCTTTGACCTGCTTGGGGAACTCGGGGTCGGCCACCTCCAGGCAGTTCTCGGCGAGCACCTCGGGTTCGATGGAGGTCAGATACCGGGCGGCGATGATCACATCCGTGTCCACGTCCCGGCCGAATTTCCAGACTTTGCCTTGGTAGTGCTTTTTCATACGGCCATCTCCTCGATCGGACCCAGATCGTCCGGATGGGTGATCTTGCCCGCCACGGCCGCGGCCGCCGCGATGGCCGGGTTGGCCAGCCAGACCTTGGCCTCGGGATGACCCATGCGGCCCACGTAATTGCGGTTGGTGGTGGACAGGCACCGCTCGTCCTTGCCCAGCACGCCCATGTAGCCGCCCAGGCACGCGCCGCAGCCCGGCGTGGAAACCACGCACCCGGCCTCGGCGAAGGTTTGCAGGATGCCTTCGGCGTTGGCCTGCATCCAGACTTCCTGGCTGCCGGGCACCACGATCGTGCGAATCGCCGTCTGCCGGCCCTTGAGCACCGACGCGGCCAGGCGCAGATCTTCCAGACGGCCGTTGGTGCACGAACCGATGTAGATCTGATCCAGCTCCTGGCCCGCCACCTGGCTGATGGTGCGGGTGTTGGACGGCAGCATCGGGCAGGAAATCGTCGGCTCCAGGGCCGAGACATCCACCTCGATGGTGCGGAAATACGTCGCGTCCGCGTCCGGATACTGGGGCGTAAACTCGCGGGTCTTGCGTTCGTTGCAGTAGTCGATGGTCTTCTGATCGGGGATCATCAGGCCCGCCTTGCCGCCGGCCTCGATCGCCATGTTGGAGATCGTCAGGCGACCGGAGATGGACAGATCCTCGATGGTCTCGCCTTCCCACTGCAACGCCTGATAAAGCGCGCCGTCGTCGCCGATGCGGCCGATGACATGCAGCACCAGATCCTTGGCGCCGACCCAGGGCAGGAACTTGCCCTTGACCACGATGCGGATCGTCTCGGGCACGCGCAGCCACACGTCGCCGGTGGCCATGGCGCAGCCCACGTCCGTGGAGCCGAAGCCCGAGGCGAACGCGCCCAGGGCGCCGTAGGTGCAGGTGTGGGAGTCGCCGCCGACGATCAGGTCGCCGGGCAGGACGATGCCCTTTTCGGGAAGCACCACGTGCTCCACGCCGCCGCGACCCACCTCGAAGTAGTACTTGATGCTCTGGGCCTTGGCGAAATCGCGCATCACCTTGGCCATTTCGGCGCTGGCAATGTCCTTATTGGGCGTGAAATGGCTCGAGCAAAGGGCCACCCGCTCCCGGTCAAAGACTTCCTTGGCGTCGAGGCCTTTGTTGAAGACGCGAATGGCGGCGGGCGCGGTCACGTCGTTGGCCATGACGATGTCGACCTTGGCGGTCACGAATTCGCCCGGCACGACGGTGTCTTTCCCCGCGTGCTTGGCGATCAACTTTTCGGCAAGTGTCATTCCCATGGGTTCCATCCTATTCGAGCTTGAGGGGTGAACGATGGTCCCTCACATCGCGGCCGAGTCGTGTGGCGGTGGCGTCACGACCGTCAGCGCGAGAGCATGATTTCGCCTCGAAAGACTTGTACGCCCGCCCGGCCGCCGATTGCCATGAGCGGGCCCACCAAGTCGCATGTCGGCGAAATCCCAAGATTTCGTGTAGCGGCGCCCGGGATCGAACCGGGGACCTCACGATTATGAGTCGTGCGCTCTGACCAGCTGAGCTACGCCGCCGTAAACATGCGCGAACCGTGGCCCAAGATCGCGCAAGGGGCCGGAATATCGACAATTGTCCGGGGGTTGTCAAGCCAAGATGGGCAAGTTCGGCCTCGCGGCTCGACGCGCCGGGGCCCCGCTTCTATGATGGGCCCGCCATGAGCGAGTCGACAGTCCTCAAAGTCTCGAATTTACGGGTGGTTTACCGCCGCCGGGGCCACCCGGACGTGACCGCGGTGGACGGCCTGTCGCTGCAAATCGAGGCGGGGCGGACGGTGGGGCTGGTGGGCCCGTCCGGATCGGGGAAAAGCTCGATCGCCAAGGCGATTCTGGGGCTGGCGCCGATCGACGGAGGGTCGGTGGAGCTATTCGGCAAGGATATCAAAACCTTGGACCGGGCCGGGTGGAAGGCGGTGCGCCGCCGGGCCCAGATGATTTTCCAGGACGTGGGCGGCAGCCTGACGCCGCGCATGCGCATCGGGGAGGCGGTGGCCGAGCCGCTGCTGATCCACGGTCTCGCGCCCGATCGCGCCGACCGGGCCCGCCGGGCCGTCGCCCTGCTTGAAGAGGTGGGCCTGGACGCCGCCCTGGCCGCTCGCTACCCCCACGAACTGTCCGGCGGACAGCGACAGCGTGTCCTCATCGCCCGCGCCCTGGCCACCGAGCCGGAATTCGTCATCGCCGACGAGCCCACCGCCAGCCTGGACCTTTCCATCCAGACGCAGATCCTCGCCCTCCTCGACACGCAAAAACGCCGCCGGAACCTGGCGATGCTCTACATCAGCCATGACATGCGGACGGTGCGGGCGTTGTGCGATGACGTCGTGGGGTTGAGCACATAAGGTCGATGGATCGGGTGCCACACTTTCACAACGACAACGTCGTTGGGAAGGTGTGATCCTTCAATAACTTGCACACCCTTGTCCGTCTAACGACGTCCAAGAATGTGGCACCCCAACGATTGTCACGGGGAATTAAAACCCGCACCCCTCGTCATCGTCGTCGTCGTCATCGCCGACGGGCGCGAGGTCGGCGTCCTCGTCCGGGCCGGAGATGCCCAGGTCGCAGTCGACTTCATAGTGGAAGGTCTCGGAGGTCAGGGCGCCGAGTTCGGCGGTGACGGCGTAGTCGCCGCAGGCCGCGGGGGTGAAGTCGCCGTAAGACATGATATAGCCGTCCGGGCCGTCGATTTGCCACTCGACCAACCCCGTCGCGTCCACGCCCGTCCCGTCCCAATACGTGCCCCGCGCGCGCAGCGCCACCGTCTCGCCCGGCTCGATCTTGCCCGCCGCCTTGGACGCGGACACCGCCAGCGAATCCAGTCGCGACGGCAGCAGGCTCATGTAGGCGTAGATCGTGTACACGAACTCGGTCCAGGCCACGTCCTCGTTTGCGTTCTCGACGCGGATCGCGATCTCGCGCTTGCCTTGGGTGAATCGGGCGGGGATGAGGAACTCCTCGTCCCGCCAGCGATGCAGTTCATTCTGGGCCACCGTGCGCCAAAGGCCGACAAGCTCGCCGTCCACATACACTCGCGCGGCCTGGCCGCCGTAATGCTGCAACATCCGCCGACGCAGCAGCAAGCCTTCGTTGAACGGGTTGATCTTCACATTGAAACTCGACGCGCCCTTGAGCGCCCAGCCGTAGTCGACCACTTCCACATCGTCGCGGTCGCCTTCGTATGTCTCCACCTGGCCGGACAGAAACTGGGATTCGCCCTCGATGGCGTAGTCGAACGCCCGCTCGATCTGGGGGTCGCCCAGATTGATGACGGCCTGCGTGTAGAGGGCGGGATCGGGCGCGCCGTAGTGGAAGGCGACCGAGTGGTAGTCCTCGTCGGCGCGGGTGTTGTTCCAGTCGTGTTCGATGCCGAAATGGATGCCCCGCAGGAAGGGGACGGGGTCGCTGACGTGCATCCGGTAGACGGCGCTGCGGTGGAAGTCGAAGGTCCACTCAAAGGCGGTGAAGCCGTGCGTCGGCAGGGTGAACAGACCTTGGTTGAAGTACCACCCGCCGTTGAAATAGTCCTCGCAGCCGGTGCCGTGGATCGCCGGTGAATCCGAGCCGTTGAGGTAGACCCGCTCGTCGCCTTCCAAATACGTGCGCAGCGGATTGCCTTGCATCGTCATTGCCACGCCCACGTAGTGCCCCCGCCCCTCGGCGTCCAGAATCGTGTAGTCGCGGCCCAGTTCGGTGAGTTCCCGGTTTTCCGTGGCGTAGAAATGCCCCGCGGTGATCGGCAGGTTGTTGGGCTCGATGTCGTAATCGAAACTCACTTCCGTCTCGACGAAGGTGCGGTTCTCCAACTCCACCCGCGCCGACGTCCAGAAGGGCATGGGGAAGTCCAGGTAGTAGTAGCCCTCGTCGTCGATCCCCGCCGGCAGGGCGTGCGTGTCGATTTGGTTTTCCAATTCCGCTTCCGGCGAGGCGAACAGCAGGCCCACGGGGGCGTCCACCTGGGGATGGGCGGCGCCGTCCCACGTCATGCGCAGACGCAGGCGTTCCAGGCGGTCCTTTGTCACCGGGTCGAACTTCAAACGCAGTCGCCGGACCACCCCGGCGCCGGTTTCATCAATCAGCACCGTCGATTCGCCGCCCTCCACGTCGGTCAGCCCCGCGTCGGTGATCATCTTGTCCTCGCCGCCGATCTCGCCGGTATCGCCCGCCTTGGACCAGCTTGTCGCGCCCGCGCTCAGGTCCTCGGCGCCGGTGTAGGTGGTCACGCCGCCGTCGGCGAACAACTCGTAGTTGAAGTTGTAAAAGTGCGGCAGGCCGGTCGTCGCGACGACGATATGGTCGGAAAAGCAAATGGGGACGTAATTATAGAAGCCGCCGGAGGAAACGATGTCGTCACCGGTCAGGGGAAACAAAAACGGCGCCGCCTCGCCGGAGACAAAGTCGGTCAGCGGCATCTCGACGGCCGGGTCGGGCCCGTTGTCCAGGTAGATGCGCAATGTCTCGGATGTGTCCAGATTCGTGAACCACATCCGCGAAAGGCACCCCGGCCCCGCCTCGTCCATGAGCACGTATTCGTCGGCGTCGTTGATGTAGAGGTAGGAGTGCGTGCCGGCGAAGCCGTCGTCGTTGCGGCCGAAGCGGTCGTAGCTGGAGACGCCCCGGCCCAGGGCAAAGCCCCGATCCTCGGGCAGGCGTTCGAAGTGGTTGACCAGATCCGGGCCCAGGGGAGCGGCATGGGAGATGGTCGCGAAAGCCAAGCACATGGCTAAGCATATCGCCACGCCAAGGCCGACAAGGCCCCTGCCGATCCCCCAAGCGGGTCGGGTGCGTGGCATGTATTCCCCCAAGTCGCGCCGGCGCCCGGCTACTCGAACGCCACCTCATCGATCAGCGCCGCCGTGTCAAAAAACGCGTCGCCCGTGTCATGCACGCTGAAGATCAGCGTCAAGGTCTCGCCCGGATTCACCGCGTACCGGACCTGGGCGCCCAGGTGATCGTCGGCCCGGGCGCCGCGCGGTCCATCCTCGCCGTCGGGCGCGAACAGATGCGTGTCGAAGACGGCGCCGTTTTCGTTAGGCACGGCGTCCTTCGACGTCGCCACCCCGGCGATCGCCTCGGCGGAATTCGGAATCGAAACGAAATCGTCGCCGGTCGCCTCATCGTTCACTGTACGCCCGATTACAAAATCACCCGAGTCCCGCAGGACCGCCGCGAACACGTCGGTGTAGGGCGAGCCCAGGCCGCCGGGCGTTTCCTGGGTGGCCAGGTCGTAGGAGATCACCAGCGTTGTCGCGTCCTCGGGAACCCGAAGCCGCCGCCACGCCGCGCACCCGGTTCGTCCGTCACCGCCGGTCGTCAGATAGGCATAGCTTTCGCCCTCGCCGCCGGGGAACAGGTCGTCATATCCGGCCGATTCCACGCCGAAGCACGCCTGCCCCGATTCGTCGCCGATGGGCATGGAGTTCCAGCCCGTGGTATCGCCGGTCTCGAAATCGCAGTTGGCGCACGTCTCGTCCGCGTCGCCGGAAGGGTCGAAGCCGATTTCGGACAGGTCCGCCTCGAAGGGCCCGACCAGCACCGTGCCGTCGCCGGCCAGGGTGGAGGCCGCGTCCTCGCAACCGTCGGCGAGGGTCGCGCATTTGGGATTCGGGTGCGCCTCGCCGTCCGTCACCGGCAGCGCCAACGTTCCCACGCACGCCCCGCCGTCCAGCAAAATCGTCGCCGGGCGACCGTCCGGGTTGGCCGTGGTCTTGATGACGCTCGCCAGAACCACGCGGCCGTCCGCGTCGGTCAGATTCGTGAAGGGCCCCTGGTCGATTTCGGCCGTCACGTTCGTGCGCGCCGCGCCTTCGCAATCCAGCGCCCGGCCGTGGACGAAGGCATAGGGCCGCCGCGCCGCGAAGACCGCGTACCATCCCGGCCCGCGCGAGCCGACCCCGCCGCCGAAGGTCGCCGCCGCGTCGGTATCGACAGCCATGACGCCGCCGTCGAACGTCAGCTTATGGGCCAGGCGGTAGCGCTCCCGCCCGTCGATCACGTCCACATAGGCCATGGCCACCTGGTTATCCACGTGGCGCAGGTCCAGGCCCTCGCTGATCAGGTCGCCGCCCACTTCGTCCAACTCGTCGGCAATCTCGTCGAAATCCACCGCCCACTCGCCGCCGCCGATCAATTCCTCGGCCTGCTCGCCGGTCAGATTCACGGCAAACAGGAAGCGCCAGTCGCGCAGGTCCGGCGCGCCGATGTCCCCGGCGTTGAAGCTCCAGTCGTAGCCGGTGCGGTCTTCCAAAATCTCGACCAGGGTATCGGGCAGAGGCAGATTTTCCTCGTCGTCCACGGTCTTGTTCTTGTGGTGTCCGCCGCCGCCGCACGCGGCCAAACCCGCGCCCAGCGACAACGCGACGACGAGCGCCGGCCACCACATGGTCCGGCGAAGAATGGATCTGCTCTCACGGCCCGAACGGGCGGATGTCATCGGCAAAACCTCCCAAAACGCAGTCGGCTCGGCAGCTTTGGGGTTTTTGCGGCCAAGGTCAATGGCCGGGGTGGTCCGATATCCCGGGCGCCGCATTCTTACGGCGCGGGACGCGTCGAAAGGGTGTGCATTGCGTTCACACCTTCTCTCGGGCGACGCCCTCGCGAAAGTGTCGCACCCGATCACGAAAAACCGCGACATTTCCCACCCGCTTGACCCGGGCCCCAACGGCGCGTAACACGGCGGCAGGGCCCATTCGCGACTTTGAGCCGACGGTCGCCAAGGATGCTGATGAATTCGAAATCCGCGCCGGAATTTCTCGTCCACGACGCCCAGCGCCGGGCCGCCGAACTGCTGGAATGGCCCAAGGTTCTCGACCGCCTGGCCGAGTATGTCTCGTGCCTCCCCGCCCGGACGCGGTGCGCGTCGCTGCCGCTGGTGGACACCCTGGAAGACGCCCAAAAGCTCTCCCGGCAGACCGACGACGCCCGAAAACTGCTGCGCGCCGGGTCGACGCCGCCCCTGGGCGAAGTCACCGACCTGACGCCCCAGTTCGCCCGCCTTCGCGTGGGCGCGGCGCTCTCGGCCGAAGAACTGGTGCGCGTCGCGGACATCCTCCACGCCTCCCGCCGGATCCGCATCCTGCTCCTGGACCGCTGGGAAGAGATCCCCCACCTGTCCCAGATGGGCGTGGGCCTCTATGAAGACTTCGCCCTGGAGCGGGAGATCCTCACCGCCATCGAGCGCGACGGCCACGTCACCGACCAGGCCTCGCCGGAACTGGCGCGCCTGCGCGACCAATATCGCAAGACACAAAAGCGCATCCACGACACGATGACCAAGCTCGCCGCCGCCTCCGAGTTGTCCGAGTACCTCCAGGACGATTTTTTCACCCTGCGCAACGGCCGCTACGTGCTGGTGGTGCGCATCGAAAAGCAGAGCTTCGTCGACGGCATCGTCCACGACATCTCCGGCACGCGCCAGTCGGTGTTCATCGAGCCACGCGAGATCACCGCGCTAAACAACACCCTGCGCGGCGCCGAGATCGCCATCGACGAGGAGATCCACCGCATCCTGGTGGCGTTTTCCAAGCGCGTCGCGGCGATCGAGGACGAACTGGCCGCCGCCTTGGAAGCGCTGATCCAAATCGACCTGACCTTCGCCAAGGCCCGGTACGCCGAGCACCTGGGCGCAAGCGTCGCCAAGCTCAACGACGCCGGACGCATGACACTGCGCTATCTGTTCCACCCGCTGCTCATCGAACAGGAACGCGCCGTGGTCAAAAACACTGTCCAAATCGCCGACGACGTGGCGTGCATGGTGGTGACGGGGCCGAACACGGGCGGCAAGACGGTGCTGCTCAAGGCCATCGGCCTGACCGCCTACATGGTCCGAGCCGGGATGCATCCCCCCGTCGGTCCCGACTCGGACGTCAGCCTGTGCTCGCGCATTTTCGCGCTGATCGGCGATTCCCAGTCCATCGAGACAGGCCTGTCCACCTTCGCGGCGCGCATTGTTGCGATCAAGGACGTGCTGGCGGGTCTGGCCCAAAGAAGTCTCGTGCTCATCGACGAGATCGGCGAGGGCACCGACCCGCGCCAAGGCGTCGCCCTGTCCATGGCTCTGCTGGAGCGCCTGACCGAACGCAACACGCTCACCATCGCCACGACGCATTTCACCGAACTGGCCGCCATGGCGACCACCCGGCCGGGATTTCAGAACGCGTCCATGGAATTCGACAGCGACCGCCTTCAGCCGACCTATCGCCTGCGCATCGGCATCCCCGGCCGTTCGGGGGCTTTCGACATTGCCGCGCGCATGGGACTGGACGAATCGCTGGTCGCCCGGGCGCGCCAACTCTACGAAGGCACCGGCACCGAGTTGGACACCATCATCGACGGCCTGGACAAGACCCGCGCCGAGTTGGAGCACGAGCTATCCGCCGCCCGCGCCGCTCGCCACGAGGCTCAGCAAAAACTCGAAATGCAAAAGGAACGCCTGCGCAACCTGGATTCGTCCAAGTCCGAATTGGCTGAACGGGAACTGGGCCGCGTGCGCAAGCTCTACGACGACGCCCTCGCCCAAATCCGGGGCGTCATCGCCGATTTGCAGCGCGAGTCGAGCTTCAAAAACGCCGAAACGGCCCGCGCGAAGGTCAACGAGATCGTCGCCGCCGTCGAATCCGCCACCCCCGCGTCCAAGACGCACGCCCGCACCCCCATCGCCGACCGGCCCATCGACGACTGGTCGCGCATGTCGGTGGGCGACCCGGTGCGCGTGGTGACGATGAAAAAGGACGGCGTGCTCGAAACGCTGCCGGACGTGAAGGATATGGTGCGCGTGCAGGTGGGGGGCCTGCGGGTGACGGTGCCCGTCGCCGACATCGCCAAGCCCAAGGGCGACCGGGTGCAAAAGCCGGTGGAGATCGCCAAGGGCTGGAAACCGGCCGAGACGGCGACCTTCGAGGAACGCACCCTCGACCTGCGCGGCGAGCCGGAGGACAACGCCCTGCAACTGCTGGAGCAATATCTGGACGAGGCCTGGCGCGCCCGGTGGGAGACGGTCTACATCGTCCACGGACACGGCATGGGCGTGCTCAAGCGGGCCGTTCGGGACTACCTGAAAAACGCTCCCTATCCCGTCAATTACCGCCCCGGCCGCCGAGGTGAAGGCGGCGACGGCGCCACGGTGGTGAGCATCGAGTTCAAGGACGATTAAGCGACTCGCGGCTCGGACACGCCGGCACACCTTCCCGCCGCGTCCCGCGTCGTGAAAGAGTGGCACCCGTCAATGGTCGCGGCTCGGAATTCCGCCCGACAATGTCCGCATCTCAAAAGCGCCTAGCATTCCCACGCCCATGCCGTTAAGCTATTTGGCCTATCGTGCGGTATGCGAATATCAGGAAAGAATTGCGGGAGCGCTTCATGTCGGTGATCGAAGTCGAGAACCTGGAGAAAATCTACATGGACGGCCACGTCGAGGTGCGCGCGCTGCGGGGCGTGAATCTGACCATCGACAAGGGCGAGTTCACCGTGTTGGCCGGGCCGTCGGGATCGGGCAAGACCACGCTGCTTAATATCATCGGCGCCTTGGACGCCCCCACCACGGGCGCGGTGCGCGTCGACGACCGCGATCTGTCCTCGCTATCCTCCAAGGAGCTGTCCCAACTGCGTCGGGATAAGATCGGTTTCGTGTTTCAGGCCTACAACCTCATCCCCGTGCTCACCGGCGTGGAAAATGTGGAGTTCATTCTGATGATTCAGGGCATGGACGCCAAAACGCGACGGCAAAAGGCCGAGGAGGTGCTCATCCGCGTGGGCCTCACCGACCAGATGCATCGCCGCCCGGTGGATATGTCCGGGGGGCAGCAGCAGCGCGTGGCCGTCGCGAGGGCCATCGTCAGCGAACCGGCGATCGTGCTGGCCGACGAGCCCACCGCCAACCTGGACTCCAAAACCGCCGGGGATCTGCTGGAGCTGATGGAACGCCTGAACGCCGATCAGCACATCACCTTCGTCTTTTCCTCCCACGACCGCAACGTCATCGACCGGGCCCGCCGCCTGGTGCGACTGCATGACGGGCAGATTGCCGACGACGGCCGGTCGCAAGGCGCCGCCTGATTTTTCCGATGTCGACGCGTCGATTTCTCCTGATCGTGTTCGCCCTGGCGCTGGTCGTGCGCGTGTGGGATCTGGCGGACCTGGGTCTGAACACGGACGAGCTTTATATCGCCAAACACGCCCTGGCCCTGGCGCCCATGGAGTTCGTGGAGGACGTCCATCCCCCCGCGTACACGCTGGCGACGCGGGCGGTCGCGGCCGTCGCTCCGGGCGGACCGGAGATGAAGACGCGGCTGTGGTCGGTGCTGTGCGGGTCGGCGTTTGTCGTGCTGCTGGCCTATCTGGGATTCCTGGTGGGCGGCGACAAGGGCGCGCTGCTGGCGGCGGCGCTGGCGGTGTTCGACCCGACGCTGGTCGCCCTGTCGCGCCTGGGCCGCAGTTACATGATGGCCGCCCTGGTGTTGGGCGGGACGCTGCCGCTGGTGTGGCATACGGTGCGTTCGCCGCGCCGGGGGCGGGTGATCGCGTTGGGGCTGCTCAACGGCCTGGCCCTGTACACCTTCTACTACGCCCTCTACATCCTCGCCGCCCAGCTCGTGGTCGCCTTTGTCGCGGGAAAACGTGATCCGGCGGCGCGCAAGGCGCTGATCTCGGCCAACGCCATCGCGGGCGTGCTGTTCCTGCCCTGGGTGCCGACGTTGCTGCGCCAGTTTCTGCGCGTCACCGAAGGCGGCGGTTGGACGGTCTGGCCGCTGACGCCGTATCAAATCGTGCGCCGTTTCGTGCAATTGGCCGTCACCGTCTCGCCCTTCAACGCCCTGGGCGAATTGGCCTATCAATACGGCCCCCGCGTCGGCGCGTTGGTGCTGTGCGCGTTGGCGATCCTTATCGGCGCTCGGGCCGTTTCCGTGGTGCGCAAACGGCAAGCGGATCTGGGCGGATTGGCCATTGCCGACGCGGGCGGGCGCATCGGGCTGGGCCTGCCGGTCGTCTATCTGGCCGTCCCCTTCGCCCTCGCCTACCTGACGCACGCCCTCTTCGGCGTCCTGATCGGCTTTCCCTACTTCGCCTTCGCGGCGACGGCGGTCTGGGTCATCGTGTTGATCGCCCTGGACCCGGTGTACCTGCCCAGGATGTCCCGATCGGTCGTCGTAGCCGCGACGGTCGCCTCCCAACTCGCGCTCTATCCCCACGCCGTCGCCGAGCATCGGGAGGATATCCGCGAGGCCGTCGCCGATTTCGACGCCCACGCCGCACCCGGCGCCAAGGCGCTGACCGTCGCGTCGTTCGTGCGAGACGGGTTCCTGGTTTACTCGGGCCGTTCCGAGGCCGCCGTGGGCCTGCCCGCCGACCTGCCCGGCCGCGAAACCGTGGGACGGGAGCGGGCCGGACGCCTGGCCGAATCCGACCGGGCCGCTTTTGTCGACGCCGTCGCCGACGCGCCAGAAGTCTGGCTCGTGCTGAGCCACGAGATGCGCGGTGAAATCGACCGGGGCGAGGGCCTGTCCCGCCAATGGCTGAGCGAATTGGGATATCGGGAGATGGAAATTCAACGGGCCGCGGGGGTGCGTTGGGGGCGCTGGATGAAAACGAACAAGCCTAGCGAAACCGAGGCCGTCGAATGAGCCGCGTCATCGCCAAAGGCTACGTCCATCGCCCCGGCTTTCACTGCGCGTCCTCGGCGATCCGCAATCTGGTCGGCCACTTCGGCCACGCGCTGTCCGAACCGATGTGCCTGGGATTGGGCCTCGTCTGCAATTTCATGTACGCCAAGGAAGACGCCGCCAGCCCGACGCGCATGCTCATCGGACGCAACATCGCGCTGGAGGAAGATTTCTTTCGCATCGTCCACGTGGACGCGCCCATGCGACGGGCGACGCCGGAAGACGACGGCTGGCCCCGCCTCAAGGCGATCCTGGACGAGGGCCACCCGGTGATGATCCAGGTCGACCTGTTCCACCTCAAATACTTCAATTCCAGCACCCATTTCGGCGGCCACAAGGTGCTGCTGGCCGGGTACGACCTGGAAAAAGAGGTGGCGCTGATCTCCGATTCCGAATTTCCCGAGATGCAGTGGGTGACGCTGGACGATCTGCACGCCGCCCGCTTTGACCCCACGCCGCCCTTCTCCTTGTCCGGCCAGTGGTGGGAATTGCACGAGATCCCGCGCCTGCGCCCGCTCAAAGACGCCGTCGACCAATCCCTGCGCGAGTCCGCCGAGCGTGTCTTTCGCGATCCGACGGGATTTTTCGGCATCGCGGCCATGCGGCGCTGCGCGGAGGATCTGCCCCATTGGACGGATCAGGCCGATTGGGCGTGGTGCGCTCGCTTCGCCTACCAGATCATCGAACGGCGCGGCACCGGCGGCGGATACTTTCGAACGCAGTACGCCAACTTCCTGTCCGAGGCGGCGACGTATGATCCGGACATCGATCGGTGGGGTCTGCCGGAAAAAATGCGGGAAATTGGAACGCAATGGACCGAACTGGCGTATCTTTTCAAGGACGTCAGCGAACGACCGGCGCCGGGCGACGGATTTGCCCGGGCCGCCGAGAAATTCGCGGCGATTACCGACCGGGAAGAGGCGTTTTTCCGCATCGTCGCGGAAAACTGGCCGTCGGAGGAATCTTGAAGATCACGCTGCTGTGTTTTTCCCACGTGAAGGAGGCGATGGGCCACGACCAGTTCCAGGTGGAACTGCCCGAGGACGCCACCGCCCGCCATGTCCTGACGCACGTCCGCGAGGCGACGGCCGGGCGCTTGAACGGCATCCCCATGCGCGTGGCGATCAATCAGCACTACGTCAACGACGACGCCCGCCTGGCTCACGGGGACGAAGTGGCGCTTATCCCGCCGGTGCAAGGAGGCTAGACCGTGGGCGCCCACGACCATCGCCATCCTCACGAGCACCGTCATGAACACGGCCACCCGCAAGAACACACGCATGAGCATACCCTTGAGCGTCATGGAAATATGACGCTTCCCGGCGCGACGGCGGTCACGAACATCGTTGAAGGGCCGATCACGCCGCACGATGCCGCACCCACCGTGGAGGACGGCGCCGCGTTGACCTTCGCCGGGCATGTGCGCGACACCGAACACGGTCGCGAGATCGTCTCGCTGGATTACGAATATTACGAGGGCATGGCCCAGGTCGAATTGCAGGCCTTGGCCGAGGATACCCTGCGCCGATTCCCCGTCCGACGCCTTCAATGCACCCACCGGGTCGGCCGCGTGCCCGTCGGGGAGGCGGCGTTGTTGGTGACGGTGCATTCCCCGCACCGGGCCGAGGGCCTGGCGGCCGTCGCCTGGTTCATCCGCGAACTCAAGGACCGCGTTCCCATCTGGAAATGGGCCGTCACCCCCGACGGCGAGCGCTTCCCGGCGCCGTGCGATCACTGAGCGGGTCCTCCCGACGAACGTCACGACCCTACAGAGCCTGATCTTGCAGAGCCTGACCTTACAGAGCCCCGACCGTCAGGGAGGGGTTGTCGAGCGTTTCGACTCAACGGGCGCTCTGGACCGCTTGCTGACGCGCGCGGCTCCGACATCGCAAAACCCTATCACCCCGATCCCCCGACTTTGTAGGATCCTTACATTGCCAACCCGCCCGTCCCTTGGTATGCACAAACACTTCGTTTTCGGTGTGGATTTGGAGTGCGTTCGATGGGTTTGATGGGAAATCTGCTCGGGAATAAATGTGCCTCGTGCGGCAAGCGGGTGAAGTACGACCTGCTCGACTACGGCGTGCTGAAAATCTGCAAGGAATGCAACGCCGAGTTCGAGGAACAAAAGCGGCGGCGCGAAGAAGAGGAAGCCCGGCGGCGCGTCGAGGAAGAAGAGGCGCGCCAAAAGAAGGCGGTCGAGATCGCCCAGCAGCGGGCCGAGCTGGCCGCCAAGCGCGAACGCGAAGAGCTGCCCGTCGCCGTGCAAAAAGGCAACGTGGAGGCGGTGCGCGAGATCCTCGATTCCGAAGGCGATCCCAACGAGCGGGACTGGAACGACAAGACCGTCGTGGCCATCGCCTCCTACCACCCGAACGCCGAAATCCTCCAAATGCTCATCGACACCGGCGGCAACGTGAACGCCGCCACGCGCCAGGGCTGGACGCCGCTGCATTTCGCGGCCAGCATGGGATTGGTTGAAAACGTCGAGGTGTTGCTGGCCGCCGGGGCCGACAAATCCGCCGCCACGAAAAAGGGGCAGACCGCCGCCGACGTGGCCGCCGAAAAAGGCTTCGACAAGGTCGCCGAGCTGCTTCGGTAGCGGCGATCGAAAACCCATGAATTTCGCGACGCCGATCCGGCGTCATCGCGAGTCGGACATGACCCCACGCCCCGTCCTCGTTGCCGTCCTGGTCGCCGTTCTGGCGATATTCGCCGCCGCTTGCGGAAAATCCACGCCTCAAAAAGCCGCCGCGGAAGGCGATCTCGCCCTAATGCAGCGCCTGGACGCCGAGGGCGCCGACTGGGTGTCCCTGGACGACAAGGGCTTCGCGCCCATCCACTGGGCCGCGCTCAACGGGCGCGTGGACGCGGTCAAATTTCTGCTGGACAAAGGCGTCGACCCCGACGAACCCACCACGCGGCAGATGCGTCCGCTGCATTACGCCGTTTTTGCGTCGAGTCCGGAATTGATGGGATTGCTCATCGACAAGGGCGCCGACATCGAAGGCAAAAACGAAGTCGGCGACACGGCCCTGCACATTGCCGCGGACCTGGACTACAAGCACGGCGCGGCGCTGCTGCTCGACAAGGGCGCGAAGATTGAAGCGCGCAACAACGAAGAGCGCACGCCCCTGCACAAGGCCGCCAAGAGCGACGCGGAGAATGTCGTGAAACTGCTCATCGAACGCGGCGCCGAGGTCAACCCCCGGGACAAATACGACCTCACCCCCGTCCGTCTGGTCGAAAACCTCAAGACCGCCCATATCCTCGAACAGCACGGCGCGACCGAGTAAGAGCGACCGGGTAAGAGCGACCGGTTTATCAGAGCCCCAAGCGTGAGCGCGGGGTTGTCGAGCATTTCGATTCGGCAAATGACGAACGATTTTCGCCGCGGCACCGCCAACCGCCCCCTTACGGTTCGCGGCTCGGATTGGGCGATACCTTCTCTGACAACGCACCCGTCACCCGCTCGCTAGGGCTCGCGGCTCGGTCATCGCACTGATTTCACATAGAATGGATGGAGCGTCGATGCCTTATTCCCGATATTCCGATTCCGGGGGTCGCGGGGCCAGGGCCAGGCGTCGGCCGGGCAGGGGAATGAGCGGCGCGGGACGGGGCGTGGACGACGTGGGGATCATCGCCAGGCGGCTGAGGGCCTCCACCTCGGACTTGAGCAGATCGGTCTGGCAGCCCATGCACGGGCCCGAAGGCGCCAGCGACCTGCCGCAGATCGGGCACTCGGCCTGGCGCAGCGTTTGCAGCTCCGTTTCCAGCACTTTCGTGTACGAGCGCAGGAATTCGATTTCCCCCTGCAGGGTGCCTTCCCAATCGTTGCGTCCTTGCATGGCTGTCAGCCTCCCCCGATATTGAAATTATCCACAGGCATATCTTCCATCGGCACCATCAAAACCCGGCTTGACGTTTCTTTCCGACCAAAGGCGGCCAACGGGTCAGCACCTTGACCGGCGGCGTCCTTCGCCTAGGATGCCATGCATGGTGTTGGGACATTTTCGTCGACATGGAATTCGCCTCGCGGCCGCCGTTGCGGTCATCGCGGGCCTGATGGCGCTGTCCGGATCGGTTTCGGCGCAGGAAGCCTCGCCCGGCCGGGACGGCAAGATCAAATCCATCCTGGCCAATCCGTCGCTGCGCGGCGCCCAGGTGGGCATCCTGGCCAAGAGCCTGGCGACCGGCCGCGTTCTCTATCAACGCAACGCCCAGGTGCCCCTGATCCCCGCGTCGACCAACAAGGTCGTCACCTCCGCCGCCGCCCTGTCCGTGCTCGGGCCCAAATTCCGCTTTCGCACGGAGATCTACACGGACGGCCCGGTGAGCGCGGACGGCACCGTGACCGGCAATCTCTACATCAAGGGCTACGGCGACCCGTCGATCACCGTCGAAGAGGCTTGGCTGATCGCCCACGAGATCCACGGCCACGGCATCCGGCGCGTCACCGGCGACCTGATCGGCGACGAGTCGTATTTCGATGACGTGCGTTTTTACGATGCTTGGGGTTTCGACCAACCCCGCTCCTACGCCACGCCCCTGGGCGCCCTGTCGTTCAACTGGAATACGGTGCAGGCCTACGTCGCCCCCGCCGCCCAGGCCAACCAACCGGCCCACGTGACGCTCAATCCGGAGGCGGACCTGATCACGCTGGTCAACAAGGTCAAGACCTGCGGCAAGTGCTCGGCGCGCATCTCGGGCGGGCTGTCCAACAACACCTTCGTGGTGCGGGGGCGCATCCCCGTCGGCGGCGATTCGCGCACGGCCTTCGCCCCGGTGGAGGAGCCGCTGCCTTTCGCCGTGTCGGCGCTGCGCAAGTTCTTGGAAAAGGAAGGCGTCGAAATCGCCGGGGCGGACCGCGCGGGCATCGTGCCCCCCGAGGCGTCGCGTCTGATGTCCCATAAGTCGCGGGAGCTTTCGCAAATCCTGCGCTACCTGATGCGCTTCTCCAACAACCTGACCGCCGAGTGCGTCCAGCGGACGGTGGGCGTACAGAAATTCGGCGCGCCCGCGACGCGGGAAAAGGCCGTCGAGGCGGTCACGTCGTTTTTGAAGACCAACGGGCTCTACCACGACGGCATCGTCGTCGACGACGGCTCGGGCCTGTCGCGCAACAACCGACAAAGCCCCGAGAGCCTGGTCGGCATCCTCTACCACATGTCCCGCCAACCGGAGCTTTTCGCCGAATACCTGGAGATGATGGCCATCGGCGGCGTGGACGGGACGCTCGCCAACCGCTTCAACAACAGCGCGTTGGAACACCGCGTCCGAGGCAAGACCGGCTACCTGTGGGGCGTCGTCACCCTGGCCGGATACACCTGGAATTCCGCCGGCGAGCCCTACGCCTTCGCCGTCATGGTCAACGACCCGCCCAAGAACGCGAGCGTCCGCTCGGTGCAACAACGCATCGAGGAGATCGTTCTGGCGCTGATGGAGTGAACGATGCATGTTAACCAGAATACACTTCGAGAATCTATTAAAGCGCAACTGAATGACATCAAGTCCGATAATAACGAATACCAGACAATTGCACGCTTCCTTAGAACCAAACAAATAGTATACAAATATTTTGGAACAAACAATGAATATTACAAGACAATTTCCGCCCTTGACATCAGCGATTTATCTAAATTTTATAGCAATAACATTAGTAGTTCTTACGCACTTTTTGTCACCAATTTTACTCTTTCTTTGATAGATGCAATCGACAATGATTTGCTTTCATTTCGCGCTGACACAGAAATTCGGGCGTTGGAGGTTGCAGGTGAATTCATTGATTATGCGACCCGAATTTTGGACGAGATAAATAACGAAGGGGGTCATCCTGCTGCTGTCTTTGCGTTAGCTGGGATCGGTTTGGAGAGTTTTTTGAGGCAGTTGGCGCTCGACAAAGGGCTAATTAATGTAATTTCTGAATTCAATTTCGACAGAATCATAGATCTTCTTCGCCAACATTCTATTATCGACAAATCCGACTTAAAAAATCTTCGAGTATGGGCGGACTATCGAAATGACGCGGCGCATGGAAATTTTGATAAAGTCAAAAGCCCTGAACTAGCCGAGAATGTATTGCAAAGTATACGACTATTTCTTCAAAAAATTGAATTCTCGCTTTTAGCAACTGACAAGTAATGGTTTTATGTATCGTATCGCCAAGAGTTTCTCTATGGCGATTCATTGCACTCGTTTTCCTCCTAGGAACTCTGCTAGTAGCCTGCACTCACCCCCGCGACCCGGGCACGGTCGTCGTCGGCCTGGAAGGCAATCCCACGACCCTGGACCCGCGCTTCGCCGTGGACGCCTATTCGACGCGCATCCTGCCGCTGATCTTCGAATCGCTGGTGAACATCGGGCCGGACGGCGACGTGCGTCCCGGCCTGGCGGCGTCGTGGGAGATCGACGAGGCGGGGACGACGTATCGCTTCGCCTTGCGCGAGGCCGCGAAATTTTCCGACGGCGCGCCGCTGACCGTGGACGACGTGGTCGCCAACCTGGACTACCTGCGCGACCCGGCCAACAAGTCCCCCGCCGCCGGGGCGCTGGAACCGATCACGGATGTGCGAAACGACGGCGGCGTGCTGATCATCGAACTTTCCCACCCCTACGCGCCGTTTCTGGTCAAGCTGGCGCGAGGCATCGTCCCCGCCGCGAAGCTCGACGACCCCGCTTTCGGCGACGCGCCGGTGGGCAGCGGGCCGTACCGGGTGGCGCGATTCGCCCGGGGTTCGGCGATCGAACTGGTCCCCAACCCCCACTACGCCGGGCCCGCGCCGACGATCGCGCGGGTGCGTTTCGAGGTCATCAGCGACGAGACGACGCGCATGCTCAAGATGAAAAACGGCGACCTGGACCTGCTGCAAAACTGCACGCCGCCTTATGCCCTCAAGCACTTCGCGCGCCTGCCGGGCATCGCCGTGGACCGGGCGCCGGGCATCAACTACTCCTACCTGGGCTTCAATCTGGACGACCCGTTCGGCGTGGTGAACGACGCGCGGGTGCGTCGCGCCATTGCCCACGCCATCGACCGGACGCAGATCATCGACACCCTGCTCAAGGGTCAGGCTCGCGAGGCGGACGGGCTGCTCGCGCCGGAGAACTGGGCCCATGCCGACGGCCTACCGACGCATCCCTACAGTCCGGAGCGGGCCCGCGCGCTGCTGGACGAATCCGGCCACCCCGACCCGGACGGCGACGGACCCCGGCCGCGATTCACGTTGTCCTACAAAACCAGCACCGACCGCCTGCGCAACCGCATCGCCGAGGTGATCGCCCGGCAGCTTGCCGACGTGGGCATCGCGCTTGAAAAACGCAGCTTCGAGTGGGGAACGTTTTTCGCCGACATCAAAAGCGGCAATTTTCAGACCTACACCCTGACCTGGGTGGGCGTGACGGACCCGGACCATTTGTTTTACGTCTTCCACTCGTCCATGATGCCGCCGGCCGGGGCGAATCGTGGGCGATATTCCAATGCCCGCGTCGACGACTTGCTGGAAGCGGCGCGCATCGAGCAGGATCGGGCGAAACGCCGCGCGCTCTACGCCGACGCGCAGCGACAAATCGCGAAGGACGTGGTGTACGTGGATTTGTGGTGGGCGGAGAACATCGTGGTGCGTCGAACGCGGTTGGAAGGCTTCGTGCCCTATCCCGGCGGCGAGTACACGTCGCTTTCGACCGCGCGCCTGATGGACGAACCTTCGACCTCGCGAGTCGCCCCGTGACCGACGCCCCTGCCTCCGTCGACCCTGCCTCCGTCGACCCTTCGGTCCCGCGCGCCATGAAGATCGCGTTTTTCGCGGTTCTGTTCGCCGTCACGCTGGGCGGCGCCGCCCTGATGCAAAACCAGATCGATCTGTACGACGTGCATCTGGTGCGGGCCGACGCGCCGCCGATCATCGCGAACGCCCTGGCGGGCACGAAGATGCTGGTGCTCGCGGACCTGCATGTCCGGGACCGGGCGCCGAACTTCGGGCCGCGGGAGCGCTTTATCCTCAAAACCATCGACGAGACCGACCCGGACACCATCCTCATCGTCGGCGATCATTTCCCCTTCACCCGATCCATCGAGCCGTCGTTGGAATTTTTCGAGGCGCTACGCTCGGATCGGAACATCTACGCCGTGCTCGGCGATCACGAGTACCACGGGGCGCGCAAGAGCTGTGTCTATTGCCACGCGCCGGGCGACGACACATGGAGCGTGCGCGAGGATCTGGCGGTGAAGATGCTGCGGGATCAGGTGGTGACGATCAGCGGACCGACGGGGACGAAGGTGGACATCTGGGGCGGGGACGTGAAATCTTCGCCGGATTTGTCGTGGACGAAGGTGACGCCCCCCGATCGACCGGTCATCGCCATGACGCATTTTCCCGAAGCCTTCGATGATTACGCGGACGCGGGAGCGGACCTGATGCTCGGCGCCGATACCCACGGCGGGCAGATGATCGCGCCGCACATTTTTTACGAATGGCTGCTGGGCCCCCGGCGGGCTCACTATCTGGCGGGGCGGTTCACGCGGGGCAAGTCGGTCCTGTGGGTGACGAAGGGCGTCGGCTGGTCCATCCTGCCCTTGCGCCTGGGCGTCAAGCCGGACATCCTGCTTTTCGATTTCACCAAATAACAAAACCGCCACCCCTTTCGGGATGGCGGCTGTCGGCCCCGGCGTTCGCACCCCGGCTCGTTATTCCAAGTCGAAAACGAACGTCTGTTGGTCCTTGTCGGCGGGAGCGAAGGCGTCATCGGCCACCATGGCGATGACATACGCCCGCGTGCCGTCGTTGCTGACGAACACGTAGTCACCGTTGATTTCGTAGTCATTGCTCTCGCCTTCATACAAAGGCAGCTTCCAATGGTGCGTCTTGGTCAGCAGGTCCGGGTCGAAGGCCATGATGTCCCTCGAGTTGTAAGGCGACCCCACCGCTTTATCCAAAATCGCGACGATGGCGCCGTCGGAGGCCGGCGACACATCCAACTCGGTCAGCTCATCGGCCCCGTCCTCGGTCAGGTCGCCGATGTACCCGATGTCCGTTTCCTGATCGTCCGTCGAGGTGAAGATGTGCATGCATCGGGTGTAGAGGCGCTTGCCGTCCGGCGCGATCCAGATTTTCGCGCAAAAGTTATACTCGCCGTGCTTGGGCTCGTCGTAGAGATAGGCCGCCGTCCCGGTCGTCACCGAAAACTTCGAAATGCCTCGCGGCCAGTTTTCGACCTCGGTCGTATAAAGCCAGTCCAGATTCGGATGGAGTTTGGCCTTGGATTGCTGACGGATGTCCTTCGAGCCGGTGTGCAGGGTTTCGGTCCCGTCGCTAATCTTGATGCACACAATTCTCGTCCACCCGTCCAGAGTCGGAAATCCGTAGATATAATCCTGGGCAAGCACGATGTCGCCCAGATCCTTGGTGGGCGTGAAGGTGTCCTCGACCTTCATTTCGACCAGATCCACGTACGAAATCAGATCCCCGTGATTGACGGCGGCGTGTTTGCCGTCGGGACTGACCGAAATGCTGATCGGTTTCTCGTCGAGCGCCACCGACGAGGCCGCATTCGTCTCGAAATCGAGCGTCACAACCGCGTTGGTCGGGTGGTGAGCGGCAATCACCGCCCGATCCAGGAAGCGGCTGTATTCGGCGTCCGTGACATCGAAGTCGAGACCATAGTTTTCCACGAACGTGTCGTCATCGTCGCCGGTATCGTCGTCACCGGTGTCGTCGTCACCGGTGTCGTCGTCACCGGTGTCGTCATCGGTCGTGTCGTCATCGGTGTCGTCATCGGCCGTGTCGTCATCATCGACTGTATCATCGTCGTCGGCCGTATCGTCGTCGGCCGTGTCGTCGTCATCATCATCCGCATTGTCGTCATCGTCGTCGTCACTGGTGAAGGCTGTGGAGTCATCGTCGTCGGAAAAGGCCCGAGTGGCCCCGTCATCGTCGTCATCGCCGCAGGCCGATACAAAAAGATGCAACGCCGCCAGCACGGCAACCGCCGCCACCCAAATCAGATATTTACGTCCAAACATTTTTCTCCCCCGAAGAAAATCCGGTAACAGAACACACGTCGGCAAAAGTGATTTCCCTGGCCATTCGAAATTTGCCCGGACGATGACGTTTGCATGGCCCGGGAATCGTCTCCACATAAGGGTGAAGGCGACCGCCGAGGCACGGGACCCCGGCGGTGAATTCGTTGTCGATTAGGGTTGGATATCGTAGACGAGAAGGCGGTAGTCGTTGCCCGTCAGACCCGCCTCCTCTTCCACCTGGGCGATGACATAAAGGGTGGTTCCCCCGTTGTCCACGAAGATGAACCGTCCGTCCAGATCGTAGTCCGTGTTGTCCACTTCCACCGACGGCAGTTGCTGTTTACCCAGATAGGCCAGCGTCGCCGAGTTGTAGGCTTTCACCCACGTCTTCTTGTTGCCCGCCACGAAACCGATTTCCTCCAGGGCGTACAACGTGTCCTTCGTCGGCGAGAACGCCAACTGCGTCGTGGTCTCGTCGTTGTCGTCGTAAGTGTCGAGCAGACCCGCGTAGGTCATGTCCTTGTCCGGATCTCCCGAGGAGGTGAACGTCCGACCGCATTTGGTGAAGATGCGCTCACCGTCCGGATCGAACCACACGTCACCGCAGATCGGGTATTCGCCGTGGTAAGGCGAATCGTCGACATAGGCGGCGGTGCCGGCGACGATGTCGTATTTCTCGAAATCGCTCGGGGTCTCGTCCGTGTCCGCGGTGTAGATCCAGTCACCGTTCGGATGCAGCCGCCCACGGGACTTGTAGCGCAGCAGCTCCATTGCCTCGCCCGTGTGCTCGGTCTCGGTCTTGTCACTGATCTTCAGGCAGATCAGATGCACCCAATCGCCGACGATCGGGATGCCGTAGATGTACGAATCGGCCAGAATCACGTCGCCGATGGTGGTCGACGGCTTGAAGCTCTCCTCGATCGATTCGTCCGCCAGGTCGACATAGGAAATGTTATCGCCGTGGCTGACGGCCGCGTAGGCTCCGTTCGGGCTGACGGACACGTCGGTCGACGAGTAGGGCAGCGTCACGGATTCGGCGCCGCCGGAGTCGCCGTTGACGAGGAAGAGTCGGTTTTTCGGCTCGGAGCTCACGGCGATGATGCGATCCGAGCCCCGGCTGTACTCGGCGTCCGCAACGCGGAATTCCAACAGATGGGAGGTCGACAGACTCATGTGGAAGTCGCCGTCGGCATCGTCGTCGTCGTCATCCGAATCGTCATCGTCATCGTCGTCGTCCGCATCGTCATCATCGTCGTCGTCGACCGGGGGGACCACGTCGTCGTCGTCCGAGGACGTGCGAGCGACATCGTCGTCATCGTCGCCGCCGCAAGCCGACACCTGCGCGCCGAAGATCAAAAGGGTCGTTAAAAGCAGGATGGCAAGAACACTTTTTCGTGGAAACATCGTTTTCCCCCTTACAGGTTTCCACAACAATTTGCCCCATGGAATTTGAATGTTCAATCAAAGATTACTCGATCAATTAAGTAGAGTTTATCCTGTCCACCAAGGCCCGACTCGTCCCCGAAACCCCCGCGCCAAAAACCATGTCGCCGGATATCAATCCGCAACAGTGTTTCGATTTTAAATTACTACTCCTAAGAAAATAACTTCAAACTTTATCCACAGCGCCTATTTGCCACCCCTGATGGGACTCCTTGCCCGCCGGACACCCTTCGGAAAAATCTTGCTGAAAATCAATATGTTTTACAAAATCACGGAGTTTAAATTCGCGCGATATTTCTTCACCCGAAAATATTCCGCCAGAAATAGCTACAAATAAAACATACTTTCATCCATTAGTTTTCCAACCTATTGGACCAAACATTCCTTTATTGTGTGGTTATTTTCACATCGAAATGACCGCCGGTCTGTTAGGATGGCTCTTGTCAATGGCGGTCCTCTTTCAGACCGCCGATCGATTCGGGGCGCGGAAAAATCCGATAAAAAGACCCGCCCGACGCCCTCCGGGGCCACCCCCCCGGAAGAAAGGTCACTTTCAAGATGTACTCCTGGCTGATCCCCATCGTCGTCGCCATGAGCGCCGGTGCTTGGAACGCCGGATCCACCATCCCCGGCAATGTGCAGGTCGCCTTTGCCATCCTGGCGATCGTCACCCTGGCGTTTGCCTGGTCTTTGATCGTCGACTTTCGCCGCGCGGAAACCACTTCGCCCCTGTCGCTCGACAACGCCCCCGTTTCGCCCCGTTCCCGTCAATCCTCGCGCTAGCGTTCCCCCGGGCCGACGTCCGCCGATCCGACGGGCGTCGACGCGGCGCAACGACGCGCCATTGCATTGATTTGAGAGGTCCATGACCTCCGTGAAAGGAGATATGCCATGCTTTCTTGGGCTCTGACATTTTTGGTCATCGCCATCATCGCCGGTGTTCTGGGTTTCGGCGGCATCGCCGCGGCCTCGGCCGGCATCGCGAAGATCATCTTCTTCATCTTCCTGATCGCTTTCATCATCGCCGTGATTTCCAATGCCATACGGGGCCAAGCCCCCAAGGTCTGAATCGGGAGGCTCACGCGTTGAGGGGCCGAACCATCGGCCCTTCCGCCGACAACCCGTATTCGCTGTTCATCCATGAAAAAGGGAGCAACCCAAATGTTGAAATCCACAAAAATTCTGCCGGCCGCCACCCTGGCCTTTTCGATGTTCGTCGCCGTCCCCACCGTCGTTCAGGCGGAGGAGATGTCGACCACGCAAGCCAACACCGTCGATGACGAGCAGTTGGCCACCACCATCCGCACCCACGTCTTCCTCGAGGATCAAAACAAGGTCCTGACCGTCAAGGACGAGAAGACCGGGCAGAACCTGAAGCTGTCGCTGGACGACATCGACGGCGACCACCATCTGCTCGCGCCGGGCAAATACGTGAAGTCGGCCGAGTTCACCGGTCCCAACGGGGAAGACTACACGCTCGACTTCTGGGTCGAGGGCCAGCAGCGCAAAGAGCTCAAAGTGACCAACGTGGACATCCGCGAGGTCGACGGAGTGGAGCGCTATGAGTGGTCCGAGAAAGACGGGGTCATTCACCGGATGGATAAGAAATAGGTCTCAAGTCGCTCCTTGCGGCGAATTGATGGCGTTCTCTATGCTTCACGCGGGTCCGAAACGGGCCCGCGCTTTTTCTTGTTTCGGCGTGTCGTAACCCGGCTCCGACCGGGAAGCTTATTTCTTCTCGAAAAGCGTGAATTCCATCAGCCGGAAGGTGTTTTCTTCGTTCAGGCCGGACGTCTCGTCCACATGGCCGAGCACGTAGAATTTGTTGTGGTGGTTGTCGTTGACGAAAAAGACGTAATCACCGTGGATCGTGTAGAGGTCTTCGCCGTCGTCGTACTCGGGCAATTCGAAATCCTTCTCGTAGTGAAAACCCGAGGCGCTCAGGCCGACGAGGCGGGAATCCCGCTGGTCGAATTCCGTACCGTTATCCAAAAGAACGACCACCTGATTGCTGGCCGGGGAAACGGCCATGCCCTTGACGATTTCGGCCTCCTCAAGCTTCGTGACCACTTTCATGTCGTCGCCGGCCGATTTATCGATCGCGATGACGTTGGCGCAGCGGGTTATCATCCATCCCCCGGTGAACGCGTACCAGAAATCGCCGCAAACGACGTCGTCGGTGTCGTACACAGGGTTGGAACGCACATACGCCGGCACTCCGGACTCGGTGTCGACATCGAATTTCGAAAAGCCGGTTTTCTTCAAGTCCGTGTCCGCCGTGTAGATCCATTCGTCATTGCGGGCCAGCTTGGCGACCGACTGGTGGCGCAGGTCCGTATCGCCGGTGTGCGTGAACTCTTCGCCGTCGGACAGGCGAATGGCCAGCATGCGCGTCCATTCTCCCGAATCGGGCACGGCGTAGATGAACTTGGAGGTGAGCACCACGTCGCTGACGCTCTCCGAAGGGGTATAGACGTCGCGGATGCTCTGCTCGGAGATGTCCACGTGGGAGATGGTGCTCCCGTGGTTGACCGCCGCCAGCTTGCCCGCGGGATCGACCGAGACGCCGAGAGGAGCCTTGGACAAGGAAATGGTGGTCCACGTCCCGGCTTCCAGGTCCAGCGTGATCAACGCGTTGGTCGGCTTCGTGGAAACGATGATGGCCCGATCCAGGCCCTCGCTGTACTCGGCGTCGATAATATTGAAGGCGACCTCGTCGACTTCCACTTCGTCATCGTCGCCGGTGTCGTCGTCATCCGTGTCGTCGTCATCCGTGTCGTCGTCGGTGTCGTCATCGTCGTCATCATCATCGTCATCCGAATCGTCGTCGTCTTCGGCGTCGTCATCGTCGTCGTCCGAGCCGTCGTCATCATCGTCGCCGATCAAGGACGGGTCCGCGGCGTCATCGTCGTCGCCCGAAGACACACGCGCGCTGTCACCGCCGCCGCCGCCGCAGGCCATCGCCCAACCGGCCCCGACCATGAGAATCACAACAATGGGAATTAAAAAATTCGATTTGCCTCGTGACATAGTTCTCCCTCCAAAGCTCGACAGTGGTTTCCTCGGCACGTACAAATAGCGGCAGCCCGCGTCGGCGATAAGAACCTCCACGCGCCGGTATCCGCTGCAAATTTTTCCCCGATTGAGCGTGCTTGTATTTTTAAAGATGAATTCCGATTAAGAAAACATTTTTTTCGCCCCCCTTTCCTTGACCTGGGTCGCTCGGGAAGGGTACGAGGGAGCATGGCCGCGGGCAGCGTCATGGCGATCGACTTGGGCACCGTACGCATCGGCGTGGCGGTCTCCGACGGCTTGCGCATGGGCGCCAACCCTTTGGAAATGATCCCGGCGAAGCACGAAGAAGCGGTGTTCGATCGGCTCTTGGAGCTTTCGGCCGAGCACGAGGTCGTGGAGTTCGTTGTCGGCCTGCCGCTGAATATGGACGGCACCGAAAGTCCCGGCTCGACGCGGGCCCGGCAATTCGCCGAAAAATTGTCGGCCGTGACGGGCAAGCCCGCCCATCTGTGGGACGAGCGCCTTTCGAGCTGGGCGGCGGAGAACGCGTTGATCGAGGGCGGCGTGCGTCGGGAAAAACGCAAGAAATATGTCGACAAAGTCGCCGCCGCGTACATTTTGCAGAGCTATCTCGATGCCCACGACAAAAACCCGCCGCTCGCTTGATCCCTCCCGTCGAGGCCGACGTCCCCGCTGGATCCTGATCGTCGCCACGCTCGCCGTCGCGATCGGGATCGGCGGCGTGGTCGCCAACGCGCGCCTGTTCGGCGCTCCGGGGGACGGCGGGTCCACCGTCGTCGTCATCGAGCCGGGGACGTCGCTTCGCGCCATCGCCCGTCAACTGGAGGCCGAGCGCGTGGTGCGTAGCGCCAAGGGTTTCCTGCTGGCCGCCAAGTTGACGGGGCAGTCCTCGCGTATCCCCGCCGGCGAGTTCGACCTGCCTCGCGACGCCGACGCCTTCGCCGTCATCGACCGCCTGGTGCACGGCCCCGTCGTCCAGCACAAGGTCACGATCCCCGAGGGCTACACCGTCCGCCAGATCGCGACCACGCTCGCCGCCTCGGGCATCGCGACCAAGGAAGAGATCGACGCCGTCCTTGCCGACGGTCCGTTTTTCCGCGCGCTCGGGGTACCGGTCGATTCGCCGGAAGGGTATCTCTTCCCCGACACGTACCAGTTCACCCGGGGTTATCCGGCGCGAAAGCTCGTGGCCAATATGGTCCGGCGATTTTTCAAGACGTGGGATGCGGCAATGGAAGCGCGGGCCAAGTCCCTGGGGATGACGATGCATCAGGTGGTGACGCTGGCAAGCATTGTGGAGGAAGAAGCGGCGGTGGACGACGAGCGGCCCATGATCGCCGGGGTCTTTCACAACCGCCTGCGCAAGGGAATGCGCCTGCAAAGCGACCCGACGGTGATCTACGGCGTGGGCGATCGCTATCGCGGCAAGATCTACAAAAGCGACCTGACCGACGCGAACCCGTACAACACCTACGTCATCGTCGGCCTGCCGCCCGGCCCGATCGCCGCTCCCGGCGAGGAGGCCCTACGCGCCGTCCTCCGGCCGGCCAACACCGACGCTCTCTACTTTGTCGCCCGCAACGACGGGACGCACGTCTTCTCCACAACCTACACGGAACATCAGGCGGCAGTGAATCGCTACCAGCGGTGATGCCGGTGGGTGCCACACTTTCGCGAAAGCGCAGCCGAAGAGAAGGTGTGCTGAGATAGGATAAAGATGCACACCCTTGTCCGGCGGCGCCGGCCTAAGAGTGTGGCACCCCGACGACAAAGGCCGCAGCCGCACCCTACGGCAACGTCCGATAAACCGTCTCGATCTCCGGGCGCTTGGGCGAAGGCACCATCTTCGGCACGCCGACCCAGACGAAACCGATAATCTCCTCGACGCTCGGATCGATCCCGAACAACTCATAGGTGCGCGGGTCGCGCGTCGGATCGCCCGTGCCCCATTTCGAAGCGATCCCCTCCCCATGCAGGCTCAGCATGAAGTTCTGAATCGCGCAGGCGCAGGCGGCGTAGTCTTCCTTCGAACGGAAATCGTCATCGCTCCTGATCTGGCTGACGCAAACCAAAAACGCCGGGTTCATGATCTTCTCGGTCGTCAATTTGGCCTTGGCGTCATTGAGTTTGCCCGCGTCTTCCATGTCCTTGAGGATGTTCTCCAGCAGCTTGGCGCGGGTCTGTTTGCCGACCCGGACAAAGCGCCAGGGAAAGGAGAGCTTATGATTGGGCGCGCCGTGAGCGGCGGCGACGGCCCGGTCGACCGCCGTTTCGTCCACCGGCTGATCTTCGTACATATGCACCGTGCGGCGCGTCAGAAGCGCTTCTTGAACGTCCATGATTCGTGACCTCTCAATTCGTCGGATGATGCGCGCGTGGGGCGCGAAGCGGGATTTTAGAGGCGGCGGCGGCTCGTGTCCACGAAGATTGAAACTCACTCAGCCCCGTTGCAGTTCGAGTAAACGCTCACGCAGGCGCGCCGCGTTTTTCAGCCCTTCAACCGTGAGCGACGGATACCAGGACAGCGGCTCGGCATCGACGAACACCGCTAGACGGCCGCTCGGCACCGCGTACCAATCGTCGGCGACTTTTGACGACGCGGCTGAATCGGGCAGCAGCAGATCGCGCGGCAGTTCGAAGTTGTACGGCTCGGACGAGTAGATGTACGCGTCCACGTCGGGGATCGCGAGGACTTCGTCGGCGTCCAGCTTGGGAAAGCGCGTGTGCTCGGGGGCGAGGGCGTTGGCCCACCCGGCGGCAACCAGCAGGTTGGAAATGTACGTCGCGTGCCCGGCGACCATCCATGGGTCCTTCCAGACAAAATAAACAAAACTCGGGCGCGGGCCCGACGCGGCGGCGCTTTTCGTATTTTCCAGCTCGTCGGCGGTCTCCCGCGCCAGGCGATTTGCGGCGTCCGTCTCGCCCGTGATGACGCCCAATTCCTCCCACAACGCGGGCACGTCCTCGGGCCCGACGGGGTCGGTGAGCCACACGGGCGTCGTCTCGGCCAGGCGCTCGATGTGCTTTTTCAGGTTCTCTTCCCGGTTGGCCAGGATGACGTCGGGCTGCAATTCGGCGATGCGCGCCATGTCCGGATTTTTCGTCCCGCCGACTGCCTCCCATGCCTCGACCTCGCCCCGAGGCCGCACGCACCACTCGGTCCGCGCGACCAGCCGATCCTGCGCATGGAGATAAAACACCGCCTCGGTCAGACTCGGCACCAGCGAGACGATGCGCCGCGCCGGGCCTTGTCGCGGCGGTCCGAGCCATTCGGTTTTCGTGGGATATCCGGTCGACATGGGACGATGTTAACGACGCGCGCGGGGGCGTCAATGCGCGCGGTCGTTTGTTGTCAGCGAACGCCGCCCAAGGCGACCGCCCGTTCGGCGGGTTGTTCGTCGGCTTCGGTGTCCACCGGGAACATGCGAACCAGGCCGCTGTGTTGGTGGAAATGCAGCACGTCGATGCGGGCGAAGTGGGGGTGCGTTTGGGCGAGGTAGTCGTTGAAGGCGCGCCAGTCGACGGCGTCGGCCCACTGCAGATTGCAGTAGAGCAGCAGGATCCAGTTGCGGCTGGTGGTGCGATAGCGATCGGATTTTTTCTGCACGATGTCGATGAGCCACTGATGGCCCTGGCGCCGGACCAGATCACGATGACCGGCGCGGGGCGGGATGCGCGCGATGACCGCGCCGTCGCTCAGGAGTTTGAGGAAGTTCTTGTTGCGCTTGCGTTGCGGGGGGAAGACTTCGGCGATTTCCACCGGGCGGCCGTCGACCAGGAAATCCGGCGCCGGATCGCCCCGTCGTATGAAGGCCCGGGTCTGCCCCGTCACCTCCAGCCATTGATCGAGTATCCAGCGTTCGCGCCGCGCCTTGCCCGCGTTGGCGAACCAGTCGATGTCCGAGGGCGCGCGGGCGAGCAGATCGTCACAAGCGAAGACGGTCATATCAACACTCCACAATGACATATGAATATCCCGCGACGGGCGGGGTGGCGGACGAAACGGCGGACGGCGACGCTACGGGTCCGAAGGCCGGCCGAGGAAACGGGAAACGGCATGGGGCACTTTGACGCAAACGCGGTGTTATCGGGTGACGACGCAGTGAAGTCTTCGCGGCGGAAACGATGCGGGCGGCGGGATGTCGCGGATTTCGGCCCGAGGGCGTCGTGGGCCCGATCGCCGCGGCGGGGGATCGGGCGGAATCGGTTCGGGAGGGTTGGTCCGACCTCGCCCACGTCCGCCTTTCCGACAAAAAGTCGCGCGGACTATAACACAAGATTTCGTGGCGTCAAAAAGATTAATGACTAGATGTGGATGGGGAGCCGCTTTCCCGGTCGAGGATACCGCGAACCATGGCCAACGCTTGGGACGGCGAATCGATGCATCCGGCCAGGTATTCCTCGCGGACGACGGCCAGCAGACGCCCCACTTGGGGACCGGGCGGCACGCCGCATTCGCGCATCAACGTCTCGCCGTCGAGAATCGGATTCGCGGCGTAAGGTTCGACGGCGCTGACCAGCATCGAGGCCAGGTACGCGATCCATCCACTGTGCGTTTCGTCGAGGCGTCGAGGCGGGTCGCCCCCACGCGCCGCCTCGCATGCCCAAATCAAAACAGCCGCCGCCAAGGCATATTCACCGGTTGTCGCGCTATATTGCGCCACCAAACGACGTCGGTCCTCGGCCATGGGCGTCATGCATCGCATCTCGTCGACCAGCTCGCGCCACTCGGCCGCCGCCGAACGCGCCTCGTCCATCAGGCGAATGGTCCGCGCCCCGCGCTGCTTGAACTTCGCCGAAGCCTTGAGACGATCCGCAACCTCTTCATACGCCGCCGCGTCGCCGTCGGTCGCCGGCGCCAAAGCCGCCGCTGTCTTCATCATTGCGACGTCACCCAGCACGGCGTCATTCGCGATCCGCTCGCGCGCCGCCTCGGGCGTGATCTTCTCCAAACGCTCCGACCAGGCATCGAACCACGCCACCGCGTCCAGCCATTCCGGCGTCGCCACATCCGGCGCGTGGGGCGAACCGGCCAGCTCCGGCGCGACCAACGCCAGCACGCCGTCTTCCGCCATCAGGCGCAATGCCGACGCGGCCCGGGACGTCGCCAACGTCTTCGTCCATTCGACCAGAACCCGCTCGCCCGCCACGTCCGCCAGGCCCGGCGCCGTCGCCCGCACCCACGCCCGCGTGTCTTCGTCGATCGAAAAATCCAACTCGGCGAAGAAGCGATAGACGCGCATCGTGCGCAGCGGATCGTCGGCCAGCGCTTCACGGGAACACGCGCGCACGCGCCGATCGCGAAGGTCGGCCAGGCCGCCTGTCGGGTCGACGACCTCGCCGAGGCCATCGACGGTCAACGGCATCGCCATCGCGTTGATCGTCAAATCCCGCGCGCGCAAATCGCCGGAAAGGTCCTCGCGCCGCCATTGGGCCAGGTCGTATTCCACGCCGTCCAAGACCACGCGCGCCGTCGGTTCCGCGTCATGCAGCGCCACGAACCGCGCACCCGCCTCGTCCGCCACCGCTTTCGCCAGCGCCATCGCGTCGCCGTCGACCGTGATGTCCGCGTCCAGCGAAGCGCGCCCCAGCAACGCGTCGCGCACCAGTCCGCCGACCAGCCACACGCGCTCGCCCCGGTCGGCCGCCAGACGGGCGATGGTCGGCAGCAGCGGCAACTTGGCGATAAGGTCGGCGCTCAGTTTAGCGCTCAGTGTGGCGCTCAACGCGGAGCGGTCCATGGTCGATCTCCACGAAAAATCCCGGGGCCTCGCGGTCCCGGGATCAACATACGCTCCAATGTCCCCGGCGAAAAGCCGCCGGTCGCTCGATCAGGATCAGATGAACTCGGACAAGTCGAATCCGCAGACGTTCGGGAAATCGGTCAGGAAATCCTCGCAGCTCGAATTGGCCACACAGTCGATCACCGCCTGGGCCGTGTCCTCGCATTCGGACAGGCACATGCTCTCGACGTCGGACGGCAAGTCAATACCGATCACATCCGCGTAGGCTTCCGCGCACGAGACCGCGTTGCCGCACGCCTGCTCGCACGTCGCCCCCGAAATCGCGTCGTCGTCATCGTCGTCATCGTCGTCCGTCAGCGCCGACCCGCCGTCGTCGTCATCGTCATCGTCGTCGCCGATCGAACACGCCGCCGGCAACGCAATAATCGCCGCCGCCGTCAACGCGAAAATCAACAGGCCGATCCACCTTCCATTCACAATCATCACAACCCTCCAAAGGCGTGCATGGCTTTCGCGCTTACGCTCGCCGATGCGCCGCCCGCCGTCAATTGCCCGTGCCCGCGCCTAGTACGGGTACAAGTAGAAGCACTCGTCGAACGCATAGTTGTCCGTGCGAATCAACGTCGGCGGCTCGGGACACGCCCACATCACATCCAGCAGGCAGTCCAGCAGGTCGATATTGATCGTGTACGCGCAGTAGTCGACGATCTCGCCGTACGCATGCCAATTGCCGTCCCAGGTGTAGGCCCACGGGTCCGGCTCCACCGTATGCAGCGCCCAATGGGGCGGGTAGGTCTGCCACTGCTCCCAAATAAGCCAGCAGTCGTCCACCGCCGCCATGAATTCGTCGCACATCTCAAACGACAACGCGTCGTAATCGATCACGTCGACCACGTGATCCACCGTCACCACCCCGTGCACATGCTCCGTATCCACGTAGCAGTCACAGGCCTGCGTTCCGAAAAACATCAAAATCATCGCCAGGGCGATGAGCATTCGTCGTGCCATGTCGTCTCCCGCGTCATTGCCTTCGTTCGGCGCCGGCCCCAGGGAACGCGGCAACAGCGACCCGACCCCAAAACGGCGTCGCCGCAACCGGCTCGTCTCGTCGGTCCCGGCTATCGTCGTCGTTTTTTCTTCTTCTTCTTGCCGGAGTCGGACGAGTTCGAGTCGTCGCTCTTTTTCTTACGCGAGGATTGCACCTTCTTGTTTTTCACATCCTCCTGGCGCACCCCCATGGGGGCCCTGGCCGCCGGATTGGCGCCTTGGAAACGCTCGGGCGAACGCGCGTCAAAGTCCGACGTCCCACGTCGGCCGCGCTGGCTGTTCTGTCCTTGGTTGTTCTGTCCCTGATTGCCTCCGCCGCGCTGGATATTCACGTCGCGATCATAGGACTGACGCACCGTCGATCCGGCCCCATTCCCCCGATGCAGATCCCGACCGCGGCTTTGGCCTTGGTTGTCGGACGGCTGCTGGTTGTGACCCTGGCCTTGGCCGTGATTCTGCCCTTGGCCCTGGCCCTGCCCCTGGCCTTGCGGGCCTTGGTGGGAATGGCCGTGGTCGTTCGGACCTTGCGACGGACCCTGCGACGGCGGGCCCTGGTGGGTATGGCCGTGGCTGGGCGGGCTTTGGCGATGGTGGTGGGGATGCCGAGCCCGATAAGCGTGGGAATGGCTGTAATGGTGGTTTCCATGGTGCGTGTGGTGCCCATGGTGGGGATGCCAGTGGCGATAGCCGTGATGGTAGTGCCACGGGCCGTGGTAGTACGGGTAATAATCGTAGGGATAATAAACGTCGTAGAAGCCGTGGTACACGTAGACGTCGTAGGTCGTCTCGTCGACGACTTGATCGTCGCCGTAATCGTCGTAATGCCCGTGGGCACTGACGCCAACGTGATGGATGCATCCCGTCATGGCAAATGACAGGACGATTGCCGCCACGGCCACCAAGATCGGCCGAAATTTCATGCCGGCACTCCCGCGTTCACCAAGCCCCAGGGAACACCGGTGCAGTCCGAAATTCTGAACGCGAAGACGGCGGATTGGATCGGAAAAGGGGGATGGGACGGGTTATTTTGTTTGATTTATTACATTTTAGGGCGCGTTAAAGGGACTGGTCCCCATTAAGAGACCATTCAGAGCCTTGCTCGTTCAGAGCCCCGAACGGCTTGCCCCGCCGTAGCCCTGGCAAAGGCGGGTAGTGAGGGGTCAAACTCGAACGTTGCCGTTAAACGATCACGCCCTTTCAGAGCCGCGCGCGTAAGCAAGCGGGTTATGTCGTCGTGGCAACCCGCTCCCTGACGGTCGCGGCTCTGAAAAGGCGGGGCCAACTGCCAACAACGAACGAGAGATCCCTCACTTCCGCCTACGCCAAGGCTACGGCGGACAAATCGTTCGGGATGACAACGATTATCTATGGGCTGGAGCGAAGCGACTTCCATCAAGGCCCGCCCGGCAACGCGCCAGCGTGCAGGATGCGAAGCATCCGTTAGCCCGTGGTGGCTACACCACTACATGGACTCGGGGGCGTCGATGCCCATGAGGGCGAGGACGTTCTGCGTGACTTGGCGGATGGCGGCGTAGAGGGCCAGGCGGGCGGCGGTAAGGGCCGCGTCGTCGGTGATGACGCGATGTTGGAAATAATAAGGATGAAATGTCGACGCCAAGTCATAAATATACGTGACGAGACGATGGGGCTCCCGATCCCGTGCGGCGCGCTCGATGACGTTGGGTAATTCGGCCAGTTGTTGGGCGATCTGCACTTCCTCCGGCGCGGTCAGCAGGGAGAAATCCACGTCCGTGGGGTCGGGAATCGAGACGCCTTCCTCGGCCGCCTTGGCGAAAACCGAGCAGATGCGCGCGTGCATGTATTGCACGTAGAAGACGGGGTTCTGGTTGGACTTTTCCTTGGCCAGATCCACGTCAAAATCAAGCTGCGAATCGTAGCGACGCATCAGGAAAAAATAGCGCGTCGCGTCTTTTCCGGCCTCGTCGACCAACTCGCGTAGCGTCACGAAGCTGCCGGCGCGCGTCGACATGCTCACCCGCTCGCCGCCGCGAACCAAGTTCACCATCTGGATGAGCATGACCGTCAGCATCTCGGGCGGTTTGCCCAGCGCCTGGATCGCGGCCTTCATTCTCGCCACGTAGCCGTGGTGATCCGCGCCCCAGATGTCGACCAGTTCGTCAAAGCCGCGATCGATTTTGTTGGCGTGATAGGCGACATCGGCGGCCAGATACGTCTTTTCCCCGCCGGACTTGACCAGCACCCGATCCTTGTCGTCGCCGAATTGCTCGGTGCGAAACCACAGCGCGCCGTCCTTCTCGTACGCCAGATCCCGCGCGCGCAGGCCGTCCAATTTTTCCCGCACCTGTCCGCCGTCATGCAGCGTTTTTTCGGAGAACCATTCGTCGAATCGGATGCCCAGGCGATCCAGGTCGGCGCGGATCATGTCCAGGATTTTCGTCGCGGTGAAAACCGTCAACTCGCCGATCGCGTCCTCGCCGATTCCGTCGCCCCGACCGGCGCGCAGCTCCTTCGCGTACTCGACAATGTAGTCGCCCTGGTAGAGACCCTCTGGCAGCGGCTCGGACGTGCCTTCGATGAGTTGACGATAGCGAAGATAGGTCGAACGACCCAGGTTGTTCATCTGAACACCGGCGTCGTTGATGTAATACTCCCGATGCACCGCGTACCCGGCGGCGGCCAGCAAATTAGCCAGCACATCGCCGATCACCGCCCCGCGCCCATGCCCCACGTGCAGCGGCCCGGTCGGGTTGGCGGACACGAATTCAACCATCACCCGCTTGCCGGCGCCGGCATCCGAGCGCCCGAAGGCCTCGCCCTGCGTCGCGATGGTTTTGACGACGTCGAACAGGCCCTCGCTTTTGAGGAAAAAGTTGAGAAATCCGGGTCCGGCAATTTCGGTGCGTTCGATGAGGCCGCCGCCATCGCCCAAGGTCTCCACGATGCGCCCGGCCAACTCGCGCGGGTTTTTTCCGGCCTTTTTCGCCAGCATCATCGCGATGTTGCACGCATAGTCGCCGTGCTCGGCCTGCTTGGGGATGGCCAATTGCACTTCGGGGATGTCCGCGTCGCCCAGTTCCCCGGCCGCCTTGAGCGCCTCGAGGGCTTTTTCGATGGATTTCGCCAGCTTTTCCTTCATCTGTCGCTCGATTTCGTCCGATAACGATGAATAGACAAGGACGCGGGAGACTAACGCGCGCGCGACGCGCGGGCAAGTCATCCCCCGGTCCCGACGGACTCGTTTGCGCCGAAATCCCCCTCTGGCGGGGAAGTCGCGATTCGTGGCAATCTGTCGGGCATGAGAAAATCGGCAAGGACCATCGTCGTCGGCCTGTTCGCGCTGGCGATCGGTTGGGCATGGGCGCCGGGCACGGCCTCGGCTCTGGAAACCGAGCTGGGCATGGGCGCGTTCGCCGGGTTCACGATCGGCGCGTCGTTTTTGGACACGTCGGGGATCGAGGACTATCTGGAACCTGCGGACGTGGACTCGTTCGGCACGGCCCATCTGGACCTGGGCGGCGAGTTCACGGGCATCCTGTACGACAGGGTGGTCCTGGGAATGAACGCGGCGTTCCTGGTCGACGACAATGAGGGGCCGGACCTGGACGTGCTCCTCTCGGCGGGTTCGTTTCACTTTTACGGCGGTTATCTGCTGTTCGAGACGCACCGCCTGCGGGGATACCCGGTCCTGGGCCTGGGATATTCGAATCTGAATCTGCGGCTGGACGGCGACTACACGCCTCTGCCGCCGGCTCAACAGGCGGGGGTGGATTACGTGTCGCTGGACGCGCTCGGCCAGGGAGCCGACGCCCGGATCGCGACGCAGGAGGAAATCAGCCTGAACTACGGCGCCATGACCGCCGAAGCGGCGTTTCACCTGGAATTCTACCATCCCATCGCCGGGAGGCCCGACAGCTTTGCGTTCATGCTGACCGGGGTGCGTTTGGGATATGAGGTGGAGATGTTCTCCACCGGTTGGTATTTAGACGGCGACAGCCTGCACGGCGAGGAGCCGGATTTTCGGTTCGATCGGGGTTTCGTCCGGCTGATCTTCGGATTCGGCGGCGGCGGGGCCTTTGAGCGGAGCCATCGACGGATCTACCCCGAGCCGGACGCGGCGGCCCAGGACGACCTGGCCCCCGAACCGGAGCGGCATCAATAACGGCGCCCATGGGCGCGGAGATGGAACACGGGAGGCATTGATGTTCGGCCCTCAAGGAAGACGGATCTTCATTCTGCTCATGCTGTTTGCCTGCGCGCTGATGCAGTTGGCCGCCGAGTGCGACAGCGGCAACGAAAAATCCGCGCTCGACGAAAACGACGAGATCATCGGCGATCTGGACGACGACGATGACGACGACGACACGACCGACGACGACACCGCCGACGATGACACGGCGGACGACGACACGGTCGATGACGATACCGGCGACGACGACATCGAGGTCACGCTGCCGGTGACGCCCGAGGTGCTGGTCTCCGGCTTCGACACCTCCGAAGGTATCGCCTTCGTGCCCGAGACCAACCGCATGTTCATCGTCGCCAAGGAACTGGATGTCGACCACGGCGGTGTCTACGAGGTCTTCGCGGACGGGTCCACGGCCCAATTCGTTGAGCTCAACAGCCCGGTGGGCATGGTCTACAACGGCGACGGCCTGCTGCTGGTGGGCGAATTCGGCGACGACTCGGGCGTGGACACGATCAACGACGGCTCGGTGATGGCCGTGGATCTGGCCGAGCAGAAAGCCTACGAATACGGCGACAAGATCCCCGACGCCAACTTCCTGGTGCTGCGTCCCGACGGATCGGTCCTGGTCTCCGACGACTTCTCGGACAAGATCTACGAAGTACCCAACGGCGGCGGAGACGCGACCAACTGGCTCAAGGGCGATCTGGTTTACTCCAACGGCATGGTCTTCGCCCCCGACGGCATGACGCTCTATGTCGCCCGCAGCTTCAAGAACTACTTCGGCCCCATCCCGGTGCCGGATAACCGCATCTTCCAGGTCTCGCTGGACTCGCCTTACGGCGACCCGGTCGAGGCGACGCTGCTGGCCGAAGTGGGCGACAAATCCACGCCCGACGGCCTGGCCATGGACGAGAACGGCAAGATCTACGTCTGCGCCAACACCAACGGCACGGTGATCCGCTTCGATCCGATCACGCTGGAGCAGGAAGTGGTGGCCGAGGATCTGGGCGGCGTCGCGTCCCTGGCCTGGGGCACCGGCGGCGATTTCCCCGAGACGACGCTCTACGCCACGCGCCTGTTCGCCGGCGAGGTCGTCGCCATGCCCATCGGCGTGCGCAGCGCGAAGTTGGGCTATGAGATTACGGCGCCGTAGTCGGGTAGATCGCGCGACGCCCGAAAAAAACCAAGATTCATTTTGACCGGACTCTGCGCCGAATCTATACTCGGGATTCGGCGTTTTGCCGTTGGAAGGCGGAGTAAGGAACATGCCGAAGAGCGTCTCTGACAAGGAAGCCGGCGAGCGCTTCGCCGAATTGGTGGACGCCATTTTAGCCGATGGCGATCCTTATATCGTGGAGAAGGACGGCCGACCCGCCGCTGCCTTGGTCTCCATGGATACCTACCAGATTATCACCCGAAACCGGGATGAATTTCGGCGCTTTCTCAATGAGCTTTGGGCGAAAGTCGACGAACGCGACGAAGCCGAAACCGAGGCGATCATCCAAGAAGCTGTCCAGGCAGTCCGGCGAGGATGATTAAGGTCGTCCTGGATACCAACGTCCTAATCAGTGCCCTCCTTACCCCTGGCGGCAATGCCGCACGCATCGTTCAGCTGATTGATAACGTCGGGCTTGTCGCGGTGACATCGGACGAATTACTGGCGGAATTCCGTCGAGTGCGAAATTATCAGAAAGTCGTACGATTGTTCGAACGAGCCGGGATCGAACCGGAGGCGGTCGAAGAATTCGTTACTCGGATCGCTTCGGAATCGATCGTTATTGTCCACCCTGCGATTGCAGACGGCGTCCACGCCGATCCCACCGACAACAAATTTCTCGCCTGTGCCGTTGCAGCCGAGGCGTCGTTTATTATCAGCGGTGATCGCCATTTGTTGGAACTCGACGCGTACGAGGGAATCCCCATCGTGACACCAACCGAATTTTTGGAAGAATATCAACGCCAGGGCTTCGGCGGTGGGTAGTCCTCCGTTCGCGCAATTGCCCGCGAGTGCAGATTGACACCGGTTTCGATGTCCTCGAGTCGAGGACACTTCACGGCTGTTGTTCAACAGTCCCGTTTTCAAAATCAAGCAGTAGAAGTCCGTCGCTATTCGCGGAAGGAATCGTGCAGGAATCGCGCAGCAATCGCCGGCGGATTCGAACTCGCGCGGATCCTACCCGTCTTCCCGCATGAACACCTGCGGGCGGAGCATGACGATCGCGAAGCCGGCGACGACGAAGAAGAGAAAGGGGATGATGACCGTCGGGGTCATGACGTCGTCATAGGAGGTGATGGTTTTGAACTGGGAGACGAGCAGGACGATGCAGACAATCAGCGGCGTGGCGCCGACGATATTCCCGGCCAGGTAGTCGCCGGTTTCCACGTTGTCCGACCCGGCCAGATCCCAGTTGACCGCCGCGCCGAGGAAATAGAAGAAGCGGACCTTGGCCACGTCCAGAAACCCGCCGCCGATCGCGTCCGCCGCCGCGGCCAGATAGCCGTCGTCCAGGCGACTTTGGCATTTCTTGGAGGAAAAGCGCCGGCCGTAGAGGAACGTCGCGCTCGTGCCCAGGATCGTCGCCGACCACCCGAGCAGCAGGCCGTGGATGGGCCCGTAGGCCAGGGCGCCGACGATCAGCATCAGCGATCCGGGAAGGCGGACGAACAACACGACGATGGTCAGTACAAAGTAGATCAGGTTGCCTTGGGCGCCGGCCAGCGCCTTGGACAGGCCATCGATATAAACGCTCATCGACGGGGCTGAAAAATGCTGGCGGCCCCATTCGGACTGCGTGGCGTAGAGAAGGAAACTCAGGGCGACGAGCATCAGCAGCATCTTGAAGCGGACCCGTCGCTCCCGCGCGCGGCGCGCCTTTTCGATGCGCTCGGCACGCAGACGGGCGCCCAGGGGCATCACCCGCTGCGTCTGGGGCTGTCGCCCACCACCGCCTCGAAAGGGATCGAACTCGGGATAATCCACCGCGACCCTGCTTTCCTTGCCCGAAAATTTGCGAATATACGTGCCAACACAAACCAAATTCATCTAAATTGTCAAGACAATTTGACCCCTTAGGCTCGAACCTCAAGAATCATCCACAGATTGTTCCACAACCGGGATTTCCTGTGGATACTATATCTAGTAGGCGTTTTAGAAAAACTCACCCGTGGTTGTGCTTTTGTCTTGACACCCTGCCACCCCTGGTATACGGTCGCTTGGTCTACAGCACATGTAGTATCAACTGCCCGACTTCGTTAGCGCCAACGTTGTCGGCCTAAAAGAGCTGAATCCAAACTCGATCCCATGCGTATTCAACACCTGGAATTGGTGGGCTTTAAGTCGTTTGCCGACAAGACCCGCCTGACCTTCGACGACGGCATCACCGTGATCGTCGGCCCGAACGGGTGCGGCAAGTCGAATGTGGTGGACGCGATCCGCTGGGTGATGGGGGAGTTGTCGGCCAAATCGCTGCGCGGCAACGAGATGATGGACGTCATCTTCGCCGGATCCACCGGACGCAAGCCGATTTCCATGGCCCAGGTCTCCATGGTCTTCTCCTGCGACGACGGCCTCTATCCCCAGGGCTACGAAAACGTGGCGGAGATCGAGATCACCCGCCGCCTGTTCCGCTCGGGCGAAAGCCAATACCTCATCAACCGCATGCCCTGCCGCCTCAAGGACATCCAAGAGATGCTCATGGACACGGGCATCGGCGCGCGGACCTATGCGGTCATCGAGCAGGGGCAGATCGCCAAGCTGCTGTCCATGAAGCCCACCGAGCGCCGCTTCCTGATCGAGGAGGCCGCCGGGACGACGAAATATCGCGTTCGCCGGGAAGAAACGCAGCGCAAGATTGACCAGACGCGCTCGAACCTGGACCGCGTCGAGGATGTGGTCTCCGAGGTGCGCCGCCAGGTCAACAGCCTGGCGCGGCAGGCGGGCAAGGCCCGTCGGTACAAGGAATACGCCGACTCCCTCAAGGCGATCGAGTTCGAACTGGCCGCCCGGGAATCCCGCGTTCTGGCCGAGGAAGACGCCGCCGTCTCGGCCCGCTTGGCCGAGCTCAAACGCAATATCGAGCAGGCCACGGCGAGCATCGAGACCGAGGAACAAAACCTGGAAGCGCGCCGTCTGGATCACCTGAAGGCTTCTCGCGAGGCCGAACAGCGCCAGGAACAGCTTTCCGGCCTGTCCGACGAAATCCGCGTCGCCGAAAGCGAACTGGCCTCGCTGCGCCAGCAGATCGCCGAGCATCAGGCCAAGGTCGCCCATCTGGAACTCGAATGCCGCAAGGCCGAGGACGCCATCCCCGGTCACGCCGCCGACGCCGAGACCGCCGGCGCGGAAGCCCGCGAATGCGACGGGCGCATCGAGTCCCTTCAGGGCCACCTGACCGAGATGCAGCAGCGTCTGGCCATCTTCCGCGAGACCCGCCAGGACAATATGACCAACGCCGAGCGCCTGCGTCGGGAGATTGCCGAGGCGACGCACCGCGTGGCGTCCCTGGCCGGTCAGGTCGAGGCCTCGGAGGCCGGTCGGACGCGCGACGAAGAGTCCGTCGCCGCGTTGCAGATCAAGCACGCCGAACTCGCCGAATTGATCGCCAACCTGGAAGGCGAATCGGCCGCCCAGCAGGACGATGTGGACACTCTGCGCGCCCGCCGGGCCGAGTTGGAAGAATCCCTGACGCAGGCCCGCGCGGCCGCGAACGAATCCCAATCCCGCCTGGACGCCGCCAAGCACGAATTGGACCGTGCCCGCTCCGAACACGAATCGGTCAAGGCGCGCCACGAGTCGCTTCTGGCCGTCAAACGCAGCCTGGAAGGCTATTCGGAGGGTGTCAAACGCCTGCTGTCCACCGACGAGGGCGCCGAACGCGCGGCCGGGGCGCTGGATGTGCTGGGGCACCTGATCGAGGTGGAGCCCCGCTTCGAACCGGCGCTGGAAGCGGCGCTGGGCAACCGGGTGCAGGGTGTGGTCTTCGAGCAGGCCGAGCAGTGCCTGGCGGCGGCGCAACAGCTATCGACCGGTGAGCCCGCCCGCTACACCTTCGTGCCGGTGGGACTGCGTCCGGCGAAGGCGGATTACCCGGAAACGACGCGATCCCAGACCCTCGGCCCCCTGTCCGAATTCGTGCGCGCCGATGAGCGCTTCCGAGGCACGGTCGCGTCCTTGCTAGACAACGTGCTGGTCGTCGAGTCGCTGGACGAGGCGCTGCGTCTGCACAAGGCCAACGGCTATGCCGGCGCGTTCGTGACGCTTTCCGGCGAGTACATCGACCCGTACGGCGTCATCACCGGCGGCGCCAAGGAAGCGGCCGAGGCCGGTCTGTTGGCCCGCAACCGACGCATCAAGGAACTGTCCGCCGAGTCGGACGTCCTGGCCGAAAAGGTCGCCGAAGCCCATCGCGCCGTTGAAGCCGCCACCGCCGCCCGCCTGGCCGCGCGGGAGCATCGCGACGGGGTGTCGGCGTCGTTGGACCAGATCAAGGACCGCTTGGCCGAGGCCGAGGGCGCGCTCAAGAAGTCCAAGTCCGAGGGCGAAGGTCTGACCTCTCAGCAAGCGCGGCTGACCACCCAGATCGACCAGACACGCACGCACATCGCCCAGCGCGCCGAGGCCGCCGAGAAGGCCCTGGGCGAGATGAATCGCCTGGAAGAGCACATCCGCCAATTGCGCGGCGAGTTGGAAAATCGCGAGGATCGCCTGTTCGCCAACTCCCGCGAGGTGGACGAACTGCAGCACGAGGTGACAGAACAATCCTCGCTGCTGGCGGGGCTCAAGGAGCGCCGCAAGGCCGCCCACGATCGGGAGACCGCCGCGACCTGGGCCAAGAAACGCATGGAAGAAGACCTGGCCGCCCGCCGGTCCCAGATCCGACAGACCAGCGAACTGGTCAGCGAGTTGACCGCCAAGGTGCAGGCCGCCGAGGGCGAGTTGGCCGGGAAATCGGACATGGCCGGCAACTCCCGCGAAGAAATCGCCGCCGTGCGCCGGTCGCTGGACGAAACCGAACAGGAACTCACCGAAGCCGAGACCGCCCTGCGCGCCAAACGCCACGAACTGACCGCCTGGCGAGAGGAAAACTCCAAGGCCGAAGTGCGTCACGTGGAATTGGGCATGAAGCGCGAGCACATCGTGCAGCGCCTGATGGACAACTACGGCGTCGCCTTGGACGAGCTTCCCGAGCCCGACGAGTTGCCCGAGGACGAAGAGGCCACCAGCCTGGACGACCTCAAGGCGCAGCGCCGCGACCTGCAGGAGATGCTCGGCAAGATCGGCGAGGTCAACGTCGCCGCCGTCGAGGAACACCAGGAGGCGTCCGAGCGGCTGGATTTTTACCTGTCGCAAAAGGCCGACCTGGACGAGGCCATCGCCGATCTGGAAAAGGCGATCGCCAAGATCAACCGGGAGAGCAAGCAGCGCTTCCTGGACGCCTTCAACGCGGTCTCCGAGCGCTTCGCCGTCGTGTTGCCCAAGCTGTTCGGCGGCGGATCGGCCCAACTGACGCTCACCGATCCGGACGACCCGTTGGAGTCGGGCCTGGAAATCTCGGTGAAGCCGCCGGGCAAGAAGCTGACCAACATCAACCTGCTCTCGGGCGGCGAAAAGGCCATGAGCTCGATCGGCCTGATCTTCTCGATCTTCCTGATCAAGCCTTCGCCCTTCTGCCTGCTCGACGAGGTGGACGCGCCGCTGGACGACGCGAATATCGACCGGTTCAACCACCTGATCGAGATGATCCGGGAGCACAGCCAGGTCATCGTCATCACGCACAACAAACGCACCATGAAAACCGCGGAGACGCTCTACGGCGTGTCCATGCAGGAGCCGGGCGTCTCCAAGCTGGTGAGCGTGCGTTTCGACGAGGACGAGGACCTGGATCACGCTCCGGAGTTGGACTCCCACGGCAGCGGCGCCGAGGCGGTTCTGTAAGACAGCGACTTTTCGCGGCGCCGTATGTCGCGCCGCTCGATACCGCGCCCCATGGCGCCCCCGACGTTCGCAAAGCGTCGATGGTTCGATCTCAAACAGTTTTCATGAGCGGAGCTTGGTCGGCCCACTGAGCTTCGTTTCCTACAAGGTGAGCCATTCCCCAAGGTGGCGAAGCCTAGTTCTTTAAAATCCCTTTGGATCGCGGCGGTCCGGAAAGACCCCCCTCCCCCCCAAGGCGCGTTGCTCTTGACCCTTTTCCGGGCCGCCCATTTTTATTTTGGGGCCGTGAAGTCGCGGCGGACTGGGGGATACTTCGTATCCCGGACGCTGTCGCGTTGTTGAAGACGCCAAGGGGATTCGTCGCTTCGCTCCAACCGGAGTTCCGAAGAGTTGCGGCAAAATTCGGGTGCCACACTCTTAGGCCGACGCACGTCGGACAAGGGTGTGCGGATAATTCGCACACCTTTCTCGAGCTAACGTTCTCGCGAAAATGCGGCACCCGGGAAGCGCGCCGCTATCTCAACAACACCCGCCCTCAATTATCCGCGCGCGTGTCCTCGGCCGTCTCCTCGACGACCTCGATGCGGCAGTGGCGGATGCCGTTCTTCTCGAAGTAGCGCTGGTGGTATTCCTCGGCGCGCCAGAAGCGCATGGCGGGCTCGACGCTGGTCGCCACCGGCCGACGTAGTTTCCCCGACTCGTTGAGCATGGCGATCTGCATCTTGGCGGCGACGCGCTGCTCTTCCAGGTGGAAGAAAATCACCGAGCGGTATTGGCGCCCCACGTCCGGGCCCTGGCGATCGACCTGCGTCGGGTCGTGAACCTGCCAGAAGACGGACAGCAGAACGTTGTAGTCCAGCACGTCCGGGTCATAGGTGAGCTGAACGACCTCCGCGTGGCCGGTCTCGTCGGCGCAGACCTCCTCGTACGTCGGATGGTCCTTCTCGCCGCCCATATACCCCACGGCCGCGTCCAACACCCCCGGCACCTGCCGAAAGACGTCCTCGACTCCCCAAAAGCACCCGGCTGCGAATGTGGCGACGGCGGTCGGCATGGGCGACTCCACATGAAAAGATCCCCTACCGTCATGCAAACAAATTGTTGCGTCGTCAAGCTATTGCGAGCGATCAGTGAGATGCAGACAATTCACGAAACTGCGGGATCAAACTTCGCAAATAATTTCTCGTCGTCTCGATAAATTTACATCAAATCGATACATCGATATGTCGCTTTCAGAAGTCAAAGGTCACTTGATCGCCGGCCCCCATGACGTCGGGGTGGCATTGTGAAAGCCCGAGGTCCGGGTTTTTGCAACCGCAGAAACCGGCGGACAATCCAAGACTTTCACTGATCCGCTTAATCACCCCTATTCTTTCGCGCCGATAACTCTCGTTCGGCAACAAGATGGCGGCATCGCCGTTCGCCAGGCGAGCAGGCTTTGTATAGAGATCGCGAAAAACTTGTTCAAAGTTCCAAGAACCGACGGTGATCGACATTGGCTTTCGGTGCGAAGGCCGAATGTGCAGAAAAGACGCGGCGACTTCGCGGCATCCGCGCGCAGAGACCTCATGGAGCAAAGCTCGCAGCGACTCTTCCGTATCCGTTAACCGCGGGATGAGCGGGTCCATTCGCAGTTGGGTACGCACCCCTTTTTTGATCAACTTGGAAATATTCCACAGGCGCTCTTCCGCCGTCGCCGTGTTGGGCTCAATCGCCTTGCGGACAGTCTCGTCCGTTGTCGTTTGTCCGATTTGGGCTTCGACCCGGTCACGATGCTCCGCGAACAAATCGAGAAACCGATCGGGAATTTTCGCTTTTGTCAGCACGAGAATCGAGATGCCGTTTTTGAGCAACATTTCCATCACGCGAAACTGCATATCGAGCACTTTGGCGACGGGAAGAAACGGGTCGGTCGCCGTGCTGAAGTAAACCTTCTTCGGCTTTCGCCGCATCCGGCGGATTTCCTCCGCCAGCCGCTCCTCACTGTTGGAGTAAAACTTGATGCGGCCGTTTCCGGGATTGTTCGCGTAGCCCTGCGTGTAGCAGTACTTGCATCCAAGCGGACAACCGGCGGTGAGATTAACAGCGTGGTAGTCTTTCAGACATGGCAAAGTCGGCCGGGAGAGGATGGCGGATTTTCGGTCGGCGATGATCATTTTGTTATAGGCTCTGGGATTTCATTTTTATCGATTTTCCGAGCTTTCTCTCCAGTGTAGTTTTCCCAACGACGAATTGATGTCTCGCAGTACACGGGGTTTATTTCGATAAGAAACGCAGCTCTTTTTGCTCCAGCTTTTTCCGCAGCGATTAGAGTAGTACCCACGCCTCCAAACGGGTCAAAAATAATTTCATTATCACTACTGTAGGCCTGAATTGCTCGAAATGGAAGTTCGACCGGCGTTACGCCGGGATGGCCAAGTTTTTCAACTTGATTCGCAACATAATTAATTTCCCATAAATCCGTTGTAAAGTCCGACATGTACTTCCGGCCTTCATTTGTCATCTTCGGCATCTTCCCTTCTTTCTGATAAACCCAAACAGGATTACACTGATGTGCAGGATAATAGTGGCCATGAAGCCAAATATGGCTGCTTCGTTTCGTTCCAAAAGCAGCATATGGCCGGGAAAGAAACAGCATTTCACGATATTGAAGATTTGCTTCCTCGAAAAATCCAGCATGCTTGGCAACGAGATTTGTCTTCAAATTACTCGGGTTCCCGATATTCCAAAAAATCACCCCTCCGGCGTTCAGATGAGTTGCGATATTGTTTATTGTGATTTTTATATCTTCTAAATAATTTTCAACGCTAGCCCAAGTCCCAAGCCCAAGGTTATTGAATCGAGGTGGACTCGAAATGGCGAGGCCGATCTGCTCATTTGCAAGGACGCGCTGACAGGTTTCAAAATCACTTGAGTCGCCACAGATTAGACGATGCTGTCCAAGTTGGAACAGATCACCGCGTTCTATTGACGATTTCTCCTCCATGTCGGGAATCGCATCGTCAACCAAACCATCGTTTAGTAGCTGGCAAAGTTCATTCGATGAAAACCCCAGACTATCCAGATCTAGATCAGTACGTTCGAGTTCTTCCACAATTTCTCTGAGTTGTGGCCAATCCCAATCGGCAATTTCGGCAGTTTTGTTGTCGGCAATCGCGAACGCTTTCTGCTGATTTTCAGTCAAATCTAGAATGATTACTGGCACAGAAGTCATGCCAATGGACTTGGCCGCTTTCCAGCGGGTGTGCCCAGCGACAATTCTAAACTCATTGTCACATAAGATAGGTACGTTGAAGCCAAATGCTTTTATGCTCTTTGCTACTGCATCAACCGCATGATCATTCCGTCGTGGATTTTCTTCCCACAATTTTAGATGCTCGACATGCATTTGAATAACTTTCATTTAAATTTTCCTATCGCTTTCATATCCAAGAACAAGTTACTTGCGTGTAGCCTTGCCAGATTTCGTTTTTGTCACAAGATCAGCAATTTGCGTATTGATATACTTTTGGACCATCTGGTTCATTGTTCCATCCGGATAAACGATCCCATTTGCGATTAGGCATTGACCGATCCGCTGATTCTCGTGGGGAGATAGTCCTGCGTTGGTATACCATTGCTTCCACTCGAAAGTCGTTTCTTTCCACATGTCTCGTAACGTTGAAAATTCTTGGTCTTCATCTGGGTTCTGAACATCAACGGTTTTCCAAGCGACAATCAATTTAAGAGCAATGGCGTTGTCTGCGATCAAAAGGATCACATCCGGCGTCTCGGCAACTCTCGCCGCTTCAAGAAGCTCGTCACACGTCATTCGAAAATCCTCTAGCGAAAAGGCGGCACCGTCACAGTACTTTGCATCCGCATTCCTTGCTGAATGTAGACGTATTTAAGCAACTCGCCAAACGTCAATAAACGAAATCCTGGCTTAGGTTCTGTCAAAATCAGAAAAGTTGAAGAAGGTGCCTAGCTCAATGAATTCCGCTTGACACCCCCACTCCCATCCCCCATATGTGACTAAATAGTCACATGAAAGGGCACGATCACCGGCGAGATGGACAGGGACGAGGCGGAGCAAGACGAGGTCTTCAAGGCGCTCAGCGATCCGAGTCGGCGGCGCATGTTGGATGCGCTCAAGGCGAACGGGTCGATGAATGTCAATGAAATGACAGAACTTTTCGAGTTTTCCCGCTTCGCGGTGATGAAGCATCTGCGGGTGCTGGAAGGCGCCAACCTGGTCGTCTCGCAAAAGGTCGGGCGGGAGCGCCGCCTGTTCCTGAACGCCGTGCCCATTCAGACCATTTACGACCGATGGATCAGCCGATTCAGCGCGCTGTGGGCCCAGCGCCTGACGACACTCAAGTACCAACTCGAAGAAGGGGGAGAATCCATGAGCCGAGGACCGACGCAAGTGCATGTGGTTTATATCAAAACCACGCCGGAGAAGTTGTGGAACGCCATGATGGACCCGGACGTCACGCAGAAATACTTCCACAACTGCCGGATCGAATCGGACATGCAGCCCGGTTCGCCCATCGTCTACAAGATGCAGACGCCCGACGGCCCGGTCGACGCCGTCAAGGGCAAGGTGATCGAGATCGAGCCGCAAAAGCGCTTCGTCCACACCTTCATCGGCGCGATGCACGAGACCGGCACGGAGGAATCGCGCGTGGAGTACACCATCGAGCCGCTGGGCGAGATCGTGCGTCTGACCGTCACGCACAGCGAGTTCGACGGCGAGTCCGAACTGTACAAGAGCACCCTGGGCGGATGGCCGCCGCTCATCAGCGCCCTCAAGACCCTGCTGGAGACCGGGCAGCCCATGCCGATGCCGCCGATGTAATCCCGCTTGGATTTTCGTCGGGCGGCGATGTGCTAATGTCGTCCGACGCAAAAATCCACGACGGAATTCACGGCGGAGTTTGGACGCGAATGGCGCGGGATGACGGGGCCGAAACGCTCGATCTGACGGTGATGATTCCCTCGCGCAACGAGGCGGGGAACATCGCCCATGCCGTCGGGGACGCGCGGCGGGTGTGCGACGATCTGGGCCTGGCCTACGAGGTGCTGGTTGTCGACGGCCGCTCCGAGGACGGCACCGCCGATCTGGCTGAACAAGCCGGCGCCCGCGTGCTGGCGCAGTCCCGGTCGGGCTACGGCGTCGCGACGCGCGAGGGATTCGAGGCGGCGCGGGGCGCGTGGATCCTGACCATGGACGCGGACCTGTCCCACCCGCCCGAGTTCATCGCGACCATGTGGCGCGCCCGGGAGGGGCAGGCGCTGGTCATCGCCAGCCGCTATGTGTCCGGCGGGCGGGCGCGGATGTCGCTGTTTCGGCGGGCGCTGTCCGAGGTTCTCAACCGCTTTTTTCGGGCGGCGCTCGGCGTGAAAGTGCGGGATCTGTCGTCGGGTTTTCGACTGTATCGGCGGGAGGCGCTGCGTTCGATCCCCATTGAAGGCGACGACTTCGCCGTGCTGCAAAATATCCTCGCGCGACTGCATCGGCGGGGTTTGGGCATCGTCGAGGTGCCGTTCGACTACCGCCCCCGCGCGTCGGGGTCGAGCAAGGCGCGGCTGTTTCGTTTCGGCAAGAGTTACCTGCGGACGCTGCTCCAGGTGCGTCGGCTGCGGGAGTAGGCCTTGATCGGGGCTCATTTTTCACGTTCGCGGGGTGGGAGATTTTGAATGACTGACATGGCTGCCTCGTCGCCCAAGCATGTGTTCGTGATCTACATGCAATCGACGCCGGACGACGTCTGGCGCGCGTTGACCGACCCTTCGATGACCAAAAAGTATTTCCACGACACGCGCGTGGTCAGCGATTTTCAGGTCGGGTCGCCCATTGCGTACCTGCTCGACGAGGAGGCGGGGCCGCGGGAGGCGGTGCGGGGGACGATCCTCGAATCCGACCCGCCGCGCCTTTTGAAGACATCGTTTTACTTCGCCGAAAACTCCCACGGCGGCACGGAGCGCTCGGAGGAAACCGTCGTGACCTATGCCGTCGAGCCGGTGGGCGAGGTGGTGAAACTGACCGTCACGCACGAGGGCTTCGCCGGCGAATCGGAGATGTTCCGCAGTACGGCCACCGGCTGGCCGCCGATCTTGAGCGGACTCAAAACACTGCTGGAAACCGGCCGACCGTTGAACATCCCCGGCATGGGCGGCTGACGCACCACGGACAAGAACTGAATATCATTCGGATTTTTTCGTCCGCCCGGACGCTTCGGAACCGGACTTTTCGATCCAATTCAAAGCCAAATAACCTGATTATTGTCAATTCCGCGAGCTACTAGACTAAGTGGTTTGTTTTTCGTTGTCCGTTTGTATTATCGATGTTAACCGAATCACAGCCGGGAGCGTTCACGGTTGGGGAATGAATTTTACGGGCCGCCGGAAATGTTTCGGCTGGACCGGCGGGAGACATCGCCTTGCGGACGATCGACCAGGCCCTGCAGGAACAGATGCGCATCGACGAGGTGGAAATCGCCTCCCGGAAACGAATTCTCGACATCACCGCCCTGGATTTGGAACGCCTGCGGGCGTGCCTCGGTTTCATCGAGGTTGAGCTGGACAACATCGTCAACCGCTTTTACGAGCGGCAGACCAGCATCGAGGAAATCGCGCTGGTCATCGGCGACGCGGACACGCTCAAGCGCCTCAAAGGCCATATGTGCCAGTATGTCCTGGATTTTTTCGCCTTTCACGACGAGATCGAATACGTCAACAACCGCCTGCGCATCGGCCTGGTGCATAAGCGCATCGGCGTAGAGCCCAAGCTTTACCTCTCCGGCGTCAAAACCCTCAAGGATATCCTCGCCGACGTCCTGATCGAAAACATCCCCGACGCCGAAGAAAGCGAAGCGACGCTGCGCGCGTTGGATAAGATCTTCTACTTCGACACCACCCTCGTCTTCGACACGTACATCCGCAGCCTGCTCAACGAGGTGGAATACTCGAAGGAAAAGATCGAGTCGTACGCCGTGGGCCTGGAAGAGAAGGTGCAGGCCCGCACGCGGGAACTTGAGGATTTGGTGCGTCACGACGCCCTGACCGGACTGTACAACCGGCGGGCCTTCCGTGAGTTTATGGACTTGGCCCGCAAGGACGCCGAGCGCCAGAGCCGCCCCATCGCGCTGGTGTATTTCGACATCGACGCGTTCAAGGAGATCAACGACAACAACGGTCACACCGCCGGCGACCATGTGCTGCGGGCGGTGGGCCGGGTGCTCAAGGACATCAAGCGGGGCAACGAGGTCGGCGCGCGCATGGGCGGCGACGAGTTCTGCGTTCTGATGCCCAATTCGGACGCGGAGTCCGCCAAGGTCTTCGCCGAACGTTTCATTCGCGAAATCCACCAGCAGGCCGGCGTGCGCGTGAGTATCGGCATCGCCCATACCGGGCCGCAGGAGTTCTGCACGGTGGAGATGCTCATCCGCGAGGCGGACCGGCTGATGTACCAAGCCAAGCACGCGGGCGGCGGGTCCATTCGCGCGGCGGTCGATCCGGCCGCCGGTGGCCACGTTTCCCTTGGCCGAGCGCTCAGCGAACCCATTCTGACGCATCCCGAACAGGGGCCGCCCAAAACCGATCCGCCGCGCACCAAGACCGATCCGCCGACGTTTTCCTGACAGCGGGTGTTACTCGCCGACGATCTGCACGTGGACGGTGCGTTTGCGGGGTCGGTTGTCGAAGTCGATCAGGACGATCTGCTGCCAGGTGCCCAGAAGCATTTCGCCGCCGGACAGTGGAATGGACAGGCCCGGGCCCATGATCGCGGCCCGCACGTGGCTGTGGCCGTTGCCGTCGCCCCAGCGCTCGTTGTGCTTGTATTTGATGCTCGACGGCGCCAGGCGGCGCATGCATTCGGCCAGATCGGCGATGGCCCCCGCCTCGGCTTCGATGGTGGTGATCGCCGCCGTGCTGCCCGGCACGAACACGCACACAACGCCGTCGTTGACCCCGCCCCTGGCGACTGCGCGCTTCACGTCCGGCGTGATGTCGATGGTGTCATCGTGGCCGGCGGTGTTCAGTTCGAATGAGTGCGAACGGACCATGGCGTCCTTTTGCCACAGGGCCGGGGCGCGGGCAATGGGAAAGGACGGGGATTCGACGCCGATCCGACTACGGCGCCACGCACTCGCCCTCGCCGTTTTCGCCGCCGTCCGGGAGGCACACACACGCCGTGACCGGGTCGAGGCGGAAGGCGCCCAGGCCGTTTTGGCCGCTGACAGTGTAGATCCCCACGATGGACCCGTTGTCGTTCACTCCGTTGGCGGCGAAAAGCTCCACGCCCGGCGGCAGATCGACGGTCATGTCGTTCAGGTCATGGGCCTCGCCGTCGATCCAGAGCGTCGCCAGATGGCCGGTGAACGACTCGCCGACGACCCATCCACTCGCGTTGACGCCCCGCGCCTCCGATTGGCCGGAGTTGACGGCGGACAGGACCTGCACCGCGCCGTTAATCCACTGCAGGGCCGTGCGCGGGCTCAGGTAGGTGCTGTAAACGCCGTAGCCGACGATCGCGCCGTTGTCGTTGGCATCCAGGGCCAGAGTCGACGCAAAATTGCCGTCGGGAAATTCCAGGGCCGTCGGCGATTCGCCGTCGAATCGCGTCGCCGTCAAGACACTCGACGCCGTGCGGGCATATCCCACCGGGATGCCGCCGCCCGAGGCGCCCCATGCGCGGGAATAATCGCCACCCAGGTCGCCGAGCGATTCGATCTCATCCCCGAAACGCACCGCCGCCGCGCCGCTGCCCGAGCCCAACGTGATCGCCGAGCCGAACACGTCGCCCGAGGCGCTGACCCCGACGGCGAGGGTGGAGTCGAAATCCTCGGCGTAACCCAGGTCCTCGCGCGCGCCGTCGGCGTAGGCAAAGGCCTGGTAATATTGGTTCGCGTATTCGGAGAACCCGACGATCTTGCCGGCGTCGTTGATCGCCTCGGCCTCGCTGATGATCGCCCCGCTCGCCTTGCCCAGGGACATGGCGTTGCCGTCTTTGTCCCACATCACCGCGACCTTGCCGTCCGATGACGTGCTCCAGCCGACGGTGACGCCGTGGTTATTGACGTCGTTGGCCGTGGCGTTCGACCCGGAGAGGATTTCCAGGTCGGTGAACGAGAATTGCAGATCGTCCGCCGCGATCGCGGAAGCCGAGCACTGCCCCAGGCAGTCGCCGTCGGTTTCGCAGACCGGCTCGGGCGTCGGATTGCAATTGTCGGCACGCCCGGCGAACAGCGCCAAAGCGGCGAAAGCGGTCAACAGCAGCGAAAAATAGCGACGTCGCATCGTTTCGAACCTTTCAAACGCATCGTAATTCGGCGAGATGAGGGGATCATCATACGCGCCCGCGTCCAGCGCGAACAATGAGAAATCCCATATTTTCCCGGCCGGAACGCCTCGGCACGAAAATGTCACGCGGGGACGCCTTGACAGCGGGAGCGGCGAGTCGCTTCGATAGGGGCATCGCACACATGGGGGATTCCATGAAAACACGGCAATTGGGCAAGACGGGACCGGTCGTTTCGGCGATGGGCCTGGGATGCATGGGAATGTCGGACCTGTACGGCCCGGCGAATCGGGACGACGGCATCGCGACGATCCACGCCGCCTTGGACGCGGGCGTGACGCTGCTGGACACCGGCGACTTTTACGGCATGGGCCACAACGAAATGCTCATCCGCGACGCCCTGCAAGGACGCCGGCGCGAGGACGTGGTCATCTCGGTCAAATTCGGCGCCCAGCGGGACGCCTCGGGCAACTGGATCGGCCTGGACACGACCCCGGCGGGCGTGAAGAACTTTCTGGCCTACAGCCTCAAGCGCCTGGGCACGGACTACGTGGACATCTACCGCCCCGCGCGGGTGCATCCGGGGGTGCCGATCGAAGAGACGGTCGGCGCGATCAAGGAGATGATCGACGCGGGCTACGTGCGCCACGTGGGCCTGTCCGAAGCCGGCGCGGAGACGATCCGCAAGGCTTGCGCGGTGCATCCGGTTGTCGATCTGCAAATTGAATATTCGCTGATCTCCCGGAGCATCGAGAAGGCGATCCTGCCCGCGTGCCGGGAATTGGGCGTGGGCATCACGGCGTACGGCGTGCTCTCGCGCGGGCTGCTCTCGGGCCATTGGAAACCGGATCGAGAACTGCATCCCTACGATTTTCGCGCCTACAGCCCGCGCTTCCAGGGCGAGAACCTGTCGCAAAACCTGAAGCTGGTCGAGGCGCTGCACAAGATCGCCGACGAACACAAGGTCACACCGGCTCAGATCGCGATTGCGTGGGTGATGTCGCGGGGCGAGGACATCGTGCCGCTGATCGGCGCCCGCAAGCCCGAGCGCCTGGCCGAGTCGCTGGGAGCGCTGGAACTGTCCCTCTCGGACGAAGATCTGGCCGCGATCGGAGCCGCCGTGCCCGCGGACGCCGCCGCCGGGGAACGTTACCCCGAGATGCAGATGCGGATGTTGGACAGCGAGCGGTAGTTTCGGCGTTAGCAGTGGTCGATGGGTGCCACACTTTCCCGACGCCGAGGGCGACGGGGAGGTGTGAAAATGGGTATAAGCATCAATTTCGACGGTCGGAAATCGGAGCCGGTCCGGTTTGTCCGGGAAATTGCCACCTTCTCGCCGGCTTCGCCTACGTGAAAGTGCGGCACCCGCTCGTCCGCCGGAAGGAACGACCCAGCTACGCCACGGCGTTCTTGGCCTGGCGTTCGTCCAGGAGTTTGCGCACGGCGCGTAGAAGCTGTTCGGCGGTAAAAGGTTTTTGGATGAGGGGGACGTTTTCGGAGAAGACGCCGTAGTCGCCCATCACCTCTTCCGAGTAGCCGGACATGAAGATCACCGGCAGGTCGTCGCGCTTTTCGCGCATCATCTTCAAGAGGTTCTGGCCGCTCATCTTGGGCATGACCACGTCGGTGAGCACCAGATCGATCACATTGCCGTAGCGTTCGAAAATCTTCAGCGCGCTGGCGCCCTCGCGGGCCTCGATGACCTGGTAGCCCTTGCGATGCAGAATCTCCCGGGCCAGGTGGCGCAGGGAGTCCTCGTCCTCGACCACCAGGATCGTCTCGTGGCCGCGCAGGTGCTCGGTGCGCGACTCGTCGTTCGTGACCTGCACCTTCTCTTCCACGCGCTTGAACAGCACGCGGAAGGTGGTGCCCACGCCCACTTCCGATTCCACTTCGATCAGGCCCTGGTTTTGCTGCACCACGCCGTAGACGGTCGCCAATCCCAGGCCCGTGCCCTTGCCCACCGCCTTGGTCGTGAAGAACGGCTCGAAGATCCGCGCCCGCGTTTCCTCGGACATGCCGATGCCCGTGTCGATCACCTCCATGGCGGCGAAGTCCTCGCCGTCCCGGGAGATGTTGTCGGTGCGGATGGTGATCGAGCCGCCGCCGGGCATGGCGTCCCGGGCGTTGACCAACAGGTTGACGAGGACCTGTTCGATCTGCCCCGCGTCCACCTTGACGTTGCCCAGGCCCCGACCCGGCTCGAAGACGATCGTCACGTCCTCGCCGATGATGCGCGCCAGCATCTTCTGAAACTGAGGCACCAGGGTGTTGAAGTTCAGCACGACAGGCTGGATGACCTGCTTGCGGCTAAAGGCCAGCAACTGGCGCGTCAGGTTGGCCGCGCCCTGGGCGCCCTTCTTGATTTCCAGGGCGAAGGGCCGGATGGGACTCTCGAAATCCAACGACTCGGACACCAGGTCCGAGTAGCCGATGATGCCGGTCAGAAGGTTGTTGAAGTCGTGGGCGATACCGCCGGCCAAGCGCCCGATGGCCTCCATCTTCTGGGCCTGCATGAGCTGCATTTCCAGATCGCGTTTCTCCGCCTCGGTGCGTTGGCGTTCTTCCATTTCCTCCTGGAGCTGCTTGTTCACCTCCTCCAGGTGGCTGATGTATTTGACCGCGTCCTCTTCCTTTTGAAGGTAGATGCGCTGCGTGTATTGCACCAGGGCGATGAGGGGGACGATGACCAGGAAGCTGAGCAAACCGCCCACCTGATGCAAAATGAACATCAGCGTGGCGATGGAACCGGCGGTCATGAAGCCGATGCCCGACGGCAGGCATTTTTCGATCCAGAATTTGATGAAGTTCTCGCCGCTGGAAATGCACACCGCCAGGGCGACGGTGGTGCTGTTGACCAGGAAGTAGGCGATCGTCATGCCCACGATGGGCAGAACGTAGCTGGACGTGCTGGCCGCCGGTCCGAAGAAGGCGACCTCGAAAACCCCGTAGGCGGCGGCGACCGACAAGGCGCCGCAGGCCATATTGAACGGGATTTTGAAGCGGTTGCCTTTCTTCGTGTACATGATGCCGAAGACCAGGCGGGCGACGATTTCCGTCGCGACGGCGGGCAGCGGGCCGTAAATCGCCAGGACCGTCAGGATGAACGCGGTGTCGACGGAGAACTGCACGTCGGTGAAGGGGATCTTGACGTACATGCGGGCGGTGATGATGGCCAGCGCCGCGTAAATGAACAGGGGAATTTCGAGGCGGGGAGTGGGATCGACGAGATAAAGGCCGAACGTGGCCGCCGCGCCCACCAGAATGAGGGCGAAGATATACGCGCGCCCGGCCCGATTCAGATCCCTTAAAGACAAATTCCCGTCACCAAGCGCGGGACCACGATCGATCCGCGCCCAGACTCCTCCCCGCGAAAACCGGTGGACGGTTTCATGATGAAAAATTGCCCTTCGTCTGTGGATACTTTACCACACGCATGACGAAAAGCACTGATTTTTGACGACTTATTTTCACAGCGATCCCCGGCGGACACCTTCCACAGGATATCCAATTGCTTAGATCGGCAGGGTGAGCCGAAAACTCAAGGAGAAAATTTGGATCCTGTGGCTTTTACGCCTTGGCATAATTTCATGGCGCTTGTGTTTCCTGTGTTTAATGTGGAATTTCTGTCGAAAAGCGGCTCTCCAGCCAAAATCGGCTTGCATGGGAGGTGATCGATGCGTCGATCGTGGATTGTTTTGGTTTTTCTTCTTGTCTTCGGGCTCTTATCGTTGAACGGCGCCTGCGGGGACGACGACGATGACGACGACGCCTCGGACGACGATCTCGCGGACGACGATACCGGTGACGACGACGCGGTTGACGACGACACCGTGGACGACGACACGGCCGACGACGATACCGAGAGAGGGCCGCCGTTCGAGGCATGCGTCGAGGCGATGACCTGGTACGCGGCCGACGAGGGGTGCGGCATCGTTTGGCACGACGACGGCGACGGCTCGCCTCTGACGCCCAACCAGACGTGTAGCGTGATCGGTTCATCGTGCGCGCTGGAGTGCGTAAACGAGTGGGGCTGCGACGCGGGAGACATCCCTAGTAACGACTGCTTTTCCAGCGTGTGCGGCGCCGACGGCTAATCGCTCTGCCCAAGGTCCGGGGCCAAAAAGAAACCCGTCGCGCGTCGGCGACGGGTTACGAAATCACTCAACGTCCCCAGCGGGGTTCGAACCCGCGTTACCGGCGTGAAAGGCCGACGTCCTAGGCCACTAGACGATGGGGACGCAAGGCGCCCATCTCGGCGCCTCGAAGGGCTGCTTTCTAACGGATTGCCCGCAAATTTGTCAACGTCGTTGCCGCGGGAATGAAAGTGTTCCTCAAAAGCCGGGGAAACGGCCCTTCCCGACCAATGGGCCTCACGCAAAGGCCTCGTCGGCGCCATGGGGGCGACAAACGATTTCCTTCGGACCGTCGGGTCTGGTATAAATTGATTCAGATGACAATTTGACCCATTCCTTTCCGGGGGGACTCCCATGCCAGCTCGATGGTTGACCTGCGTTCTTGCGCTTTTCTTCATCGGCGCGTTCGCCGTGCTCGGCCTTACCGGCTGCGGCGGCGACGATGACGACGATGATGATGACGACGCCACGCCGTGCTCGGGCGACGAATGCCTGGATGACGACGATGACGACACGTCGGACGACGACGATGACGACGATACGTCCGATGACGACACCGGCGACGACGACACCTTTGACGAGCGGGCGGCGGTCCTCGACTTCCCGGTCGACCGGACGGTCAACCTGCCCACGCTGGACTCCGAGGTGCGTGTCGCCTATGACCAGTACAAAATCCCGTATGTCTTCGCCGAAAGCCGGGCGGACCTGGCGCGGGTGCTGGGCTATGTGATGGCCGAGCAGCGCTTTTTCCAGATGGACTTCCTGCGCAAACTCCCCCAAGGCACCCTGGGCGAATACCTGGGCATCGGCTCCAACAAGGCGCCCCTGATCGATTACGACTACTCCAATCGCCTCATCTACATGAACGGCAACGGCGATTCGGTGCTCGACCTGATCGTCGACAGCCTGGACGCGGACACCAAGGAGCTTCTCGAGGGCCTCGCCGAGGGCGTGAACGCCTGGCTGGCCGAGAAGCGGGCCGAGGAAGAGGCCGATACCCTGACCGGCTGGGATCCTTCCTACGACGTGGCTCTGGTCAAACCCAGCAAGGTCGCCGACTGGACGACCCGCGACACCATCGCCTTCGCCCGCTATCAGACCTGGGATCTGTCCGGCACCCGCGACGCCGAGATCAGCCTGACCGACTGGAAAGAACGCCTGGCCGGCAATCCGAGCCTGTACGCCGACTTCTTCACCCGGGCCATGGCCACCGACACGACGATCATCAAGGACGGCGAACCGGGCTTCGACGACCTGGCGAAATCCGGCGCGGCCGCCGGCGGTCACACGATTTCGCCCGAACAGTTCCTGCCCAAGGGCTACCACGGCCTGCGCGACTACCTGGCCGCCCAGGAGCGCCTGCCCAAGCTGGTGCCTTTCGCGCGGGATCGGGAGGCGTCCAACAACTGGGTGATCTCGCCCGATCTGAATGACGGCGTGGGCTTCGTCGCCAACGACCCCCACCTGTCCCTGGTCTACCCGTCCGTGTGGAACTATCTGTACATCGACACCAAGGCCCTCACCGACGACGGCGACATCCGCTCCTGGGGCGCGTCGTTCCCCGGCACCCCCGGCGTGGTCGCCGGCGCCAACGAAAACGTGGCCTGGGGCGAGACGGTGGCCGGATATGACGTCGTCGACGTCTACGCCGAGGAAATCACCTGCAACGGCAGCAACGAGCCCACGAAGGTCAAATTCAAGGGCGGCGACGTCAACGTCATCAAGAAGACGCTGAAGATCGCCTCGCGCATCGGTTCGACGAACAAGGCGGCGTTCTTCGTGCCGCACCATGGCCCGATCCTGCCCGAGACCATCGACTGCGGGAACAAGACCGCCCTGTCCTTCCGCTGGACCGGCCACGATCCCTCCAACGAGATCGGCACCTTCCTCGGTTTCAACCTGGCCCAGGACGTGGACGATATGTTCGCCGCCATCGACAAATTCCGCGTCGGCGCCCAGAACTTCGTCTTCCAGGACACCGCCGGCAACATCGGCTACTTCCCCAATGCGTGCGTTCCCAATCGCGGCTCCTGGGTGAAGACCTACAACCCCTGGCTGGTTCTGCCCGGTGACGGCAGCGCCGAGTGGGACGAGACCACGCCGTGCGTCCCGGCCGCGGACATGCCCAAGCTCAAGAACCCGGAGCGCGGCTGGGTCGTGACCGCCAACAACGACATCAACGGCACCCTGCAATCCGACGACCCGACCGACGGCGATCGCTACTGGCATTGGGACCGGGCGATCGGCTATCGGGCCCAGCGCATCGAGGAGCGCGTCAACGAACTGCTCGACGCCGGGACTCCTTTCACCCACGAGGACATGCAGTCCATCCAACTGGACGTTCAGGGCAACTACGCCCGGGACGTGTTGACCGGCGTGCTCGACATTCTGGACAGCGACCTGGTCACGGGTTTTTCGACGGACGCCCAGGCGGCGCTGGCGTATCTGAACGACTGGGACTTCCAGTTCCCCACCGGCCTGTCCGGCTTCGCGCTGGATAGCCCGGCCTCGACGGACGCGGACACGCGGGAACGCGCCGTGGCCGCCACGATCTTCTCGGTCTTCGTGAAGAATCTCAAAGGCGAGATCTACGGCGACGAGTTCGACGACGAGGGCGAGTCGTTGCGTTGGGGCATGAGTTCGGGCGACGTAGCCGTCCGTCGCATCGTGCTCGACGAGGGCGATCCGTTCTGGGACGACACCGACACCGGCGGAACGCAGACCCCGCGCACCATCATCAACCGGGCGATGAACGACGCCGTGGCCGACTTGAAAAACGCCTCCGAATTCCCCGAATTTGACGGCGCCGACATGGACGAGTGGTACTGGGGCCGCATTCACGAGCTGGTCATCGAGCATCTGTTCGAGCCGTCGCTCAACCTGGGCACCTACGCCCGCGAAGGCAGCCCCTACACGCCCAATGTCGCCCGCTACAGCGACGGCGACTACGCCTTCGACGTGGGCAGCGGCCCGAGCGTGCGTCTGGTCAATGAGTTCGACAGCGGGCAGATCCGCACCTTCACCAACCTGCCCGGCGGACAGGTCCAGGTCTCCGACGGCGAGCATGCCGACGACCTGCTCCAACTCTGGCTGGCCGGCGACTATTACGAGATGCCCAACACGGTGCAAAAGGTCTTGGACGCGGCGGTGGAGATGTACTCCTTCTCGCCCGTCAAATAACTCGTTTCCCGCATTCGCGAACCGCGCGACCGGGGCTCCCACGAGCCCCGGTCGTTTTTTTACCCCGTAGAGTTCTCCTAAAGACGGCGGAACGCTGTCCAAACGGCGCGTTGTCCGTCGCCTTTGAAATCCTGTTCAGAATTCGAGCCGTTCAACCGAAAACAAGACATGGGTCGAGCCTCGTCCGAGACGCGGACGTGGGCATTTTCCAGGGAAGGACGACGCCCCATGTCACTGAAAAACCGACGTATTCCTCGAACTTCGAGTTCCCCCGCCTTTCGTCGCACGCTGTTGTCGCTGCTGGTCGTCGCCGTGATTCTGGCGCCGGCGTCCCCGGCGATGCCCTGGTCGGACGAGGCGATGCTGACCGTCCTGGAGGACGTGATGGCCGTCGCTCCGAGGCACGTCGCCGACCTGATGCTCAAAAACCGCGATGTTTGGGAACGGCACCTGGCCAACGCCAAGGACCAGCCCACCCTGGACGACCCGGACGGGTCGCTCAACGTGGCCGTGAAGATCCTCCAATCGGACCGGGCCACTGACTCGGTGCGCGTCAAGGCGATCATCGACACGCTCTACCTGACCATGCAGGCCTCCTCGCCGGGCCACTCGGTCGTCATGCAGCGGCGGGTGGACGAATCCCAGACGTGCTATGTCGCCGAATTCGACGGCTACGACGCGGTGCCCACCCTGGCCCGCCGCCTGGAACTGACGCAGCGCGCGTTGGCCGACAAAAAGCTGTTGCTCAGTCGGGGCCTGTCCGGTCGCCATGACCGCCGCGAACAGTCCGCCGCCCTGGGCGCGTGTTACCACGTGGCCTTCAACGACGCGGCCGACGTACTGGCGCTGATCGAATACCGGGCCTTCGGCGGCAAACCCCGACCCGCCGTCGGACGCACCGGCTATCGCGTGGCCCACGAGCGGGGCGGCGACTATTGGCGCCTGCCGACCACCTGGGATTCCATCCCGGCCCTGGCCGACTATTACTCCGGGTTCGGCAGCCTCTATCCGGACATCACGAACTCCCGCCGCCTTTTGCTCAAGCCCCAGAACGACGGCTGGATGCGCAGCGCCCATGCCGCCGGCGGCCCGGTGGCCGACGACCTGCCGACCATGGACGTCAGCGCGGTGCGGACCATGCTCGCCGAGTCCCATTCCTCATGGAACGCCTCGCGCGTCAGCAACGAAACCGCCACCGACGCACCCCGCGCCGACTCGGGCCTCCAGCTCGCCCCGGCCTCCACGACCGCCTCGCGCCTGAGTTTCGATCTGCCCGAAAAGGCGGCGACACGCCACGTGATCGCCAGCTCGGCCAGCCTGAAATTCCCCGACGCCCCCGACTATTTGGACAACGAGGTGGTCGTTATGGTGATGAAGGACGCCCTCCCGCGACTGCGTCACCAGTATTCGCGCACGGTGCAGGGCCAGTCGGGACGAATTGTGGTAGAATTCAATGTCACGCCCGCCGGAGAGGTGGTGGATCTGCGCATTGCCGAGGACACCATCCGGAACTCCCAGTTCACCCGGGAGGTCCAACGCATCGTCGGGCAGGTTCGATTCCCGACGCACCACGGCGACGGGCCGGTGCGGGTGGTCTACCCGATGATGTTCGAGGCCGGGGCCTAAGACCGGCGCCCGTTCCGACCGGGAGCGGGAAAGATTGGTTTTTTTGCTTGGATTTTTGCTTGGATTTTTGCAAAGACTTGCGCCGCTCAACGGAGCCGAAAAGGCCGTCGGGCGTCGCTGTTTTGCCGGAAGGGATATGACGCTTTGCGTTAATTTTATTGACGCATAGCGTAAATTCTGCTTGACTCGTAAGGATTCCGCGTTGTAGAAAATCGGCCCTTCTGGTACGCTACAACATCGACTGAATATTGCTGGAACCGAAGAGCGGGGTTATTTGATGGAAGAGAAACTCCACGACGAGTTGCGCAAGCTGCTGGACCTGAACGAGACCGAACGGGTCAGCCGGAACCGCTGCTTCGATCGTTTCGATACGCCGTTCGGGCGGAAACTTTTTGCGTATTATCGCACGTGCATGTCGCTTAAAAAGGAAATCTGCGACGAGCGCCGCCGTCATACGGTCCTGATGGCCGACGTGGACAACGGCAAGGAATTCGAGCTCAAAATCCTCAACGAACCCATCCGCTATCAGCGCACCACGGTGCTCCCGCTGACGGTCAAGAGCTATTTCGAGGACCTGATCAAGAACCGTCCGAACGCCGAAGCCGTCTAGGCGGCCCAGGCCCACGGATGCGTTCCGGGTCTTCCGCGAATTTCCGACAACCGAATCGACGCGACCGACGCCGCCTCACCGGGCGGCGTTTTCTCGTGGAATACGGACCGGCGGCGGGTCTTCTTCTCCTTCTTTTCATCGCGCTGGTGCCCTCGTTTGCCCTGGCCGACGCCCCCGCCGAACCGACGTTGCTCTACGCCGTCGGCGACACCGGCGCACCCGGCGAGAGCAGCCCCTTATTGATCTACGCCGTCGTCGGCGACCGCCTGGTGTGGTTGGACCGGGTGGATATTGAGGCCACGAGCGAGACCGGATTCCCCTCCGCGTTGACCACGGATTCGGACGGCGGGCGGCTGTTCGTCGCCGAGCGGGATTCGAGCGCGGTGCGCATCTTCGACACCTCGGACCTGGCGCCGCTGGGCGTGCTCGAAACGGGCCTTCCCGGCGACGTGGGCGGCCTGGACGTGGACGGAACGGCGATGCGCCTGTACGTGGGTGACGGGACGGGTCCGCTGGTGGCGGCCTTTGACCTGCCGACCCTCGAAGCCGTGCCCAAGTTCGATCTGGAACCGGACGTGGACACAGGCGTCTTGGACGTCTTCACCTACGCCGCGATCGCCTACGTTGCCGACGGACAGGCCAGTGTGCGGTACTACGCCGAATCGGGCGGTGAGATGTTGGGATCGTACGACCTGATCGACACGGCCGCGACGCTCTATGTCGGCGAGCTGGAAGGTCTGACGGCGTTTTCCACCTCCGGCGGGCTGACGCCCCAGGTCTCGCGCTACACCTTCGCCGACGACTACCTCTGGACCCTGGCCTACTCGGGCGATCGGACGGTGCGCGGCCTGGCGGTGAACCCGGCGGCGGGCGTGGTTTACGTCAGTGTCGGCGGCGGCGACACCGCGCCGGGGGTACGGACTTTGGAGGCCTTGGGCGAAACGCCGGAGATCGGCCGCAATGACGTGCCCGACGAGAATTGGAGCCCCGGCGATCTGACCGTCGGCGGCGGGGACTACCACCGTGCCGCGTCGGTTACGACCAGCCTGGACGACGCCCGCGTCCCCGGCGGCGAGAGCGTCACCGTCACGCTCTCCGTGACGAACGACGAGGCCGCGACCTGGACCACCCTTCCCGCCGCGACGCACTACGACCCGACACGCCTGGCCCTCGCCTCGGCGGACGTCGCCCCGACAGCGACCGAGGACGGCGTCCTGATCTGGGACGATTTGACCGCGACCTTGGGTGACATTGAGGTCGGCGAAACGGCGACGGTGACGCTCACCTTCACCACCGTCGAACCTGAAGACTGCGTCGGGCCGTTGCGCGCCGTGGTGGCTGCTGTCTTCGACCCGATCGACGAATCCGAAACCCCCGCCGCCCGCCGCGGCGCCTCGGCGACGTTTCGCGTGCTGTGCCCCTGCGAATCCGAGCGGGATTGCCTGGACCCCCGGTTCTGCGTCGGGGCCGGATCGTGCAACGCGGGCGTGTGCGAATACGCGGGCAACCCGTGCGACTACGGCGTGGAGTGCGTCGAGGAGGCGGATCGCTGCGGGCCGGAAGAGGGCGAAGACGAGGACGAACCGGCCGTGGACGACACCGCCGACGAGGACGAGGACCACGGCGGCGACGAATGCTGCGGATGCGCCGAGTAAGGCCGCCTCGCAACGCGGTTGCAGTTCTCCATGGGACTGCAATGACAACGGCATTGCAACTACTTGATATGCCTTGATTTTCCAATTCAGGTGCGTTAGGCAGGGGGCCGAAGGGGGGCCCGCGCGCCATGTCGGACCACGACCACGATCACGACCACAGCCATGACCATTCGGGCGGGCACGACCACGGCCATCACCATGGTCATCACCACGGTCACAGTCACGGTCTGGGCGGCCATCACTTCGACGCTCACCGACCCGAGGAACGCAAGCGCCTGAAGATCGCCATCGTGATCACCACGGCCGCGATGATCGTGGAGATCGTCGGCGGGGTGATCACCGGCAGCCTGGCGCTCATCTCCGACGCCGGGCACATGCTCACGCACTCCGCCGCCCTGTTTGTCAGCCTGATGGCCATGCATTTCGCCGCCAAGCCGGGCAAGGCCAAGCACACCTACGGCCTTTATCGCGTCGAGATCCTCGCCGCCCTGTTCAACGCCGTCACCCTGGCGCTGATCACCGGCCTGATCGCCCACGAGGCCTACGAGCGGCTGCAAAACCCCACCGACATCCTCGCCGGGGAAATGTTCGCCATCGCCGTGTTCGGCCTGGTCGTCAACCTCGTGACCGCCTGGGTGCTCCACGGAGCCGGCGGAGACGATATCAACTTCCGGGGCGCGTTCTTTCACATGCTGGGCGATACGATCTCGTCCGTGGCGATTGTAGGCGGCGCCATCCTGATCTGGTGGAAGGGCTGGGACTGGATCGACCCGGTGCTCTCGGTGCTGATCTGCCTGGTGATCCTCTACTGGGCCTGGGGCCTGACCCGCGACGCGGTCAGCGTGCTGATGGAGGCCGCCCCGGCGGGCATCGAGCCGACGCAACTGGGCGCGCGTCTAGTGGAGAACTTTGACGAGATCGCGTCGGTCAGCGACGTGCACGTGTGGGTCATCACTTCGTCGCGCAACGCCATGACCGCCTATATCGCCCTGCACGTGGACCTGTCCCTGGCCCAACAGGACGAGCTGGCCCACCGCCTGCGTCACTTCGTTGATGACGAATTCGGCGTCGGGCACGCGCTGTTTCAGTTCGGGAGAGGCTCGAAGGCGGCGCGGGATTAGAAAGTCTCGACGGGTGCCACACTTTCACGAGGACGCAAGTCCGAGGGAAGGTGTGAATAATTTCCGATCACGCGCATGATTCACACCTTCCCGTCGTCTACGACGACGTGAAAGTGTGGCACCCGAATCTCGGCTACCGCTTCGTAAACTGCTTCAGATACTTGATCCCGCCGATGGGCTCGGCCGCCACCGCGCTGAGGACGCCGCCGATCATCGCGCCCATAACGCCGCAGGAAACCACGTCGCTGCCCGCCAGATAGAGATTCTTCACCGGCGTTCGCGGCTTGAGATACGGGTTCGTGTAGCGGTTTGGGGATGCGTCCAGGCCGTAGATGGAGCCGTGATAGGACCGGGCGAAGTGCTCCGTCGACAGGGGCGTGGAGACCTCGCTGTAGGTGATCAGATCCTTCATCTCGGGCCGGTTTTCCAAGTAGCGATTCAACACGCGCTCATGCATGCTTTGCTTGAATTCCTCGTAGTCGTCGCCCCGCTTGAACAGCTCGGTCGTCGACCATTTCTTCACGTTGGAATAAGGAATGAAGGTGATGATCTCGCCCATGTGGATCTGGTCCGGTCCCGGATCGTGCAGCGGGTCCTTGAGCGACGGGTAGCTGGTGAACAGCACGTTGGGCACCGAGTTCGGATCGGTGGCGTCCCACCATTTGTCCTCCATATCCCATGTGCCGAAGAACCACTGGTTGCCGCCGGTGGCCCCGGCTTTCTCGATATCGCCGTTCATGCCCAGGTAGAGGCACACATGGCATTCGGACGGCTCGACCTTGGAGATCGATCGGCTCCACTCCGCGGGCCGCAGCGATTCGGGGAGCATGCGTTCCACGGTCTGACGGGCGCCGGCGGCGCTGATGATCCGGTCGGCGGAGATTTCATCGCCGTTCTTGAGGCGCACGCCCACGGCCTTGCCGCCCTTGACCAGGATCTCGTCGACCTCGGAGCGGATGCGCGTCCAGCCGCCGGACTCCTCGACGGTTTTGAGCAAGGCCTTGGCGATGGACGGCGCGCCGCCCACCGGATAGAACCCGCCGTGGAAAAAGTGCCGGGCGACCATGGCGTGGATGCCGAAAGCCGACTCGGAGGGCGTGGAGCCGTAGTAGCCCCACTGGCTGGTCAGCACGGCCTTGAGTCTCCGGTTGTCGGTGATCTCGTCGAGCACTTCCTTGGTGGTCCGACGCAGAAAGGGATCGGCCTTTTTGGTCATGAACGCGTCGCCGATACCCTGCAACACGCCGGGCATGATCTTGGCGCCGTAGTAGGCCTGCATGGCCGAGTTGGCGGCGGCCAGGGCCTGGAAATACTTGTCCAGCGCCTCTTTCTCGTCGGGAAATTTCTCGTCGAGCATGGCCCGGAACTCGCGCGGATTGTCCGGGAAGTGGATCTCGAACCCGTCGGGGAAGTACATATTCTCGTAGTACTTGCCCACGGACTTCCACTCCAGGCGGTCGCCGGAAAGGTCTTTCAGGATGCGTCCGGTGATGGTGTGATCGGTGACTTCGCCGACCACATGCACGCCCACGTCCCAATGCCATTTCTTGCGTTTGAAGGCGTGGGTGAAGCCGCCGGGCACGTAGTGCTGCTCGATGACGAGCACCTTACGCCCCAGCTTGGCCAGCAGCGCGGCGCAGGCCATGCCGCCCATGCCCGAGCCGATGACGATGTAATCCCAGTGGGACTCCGGCGAGGTTTTGGACCAGGGCTGCGTGCCTCGCGGCGCCCCGGCGGGATTGGCGGTGGTCATCAGGGGGTCTCCTTATTCCTGCGAAATATTCCTAGGAAATTCCATGGGCCGTCGGCCCAAATGATATTCGTCACCGGTCGTCTCGCCGGATTTCAGCTTTGGGCCAGGACTTTTTCCAGATCGGCCATCGCCTCTTCGACCAGATCGACCGCCTCGCGCAACGTGTCCGCGTCAAAGGCGAACCGGGCTCCGGCCGCCTCAAAAAGACGCGGCAGGGGCTGCGTTCCGCCCAGGGCGAGCGCGGCCAGATATTGTTCGATGGCCGCGTGGCGGTCGTGCGTCGCGTTGCGCCAGACCTGCACGGCGCCGAGTTGGGCCAGGCCGTATTCCACATAATAAAACGGATGCAAAAAGATATGGAGTTTGCGGTGCCAACCGGTGCGCTTGGCCTCGTCGAATTCGCTCCAGTCCACGCCCACGGCAAATTGGTCCCACAGACGCTCCCACGTGGCGTCGCATTCCTCGGGATGGCGCGCGGCCTCCGAATATTTGTAGGCCCAATGCTGGAAGCCGTCGACCACCGCCATGAACGGCCAAAGCGACAGCACGTGCTCCAGATGCTGCAACCGCGCCCGGGCCGCGTCGGCGTCGTCGTAAAACCCGCCCCGGTCCTTGTGCAAAAACGGGGCGGCCAGAAGCTCCATGGCCATGGACGCCACTTCGGCGAACTCGATGGGCACGTTGTGCTGCTGGTAGTACGGCAGATGATTGCCTTGGAAGACGTGGAAGCAATGGCCGCTTTCATGGAGCAGGGTCTGGACATCGTCGTGCGTTCCGACGGCGTTCATGAAGATGAACGGTCGCTTGGCCATGGCGAAGCTGGTGCAGTAGCCGCCGGGGGCCTTGCGCGGGCGATTGTCCAGGTCCAGCAGGCGCTCGGCGCGCATGATCTCGTAATATTCCGCCACGCGACCGTCCAGGGACGCGAACATCCGGCCCACGCCGTCGGCCAGCCCCGGCACATCGTCGAAGGGCTTGAGAGGCCGGTCGCCGTGGACATCCACGTATGTGTCCCACGGCCGCAGCTTGTCCACGCCCAACGCCGCACGACGCCGCTCGCGCATGCGCCCGACCGCCGGCACCACCACCTCGGCGATCGCGTCGCGAAAACGCGCGCAGTCCGCGGGGGTATAGTCGAAGCGCTCCAGGTCCTTCCACTGATACTCGATGAACGAATTCATCCCGGCGTTTTTCGCCAGTTCCAATCGCCCGTCCACAAGCTGAGTCCACAGCCGGTTGATCGGGTCCCGGTCTTGGAGCCGGCGTTCCATCGTCGCGCGCCAGGCCCGCTCCCGTTTGTTCCGATCCGGGTCTTCGAGTAGCGCCTCGACCTGGGCCAGCGTCAGCGATTCGCCGTCCCAATCCACGCTTTGGGCGCCGATGATCTCGTCGTATTGGTTGCCCAGTTTTTCCAGGCGCGCCTTGATCGGCAGATTTTCCTCGCGAAAGATTTCGGCCTGGGCGGCCAAGTCGCGCAACGGTTGGTCAAAACCGGTCGGACGCAGGCCCGAGGCCAGGAGCTTTTGCTTGAGACGCTGGTCGGCGGCCTTGAAGGGCGGGTCGATGTTGTCCAGAAAATCGTGGAGGGCGGCGCGGGCCAAGGCGTTTTCGGTGTTGACGGTGGTCGCCACGTGCAGGCGCGAATGCCACTCGTCCATCAGGTCCATCAGGCTGGTCCAGTCCGCGAGCCAAGCGTCCACCGTCGCCGCGTTGAGCGGGCGCTCGGCCAGTTCGGCGAAAAACGGCGCCACCTGCTCCCAATCCCACGTCATGAATTCTTCGATGCTCGTGGGCAACAGGGAAAAATCAACGCTCGGATGCGCCGCCGACATTTCCACCCCTAGGGAATCAAAGTTGAACAAAAATCCGGCGAATAAAAGTCGAAAGTTTCTATACGATTCCGCGTGGTTTGTCATCCACGGATTTTCTCGGCCCATGCCGTCCGTTCGACGAAACCCCCACGCGGCGCACCCGACGATATTGAAACAGGCCGACGGTCATGATCATCAACACGCACGCACCTAAGCTGATCATCTTCGCGGCCAGGCGAGCGCCGGTATCCTGGAAACGCACGTCCACTTCGTGATGCCCGGCGGGAAGGCTGAACTGGATCTCGCCGGTGACGGCGTTGGGAACGGCCGAAACCCGCTCGGCGCCGGCGTGCACCTGCCAGCCGGGGAAATAAAAGGTATGCACCAGGAAGGTGGAGGGCTGCGTCGCCTCGACGGCGAATCGAAAGTTGGGCTGAGGCGATTCGACGGCGACCACGGTGGCCTGGCCGTCCAAAACGTCCATTCGGTTTTCGAAATAGCGGATCGGTTTCACCTTGACCCAATGGGGCAGGTAGTCGTCCTTCGCCGTGGTTTTGGATTCGCGACCCTCGCGCAAAACGCGGGGGGTGAGCAGGGCCTGGGCCTCGACGAACTCGGGCCGCTCGCGCCAGGCCTTGGCTTCCTCCCGAGTGGCGACGCGCACATCGTATGGCGGCTCGGCCAGATGCAGCAGGTAGCGGGCTTGCACATAGGGCCCGTAGGCCGCCGCCGCCGCTCCCACGATCACCAACGCCCCGAGGGTCCCCGCCTTGGCGCCGGACGTCTCCTTCAGACGCGCGACGACCCCTCCCGCCAGGGCCGACGTCCCCAACGCCACGATCGTCAGGAAACGAAACGGAAATTGCACGAACGGCAGCAGGGGCAGGTGGTCCCAAAACACCTGGGACGCGCGATTGGTGAACAGCAGCCCCACGGCCACCGCAATCGCCAGGGCGAGGGCCGAGCGATAGGGTCGCCCGCCGTCTTTTCGCCTCCGCCACAGCCACGCGCACGCCACGACAAACAGCACCCCATGCACCAGGCCGATCTGCGTGCTCATGATCTCGGCGCCGGGGGTCTTGTTCATCGTCGAGCCGAAGCCCCAGCGCGTATCGAACAGGCGCGCGACGGTGACGAAATGCTGGGTGTAGTTGTACTCGCCGGCAGTCAGATTGGCCTCGGCGTTCAAGTAGCCCTTTTCCAAGAGAGCCGGAAGCCAGAAAAACGCCGAGAGCGCCAACCCCAACGCCACCGCGCCCAGCGTCTTGCGCAACTCCGCCCCCCGCGCGACGACCAGCACGAACCCGAGGATGATGGGCAGGCCGATCATCGACGTGATGTTGTGGGACAGGCACAGCAACGCCACCATGCACGCCCCCCGCAGGGCGTCCAGCGTGTCCCGGGTGCGCGTGGTCTTCAGTAGGAAATAAAGCGCGAACGCCAGCCACGCGAAGCACGACAGCTCCGCCAGCGCCGAACGGACGTACAGGTCGACCAGCAAATAGGGCGCGAGCACGTACAGAATCGAACTGACGATGCCCGCCGTCTCGTTCTGCCATACCTCCCGGCCCAGGGCGAACATCCCCCAAGCCGCGAAAACGACGCACGCGATGTAGACGCCTTTGACCGCCAGCAGCGGCGAAAAACCGACAAGGCAGAGCACTTCGCCCAGCAGGTACACGAAAGGGGCATAGAAGTTGAAGATCGGCGAACCGCGACCCAGGTAGAAATCGCGGATCCAGCGAGGGAAGACGTAGCCGTCCTGGAAGGCTTCGTGAACTTCGATCTGGCGAATCAGGTCAATGTGCGCCGAATGGCCGAAATGCAGGACACCGAACCACACCCCGTGGGAGACCGCCAGCGCCGCCAGCGTGACGATGATCCACGGCCGCGTCCGGCGACGCCACGTGTAGTCCTGCCAAAATCCTCGCGTCGCCTCGCCGGTGTGCATCCGGTCAGCATGGGCGGCCCGCCCCGCCTGTCAAGCATCGTCGCGACCCGACAGCGCCTGTCGTTCCCACTCCCGGCGCGCCCCACCCGGTCAAATTGCGAAGAGCGCGGCGTGCATTTGCAGCGGGCGTTTACAAAGTGCCTTTTGCGCGCGCCGCTTCACCCCACGACGGAGGCGAATCCCACCCATGAGCGTTCGCGGGTGCGTGCGCGGCAAACACCGATTCGATCATGAACCCCAGACTCTCGTCTGCCGACGATGCGGCCTGCGCGTGCGGGTGCGCGACGGCGAGGGCGGCGTCTGGCTGCGCGAACCGGCCGGGGCTCGGGACCTTGTCACCGGGCACTTCGTCTTTGACCAGCACGCCGACATACGCCGCCTTTGGGACCAATACCGTCTGGCCCGCGCTTATCGCGCCGCCGATCCGGACGAACTCATGGAATTTCGCGTCCCCCGCTGGTTTCGGCGCCTGCATCTGTCCGGAGGCCCCCAATGACCGACGAGCCCGCCTCCTATCTCGTCTTATGGCGACGCATCCGCGAGCAGGTCGAGGCCTTGATCGAAGGCAACGAAGATCGGGATACCCTGGACGCCCTCTCCCGCCTGCTGGAGCGCGTGCAAAAAGGCGAAGCCGCCACCCGCGAGCAGGCGCCGGACGCGCCGGTGGTGGTGAATGTGCATATCCCGGGGGTCTGCGGGGAGGACGACCCGGTCCTGCCCGCCGACGACGACCAACCATGACGCACCACCTCTTCGAAACCTACCGCCCCCACGCCGGGCAGCAGGCCCTGCACAACGCCGCGGCGCGCTTCACCGCCGTGTGCGCGGGGGTGCGTTCGGGCAAGACGTTCGGGACGGCGCGGGAATTTTTGCGTCGGGTGTATGCGGATCGATTTTGGAAGCCGGGGCCGCTGCACTATTGGGCAGTGGCGCCGACGTATGACCTGACGAATGTGCAGCACGACGCGCTGGTGGAGGTCCTCTCGCCCCATTGGCGCGCGCTGGTGCGTCAGAATCTGAAATCCGAACGGCGGCTGGAACTGACCGGCGGCATCGTCATCGCCTTCAAGAGCGCCCACGACCCCAAGACGCTGGTCGGCGTGGGGCTGGACGGCCTTTGGATGGACGAAGCGGCCCGGGTGGACCCGGAAGCGTGGCGGGGGCAGCTTCGCATGCGCCTGTCCGATCGCCTGGGCTGGGCGCTGTTTTCCACCACGCCTCAGGCGCGCAACTGGTTTTACGAGGAAATCTGGCGTCGGGCCGACGAGGCCGACCCGGAGCGCTTCGACCCCCAATTCGCGTCGGTGCATTTCGCCACGACGGCCAACACGGCCCTGCCCCATCTGGCCGCCGAGGTCGACCAGGCCCGGCGGGATCTTCCCGAACGCTACTTTGCCCGCGAGTATCTGGCGTCCTTCGACGCGTTCATCGGACAAGTCTACGAGGAATTCGACCCGGCCACGCACGTCGTGGTCGACGCCGACCTGCCCGCCGCATTCAAAGAGGTGCGCGTGGGCGTGGACTGGGGGTATCGCAATCCGGGGGCGATGATCGTCGTTGGTCGGGACGGGGACGACGTCTGGTGGGTCGTCGAGGAGATCGTGCGGGCCAAGGTGGCGGTGGATTCGTCCCACGGCAACAAGACCTGGGTCGACTACGCCAAGGAGCTTCATCGCAAGTATCCGTCGGCGCGGTTTTTGTGCGATCCCGCCATGCCCGGCCATCTGCGCAGCTTTCGCGCCGTCGGAATCCCCGCCCAGGCCGCGGACAACCGCGTCGCCGCTGGCATCCAGCTTGTCGCCACGCTCATGCACCCCTCGCCCGAGACCGGTCCCCGCCTTCGCGTCCACCGCCGATGCACCCACCTGCTCGCCGAGATCCCGAACTATCGCTGGCAAGAAGACGACATCGCCGCCGAGGAGCCCGTCAAGCAGGACGACCACGCCCTCGACGCCCTGCGCTACGCCCTCCTGACCAAGCCGCATCAGCCGGGGTATTGGTAGGCCGAGATCTCAAATCCATCGCGCAATTCCTGTTCTCCCGCGTAGCGCCCTTCCCCACCGCGAATCTCCGTACGCGAATTTTCCGCGAAATTCCTACCGAAAACCGCCGAAACCCCCGATTTCACGCCATGACGACGATGGCACGGCGTTTGCTCTTGCATCGGGGCAGGTTAACTTCATCCCTCCTTTAAGGGGTCGGTCGGACGGTCATTGGGGACCGCCCGGTCGACTCCTTGCTTTTGGGACCAAAATCGGGCACCCCTTAGGTCGCATTCGGAGGCGACAACCTTGGCCCATCGAATCCTCGGACTGGATATCGGCGCCCACCGCGTGAAGGGGACGCTGATCGAAACGAGCTGGCGAAACTTCGAGGTTTTGCAGGTTGCCGAGGTGCGCGTGGATCCGGCCGCCGAACCGCCCGTCGCTCCCGCCACGGAACCGGAGCCCGACTTCCCCACGCCGGATGCGGCCGACGCCGAAACCGCCGAAGATACCGACAGCGACGCCGCCGCCCGGCCCGAAGACGCCGACGAGGACGAGGAATCTCCCGAGGCGCCGCCGCCGGGGTTCGTGTCGGCCGTGCGCAAACTGGTCAACCGGCCGGGCATGGAATTCGACGAGGTGGTCTGCGCCATCTCCGGTCACTGGGTTTCCACCCGAATCGTCCAGTTGCCGTTCACTTCGCGCAAAAAGATCGATTCGGTCCTGGGCCCCCAGGTCGAGGACGAAGTGCCTTTCGACATGGACGAGATGATCCTGGCCTACGAGATTCTCGACGCGTCCAAGGAAGGCTCCACCATCCTCGCCGCCCTCGCCAAGCGCGAGGATGTCCGGCGGTTTTTGCATTGGGTGGAGGCGGCGGGACTGGACCCCAAGGTCCTGTCCATGACCAGCAGCGCCCTGGCCGTCGCCGCGGTCAGCGCCCACCCGACGCGCATCGGCGGCTACGCGGTGCTCGACATCGGCGCCGACTCGACGGACATCGTCGTGGTCAACGGCGCGCGCGTCGTGCAGGTGCGCACCATCCCCACCGGCGGAACGCACGTCACGGCCGAGTTGGCGCGCTTGGCGAGTCTGGACATGGACAAGGCGTCGCGGCTCAAGGAAGAGGTCGGCAAGATCCTCGGAGACGCCGACGCGGTGGCCGACGAACGTGTCACCCGCCTGTCCGACACCCTCATTGCCGCCCACCAAAACCTGCTCGGGCGCCTGCGACAGACGATCCGCTCGTGCGAGACCGACGGCGGTTTCAAGGTCGGCACCCTGATGCTCACCGGCCACGGCGCGCGCCTGCCGGGTCTGGACCGATATCTGGGCGAAGCGCTGGACGTGCGAGTGGAGCCGTTCCAGGCGTTCACCGAGGCTATCCCCGGACAAGTGGAAGGCACCCCCGAGACGAACGACACCTATGCCGTGAGCCTGGGCTTGGCTCTTTCCGGATTCAGCGGGGCGAAGCTGCAAGGCGTGAATTTCCGCGTCGGCGAGTTTGCCTACCACAAGCTCACCGAGGCCGTGCAGGGCAGCCTGCGGGGCGCGGCGATCATGGGCGGCATCCTGCTGGCTCTGTTCATCATTCTGGTGTGGCAGAAAAACTCGGTGCGTTCCGACCGGGTTGAAGCGCTGGAGGCCCAGGCCCGCAAGCTCTATCTGGACACCTTCAAGCAGTCTCCGCCCGCCGGAGGCAGCCTTCTCAATAGCTTCCAGACGCAGATGTCCCAGGTGGAAGGCAAGTACAAAGTCGTCGGTTATCTGGGCGACGGGGATCTGCGGGCGCTGGACGTCATCAAGGCCCTATCCGAGGCCATCGACAAGGAAACGAAGATCGACATCAAGAAGATGGAACTCAAGCAGGACTTCGTGAAGATCGAGGCGCTGACCGACACGTACGAAACCGTCGCCAAGATCGAAAATCAGCTTCAGGCCCACCCCGCCTTCGTGCGCGTGAATCGCGAGGACGCCAAAAAGGCGGCGTCGGACGAGATCAAATTCAAGCTCACCGTCTTTTTGGTCGAGCAGCAGGACAAGCAGTCCGGTGTGACGACGCTGTTCAAGCCGGGCCAGACGGGGGGCGTCGCGCCATGAATTTGAGCGAACGCGATCGACGCACCCTGATGATCCTCATCGGCTTTTTCGTGTGCGTGGGGATCTATCTGGTCATCGACTGGGGCCTGGGCGGCGGCGGGGGCGACTCGGTCGAGGCCAAGCAGACGGAGATCCGCCAGATCATCGACCTCTACCGCCGATTCCAGGAAACGCAGGCGAACTTCCAGGCCGTGGAAAAGGCCATGCAGCGTGCCGGGGACGTGGAATTGCTTTCCGAGTTGGAAAACCTGGCTCGCAAGGCCGAGGTGGCCAACAACATCGAACAGATGGACAAGAAGAAGCAGCCGAAAAACCCCTTCTACGACGAAGAGGCGGTGGAAGTGCGTCTGCAGCGCATCACCATCGAGCAGTTGCGCCGCTATCTCTACGAGATCGAGTATTCCACCAAGGTCCTGCGCGTCAAAGAGCTGACCGTCGAGGTCCGCTTCGACAACAAGAACCTCATGAACGTCCGCGTCCTCGTCAGCAAATTCGGCAAACCCAGCGGCAAAGCGGCTTAGTGCCGTCGTCGGCACGGGCTAACGGATACCATGGGTATCCTGGACGCTGGCGCGTTCTCCAACCGCCCATGTTGGTCGCGCTTCGCTCCAGCCTGTTCGCGAAGGCTTGTCATCCCGAACGAAGGGAGGGATCTCTCGTGCGTTGTCAGCAAAACGCTTCGACAAAGCAGAGCCCCGACCGTAAGGGAGGGGTCGTCGAGCATGTCGGCTCGGCGAACGCTGGACCGCTTGCTAACACGCGTGGCTCTGACGGGCGCTGACCACGTTCGATTTTTCGCAGAGTCCTACCAACCCGCTTCCTTACGGTCGCGGCTCTGAAATGTCACCCCGCCAATAACAACGCCGCTGTCACCCGCTCGTTACGGCTCGCGGCTCGGTCATTGCAAATCACACCCCAGATTCCAGATACTCCTCAAAACTCAACGCCGCCTGCCCCGTCAGCTTCTCGATATCGTCGCTGACCAACGCAAATCGGCCGTCGCGGACATCGTGGTAAATCGTCAGCAGCACCCACGCGAACTCCGCGGGGATTCCCTCCCGAACGCACGCGTCGACGTAGTCCTGGTCGGAGGCGGGGCGATACTCGACGGGCTTGCCGGTCACGCGGGCGACAACTTCGCACAACTCGGCGGTAGTGTAGGCCTTGGGCCCGGTGAGATTGTAGATCTTGCCTTCGTGGCCGTCGGTGGCCAGGGCCGCCGCCCCGGCGCGGGCGATGTCGTCGCGGGTCACGAACGCGCACGCGCCGTCGCCGGTCGGATAGGGGATCGTCCCCATCTTCACGATCTCGGACACCCACTCGGCGATGGGATCGGCGTACATGCTGTTGCGCAGCGACGTCCACGCCAGGCCGCAGTGACGCAATAGCGACTCGGCGTAAAGGTAATACGGCGTGATCGCGAACTTCGATTCGAGCGTCGTGGGCACCAGGCCGTATTCCAGCAAATGCGTGACACCCGCCGCCCGCGCCGCAGCCACGGCGTTCTCAATCTGAGGCACTCGCTCCACCGGCATCGCCAGCGTCGGCACCAGCAGCAGCCGGTCGATCCCCTCGAACGCCCGCTCCATGCTCACCCGATCGTCGTAATCCCCCGCCCGCGTCTCCACGCCTTGGGCAATCAGATCCTCCATCTTCGACGGCGTCCGCGCGATCGCGACGACATCCCCCTCGTCCACGCCCCGCGCAAGCAGCGCCTCCACCGTTTTCGTTCCCAATTGGCTGCTCGCCGCCATGATGCCGAGTTTCATTTGGTCGGTCCTTTCATCGTGCAAGGATGAACCATGAAAGTACGTCTTTGTTATCCTGAAGAAAATAAGGGGAGTTACAGCGTCTTATTGGACGATGAACGAGAGGTCCCTCATTGCATTTGGGATGACAGCGATTTGTGAAATGTTGGACCAACCCGCTCCCTGACGGTCGCGGCTCTGAAGCGTCTATTGCGTCGGAACTCGCCGACTATTTCTCGATGGGATACGGCCTCATGGACAGCCAGGCGGCGATCATGACCAGGGCGGCGACGACGATACCGGCCAGCGGGCCCCAGGGTTTGTCCGGGCGGGCGCCGAGGATCGAGATAAGCTGCGGCACGATGAACACCGCGACACCGGCGGCGAACTTGGTGATGAGACCTTCCATGCCGTTGTACATCGCCTCGCGGCGGTAGCCGGTGCGTTCGGCGTCGAAGTCCATCACGTCCGCGTAAATCGGCCGGGGCAGCACCAGCACCGTACCGATGGAGAAAGCGCATCCGAACAGCACAAACACGCAATGCAGGAACTGCACCCAGCCGATGGACAGCTCCTTGCCGAACAGACCGGCGACGGCCTTGATCGCGTAGCCGATGAACGGGAAGTGATAGAACGCCCCCATGGCCACCATGCCGACGGAGAACGTCAGCAGCCCCAGTTCGAGGATCTTCTTTTTGCCGTGCTTGGCCGCCTGGCGGGAGACGAACGGGAAGGCGAACGCCGCCGCCAGGACGATGATGCCCTGCATAATGCCCGCCAGGGATTCGGACAGGCCCATCAGGTTGACCACCATGAACGGGATGAGCGCCACCAGGATGTCCACCGACAGGCGCAGGAACGAAACCGCGGCGATGTAGGGAAGGAACGACGGATTGGCCACGCAGTGCTTGGCCGCCTCGAGGATGTTGAACGGCACGACCTTGGTTTCGTCCACCGGCTTTTCCCGCACCCAGCCGATGCTCATGTAGAAGGTCACGCCGAAAAGGACGCCGATGAGGACTCCGGCGACCTGATAGCCGTTGGTGAAATGGACGAAGCCCAGATCCCAGCCGCCGGAAAAGGCGTCGATCAGCACCCCCACCGCGATGGAACCGATGATCATGCCCACCACGTCCTGATAGGCCATCAGTTCGGAGACCTTCAGGCGCTCGTCGTTATACGGCGTGATCTCGGGCAACAGCGACAGATAGGGCGCCACCACGACGGTGTAGAAAAACCAGAACGCCGAGATGTTGAAGGCGAGCCAAAGGAAGTTGGCGTTGATGACCATGCCGTTGATGGAAAAGAGCGTTTGGCCCATGCCCTCGCCGTCCGGCGGGAACCACAGCAGGATCGAAAAGAGAATCAGAAACGGCGTGCCGAACACCACCCAGGGGATGCGTCGGCCCATTTTGAAATGCCATTTGTCCGAGTAGAAACCCACCAGCGGATCGGCGACCGAATCCACCAGGCGGCCGATGAGCCCGAGCAGGCCGATGGCGAAAGGGGAGACCAAAAACAGCGTCCCGGTCTGGATGGCTTCGCCGGTATTCGGGTCCGCGCCCATGACCGGACGGCCGGTGTAGAAATAGATGAACCACGAGACCACGATCGCCGGCGACAGGCTCACGCCCATCTCGCCCAGGGAATAGGAGAAGCGCTGCCAGAACGTCAGCATCGAACCGTGAACCGCGCTATGGTCCAGCTCCTCGGCGATCTGTTCGGTCGTCTCGTCCATGGCGAGGCCCACCCTTTCCTCGAATTGTCACGGAAGTTTCCGAAGGAATTGGATGACGCTAGCACGAAAGGGGAGCGGGCGGCTAGGCTTTTGAAGCAACAGTCAAAAGTGCCGCCGTCGTTACGGTGTTAAGGCGCAATTTGATAATTTGATATTGATGTTAAGGGGTGCCGCACTTTCGCGACGCCAAAGGCGGAGAGAAGGTGTGAATGCCCGGCTGGTAAACGCGAAATGCACACCCTTGTTCGCTGGCGCGAACTAAGAGTGTGGCACCCAAGGTTTCAATGGTGCTCAGTTCCCGCCACCACCTTCCCCACATTCGATCCTACACGAAAAACCGCCCATGATCCGCGCCCTTTTCATTCCGCGGGAAAAAGTGTAGATCGGGGTCGGCGCGGGGTTGGGCCAAGGGACGCCGGATGGACGGCGAAACGGACCCTAGCGCCGATGGACACAAGAGCGCGCATGCATCGCGATACCCGAGAGATTCTGCGTCAGACCAGTACGGTCGGGGCGGTGGGCCTGGAGATGGGCCTGGCCGTGGCGATCGGCATGGGCCTGGGCTATTTGATCGGCCAGGCGCTGGGATCGGCGACGACGGGATTGATCGTCGGCCTGTTCTTCGGGCTGGGCGCGGCGGCCAAGGCGGTGCAACGGGTCTATAAGGACACCATGGCCGATTTCGACAGAGCCGATTTCAATAAGGCCGACACCCCGGGAAGCGACTCGGACGACACGGAAGAAACGCTGGCGAAAAAGTTACGATGACCACAACGCCGAAAATCGAAAATCTTCAGCAATATCCATCGGATGCGTCCGATTCGTCCGTTCTTCTCCCCCTTATTGAAAAGATCGGGCTCCTTGCCTATACTGCGCTCGCTTTCGGCTCCCTGGTTTTTCGCGATCTCGATATTTTCGTGGGAGTTCTGGTCGGCGGCGCCTTCGCGTTGGGCAACTTTCGAGCCCTGCGCTGGCTGATCGGCCGAGCCTTGGGCGACCAGGAAAATCCGAAACCGGGTTATCTGGCCTTGTTGATTCCCAAGTTCGCTGTCATCGCCGCCTTCCTTTGGTGGGCTACGGTGAGCGGCGTTCTTAACATGGTCGCTTTTCTGGCCGGAACGCTCAGCCTTCTGATAGGCATCTTCGGCGCGGGACTGGTGAGCCCGAAAGGCCGACCCCCGGCAACGACGTCGGGACAAGGCGGCGCCGAAAACTTGGGGCCAGGGCCCGATTCGCCGGACGGGACCGATCCGGCGGGCAGTGTTCCGGGAAGAGTTCCCGGCAGTGTTCCGGGCAACGTTCCGGGCAACGTTCGAAGCGAGTCTTCATGAGGACGGACATGAAACGTCGATTGGTAACGGGACTGGCCGCGCTGGGCGCCGTGTCGATGGCGACGCCGGCTCACGCGGCGCTGCATACCTGGAGCCTGATTCCCTACATTGCCGATCCGCTGGAGCACGCCCTGGGCGGCGGAGTGGATCTGGACCATCTCGTCACGTTCACGCTGGTGGCCGCGCTGTTGATGCTCATCAGCGTTCGCCTGGGCGCCAAGTACCGCAAGATGCTCGAAACCGGGGACATCTCCCCGAGCCCGAAGTTCTCCCTGATGAACGTGGTGGAGACGATCGCCGCGGCGGTCAAGGGCCTGCTGACCGAGGTGGTCGGCCCCTGGGACGACACCGTCGATTCCCACGGCCACACCCACAAGGGCTCCAAGCAGTACTTCACCCTGTGCGCCGGGTTCACCTTCGCGATTCTGTTCACGAACCTGACCGGCCTGCTGCCCTACTCGTCCATGGCCACCGCCAACATCAACACCACGCTGGCCTTGGCGCTGGTGAGCTTCTTTTCCTACAACTACTTCGGCGTCAAGGCCGTGGGCTTGGGCAATCATCTCAAGCACTTCATGGGCCCGGTGCCGGTCATGGCGCCGCTGATGGTGCCCATCGAAATCATCTCCCACCTGGCGCGTCCGTTGTCGCTGTCGCTTCGTCTGTTCGGCAACATGATGGGCGACCACACGGTCTTCGCCGTGTTCATGGTGGGCCTGGGCATCTCGATTCCCCTGGTGTTTCCGGTGCCCTTCCTGTTCCTGGGAACATTGGTCTGCGTCGTGCAGACCTTGGTGTTCGTGTTGTTGACCATGGTGTACATCTCGCTGGCGACCGCAAGCGACCACTAAGTCGTCGTCCAGCCCATTGCCCGCAAGCCGCCAGACGGCCCCGATCGGGAAACGAAAACGGAGGAGACAGTCACGATGAGCAAGAAGACAATGACCACGATCTTGTCCCTGGTGTTCAGCCTGGCCTTTGCGGGCACGGCCCTGGCCCAAGAGGGCGAAGGACTGCCGGCCGAGGTGAAGAAGTATGTGGCCTTCGCCGCCGGTATCGGCCTGGCGATCGCCGCCTTCGGTGGCGCCCTGGGTCAAGCCAAGGCGGCCGCCGCGGCCCTGGAAGGCATCACCCGCAACCCGGCTTCGGCCAAGCAGGTGTTCACGCCCTTCATTCTGGCCCTGGCCCTGATTGAGTCCCTGGTCATCTATTCGCTGGTCGTCTCGGTCCTGCTCTACACCAAGCTGTAGGCAACCGGGTCCGGCGAACGCGACGACCGGTCCTCGATCGGTTTCGAAAAGATTTCCGACAAGACGGATGCCCCGTGACCGGCAGGTCGCGGGGTTTTGTTATGGATGGGCGCCGAGCGCGGCGACCACGGCCGGCCAGTCGGGCGAAGGTTGGTACGGCGGCGGAGATTGAGCCAGGGTATCGCGCCAACCCTTTGCGTCGAGAATCGCATCCCGCGTCGGAGCGGGCAGCGTCATCGGCGGCAGGGCCCCGGCCCTGGCCAGGGCGTCGATCAGTGTCCGCGACATCTCGAAATACCCCTCGTAACGCATGTGGCAGTAATCCACGAACAACTCGGACGGTGCGATGCCCTGGGGCGAAAGGGCCCGCGCGGCGCGGTCCAGATCCGCCAAAATCGCCCCCGACCCCGGCACCCTTTCGCGCAATTCGTCGTTGTACGACGGACGGATGCGGTTGAACGGCATCTGCTCGACGTAAAGGTCGTCATATCGCCGCGCCGCCTCGAAATCCCCTTTCAACTCATAGCACTCCGCCAACGCGCGCAACGTCCACCCGGCGTCCCGGGCGTCGGCCAGCGCCGTGATCCCTTCGTCGAAACGTCCCGCGCGGCACGCCGCCAACGCTCCGGCGACCTCGGGCGCCATCGGCGGGTAGGATTCATACAACGTCCGGTCGTCGGGAGTGTAGTAACCGTTGATCGGCAATGTCCCCACCGCGATGGGCACGCCCGCCGCCTTGGCCGCCGCGATCATTCCGTCCACATTCTCGAAAAACCGCTCGCGCGTGCCCAGCAGGTCGTCGCTTTGGGGCGTGAAATACGGCCGTTCCTCCGGCGGCGCGGGGGGCTTGAGCACCGTTTTCAACTCCCGATACACCACCCACCGATGCAGTGCCCGGTTCAGCGCCGTCGCATGCTGCTGCCCTTCGTTGTTGCCGGCCAAGACGATCACCAGGTCGGGTTCCAGCGTCAGCAATTCGTCCACGATGGCCCGCACGCGCGTCGACGTCTGGCTCATCGCGGCGGCGTTGATCATCTCGATGCGTCGGCCGGGGCAGCGAATCGACAGCTCGGCGGCCATCCACGCGGGGATGGTTCCGGCGGCGGTCCGGGCGGTGAAATCGCCGTGGTAGGGAATGCCCATGGCGAACGACCCGCCGGAGACGACGATGCGAAACGCATCGGGGGATTTTTTGACGGGCACCCGCGTGGCGATCATCATCCGGTCGCCGATGCGATAGACCTCGCCGTCCGGCGTCGTTTCCTGCTGCACCAGACGCACCGGCGGCAAGGCGACCAGGTCGTCCACGCGCTGCGTGGCGATGATATTTTTGCGTTCAAGGGCGTTGAGGATGAGTGTCGCGGCGACCAGCACGACGACGGCGGGAATCGTCGCGAACAAGATTCGTCGACGCGCGGCGCGGAGATTTTTCATGATCAAAGTCTGGCCCGACCCTTTCGCGCGGGTCAACCGGAGTCCGAGGGCGGCGGGGTCGCGGTCGGCGCATCGGATCTTGGCCGCAGTTCCCGCCAGTGCTTACGCCAATCGTGCATCCGGCCGTATTGGCGCGTCGCCGGGCCGCCCAGCTCAAACCAGTTATTCTTTTGGATCAACTCCTCGGCCGTGGGCGCCGGGCCGGGGCGTCCCGGAATCAACCGGTCGGCGATCATGGCGTCCACGATGAGTCGGGCGCATTGGTGATACCCCTGCCAGGTCATGTGGCAGTAGTCGATGAACAGATCCGGATCCACGATTCCGTGGGGCGACCCGGCGGCGATCCGTTCGTCCAGATCCACCAGGGTCACGTGCTTCGCCTCGGCGGCGGCTTGGCGGAGAAATGCGTTGAATGACGGGCGGATGCGGTTGAAGGGATACTGCTCCACGTAGATGTCGTAAAACGCCCGCGCCTCCCGGTCGCGCCCGGCCAGTTCGTGGCATTCGCCGATCACCCGCATCGCCCAGGCCTGTCCGGTGCGTTCGGCCAGCATCTCCAAGCCCTCGTCCACGCGCCCGTCTCGACAGGCGTGCAGCGCGGCGATCTGCGTTTCGTCGATGGACGGCAGGTCGTCGTAGAACCGGGCCTCGAACGGCACGTACTTCACGTTCACCGGCAACGTCCCCAAAATCAACGGCACGCGGGCGTCGCCCGTCGTTTCGACGATGGCCCGAATGTTCTTCCGGAACTCGGCCAACGACGCCTGATAGGTATGGTTCTGCGGGGTGAAATAAGCCCGTTCCGAGGGTTTCGCCCCGGGCCGGAGCGCTTTTTTGATCGCCCGATACAGCGGCCACCCGTGGAGTTTCTCGTTGAGGAAACTCGCCGGCCAGTGGCCTTCGTTGTTGCCGCACAGCACGATCACCAGATCGGGTTTGATGACGAGCATTTCCTCCACCACGCGACGCACCCGCAGGGAATTCTGCGCCCCGGCCGCCGCGTTGACGATCTCGAACCGACGATCGGGATAACGCGCCGACAACTCGGCCCAAATCCATTTGTCGATGCCGCCGGGCCGGGGGTCGTCGCCCTGCCCCTGATTGACGTAGGGCGAGCCCATGGCAAACGACCCTCCCGTCAGGAGCACGCGCAGCGTCTTCGGCGCCTTCTCCACCGGAATCTCGGTCGTCACCATGAAGGGATTTTCGATGCGAAAGACCTGGTCGGTGCGAGCCACCAACGCATCGACAACGTCCAGCGACATTCCGTGCGACGGCGGCGTCGGCTTGTTCTCGGTGACACTCACCAGATGCACCGGCGGCAGGTCGACCTGATCGTCGGGCCGTTGCGTGTCGATGACGCCGCGTTTTTCGAGCATGGAGATCGCGACGGTCGCCGCAAGAAAAAAGACGACCGTCGGAATCAACGCGAACAAGGCGCGGCGGGCACGGGGTCGGGACATGGTTCGAGTCTTGTCCGGGCGGCGGGGCGGGGTCAACCGACACCCGTAGGCGACGCGGCTACGGCACGTCCGGATAAGGCGGCGGGGTCGCGGGGGTCGGCGCGGTCGGCGGACCGGCTCCCGGCGGCGGGGGGGTCATGCCCGACGGCATGGGCGGCCTGGCCAGGGGAACACGCTCGGCGGGCAGCCTGCCCTCCTTGGCGTCCAGCATCGCTTGGCGCAAAACGCGCGGCCAATTCGGGTCGACCGCGTAAGGGGCGTGCATCGCGTCGAAACGGCGCGACGGATAGGCGGCGTCGAGCACTTCGTCCATCGTCGGTGCGGGGCGGGGTGTGCCGGGAATCCAACGGGCGTCGACAATCGCTCGCAGAATCGGACGCGCCATGAGGTAGTAACCGCGCCAGAGCATGTGGCACACATCCAGGAACAGGCCCGGATCAGGGATGCCGCTGGGCGACGCATCCTCGGCCTCCTTCTCCAGATCCGCCAGCGCGACGCCCGGCCACGTCGGTAATGCCTCGCGCAGCCAATCATTGAGCGACGGACGCATGCGAATCAGCGGCACCTGCTCGACGAAGATTTTGTAGAAGCTTCGCGCCGCGTCGAAGTCCCCGGCCAACTCGTAGCACTCAGCCAATGCCCGCAATGCCCAGGGCGAGTCGCGTTCGTCGGCCAATGCCGCGATGCCCCCGTCCGTGCGCCCGGCCCGGCAATCGTCCATCGCGCGCACCACGCCCTTGCCCACCATCGGCAGCGTCGTCACCGCGTGGCGCAAGGCCTCGGCGTCGGTGGGGACGTACTTCAGATTGATCGGCAACGTCCCCAGCACGAGCGGCACGCCCGCCTCGCGCGCCGTGGCGACGATGGACCCGATGTTGCGTTGATAGTTCGCGACGATTTGCCGGACGGCCTCCTGATCGGGTTGAAAATATCCCCGCTGTTCGGGCGACAGATCCGGACGCAGCCCCTTTTTGAGCGCGCGGTAGGCGACCCACTCGTGAAGCGCGGCCTGCAAGGTGGAGGCCGGCGGGTTGCCTTCGTTGTTGCCGGTCAGGACGACATACAGATCGGGATCGAGAACGCGTGTCTGCTCGACGATCGCCGCGACACGTCCGGAGGTTTGAGCAGCGGCGGCGGCGTTGATGACTCGAATGCGCGCCTCGGGATAGCGCATGGACAACTCGGCCTGCATCCAGGTGGCGATGCTGCCGAAGAAGCCCTCGGAAAAATCGTGATTGAGATAGGGATCGCCCTGGGCGAAGGAGCCGCCGGTCAACACGATGCGAAACTCGTTCGGCGCCTTTTTTACCGGCACCGCCGTGCGCAACATCATCGGCGCGTCGACGACGAACACCTCCCCCTCGTCCGTCTTCTCCCGACGCACCAGATCCACCGGCGGCATCGCCACCTGGTCGGCGGGACGGCCCGTGTCGATGACGCCCTCCCGCTCCAAGCGCGAAAGCACGACCGTCGCCACGAAAGCCAGGACGATCAGCGGAATCAGTGCGAAAACGATGCGTCGGCGCAACGGGGATTTGGTCGGCATGGGGGAAGTTTGGCGCGGGGACGCGAGGGGGTCAACGCGGTCGCCCGATGACGTTCGTGTTCGTCAGAGGCTCGACGCCCTCAACAGAGCCCCGACCGTAAGGGAGGGGTCGTCGAGCGTATCGGCTGAATTGGAACGTACGTTGTTCTCGAATAGCGGGTTCGAAAGGCTCGACAACCCCACGCTGACGCTTGGGGCTCTGTTTTGTCGATGCCGACTACGGCGCCGTCGTGGCCCAGGGGAGTTGGTCGAGGATGTTTTCCAGGCCTTGGGTGAAGGTGTTGTCGATGATGACGCGGAATCCGTCGGCGGTCGGGTGGATGCCGTCGGGGATCCGGTCCAGGGGACTGGGATAGAAGATCGCCCCGCCTGGGAAGGGCTCGTAGCCTTCGGAGGCGTATCCGCCCCGGGGCGCGACACCCGGATCGTAGGGCAGCGGCGGCAGCAGGAACGGCGGGTGCGTCGTGTCGCCGTAGGTGCGTTGGAGGATGCCGAAGTTATGGGCGTACTCGACGCGCGCCCGGCTTTGGGCGATGTCCAGCTTGCGTTGCTCCAAGGCGACGAAGGCCTCGTTGAACGACTGGGTGTTCATGTCTTTCAGGCCGTAGGCCAGCGACGAAAAATCCCAATGCAGGTAGTCGTACCCGACGATCACCACGCGCAGATTCGGCCGCCCCTCCTGGGCTTTGTCGATGATGGTGTTGATATCGTCGGCGATGTCGTCCAGCGCGTTGTTTTGCCGGAAGTCGGCCCAGCCGCCGAAGCCGTCGGCGATGTCGCTGAGCAGATCGTTGCCGCCGATGACCAGCAACAGCACGTCCGCCGGCGGGTTCACATCCAGCGAGACCTCCAGGATGTCCATCAGGCTCGCCTCGTTGTTCGCGAACTGCTCGGCCTTCGAACCGGGCACGGCGGTGCCGTTGTAAGAAAGCGCCACTTCGCCGAAGCCCAGGTCGGCCAGCGCGTCGATCGTGGGATACACCAAGCCCGCGGACCAGCTATCGCCCGCCATGACCATGCGGTCGACTTCCGGATAAACCTCGTCGTCATCGTCGTCGTCGCCGGGGTCGCAGTCGGCCAGGATATACAGGCGATAGTCGCCGTCCGCGGCCATGGTCAGGACAGCGAAGGCGCACAACAAAACGGCGAGCAGGAAAGAGCGGCGGCGGGCGTTCGGCATCATGATCGCATCCCCAAGTTGTCGGCTCTCGACGCGGCGCCCTGGGGCGCGGGATCGGCCCGTCCCAAGGCGCGGCGATTTTGAGAGGTCGTTCAAACTTTTTCGATCATGCCAAAAGTTCGCTAACCAAACAAGTCCTCAATGCGATTTTTGAACTCGCCCAGCATTTTGGGGAAGTTGACCTCGAGGACCGTCTTCTGGATCGCCTTGGGTACGAGCAGGCCCAGGTCCACATCCAGGGTGTAGGTGATCTTGGTGGTGCCGTCGCCCAGATCCTCCAGATCCCAACGGCCGTCGTTCTTTTTCATGATCTTGGTCGGCTGATCCATCGTCCACCAGAACGCCTTGCCCGGCTCGCCTTCGAGTTGCAGGACATAAGAGATGTCCTTGACCACCGAGACGGTCATCTCCGCCTTCATCCAGTGGCCGCGCCTCTCGAGCACCTTGACCGCCTTCTGGTCCTTGACGAACTCGGGATACTTCTCGATATCCGAGATGACTTCGTAGCACTGTTCGGGCGTGGCCGGATACACGACCTGGCGAGAAGCTTTGGGCATGGCGATCCCCTCTTGCGGTCCAACAGAATGGAGCAAATGGTTTACGACGCGGCCACCATGTGAATCGGCATCGGCGTGAAGGTCAGGACAAAGAGCACCATCGTGACCCAACCCATGATCCGCCGCCACCGCCCCAGGGGCACGTCGGCGTCTTTAATCGGCGGATGCTCCAACCGAAAGGTGTAGAGCAGCACCGACCACAACAACCAAGGCGTACTGACCGTGTCCACGGCAAGATAAGCGGAAAAAAACAGATGGGCAAGAAATAGACCGAAGAGCAGGCGCCTCCCGAACTTGGGCGGCGAGGCGACCGTGACCAGGTACGTCGCCGCCGCCGCGTAGGGCAGGCCGGTGGCCAGCAGCCACGGGTCGGTGAGCAGCGCGTCGCCCAACGAGCCGTAAAGCGCCAGCCCCATGAAGACGATTTTGGAAAGCAGCGTGTGGCGACGGCCGAACATGGCCTTGGTGATGTGTCCGCCGTCAAGCTGGCTGGCGGGCATGAGGTTCAGCGCCGTCACTAGGAAGCCGAACCACGCCGCCAGCGCCAGCGGGTGCAAGAACACGTCCGAGCCTTCGGGGATGGGGCCCTTCATGAGCGTGACCAGGCCCTTGAACAACAGGCTGTCGCCGAGAATCATCGTCGGCCCGTCGGGCAGCGGACGCACGTCGGACAGCGCCAGGCCCGCGATCGCGTAGGGAATCGCCAGCATCATGCCCGCCAGCGGCCCGGCCGCGCCCACATCCAGCAATGCGCGGCGTTTGTTGATCTGCTTCATGCGGATCACCGCGCCCATGGTGCCGAACGCGAAGGGAATCGGGATGAAATACGGCAGCGTCAATTCAATGCGATGCACCCGGCCGAGGATGTAGTGCCCCAACTCGTGGGCCATGAGGATTCCCATCAGCGCGCAGACGAAGACGGCGGATTGGGAGAGGGTGTGCGTCATGGCCAGGGGCGCGAAGCCGATGGGCGTGGTGCAGATGAAGACCGTGAAGAGGGTCGCGAAAAACAGCAGCAGGTTCGTGCTGGGCCGACCGGGGGAAAATTCACGCGGGGGATCTTTGCGACCCGCACGCGACGAAGCCCGTGCCGGGGGCGGCGGCTCGATCGGGATGGCGTGGGGCACCGAAGAAGAATGGTCCTCGGCGGGAGGGCTCAACCGGCGAAGCCCCTCTCGTCTTTTTCCTGACGCTCTTTGCATTGGATGCACATGGTCGCGACGGGACGCGCCAACAGGCGCTGCACGCCGATTTCGGCGCCGCAGATTTCGCAGTGGCCGAAGTCCTCGCCCTCGTCCTCGATGCGCGCCAGGGTCTCGTCGATCTTGGACAGCAACGACGCCTCCCGATCCCGCAGGCGCAGGGAGATCGTCTCCGACTGCTCGGCGGTGGCGATGTCCACCTCGTCGTTCAGGTCGTCCACATTCGTGTTGTTGATGTCCTCGAGCGTCTCCTGGGCCGCCGCCAAAATACGGTTGCGATCGGCCAACAGACGCTCCTTAATCTGATCGAGCTCCGCGCGATTCATGCGTGGGACCTCCCCTGCCGCTCACGGCTGCGTTCCAATCGCTCCCGCAGCATCGGGTTGACGAAGATTCCCGACAGATCCAGGCTCGCCATTTCGTCGGTCAAAGCCCCCAGGCGCTCGGACGGATCCAGGCGGGAATCGATGATGATCGTGTCTTGCTCGTGGACGCGACAAAGGCCGTGGGTGATGCGAATCGCGCCTTTTTGCAAACGCTCGAAACGCACCGCCACACCGATCTGCTCCGCCGCCGTGGTCAGCTCGCTCAGCAGCTTCGCGTCTTCGTTCGGATCGGTTTTCGCCTTCGATTTGCCCACGTCAAAACCGGATGGAAATTGTCGAAAAACGCCCTTTGCGTGTCGTTCATCTTCGGTCGGCGAACGCCCGTTGTCAATGTTTGCCCGCCCCCCAACGCGGGCACATTCACGACGCTCCTCCTTCATTTTTCGCCCGCGCGATGCTAATGCAAACGGGTGTCCCAATCGGCCTCCCATCTGTTCGGCGACAGCCTGAAGCTGACGGCGGCGAACGTGTTTTTCGCCGTGTCCACCCTGGCGGTGGGCGCGCTGGCGGCTCGTTTGGTCGGTCCCGCTCATTACGGTGACTGGGGCGCGGTGTGGGCGCTGATGGTCGTCACGTCGGCGGTGTTTCCCAGCGTGGTGATGATCGTCGCCCGGCAGGTCTCGGGTCACGGCGCCCACGGCGACGGCGCATCCATCCGGCGGGCCCTTCGCACCAGCGCGGTGGCGGTGGTGGCGTGCGCGGTGATCGGCAGCGCGCTGTGGATCGCGGCGGCGGCGCCGTTGTCCCGATGGCTGTCGATCGGCGAACCGGGACTGATGACGATCGTCGCGCTGTTCTTCGGCGCGTCGCTGATTTTGTCCCACGCCCGCGGCGCGCTGGAAGGCTACGGCGACTTCAGCGGCCTGTCGCGCAACGTGGCGGCGGAAGGCGCGATCCGGCTCGTGCTCGGCGCGGCGGTGCTGGCGATCGGTTGGGGCCTGACGGGACTTTCGGGCGCGTATCTGGCGGCGGCGTTCGTCGCCCTGGCCTGGGGCATCGCGCAGACGCGCGCCGACCGCATCGCGAGCCCCGCGTCCACGGCCCCCACCGTCACCGACGACGACCTGATCGCCGTCGCCGTCCCCCCCGACTCGCCCGCCCTTCCCCCCGGCTTTATCGGCCCCGTCCTCGCCACGCACGCCCTGGTCGTGCTGCTGACGAACGTCGATATGATTTTGGTCAAACGGGTTTTCGCCGACGCGGACGCGGGGTTGTTCACCGTCGGATTCACCGGCGGCAAGCTGTTGTTTTTCCTGTCCGAGGGCCTCGCCTCCGCGATGTTTCCCAAGGCCGTCGCCCTGGTCGCCAAAGGAGGGGACACTCGCCCGCTTCTCTATCGCATGATGGCGTTATACGCCGGTGGGGCGGGGCTTTCGCTCATCGCGGCGATCGTCGCTCCGCTGTTTTTGGTGACGGTATTTTTCGGCGAAGAGTACGCGGCGGCGGCGCCGTTGCTGGCGCCCTACACGATCTTCGCGGCGTCGATTTGCGCGGCGATTCTGCTGGCGAAATATCAGCTCGCGCTGAGTCGATACGCCTTCCTGGCGCCCCTGTCGATCGGCGCGATCGTCCTTGCGGGCGCGTTGCTTTTGTATCATCCTTCGTTGCGCATCGTGACGTGGATGCTGGCCACCGGCGGAGTCGCCATCGCCGCCGCCACCGCCAACGTCGCCCTGCGATTACCCCGAGCCGGACGCCAAGCGCCCGAAAAGACGACGGCATGATCACCGCCCGCTTCTCCCCCAGCCTGGATTGGCGCGACTTCATCGCGTTCGCCCAGGGTCTGTTCGCGCGGGAGAATCTGGTCGAAAAATTCGAGACCGCCTTCGCCGAATACGTCGGACGCAAGCACGCGATCGCCGTGCCCAGCGCGCGGGCGGGACTGCATTTTCTGTTGCGCACCTGCGGGCCCACCGGCGGCAAGGCGATCATCCCCGCGTGGACGTACTACGCCGTGCCCGCGGTCTCGCGCCTGTCCGGATTCATGCCGCGATTTGTCGATGTGCGTCCCGAGACATTGCTGATGGACGAGGAACAACTCGCCGCCATCGACGATCCGGAAGTGAAAGTCATCATCCCCACGCACCTCTACGGCCGCGTGCAGGACATGGACGCGGTCATGAAGGTCGCCAAGGACAAGGGCTGGATCGTCATCGAGGACGTGGCCCAGGGCCTGGGCGCGAAATGGAACGGCAAGATGTGCGGCGCGTTCGGCGACGCGGCGTATTTCACCTTCGGGCCGACCAAGAATTTCACGACCCTGGGCGGCGCGATGATCGTCACCGACGACGACGCCTGGGCCGAACGCCTGCGGGCGATGATCGCTCCGACGAAATCGGCCTCGAAGTTCCACGCGATCAAGGCGGCGCTGTTCGGCCTGGCGCTCTCCCTGGCCGCGATGCAGCCCCTGTTCGGCATGTTCGTCTATCCGCTGCTGCGTTGGGGCAAGCCGCGCGGATTTGATTTGATCGAAAAGGCCACCAGTGACCCGCCTCACGACTACCCGCTGCCTCCGCCCGAATTTTACAAAAACAACATCAACAACGCCCAGGCGGCGGTGGGGCTGCGCCAGTTGAAGAAGGTCGACGGCCTCAACGACGCCCGCGCGGTCAACGGGCGACGGATGCTGGCGCTGCTCGACGGCGCGGAAAAGGCCGACCTGCCGTCGCTGCGCGAAGGGGAATCGCCGATTTTCATGAGCTTCCCGATGCAGATCATCGACCCGGACGGGCTGGCCAAGGAGCTGATCAAACACGGTGTGGACACGACGCGGGGGTACATGAGCTACGGGCCGGGGCTGGAGTTTCTGCAACCCGGGTCCCGAGACACGCGCAATGCCTTCGCGCCTCGGCGACCCCGATCCCACCAGGCCGCCGGCGCCGGCGCCGGACGCGTTCCGGCCAATCCCACCGACGCGGGGGTGGCCCACACGCCCAACCCGAATATCACGACGGTACAGTTCGTCTCCCGAACCGCCCATGTCGCCGCCCCGGCCGAGCCGGTCATCGCCCCCGTCGGCGCGACCATCTCCGGGGAAGTCACCGAGGCCGCGCGCCTGGCCGCCTCCCCCGATGTTCAGCCCGACTCCCCGGCCGAAGACATCGTCCCCGACTATCCCCACGCCCGCCACGCCGACCGGCGCGTGTTGCATCTGCCGGTGCATCCGGGGGTGCGTCCGTCCCAGGTCGGGCGTATCGCCAAAGTCGTCCTCGCCGCTCTGCGCCGCTATTAGTCCGCCTATTCCTCCGTCCGAGACCAAATTTCCGCCTAATTCTTTGTACATCGGCGCTAATTCGTAAAAATTTCAATACATGTGTTAAATAAAATTTATAATCCGCTCGTTTTCTTGTTGGCGACCGCCGCAAGATGTGCTACTCGATTCCCGTTCCACGCGACAAATCTTCATACTCGGGGAAGGGTCTATGCGGTTGCATCTGGGGAAATTGGCGGTTTGGGGTCTGGTTCTGTTCATCCTCGGCCTGTCGATCAACTGCACGATCGAAGCGCAGGAAAGCGACGACGACGACGATGACGATCCGCTCTTCGGTGACGACGACGATGACGACGACGATACGGGCCACTCGGGCCTGAACGACGACGATGACGATAGCGAAGACGGTGACGACGATAACGATGACGATGATGATGACGACGTCGACGACGATATCACCGACCAACCGGTGCTGGCCGGCACGGTGGTGAAATTCCCGGACGACGATCCGCTCTCCACCGCCCAGGTTGAGCTGCTGCACAACGACACCGGTTATCCCTTCGCTCCCGAGATCAAAAAATACACCCAGTCCAACGGGTCGGTGCGCTTCGAGGATCTGCCCCTGGACCCCGGCGACAAGGTGGCGGTGCGGGTGAAGGCGACCGGCTTCCTGGACACCTACGAATACAACTTCACGGTCGGCAGCGAGGACAACGAATTCCGCGTCGCCGAGGAAAAGCTTGTCGAGGATATCGACACCTTCCTGATCGGCTACGACCTGCTGCCCGGCCGGTCGTTCATCTCCGGCGGCGTGTATTGGAAAAATAAAGACGGCGTCGAGGAAGGCGTGGGTTGCGCGACCGTCGAGCCGGAGCTGACCTCCGTCGGCGATCCGGGCGACCTGATCTACTTCGATTGGAATAACGTATTCAAAAAACGCCTGCCGGACACGTCCCGCGATTACACCGCGCCGGGCAACTCGCCGGAGGCCTACGGCACCAAGCCCTTGAGCCTGTACATCGACGTCAACGCCCAGGCCGGTGACTACACCATGACCACCGTCACCAAATACGGGCTGGGAAAGATCAACACGCAGAAGATCCCCAATCTGTGCGCGAACTGTTTCGCCATCGCACGCATCGTGTTCGATACCGGCGACTACAGCTCGAATCCGACGCCGAACGACTGCGAATAAACGGCAACGCCATTCGAAAACAACGGAGACGCTCATGAACGGGATGCGATTCTTGAGCCTGGCGGCGACCCTCGTCCTGGCCACCGCTCTTGCGCCGGCTTGCGGCCCCGCCGACGAAGACACCGTCGACGATCGGGACGATCCGTTCGACGATGACGACGACGAAGACAATCCCTTCGGTGACGACTACACCACGACCAGCACCACAACGACGACCACCACGACAACGTCGACGACAACCACGACGATTCCGCACATCCTCTACGGCCACGTCCTCAGCTACCCGGCCGACAATCCGGTGCCCACCGCCCAGGTGGAGTTGATCGACGACGTGACCGGCTATCCCTTCGTGCCCGAGATCAAGACCTTCACCGACACCAGCGGCGGCGTCCGCTTCGACGACCTTCCCTTCGAGGGGGGCGATCGGGTGGGGGTGCGCGTGAAGGGCGACGGGTACGTGGACACCTACGAATACCACTTCGTCGTGGGCTCGACGAATCAGCAGTTCCGCGTGGCCGAGGAAACGCTGGTCAAAAACGTGGACCTCTACTTGGGCGACTACGACATCGAAGCGGGCCGGGGGATCATTTCCGGCGGCGTCTACTGGCGCAACGAGGACGGCGTGGAAGAAGCCGTCGGATGCGCGGTGGTGGACATCAATATCGTCGGCGAAGGCAGTTCGGGAGATCTGTTCTATTTCAACTGGATCGACGAGTTGGAACTGCGCCTGCCGGTCACGAATCGCACCACCACGACGCCCGGTTACACGCCGCCCCTGTACGGCTCCAAACCCCTGAGCCTGTTCATCGATATCAACGCCGACCCGGGCCCCCACACCGTGGGCGTCACGATGAACTACGGCATCGGCGAGACCGTCACGCTCAAACTCCCGTACGTTTGCGAAGACTGTTTCGTCATCTCCCGCGTGGTCACGGACACGGACGACTTCGCGGAAAACCCGACGCCGGAGGGGTGTGAGTAATAGTAAGGGGGTGTAGGGACGAGGGTGCCACACTTTCACGTCGGCGCGGACGGCGGGAAGGTGTGAATTTTCATGATGCGATCGACACGGCAATTCCGACCAAACAGAGCCCCGACCTGCCTGTCCCTCCGTAGCCTTGGCGAAGGAGGATCAGGGAGGGGTCGTCGAGCATTTCGAATCAGCGAACGCTTTGGACCGCTTGCTGACCAGCCTTCGCCAAGGCTTCGGCCTGGCAAGCTGCGCGCGGCTCTGTTCGGTCACAGGCGTTTGTCGAGAATGCGCCCTACGAATACTCCAACCCGTTGGTCGCCAGCAGATCGTCCAAAACCTTGGTGGCGTTCTCGGCCTTGGGGCCCAGGGGGTTGGTGATCAGGGCGCGGAAGGCCGCGGCGCGGGACTGGTTGACGGCCGCCTCGACGACAAGCTGCTCATAGGCCTTGACCACCTGAATCAGGCCGCGGATCGACGGCTCCATCGGCGCGGTGGGCTGAGTGACGGCCCCGTCCTTGCCGATCTTGCAACGCACTTCCACCACCGCGTTGTCGGGCAGGTCGGGCATGGCGCCGTTGTTGTGCGTGTTGACGATGTGCTCGGCGCCCGTGTCCTGGGCGACGGCGTGGATGACCTCCACGGCGATCTTCGAATAATACGCCCCGCCCCGCAGGTCCAATTCCTCCGGCTTGGTCACGACGGACTCATCCTGGTACTTGGCCAGCAACGCGCGCTCGATGTCCATGACCTCCTGGGCCCGGGATTTCTTCTTGGCCTTCAGACCCGCCAGCACCGACGGCGTGTTGTAGAAAAAGCGGTTGTAATACAGCGGCACCGCCTCCAGGGACGTGATCAGTTCGGGCGCGAAGTCCACGTCCGGGATATTCGCCGGACCTTCCTCGCTGGACAAAAACTCCAGCAGCTTGGGCATGACGTCCACGCCCTGCACCTCCACCCGACGCACCCACCCCAGGTGGTTGAGCCCCACCGATTCCATGAAGACGTCCTTCTCTTCGACGCCCATGTGCTTGGCGATCACCATCTTCATCTCGATCGGCACGTTGCATAGGCCGATGGCGTGCTTGACGCCGGTCTGGTTGAGGATGGCCTCGGTGATGATGCCGGCCGGGTTGGTGAAATTGATGACCCACGCGTCCGGCGCGGTTTTCTCGATGTCGGTGCAGATGTCCAGGATGTGGGGAATGGTGCGCAGCGCCTTGGCCATGCCGCCGATGCCCGTCGTCTCCTGGCCGATCAGGTCGTGACGCAGCCCCAGCATGATGTCCGCGTGGCGCGCCCGCTGGTGGCCGACGCGAAACTGCGTGAGGACGAAGGAGGCACCGTCGATTGCCTCGCCGCGGTCGAGGGTCGTCTTCACCTTGAACTTGCCGCCCGCGTGCTCGACCATCCGCTTGGCGAACGCCCCCACGATGCCCAGGCGCTCCGGGTCGATGTCCATCAGCACGACCTCGGTGAGCCCCAGATCGGCCTCGTTGTTGATGAAGCCTTCGATCACTTCCGGCGTGTACGTCGACCCGCCGCCGATGATGGCGATTTTCATGGTCCGTCTCCGTGGCAATGGCTCTTTTTCGGCCTCGAATTTGAACACCCATTCAAGGCCGACCCCGACCAATCCATACCACAACTGCCGCGTCCCGTCACGTTCCAATCGCCCGACGTTTCACCGAACGTACGCTTCGTGTATTCTTCGGGCGGGTCGAAAATTCATCCATGTGTGATCGAGGTCCACGATGAAGTTGCTGTTCCTGGGCGGCGCGGGAGCGATGGCGAAGGCCATTTTGCCTTTGATGCGTGATGACGAGGTGTTCGAGCACGTGACCATCGCCGATCTTTCGGCCCCGGTGGCGACCGAACGGGCCAAGGAGTTCGGCGACAAGTTCTCCGGCATCGCCGTGGACGCGACGAATCACGACGCGCTGGTGAAGGTCATGAAGGACCACGACATGGCCATGAGTTTCGTCGGGCCGTCGTATTTCTTCGAGGCGAAGATCGGCAAGGCGGCCGTCGACGCGGGCATCAACTACATCTCCATCGCCGACGACTACGACGCCTTCCTGGCCGTCCACGATCTGGACGACGACGCGGCCCGCGCCGGCAACAAGATCCTCACCGGCTTCGGCAACTCCCCCGGCCTCACGCAGATCCTGGCCAAGAAGGGCTACCATTCGATGGACACGCCCGAGGAAATTTCCGTCAACTGGGCCGGCGGGTCCAACGAGGAAATCGGCCCGGCGAACATCCTGCACGTGATGCACCTCATGACCGGCACGACGTTGCAGTGGCGCGACTATCAGGCCGAGCGGGTGCCGTGCGGCGGCGGTCGCAAGGTCGTCGATTTTCCCGCGCCCATCGGACGCATTCCTGTGTTTTACACCGGCCATGCCGAGTCGGTAACGCTGCCGCGCTACCTCAAGGGTCTCAAGGACGTCTATCTGCACGGCGGGTCGGCCCCCGCGTGGATCTTTCCGTTCGTCGCCAAGCTCGCCAAGATCGGCCTGACCAAGACGCACGAGCGGCGCATGCGGACGTTGAAATTCATCACGCCGTTTCTGCCGCTGTTTTCCTCGAAGAAGGATCCGGACAAGTCGGTGGGGCGCGTGGAAGTGACCGGCAAGCACGAAGGCAACCCGGTGCGCAGCACGTACACCTACGTCGGCCACATCGCGCGCATCACGTCCCTGCCCTGCTACCTGGCCGCCAAGTGGTGCGCCCAAGGCAAGTTCGACGACAAGCCCGGCGGCGTCTACCCGCCCGAACGCCTCATCGACGACTACGAAGCGTTCCTCGCCGAGCTAAGCGGATTGGGACTGGAGATGGATTTGTCGCGGGAGCGGGAGGCGATTACATGACTCGACATCAAAATGGAAAGTTTAAATAGTCCAAAGGATCCGCGTCGTCGCGAAAGTAACCGAAGCAGGGCAGAGAATATCCACCGTACGCATTACTCTGCTTAAGTATCGTGTCCGCTTTCTTCGCGGCATTTCTTAGAGCAATTTTTTCTCTGTGATTTCCGGGGTTCAAATCATCGACGATATATTCGTAAAATTCATCGTTTTCGACGCGCCAAGGCGCTGCGACCGAAAGGCCAAGGAAGTTTTTCGCCTCGTCCAGCAAGTATCGGTTCGCCCAATCGACTCGTAGAGGTAAGGTTTTAATAAAAAGCTGGGCCAAGTAAAGTTCTTGAGTCTCGCCTTGAATCTGATGAAACGTCCACCGGACCTTATTCTTTCTCCAATATCCCGGGTTCGCGCGTTGGGAGATTTTTTGCCAGTTTTCCCTCCAATCCTTGCTGCGCACCCTTCCGTCCTTACCGGGAGAAATACGCGGCGGCAACATTGCCATAGCAATCGGAGCGGTCGCCAAAGCCTGAAAGGTTTCATCGTCGACTTCCCCGGAGAAACGATTTTCCAGAAATTCGGCGATTCTTTGGAAATCTCTCTCCGGTGATGCACCCATACGGCCGATTGCCAACAGCGCTTTTGCCCAATCCTCTTTTCGCGAAGGATCTTCGAGGATCTCCCAAAGTTCGCGATTCAATTTGTCCTCGAAATACGGGGCAATCGGAGGAACGCATCGTCCCCGAGCGGGAACTTCGGGGTCGAAGTAAGCGGTAAGTTCCGCATCGACTTTGGGATCGATATTGGGGGTCAAGCGATCTAAGCCCGGCTCGCGTTCGGCAAACAAACACTTTCGGACAGAGTAGGACCAGATTTCCGGATATACGAGTAAGTCATCCGTCGGGACGAATTCACCAATAAGTCGCTTCCAATGTGCTTTGGTATTCGCCCCACCGGTGCAACCCAAGAATAGGGAGAAATCACGCGTGCGCGATGCGGCGAAGCGTCGCGGAGTCCAACCTTCTTGTTTATTTTCCTCGGATATAGCGACACGTGGAATCCAATATTCCAGCGAGGATGCCAACTTCAGATATTCCAACGCCGGCCGACTACCATCGCGCGCCATCTTTCCAATCGTTCCGCCTAAAGGCCAAATTAGTCGTTCTTTCTTCGACTGAGGGCGATCGGAACCGGTTTCGAAAAATGCGCGGAAAATTTTTAACGATCGTCTCCCGCCCAAGCGTTGAATATCTTTGATGAGCGGCTCCCATTTTTTTGGGCATGGTGAATCAAAGAGTTCTTGAAGGATCTGCTCATCGCTCATGGTCTGGATATCGCCATACGCCAACTGCTCGTCCGCCATGTGGGCGCAACCCGCCGTAAACGCGTCAATATCCGACCACGCATCAGTTGGACTGATTAATACAACTAAGGGAATCAACACCAAGAGGGAAAGAACGTAAAAATGTATGCGATCAAATGTCGATTGATTTATTGAAAGAGAAGACACGGCTGAGTCCCGATCTCGGATACGATATGGTTTTACGTTGATCCGAGACTAACGCATAGGAATTATGTCGTTGACAATATTTTCAGGCGATTTGGTCCGAGC
>JACKCT010000057.1 GCA_020633895.1 Deltaproteobacteria bacterium | reverse complement strand
GGGCCGTGGACGGCGAAGTCGAGGGAGGCGGTCAGGGGCGTGGGTTCCAGGTTGAATTCGGCGACGCGGGCGCCGGATTGCTTGGCGATCATGGCCAGGGATGCCGCCGGCTGCACGAGGGCGCTCGTCCCGACGACCAAAAACAGGTCCGTGCCCGGCAGCGCGGCCAGCGCCGTCTCGAACGCCGGCACACTCTCGCCGAACCACACCACCCCCGGGCGCATCAGGCCGCCGCATTCGCAGTAGCTCGGGTGGGGGACGATCTCCGGCAAATCCGTGCGCGGCCGGCGGCAGTCAAAGCAAATCGTCGCGAACAGATTGCCGTGCAGCTCGATCAGCCGCCGCGCCCCCGCCCGTTGACTCAGGCCGTCCACGTTCTGCGTGATGTGGGTGCATTCGCTGACGCGCGCCTCGATATCCACCAGCGCCCGGTGCGCCCCGTTCGGCTCGACGGACAACACCTTCTCCCGCCGCCAGTTGTAAAACTCCCACACCAGCGCCGGATCGCGCCGAAAGGCCTCGGCCGTCGCCAACTCGGTGGGGTCGTGATTTTTCCACAACCCTTCCGGCCCGCGAAACGTCGGCACGCCCGATTCGGCCGACAGCCCCGCGCCGGAAAGCACCGCGATTTTTCGCGCCTTACGCAGCGCGTCGACAAGATCCTGATCCAACTCGGCCATCGGGATTTCTCCCCCTAGAAATGGAACGTCGTCTTGAGTACCCTGTGCGCGTTTCCAAGGTTGAGCGTACACGACGAATCCGGGAGAGATCCATGCGCAAGGTCGAGACGCGTTCGCCGTCGTTTCCCGACGCGCCGACGAATAAAGTGTTGGAAGTGGCGGGACGCACCCGCTGGCAGGTGCTTTGCGGCGACGCCGGGCATTGGCGCGTGGGGATTTTTTCGCCGCCGGAGACGTCGGTGGGCGAGTTGACCGAGTTCGAGCAACACGACTGCCCGGAGTTTTTCGCCCTGATGGACGGGCGCATGACGCTGGTGATGATCGTGGACGGGCGCATGGTGGAAAAGCAGCTTCGGGTCGGCGAGCCCATCCTCGTCACGCACCCCCACAGCGCCTATTGCCCCGACGGGCCCCACTCGGCGACCTGCCTGGTCGTCGAACGGGACAGCTTCGAGACGATCTACAAAACCCTCGACGAACTGGGCTACAACGGCAAACCGGGCAAGGGCGGCGGCTCGGACGACGGGGACGATTAGTCGGCAACACTGCCGGTGTCGTCATCCCCGGCCGGCACGCATTCGTTCTGTGCGGGAAAAATGTACGTATTGGTGCAACCTATGATATTTGCGTCGGTACAGTTACCTGTACATGGGTCGCAAATGCTCTCGACACACAGGACGTAGTCGTCAACCGCCACCTTAAAGCACACGAGATCCTTTTCCGAATGCTTAAAATGCTCGAACCGACCGCTGCAAAAATAGCGAATTTCTTCTTCGTTGAGATTCGTTAAATCACAATCGAGATAGGCCGCCGCGCACACATCGACACCGTTCTCGATCAGTTGAAGCTGGGCCGGGGAAACGGTGTCGTCGTCGTCGTCATCATCGTCGTCGTCA
>JACKCT010000056.1 GCA_020633895.1 Deltaproteobacteria bacterium | reverse complement strand
GTCATCGTCGTCATCGTCGTCGCTATCGACAAACAGATACTCCGTCACGCACGCACCCGCGCCGTTGGTAAAAGCATCTTCCGGCTCGACGTAGGAACCGCATTCGTTGATGACCCTGTCCAGGCAGCGCAGATAAGCTTGCTGCTCCGCCTCGGATACGTCGCCGAGAAGGATGCAGGAATTCTCGAGATTCCTTTGGTAGACGGCGGCCTGGAAGCAACCGGACGGCCCGAATAGCTCCGCGGCCTGTTCCTGGCATCGTTCGAAATTCGATGTCGCAAAATCCGGTGTAAAACATGCCTGCGTGCAACTGATAACCTGAGCGCAGGTCGACGCCGTTCGACCGCATTGGGCGGCGCAGGTATATCGCGGCTCGCCGTCTTGGCAAAGCGTATTCGCGTCGACCTGGGAGGGCGTCAGATCGCCCACTTCCCCACTTTCACAACTGTAGACCGGCGACAAGCCGCTAACGCAGGATTCGGCGCTTTCTTCCGAGTCGTCGTCATCGTCTCCGCCGCCGCCCCCGGACGAACAAGCCAAGCCGACCAACGCGACGAGCAGTATGCCGAAAAAGAGAATGCGAATGATTTTCATGAGGTGTGTCTCCCTTTAAAAAGCATCAAGCAAATTTCAACAGAGGCTATAACGCCTGACCCTGATAAATATCCCTTTTTTCGGCCGCCGTTAACCTATGTCCGCGCCATCGACGGATTTCGTTTCCGCTACGCTTCCGCCGTCCCGCTTGCCTGGGCGAGCATCTCGACGTTGCCTTCCTGGTCGAGGACGGTGAGCTTGACGGCGGAGATTTTCCAGTGGTGCTCGTCGGCGCGGATGAGGCGGAAGGTGTAGTGTCCGGCGACCATCCAGCTCTCGCCGCCGGCCAGGCCCGCCTTCTTGTGCCAGGCGCGCACGTGCGTGTGGGCGACGGCCGCGTCGTTGTTGACCTGCACCGCGATCGGCCCGAGCAGGTGCTGCGTCGAGTCCAGGTTGGACAGCGCCGCGCGCCAACCGGCGATCAACTCCACCGCGGACTGCGTCACCGCCTCGCCGCCGAACAGCGACGTATAATCCGTCGTCACCTCCGGCGCGAACAAATCCGCCAGCCCGTCCCAATATCGCAAATCGATGTCGTGCATCACGCCGACGCACGTGTCCTGAATGCGACGAATGTCGCCCCCATGCTCGTCGAGCATCCCGGCCCCCTTGGATAAGAATTTGAGCCTTGATTATACCCGAGCGCAGCGACTCGGCGGGAAAATTTTTACGCCGTTCGCGGCACACCGGCCACCAGCTTCTTCACGATCCAGATAAACGGCCCGGTGAGCGTCAGATTCAACGCCAGGACCAGGACGCACACCGCGAGGATAGTGCCGCCCATGCCGTACCCGAGGCTGACGATCAGGATGCCCGCGCCCACCTCGCCTCGCGGCCACATGCCGATCGCCAGCGCCAGGCGCTCGCGCCAGTGGGCTTCGTCCCGATAGACGAAGGCGGGGAGCATCTTGCCCAGGTTCGATAGCACGGTCAGGGCCGCGACGTGTCCGACCATCGCTTGCCACCCCATCATCGGCAGCGCGGCGAGTTTCAGCTTGGCGGACTCGGCGACGGCGTGGGCGGCGTCTCCGGC
>JACKCT010000055.1 GCA_020633895.1 Deltaproteobacteria bacterium | reverse complement strand
TCGTCGACCGGGTTGCACATGATGGAAAATTCGAATCCGCCGGAAAGGTGGAAGTCCAGGAAGCGGCGGTAGTTGCGGATGTCGGCCACGTAGACGTCGCCGTAGGCGCAATAGAAGGGATTGGTCGTCACCACTTCCTCGACCAGGGCCAGGGCCGCGGCGGTGCCGCTTAATTGTTCCTGTTCGACGAAGCTGGTCGCCAACTCCCACTGATTGCCTCGGGCGAAGAAATTTTCGACCCGGCTGCCCATGAATCCGGTCACGAATACCACGTTGTCCACGCCCACCGACGCCATCCCCAGCAAAATGTGCTCCGCCAGGGTGTGCGTGCCGACCTTGATCAGCGCCTTGGGGATGGACTCGGTCAACGGCCGCAGCCGTTTGCCTTGCCCCGCGGCGAGGATCACCCCATCCATGACCGGATCTCTCCTTTGCTCAACATCGCGGCATGCACAACCCCCTCGCCGCACCTTCGAAGTGCCGCCGGGGCGTCCGCCGCGTTCGTTATGTCTGCGTGGGCATGATGAACTTTTATCATAAGCCGATTTTTGTCCCGGAGAAAAGACGTTAATTCACGCTTTTGCGCGAATCCCCGCGTCCGGCGAGGGACGAAAGACACCTCACGCATTTCCCCGACGGGGGTGGTGGGGGCGCGGGGCATGGGATAAGCTGCGCGACGGTCCCAACAGGGTCTTTTGTGCGGGAGTGACGCGAGCTTTGTCGATCGGTATTCAAAATCTGTGGCGCATGGGCGCGGGGACGCTGGATTTTCACGTGCGGGGGGTCCGCCGTCCGCTCAACGTCATGCTCAGCGTCACCGACCGATGCACCTACCTTTGCGAGTACTGCAAGATTCCCACGCGCAAGAGCAAGGAGATGAGCCTGGACCAGCTCAAGACGCTCTTCGGGCAGATGCGCCGGGCGGGAACGGCCCGCTTGGGCATTTGGGGCGGCGAGCCGTTGATCCGCAACGACATCGGCGAGATCCTGCGCGCCGCCAAGGACCAGGGCTTCTACGTCAGTGTCGACACCAACGGCATCCTGGTGCGCAAGAAACTTCCCGCACTGAAGGCGGCCGACCACATCGTCATCTCCTTCGACGGCCGGGAGGAAAACCACGACCGCAACCGCACCAAGGGCGCCCACGCCGGGGCCATGGACGCGATCCAGGCGTTGGCCGGGGACAAGCGGCTTTGGACGATCACCGTGCTGACCAAGCACAACGTGGGCGATGTGGACTATGTGCTCGAACAGGCGCGCAAGTACAACTTCCTGGCGACCTTCCAGGTGCTGCATCACAACGATTTGATGGGCGACGCGCGGGACGTGCTGGCGCCGGGGGACCGGGAACTGCGCGAGGCGGTGGGACGGCTGATCGACGCCAAGCAGGCCGGCGCGCCGATTGCGAACACGGTGCATTACCTGCGCTATCTGCGAAGCTGGCACGACTACGCCGAGCCGACGAGCAAGGAGCAGGTTTCCTGGCTGCCGTGCTATGCCGGGGACCTGTTCGCGAACATCGATACCAACGGCGATCTCTACCCCTGCTCGCTCACCGTCGGGTCCGTGCCCACGCGCAACGTGCTCACCGACGGCTTCGAGGGCGCCTTTTCCACCACCTCGCGCATGGGCTGCTCCTCCTGCGACGCCAGTTGCTACGTCGAATACAACCACATCCACGCGATGCATCCCGGCGCCATCATCGACTTTGCCCGCGCGGTCGCGCTGCGCACCTGAGCCGCCCCGCCGTTCTTCTATGCTGAATTCTCGTTCAGAGCCGCGACCTGTAGGGAGCGGGTTGGTACGCCTTGGAAAAAAGTGCTCGGCGTCCTGCGATGA
>JACKCT010000054.1 GCA_020633895.1 Deltaproteobacteria bacterium | reverse complement strand
TTCCTGCGTGTTCTCGCCCGAGATGAAGGCGGAGATGAACGGGTCGGTGCTGGCGCGGATTTCCGAGGGGGAACCGGCGGCGATGATGCGTCCCTGGTAAAGCACGCAGATCTGGTGGGCGATGCGAAAGGCCGCCTCCATGTCGTGGCTGATGATGAAGCTGGTGATGCCCAACTCCTGCTGCGTCTTGACGATGAGGCGGTTGACCGAGTCGGTCATGATCGGGTCCAGGCCCGTCGTGGGCTCGTCGTAGAGCAGAATCTTGGGCGAAAGGATAATCGCCCGGGCCAGCGCCGCGCGTTTGCGCATACCGCCCGAAAGCTCGCTGGGCAGCTTGTGTTCCACGCCGTACAGGCCGACCTGGGCCAGGGCCTCGCGCACCCGTTCCTTGATCTCGGCTTTGGTGTAGGCGTACTGCTCCTTGAGGGGAAAGCCGACGTTTTCCTCGATGGTCATCGAGTCGAACATGGCGCCGTCCTGAAAGAGCATCCCGAACTTGCGCCGCGTTTCGTTGAGGTTGATCGAGTCCATCTTGGTGATGTCGTGGCCCTCGATGAGCACCTGCCCCGAGTCCGGATTGATCAGGCCGATGATATGCTTGAGGCTCACCGACTTGCCGCTGCCCGAGCGGCCGATCAGCACGGTGATCTCCCCCTTGCGGCAATGCATATTGATGCCGTTGAGCACCTTCTGCCCGCGAAATGTCTTATGCACGTCGATCAGCTTGATCATGGTCCGCCCACTTGGTTCGGCCTGACGTTTTAACGCGGAACGGCGTTGAGAAAAAGGGGAGGCGGCGTCGCGGGTCGAGACAACCCGGCGGCAACGTCGTCCGATCGAGTTCAACGGGTGCGTTTGATCGAATCGGCCTTGGCGGAGTAGCGCTCGGCGCCGGACGAATCGCCCTTGGCCTTCGCGACGGTGGCCAGGCCGTCGAAGGCGTCGGAGTTGTCCGGATCCAGGCTGGCGGCCCGATCGAAGCAGAATCCCGCGCGATAATATTTGCGTCGGGCGAGCATGTCGTTGCCCATGGTGACGGCGTACATCGCGATCTGCGTGTGGTAGTCCTTCACGCGGGTGTCCAGCGCCTCGTCGCAAAGCAGGATGAAGCGGTCGAATTCGCCCCGGTCGGCCGCCTCCCGCGCCTCGATGGCGACGGCGTGGTTGACCTCGGCCAGGGGCGGCTCAAAGACATCCTCGGCGGCCTTGCCGTTGGACGGCTCTGCTGCGTCCACGTTGTCCAGACCGTAGACGGCGTCGTCGTGAAAGGCTTCCTCGATATCGCTGAACCCGCTCGCCCGCGACCCTTGGGCACGCCCGTTCGTCGGAGCCGCGCCTTCCACGATCACCTCTTCGACCATCATGCCGATGCCGCCGGATAGCGGCGTTTCGTCCAGCGTCTCTTCGATCGTTTCCACCTCGGGAGCGCCGATTCCGTTCTCCGGTTGCCGACGAGGTTGAGCCTTGCCGTTGTGCTTCGAACCCGCGTCGACCGCACGGCTGCGCGCGACGTCTCGCGCCGCGGCACGACGGGGGCCGTCCATCAGGTTGATGGTGGTGCGGGGCGGGCGTTCCAGTACGGGGGTTTCATCGGCGACCGGTTCTTCGTAGGGCGCAGCGGGCCTGGGGGCCACTTGGGCCTGCATCCGACGTACATATTCCTCGGGGTCGGCGAACAGCGCCGGTTCCGGCAGACCCAAGCCGTCCCGCGTCAACGCGAGCAAAAACGCGTCCGCGTCCCGACCGCCCAGGTAGTGGGCGTTGCGCTTTTCGGAAAACAGCCGTTGGGCCGCGTCGGCGGGCGGGCGTTCGTCCCGGCCGATCCAATACAGGCCGTGCCCGAAGCGCCCCACGTCACACAGCAATTCGAACAACGGATCGCCCCGGCCGTCATAGCGCGCCACGATCATCACCGAGTCGGCCGCGGCTCGGTAGACCGCCTGTCGCAATGTCGCCAGCGTGTTTTTGTCGTCGTCGTCGCCGATGAACGGGTAGGCGTTTTCCCCCAACCCCTCCAGCCGGACCACACTGCCGGAACGCACTCCGTCCACCGCCAACTCGGGACGGCGGCCGTCCACGACGCTGCCCAGGGGGACGCCCGCCAGGTGGAATGCCCGCTCGATCAGGTCGTCGGAACCGGTCGCCAGGATGAGATTGAGCCACCCGTCGCCGGCGAGTTGGGCGAGGGAGAGATGAGTCCAGGGGATGGGGGGCGCGGTATCGCGCAATTCGCGTAGGAAGAATCGTCGGGAGGCGGGGGGAATTTGGGCCAGGGCTTGGGCATAACGCGACGCCGGGCCGTCATCGGCCAGACGCAAGCCCATGTCACCGAAGCGAGCAATCAACCGCTCGGCCAACTCCGCCGCCGAGGGCCAACCTTCAATCCCTTCGGTCCCGATCCATGCGGAAATTCGAATTTGTCGGCGGTGGCTTTTGACGTACTGAGCAATCGCCGCCGCCGTGTGCGCCGAAATCGCGCGCATGTGCCATCCCCAATGGACACCGACCCACACCCATTCTTAACCAGCCCTGTCAGCCTGACCCAAGCGGGGATTTTTCGCAATACTAAATTCAAAAACGCGACCGCCTCGAAAGGCGATCGCGTTCAAAATGTCGAAATTTATGCCGTTTCTACGTCGTTACCGCGACGACTAGAAGACGAATGTTCTGTAGCCATCGTCTCATTTCATTCAACGATCCAATCGAGGCGACGCGGCCGCCGTCAGCAGCCGCATCCCGAGTCGTCGTCATCGTCGTCGTCGTCACCCGGCGTCGAGTCGTCGTCGTCGCTATCGTCGTCCGTCGAATCATCATCGCTGTCATCATCCGACGTATCATCGTCCACGCTGTCGTCATCCACCGAATCGTCGTCG
>JACKCT010000053.1 GCA_020633895.1 Deltaproteobacteria bacterium | reverse complement strand
TCGACACAGATCTTGATACAAAGGTTGCCGCGTCATGGATAAAGACATGATCATCGGCATTTCGCTGATCGCCCTGATCCTCCTGATCTGGTTTATGCCCAGCGAAAAGCCCGAGACGGTCACGCCCGCCGATACCGCCGAATCCACCGGCGCCCCGCCGTTGACCGGTGAGACCACGCCGACACCCACCGCGATGGTCGGCACCGCCGGTGACGAGCCGACCGCCCCCGCGACCCCGGACGCCGCTCCCGTCGCCTCGGCCCCGTCCTATCCCCCTCAGCCGCCGGTGACGGTCAAGAGCGACACGGTCGAGGTGCAGTTCACCAACGTGGGCGCGCGCATCGCCTCCTGGAAGCTGATGCAGTACAACGCCGAGGCCGGACCGGACGGCGAACCCGTCGAGATGATCGCCACCGCCCCCATGGGCAAGCTGCCGTTGGCCACGTACTGGGTCGGCGCCGGGCCCCAGCTTTCGGAAAACCTGAACTACCGCATCGTCAGCCGCGATCCGAATCGCGTCGTCTTTGAACGGGAAGACGCCGCCGGGTTCATCGTGCGCAAGATCTACACCCCCGACCTGGCCAACTACACTGTCAAACTGACCGTGGAGATCGAGACCCCCGCCGGGCAGGCCGGGCAGGGACGCCTTTCCGTGGTGAACTATCACGAGCTGGAAAAGACCGAGAAAGGCATGTTCAAGCCGCCCAAGGGCGCCCACCATCTGGCTTACGTGGCCGGTTCGCTGGAAAGCCAGTTTTTGGAGAAGGCGATCGGCGAGACGTACGCCGCCAACGTGCTGTGGGCGGGCTTTAGCGACGTCTATTTCCTGTCGGTCGTCGCTCCCGGCACCCCCGACAACACGCAGGATCAGGTCGTCGCCCCCGCCGGGGAAAACTCGCCCATGTCCTCCGTCCTGACCACCGGCGACACGCCCCTGACGCCCGGGTCCAAGGCCTCCTTCGATTTCGCCACCTACATGGGCCCCAAGAAGGAAGAAACCCTCATCGCCGCCGGACACAACTTCGACGCGGCGCTGGATTTCGGGTGGTTCACGGTCATCTCCAAGTTGCTGGTGCGGGTGCTGGCGTTTTTCCATCAGGTGTTCGGCAACTGGGGCGTGGCGATCATCCTGACCACGCTCATCATCAAAACCCTGCTCCTGCCTCTGACGCAGAAGTCGTACAAATCCATGCAGGAGATGTCGGCGCTGCAACCTAAGATGAAGGAGATCCGGGAGAAGTACGCCGACGACCGGGAAAAGATGAACCAGGAGACGATGGCCTTGTACAAGGCCCACGGCGTCAACCCGGCGGCGGGATGCGTTCCGATGCTGTTGCAGTTGCCGATTTTCCTGGCGTTCTACCGGGCGCTTTACGGCACGATCGAACTGCGCCACGCGCCTTTCGGCCTGTGGATTCACGATCTGTCGGCGCCGGACCCGCTCTACATCACGCCGATCATCATGGGCGTGACCATGCTGGTCAACCAGCTCATGACGCCCTCCGCCGCGGATCCCACGCAGCAGAAGATCATGCTCATCATGCCGGTCATGTTCACGTTTTTCTTCTTGAATTTCCCCTCCGGCTTGGTGATATACTGGTTGGTCAATAATATCCTGACGATCATTCAGCAGTACTACCTGCGCAAGAAGCATGGTGGTCCGACGTTGCCCGGCAAGAAGGCCGAGGCGGCGGCGTAGATCCCCGTCCGCGCCGGAAAAACGGGCGGCGGCGAACAACGACAATCGATGGATGGGCCGCGATCGGCCCGGTTTGCTGAGGAGTGCATTTCATGAGTTATGTGGAACGGGAGGCCGCCAGCGTGGACGAGGCCGTGGCCGCGGCGCTGGGCGAATTGGGTCTGGCCTCGGCCGAGGACGCGGAGGTGGAAATCCTCCAGGAGGCCAAGGCCGGTCTTTTGGGCCTGGGCAAGCAAATGGCCAAGGTGCGCGTCACGGCGCGGGGCGCCAACGGCAGTATCAGCGGCAATACCAACGGCGCCGCCGCGACCAAGGCGGACGATCGGGACGAGTTGCGTTTCCGGCGTGAGCCCGAACCGGCCGCCAAGCCCGCCGCCCAGTCCGCGCCCGAGGCGGTCGAGGATCTCGGTGACGAAGACGCGGACGAGGGGGACGAGTCCGACGCCGCGCCCGCCCGTCGCGAGCCCCATTATCAGGGTCTGGACGAATCCTTCGACCCGGCCGGGGCGCTCGAGTCCATCTGCCGCATGATCGACGATCGGGCCACCGTGGTCGCCTCGCAGGAAAACGATCGGCTCATCCTGAACATCGAGTGCGAGGGATCGGGCATCTTCATCGGCCGCCGGGGCGCCACCCTGGACGCGCTGCAGTACCTGATCAACCGCATGACCGGCAAGCAGAACCCGAAGATCGGACGCATCGTGGTCGACTCGGAGGACTATCGGGATCGCAAATATCAGCGCCTGGTGGACGACGCGTGGGATTTGGCCGATCAGGTGAAAAAGCGTCGCCGCCCGGCGGTGTCCGAGCCGTTGTCGGCCTTTGACCGGCGCATTATCCACACGACGTTGCGCGACGACGGCGAGGTCGCCACGCGCAGCCTGGGCGACGGCGAGTTCAAGCGGGTGCAGGTCTATCTGGATTCGGATTCGCGCCGCTAAGCGGCCGGAGAGGGCAGCGATTTGGCCACCGGCAAGGACTATCGCAAGAGCGAACCGCTCAAGGGCGCCGCGCTGTTTTACATGACGCTCGAACAGACGGGCATGACCAAGGCCGGCGGCGCCAAGGAGATCATGGAGGCGACGTTCGCGGACCTGGGCGTCACCGAGGACGACGTGATGGCCTACATCGCCGAGAACCGCGCCGACCTGGAAGCCGAACTGGCCTCACGCACGGGCAAGTAGGGGCAACGACGGCCCGTCTGTCTCCTATGCCGCGACGTGCTTTCTGAGCCGCGACCGTAAGGGAGCGGGTTGATCCGCCCCTGCGATAAGGTCTCGGCGCCGTGCGATGTCAGAGCCGCGCACGG
>JACKCT010000052.1 GCA_020633895.1 Deltaproteobacteria bacterium | reverse complement strand
ACGGTCGTGGTGGTGGTCGACGAGGTGGTCGGGACGGACGTGGTTGTCGTCGTCGTGGTCCCGGCGGTCGTGGTGGTGACGGTGCTTTGCCCGGCAAGGAATAGGAAGACGGCGCCGTGCTCGGTCGTTTCGTCGGAGACGCCAAACCCCGAATCGCCGGCGAGCAGATCGTCCCAACCGTCGCCGTTCACATCCCCCGCGCCGGCCACGCTCAGACCCAGGTTTTCCATCCCGGGCATTTCGTCCAACGTCCAGTCGGCGTCCGTCGAAAGCCCATCGGCCGATCCCAGATAGACCGAAATACGCGGCACGCCCGTGCCGGTGGCGCCGATGACCACATCGTCGTAGCCGTCGTCATTCACGTCGCCCAGCGGCGCGACGGACACACCGAAATGCCCCAGCGCCACCCCCGACCGATCCGACCAGTCCGCCTCGGCGGACAACCCGTCCTTCGACCCGAGAAAAACGAACGCCGCGCCCTCGTTGGGGTATTCCTCTTCATACAGATGAGACCCGACGATCACGTCGTCGTACCCGTCGCCGTTCACATCCCCCGCCCCGGCCACCGACGAGGCGAAGGACAGATACGCCGAGCCGCCCACGTACGTCCAATCGGCGTCGGCCGACGGACCGGTTTCCGAGCCGTAATAGACGCGGGCCATGCCCTTGTGTTTGTCCTCGTCGTTACCGCTGGAGGAATAATCCGGCGCGCCGACAATGATGTCGTCGTAGCCGTCGTCGTTCACGTCCCCCACCGAACGCAGCACGCTGCCCATGCGCGCGTCCTCGGCGTCGGGCTCGTCGGACCAGTCGGGGATCGAGGACAATCCGGCCTTGGAGCCGAAATACACGAACGCCGCGCCTTCGTTGCCCTGGCCCTTGGAATACGCGCTGGCGCCGATCATCACGTCGTCATAGCCGTCGCCGTTCACGTCCCCCGCCCCGGAAAGGCTGATCCCGAAAAAGTCGCCCGCGTGGTCGCCGATGACCGTCCAGTCCGCGTCGCCCGCCGTCAGGCCCGAGGCCGATCCCAGGTAGACCTTGGCCGCGCCGCCCTTGCTCCCGTCGCCCACGGTGCCGCCCTCGCCGACGATGACATCGTCATACCCGTCGCCGTTCACATCCCCCGCCCGGCTCACCGAACGGCCGAAACTCGGTTCGTTGTCCAGAGCGCCTTCGTAAACGACGTGGGGTGTCGCCGCGAGCCCGGCGGCGGAGCCCAGGTAGACGAACGCCCGGCCGATCTTCGAGCCGTCGCCGTTCCAGTCGGGCGCGCCGACGATGACGTCGTCGTATCCGTCGCCGTTCACATCGCCCGCGGAGGAAACCACGTTGCCGTAAGACGAGGCGGCCTCGTCGCCGTCGTGGGACCACCAGGACGGGGCGGCGGGGAGCGTCGTGCCGTCGGCGAAGGCGACCGAGAACGAGGCGATCACCATCCCGAGGGCGAACAAAATGGTCGAGCCGCGAGGCATCTTCTTAGATCCCTGCCAGGATGGTTCGAATTGTCGGAATGCAACCCTGCCGATCGATGATAGGCGACGGCAACGGGATCGTCGAGAAGAATCTCCTTCGTCGCCCGCGTGAAAAATACGCCGCCAGGAAAACGCCCCGGCCGCGATGGCCGGGGCGCGTCGTTTGCGGGGTCGGTTGCGTTAGAGATAGTTTTCGATCGTGCCTTCGTAGGTATCGAGCAGGTCGGCGATGGACGCCAGTTCGGCGTCGTTCAGTTCGTCAGCCGCCGCCTGCACCTGTGCCTTCGTCGCCTGACACAGTTCCAGCGCCTCCTGGGCGTCGCTCTCGTCGATGAGCTTGTCGATCTGCTTGAGGGCTTCGGCGTAGGCCACGATCGCGTCGCCCTTGATAAGCTGATCCGCGTCATCGGCCAGAAGCTCGGCGATCGTCTTGGTCACGGTCGCCGACTTGTCCTCCAGCGAATCCGGATCGGTCCACGTCACCTGAAATTCCATCTCGTCGTTTTCATCGAGCAGGTCGGGGCCGCAGACGGTGAGGAACTGGTGATAGACCATCGCATCATTGGGGCCCAGGTGCTGAGGCTCGACCTCTTCGGGATTGGGCGAATATTCCTCGCCGTGAAACTCGCGCAGCACCAGGTAATACGGCGTCGTCAGGCGCGCCCGCACATCCAGCGCCGCCACGTCCATATTCTCGTTGAAACGCGCGCCGAACTGCAGCTCGGCTTCCTGCTTGGAGTCGATGAAGATATACGCGCCCTTGCCCGCGTCGGTCACGTCGTCCATGAGCAGGTCGTAGAAGTAGTTGGAGGCGTCGCCCACCCCCACGCCGACCAGGTAGATGCCCTGCTGCTCCGAGTCGTCCGCGGCGCCGGCGATGATGTCAATGTCCGTCACGCCGGTGTTGGCTTGGCCGTCACTGATGAGAATGACGCGGTTCAGGCGGTCGGCGTCGTAGTTTTTCTGCGCCAACTCATAGGCACGGACGAGCCCGCCGTGCAAATCCGTGCTGCCTCCGGCGACCAGGTCGTCGATGACGGCCAGCAGGGTGGCGTCGTTGGGACCGCTCACTTCGTGAGAGTCGAGAGGCACGTTGATAATGTTGTCCCATTCGACGATGGAGACGATGTCGCCCTGCTTGAGGTTCTTGGCGATGGCCCGGGCCGTGTCGCGCAACAGGGTGATGGACCGGCCTTCCATGGAGCCGGACGTGTCCATGGAGAACACCAGGTTCTTGGCCCGCCGTCCGATCAGTTCGAGGCTCTGTGCGCCGATCTGAAGCGTGTATTCGGTGTCGTAATCCGGATTGTCGTGCACGCGCATCTGAGGCACCAGACGAATGGCGTCGCTTTCCGGCGGCGTGTATTCGATCTGATAGTAGTTGGTGAATTCGTACGTGCGCACCTTCTGCCGAGGCATGATGTCGCCGGCATTGATGATCGCACGGGCGACGACCGGCGAAGCCTGGGAGTTGGAATCGTCGGCGGACAGATAGAGCACCGTGTCGTCCATGGTGTCCGGGCATTCCACCTCGTCCGGCTCGGTGTCGTCGTCGACATCGTCATCGTAGTAGTCATCATCATCGTCGTCCGAGTAGTCATCGTCCGAATAGTCGTCATCCGCCGAGTCGTCGTCGGAATAATCGTCATCGTCGTCATCCGTAGAACTGTCGGCCGAATCGTCATCGTCGTCGTCATCGCCGGACGAACAGGCGATGGCGATCGATAGGGCGAGCAAGGCGGCGATCAAGAAGATCAAGATGCGTCGATGGAAATGAAGTGGGGAGAAAGAAGATTGCATGTGAGTCCCTCCTAATTTCACTCGGCATGCGTTAAAAACACGCCCCGCCAAGAAATGCACGGCGTCCGCAGCGGACGCATCACAAAAAATTTCAACGCCGCCAATATAGCACGTGGATTTTGTTTGTATATATTATTCCAACATGTTCAGATTTTTGATATCAAAGCGAGCGAAGCGGAAAAATTGTAACCGCCTTTTCGGCGGAATCCCGGACAAGGCCCCGTCGCCAACAACGTCGGCAAGGCAAGCAGGTCGGGGCGCTGAATAGGCGACATCTCATTTCAACAACGTTCGAGTTTGCCCCCTCACTACCCGCCTCCACCGTAGCTTTAGCGGAGGTGGACAAGCGGCTCGCGGCTGGTTTGTCGAAAGATGATCGCGGCGCGGACCAACCCGCTCCCTCACGGTCGCGGCTCTGAAAGGTCGATAGCGTTTTTCGACTCGGAATCCCGGCGCTGACGCTTGGAGCTCAAATCCGGCGGGCTTCCTTCGAACAACATTTGCGTTTGACCCCTCACTAC
>JACKCT010000051.1 GCA_020633895.1 Deltaproteobacteria bacterium | reverse complement strand
AGGTCGTATTTCTTGCCCAGTTCGAAGTCTTCCTTACCGCAGCCCGGCGCGATGTGGACGATGCCCGTGCCTTCGGCCTCGGCGACTTCATCCCAGAAGATGACCGGATGGCCGTCCGCCTCGATCTTCTGATTCTCGTTTTCGTCGAAGGGCCCGCTGTAAAGCCAGCCGTCGAAGGCCGAGCCCTGCATCGTCTCGACGATCTCGAAATCGCCCTTGCGTCCCACGACCGATTTCACCAGGTGGTTCGACAGATAGTAGACGTCGTCCCCCTGACGCACCTTGGCGTATTCCAACTCGGGATTGACGGCGATGGCGGTGTTCGACGAGAGCGTCCAGGGCGTCGTCGTCCAGACGAGGAAGTATTCGTTTTTGCGTCCGACTACGGGGAACCGCGCGAAGATCGACAGGTCCTTGACCGTCTTGTAGCCCTCGTGCATCTCGTGTTGGGATAGGCCCGTGCCGCAGCGGGGGCACCAGGGCATCACGTCGTGCCCGCGATAGACCTTGCCCCGCTCGTGGCATTTTTTCAGGAAGCGCCAGATCGTGTAATTGTTCTCGTCGGACATCGTGTAATACGAATTGTCCCAGTCCATCCAATAGGCCAGACGCTTGGACTGCTCGGTTTGGATGCCGGAATATTTGCGGACGCGCTCCTTGCATTTCTCGACGAATTTGTCGATGCCGAAGTCCTCGATGTCCCGCTTGGACTTGAAGCCCAACTCTTTTTCGACTTCCACCTCGACCCACAGGCCCTGGCAGTCAAAGCCGTTTTGATACCGCAGCTTGCGGCCGTTCATGGCGTGGTAGCGCTGATAGGCGTCCTTGAGGGTGCGGCCCCAGGCGTGGTGGATGCCCATGGGGTTGTTGGCGGTAATCGGGCCGTCGAGGAAAGACCAGGGCTCGCCGTCGCGATTTTGCTCGCGCAGGCGGTTGAAGGCGTCCGACTCGTCCCAGAACTTCAGGACCTCGTGCTCCTGGGCGACGATGTCAAACCAGGTCTCGACTTTCTTGTACATGGATTTCCTCACGTGTGCGTCCGAGAACGGGAGTGTCCCTCAGAGCCCCAAGCCTCAGCGCGGGGTTGTCGAGCCTTTCAACCCGGCCTTTCCACCCAACGATGCAATCAAGGCGAGATCCCGAATGACTCGAAGCGCTGCGACAACCCCTCCCTTACGGTCGGGGCTCTGTTTGACGAAAAGTCGACGCCGACTTTCATCCGTTCAAGCCCTGGGATTATAGTGACGGTCCCGAATATATCAACGAGGGCCGTCGCGGCTCTCATGGGAAAACGCAAGGAAATTCCACGAATGCGCGAATTTGACTGGATCGCGGCATTGGCCGAACGATTCGGACGCACCGGGCCGGGCGTGACGGTCGGCATCGGCTCGGATTGCGCCGTGCTGGCCCCCGCGCCCGCGACACCGATCGTGACCATCGACACGATGGTGCAGAGCGTCCATTTCGACCTGGACTACATGACGTGGGCCGACGCGGGATATCGCGCGGTGACGACGGCGCTGTCGGATCTGGCGGCCGGCGGCGCGGACCCGGAGTTGCCCATCGTGGCGTTCCTGTCCGCCGCGATTCCGGCGACGGTGCGGGATGAGGACCTGGCCGAAATGCGCGGCGGCATGGCCGGGGCCTTCGAAAAATACGGCGTCACCTTGGGCGGCGGGGACACGGTCGCCATTCCCGGCCCAATGGTGCTGACATGCACCTTCATCGGCCACGCACCCAAGCCGATGACCCGAGACGGCGCGAAGGTCGGCGACGCGGTGATGGTCGCCGGGCACCTGGGGGCGGCGGGAGCGGCGGTGCATCTGTTGCGCAATCAGCAGGCGCGCATGGACGACGACGCGCTGCTCGCCGCCTATCGACGGCCCGAGGCGTTGATCGGCCTGGGGCGTGCGCTGGCGGACCTGGGCGCGACGGCCTGCGCGGATGTGTCCGACGGCCTGCTCGCCGACGCCGCGCACATCGCCGAGCAAAGCGGGCTTGCGCTCCACCTCTCCCTCGACGCGATCCCGACGCACCCCGCCCTGGCCGCCCATCCGGCGTTTGACGACGAAGAGCGCCTGCGCCTGTCGGCCACCGCCGGGGACGACTACGCCCTCGTGTTCACCGTCCCCCGCGATCTGGTCGGCAACACCGTCGCCCTCGCGGCGCGATTTCGCGTGCCTTGCGTGCATTTCGGGGAATGCGTGGAAGGCCGCCCCGGCGCCATTGAATCCACCTGGCGCGGTGAGGCTTACACGCCGGAAAAATTGGGCTATGAACATTAGGCGAAGAATACCGAGCTATGAACACTAAGGACAGCCGAGGATGACATGCCCCTGACGCAAAGACTTTTCGTGAAATTCTCGCCGGAAACGCAACGGCGCATCGTCGACTTCGTCGCGCGGCGCGGGTGGCTGCAACGCATCCCCATGTTCCGGATGTTCACCGAGTTCATGGCCATCTTCGGCGCCGACCCGGCCGACATCGACGCCGCCATGGGCGAGACGAAGGACTTGGGCGATTCGTTCGTCGCCGCGTGGCGCCGGCAGGCCGAATCCGCCGAAGAAAAAGCGACATTGGCCGAAAACGGCGGCGACAAGGCGAACGCGGCCACACTGTTTCACCGAACCGCGATCTACTACCAAATCGCCGACTGGGCCTGCCGCGACGACGCCCAATGCGCCGTGTTGAGCGGTCGCTCGCTGGCCGCCTACGACCGCTACGTCGCCGCGCGGGGCATCGACGTGCTCAAGGTCGACCTGCCCGTCGACACCGGAACCGTCAAGGCGCTCTATCGCAAGCCGGACGGCGGCGGCCCCTTCCCCGCGGTCGTGTTCTACCAAGGCAACGACATGACCAAGGAGCTGACGGTCAAGGTCGAAGACGTCGCCCTCGCCCACGGCCTCGCCATTCTGAACGTGGATCAATCCGGTTTCGGCGAAAGCTATTTCACCGGCTCGCGCATGCGTTCGCTGGCCGACGTCACGCAGTGCGCCAAGGCTTGCGTGGATTTTCTGCAAAGTCGTCCGGAGATCGACGTGGGACGCGTCGGCGTGTTCGGGTTGAGCTTCGGCGGCATCGTCGCCATCCTCGCCGCCGGGACCGAACCGCGCTTTCACGCCCTGGCGAGCCTGGGCGCGCCCTACCACCTCTCGCGCGTGATCCGCGAAGTCGCCCATATGCAGATCGAGCGGGCGTACAAGTGGTCCGGCGCGTCGACGACGGAAGAACTGTTCGCGTTGATCGACGGCATGCGCATCGAGGACACGGTCGCCGCCGTCAAAGTCCCCGCCATGGTCATGCACGGCGACCGGGACGAGATCGTCGACCCGGACCACGCCGTCGACCTGGCCAATCGCCTGGGCGGGCCGGTCGATTTTCTGCTCGTCCCCGGCGGGAATCACATGTGCACGAACGTGCTCGAAGACGAGTTGATCCCGCAAACGTTGGGGTGGTTGGCGGAGACGTTGTAGCCCGCCGGGCGCCCCGTCGCGGTGATACCCATACGCCCCTTCAGAGCCGCGACCGTAAGGGAGGTTGGTGCGACGTGGCAACCCGCTCCCTTACGGTCGCGGCTCTGAAAGGCCGGAATTATTTCCCGATGCAGAAGCGCGCGAAGATTTGATTCAAGACGTCGTCGGGTGTCGTTTCGCCGAGCACTTCGCCGAGGGCCTTGATGGCGTCCTGCATCTCGAGGGCGGTGATGGCGGGGGAGAGACCGGCGTCGAGGGCGGCCAAGGCGTCGCGCACGCGGGCGGCGGCCAAATCGCATTGGCGGAAATGGCGCTCATGGGCGAGCAGCGCTTCTTCTTCACCGCCGGCATCGCCGATGACCGTCGCGGCCATGGTCGCGATGAGGGCGTCCAGGTCGCGACCGGTCTTGGCGGACACGAGCAATCCGTCATCATGCCCCGTATCGTCGAGCAGGTCGGATTTGTTGGCCACTTCGATGACCGGCACCGGCGGCAGTTCGGCGCGAAGCTGTTTGTCCTCGTCGCCCCAACCCGCGCTCGCGTCGACGACGAAGACGATCAGGTCGGCCTCGGCCATGCGCTCCCGGGCGATCTCGATGCCTTCCGATTCGATCGCCTCCGCCTCGCGACGCAGTCCCGCCGTGTCCACCAATCGAAACGGCACGCCGCCCAGGATCGCCTCGTCCTCCACCGCGTCGCGTGTCGTGCCCGGTTGATCGGCGACGATCGCCCGGCGCCGTCCCAACAGCGCGTTGAGCAGGCTGCTCTTACCCACGTTCGGCCGCCCGGCGATGACGGCATACGCCCCCTCGCGATAGACGCGCCCCCGCTGATACGTCGCACAAAGAGCGTCCAGGTCGTCCGCGACCGACGCGAGCAGCGCGCGGACCTCGGCCGGGTCGACGTGCCCCGTGTCTTCGTCCTCGAAGTCGATGTCCGCCTCGACGAGGGACTTCGCCTCGATCAGCCGATCGCGAATCGTCGCCACCCGTCCGGATAAGGCGCCCGCCAATCGGGAGCGCGCGGCCCTCAGCGCCGCCTCGGACCGGGCATGGACCACGTCGAGCACCGCCTCGGCCTGCGCCAGATCGACGCGCCCGGTATGCAGCGCACGACGGGTGAATTCCCCCGGCTCGGCCATGCGCGCCCCCCGGGCCGCCAGCAGCGAGAGAACCTTCGCCGGGGCCGCGAGACCGCCGTGGGTATGCAGTTCCACGACCTCCTGCCCCGTGAACGACGCGCCTTCCGGGAAATGCACGAAGTAGCCGTCGTCGACCGTGCGCCCGTGCTCGTCGACGAAGCGGCCGTAGGTCATGCGTCGCGGGGGGATGTCGCCCTCCACGGCGGGCACGAAAATGCCCCGCGCCAGTTCGAATGCGCCGGGCCCGCTCGCTCGCACGACCGCCACTCCGGCCACGCCGTGGGCGGTCGCGATCGCGGCGATGATGTCGTCGAAAATCATGCGTGGAGGGTAGCGATGGGGCGGGGGCTCATCAAGTAGTTGGAGGCGCGGATTAATCGGGTGCCACACTCCGGCTCGGGAACCCGACCGCTCGGCAATGCCCACGTTCCGGACCGCTTGCTG
>JACKCT010000050.1 GCA_020633895.1 Deltaproteobacteria bacterium | reverse complement strand
GGTCTGTGTCGGGATTTGTGTCGAGGTCTGTGTCGAAATCTGTGTCGGGGCCGGGGTCAAAGCCGGGGAAGCGGACGCCTTGGACGCGTCGGCGGATTTCTCGTGGACATCCGGCGAGCCGTGGGCATGGCCTTCGTCGCCGTGGCGGTGGTGTCGGCACGGCGGAGGGTCGTAGCCGTGTCCGCCCCAGGGGTGGCAGCGAGACAGACGACGCACCGTCAGCCAAAGGGCTCGAACAACATTTTCGTGGGCGAAGCACTCGGCGGCGTATTCGGAGCAGGTCGGTTGGTAGCGGCAGGCCGCCGGCAGGATCGGGGAGATCAGAAGCTGGTAGAGACGGATGAGCCCCAGCGCCGCGCGATTAAGAAGGCGCCGCTTCGGAGGCGACCAGTTCTCGGGCTTGGCGAAAGAGCTGTTCAAAGTTTCGCTCCACATCGGCCAGGCCGGACAGGCGGTGTTGGCGTTTGACGATCACCACCAGGTCGAAGCCCTCGGCAAAGCGCATCTTGTGCGTCCGGAAGTATTCGCGGATCAAGCGCTTGACGCGGTTGCGGTCGTGGGACTTGCCCACGTGGTGGCTCACCGTCAGCCCCAGACGGGTCCAGGACCTGGCTCCTCGGCCGACCAAAACGATCAGATCCCGCGTGGGATACCGCCGACCCCGGCGCTCCACCCGACGAAAATCTCCACGTTTTAAGAGTCGTCGTTTCTTGGGAAAGGTCCGGGCCTGCCGTTCGGCGCGGCTCATGACGGCCCGTTATTTCGTCGTCGCCGACGGAGCCAGACGATGCCGACCCTTGGCCCGACGGCGGCTGATGACCGCGCGGCCCCAACGGGTGCTCATCCGGTGACGGAACCCGTGCTTGCGCACTTTCTTCAAATTCGACGGCTGATACGTCCGTTTCATGGTCGACCTCGAAAACGCGGCGATCGGCGGCGGCGCCCTCGTTCGGCCCGGCGCCGCAACCTGCCTCAACCGCGAAAAATGTCTGATTTCCCAAGGCTTTGGGCCCAACCGGGGGGCTTATTTACTGGATGGCACGTCGCTTGTCAAGGACGGTCTTGTCGGGTGGGAGCGGTGGTCTTTTTCGCCCAATGACGCCCCGGCCCCGGTGATCCCGGCCCGCCGGAGCCGCGTCGTGGCGCGCGCGGCCTCGTGTCCCGAGAGGACGTCCGCAAACAAACCCGCTCCGCAAAGGATCGAAGGCAAGCAATATCGGTGACTTGCGCTCAATCCGGCAAGGTCGTTCGCCTTGACAGTCCGACGCGGGCCATGTAAGCGTAGGCACCGCTAATTGCTTGGGCATCCGTGTGGGAGTTGGAAGATGAAATGCCGCTCGATTTGGTGGTTTGTCGTCGTGCTGGCCGTGGCGCTCGTCGTGCCCGGCGTCGCCTCGGCCAAGAGTGAAAAAACGGGGATGATGGAAGACACCGTGCAGGTCGGCGCCGACCTGGGGCTGAATATCTTCGGCACGATTCCCTTCGCCTCGGGCAAGTTCGAGGGCGAGGACGCCACGTTCTCGGGTTCGGGCAACTTCGGCCCCGCCTTCGGGGTGCATGTGAACGGTTATTTCGCCCGGGAATGGATCGGCCACCTGGACGTGGGCTACTTCAGCCAGTCGGGCAGCGCCGATGTGAACTTCGACAACGCGGATCTGGAAGACCAGGAATTCGACTGGGTGATGAACGTGTTCCGCCTGTCCATCGGCGGCGGCCGTTCGCTGTTTTCCTCCAAGGACACGCGGCTGATCAATCCCTATTTCCTGGTGGGCCTGGGCCTGTACGGCGTGTATTTCCGCGACCAGGACGAGGACGACTCGGCCAGCGGCCAGGGCCTGGGGCCCTGGGGTCTGATCGGCGTGGACGGCCAGATCATGCGCAAGAAGAACTATAAAATCGTCGGCGGACTGCAGCTTCGCGGCGATCTGATTGTCGCCAGCGACCTGTCGATGGACGGCCAGGAGGCCGGCAAGGAGACCGAAATCTCCCTGGGCTACTTCCCGGTCGCCCTCATTGTCACCGGCGGCGTGCAGTTCTAAACTGACGACAACGGACGCGCCGGGATATTTGCCGGCGGACGTTTTCGTGATAGGTAAAGCGAAAGTTCGATCGACAATCGGCCGATGAACCATCGACGCGCACCGCCTTACCGGCCACGGCGCGTTTTCACCGGTCGGATCTAAACGCGGCTTGGGATGCAGGCCGCCTGACGCGAAGCGCCTTCGCGACCGGATGGGATATTCGGGAGGTCCATTATGGGCACGGAGACCTTGGGGAGCTTTTTTAAGGACGGCGGAGCGATCATGTATGTGATCGCGTTTGCGTCGTCGGTGGCGCTGGCCATTGTGCTGGACCGCTTCTACTACATTTACCTGCATTACAGCGTCAACGCCCGACGCTTCATGAAGAAGGTGCAGGACTTCGTCGCCAAGGGGCAGTTCGAGCAGGCGGTGAAGGTCTGCGACGGCTCGAAGAACGCCGCGCTGTCCCAGGTCATCAAGGCCGGTCTGCAGCGCGCCAATCGATCCAACGATCGGGCGATGCAAAACGCGGTCGACGAGACGGCCCTGGAGCTGCTCCCGAAACTCACCCAGCGCACGAACCTGCTGCAGATCATCGCCAACATCGCCACGCTGCTGGGGCTTTTGGGAACGATCTTCGGCATCATCATCGCCTTCAAGGCCGTGGCCGAGGTCGACCCGTCCATGAAGCAGCAGGTGCTCACGCGGGGTATCGCCGTCGCGTTGTACACCACCGCGTTCGGCCTGATGGTGGCGATTCCCTCGCTGGTCTGCCACGCCTTGGTCGAGTCTTCCACGATTCGCATCATCGACGAGATCGACGAGTACTCGGTCAAGCTGATCAATCAGATCAACTCCCAACGCAAAACGGCGAAAAAACCCGCCTAGCCGATTTCAATATCCCGAACCGCCGCGGGCGTCCCGACCAGGGACGCCCGTTTTGCATCCGGGACGAGTTACGGCGATAATCCGCGTCGATCCACGAAACTTGCTGACAGGGCATTTATGCCCTATCATGGCGGGGCGCGATGAAAAAACGCGATTTGATCCGGGAATTGGCGCGGTTGGGATGGACGCCCAAATCCGGCGGCAAGGGCTCCCACATGAAATTCACGCACCAACGGGCGATTCGCACGCTGACCGTTCCGGACCGTACAGAAATCGGCAAAGGCCTGGCTCACGCGATCTTGAAACAGGCCGAAGCATACGTGGACGAAAACGAAGGTAGGGACTGACCATGTCGGACAGCTTCGAAGGATATTGGGCGATTTTCACGCCGGACGACCTCGGCGACGGCCGGGAGTGCGTTGCGGTCTCATTTCCCGAATTTCCGCTGACGTTTTCCATGGGCGATGACGAGGACGACGCTCGCGCCATGGCGACCGACGCCCTCGTGACCGCCATCGAGGATATGTTCGAAAAAGATGTCGAATACCCCGAACGCACCCGCAAGCCCCGCGTTCCCGCCGGTTCGAAGGCGGTCTTCATCCCGCTGCCGGAGTATTTGCGCGTTCCGCTTCGCATTCGTCAGGCGCGGCGCGAACGGAATCTGACGCAAGCTCAGGTCGCCCGGCGCATGGGAATCGACGAAAAAACCTATCGTCGTCACGAGCGACCGGGCATTGCGAATATGACGATCAAGACCTTGGAGCGCATCAGCCAAGCCCTTGGGACGCATCTGGAAATCTCTCTCCAATCGCCCAAACGCCCTATTTCCCCTCGCCGTTTCACGAAAACATCCGCATCCAATCGCAACACGTCGACAAAGCCCCACGCCCGGCCGTCGAAATAGCCGCGCAGCCGTCCGCCACGCCTCGTCGTAAGAATTTCCTTGCGTTCGGTGTTTGATATCGTGATATAACTTGCCTCACGGGGACGGATAAAACGAATTGCGGGCGATAGGCCACGCGGCGCGGCTCTGTGCATCGTTTCTAGGGTCGTTGTCGACGCGGTCGTGTCGTTGCGCAATCCTTGTTGAAAGGACACAGCCATGACCCTGCCCCGTCCCCCGTTGGACCCCTTGCCGGAGAGTTGGAAGCGCGAGATTCGCCGCGGCCTCTGGAAAGGCGTCGACCATCCGTTCCTCGTCCTGGTGCTATTCTCGTTTTTCATCCACATGGCCATGCTGACGATCAGCGCCCCGAGCGTTAGCGCCAAACCGGCGCCGCTGCCGCCGGGCGATCGGATTCCGCAGCACGTGAAAAACGTCCTTCCACCGGTGACGCTTGATGAACTCTTCGGGGCCATCGGCGAACCGACCGGCCTGCCCGCCGGCGGCCGGGAAGAAGCCGGACCGAAAACCGCCATGGCGCCGTCGGACACGTTGCGTCGCGGCACGAACACGGCAACCGACGCCGTCCTCGACGGCCCGGCCGGGAAGTCGGAAGGCAATCTGCTCTCGATCCTGAACAGCGAATCCGGCGCGAATCTGCTGCACGGCCTCCTGGGACCGTCCAACGGCCTCGACCCGAACGGCGTGCGCAACAAGGTGGCCCTCAACGGCCCCGGCGACGGCCTGGCGCTGAGTCGGGGTGAGAGGAATCTCAACGGCGTGGTCGGCGTTGATCGTCGCGGCAACGGCCACCATCACGGTGTCGATCCCGGGGAAACGGTCGGCGTCGCCGGTCATCCGGAAATCGGCGAAAAACTCTACAACCCGCCGCCGACTCCGGAGGATCCGACCAAAGCCGAGATCGACGGCACAATGATCACGGCCGACATCCAGGCCGAACTTCGCCGCCGCTTCGGCGCGTTCCGCCATTGTTATGAGGAAGAACTCAAGGCCAATCCGTCGCTGGCGGGTAATGTGCGCGTCGCCTTCGCGGTGACGGGCGCGGGCGCGGTCAGTTCGTGCGCGGTGCGCTCGAGCACGCTGGCGGTTTCGTCGGTCGGCGACTGCGTCTGCCAACGCATCCGACGCATTCCCTTCGGCGACTTGGGCGAGATGAGCGCGATCGACTACACGTTCGTGTTTACCCCGGCCGACTAACGCAATCCCATCGTGAAAACACGCCGCTGCCCCAAGGGGCGGCGGTTTTTTTCTACGTTTACGTTGCGCGTAAACCGGCGCGGCAAAT
>JACKCT010000005.1 GCA_020633895.1 Deltaproteobacteria bacterium | reverse complement strand
TTCGAACGCTATTTGAAATGGATTCTGCCTTTCAGAGCCGCGACCGTCAGGGAGCGGGTTGGCTCAACCCGGCACGATCCCCGCGACAAACATTTCCGACAGTGTCGCGCGAGGCACAGTTTGGTCGGACTCGTTTCGAACAACGCACGCGAGGTCCCTCACTGCCCGCCTTCGCTAAAGCTATGGCGGACAAGCTGTTCGGGATGACAACGCTTGTACTGAGTCGAATGAACCCGCTTCCTGACGGTCGCGGCTCTGAAAGGTCGGGCGTGCTTTCCCGCCAAACGCACACCTTCTCTCCGCCGATGGCGTCGCGAAAGTGTGGCACCCAACGTTTGCCGCGACGACGCGACTAATATCTCCAGGACAAACTCAGGCTGAACGCGCGGCCCTTGAAGTAGCGCTCGACGATCTCGTCGTCCTGCATCTTGCGGGCTTCCAGATCCAGGAGGTTCTGCGCCTTGGCCTTGATCTTGAAACCGTAGGGCAGCGATTGGGAGGCCACCAGGTCGAGCTGGTGGAAGGGTTCTTCGATGATATCCGGCGCGCCCTGGGCGCCGACCTGGTCGATGCGCGGGCCGAAGACGTTGTAGAGCACCGACGCGCTGGTGCCCGAGTCCAGGTTGTCGTAGCCGAGCATCAGGTTGATGACGTACGGCGACTGCCCTTGCAGCGGGCGCTCGTCCTCGGTCTGCACGCCCACGTCGTCGCCGAGCTTCACCTTCGATTCGATCCACGACAGATTGCCCGCCGTGTACAGATCCTCCGCCCAATTCGCGACAAATCCGTAGTTGTTGCGAAAGTCCAGTTCCAAGCCCCAGTTCGTCGCCTCGTCGGCATTTTCGAACGTCACCGATTGCTGCGCCGAAGGCACCACGATCTGCTCGATGGGATCTTGAAATAACTTATAGAAGGCGCCGAACGACAGGCTCTGGTCGTTGCTGGGATACCACTCCCAACGCGCGTCCAGGTTTTCGATCAGCGTGCGATCCAGGTTCTCGTTGCCGAAGATCTGCCGGCCGCCGGTGACGTCGTTGAACGTGGCCGGGGACAGTTCGCGAAAATCGGGGCGGGAAATCGTCTTGCTGTACGCGCCGCGAACGAGCATTTCGTCGGTGAGGGCGTAGGTCATGTTCACGGCCGGCAGGATGTCGTCGGATGCAAGGTCCGCCTCGATCGGTTCCGAGTTCGGATTGAACAGCTCGAAGGTCTCCAGCTTCTGCGTCGACTCCTCGTAGCGCGCGCCGCCGATGACGCGCCACGGTTCCAGGATCGGCAGATCGGCCATGGCGTAGACCGCCGTGATCTCCTGCTCGGCGCTGTAGTTGTCCGTGGGCCGGGTGATCTCCTCGAACTGGAACCCGTCCGGGCCGATGTTTTCCGGCACGAAGATTTCGTCGGCGGGCTTGGAGATGACATCCGGGTCCGTCGAGAGCGGGCCTTTGTGCTGATATTTGAATCGCCGCGTGTCGACCTTGCGTTCGCGGGTGACGTACGCCGCGCCGACCTTGGCCTTCGCTTCCAGGCCGCGCCAATCCTTGAACGGCATGGACAAGTCCAGACCCAAATCGTGGTTCTCGTCCTCCAGGTAGGAGAACAACCGCTGGTTGCCTTCCGGGCGATCGGAGAGGATATACGCTCCCGTGTTTTCGACCAGATCGTAGCGCGTCTCGCGGCGGTCGGGCTCGTCCCGCTTGGCCTTGGAGAAGGTGTAGCGCCAGTCGATCCCCAGATTCGCCAGCACGGGAATCGTGTGCTCGCCGGTCAACTGCTGCACGAACAACTCGCGCTCCAGCCATCGCTGGCGCGTCACCCGGATGACCGTCCCGGCGTCGCGATTGCGTCCGTGGTAGATGCGGTTTTCGTTGTCGGTCGTGCGGATGAGCATGGTCGTCGAAAGAATCTTATGATTGTCACTCGGATTGATGCCCGCGGTGACGATACCGCCCAGGTCGATGCTGTGCTCCAGCGTCTCGAAATCGTACCCGTGCTGGAGTTCCAACTCATCGCCCGCGCCGACGATGTAATAATTGCGATGGCTCTTGGTGAGGTCCCAGTCGTTGCCGTAGGTCACGCCGCCCAGGATGCCCATGGGGATGCCCCAGGGATGAAACGGCGAACCGACCGTCGCCGACATTCCATAATCATACGGCACCTCCTCCCGATGCACTCCCCAGTTACGCGGCATGTCCTCGCCGAATTCCTCGAGTTCCTCCGCCGAGTAGCCCTCGTTGGAGAACCGATCGCCTTCCAGCAACGCCTGGTCGGCGGTCGCGTTCTGGACGCTGCCGGGCAGGTCACGGCTGCCGTCGTCGATGCCCAGCCAGTCGGTCGAGCCGCTCTCGCCCATCAAACCGCGTTCGCCGGTCGTGCCGGTCAGATAGCCGCCGGAGACCGACACTTCGCCGACAAACTGATCGGGCACGCCGCGCGTTTGCAGGATCACCGCGCCGCCGCCGAACTCGCCGGGCAGGTCGGGGGAATAGGTTTTCTGCACGATCACGCTGCTGAGCATATCCGTCGGGAACATATCCAAAGGCACGACGCGCCGCTCGGGCTCGGGGCTGGGCAGGCTGGCGCCGTTGAGCAGGGTGCTGGAATAGCGCTCGCCCATGCCCCGCACGTAGACATATTTTCCGCCGACAACCGTCAGGCCCGTGACACGCTTGAGAGCCGAGGCGGCCGAAGAGTCGCCGGACTTGGAGATCTGCTCGGCGCCGATGACATCGCTGACGGCGTTGGCGTTTTTGCGCGTCTCCAGCATGGACGCCAGACCGCCTTCCACATGGGGCGCGGTGACGGTGTAGTCGGCCAGGGCCAGGGAACTGGGCGTGAGTTCGACGTCGAACGGCGTTGTCTCGCCGGATTTGACCTCGACCCCGTCGACGGTGCGCGAGTCAAAATCGCCGTGCAGGATCGACAGGGTGTGCGTCCCGAGCGGGAGCGTGAGGGTGAAGCGTCCGTCCGCGTCGGTGCGCGCCTCTCCCGCCGCGCCGCGCACGAACACCCGCGCGCCTTCGACGGCTTCGTCCGTGTCGACCTTCGTGACATGGCCTTCGATGACGCCCGGCGGGCCGGTGGGGGCGGCGTCGGCGACGGCAGACGTCGCGGCGGCCACGGGGGCCTCGATGTCGGCGGTGGGCGCGGCTCCGGGGTGCGTCGTGAGGAGGACTTCGGTCGTTTCGCCGGCGGTGACGGGAACGCGCTCGCCCAGGACGTGCTTGGTCCCGGACGACGTCTGCGCGGCGATTTCGTATTCTCCGGGCGACAACTCGAAGCGCGCCAAGCCGTCGTCTCCGGCGACTTCGTCCTGCCCGCCGACGGACACCAGCACGTCCGTCATCGGCGCGGCGGCCCCTTCTTCAAACACGAAAACGTTGAGATGGCCCGACTCCTGGGCCGACGCCCCGGCCACGAGCACAAGGATCCCCACGCACGCCAAAAGCGCTGTCAAAAAGCGGCGATTCATCAGGGGCACAACCAGGGGGATTCGCGGCAGGCGTCCATGGCCTTGCGCAGTTCACCGGCGTTGCGGAACAGATCGGCGCGCTTCAGGGCCGAGAGTTGCGCCTCGGCCTGCTCGTATTGCCCGATCTTGAAATAACTATAGGCCAGGGCGTAGCGCACCTCTTCGTCGGACAGCAATCCCAGGCGCGACAAGCGCGGCGCGAGCGCGACGGCGGAGGTGTACCGTCCCATTTCCAGCAGGATGCCCAGGCGCTGCTTCACCTTTTCCTTCTGGTCGGAAACGCGAGCGTTGAGGTAGAGAGCCTGGTGGTAGAGGCCCTGGCGGCGATAAAGCTCGGCGGTTTCCACGGCCAGCGAAGCATCGCGACGCGCGGCCTGTTCGAAAAGCCCGGCTGCGGCCCGGTCCTGATCGGCGTCCAGATACGCGTGGGCGAGCGTCGCCAGGATCTCCACCGAATCGGGATAACGCAGCCGCCCGATTTCCAGGAGCTGCTGCGCCTTGCCGGTCTCGCCGCTGCGACGCAGGGCCTCGCCGATCGCCACGTAATCCTCGGCCGCCCCGCCCTCGCCGGCCAAGTACGCCTGTCCCGATTCGACGGCCTGCTGGTAGAGGCCCAGTTCGAGCAGGTAGAACGTCCGCGCGCGGGCGAATTGAGAATTCTCGGGGAATCGGGCGGCGCCTTCGGCCAAAACCCGCCATGCCTCTTCGCGTCGGTCGGTTTTCCACAGCGCGTTGGTGCGCAGGATGTACGCGCCCTCAATGGCCTGGGCTTCGGGCCCGGCGGCGTCCAGCGCGGCCAGCGCCTTGTCGTAGTCCTTCGCGCCGTAGTGGGCCTGGGCAAGATAGAGATGCACCAGCGGCTCGGTCTGCCCGGCGTCGATGGCTTTTTCCAGGCTCTCCCGCGCTTCCAGGAACAACCCGCGTCTGAGCAACAACAGGCCGCGCAGCGTGTAATAGCGCGGGCGATCGAGGGACTTGTCGTCCTCGTCCACGCGCGCCAGCACCGCCTCGGCCCGGTCGAAGTGCCCGTCGCGGATCATCAACGCCGCCAACGCCAGATGGTCCGGCGCGCCTTCCTCGGTCTCGTCGGCCCACGACGCGCCGACCGCCGACACGGCGAGCAACGCCGCAACCAGCGCCGTCGCCGCCCATTTTGTGCCCCTAGAAATTCTCATCACCCATATCCGCCATGGCATCGAAATTCGAATCGAAAAATCGCGGTTCGCTCCGCGCCCAACCAAAGTCAGACCAGCTTCGGACCAACTTCAGACCAATTTAAAATGCACCGTCTGCCGCACCCAGACCTTGACGTGCTTGCCTTTGTAGGAAGCCGGGTCGAAGCGCCAGTTCCGCACCGCCTCCCGCGCGGCCTCGTCGAACACACCCGGCGGGGAAGCTTCCAAAATTTGCACGCGCTCCACGTCGCCCGTCTCGTCGATCAGCAGACTCAGCGTCACCGACCCGGTGATGCCCTTGACCCGGGCGCGGGCCGGATATACCGCCGCCGGCCGGGAACGCACCGTGGGCGGATCGTCGACCGCCTCCTCGCTCATCACCATCGCGTCCATGTCGCCCAGCAACTTGTCGGACACGTCGCCCAGCGCCGCCGCGTCGAAATCGGGAATGCCGAAGGACAATCCGCCCAGACCCCCGCCGATCTTCGGCAACGGCGCCCGGGGGGATTTTTGCGTCGACTTGGGTTTGCGCACCTCCCGTTTTTTGACGGGCATCTTCTTCTTGGGCGGCGGTTTTTGGATGGAGACGTTGGTCGCCGTGGTCGCGGCGGCTTTGTCGGGCATGCCGACGGTGTTGTTCATGGAGAACACGAGAATCAGCACGGCCAGGCTTCCGCCCACCATCCAGGCCAGTCCCGCCAGGCGCCGCCGATTTTGCCGTCGCTCGTCGATCACCGCGCTTAGCCCGCCTCTTTTTCCGTCGCCACGCCCACGTCCGTCGCTCCGGCCAAGCGGCAGTGGTCCACCACCTCGATGAGACGTTCGGACGGCACGGTGCGATCGGTCACGACCAGCACCGACTTACTGGTGGAGGTTTTGAGGAAATCGGAAACCCGCTGTTGCACCACCCAAGGGCGCACGGCCTGGCCGTCGATGTAGATCTCGCCACCCCGGTCAATATGCACCCGCAGCGACTTGGACGAAGCCCGCGTGGCGCTGTTGGCCTGGGGGCGCTCCAATTCGAGCTTGAGATCCTTGACGAAGGTGGTGGAGACCATGAAGAAGATCAGCAGGATGAAAACCATGTCGATCAGCGGCGAAATGTCGATGCCCTGATCGCCCGTTCGTCGAATGCGCCAGCGTCCCATGCTTCGATCTCCCTCCGCAGTTCCGAATCAGCCCTGCCCGCACAGCAGGTCGGCCAACTGGTCCAGCTCGTTTTCCAGATCGGCCTGTTTCTTGTCCAAATTGCGCCCGATCAGCAGACCGGGAATCGCCACCGCCAGACCGAGCTGCGTGGTGATCAGGGCCTGGGAGATGCCTCCGGCGATGCCGCCCGACTGCGTGAACAGGCTCATATCGCCCAGGGCGTCGAAGGTTTCGATCATGCCGATCACCGTGCCCAAAAGGCCCATCAACGGCGCGGTGCGCACGATGACCGAAACCAACAGGCGATGGCGCCCGGCCTCTTCGCGCATCGGGGTGAACAGATCCAGGAAAAAGCGCCGGTCCAACCTCCCCTTTCGAGAGTCGGCGAAACGCAATGCATCGTGCACCGCGCGGACGATCAGGGCGTCGGAATGCTCCAGGGAACCGTTGCGACCGCGACGCACCAGTTCGCGCAGGCTCAAATGACGCGGGCGACGCAAAGCGGCGTTGCGATAGCCCAGGGCGTACCACAGCGCGACGAGGGACAGCAGCAGCGGCGCCATCACCGCTCCGCCCTGTCGGAAATAATCCAGACTTCCCGCGAAAAAACCGCCCATGACGACGCCTTACGCGGCCTGGGACGTTTTGGCGGCGCGGGGCCGATCTTCGTCGTCGTCCCTGCGTTCGTAGCGGTTGGCCACGCGCAGCGCCGAGGTCTCCATCGCGTCCTTGATGCGGTCCGCGTACCCGGACAGCAGCGTGCCGATCAGCAACGCCGGAATCGCGACGATCAGTCCCAACTCGGTCGTCACCAACGCCTCGGAAATACCGCCGGACAGCAGCTTGGGATCGCCGGTGCCGAACTCGGTGATGATGTCGAACGTGGAGATCATGCCCGTCACCGTGCCCAGCAGGCCCAGCAGCGGGGCCACGGACGCGGCCACGAGAATTGCTGAGCCGAAACGGTCCAGGGTCGGCACCTCGTGGAGAATGTGCTCGGAGATCACGTCGTCCAGCTTCTCCCGAGGCACTCCCAGGTGGCGAATCGTGGCTTCGAGCACCCGCGAAACGGAGCCGGACGCGTCGGCGCAGACACCGGCGGCCTTGTCGAGTTCGCCCTTGTCCACCAGCGGCGTCACCGCGTCGACCAGGCGGTCCATCCCGGCGGCGGCCCGGCTGAGCGCCATGGCCCGGAAGAGAATCAGCACCAGGGCCACCATTCCCAGTATGACGATCACGTAAGCGATCACGCCGCCGCTGTCGACCACGTCGAAAATCGTTTTTTCCTTCGGCAGTTCGACGGCCTTGTCCAGGTTGCTGAACAGGAACAGGCCCAGCGACTCGGGCGCCTGCCCTTGGGTAAACGCCGCCGCGGCCTTGGCGTCGCCGCCTTCCCAGAGCTTAAATTGCCCGTCACCGGCCGGCGCCAGCACGCCCGACTTCTCGCCCGACGCCACCGCCGCCACGCGCCCGATGCGCGTGATCGTGCCCGTCGCCTTGCGTCCGTCGGCAAGGAAATATTCCCCCGGCTCGGAGCGTACGCTCGACAGCTCGGCCAGGCGCCGCGTGGCGTCGCCGAAGACCGCATCCAACGCCGTTTGCACCGCGCCTTCGTGCGTCAGGTCGATGTCTTCGACCTTCACGCCATTGGTTTGCAGCGTCGAGGTGGCCTGGGAAATGGTCGCGTCGAGCAATTCCACGGCCTCGGCCAGGCTCTCGGTGGTCTGCCCGGAAGCGGCCAGTTCCTCCTCGGCGGCGGCGACGCGGTCGGAGGTCCCCACCAAGGTGGAGCGCAGCTTGCCCAACTCGTTTTTCGCCGCGTTGATCTTCGCGGCGGCGATCGACTCCTGATCGGCCAGACGCCCCTGCAGGCTCGCCTTCTCGGCCGCCAGGAACGCAAATTCCTTGCGATAGGCCGCGATCAGCGAATCGTCCTCGGCCGAAGCGTTGTTCGGAATCGCGGTCAGGCCCAGCACCAAGCCCGCCAAGACAAAAAAGGCCATGGTCGTTCGTCGCGTCATCGGGACACCTCCCGTTTCGCCGGCACGCCGGGAACCTCGAAATAACCGACGCGGATGTTCTTCTCGAACGCGTCGAACAATTCGGCGGCACGACCGGCGTCGGCGCCGGCGGCGAATTCCTCGTAGGTCCACGTGTCGCCCGATTTCACCGCGTGGCCGAAACGGCCGTCGTTGGTCTTGAACAGCAGCATCACCATGCCCAGGCGCGCCACCTGAGCCAGTTGGTCCTCGCCGCCCAGGCTCACCACCTGCTGATCCAATCCCGAATCGGCGGTCAGGCGGAATTCGTCTTCCACGAAGGCCCACAGCATGGACGCCGCCCGTTCCGGCCGGATGCGCCCGGAGGTCAGGTCTTCCTCGATGCGATCCAACTCGGCCAAGCGCTCGGGCGCGCGAAACGGAAGTCCGGATTTGACGTAGGCGCGCACCGCCGCGATGTCCCCGCGCAGGGGCTCGACCAGTTCGGCGCCCGATTCGCTCAGGCCCGTGGCGCTTTTCTTTTGACGTTCGATGGCCGCCTGCACTTCGCGAAGGCGAATCTGCTCGCGGTCGATCTGGATCTCCAGGTCGGCTTTTTGCTGAGCCAGGGAATCCAGTTCGTTGCGCAGGCGCTGCTGGGAGAGATCCAACTCGTCGGCCAGGGACTCGACCTCGGCGCGCATGGCGGTGAGCTTGCGGGCCATCTCGTCCACGTCCTCGGCCCGGGCGCCATTTCCCAGCGCCACGCACGAGATGATCGCCAAAATCACCGAAAGCGCCGCGCGACGTCGCCCGTTGCCAAAACCGGCGTCGCGAAGCGAATGTTGCGGAGTCATCGACACGTCCTTTACCCGAAAGGCCCGGCTAGCCCGGAGCCATGAAATGCATCAAAGCGACGGCGGCCCGAAGGCCGCCGTCGAAGTTTGTCGCTTAGTTCGCGGGGAACTCGGTCCACGTGGTCCAGTCGTCCGAACCGATGGCGCCGATGTAATCGGCATCATCGAAGAACGAATCGTCCGGAGCCGCGCCCGCGCCCAGCAAGGCGCTGCCGCCTTCGGGGGCCCAGTTCGGGCTGGTCGTGTTGGTCGGATCGGTCAGGCCCAGATCGCCGGTGGAGTTGCCCGCATCATCGGCGCCGAACAGATCGTCGGCCACGGTGAAGGGTCCGGGGATCTTGGTCTCGCCGTCCTCTTCAAAGTCGTACTCGTCCTTGAAGTTGGTGTCGCAGGTGACGCGGGAGTTCATGATCGTCAGCTCGCCGGACAGGTGGTCCGTGTCCCAGGCGTTTTCGTAGGTCTCCACGTTGGCGACCTTCACGCAGGAGCCGGCGAAGTTCATCACGGCGGCGTTGTAGATGTTGGCCGCGGTGCCTTCGCGCAGGCGCATGCCGTCCGAGGAGAACTCGTCCGAGCCCGAGCCGATGATGGTCACGTTGGAGATCGTCGGGTGCGAACGAGGCGTGGCGGTGTTGTCCTCGCCGCTGTTGTCGGCCTCGATGCCGTTGTCGCCGGCGTCCGAGTACTGCTGCAGCACCGCGTATTGCACCTTGCCGGTCCAGCCGTCGGTCCAGTCGAGCATGTCGTCGGCCACGCCGGTGATGATGATGTGCTTCACGTTGACCGTGCCGCCGAAGAACTCGACGCCGTCGTCCTTGTTCATGTGCACGTGGATGTTGTCCACTTCGGTGCCCCGGCCCACGCCCTGGAAGGCGATGCCGTTGAGCTCGTTGTCCGGCGAAAGAATGCGACCGGCGAACTCGACGCGCACATAATTGAGCACGCCGCTCGAGTCATCCGGATCGTCACCGCCGTAGAAGCCGGTGCCGCCTTCGCCCAGGGCCTCGCAGAACGCGGCGTCGGTGCCGGCGTTGCAGTTGTTGACCGGCGCGCGGCCGTTCAGGATCAGACCGCCCCAGTCGCCGCGGGCGCGGGAGCCGTCGGACTTGGACGAGGAGAAGACGATGGGCGCGTCGGCGGTGCCTTCGGCCATAATCTTCGAGCCCCGACTGATGACCAGCATGCCGTTGGAGGACGACTCGCCGTAGATGCGCGTGCCCGCCTCGATCGTCAGCGTGGCCGAGGTGGCGTCGTCGCCGATGAACACGCCGCCGGAGAGCAGGTACTCGTTGTCGGCGGTCATGGTGACGTCGGACTTGATCGTGCCGGTCAGGATGCACAATCCGTCTTCACAGTCCACGCCGGCGTCGTCATCGTCATCGTCGTCGGACGCGTCGTCGTCGTCATCGTCGTCGCCGCCGCAGGCCGGAGCCACGGCGACCAGCGCCAACAGGCCGACCAGGACGAAGAGCAGGAAACTCCAGTTTCGCAATTGCACGTTCGGGACCCTCCCTTGGATTCCTAATGGACGTCGTTGATTTGGAAATCGCGGTAACGAATGGTGCCCAGGCACAAAGATCGCCGCGGGGCCATCCGTCCCACGAAACTGGGGAGGGTTTAGGGGCCGTCTGTGACATCATCATGGCGCCAATCGCTCGGCGCGCCATCAATTTGGCGAAATCTTCTTGACGAATTGTGGGTGGTTTACGCCAGGGTCACAGCAGCGCCATAAAGCGAAGAATCAGGATCGGTTTCGTGTCGAAACGGTGACGGCAGGCACCCGCTCGGCCAGGAGAATCGTACGGGCCAGGAGAAGCTGACCGAGTAGATACGCCCCCCAAATCACCAAACCGATCCCGGCGGGCGGCTCGGGGAGGTAAGCGCCGAGGAGTACGTCGGAGATCAAAAACAACACGGCCCCGGCCACCGCGTCGCGACCGGCCGCGCCGAAGGCGAACACGACCCACAGCGACGCGATCGTCATGCCCACGACGATGAAGGCATAGCCGATGGTGGCGTGACGAATCAGCGGGTCCGGGTTGTCGGAAACCGCCACCGCCCACAAACCCAACGCCAGCACCGGCCACGCGGCCAGCGTCAGACGGCGTCGCGTGTCACCCGCGAGCAGCCGGGACGTGAGACGCTGGAACGCGACGATATAAAAGATGTGCGCCACCGCGAAGACCGGCACCGTGAACAACTTGTAGTTCGGCGTATAACCGGCCAGATCGATGATGCGTCCGTTGATGAGATCGCCCAGAAGCGAAACGGTCAGTCCCATCGCGATGCACGTCGCCGCCGCCCGGCCCGCGTCGGACGTTGTCGCGAAACGTCGGCGCAGCGACCAGGCCATCCCGATCACCGCCATCATTTCCAAAATGCGCAGATGCTGGAAAACGCGATAAGCGGGCGAGCCGAGCGCCGGGTCGAGCAGCAATTGAGCCAGTGTCGCCGAGGCGAGAAACGCGACGACACCGAATGTCGCGGCTCGCATCCACGCGACGGACGATGTCGGCGCGTTCGGCGCCTCCGACGCAATCACGGCAGGGATGTGCGCCATGGGGCCACGCTCCGTTGATGGTGAGAGTTGAAACCTTTCTATTGAAACGGCAAATGTCCCAAGGAGCAAGGGCACAACGCGCCCCGCGTCGCCCGGCCAAAAACCGACCTTGCGCGTCGGGCCGATTCCCGTCAGACTTTCCGGGATACGCGGGACGTGCGGTCGCCTCACGGCGGTCGCGAGCCGGATACGCCGGCCGCCCGATAGGATGAAACGCCGACACGTTGGGGGCGATATGAGATCGATCGGGATCGCAATCGTCGCGGCGACGACGATGGTGCTCGGTTTGACGACCGGGTCGACGATGGCCGCGGCGCAGGAACACAACTTCTGGCAGGTGGGATTTCCGGTGCATCCCACGGAGCAGGGCTCGTCGGGCGCGGCTTTGCTCAACGAAGACCATCAGGTCGTCGGCACGTTGTTCGGCGGGATCAGCGCCTGCAACAACCTCTACGACGAGAGCGATTCGACGCCCGGTGGCTGGGATCTGTTCGGCAAGTTCTCCGTCGCCTGGGAGGACGGCCTGTCCGAGCACATGGGCGGCAAGCTCTACGCCGAATCCGACGAGCCGGTCTCGGCGCCGTCGATCAAGATCCGCAAGAAGAACAAGGGGGAATTGCCCGTGCGCAGCGTCGTCTCCCCGGGCCTGATGCTGAAGCTGGCCGCCGACCCGGCCCACACGATCGTGGTGGACGCCGAGGCCATCGCCGAGGCGAAGGCGCGATTTGCCGCCGAGTCCGCCGATCCGAGCGCCGCCAAACGGAAAATGGTCGGAACGCACATCGATTTGAAACCCATGTCCGCCGGCATCTGGCAGCGCCTGACCGCGAAAGACGGCACGAAGAGCTGGCGTGTCGCGATCCGGGCCGAGGGCGCCGCGTTCCTGCGCCCGCATTTTGTCGGTGAGGTTGCCGGCGAGGCCTTGGTCTACGACGCCGCCGACGCGCCCTTCGGACGAAAAGTCGCCAAACCGAAATCGGCCAAGGACGACGCCGACTTCTGGGGCCCGATCGTCAAGGGCGACACCTTGTTCTTTGAGATCATCACCGACTCGGACACGCCCCCGGCGATCCGGATCGACAAAATCTCCTACGGTGTCGTCGACATGATGGGCGGCGAGGGCGGACCTTCGAGTTCGCCCGAAGGCTTCACCCCCAAGGCGGCGGGCGCGTGCCATGAGGACGCGTCATGCGAGTCGTCCGTGGATGAGGACGAACTCAACGCCGTCGGCCAGATGTTCTTCTCGGTCGGTTCGTCGGACTTCGTCTGCACCGGAACGCTGATGAACGACGTGGGCACCACGCAGACGCCTTGGTTTCTGACAGCCAACCACTGCATTTCCACCGAAGCGTCGGCCAAGAGCCTGGTCGTGACCTGGGAATTCCACACGAATACCTGCAACGGCACGCCGCCGGACTGGCGCTTCTCCCCCTTCACCGAAGGCGCCACCCTTATCGACACCGGCGCCGCCGGTTCCTCCTCCGACTTCACGCTACTGCGTCTGGATAGCGACCCGGCCGATGACGCGGACGTGACCTTCATGGGCTTCACCACCAAGAGCATCTCCGCCACCGAGGACCTGCTCGTGCTGCACCACCCCCAAGGCGAATACCTGCGCGCCTCCCAGGGCATTCCTCTCGGCGAATCCGACCCCAGCGGCACCGACATCGAACCCATCGGCGACAGCGATGACGATGACGACGACGCGGTTTCCGTCGGCGGCGACGATGATGACGACGACGCCGGTTGCGGCTGCGGCGCCTAATCGACGCAAATGAGAACTGCGGCGCCTAATCGACGCCAACGAGTACTGCGGTGCTTAGCCGAGGCGAACTAATACCGCAGCGCGTAGCCGACGCAAAATCAACCCGTGGCGCTTGACCGAAGCGACCCGAATCTCCCCGACCACCGGACCCAATCTCTTTGACCAAGCCTCTTGGCTTGCGCCGACGGCGTCGTTTGTGCAAAAACGAAGAGACCTTTTCATGACATTTTGCCCAAGCGGACGAACCACGACGACAACCTTCACGGCGCCGAAAATCGCCATGGGGAGGCGGGATGGACTCGGTCAATCAGATGTTGGGAGAGTTGGCGGGACTGGTCTGGGGACCGCCGCTGATCGTTTGGTGCGTGGGTTCGGGGCTGTATTTCCTGATCCTCTCCCGAGGCGTTCAGGTGCGTTACTTCGCCCACGCCGTGCAGGTGGTCCTGGGCAAATTTGACAACGCCGACGACCCTGGCGCGATCAACCACTTTCAAGCTCTGTCCACGGCGCTGTCGGCGACGATCGGCCTGGGCAACATCGCGGGCGTGGCCTGGGCCATCACCACCGGCGGGCCCGGCGCGATGGTCTGGATGTGGCTCATCGGCGCGATCGGCATGGGCACGAAGTTCTTCACCTGCACCCTAGCGGTGAAATATCGCCGCATCGACGAAACCGGCCAGGTGCACGGCGGGCCGATGTATTACATCGAACAGGGCCTGGGCAAGGCGTGGAAGCCGTTGGCGGTCGCCTTCGCGCTGTTCGTCATGGCCGCGACCTTCGGCGGCGGCAATATGTTCCAGTCCAACCAAGCCGCCGTGGCGCTCGACCACTACTTCGGCGTTCCCAAGTGGGTCTCGGGCCTGGCCCTGGCGGTTCTGGTCGCCCTGGTCATCATCGGCGGCATCAAGCGCATCGGCAACGTGGCTTCGCGCATCGTGCCGTTTATGTGCCTGCTATATATCGCCGGGGCGCTCGTCATCATCGTGATGCACATCTCCATGCTGCCCGATCTGTTCGTGCTGATCTTCAAGGACGCCTTCACCGGCCAAGCCGTGGCCGGCGGCGCGATCGGCGCGGTGATCCAACAAGGCGTTCGGCGCGGAGTGTTTTCCAACGAAGCGGGGCTGGGCAGCGCGCCCATCGCCCACGCGGCCGCCAAGACCGAAGAGCCGATCCGCGAGGGCTTCGTGGCCATGCTCGGACCTTTCATCGACACGCTGGTGGTCTGCACCATGACGGCGCTGGTCATCACCATCTCGGGCATCTACGCCGACGGCGACTTCATCGCCCGCGCCGCCGAGAACTCGGACCTCAAGGGCGTCATCGTCACCGCCGAGGCGTTCAACCAGTCCATTCCCGGATTCGGCAAATTCCTGGTGACGGCCGCCGTGTCCCTCTTCGCGTTTTCGACGATGATCTCGTGGTCGTACTACGGCGAGCAGGGCGCGTTCTACCTGTTCGGCGAGGCGATCGTGATGCCCTACCGCATCATGTTCGTGGTGGCGCTGTTCCTGGGCGCGATCTGGAAATTCGGCCCGGTCCTCAACGTCTCGGACATCCTCTTCGCCTTCATGGCCTTGCCCACGCTCCTGGCGACGATCATGCTCTCGCGCCGCGTCGTGGACGATTTGAAGGCCTACCACGCGAAGTACATGGCGTAGCCGCCATGGGCTGACGGATGCTTCGCATCCTGCACGCTGACGCGTTATTGAAGGATCCTTGGTGGAAGTCGCTTCGCTCCAACCGACTTCAGAAGAGCGTTCAACCCTTCTGAGCCCCAAGGGTCAGCGCGGGGTCACGAACCGAAATGCGCTTTCGACCTTTCAGAGCCGCGCACGGTAGTAAGCGGTCTAGTCCAACCCGGTACGCTACGGACGATGTTCGTCAGCGACTGTGATGTACCGGGCCGTACCTGACCCCTCCCTACCGGTCGGGGCTCTGAATGTTCGGGACGGGCGTCCTCAATCCCCCGAGCGCCATTCTCCCGACTTCCCCCCACGTTTTTCCAGCAGGCGAATCGGACCGATGACATGCCCCTTGGCGTACGATTTGGTCATGTCGTAGATCGTCAGGCACGCGACGGACGCGGCGGTCAGCGCCTCCATCTCGACGCCGGTCGGGCCGGTGGTCTTGGCCGTGGCGGTGACGACGACGGCCTCGTTTTCCGCATCCAGGTCGCAGATCACGTCGATGTGCGTGAGCGGCAGGGGATGGCAAAGGGGAATCAACTCGGCGGTGCGTTTGGCGGCTTGGACACCCGCGATCTGCGCCACGGCCAGCACGTCGCCCTTCTTGGCGGCGCCGTTACGGACCGCCTCGAACGCCCCCCCGGCCAGCGTGACCGTGCCCCGTGCCAAGGCCTCCCGCGCGGTGGCGACCTTATCGCTCACGTCCACCATGCGCGCCCGCCCCTCGTCGTCCAGGTGCGTCAGTTTGCTCATGTCCGCCCTCCCCCTGTCCCGAGGAAACGAATCGGCACGGCGTCCTCCGGCGTGAAAAGATCCCGATCGGCGTCCAAAATCGCCAGGCAATTCGCGGCGGCCAGCGGCGTCAGCAACCCCGACCCTTGCGCCCCCGCCGGACGCAGCACGATCCCGTCCTCGGTGCATTCGGCGACCGCGCGCACGAAATGGGCCTTGCCCTTGGGCTTGGTCATCGCCTCGGCGAATCGCCCGAATGCCGGAGGGGGCTCAAGCTCGGCATAGCCCTGCATCCGGCGTAGGAGCAGGCGGCCGTAGATTTCGAAACACACCAGGGACGACGTCGGATTGCCCGGCAGGCCCAGCCAGCGCTTGTGGCCCAGGCGGCCGAATTTCAGCGGCATCCCCGGTTTTTGCGCGACACGCTCGATCAGGATCGCCATGCCCAGCTCGCGCATCACGTCCGGGATAAAATCCGTCTCGCCCATGGAGACGCCGCCGGTGGTGACGACCACATCCGCCTCGTCCAGGGCCGTCGTCAGCGCCCGGCGCAATTCGTCCCGGTCGTCGCCGACGATCACCGGCCGCCCCGGCTCGCCGCCGGCCTCCTGAATCGCCGCCACTAGAGCCGGACCGTTCGCATTCGCCAATTGCCCCGGACGCAGAATCGCCGCCGGGTGGGCCACCTCCCCGCCGGTGTTGACGATCGCCACACGTGGCGCGCGCCCCACGTCGATCAACGTCCGCCCGACCATCGCCAGCACGCCGATGCGCGCCGAGGTCAACGCGTCGCCGTCGTGCATCACGACATCGCCCGCCTGGGCGTCCTCCCCCGCCGGGCGGACGAACGCCCCCTGCCGTACGGGCTCGGCCAACAGCACGCCGCCGTTCACCACGCGCGTGACCTCAATGGGAACCACCGCGTCGGCCCCGGGCGGGATCGGCGCTCCGGTCATGATGCGCGCGGCCTTGCCTTCCTCGATCCGCACCGAAGGCACATCCCCGGCCAGGACCGTCCCGACGATGCCGAGTCGCGCGGGGCTTTCGGGCGTCGCGCTTTGGGTGTCGGCGGCCCGGACGGCGAACCCGTCCATCGCCGAGTTGTCCGAGATCGGCAGATCCCGCGTCGAACGCACCGTCTCGCGCAAGGCCCGGCCCAAGGCGTGCCGCAATAGCGCCCTCACCGGCGGCAGAGGCGTCAGATCTTCCAGGAGGACGGCCTTGGCCTCCTCGGGCGTCAACATGGCGGATGGTCGCTTGTTCATTCCTTAGATAACACCCCGCCGCGCCCGCCTCGTCAACACACCCGCCTGACGCGAGGTCGCGGCGGCGTAAAGGCCCGTCGCTCTTGCGTTTTGGGGGCCGGGTGCTAAGCTTGCCGGTCGATGTCGAAAAGCTCTCCACCAATGCGCGTGATCCTGTTCACGGGAAAAGGCGGCGTGGGAAAGACCAGCCTTTCCACGGCCACGGCCCTGGCTTGCGCCCGACGAGGCAAGAAAACCATCGTACTTTCCACGGACGCGGCCCACTCCCTGGGCGACGTGCTGCAAACCACCGTGGGCAACGAAGCGGTGCAGGTGGAGAAAAACCTGTGGGCCCAGGAGGTCAGCGTCCACGCGGAACTGCGTCGGAACTGGGGCCGGGTCCAGAAATACCTGACGCAGTTCCTGGCCAGCCAGGGCTACCAGGAGGCGGTGGCCGAAGAACTGGCGGTGGTCCCCGGAATGGAGGATCTGTTCGCCCTGATCAAGTTGCTGGAGATCCGCGACGGCGGCGAATTCGACGTGGCGATCATCGACTGCGCCCCCACCGGCTCCACGTTGCAACTGCTGGGCCTAGCCGACGTCCTGCAGTGGTATATGGAGAAGTTTTACGACATCGAAAAGAAAATCGCGTTGGCCATCAAGCCCATCGTGGAGCGCGTTATCAAGGCGCCCATGCCCGACAAGGACGTCTACGCCAACATCGAGAAGATCTACGACCGGGTCATCGCCGTGCGCGACCTGCTGACCGACCCGGCACACAGTTCCATTCGCCTTGTCACCAATCCGGAAAAGATCGTCCTGCAGGAAACGCAGCGCGCCCATACCTATCTGTCGCTGTTCGGCTATCCCATCGACGCGGTGATGGCCAACCGGGTGCTGCCCGCGGCGGCGGGGGACGGCTATTTCAAGGGCTGGGTCGAACGCCAGCAGGAGTACATCGACCAGATCGAGCGCTCCTTCGCGCCGCTGCCGATTTTACAGACGCCCATGTTCGCCGAGGAGATGCTGGGGCTGGACATGCTCGCCGAGATGGCGAACGTGGCCTACGGCGACCGGGATCCGTCCGACGTGCTGTGGACCGGCCGCCCGTTCAAACTGGACGGCTCGCCGGGCAATTACGACATGGTCCTCGCCCTGCCCGGCGTGGAGAAGGACGAGGTCGACCTGTGGGCCAAGGACGAAGAGCTGATCATCTCCATCGGCAACTACCAACGCCACCTGATCCTGCCTCGCGCCCTGGACGAGCATTTCGTGACACGGGCGCGCCTGACGGACGGGTATTTTCACATCCATTTCGCGAAAGAGGCCTAACCGTTGGCCGGTACCGAGCCCATGAGCCTGGGGGAATTCCTTGAATCCCTCTCCAGCGCCAAGACGCACCTGAACAACAGCCAGCGCGAGGGGCTTTTGGCCATGCGCGAGGCGCTGGTCGTCTTCGCCGAATTGGCCGAACGCACCGGCACCGAGGCGTTGGGGCTGCCCGCCCACATCCTGCGCATCATGGTGGCGACGCTGGATTATTTCATCAGCCTTCTGCCGCCGGATACGACCAAGCGCGACCACCCGGACATCACCGCCGCCAAGCGCGAGGCCCTCTCCGGCCTGATCGAGGCGCTGGACGCGGAGATCGTTCGCACCGCCGCGGCAGCCGAGACGGAAGCCGATATCGCCAAGATCGAAGCGCTACAAAGCCTCATCCACTACCTGGAGACCGAGATGCGCGCCCTGCCCGTCGACGGCGCGGCCAAGGGCAAACGCGCCCGCGTCACCAAAGTCACCGTCGAGTAGATCCCCGGCGCCTCCCGTGGTAGCAACGACTCCATGACGATTCTCCTCGGACTGTTGGAAATCCTTGTCCTGTTTGTCGTGGTCGACGGACTGGGCCGGGCGTTGCTGCGTCCCTTTCGCTGGCCGACGGACGCACCGGGCACGCGGGCCGTGTCGTTCATGCTGGGCTCTGTGGGGATCAGCGTCGTCGCGTTTGCCGTAGCGGCGATAGGGATGTTTTCGACAGCGGCGGCGTACGCCATCGCCGGTATCGCGGTCCTGGGCGCGGCGACGGGGCTCTATATGGACCGGGAGAATGTCGCCGCCCTCCCGACCCGACTTCGGAACCTCGATAAGACAACCCGAGCCGCAATGCTCGCCGTCGCGGCTCTCTCGATTCCCGCGTTCTTCTTCGCCCTGGCGCCGACGACGATGCGCGACGAGCTGGTCTACCACCTCATGTTCCCGCGTCACGTCCTTGAGACCGGCAATCTTTCCGGCATCGAAGGCAATTTCTACACCCACTATCCCATGGGCGTGGAAATGATCTACGCCGTCCTGCTGCCGATCCTCGGCGACGTGGGCTGTCGCCTCTACCACCTGCTGTGCCTGGTTTTGTCCGGTTGGACGATCTTCGAACTGGCCGCCGCCCGGACGTCCAAACGCGCCGCCGCCGTTGCCGCCGTCGCCCTGGTTGCGTCCCCGACGGCAATGGTCTTCGCCGGGGCGGCGTACGTGGACCTTTCCATGACGCTTGTCGTCCTGGCCGCCGTGGCGACGTTGTACGCCTGGCACCGACACGGAACGGCGTGTCTGCGTCTGCCGGCGCTGCTGGGCCTGATGGGCGGGTGGTGCGTGAGCACGCGATATACCGGCCTGGCCTACGCGGGTCTGTTCGCGATCTGGTTTTTGATGGTGCATCGCGGGAAGGACGGCGTGCCGCTCATGCCCGGATTCGGCGTGTTCGCGGCGGCGGGACTGGCCTTCGGGCTGCCGTTTTTGGCGCGCAATTTCCTGCTGACCGGCAACCCGGTCTACCCGCTTTTTTGGAATGTGCTGGGCGGCGCGAACTGGGACGCGGAGTTGGCGGCGTCGCTGAAGATCTGGTGGTCCCAGTTCGGCATGGGGCGGGGCCCGGTGGGGATGCTGATGCTCCCGATCAACATCGCCCTATTCGGCAAATTCGCCCACGTGGCGTTCGGCGGCAGCCTGGGGCCGATGCTGCTGTTGTTGGTCGTCGGGGCGGTGGCGGTTGCCGTCGGCAAGGCCGGAGAACGCCGGGACGACGCCTTCCCCGGTCTGGGTATCGCCACGGTGATGGCGTGCGTGCTGTTTGCGACGGGGCCCCATGTGTCGCGTCTGGCCCTCCCGGCGATGGCGATTCTCGCCGTCTACGCCGCCCCCGCGTTCGACAAAGCCTGGGGAGACGGCGGACGCGCGCGACCCATCGGCATCGCCGTCATCGCGGCGGCGCTGGCGGGCAACCTGGCGCTGACCGGATTGGAATACGCGCGCATCCAACCCTTCGCCGTGGTCGTGGGCGCCGAGGATGCCGGTGCTTATATGTCCCGACGCATCCAAGGCTGGCCGGTCTACAAATTCATCAACGAAAAGCTCCCGACCGACGCGAAGCCCATGGCCGTGCTCACCGGCAACTTCGGCTACCTTTTTCGGCGGCCCTACGTCTCCGACACCTTCGTCGAGGACCGCACCCTCAAGAGCATGATCGACGCTTCCAAAACCCCCGACGAGTTGCGCGCCCAATTCGCCGACCGAGGCATCACGCACCTTTTCTTCAACGCCCAGGCCCTGCGAAAATCCCTCACCCCGACGCAGTGGTCCAACCTTCTGGGCACCCTGGACGAGAAGGGCGAGGTCGTCGCTCACGACGGAGTGATGGTGTTGTATGAGATCAATGCGGGTGCGGTGAACTGACGAGGGTGCCACACCTTCCCCCCGACAATGTCGCCGTGAAAGTGCGACGCCCACGGTTCTCGCAACGCGAACCAATTCACTTTCTGCCGTCGCGACTTTGAAACTACGTTTGTCCGGCCCCGCGCCCCCTTGCATCGGGCGAATTTTCCCGCCATTTTGAGGACGTTTGGGCCAGCCCTTGATTTATCCTCGCCCTTTGTGAAGGAGACGCGTGATGTCCTCTGCGCCGTTGCCGGAAAACTCCCTTGCGGCCATTCATTGGAATCGTCGGCACGAAGACCCGGAACGCCCCCTCATCATCAGCAAGCGCGACGATCGGGGGCGCATGACCGACACCTTCCACAAGTACAGCCGTAAGGACTGCGTCCAGGTTTACGAATACACGGCGGCCGCCCTGCTCAAATCCGGCCTGAAGAAGGGCGATCACATCGCCATCTTTTCCGGCAACCGGCCCGCCTGGATCTCCGCCGCCTCCGGCGCCGCCACCACCGGGTGCGTGATTACCACGGTCTACCCCACGCTCACCGCCGAGGAAGCGGGGTACATCCTCAAGCATTCCAACACCAAGCTTGTCTTCGTGGGCGACAAGGACCAGCTCGACAAGGCGCTGCACGTCAAGAAGGACTGCCCCAAGCTCGAGCACATCGTCGTGCTGGAGCCCATCGACAACGATCCCAAGGGGCGCTGGATCAACTTCGTCACCTTCGTCGAACAAGGCCGGGACTCCTACGACGAAGGCAAGCTGTTCAAGCGGGTCGAATCCGTCGGGCAGGACGACGTGGCGGCGCTGATTTACACCTCCGGGACCACCGGCGTGCCCAAGGGCGTCATGCTCACCAACGCGAACTTCCTGTCCCAGCGCCCGGTGCAGCATCTGTTCGACCTGAGCAAGGAAGACATCTGGCTGTCCCACCTGCCTCTTTGCCATTCCTTCGGCTTCGTCGCCGACTACATGGGATGCCTGGAGGTGGGCGGCACCATGGGCATGAGCGAGGGCATCGACCCCGAGTCCATGCGCGAGGCCCTGACCACCGTTCGGCCCACGATCCTCATGAGCGTGCCTCGGCTGTATGAGAAGCTCTATCTGCGCGTGCAGTCCATCCTGGCCGGTGAACGCATCACCCGCCAGAAGTTGGTCTGGGAGTCCCACGCCGTGGGCCTGGAGGTCTACAAATACCGCAACGAAGGCAAGGCCGTGCCCAAGATGCTCGCCCTCAAGTACGCGGCGGCCTCGAAGATTCTGCATATCGTTAAGCAACAGGCGGGCCTGGATCGGGTGCGCGTGGCCTACGGCGGCGGCGGGCCGCTGGCCAAGGAACTCATGGAGTTCTTCAACGGCCTGGGCATCGATATCTACCAGGGCTACGGCCTGACCGAGACCAGCCCGGTCGCCACCGTCACCACCCCCGGCAACAACAAGCTGGGCACCGTCGGCGAGCCCATCCCCGGCGTGGAGATCAAGCTCGACGAGGACGGCGAGATCCTCATCAAGGGTCCGAACGTCATGAAGGGCTACTATCGCGACAAAAAATCCACCGACGAGGTCATGACCGAGGACGGCTGGTTCCGTTCGGGGGATATCGGCGCCTTCGACGAGAAGGGGCGGCTGATGATCACCGACCGCAAGAAGGAACTGATCATCACCTCCGGCGGCAAGAACATCGCCCCCAATCCCATCGAAAACGCCTTCAATACCGACCACTTGATCGAGACGGTGATTCTCATCGGCGACAATCGCAATTTCCTGTCGGCCCTGATCGCGCCGGATTTCGATGCCATGACCAAATGGGCCAAACGCAAAAAGATCCACTTTGCGGACAACGCCGATCTGATCAAAAAGAAGGAAGTCGTCGAGCACGTTCAGGCCGCCGTCGACAAGGTCAACAAGAACCTGGCCCGCTTCGAACAGATCAAGAAGTTTACCCTGGTTGACCATGAGTTCTCGGAGGCCAACGGCGTTCTTACACCTTCGCAAAAGATTAAACGTCGCGTCGTTAACGAGAAATATAAGGATCTGATCGACGCGATGTATGAAGGCGCGATGGGCTGATTTCGAATCGACCAATGGTCAGTCAGGCCGGGCGTAAGCCCGGTCGCACGAAATTCTGAAGCCGCACCGCGTCAAAACAAACGAATCGTAACATCGTGGAAATTCGCGGCATTTTTTAGACTCTTATTTCTTGACAGGGTATTCGTGCGCTCGTAGGATGCGCCTCGGTTTTGAATTTAATGACCTTCGGGATCTTTCGGGGCTGATCCGGCGGCCGCGGCGTGCGGCCCGCCAGGAGATTGGTCCCGATCGTCCGGCAGGGGTACGGTGCGCACAAAGCGCCGCCCGCGGGATGAATAGATGCTCTACGCGTTCGACGTTCTCACCCATTCGGTCATGATTCCGACCCGATTCTCGCGGTCGGCTTATCGGACATCGCCCGGAGAATCCTCTCACGGCGAAATTGAAGTTCCCCATCCCATTAACTGACCCTTGTAGGGAGGTCCCGATGAAGAAACCTTGGATGTATCTGCTCGTCGCCATGCTGGCGGCCTTCGTCCTGGCCATGGCCGGCACCGGTTGCGGCGGCGGCGATGACGACGACGATGACGACTCCGCGTCGACCGACGATGACACGACGGACGACGACGATGACGACACGACGGACGACGATGATGACGATGACGACGACGATGATGATGACGACGACGACGATGATGACGACGACACCGGCGACGATGACGATGACGACGCCGCGTCGCTGAAATGCGACACGGACAACTCGGGCATCGGCGGCGGCGCTCATGACGACGCCGGCACCGCGTATGTCTACAACGACGCCACTTGCGAGCCCATCGAAGGCGCCGACGTTGTCGTCACGCAGGGCGAAAGCATGCTGGCCAGCGGCACCACCGACGCCGACGGCAAGTTCGTCTGGCCCGCCCCGACCGCCAAGGCCGCCGGCGCCGTGACCGTGTCCGCCTACAACGACGGCTGCTGGGCCTGGAGCGTCAACGCCGACGCCAACACCTTCTCCTTCCGTCTGGATTGCGGCAACGACAACTCCTACAGCGACTCGGCCGCCGGCAACTTCACCAGCGGCGGTTCGCCCTTGGGCCTCACGCAGCCCGGCCTGCTGGGCCTGTTCAAGAACCCGGTCTACCTGGGTCTGGCCATTCCCGGCATCAACCGCCAGGAACTGCTTTCCCTGGACTTTGACCACCTGCTGTCCACGGCCACGTTCTCGGCGAGCATCGAACTCGACGAGCCGATGAACGTCGATATCCCCAAGAGCATCTATGTCCCGGCCCTGAACCTGAATATTCCGTCGATCGCGAAGGTCAGCATTTCCAACGACTCCGTGCAGGTGCCGGTGCTCGACGGCGCGACCGAGTATCCCATCCAGGGCTCCGTCCTGGGCATCACCGTGGGCTCCCTGGCCGACGACATCGCCGGTCTGCTGGACCTGTTCTCCGACCTGGACGTGGCCGAGCTGATCGGACCCCTGCTCAACGCGGCCCTCAAGGTCTACGACAGCTCCGCGGTTCCCAACTGGGATCCGAGCGATCCGCTCTCCCTGCCTTCCACCGCGACCACGGGCGCCCTGCCGGTGAACGTGGACAACATGGACGGCGACTATGACTACATCGGCCTGTCCCTGGGCGAGATCGCCTACCGCAACCTGCTGCCCTTCGGCTTCGGCATCACCGACGAGTCGGGCGACATGTCCCTGGACTACACGGACCTGGGCAGCAACACGTTCACCTTCGCGGTGGCCCAGACCGACCTGATCAAGAACCCGGACGGCCTGATGGCTCCGGCCCTGTCGCTGCACCTGGGCTTCCTGGAGTCTCCCGGCGACTTCCCGAGCACCTGGGAAGTGGACGCGGATGACTTCCTGCCCAACGTGGAGAACGCCAGCTACGTGGACGGCGAGCTGAACTTCGAGTTGTCCAACGGCGGCGGCGCCCAGCCGGACCTGATCCACGTGATCTACGCCTCGGCTGACGGCCCGACCATGCAGGTCCAGTTCCCGGCCAACGGTTCCGGCGAGTACACCTGGGAAGTTCCGGCCGCCGAATTGGGCGTCACGCCCAGCTCGGATGACATCATCGCCGTGGTCGGCTTCGACCTGCCCGACGGTGTCGATGTCAACGCCTACAACCCGAACGGCATCTTCGCCTACGACAGCGCGAACATCAGCCTCTGGACCAACCTCGACCTGGAAGCCCTGCTGGCTGACCTGCTCGGCGGCATCGGCATCTAAACCTCCCCATCCCGTAAACACGCAACGCCCGGCCGAAAGGCCGGGCGTTGTTCTTTTGTTTCGCCGCCAGGAGAATGGGTGCCACACTTTCGCGAGGGCGAAGCCCGAGAGAAGGTGTGAATTTCCTGCGTCGCGGCCGTCCCTTAAGTGCCGCAACAGACCATTCAGAGCCCCGAACGGTAGTGAGGGGTCAAACTCGAATGTTGTTGGAGATAAACGGAACCCCTCACTACCGTTCGGGGCTCTGATCGAACACATCGCGAAATGGCGGGACGCCGCCTAAGTCCCCGATCTTCGCCTCCGACAGTCCTACTCCTCTTTCACCAGAATCTGCTCGCCGCCTTCGTGGCGGCCCAGGAGGTAGAGGTAGTCGGACAGGCGGTTGAACCAGACGAGGATGAGCGCGTTGTCGATGACGCCGCCCCGGTGGATGGTCACGATCATGCGTTCGCAGCGCCGGGCGACGGTTTTCGCGATGTCGATAAAGCCCGAGGACAGCGACTCGCCCGAGACGATGAACCCGTTGGGCAACTCCACCGTCTCCTCCAGCGCGTCGCGCCGCCGGTCCATCTCGTCGAGCATGGCCTGATCCACCCGAGGCACTTTGTCGAGCTTCTTGGCCGTGGTCGCCAGCTCGCCGTTGATGCGAAAAAGCTGGCGTTGAATGTAGAGTAGCGCTTCTTTCGTGTCCGGCTTTTGCGCCAGCACGCGGCACACGCCCAGGATCGCCTCCAACTCGTCAATCGCGCCGTAGACGGTCGGGCGCTCCGAATCCTTGAACACCTTTTCGCCGGAGTAGAGGCGCGTCATGCCTTCGTCGCCGGTCTTGGTCGTGATGCTGAACTTGGCCATGAATTCCCCCGGTGGGCAAAAAAGAAAATGCTAGCCCTGCCCGCCCGACGCGTCCAGCGCGCGACGGATCGGCGCCTCCAAAGCATCGGTTAAATGTTGGTAGCCTTGCACAGTCAAATGCACATCGTCGGTGTAGAGTTCGGCGCCGGATTTGTCCTTTTGCGGCAGATCGAAGTCGATCACACGCACGTGGTCCCGACTCCCGAATTCACGCAACACCTCACCGAGGCGACGCACCACCGGCGTCAGATCCTCGGGCAACACGACCGCCTCGGGGACGAGGATCACCTGCCCGCCGTAGGCGGTTGCCGCGTCGACAATCTCGCCGACGCTCGCGCGAAACTCACCGACGATCGCGTCGTCCGGCGGCCGACCCAAGTGGCGACGCTCCTTGTATCGGGCGACCGTTTCCGCCGCCAGGCGATACAACACGCTTTGTCGCAACAGGCCCCGCGCCTTCGCGACGGTCGTCGGCGGGCCCTCGCGCATTTGTCGCAAGGTGAAAGGCCCGGATTGGAAGATGTCGTTGTGCCTCGCGTAGACGACGACCACCTCGGGCCGCAGAGGCGCGATGTAACGCACGAATCGGTCCGCGAGCTGCGTTGAGACGAGACCGACACCCGCGGCGTTGTGGACGCTCGCCGCTTCGCCCAATCTGTCGCGCAGCAGATCGGCAACGTTCATTTTCGGGTCCACATCCGAGCCGTAGACCACCGACCCGCCGAGCAGAACCACCGCCGGCCGGTCGCGCTCCTCCGGCGGCAACAGGGGCGAACCGGGATAGCTCGGCGCCAGGCGGGCGGCGTCGTCCACGTTGGGCCGCCCCTCGGACAGCTCGTCAAACAGCGACGCCGACGCCCCGCGCAGGATGCGCCCGTCCGGATAGGCCGCCCGCGCCGCCCACTCCGTCGGCAACAACACGAGCACCAACGCCAGCCCGGCCATGGGAGCCGCCCACGCCTTTTCGCGACGGGCGATGAACGCCTCCTGCGCCCCCATGAGCGTCAGCACCGCGGCCGATAAAAAGACACCGATCGCCGGCACGCCGCTCGCCGACACCCAAAATAAATTGACGAAAATCGGCAGCAGCGCGACGGCGATTCCGAGTTTGATTCGACCCTGTCGCCACAGGGCAAACGCCCCATGCCAAAACGCAATCCCGACGAGCGCCAAAAGCAGCCATGACGGCGAGACGGCGTTGAAAACCTCAAGCCCGACCGGCGTGACGAGCAGCAACGACGCCGCGACCAAATCCTGCGGACCGCGAAAATCCGACCGCCACGGCGCGTGTTCGCCGCCCGTCCACCAGACGAGCGCCAGCGCGACAAACATCGCCAGCGCGATCCATTTGCGCATCCCCTGTCCGTCGGCGCGCCATTGGTCGACCGGCGGGTTGTCGCCCAGCGTCAGCAAGGAGTTGTTCGGATCCGTCGGCGCGATGGTTCGATTGAGAATGGCGAGATGGGTGCCTTCCTCGAATTGCATCTTGATGGAAAACGGCGGCGGAAAGGGGGTGTTCTCGATTGAGCGACTTTCGCCGTCGACGAAGACGGAGACGGCGCCGTCGGCCGTCGCCTTGATCGCCAGTTCCAGCGGCCGGCCGTCGAGAATTTGGGCGACATACGGCCAGAAATGGCTGCGATCCAACCGCGCCAGCACGAAACGCCGATTATCCGGGGCAATCGCGTCGATCGCCAGCGTCCCCATCCGACGTACGATCACGTCATATCGCGCGATAAAGCCGTCACTCAATTCGTCGGGGTGGGATTCGGGGGCGGCGTCGATCCAATGCCCGTCGCGGGGGCCCAGCTCCAATCGATTCCACCGCGCCTCGGCGTAGACGGAGCCCGTGGCGTCCCGGACGTCGATCGGGACGAGCAGCGTCGTCAGGCGGTCTTCACCGTGCGTCAGCACGATGAACGCGACGACGAACAGCGGGACGCCCAGGCGCCAAAGACGGCGGATCGATTCACGCACCGGAGCCGGGCGCGTCCTCGTCGCTCTCCAACTCGTGTTTCAGCAGAGCGATCTCCTGAGCGAGTTGGACGATGGTGATCTGCTGCTGCGTGATGCGCATGGTCAGATGCAGCGTCATAACCATGAGGAACAAAATGCCGAAAATAAACAGTGTCGTCGTCGGCACCACGGCGCCGATCAGACTCGTGACAATCAGCAGGCTGTCGTACCACGTCGCGACAATAAAAATCACAACACCCATGAACAACCATAAGATCGAATATTGAATTCCGATCTTTCGTCGCCGCACCAGGTCGATGATGAACACGAAGATCAGAACCGCCGCTGTGAGAGCAAATATGCGCTGGGTAGGCGTCATGGGGCACTCCCCTTGTATCGCGGTTTGCGTTCGAAGATGGCCAGGCCGATGGAAAGTGTCATTTTGTAGATATAATAAATGATCTTCGGCCCTTTGTGCATGGAGACTTTCCCCGGCGGGCTGGGCTTCATCCCCACGGCGACTTCCTTGATCGAGAAACCGCACCGACGCAGCAGGACCAGCAGGTCCGCGTCCGGGTAGTCGGTGGGGAAATACGGACTGACGAGAAAGGGCAGCACCTTGCAGTCGATGAGTTGCAGCCCGCTGGTGACGTCGTAGACCCGTTGCCCGCTGACCGCCGCGGCGAATCGGGAGAACAGCTCGACGCCGATGCGCCGCGTCCACGGCATTTTGTAGCTGAGCGCTTCCAGAAAGCGCGAGCCGATGACGATGTCGCCCTCGTCCTGGGCGTCGATGAGCTTGTTGAGGGTCTCGGGCCGGTGTTGGCCGTCGGCGTCCATCTGCAACACTTTGGCCGCCCGCACCCGCAGCGCGTAGCGATAGCCGGTCTGCAACGCCGCTCCGTAACCCAGGTTCACCGGCAATTCGATAACCGTCGCCCCGGCCTGCCGCGCCGCCTGGGCCGTGTCGTCCACCGACCCGTCGTCCACCACCACGATGCGGTCCGGTGCGATCGCCTCGCGCACCGCGCGCACCACGTCGCCGACGCGCGCCTGCTCGTTAAACGCAGGGATCAGCACCATCAGGTGAGGCGATTTGGCGGTGTTCATACCGCGAACTTAGCCAAAGGCGGGGTTCGGCGCAATGTGACCGGGCAGTGCTTGGTTTTGCGTCCGCCGGAGCCGCGCGCAGCTTGCCGGGCCGTAGCCTTGGCGAAGGAGGATTAGGGAGGGGCTCCGTTCGGTTAAAGTCTTCGACAGGAAATCACGCTATTGGTCGACGCCGATCTTGCCGTCTTCGTCGGGGAAAGTCGGCATCGGCTCGGGCGGGTCCTGGTTGTATTCCTTGCGTTCCTGCCAGGGATCCTTCCAGTCGCGGAAGCTGAAGCGATAGGTCAGGCCGAGGGAGAAATTGGTCGACGGAAGCTGGTCCATGCGGCCGAATTCGTCGCCGTGCTTGCGCCCGGTGTAGCTGATGCCGACGTTCAGGCCGATGCCGCGAACGTAGGGCGACTCGACGAAGGCCAGCGGGTAAAAATTCCAACTATGGGCCAGTTCGAAGCCCTTGCCGCTCGTGTCCCGCTCGACCTTTCGCGAACCGTCGTCGAAGGTCTGTTGAGCGCCGTAGCCCAAAAATCCAACGCGCAAATCCGGCGCCACCCAGGGCGCGAAAAAGTATCGCCACTGAAGTCCGATCGCGGCTTCCGACAGGCTGAGTTGCGCCTCGATTTCTTCGCGGTATGTCTCCTCGACGTCCGCGTTGAACAGGCGCATATACGGCCCGAAGCCCCATAGCAGCTCGCTGTCGATCCCTAAGTCGAAGCCGGAAAGAGACGCGCCGTCGTAGACGTCGTCATAGGCGTCGTCGTGGATGGAGGCGGTGCGTCCGGAGAAAGTCGCCTGAATCGCCCAGTCGTAGGCCGACGCGGGCGCCGCGCACGCCAGCGCGATCAGAACGGCGGCAATGGTCGCGACGCGTTTCATCAATCCCCCACGAACTCGCCGACGCTGAGCGTCTCGATAATCAGCTTCGCTTCGGCCTCGTCGGTCAGGATGCGCGTGACGGGCATCAGCGGGATCCGGTGGGCGACGAACAACTCGTCGGTGTCGGGGCGATAGGCGAGCGCGAAAGGCTGCTCCTCCGTGCCCACCGAACGCAGCGATCCGTCCTCCGCGTCGACCAGGCTGACGGTCGCGTCGTCCTTGTTGGCGACCGCCACCATCAGGCCGTCGGACGACAGGGCCATGGCGGCGGGATTGCGTCCGACGGCGATGCGCTTGGACTCGCGCAACAAGCCGCCGGGGCCGAATTCCAACTCGGAGAGAACATTGGTCGTCGTGCCGAATTCGTCCGCGGCGTAGAACAGACCGAAGAGGGTATCGCCCGTCGGCGTCCAAACCAGCGCTCGCGGATTGACGCCCGCCTCGACGATCTGCGCCCGCAGGGGCGGCGCGGCGGCGGCATCCTCGCGCAACGCGGCGACGTATTCGGCCAGATCCATCCCGTCCGGCAATCGCAACGCAATGACCGAATCGGCGCGCGTCGTGTCCAATTCATATTCAGGCGCCTGCCGAACGCCGATCAGAATCACGCCCTCGGACGGTGTGTCCGGCAACCCGTAGGTCACGACCTGCGGCCGGTCGATCGCGTCCAGTCCCGTGACCAGGTCGAGCTTTGCCGGACGTTCGTCGGCGGTGTCGTCATCGGCGGTGTCATCATCCGCCGTGTCATCGTCGGCCATGTCATCGTCGCCGGTGTCGTCGTCGGCCGTATCATCATCGACGGTGTCGTCATCTGACGTGTCGTCGTCGTCATCGACGTCCACCACGCCGCCCTCGTCGACCATCTCGACGGGCGCGTCGAGCCATTCGGCAACCGGCCGGCGCTCGGCCATGTCGATCAGTTCCACGCTGTCCGACTCGAAATTCGCCACCAGGAGGAACGCCCCGGTGGGATCGAACGCCAGACTGATCGGCCCGACGCCGACCGGCACCTCCCACTGGCCGAAGTCGCCCGTGTCGATGATCGTCACCGACGACTGGTCATAGTTCGCCACGGCCAACGACGCGCCGTCCGGCGAAAACGCCAAATCCCGAGGCGCGAACCCGACGCGGACCGTCCGGCCCACCAAATCCTCCGAACGCACCACCGTCACCGACCGGCTCCCGCCCGAAGCCACGGCCACGTATCGCCCGTCCGCGCTGGCCGCCAAATCGTGGGGCGCCTCGCCGATGGGACGCTGCCGGACATGGTGGGAGTCCAGATCGACGCGATAAAGCACGTCGAAAAACGGATTGGCGACGAACAAAAACGCCTTGTTGGTGTCTGTCAGGGGACGAACGACCGCGGCGGACTGCGTCACCGGGTCCGGCTCGTCCTCGGACAACGGCGTGCAGGCGAAGATCGCTCCCGCCATAATGAGGGCGCCCAGCAGGACGCCGAGGGTCAGCCTTCGGGCCATCAAACACTCCAAAGCCCCGAGGTGAATCGGGGCCGGGCGAATCTTGAGGTAGGGCTTGCGACACTGTCAACCATCCCGGCTCCCGACACCGTCCGAACCTCGGGCCGACTTTTGCCGTTCGGGGGGCCGTGATATGCTCCCCACCGATTTGACCCCGCGCCGGCGTCTCGAAAAAATCGGGCGCCGTTTTTCGGATGGATACATGAAACGCACCCTCGCGGCCCTTCTCGCCGTTTTGACGATCGCCCTGTCCGCCAATGTCGTCCTCGCCCGGGAGGAGGACCGCACCGCCCTCCTCAAAGCGATGCAGCAGGAGATGGAACGCTCGCGAACCATGCATCTGGGGACATATGACCCGCCCTATTTCGTCGCCTACCAGATGCAAAGCTCCCGATCGGAAAATCTGACCGCCCGCTTCGGCGCAATTTTTGACGACTACGAAAACAACCACCGGGATCTGTACGTGGAAGTGCGCGTCGGCGACTACACCTTCGACTCGTCGGGCAAGGGCGGCTATCGCTTCTCCTACAACCCGGACGTGGATTTTCACGACGTGGAGCGCCAGTTCTACGGCCCCAAGGACGACGACGCCACCGCCCTGCGCGGCCAGTTGTGGCTCGCCACCGACCAGGCCTACAAAAACGCGCTGTCGTCGTTCCTGTCGAAAAAAAGTTCGGACATCTACACCGCGGACGCGCCCGAGGACGAGCAATTCGACGACTTTTCCCGCCAGGAGCCGGCGCGCTATTTCGATAAATCCAAGCCCATGAAATTCGACAAGGCCGCGTGGACCGATTTCATCCGCGACCTGTCCGCCGAGTTGAAGGACGAACCGGAACTGCTCGAATCGACCGTGCGGGTTTCCCACGAGGTCGAGACGCGCTACTTCATCAACACCGAAGGCACCGTCATCGTCGACGACGACCAACTGCTCACCTTCTATGTCTACGCCCGAGCCCTGGCCGTGGACGGCATGGAGCTGGAACACAGCTATGTGCGTTACGCGGGAACGACCAAGTCGATGCCGACGTTCGACGAACTGCGCGCCGAGACGACCAAGATGGTGAGCGAGATCAAGGCCCTGCGCACCGCGGACAAGATCGACCCCTATTCCGGTCCGGCGATCCTCGATCCGCAAACGACGGGGACGTTCTTCCACGAGGCGATCGGCCATCGCCTGGAAGGCGAGCGCATGCGCGACACGCAGGAGGGGCAGACCTTCAAGGGCAAGGTGGGCAAGGAGATCCTGCCGACGTTCATCTCGGTTTATGACGACCCGACGCTGCAATACCTGGGCGATCAGGATCTGAACGGCTACTACCGCTACGACAGTGAAGGCGTCCCGGCCCAGCGGGTGACGCTGGTCGACCACGGCGTCCTGCGCAACTATCTGCTGTCCCGCGCGCCGATTCCCGGCTTCGACCATTCCAACGGCCACGGCCGCAACAACGGCGTTTACGACCCCATGGCGCGCATGGCCAATACGATCGTCGAGTCGGACAAGCAGGTGTCGGCCAAGAAGCTCAAGGCCATGCTCATCGACGAGGTCAAGCGCCAGGGCAAGCCCTTCGGCCTGATTCTCAAGCGCTCCATGGGCGGCGAGACGTCCACCGATTCGTACAACTTCCAGGCCTTCGCCAACAAGCCGAGCCTGATCTACAAGGTCGATCCGGACACGGGCGAGGAAACGCTGGTGCGCGGAGCGGAGTTGGTGGGCACGCCGCTGGTGTCCATCAGCAAGCTGATCGCCACCGACGAGACGCCGGGGATCTTCAACGGGTTCTGCGGCGCGGAAAGCGGCTATGTGCCGGTCAGCGCCGTCGCCCCCTCGGCTCTCGTCTCCGAAGTCGAACTGCAACGCACGACCACCACGCCCAAACGCCCGCCGGTTCTCGACGCGCCGTTTCGCTCCGAGTAGCCGAAGGGGCTACCCGGGGCACTCAGGGCGCCCATATTTGTCCAGGTACTGGATCCCGATGCGAGGACCGGGTTTCGTGAGTAGGGCCGATCGCCCTCCTGGCAATCCTAGAGATTGTATGCGAATCCTGAATCCTTCGGTCCCTTCCTCATTGGCTCGAATCGTCGGGCCGTCCGGACAGCCGGGAACATTGTAAATACGACTACGTATGGAATCGCAGTATCCGCCTTCTTCGTCCTGGCTTTCGGCCCAGAACACCTGAGTTCCGCCGTCATCCCGATGGATCAGTTGCAAATCGCCGCGTTGACCATTGTCGTTGGTGTGGACAAGTTCAGGTCCGCGAATTTGGTGGAGCTCTCGGTTAAATCGGCTTATGTACACCAACCCTCCAAGAGGATTTTCCGGAGCACGGTAAATGTATGCGACGAACCACCCTCCATCCTCGGCCTCGACGACCTTGGCCTCTTTCACGTCGCCGCTCGATTGCTCGCTCACCATGATCGGTCCGGCAACCGCTTCGAAATTTTCGTCCAAGATTACCAGATACAGTGCAAGTTCCTGCGCGACCAAGGGACTGACCTTGCCTTCATCAATCGCGGGACGAAACGCGAGAGCCATCAAGTCGCCGGCAACATGCACGTCGACCGGATTCGGATACTGAGGAAAGGACCACCCCGAAGACTGCACGTCATCATTGCTGTCCGCAATGGCGAACCGCGCTTCAGTTGTCGAGATTTCGGCTTCCTCATCAATGACATTGTCCCACGCCAGCAAAAAGCCGTCTCTCCAGCGAAAAATTGAAGGGCGGCTGGCATACATCGCGTTGGGAAGTGCTTGGGGGCTTTTGACGAGGTCTCCGCTTTCACGGTCGAGGACAAAATAGTTTAGCGCATAGTTGTCCGTGGACCGGGCCGTGACCAATCGCAATTTGTCGTCCAGGTGAGCTGCACCGGACGAGGAATAATAACCCAGTCCCAGCGACTCGGTGACGTCCACGCTGGGAGTGGACCCTTCTCCGTTTTCATCAAAAATCCGGAAATACCATGCGAACTCGGGTTCATCGAGTTTGCTCTTTTCGCCCTCGTCAAAATAATACTCGTGCCAGAGCATTCCAAAACCGCCGCCCTTACGATCATTCGTCGCAGCAATAAGAGAAATGTCCAAAGTCGAGCCCGGCGAAACCCAGCTCGGGCACGTCGCCAGCGGCGCATCAAATTCGTAGGGGGCGCAATCTACCGCAGCGGCTTGTATATCCGATGGAGAAAGCCCTCCCTCTATAGGAAACAATTTCCCCTCCAGCCCTTCTAGTTCGGGCAACGGGCATTCGAGGTCGTCATCGGATGCGTCGTCATCTGTCGCGTCATGGTCGTCGTCGTGGTCGCCGGTGCATGCGGTCCATGTCGCGACGACGAGGGCGGACGCCAGCAAGAAGATCCCCACGAATTTCATTTGACGACCCTTCTTATTTGAGACAAACCGCTTCATTGGCCTCATCGAAAAGTTGCAGGTACGTGTCCAGGGGGCATTGTTCGGCGCCGTCGAACGCGCCGAAGGCCAGCGCCAGGCGACCGTTGGACAAGCGGGCGGCGCTGTATCGGCTTTGGTTGTAGCTGTCCGAATAGAGCAACGTCTTCGCGTCGCCTGTGGGAGTAAAATCGGCGGCGAACGACCGCGCCTGGAACTGCACGCAACGCGCGTCTTCCACGCCGTTCGCCCACACCACCGTCAACCCGCCGTCGGGATCGGACACGACACGGGGGAAGAAAATCGCGTCGGGCTGCGCGACCAGCACCGCTTCGTCGCCGTTCGGCGTGCCGTCCGCGTGATAGAGACGCGCGGCGATGTCATATCCCTCATCCCGGCTCACGATCTCGACAACGCGAAACTCATCGTCCCCCGTCCATTCGACGAACGTCGGCCGATGGGAATATTCCTCGCCGTCTTCCAACAGCGTCGGCCCGGCGACGAGTTCCAGATCCCCATTGAGCAAATACGCGTACATACCCTTCGACAACGCCTTGGTCTCAACGCCTTCGGTGGCGTTGGTCACGGCCAGAATTTTGTCGCCACGCGTCGCCCAATAGACGGACGCGTCGAGGAACGGCAGTTCCACCTGGTCGCCGACCGGCTCGCCGTCCGTCCCGAACCGGCGCGCGTAAATCTTCCCGTCGCCCCCGCCGGAGGGCGCGGCGTACCAGGAAAAGAAAAACTCCGTGCCGATGGGCGTGAGGGACAGGGACTCGGGACGCCGAAACTCGTCGTCCGCGTCGAGCTGCCGCCATTCGCCGACGCGCTTGCCGTCGTGGCGGAACACTTGCACGGCGACGCCGGTATGGTCCTTCGCCCCGCCCTCGACGACATAAACGAACGCATTGACGAAACGATCGGCGAGCGCCAAGCCCACATCGCCGGCCTGCTCGTCCAACTCGCGCTCATGGTCGATGGGCGCGGCCTCCGACGCATCGAACCGACGCATCGCCGAGGACAGATTCGTCAGCGCCTTGGCCGATTTCTCGCCGCAGTCGTAGTTGTCCCGCTTCCAAAAGGCGACCACGCGGCCGTGGCACGTCTCGCCCAGAAAATACGGCTGCTCGTCGTTGTCCGAAGACTCATTCACCCGCACCGGGCACGCCGCGACCACCGGCACGTCTTCATCGGCGCATAATCCGCCGACCGGCGCCGTCAGGCCGTCGAGCGCTTCGTCCGGCTCGCCGCTGCAATACGGGTCCACATCGGGCAGATCGTCATCGGCCGTGTCGTCATCGGCCGTGTCGTCATCCGCCGTGTCGTCATCCGCCGCGTCGTTGTCGTCGTCATCGTCGCCGTTGCAGGCGACAAAAAGCGACGCCGCCGCGACCGCGAAAATCAAAAAGAGCAATAACCATCGAGACATGATGACCTCATAGGATGAAACCCGGGGGCGCCGAAGCCCCCAGGGAATGCGTTCGCGAGATTATTCTTTGCCGAGTTTCTCTTTGCAGAGTTTCTCTTTGCAGAGTTATTCTTTGCAGCGCTATTCTTCGCAGAGATATTTACCGTATTCGTCGGTGCGTTGGATGTAGAGGTCGTAGTCGTAGTTCGCGTCGTCGTATCCCGACATGACATGCACGACCTCGTCGTCCGGCATCGGCAGGACATCCCAGTAGTAGAGACGATTCTCGGAGAGCGTGAAGAGGTTTCCATCGCTGTCCACCTTGCCGAACGTATCCGCATGACGCACTTCGACGATCGGACAATTGTCGTCAAAGCGCGCGTCCACCCAGTAGTACGTGGCCTCGCCGTCGTCCTGCAGCGCGATCTTGGGGGTGAAGCGAATGGTGTCTTCGTCCAGGATCAACTGCTCGTCGGTGGACGGGTCGCCGTCGGCCTGGAACTCGCGTAGATAGAGATCCATGTCATGATAGGGATCACCCGAGGCCCAGTAGACGCGGATCCGATCCTTGCCCAGCCAGCGCACCGTCGCCGGCCATTGAGCGCCGGGAACCAGTTCGTTGACCTGCACGGGGCCGACGGTCTTTTCCAGGTCCTTGGTGGACGCATCGAAGATCGACAGGAACACGCCGATGTTGCGCGCGTCGGGCTTTTCGTCGAAATCGTCGCGCTTGGCCGCAATGGCCACCAGCCCCTTTTCGTTCATCTGCCAGGCCAGGTATCCGCCCTCAAGATCGAGGATGGTCACGTCTTCGTTTTCCTTGCCGTCGGAGTCGAAGCGCTGCACGCGATATTCGAATTCATCCGTGTTTTTGGAGTTGTAGGCGGTCCAGAGCAGCACGTAGCCCGTGCCGTCGTGCTGTAGTTGAGGGCCGCTGAATTTGTAATCGGCCATGGTCGGCGCGATCTCCCAGCGCTTATCCACGCCGCCTTCGCTGTCGACCGCGTAGACGCGCACGCCGGCCTTGCCGTCGACCGTTTCGGCAACCGCGACCAAAGCGCCTTTGCCGAAGATGAGGATGTCACCGCTCACGTTATCGCCGCGGACCAGGATTGCGTCGGAGGCCGGCTCCAATTCGCTGTCGTAGAATCGCGCGAACAGGCCGCGATTGTCCTCGGCGTCCTTGCCGGCGGACTTCTCACAGCATTCCTCCGGGTAGTCCCGATCCCAGAGCACGGCGATGGCGCCGTCATACGTATCCGAGGCGGTCAGCCGATCCCAACGGTCCTCCACGTCGGTGACTTTGATCAGGCAGGCGCTCTCGTTGTCCTCGATCGAATTGATGCACGGCGGGATTTCCGTGTCGTCATCATCATCGTCGCCGGTGTCGTCGTCCGATGTGTCGTCATCGGCCGTGTCATCGTCCACGGTGTCGTCGTCCGACGAATCGTCGTCGTCATCGCCGCCGCCGCACGCGAATTGTAGGGAAAACAGAAGCAGAACGCTCAGAACGAGCAAAAGAAACCAGCGCATTGCACACCCTCCTAAAAAAGAACGCCCCGAAATCAAATGCAATTCAATTCATCACATCGCGACCGGGGGCCATTATACGCCACAATTCCGCAATTGGAGGAAAAACTTCTCCCGTCCTCTGAGGCGCCGTTGCGGACATGCCTTCCGACAAAAAGCATGCATCGCCTAGGGGCAAATCGGATCGTTGTTCGCATCGTAGAGTTGCAGGAATGTGTCCATGCCGCATCCGATGTCGTCAAAGGAATTGAACGCGAACGCGAGGTTCCCGTTTCGCAATCGAAGAAGGCCGGCCCCTCCGACCACGGACATCGGAGTGCGCGTCAACAACTTCATTTCACCGATCGGTCGGCCGTCCACGTCCATATCCTGCAACCAAATATCTCTGCAGCCGTTCCCGACGGGCTCGACCCGAATCAGAGAAAAACGGTCCTCGCCATCCCTGAAGAAACTATAAAATTCCGGTTCTTCGGCGACGGCGACCTCGACGGTGCCGATCTCGGTTCCATCCTTGGAAAATCGGCTGGCGTAGAGAGTAAACGACTCGCTGGTATGACTGTGTTCACGCACCCAGAACAGGCGATACTCGTCGTCGGAAATCCACTCCGCATGCCCGTAGTAAACTTCCAACTCGGGCGATGATACGAGGACGGTCCGCTCGTGGAGAAGGTGAAATTCGGAATCAAGTTGGTACGCCCAAATAAAGCCGGTGAGCGTGCCGTCGACCTTTTCGGCTCCGACGTCGATCGCCACGATGGTATCATCGCGAACAAGCCACGCCTCCGGAACTCCCGAAGGTAGAGGATTTTCGTAAAGGCTTCCGACCGGATCCAAGTCTTTCGTGTAACGCTGGAAAAAAACCCGGGTTTGCGACGCGACTCTTCTTTTCAAGGAAAGCAAGACGTCGTCACCGAATTTATGAATGGCCACATAATATTCGGCGGACTTCGGCTCCACGTGGAGTTGCAGTTCCTTCTCGTCGCTGACTTCGCCTTTGCCGTTGTAGATACGCGCCGGGACGATGACGGGTTCGCCGTCTCCGGGGGGTTCGGTCTGTTCGACGAGCAGCATGATCTGCCGGTCGTCGTAGTCCAGGATGACGGTTTCTTCATTCGCCTCCGCGGGCGACGCAAAGTATTGCGTAGGGGCGATCGGCAACCCGACCTGACTGTCGGCACGACGCGTGAGCAGGGATCCGCTCATGTAAACTTCGCTTTTCCCGAAAAAGCACTCGCCTTCAAGATACATATATCGAAGCGCGATCTGTTCGTGACAGTTCTCGGAAATGCCGACCAAAACCTCATGCACACCCCACGGCTGTCCGAGCGGCCCCGTGCCGACCTTCGGGTCGGGTTCGTTGATGCGAACCGGGCATTCCCCTAATTCCGGCAGATAACACGAGTGTTTGAAGGGCTCGATCGCAATTGATTCGGCCGGCTCCGGGGGGCCGGCGCAGTAGGTCTCGGGATCTTCGCCGGAAACGACATCCGCAAATTCCGCGATGTCGGCTTCGCCGTTGTCGGCATCGTCTTCCGTGCATGCCAGAGGGACGGACATGACAACGACGATCATCGCCAACACCAAGTAGAAATACTTTGCTTTCATAGGAACCTCTGCGTCTCATTTTTACGATCGGTTCTAACTCTTGAACCGATCTTATCGCACCTTGACCTTCGGTGTCCGAGAAAATTTTCTGAGCCGGTGTTTCAGGTTCCGGTTGACGAGCGTTGGATCGGACCGGATTTTAGAATCCATGGCGGACAAGGAAATACGGGCTCGGCTGGCGCTGAGCTATCTGGACGGCAAGGGCGTCGGGCCGGTGACGGCGCGAAAGCTGCTGTCGTTTTTTGGTTCGGCGAGCGCGGTGTTCGAGGCGAAGGTCGGCGCGCTGCAGGAGGCCGGGGCCAACGCCAAGGCCGCGGGCGCCGTCGCGGGATTTCACGAAACGAAAAAGATCGACGACGCCCTCGCCGCGTTGGAAAAAGTCGGCGCCCATGTTTTGTGCGTCGATGACGAGGCTTACCCCGCGTCCCTGCGCCGCCTGAACGACGCCCCGCCGGTGCTCTACGTCCACGGCGAAATCACCCCCGCCGACAGCCTCGCCCTGGCCGTCATCGGCACGAGAAAGCCGACGCCTTACGGCCTGCGCGTCACCCGCGACCTGTGCCGCAAAATCGCGGAATGTAACGTCACCATCGTCTCCGGCCTGGCTCGGGGGATCGACGCCGAAGGCCACAGCGGCGCCTTGGACACTCCCGGCGGACGCACCATCGCCGTGCTCGGATCGGGCGTGGATGTGATCTACCCCAAGGAGCACGCGGGCCTGGCCGGGCGCGTGTCGAGAAACGGCGCGGTCATCAGCGAGTTTTTCCCCGGCACGCCCCCCACTCCCAACAACTTCCCCCGACGCAACCGCCTCATCGCCGGGCTGGCGTGCGGCGTGATGGTCGTGGAGGCGGCGGAAAAAAGCGGCACCATGATCACCGTGGAGGACGCCCACCGCCAGGGCAAACCCGTCTTCGGCGTGCCCGGCCCCATCGACTCGCCGGTCTCCATGGGGGTTCATCGGCTGATTCGGGACGGGGCCGTGCCCGTGTTCGAGGCGGCCGACGTGCTGGAAAATCTGCTGCCCGAGTTTGTGCGTCGGGAGGAGTTGCCCCCGCCGGCCCGACTCGATGTGGAGGGGTATAAACGCTCTCTCGGCTTGACAGGCGATGCACAACTTGTGGTAGAAGCGCTAACCCTGGAGCCGCAGCACGTGGACGAGGTGGCGCGGGCCACCGGGCTGTCCGCCCAACGCCTGCTGACGATTCTGCTCGAGCTGGAACTGCGCGGGGCGGTCAACGCCCTGCCGGGAAAGCTCTACGTATTAAATGCCGTGGCGAGATGACGCCGGTGATCGGACGCGAAAATCTCGCGACAACCGGTCGTGCCGGCACTCGAAAGCAAGGGCCTCATGACGTATAAATTGGTGATCGTCGAGTCGCCGACCAAGGCGCGCACCCTCTCCAAATTCCTGGGCAAGGACTATCGCATCGAGGCGTCGATGGGGCACGTCCGCGATCTGCCCGCGAACGCCGAGGAGATCCCCGCGGACATCAAGGACAAGCCGTGGAGCCGCCTGGGCATCGACATCGAGAGCGGATTCGCGCCGGTCTACGTCATCCCCAAGGGCAAGAAGAAAACGGTCACGGAGCTCAAAAAGCTGCTCAAGGGCGCCGACGAACTGTTCATCGCCACTGACGAAGACCGCGAGGGCGAGTCCATCGGTTGGCATCTGGTGCAGCTCCTCCAGCCCAAGGTGCCCACCCGCCGCATGGTCTTTCACGAGATCACCAAGACCGCGATCCAGCACGCCATCGAAGCGACCAGGGAGATCGATCAGAAGCTCGTCGAGGCCCAGGAGACGCGGCGCGTGCTCGACCGCCTGGTGGGCTACACGCTCTCGCCGATGCTGTGGAAAAAGGTCAAACCCAAGCTGTCGGCCGGACGCGTGCAGTCGGTGGCGGTGCGTTTGCTGGTGTTGCGCGAGCGCGAACGCATGGCCTTTCACGCGGGCACCTATTGGGACATCAAGGCCCATCTGGCCAAGGACAACAAGGACTTCCACGCCCAGCTCGTCGCCATCGACGGGGTGCGTCTGGCCACCGGCAAGGACTTCGACGAAAACACCGGCAAGATTCGCGAGGACCGCAAGGTGCTCCTGCTCGAAGAGGACCGCACCAAGGCCCTGGCCGCGAAATTGCGCGACAGCCAACTCTCCGTCGACGCCGTCGAAACGCGCGACACCAAGCGCTCCCCGGGCCCGCCGTTCATCACCTCCACGCTGCAGCAGGAGGGCAACAAGAAGCTCGGCCTCTCCGCTCGCGACACCATGTCCATCGCCCAGCGCCTCTACGAAGCCGGGTACATCACCTATATGCGTACCGACTCGACGCACCTGTCGGACGAAGCCATCCGAGGCACGCGCGGCGCGATCGCGTCCAGTTTCGGCGAGCAGTATCTGTCCGAAAAAGTGCGCCAATATAAGACGTCGTCCAAGGGCGCCCAGGAGGCCCACGAGGCCATCCGTCCCGCCGGGGACCAGATGCGCACGGCCGCCCAACTCGGGCTCAAGGGCAAGGAAGCGGCGGTCTATGACCTGATCTGGAAACGCACCATGGCCACCCAGATGGCCGAGGCGAAGCTGCGTTTCACGACCGTGACCTGGCAGGTGAACGTGGACGGCGAAAAGCTCGAGTTCAAGTCCTTCGGCAAGGAGATCACCTTCCCCGGCTACTTCCTGGCCTATCAGGAGACGCTGGACGTGGGCGAGTCGGAGGAAAACGACGAGGAATCCCTGCCGCCCCTGACCGAAGGCGAGCGCCACCCGGTCAAGGACGTGGAGCCCTTGGGCCACGAGACCAAGCCCCCCGCGCGCTACACCGAGGCCAGCCTGGTCAAGGCGCTGGAAAAAGACGGCGTGGGCCGCCCGAGCACTTACGCGACGATCATCGACACCATCCAGCAGCGCGGCTACGTCTTCACGCAGAACAAAACGCTGATCCCGACGTTCACGGCGATGGCCGTCACCAACCTCCTGGAACAGACGCACGGCGACGTGGTGGACGTGGAATTCACGGCGGGCATGGAAGAAAAGCTCGACGAGATCGCCGAGGGGAAGACCGCCGACGGCCTGCTCAAGGAGTTCTACGACAAGGAACTCATCGGCGGCATCGAGTCGGGCGGCGACCTGGACCCGCGCACGGTTTGCACTCTCAAGGCCGATTCGTTCGCGCCCTATGAAGTGCGGGTGGGACGCTACGGTCCGTTCGTCGAGATTCCGGCCGAAAACCCGGAAGAGAAGGCGACCACCGTCTCCCTGCCCGAAGGCATCCCCCCCGCGGATGTGACCAAGGACGTCATCGAGGATCTGGTCGCCAAGGCAAAGCTGGGCAACGAGCCCATCGGCCAGGACGCCGAGTCGGGCCGCAACGTCTATGTGCTCGTCGGCCGCTTCGGGCCCTATGTGCAACTCGGCGAAAACGACGACGAGGAGCCCAAGAGCAAGAAGGTCTCCCTGCCCAAGGGGTTGGCGCCCGAGGACGTGACACTCGACAAGGCGCTGGATCTGCTGTCCCTGCCCCGGCGGGTGGGACTGCATCCGGAGGATGGGAAGGTCGTCAACGCGGGCATCGGGCGCTTCGGGCCGTATGTGGTGCATGCCGGGAAATACGCCTCCCTCAAGCCGGAAGACGACGTGCTGACGGTCAACTTGGACCGGGCGGTGGAATTGCTCGCCGCCAAGAAGCAGCGCGGCGGGCAGGAACCGTTGCGCACCATCGGCAACCATCCCGAAACAGGCGAGCCGATCGCGATCCTCGACGGGCGTTTCGGCCCCTATGTGAAGCACCAGAAGACCAACGCCTCCCTGCCCAAGGACATGGCGCCCGAGGACGTATCGCTCGAGCAGGCCCTGGACCTGCTGGCCGCCCGCGAGGCCCGCAAAGGCGCGAAGAAGACCACCAAGGCCAAAACCGCCAAAAAGAAGACGGCCGCCAAGACGACGAAGGCGAAGAAGAAGGCGTAAGGTGGGGTCCCAAAGTTCGTTGCTATTCGAGCAAAGCGAGGAACCTCTCGGCCGATGTTGGACGCATTGTGCGAGAGATCCCTCACGGCGTTCGGGATGACATTTTCTTAAAGACGATTCCTGTCATATAACGACACCCGAACCAGCCCGTTTCCTGTCGGTCGCGATCGGCTAAGGACAGCCATGAACACCCCCAACAACAACTACGACCTGCTCATCGTCGGCGCCGGCCTGGCCGGGTCGGAGGCGGCGGCGGTGGCCGCGCGGGCCGGGTTGCGGGTGCGTCTGGTGGATCAAAAACCGGCTGAACGCACCCCCGCGCAAAAACTGGACGGACCCGCCGAGTTGGTGTGTTCCAACTCGCTGGGCTCGGCCGACTCAAGCACGGCGGGCGGGTTGCTCAAGGACGAGATGCGCCTGCTGGGTTCGACGATCCTGCTGGCGGCGGACGCGGCGCGCGTGCCGGCGGGGGGCGCGCTGGCGGTCCATCGGGAGGCGATGTCCGAAAACGTCCGGCAATTGCTCGACGCGCGCGGGGTGAGCGTGACCTGCGAGCGGGTGGACGAATTGCCCGACGGGCCGTGCGTCATCGGCACCGGTCCCTTGACCGCGGACGCCCTGGCCCACGCCATCGCGAAGGCCACGGGCCAAGACGCGCTGTTTTTCTTCGACGCCACCTCGCCCATCGTCGCCGCCGACACCATTGACATGGACATCGCCTACGCCGCCGCCCGTTGGGGCAAGGGCGACCCGGACTACATCAACTGCCCCATGACCCGCGAGGAATACGAGGCGTTCTATGCCGCGTTGACCCACGCCGAAATGGTCACGCCCCACGAGTTCGAGAACAAATGCGTCTTCGAGGGATGCATGCCGATCGAGGTGATGGCGGCGCGGGGGGTGGACACGCTGCGCTACGGCCCGATGCGCCCGGTCGGCCTGGAAGACCCGCGCACCGGCAAGCGACCCTACGCCGTCGTGCAACTGCGCAAGGAGGACGCCGACGGCGAGGCCTACAACCTGGTCGGATTCCAGACGCGCATGAAGTGGGGCGATCAGCAACGCGTGCTGCGCATGATTCCGGGCCTTGCCGACGCGGAGTTCCTGCGCCTGGGCGTCATCCATCGCAATACCTTCGTCGACGGCCCGCGCGTCCTGGACGCCACGTTGCGCCTGAACGCCAAACCCAACGTCCGCCTCGCCGGTCAGATGACGGGGGTGGAGGGCTACACCGAGTCGGCGGCTTGCGGGCTGATGGCCGGGCTGTTCGCGGCGGCCGAGGCCAAGGGCATCGAAATCGCCCCTCCCCCTGAAACGACCATGATCGGCGCCCTGCTGCGTCACGTCACCGCCTCGCCGACGCACCCCTTCCAGCCGATGAACGCCAACCTGGGCATCCTGCCGGCCATCGAGATCCCCGGCGGCAAGCGCGTGGGCAAAAAGGAACGCCGCGCCGCCAAGATCGAGCGGGCGCTGGCCGACTTCCGCCGTTGGGTCGCCGAGTTGGACCCGCGCCTGCTCGGCGGCCCGTCCGCCGAGACGGGACGGGCCGTCGTCTGACGTCCGCCGGTGGACAAAATCGTCGAAATTATGAGAATAATGATTGTTTTTCGGCATGGGGTCGGTAATTTATCCCCATCGGCCCACGGAGCGACGCGGTGATGACCCGCGGTCAAACCGGCATTTTCCGACGGAGGCGAGCGAAGATGACAGCGACGACGGCACGGCTTTCCCCCCACACCTGGCGCGCGTACCTGGTCGCCCTGGCGGTTTTGACGATCGCTTTGGCGGTGTTGGGCTCGAGTTGCCACAGCGGCGACGATGACGACGATTCCTCGTCCACGACCACCGATGACGACACCTCGGGCGCCGACGACGACACGTCCGCGACGGATGACGACACCGACGAGGAAGAATACCTGCCGCCGGAACGCTGCGGCGAATTGTGCACGGAAGAAAGCGCGAATATCGTCCACACCTGCGGCGAGGACGCCGACATGACCACCGCGCAGCAAATCGCCGAATGCAAGGCCCAATGCGAGGCCGGAGCCATGCCCCTGGGCATCTTGACCTGCTTCGAAAACTACGAAGACGGCGAGTGCGCGGCCTTCCTGGCGTGCGTCGGACGGTAAGGGTCGTGAACGCGCGCCGGCCTCATCCCAAACGACTCGTTCTCGCCGCCCTGGCGGCGAGCGCGTTTCTGGCCGCTTTGGCGGCAGCCTGCGCCTCGGCGGGGGACGACGACGACGATTCGTCCGATGAGGGCGTGTCCGACGCGGACGACGACGACGACTCCGACGCGGACCGGGATCCGGGCGATTATTTCGACGAAAATCCCGCCCCCGGCGACGATGACGACGACGCGGCCGACGACGACATCGGGGACGATGACGACGAAGAAGGAGCGGTCAATCCCGTGCCGGCGGAACAGTGCGACGACTACTGCGTCGACGCGAATATGGACGGCTTGCAGGATTGCCTGGACTGGGGCGAGAACAACCCGCCGACGGTCACGATGCTCGCCGAACTCTGCCTGGAAGACTGCCTGGACGGCAAGCTCGAACAGCAAGCGGCCGATTGCTTCGCGGCCTATAACGGCGACTGTGACGAACTGATCGCCTGCGCCCCGGGCCCGGATTCCTGAGTCAAAATCGGCGTTGACACCCCCGGAGACGGTGGTTAGCTTGCCTCCAATCGGCCTTGGAGGCGGCTTTTGACGGGATCCCATCCCCTGATCGACAGCTTTTTGGAGAATTTGCGTCTGGAGAACGACGCCTCCGAGCACACCCGCCTCGCCTACAAAACCGACCTCCTGCAATTCGGTGAATTTCTGGCGGCCCAAAAGCTGGTGCCGGTGCGCGAGGAGCGTCCGGATCTGTCCCGGGCCGATCGTCTGTGCGTGCGGGCGTTTCTGGCCCATCGGGCCGACTCGGACGGCAAGGCGACCCTGCGGCGAAAACTCGTCGCGATTCGGCGCTTTTACCACTATCTGCGCACCGCCGGTCAGGTGGAGGCCAACCCCGCCCGAGGCATCATCGGCCCCAAGAAGGACAAGGCCCTGCCCGAATTTCTGACCGCGCCGGAGGTCGGCCGCCTGCTCGACGCCCCCCACGACGACAAATCCGCCTCGCGGAACCTGGCGTTGCTGGAAGTCCTCTACTCCACCGGAGCGCGCATCAGCGAGATCGTGCAGGCCGACCTGGCCGACGTGGACCGGGAATTGGGGACGCTCAAAGTGATGGGCAAAGGCCGCAAGCAGCGCATCGTCATCCTGGGCGACGCGGCGATTCGCGCCCTGGCGCAATACGGCCGGGAGACGGCGGCGATTCGCCGGGCGAAATACGGCGCCCCCGACGACGGCCCGATCTTTCTGAACGACAAAAACGACCGCCTCTCACGCCAATCGGCGTACTACGTCGCGCGCAAATACGGCCTGGAATCGGCGGTGGGCAAGCGGGTCACGCCCCATCGTCTGCGCCATTCCTTCGCCACGCACATGTTGGAAGGCGGCGGGAACCTGCGTCAGATCCAGGAGTTGCTCGGCCATGCCAGCCTCTCGTCCACGCAGGTCTACACGCACCTGTCGGTCGAGCATCTGCGCGAGGCCTACGAATCGGCTCACCCGCGAGGGCGCAAACGCCCCGCCACGGCCGGCGAAAAATAGTCGGCCGCTTCCCGAATAAAGGAATCCATCGTCATGTCCCATTCGAACCACGCGCCGACCTTGCACGCCACCACCATCGTGTGCGTTCGGAAGAACGGCCAGGTCGCCATCGCCGGTGACGGACAGGTCACGCTGGGCGATCAGGTGATGAAACACGGCGCGCGTAAAATCCGCCGTCTCTACCACGACAAGGTGATTGTCGGATTCGCCGGCGCGGTGGCCGACGCGTTCAACCTGTTCGAAAAGCTCGAAGGCAAATTGGAGCAATATTCGGGCAATCTGTCGCGGGCGGCGGTGGAATTGGCCAAGGACTGGCGCAAGGACAAATATCTGCGCCAGCTCAACGCGCTGCTGATCGCGGCGGACGCCGAACGCACGCTGATTATCTCCGGCAACGGCGAGGTGATCGAACCGGACGACGGCGTGGCGGCCATCGGCTCGGGCGGCTCGTTCGCCCTGTCGGCGGCCCGCGCCTTGGTGCGCAACACCGAGATGGACGCCCGGACCGTGGTCGAACAGGCCATGAAGATCGCCGGCGAAATCTGCATTTACACCAATGAGAACATTACCGTGGACGAGCTGTAGGCCCCGGCCCGAGCCGTTCCGATGAGGCATATTTCATGAGCGACACACCGGTTCCCTATTCGAACAATTCCGCGGACGACGACTACGAAGACCTGGCCGCCCAGCTCACGCCCCGGCAGATCGTCGAGCAGCTCGACGCGTACATCGTCGGCCAAAACGACGCCAAGAAGGCCGTCGCCATCGCCCTGCGCAACCGCTGGCGCCGCCAGCAGGTCGACGACGAGTTGCGCGAGGAAATCGCACCCAAGAACATCATCATGATGGGCCCCACCGGCGTCGGCAAAACCGAGATCGCCCGGCGGCTCGCGAAGCTGGCGGGCGCGCCGTTCCTGAAGGTCGAAGCCTCCAAGTTTACCGAGGTGGGCTACGTGGGCCGGGACGTGGAATCCATGATCCGCGATCTGACCGAACTGGCCATCACCATGGTCAAGACCGAAGAGATGGACCTGGTCTCGGAAAAGGCCGCCGAGATCGCCGAGGAAAAGGTGCTCGACCTGCTCCTGCCCCCGCCCCCGCCGCCCGCTCCCACGCCCAAGGGCGGTGACGGCATGACGATCGACGAGGACGGGATGTCGGTCGTCCACGAGGATCCCCAGGTCGTGGCCGAATCCTACCAACGCACTCGCGAGAAGATGCGCAAGATGCTCCGGGACGGCAAGTTCGACCAGTCCGAGGTGGAGTTGGCCGTGCCCGACCGTTCGACCACGCCCATGGTGGAGGTCTTTACCGGCGGCATGGAGGACATGGAGATCAACATCCGCGACATGTTCGGCAATATGTTCCCGAAAAAGACCAAGATGCGAAAAATGCCCGTGCCCGAGGCCCTGGACATGATCGAGGCCGAGGAAGCGCAGAAGCTGATCGACATGGACACGGTCATCAGCACGGCGCTGGACCGGGTTGAGCAGTCGGGCATCATCTTCCTGGACGAGATCGACAAGATCGGCGCTCGGGAAGGCGGCCACGGACCGGACGTGTCGCGGGAAGGCGTGCAGCGCGACCTGCTGCCGATCATCGAGGGCTCCACCGTCTCCACCAAGTACGGCATGGTGCGCACGGACCACATCCTGTTCATCGCCGCCGGGGCGTTCAACGTCTCCAAGCCCTCGGATCTCATCCCCGAGTTGCAGGGCCGCTTTCCCATCCGCGTCGAGTTGCAGGCCCTGCGCAAGGAAGACTTCGTGCGCATTTTGACCGAGCCGAAGAACGCGCTCATCAAGCAATACACCGCCCTGCTCGCCACCGAGGACGTGCATCTCGATTGGCCGAGCGAGGCCATCGAGGAGTTGGCGAGCATCGCGTTCGAGGTCAACTCCAAGATGGAGAACATCGGCGCCCGGCGGCTGCATACGATCATGGAGCGGCTGTTGGAGGAAATCTCGTTCGACGCGCCGGAGATGACCGGCAAATTCGCCATCGACAAGGCGTACGTGGAAAAACGCCTGGCCGATATCGTCAAGGATCAGGATTTGTCGCGGTATATTTTGTAGACGGCGACAAATCCCCCCGCGCGTCCCACATCTTCACAAGCTGCTCGCCGTAGACGCGGTAGACCGCCGCGTCCGGATGCAGCAGTTCGTCGTACATCTCGCCGCCGGGCAGGCTCAGGCATTCCATTTTCAGGCCCGCCGCGTCCACCAACTCACCGGCCGGGCCGAATTCCTCCACGTCCGAGCACGGCATGTAGATCGCCATCAGCCGGACCTTGTCGCCGAAATCCTTCACGAACGCGGCGAGTTGCTCGATGTGGTGCTCAAAGCTCGCCGCCTCCGTCGCCGCCCCGCGCTCTTTTTGATCGACCACCCGGTTGTAATGGGCCAGCAGCAGCCCGGCCAAGCGGGAGCGCACGAGCAAGTCGATCGCCGTTGCCCGCGAAAGCCACGACGGACGCACCAGGTGTTCGTCAAGGAGCGAGGGATCGTCCCGGTACTGCGTCAGGTTGATGCGGCCGTTGAGGAACGAACGCGGGCCGAGCAGGAAAATCTGGAAAACGATCAGATCCGGCGCCGCGCCCTGCTCGATCAAGCGTCGGCCGAAAGCCGCCATCTGGTGGGGCGTGTACGAACTGATGCCCGCGTTCCAGACCTCGTAGCGGCGGCCGTCGCGCCGGGCGTTGAGAATTTCCTCGGCATAGTTGGGGAACGTCTCTCCGTCGGACACTTCGGCGCCGAATGTCGTCGAACTGCCCAGCACGACGATGCGAAACGTCCCCGGCGGCTTTTCGAGGGTGCGTTCCGGGTCGCGCATCCCCAGAGCGTTGATCGTCACCATGCGGTCCGAGCGATGAGGCCGAGCCAAGTTTTCCCGGGCGCCGGGTTTCAGGTCGAACAACAGATGCACATTGTCCACCGGCCGATGGACGGGCAGGTCCGCGCCCTGCGTGGCGATGAGATCTGCCAGGTAGGGACGCAAGGGTTGGCCGCGCAAGTAGAGTTCCGCGCCGACCGTCGCGCCGATCAGGAGCGCCAGCAGGATCGGCACCTGCCAACGCAAAAACCAGCGCAGGCCCGAGCGCGCGACGCGAATCGTTCGGATCGGCATGGGGTTGTTATACAGGTGAACAGCCCCCCCTGGCGAGTGAAACCGAGTTGCGATCCCCGTCGTCGCTTCGTAACATCCCCTCATGCCGCCCACGGAAAATTCGCCCTTTCGCGCCGGACCGCGCTTCTGGTGGCCGCCGATCGCGGTCGTGCTGGCGTTCCTCGTCGCCGAAATGCTGGTGCGCCACTTCGTGCCGGCCGATCAGCTCGAACGCGTGCTGCTGCTGCTGGATCGGGATGACGAATTGATCTGGCGCCTGCGGGCGGACCTGGACATCACCTTCGAGGGCGCATCGGTCATCACCGGCAAGGCGCGATTTCGCGTCGCCGACGAGCGCGCGGGACGATTCGATCCGGCGACGACCACCGCGAGCGCGCGCGTGGTGTGCCTGGGTGCGAGCCCGACGTTCGGCTGGGGGGTGCATGGGGGGGAGGCGTATCCGGCGACGCTGGAGCGGCGGCTGAAGGCATGGACGTTCGTGCCCGGCGCGAATTCCGGACCGGCGCCGAGCGTGGAGGTCATCAACGGCGGCGTGCCGGGCTACACCTCCTGGCAGGGCGTGGGCTATTTCCGGCGCGATGTTCTGCCGTGGCGCCCGACGGCGATCACCGTTTCCTACGCCATCAACGATTTTGACCGCTACCGCTTTTTCGACAACGACGGCCGACCGGACAGCGCCCGGACTCCCCGCTCGCCCCTGACCATCGCCGTGCAGAATCTGCTCAACCGCTCGGCCGCCTACCGGGCCGCCCGAAAGGCGATCATCGGCGTCGTGGTGGATCGCGGTGCGTTCGATCCGACGACGATGCCCCGGCGGGTGAGCGTCGACGAATACAAAGCCAACCTGACGGCGATCGACAACCTCGCGCGGGACGGCGGCGTGGACCTGGTGTTTCTGAAGATGCCGATCAACCTGCCGTTCGACCGCCTGCAAGTCCACGACGCCAAGGCCGCCCAGGCGCTCTACGGCAAGGCCCGGACCGATCTGGCCGAAGGCAACCGAACGGGGGCCATCGCCGATCTCACGCAAGCGATCATCGAAGATCCGACGCACCTGGACGCGCTGCACCGGCTTTGGGAACTGTACGTCGAGAACGGCAACGACGAGGCGGCGCGACGCATTCGTCAGGACTACATCTTCGCCGCGTCGTTTCGCGACCGGCCCGACCTGGCCTACAATCAGGCCATGAGCGAAGTCGCCGAGGCGACCGGGCGGCCGATGGTCGATCTGGTGGAAATCTTCCCGAAGGACGGACGGGGCATGGGCCTGTGGAACTCGGAAGCCGATCCGTTTCATCCCAACGCCGCCGGGCACAAGTTGATCGCCGACGCTCTCGCGAAAGTTCTGGCCCCTCGCCTGTTCCCACCGGCCGAGACCGCCCCATGAAAGCCGTTCTCTCCTGGCTGGCCCGCCATTTCTGGCTCGTCGTCGCCCTGCTGCTGCTGGCGGGCGTCCTTTTCTTCACCTTCACCGGCAACGACGCGATCCTCCCGGCGATTTATCATTAGCCGGGACAATCTTTCAGAGCCCCGAACAGTAGTGAGGGGTCGTCTGCGTTTCGGATTGGCGAACGCTCTGGACCGCTTGCTTACGCGCGCGGCTCTGACGGATCGGGTGCGCTGCCGACAACGCCCGCGTCACCCGCTCACTACGGTTCGGGACTCTGAAAGGTCGATAGCGTTTTCCGGCCCCGGCTTGCTTGAACGGCGGTTGCCCGGCGGTTAAAGTCGTCGTCGGGACTTTATTCCAAGCATCGCATTGACCGGGCGCGCCGAGGCCGCCGGGTTCGAGGGGATCATGCCGCGCAAGTCGTCAACGATTCGGGGACTGCGTTTTGAGGACATGATGGCCGTGGAGCGGCCGTCGGATCCGTCCGTCTCGCCGGACGGGCGCTATGCCGTCTTTACCTCGGCGACGCACGACCCGACCGAGAACAAGGTGCATCGCACGATCAAGCGGCTGTGCCTGGGCACGCGGGAGATCGTGGAACTGACCCCCGGGCCGGGCAATCACCGCAACCCGGTCTATTCCCCCGACGGCCACCACATCGCCTTCGTCAGCGATCGGGACGAGGAAGAGGGCGCGCAGATCTGGGTCATGCCCGCGGACGGCGGCGAAGCCCGGCGGCTCACCTCCGGCTATGGCGGGGCCGAAGGGCCGCTGTGGGCGCCCGATTCGCGGCGCATCGCATTCAAGCGCCGGGTGATCGTCTCACCGGATTACACACCGCCCAAGAACGCGTCGGTCGATCCGAAAAACGGCCCCAGCACCGCCCAGATTTACGGCCTGGCCAACGAAAAATCCTCCGCCCGACTCATCGACGATCTGCTGTTTCGGCCCTGGGACCATTGGCGCGACCGGCATCGCAACCATCTCTTCCTGCTGGATTCGACCACCGGCCGCCTGGTCGACCTGACGCCCTGGGACGCGGACGTGCCGCCCATCTCCCTGGGATCGGGGCAGGACTACGCCTTCTCGCCGGACGGCAAGGAGATTGCGTTTGTCATGAACCCGGACGAGGTCGTCGCCCGCTCGACGAATCTGTCCGTCTTCCTGATGCCGCTGCGCGGAATGCGTCCGGGCGGCGACGCGGTGTGTATTTCGACCGGAGAGGCCGCCGACACGCACCCGCGATATTCCATCGACGGCACGCGGGTCCTCTACCTGGCGATGGGAACGCCGGAGTTTGAAGCCGACCGACACCGCCTCAAGGAATACGACCGACGCACCGGCGAGACGCGCGTCTATCTGGAAAAATTCGACCGCAGCCCCGACGCCTTCGAGATCGTCGACGACGACGAAAAGGAGTGCTTGGTCTTCGTTGCCCAGGATCGCGGACGCTGCTCGCTCTATCGGCTGGAAATGCCCGACGGCAAGGTTTTTCAACTCACCCACGGCACCAACAACGCGTCGTTCACGCTGGTGCCGGAGACGGACATGGCGCTGGTCATCCGCGAACGGACCACCCGTTCGCCGGAGTTCTACGTCGTCGCCTCCGGTCACGGGATTCGCCCAAGCACGCGGCCCGGTCCCGCCCCGACGCCCAAGCTGCCCGACGCCGGGGCCTCGGTGCGGCGTCTGACGCATTTTTCCAACGCCCTGTCCGGCGCGACAATGAACGAGGCCGAGGAATTCTGGTTCCCCGGAGCGGGCAACACGCCGGTGCACGGCTTCCTCATTAAACCGGCCGGGTTCGATCCACGGCGAAAATATCCCTTGGTCCAACTCATCCACGGCGGGCCCCAATCGGCGTTCATGGACGCCTTTCACTTCCGCTGGAATCCCCAGGTCTTCGCGGGCATCGGCGCGGTGGTGGCGATGATCAATCCGCGCGGCTCGACGGGCTACGGCCAACGCTTCACCGAGCAGATTTCCGGCGATTGGGGCGGCCGCTGCTACACCGACCTGATGCGCGGCGTGGACTACCTGCTCGCGACGCACCGCTTCCTGGACCCGAACCGCGTCGCGGCGGCGGGGGCGAGCTTCGGCGGCTACATGGTCAACTGGATCCTCGGCCATACCGACCGCTACAAATGCCTGGTCTGCCACGACGGCGTGTTCAATTCGGAAAACATGGCCTACACCACCGACGAGTTGTGGTTTGACGAGCACGAGCACGGCGGCCTGCCCCACACGCACCGCCAGGCGTACGCGAAGTCCTCGCCCCATCTGCACGTGGCGAATTTCAAGACGCCGACGCTGGTGATCCACGGCGAGTTGGACTATCGCTGCCCGATCTCCGAGGGCATCGGCGTGTTCACCGCTTTGCAGACCATGGGAGTTCCCTCACGGCTGCTGCATTTCCCCGACGAGGGGCACTGGATCCTCAAGCCCGCCAACGCCCAGGTCTGGTACGATGAGATCCTGCGTTGGCTCAAAACGCACCTCGGGCTATAAAATTCCAAACCGACCGCCCTCAAACGCAAGGACGAGACGACCATGACCGCCGCCAAATCCGCCATCGAAGGCCTGGAACCGGCTTCCGTCTTCAAACTCTTCGAGAAGATCTCCCAGATCCCCCGAGGTTCGAAAAAGGAAACGGCCATCAGCGAATACATCCGCTCCCGGGCCGAGGAATGCGGCCTGGCGGTGCGTTCGGACAAGGCGGGCAACCTTTGCATCGCGGTGGCGGCGACCCCCGGTTGCGAGGGCGCGCCGATCGTCGTGCTGCAGGGGCACGTGGACATGGTGCAGGAGAAAAACGCGGACACCGAGTTCGACTTCGACAAGGACCCCATTCGTCTGGTGCGGGACGGCAACTGGCTCAAGGCGGACGGCACCACCCTGGGCGCCGACAACGGCCTTGGCGTGGCGGCGGCGCTGGCCATCGCCTTTGACCAGGACAAGAAATACACCCACGGCCCGCTGGAAATCCTGCTGACCATGGACGAGGAGACGGGCCTGACCGGCGCGACAAATCTCTCCGAGCAACTCGTCAAGGGGCGCATCCTGATCAATCTGGACTCGGAAGAAACGGGCATTCTCTACATCGGATGCGCCGGCGGCGCGGGCATCGAAACGCGTCTGCCGATCGAATGGACCGCCCCCGGCGAGGGCCAGACAGCGGTGCGGCTGCATCTGACGGGTCTTCGCGGCGGACACTCGGGAGCGAATATCCACGAGAACCGGGGCAACGCCGTCAAGCTGTTGGCGCGCACGATCCTGGCGCTCAAAAACCAGGTCGGCGCCCAGCTCGCGGACTTTCGCGCGGGCGACAAGCACAACGCGATCCCCCGGGAAGGCACGGCGATCCTGGTTGTGGACGAGGAAAAGCTGGCCCAGGCGCGGGTGGCGGTCTGGGGCAAGCTGGCGGAGCTTCGGGACGAGTATCCGGACGACAAGGATCTGGGTGTGACCATCGACGAGACGGACCTGCCCGAACGCATGTTCACCGCGGCCAGTCGGGACAAGGCCCTGGACCTGTTGCTGGCGCTGCCCAACGGCGTGCTGGCGATGAGCCGGGAGATCGCGGGGCTGGTGGAAACGTCGACGAACGTGGCGGCGGCTCACGTCGACGGGCTGGTGCTGAAAATCGGCAACTCGCCCCGCTCGTCCCAGCGCTCGGCCATGCGCGGCGTCATCAACCAGACGCTGGCCGTGTGCCGTCTGGCGGGCTCACCGGCGGAGGTGACGGGCGAATATCCCGGCTGGCAGCCCAAACCCGACGCGGCGATCGTCAAGCTCGTCGCCAAGGCCCACGAAGAGGTGCTGGGCGCGGCGCCGAAAATCAAGGCCATTCACGCGGGGCTGGAGTGCGGCATCATCGGCGAGAAATTCAAGGGCATGGACATGATCTCTTTCGGCCCGGACATCATCAACGCTCATTCCCCCGACGAGGCCGCGAAGATCCCTTCGGTCGAACCCTTCTTCAAGCTGCTCACCGACGTGCTCGCACGCGTCGGCCAAGGCGCGTATCCGGCGAAGGCGACGGAGGGGTGATGGAAGTGCTTGCGACATATCAGAGTCGTGCACGGTAGTGAGCGGTTGGGTGCGAATCAGCAATCGCTTCGCGTCCCTGCGATGTCAGAGCCCCGACCGGTAGGGAGGGGTCCGGCTCGACCCGGAACGTCACTTTCGCTGAACAATCAAATCATGATCGTTTCGAACATCGTTTGTGACGTGGCAGGTTGAACTAGACCGCTTACTCCCGTGCGCGGCTCTGAAGGGTCGATCCGGACTCATGACATTCACACCTTCACTCGACCTTCAGTCTCGCGAAAGTGCGGCACCCGCGTGTCGGCTTACTCCGGCTCTTCCAGCCCCAACTTCGCCTGAAATTCCCGCAGAACCCGCCCCTTGAGGCCGTGCTCCTTGCCGTCCAGGAGGTTTTTGACGGCCTGGATTTCGTCGGCGGTGAAGCGCGCGCCGTGCAGGATGTTGCGTTCGAAGGATTCGTAGGCGAAGGGGCAGACGACCTTCACGATCTCGGCCATCTTCTCGGCGAACAGGCGGATCTCCAACTGGGCGTGGGAGTCCATGCGCAGGTTCAGGAAATGAAAGAGGTTGTGCAGGTCGATCTGCCAGTAGAACTCGGTATAGAGCGACAGCGGCAGGTCGATGCGCGCCAACTCGCGACTCAGGCCCGACTCCAGCATCGCCTCGTAGTTCGCGTACGTCTCTTTGTTGCGCGTCTCGAGGGTGTCGTGAATCTTTTCCCGATCGGCCAGGGGCATCTCCGATTCCTCGTTGCGCCCCTGCTTATTGGTTTCGCTCTGGAAATGCAGCATGTCCACGTCGGGCAGGTAGAACTCGTCGCGCATCACCGAATAGCGGCCGGAGATTTCGTTCATCCGCGCCGTGCGATGGCGCACCCACTGGCGGGCGACGAAGATCGGCATCTTGACGTGGAAGGTGAACACGACCTGCTCGAAGGGCGAGGTATGCAGGTGGCGCATCAGGTAGTCGATCAGCCCCTTGTCCTCGCGCACCGTCTTGGTCCCGGCGCCGTAGGACACCCGCGCCGACTGCACGATGCGGTCGTCGCCCCCCAGATAGTCCACCAGCCGGACGAAACCCTTGTCCAGAACGGGAAATTCCTTGTCGAGCAATGCGTCGGCGGCGGGATTGTCGGCGTGGGCCATCGGCGTCGCGTTCCTTTCGAGCATTCGGGCATCGGGATAGCGAGAAAAGTGCCCTATCAAATACGGATGCCTCGTGGGAGTCAACCCGGCCCAACCCCCACGCATCGCCTCTCCAATCCGAGCGCGATCTTGCTGAACCCGATCTTGGAATTGGCAACGGAAAATTTTCCCGGCACGATAGAGCGACATCCCCCTTGCCCATCGAGGACGTCATGCCCGAATCCACGCCGACCGGCTTTGATACGCAGGTCAAAACGCTCAAGTGCGAATCCTGCGGCGCCCAGATCAGCTACGACATCCACACGCGCTCGCTGACGTGTCCCTATTGCGGATCGAATCACGTCATCGAGACCGCCGAGCCGGACATCCCCCGGCCGCAACGCCTCGTGTTGTTCCAAATCGATCGGGACAAGGCGCTGGAGCTTTTCTGGAAATGGCTGGGCAACGGGTGGTTTCGGCCTCGGGATCTGACGTCGAGCGCGTCGGTGGAGAATCTGCGGGGCGTGTACCTGCCCTTCTGGGCGGTGGGGGCGAACGCCGAATCGTCGTGGACCGGCGACGCGGGCTACGACTACACCGAGCAGGAGCCGCACACCGTGCGCGATGCCCAGGGACAATCGCGCACCGAGTATCGCACCGTCACCAAGACGCGCTGGCAACCCGCCTCCGGGCAGCATCAATCCCGGTACGACGATCTGCTCGTCGTGGCCTCCGCCGCCATGACGCAGGCTTGGGAAACGAATATCCAGCCCTTCGACATGACCAAGGCCGTTCCCTATGCCCCCGAATACCTCATGGGCTACGCCGCGGAAAATCCCACCACGACGCTGGAAGTGGCGGTGCGTTCGGCAAAAGAGGAATTTCACCGCATGGAGCACGAAGCGTGCGAGGCGATGGTGCCCGGCGACCGATACCAAAACGTCAACGTCGTCACGCGCCTCTCGAACGTCACGCACGATCTGGCCCTGCTACCCCTCTGGATCGCGGCCTATCGCTACAAGGGCGAAGTCTATCGCTTCCTCGTCAACGGCCAGTCCGGGAAAGTGCAAGGCAAGGCGCCCACGTCCTGGGCCAAGGTCGTCGCGCTCATCGTCGGCATCGGCGCGGCGGTGGGAATCGGCGCTTTGATTTACTCGCTGACGCGCTGATTTCGTCCCCGAACGACGGTCTTTCGCCGTCCGCGAGCGCCAAAGTTACTTGTGGATAACTTTTCGCCTCCACGGGCCGTTTTCTACAACTTTTCGGCCCAACCCCCTGGGGGACGGGCCCTTGCCGGGACGCAACATCTTGGGGGCCCCGATTTGCCCGGACAGACCGCCGTTCAGCCCGCCGACAGCCGCCGGATCGCGGGCCGGCGTCACGCCACCGCCATGAGGAAAAATCGCGCCGCGAAAAAAATATTTCGGCCGCCGATGTGGACAAGTTCGCCCAGCCTCGACGACTTACGGCCAAAGCCAACAAGATAAGCATCTAAAATTATAAGGCTTTTAAGCCATGCTCCGGCCGATTTTCGACCGTCCACAGTTTCATCCACCGCCCATCCCCACCCTTTCGCCCGAAAAATTCTGCTCGTACGCTGCCATCCGCCTGATACAATTGAGTTGTGGGATCGCCGTCCCGCGGTGAAATGCATGCCCGCCCCCTTTTCTCGGCGGCCGGAAATATTTTGCTTGCCATCCGTCGCAAAATGTCTATATCTTGTGGGTCCTGGTTTTCAGACATCAATGGACGGTAGGCATCGGGGCCGAGCGATTGCTGTCGCTCCAAAACAATGACTGGCCCCCGCATTTTGGAGAGAAACCCTCAAACGCATCATCGGAGTCGCAACCGTGAAAATTCCTCGGCGATTTACCAAGAAAGGCCAAAGCCCTTACTCCTCCTTCAAGTTCGTCAAGCGCTCCAGCGTGATCACCAACCCGGATGGGTCGGTGGTGCATCGCAATGACGACGTGACGGTTCCGGAGGGCTGGTCTCAGGTCGCCACCGACATCCTGGCTCAGAAGTACTTCCGACGCACCGACGTGCCGGTCCTCGACGAGAGCAGCCAATCGGTCAAGGACGAAAGCGGTCGGATCAAGAAAGGCGGCGAGAACGACGCCCGCCAGGTCTTCGATCGCCTGTCCGGCACGTGGGCCGACTGGGGCAAGAAGAACGGCTATTTCGACACGGCCGAGGACGGCCGGGCCTTCCAGGAAGAAATGGCCTATATGTTGTGCCGCCAGATCGCGGCACCCAACTCGCCCCAGTGGTTCAACACGGGTCTGTACTGGGCTTACGGCATCGCCGGCCGTCCCCAGGGGCACTATTTCTTCAACCCCAAGACCAAGAAGCTCGAGCGCTGCAAGAACACCTACCAGCGCCCCCAGCCCCATGCCTGCTTCATCCAGTCGGTCAGCGACGATCTGGTCAACAAGGGCGGCATCATGGATCTGTGGACGCGGGAGGCCCGGCTGTTCAAGTTCGGCTCGGGCACCGGCTCCAACTTCTCGAACCTGCGGGGCGAGGGCGAGCGCCTGTCCGGCGGCGGCAAAAGCTCGGGCCTGATGTCGTTTTTGAAGATCGGCGACCGGGCGGCCGGCGCGATCAAGTCGGGGGGCACCACCCGCCGGGCGGCCAAGATGGTGTGCCTGGACATGGACCACCCGGACATCGAGGAGTTCATCGACTGGAAGACCAAGGAAGAGGAGAAGGTCGCCGCCCTGGTCACGGGTTCGAAGATCATGAAGGAGCGCTTCCGCGACATCCTTCGCGCCGCCCGGGACACGGCGAGCGGCGAACCCGAGTTCGATCCCAAAAAGAACGAAAAACTGCGCATCGCCCTGTCCGACGCGAGGAACGCGCGCATCCCCGAAACATTCATCCAACGCATCGTGGGCTACGCCAAGCAGGGCGTGGTGGACATCGAGATCAACGAGTACGACGTGGACTGGCAGTCCGAGGCCTACGGCACCGTCTCCGGCCAGAACGCCAACAACTCGGTGCGCATCCCCAACGAGTTCTTCCGCGCCGTGCAAAACGACGAGCCCTGGAAGCTCTACTATCGCCGGGACGGCAAGGTCGCCAAGGAAGTCTCGGCCCGCGAGTTGTGGGACAAAATCGGCTACAACGCCTGGGCCAGCGCCGATCCGGGCGTGCAGTACGACACCACCATCAACGAATGGCACACCTGCCCGGCCGGCGGACGCATCAACGCGTCCAACCCCTGCTCCGAGTACATGTTCCTGGACGACACCGCCTGCAACCTGGCGTCGATCAACCTGGTGCATTTCCTCAATGAGGACGGCACCTTCGACATCGACGGCTTCAAGCACGCCTGCCGCCTGTGGACGATCGCCCTGGAAATCAGCGTGTTGATGGCCTCCTTCCCCAGTGAGGAAATCGCCCTCAAAAGCTACGAGTACCGCACCCTGGGTCTGGGCTACGCCAACATCGGCAATATGCTCATGCGCATGGGCCTGGCCTACGACTCGGACGCCGGACGGGCGATCTGCGGCGCCATCACCGCGCTGATGACCGCGGAGTCCTACGCCACCAGCGCCGAAATGGCCGGGGAACTGGGCGCCTTCGAGCGCTACAGCGAAAACGCCGAATCCATGCTGCGCGTCATCCGCAACCACCGCCGCGCCGTGTACAACGAGGCGCCGGACGCCTTTGAGGACCTGACCATCGCGCCCCAGGGTGTCGATCCTCACGACTGCCCGGAAGATCTGCTGGCGGCGGCCCGGGAGGCCTGGGACCGGGCGCTGCGCCTGGGCGAAAAGAACGGCTATCGCAACGCCCAGACCACCGTCATCGCCCCCACCGGCACCATCGGCCTGGTCATGGACTGCGACACCACGGGCATCGAGCCGGACTACTCCCTGGTCAAGTTCAAGAAACTGGCCGGCGGCGGCTACTTCAAGATCATCAACCAGGGCATCCCCCCGGCATTGCGCAAGCTGGGCTACGGCGAGTCGGAGATCAGCGCGATCATCGCTTACGCCACCGGCCGCCAAACCCTGGCCGGCGCGCCCCACATCAACCACGACTCCCTGTCGGCCAAGGGCTTCACGCAGGAGGTCCTGGACAAGATCGAAAAATCCCTGTCCACCGCGTTCTCGCTGGAACAGGCCTTCTCCACCTATACCTTGGGCAAGGAATTCCTCACCCAGACCCTGGGCATCAGCGCCGAGTCGGTGGACCTGCCGGGCTTCCGCCTGCTGCGCGCCCTGGGCTTTTCCGACGACCACATCCAGGCCGCCGAGGACTACGTCTGCGGCACGATGACGCTGGAAGGCGCGCCCTATCTGCAGGACAAGCACCTGCCGGTCTTCGACTGCGCCAACCGCTGCGGACGCAAGGGCAAGCGCTTCATCGCCATCGACGGCCACATCAAGATGATGGCCGCGGCCCAGCCGTTCATCTCCGGCGCCATCAGCAAGACGGTCAATATGCCCACCGACTCCACCATCGCCGACGTGCAGGACTCCTACCTGAAGGGTTGGCAGCTCATGCTCAAGGGCGTGGCCCTGTATCGCGACGGCTCCAAGCTCTCCCAGCCCCTGGCCGCGGCCATGGAGGACAGCGAGTCGGTGGTCGAGCAGATCGAGAAGGTCGCCGAGCACATCACCGAACGCATCGTGGTGCGTTACGTCAATAAGCGCCGCCGCCTGCCGGGCCGCCGCCGGGGCTACACCCAAAAGGCCACCATCGGCGGACACAAGATCTATCTGCGTACCGGTGAATACGAAGACGGCGGGCTCGGCGAGATCTTCCTGGACATGGCGAAAGAGGGCGCCGCGTTCCGGTCCTTGATGAACAGCTTCGCCATCGCGGTGAGCCTGGGCCTGCAGCACGGCGTGCCTTTGGAGGAATTCGTCGACGCGTTCATCTTCACGCGCTTCGAGCCCAACGGCATGGTCGACGGCCACGGCCGCGTCAAGATGGCCACCTCCATCATCGACTACGTCTTCCGCGAGCTGGCCATCAGCTACCTGAGCCGGGAGGATCTGGCCCATGTGGACTCGGCCGACGAACTGGACGTGACCGCCGACGCCCTGCAGCGCGATCCCCTCACCACGGGCGAAGCCTGGGACGACCAGAGCCACGACTCGGACGAGGAAGAGGTCATCATCCGCAACGTGCCGCTGCCCAGCCCCACCAACAAAAACGGCGGCGGGTCCACCAAGGCGACCTCGACCAACGTGGTGTCCGGCGCCAACGGATCGGCTCCCACGGGACCGGTCAACCAGGCCGGCGGACGGGCGGCCCTCAAGGCGGTGCCTTCCCACGACGCGCCCACGCACGGCAACATCGCCCTGGCCAAGAACCAGGTCGTCGTCGAGCACACGCTGGACCACAGCGTCGAGCACGCCAAGAAGACGACCGTACCGGTGCGCAACGAGTCGTCCACCATGCGCAAGATCCGCCAGTCGCGGGAAAAAGGCTTCACCGGCGACGCTTGCACCGAATGCGGTCAGTTCACCATGGTCCGCAACGGCACGTGCCTGAAATGCGTGTCCTGCGGCACGACGACGGGCTGTTCTTAAAAGACCGAAAAACCGAATCGCGCGAAGTCCTACGAACAGCGCGCGAGATCTCGATCAACGCGGGGCCTCCAGCAGCCCCGCTTTTTTTATGCCGTAGTCGGTATGGACTGGGAGATGCTTCGCGTCTCCGACGCTGACGCGTTTTCGAGACGGCCTTGGTAAAATGCTTGTCATCCCGAATGCAATGAGGGACCTCGCGTGCGATGTCGGTAGAGGCCATGCCCAAACAGAGCCCCGACCGTCAGGGAGGGGTCGTCGAGCGGATCGAGCGTCAAGAATGGACGTTGTAAGAGAAACGCGGGGACGTGCCGCTCGACAACCCCGCGCTAACGCTTGGGGCTCTGATTCGTCGAAATATTTTACATACAACGCACGAGCGGTCCCTCGTTACACTCGGGATGACAACGATTCTCATGAGGTTGGACGAACTCGCTTGCTACCGCGCGCGGCTCTGTCGGACCCAATCGCGGCTCCGGAAAGAACGGCGCCCGCTATCCCCTCGGCGCCCCGAATTGCTTGGCCAGCTTGAGCTTCTGACCCTGGTAGTTCGACGGCCGGTCGGCGCCGTAGAGGATTTCCGGCGGCTCGGTGTTGCGCAGGACGAGCAGGCGGAACAGGACGTTGGAGTTGTCGACCAGGAACGGCACGTCGCGATTGCGGATTTCCAGAACCACCGCCGCGCCCTCGCTTTGACCGTCCCGGTTGAAGCCGAAACCCGAGTCGAAGAAACCCGCGTAGTGCGTTCGTAGCTCGCCGCTGCCGGCGTCGAACGGCACCATCTCCGCGCAATACTCGGGCGGCAGGCGCACCAACTCTTGGGATGCGAAGATATAGAACTCGTCGGGTTCCAGGATCACCGGCCCGGTGCCTGATCGGATGACGTCCCAATATTCGTTCGGGTCCAAGCCCCGGTCGCGCAGGTCGATCGGCTGGGTATTTTTGCGCGCCTGAAAACCGATGATGTCGTCCTCGGCCTCGGCCGACTTGGTCAACTGCACCGACAGCCACACGCCCGAGCTGATCGTCAGCGTATCGACCGGGATTGCCTCGCGACCCCGACTGAGCACCATCGGCTCGGTCTTCAGCAGTTCGGCCACCTCGGCGTCGGCCAGTTGGGCATTGCCCCGTTGGAAGCGGATCTGCGCGAACGAATCCCCCGGACGTACCCGAATCGCGAACGAGCGCGGCACCACTTCCAGGTACAATTTGCCGTGGTAGCCGTCCGGCACCTCGTCGAAGGCCGTTCCGTCTTCCACCACCAAGCGCGTGAACACGTCCAGACGCCCGGTTGAACTTTTCGGGTTGGCTCGCCCGCTGATGCCCTTGGGCAGCTTGAGCGATTCGTCGAGGGGAAAGAGGTAGACCTGATTGCGTTCGAGGAAGCTGCCGTCGTCGTCGTGCTTGGAGAGATTCAGGTCGTACCACCGGTAACGATCCAGCTTTTTAGCGACGCCTTCCCGGCCGGGCAAAAACGAGCAACGCACCCGATGGCCGCGCTCGCCGATGCGCAGGTCGAGGCTGTTGGGCTGGATCTGGTCGTCGGCAATCGGCGTCGCCGATTCGATGACACCGTCGTCGATCGCCTGCCTGATCCATTGGGACGGCAGAATGCCCGACCGTGCGTCGCCCATCGTCGCCTAACCCTGCCCGTCCGACCGGGGTTTCTTTTCGCCCAGCACGCACGCCAGTTTGATCTCTTCGATCTCGGTTTCGATCTCGCCTCCGGGGGCGAAGTCCAGCTCGTCGGCGTGGGCGGCGGCCTTCAGGTCCTCGGCCAGAGGCGAAAGCTTCGCGGCCATCGCCTCGGGAGCACTGACCGTCAATTTCGCCAGGGGAAAATTCGGGTTGACCTGCTGCGTCGTCTTCCAACGGCGCGCGCCGGTCAGCACGGCGATCAACAACCGTCCCGCCTCCACCGCGTCGGCGTCGATTTTCGCGGCGTCCGATTCGGGCCACGGGGCGACATGCACCGACACCTGCCGGTCGTAACCCTGGTAGATCATGCGGTAGATCTCGTCGGTGATGTACGGGATCACCGGCGCCATGAGCTTGAGGACCGTCAGGTTCACCGTCGCCAGCGTGTGCCGCGCCGCCTCGACCACGCCCTCGTCGAACTGATCCGGATTCCAGAAGCGCTCTTTGACGATCTCGATGTAGTTGTCGCAAAACTCCGAGAAGAAAAAGCGCTCCACCGCCGCCAGGGCGTGGCTGTATTCATATTTGTCGAAATATTTCGTCGTCTCGTCGATGACCTGCTGCAGGCGGGAGACGACCCAGCGGTCGATCATCGTCGGCGTGCCCGGCATCAGCTCGCGCCAGGACTCGTCCCCCTCCGTTTCAATTTTTAGCTGCATCCCGACGAACTTGCTGGCGTTCCACAGCTTGGTCATCAGCTTCTTGCCGTTGGCCACGTCCCGCTCGTTGTAACGCAGGTCGTGGCCCAGCGTGGCGCCGGCGGCCCAATAGCGCACCGCGTCCGCGCCGTATTTCTCGATCACCGGGCCCGGATCGACGAAATTGCCCGCCGACTTGCTCATCTTCTTGCCCTTGGCGTCCAAACCCCACCCCGAAATCATCACATCCGACCAAGGCAGGCTGTCGGTGTGGTGGTGGCTTTTGACCAGGGTGTAGAACAGCCAGGTGCGGATGATCTCGAACGCCTGGACGCGGATGGACATGGGATAAATCTTGCCGACCAGGTTCGGATGTTCCGCGTCGTTCTCGAACGCCCAGTTCGCATTGATAAGCGGCGAAAGGCTGGAGGTCATCCACGTGTCCATCACGTCCGGCTCGGGCCGGACCTTGCGGCCCTTGGTCAACGATTCCGGCGGCTGGGTCATCGTCGGATCGATGGGCAGCATGGACTCGTCGGCGACGATCGGCTCGCCGGTCTCCTCGTCGTACCACACCGGGAAGGGCACGCCGTAGAACCGCTGGCGGCTGATGCACCAGTCCCACTTGAGGCCTTCGATCCAGTGGTCGAGCCGCGTCTTGAAGTGTTCGGGGAACCAGTTGAGTTCTTCCGAACGCTTGAGGTAGTCGTTCACGAAGGGCATGACCTTGATGAACCACTGGGGCGAGTGGTTGAACTCGACGGGAACGCCCGAGCGGTCATGGATGCCGACGAACTGCGTCTGCTCTTTTTGCTTGAGCAACAGGCCGGCCTCGTTCAAGTCATTGAGAATCGCCTTGCGCGCGTCCTCGGGCTTCATCCCCGCGTAGGGCCCGGCCATGTCGTTGAGTTTGCCGTATTCAGTGAAGATGAACCGGGTTTCCAGGCCGTCCTCTTTCCATTTCTTCACGTCCTCGGCGTCACCCCAGGTGCAGACCATCATCAAGCCGGTGCCGAACTCCTTGGCCACGTCCTCGTGCGTGCGGATCTCGACCTCGTAGTCGAACAGCGGCACGTGCGCCTTTTTGCCCACCAGCGACAAATAGCGCTCGTCCTCCGGGTTGCAATAGAGCGCCACGCACGCCGGGATCAGCTCGGGACGCGTCGTGGAGATGATCAGGTTTTCGCCGCCGGGGCCTTTGAAGGCGATGTCGTTGAGCAGGGTGGTGCGTTCGACGGTGTCGATCTCCGCCTGGGCCACCGACGACTGGAGCGCGAAACTCCACGCCACCGGGTCTTCCCGCCGCTCGATCAGGCCCTTCTTGTAGAGGTCCAAAAAGCTCATCTGCGCCGTCTTCACCGCGCGGGGGCTGATCGTCGAATAGGTCAGATCCCAGTCCACCGAAATCGCCATGGCCTCCCACAGATCCCGGTAGACCTTCGCGCCATCCCGCGTCTCCTTCAGGCACAACTCGATGAACTCCTCGCGGGAGATCTTCGATTTGTCGATCTTGTATTTCTTCTCGACGTAGCGCTCGGTGGGCAGACCGTTGTCGTCAAAGCCCATGGGATAAAAGACGTTGAAGCCGCGCATGCGCTTGTAACGCACGATAAATTCGGCCTGGGAATAGCTCATCGCATGCCCCACATGCAGATGGGCGGCCGAGACGTACGGCGGCGGCGTGTCCACGGAAAAAATCGGACGGGGATCGGCGGGGTCGAATTTGTAGATCCCCTCCTCGTGCCACCGCTTTTGCAGCCGCGGCTCCACGTCTTTATGGTCGTAATTCTTCGGAAAAGGCATGCACCCGGCTCCTCAAGAGCGATTCATCGTCAAACGGCACATATGGTCCGGAAATATCGAACGAAAGCGCCGGAAATCATAGCGGCAAGGGCGGGCCTTATCAAGGCGGGTGGCGGCGTAGCCAGCCACGGGCTAGGGACGCCGGCGCGTCGTCGAAAATACCTTGGGGGGAAGTCGCTTCGCTCCAACCGCCACCGAACCACGTCAGAAGTGGGTGCCACACCTTCGCGAGGGCGAAGCCCGAGAGAAGGTATGGACTTTCCAAACGACGCACACTCATGTCCGACTGCGTCGGCCTAAGAGCGCGGCACCTTCGCCTTGGGCGATGCGTTACCCCTCCGCCTCGCCGATCCGCGCCCGTTCCCGCTCCAACTCCTCGGTCTTGTGCTCCCAGCGAGCCATCAATTCCTCGAGCTTCGTCTTGTTCACGCCGTAACGGTTGATGACCTCACGAGACCGCTCGCCGTCGTTGTAAAAATCCGGATCGGCCAACTGGGCGCCCATCGCGGCCTGCTCCGCCTCCAACGCCTCGATGCGCTTTTCCAGATCCTTCACCGACTTTTCCAGCGGTCCGAGCACTTCCTTTTCCTTGGCCCGTTTTTCGGCGGCTTGGCGGCGCGCCTCTTTCTTATCGACCCGTTCGGCCGGCGGCGCCGTGGGGCGATGGTCCGAAAGCGTCGCCCCGTCGTCATGCCTCGCGTTGAAGATCGTCGCCGACTCGCGCTGGGAGAGGTGGTAGTCGTAATCGGCCAGATTGCCGGGATAGATCGCCAACTCCCCGCCGGTCAGATCCCAGATCGTGTTGGCCAGGCGGTTGGTGAAGCTCCGGTTGTGGCTGACGAAAACCAGCGTTCCGTCGAAGGTCTCCAGCGCGTCGGCCAGCGCCTCGGCCGCGTAGAGGTCCAGGTGGTTGGTCGGTTCGTCCATCAGCAGCACGTTGCCGGGCGCCATCAGCAATTTGGCCAGCACCACCCGCGCCCGCTCGCCGCCGGAGAGCACGGAGCACTTCTTGAACACGTCGTCGCCGGTGAACAAAAAGATGCCGCAGATGCTGCGCACGCGCGTCTGGCTCTGGCTCAAGTCCGCGGACCAGACCTCGTCCAGAATCGTGTTGTCCATCTTGAGTTGTTCGGTCTGGTGCTGGGCGTAGTAGCTCATCTTCACGTTCGCGCCCAACTCGATGGATCCGCCGTCGGGACGGTATTCCCCGGCGATCAGGCGCAGCAGCGTCGTCTTGCCGCATCCGTTGGGGCCGATCAGCGCGATGCGCTCGCCCCGTTGGACGGTCAGGCTCAGGCCGTCGAAAACCTTCACCTCGTCGAAGTTTTTTTTCAGGCCGCGAATCTTGACGACTTCCCGCCCGGCCCGTTCGGCGGGGGCGAAGGCAAATTCCAGCGTCGGCGCGTCCTTGATCGTCTCCACCCGTTCGATTTTCTCAAGCTGCTTGATGCGGCTTTGCACCTGACGCGCCTTGGTGGCCTTGGCCCGGAAGCGGTTGATGAAGCGTTCGGACTGGGCGATGAACCGCTCCTGATTTTTCGCCTGGGCCTCCAGGATCTCCAACTCCTGCTCCCGCTGCTCGACGTAGTCCTCGAAGTTGCCGGTGTAGCTGCGCAGGCCCTCGGGCTCGAAGGACAGCACCCGCCGGATCTTGCTGTTGAGAAATTCCCGGTCGTGGGAGACGAGGATGTAGGCGTGCGTGAAGGTGTCCAAAAACCGCTCGAACCAACGCAAGGAGGGCACGTCCAAGTGGTTGGTCGGTTCGTCGAGCAGCAGCAGGTCGGGCTTGATGTACAGCAGCGACGCCAATGCCGCCCGCATGCGCCACCCCCCGGAGAATTCGGTCATGGGGCGCAAAAAATCGTCGGTGGTGAAACCCAGGCCGATCAGGATCGACTCGGCCTCGTGGGGCGCGTACAGGCGTTCGAAAGCCGCGAGCTCCTCGTGCAGCCGCGCCAGTTCCGCCGCCAGCTCCATCTGCTCGTCGGCCTCGGTGGCGGTGTGCAGATTCGCCTCGACGGCCGCCAGGTGCTCCTCGATCTGCGCTTTGCCCGGAGCGGATTGGACGATCGTGCGCAGCAGCGTGTTGTCGCCCTGGTCGGTGATGTCCTGCGTCAGATAGCCGATGCGCAGGCCCTTGGACCGGATGACACGCCCCGCGTCGCACTCCTGCCGCCCGGCGAGCATCTTGAGCAGCGTCGATTTGCCCGTGCCGTTACGCCCGACCAGACCGACGCGCTCGCCGGCGTCGATGCGAAACGACGCGTCCTCCAAAATCGTCTTCGGCCCGAAATGCAACCCGACGTTATCGAAAACCACCAGACTCATGGGCGCTCTTATAGCGAAGGGTTATCGAGATGCATAGGGGTAGTGCCGCGTAGTCGCGGCGGACTGACGGATACCCGAGGTATCCTGCGCGCTGACGCGAAGGTTAAGCGACCCTTGGAAATACGTCGCTTCGCTCCAACCATTTCAGAGTCACAACCGATCATTCAGAGCCCCGAACGGTAGTGAGGGGTCTGGTCCGATTCAGAACACACTATTCGTTGTCCGACGAATCCGTCGTGTCGTGCTGATTCGTACTAAACAGCTTACTACCGTGCGCGGCTCACAACGGGCGTCTTCATCTTCAACAGCGTTTGAGTTTGACCCCTCACTACCGTTCGGGGCTCTGACGGAATGGAAGCACCTCGCGCCCCCCTACGCCGCGACATAAATCGCCAGCGCGACCGCGTTGACCATCGGCACGGCGGCGAATTGGTATTCCTCGTCGGTGTAGAGTTCGGCGACGGTGGCGACCAGCGCCGAGGCGACGGCCCAGACGGCGACGCGGGCGTCGTGGTACGTGCCGGGAATGCGGCTCCAGGAGTAGAAAACCAGCCCTTGCGTCAGGAGTTGGCCGGCAAAATAAAGCGCCGAGCCCTCGATGGTCTTATTCCGCCCGCCCTTGAAACGGAAGCGATGCTTCATTTCGATCGGCGCCCAGGCCTGCGCCACCTTGCCGACCCCGTGGCCGACCAACGGCGCGACAATCGCGAATTTCCACCCCTGCCCCAGCCAACTTTTGCCCCAGAATACCGGACTGAGCGCCGCAATCACCCCATGTGCCTGGATGCGTCCCGCGAACCATTCGTTGACGCGCTCCCGATCGTGACCCCGGCGACGCAGTCGCCCCTTGACGATGTTCACCACCGCGATACCGCCGATGGAAACACCCAGGGCGGAGAAAAAGACGTTGAGCATCGGGTGCGCGATCACCAGCCAGCACACGACAGCCAGGCCCATCAGATGGCCGTATCGGGCCCGGCGTTTGGCGCGATAGACGTAGCCGTCCAGCACCGTCACCGCCGTCAGATACAGACCGCAGACGACAAGGCCGACCGCTTCGAGCAGCAGGGGGTTGTTTTCCAGATGTTCGATCAGCGCCGACGGGCCCGTCACGAGGCAACGCCGGGCGGCTTGAAGAGAATGGCCGAGAGGTTGCCTCCGGTGAGGCGCTTGCGTCGGTGCAGGTGAAAGCCATGCCGCGACAACAGCGCCGGCAGGCCGCCATGGGCCATGAAGTGGCGGTAGCCCGCGTAGTGCTCTCCCCCCACGGCCCGCTCGACGGCGAAGGTCATCGCCCGGCCGATGCGCCCCTTCAGGCCGATGACCGGGTCCGGGTCGTAATCGATGGCCAGCAAATGCCCCGTCGGACGCAGGATGCGCGCGATTTCGACGACGACGTCGTCCCGGTCGGGCGGCGCCATTTCATGGAGGGCCATGGAGATCGTCACCGCGTCAAAGGACGCCGCCTCGAAGCCGGTTCGGGCCGCGTCGCCGTGGATGAGCGTCGCCGCCGTGTCGATCTTCGGCCGGGCCACGGCCAGCATCGAAGGCGACCCGTCCACGCCCACCGCCTCGTACCCGGCTTTGGCGTAGGCGATCACCGCTTCCCCCGTGCCGCAGCACAGGTCCACGATGCGCGACCCGGGCGTCAGGTCCAGCATCTTCATGCTCACGCCGATCAAACCCCGGTTGGACGAGGCCAGCAGCGGGTCGTAGAGGCGAGCCAGAAATTTGTAGTCGTCGCGAGGCACGGCGTCTCCCGAAAAACTTCATGTCGACGCAATCCTAGTGGAATTCGGCGGCAGGGACGAGGGGGCTTTGCCGCATCATTGCGCGCTCATATCCGTCAGAGCCCCGAACCGTAGTGAGGGGTCTGGTTCGCGCCTGCAGGATCGGAACGCTGTTCATTTCGTCGCTCACGGCGTGCCGGGTCGAACTCAACCGCTTACTACCGTGCGCGGCTCTGTTCGGGCAGGGGCAACTTCCGCAATCGGGTTCAGGCTCGGAAACCGCGCCCCAACAAAAACGCGCGACCCTAAGGCCGCGCGTTGACGTGATCGGTTTCGGAATGTCGCTAGTTGACCGTCACGGTCGCCGGGGAGTCTTCGGTGTAGGGGTTGACCGAGTCGCGGCCCCGCTTGCGGGAATAGCCCAACGCGCCTTCCGACAACGGGATGTAGCGGTTGTCGCCGGTGAACTCCTCGATCTTGCGGATGCGCGTGTGAGCGTCCGGATGCATCAGCTCTCCGTCCACGCTGCCCGGCGCGGCCACGTCCTCGGTGGTGCTGGTGCGATGCCATTCGTACATGGCCAGACGCCACGCGCCTTTGACCCCGCCGCCGAAGTAGCTGACCGGATGACGTCCGCCCTGGTTGAGGTTGGCCAGAAGGCCGTCCAGGAACGCCAGGCCGAATCGCGGCACCTTGCGCCAGACCGGCTGAGGCCCGATCTTCTCCGGACGCAGCGGCCGCAGCATCATCTGGAACGCCACACGGGCATAGCGCTGGAACTCCTGCCAGGACTCGATGCGCAGAATCATCTTGAGCATGTACCCGGGGCGCAGGTAGAACGACAGGTACGCCTTCCGGGCCAGTCGCTCCAGGTCGGCGCGCGTCAGCTCGGTCCAGGGCGTGGGCAGGATCTGCTCCTCCACGTTGCCGCGAATGTATTCCCGCCAGTAGTCGATACCCGTCGCCTGGAAGATGTATTCCTTTTCCAGGTCCGTGTGGGGCTTGATCATCGTCAACGTGAACTGCGTGTAATGCAGCGGCAGGCTGGTGGCCAGGGAGATGGTCTTTTGCACCGTCTCCTCGGTCTCGCCCGGATTGCCGATCATGAAAAAGCCCAGCGAACGGATCTCGTATTCTTCCAACGTGAGCAGCACGCGCTCGACGTTGCTGGTGACTTTGCCCTTCTTGATGTTCTTGAGCACCTGCTCGTCACCGGATTCAATGCCGAAGAAGATGCGCCGGCAGCCCGAGTCGGCCAGGGCTTGGATGAGCTCCCGGTCCACGTCGCCGTTGTGCTTGCGGAACGACAGGCTGTCTACCCGAGCCCGGCACGACCAGATGATGTCCAGGTTGCGCCGCTGGATTTCCTGGGCGAACTCGATGGCCCGGTGGCGGTCGTAGAGCATGATCGGATCGAAGTAGTCGATCTCGTGGATGCCGTGATTGTTGATGCAGTCTTCCATCTCGTCGGCGAGTTGGCCGGGGGTGCGGCCCTCGAAGCCGGTGTGCCGCATGGAGCAGAACGTGCACGGGTACGGGCAGCCCACTTCGCTCATGCCGATGGTGAAGTTCTTTCGCTGGCTGACCATCGAATAGAATTCTTCGTTGGGGAAAATGGACCGATCCGGGAACGGATGCTCCGAGTAAGGGATGTGGTGCGCGTCGTGCGTGCGCTTGAGTTGCCCGTTGTCGCGATAGAGCAGATCGGGCACCTTGTCGTATCCCGAGCCCGCCTCGAAGGCGCGCAGGAAGGGCGGCATGAAGGTGATCGCCTCGCCCACGCACAAATAATCGAAGCACTCGTGCTCCATGATTTCGTAGGGATAGGCCTTGCATTCGTAGCCGCCGACGACCTGGGGCAGGCCCATGTCCCGCTTAAAGCGCCGAGCCCAGAGCAGCATGTCGCGGAAGGTCTGCGTGGCATGGCCGGCGAACCCGATCAGGTCCGGGCCGTAGGCGATGACGTCCCGCAGGACCTCGTTGTAGTCCGACTTGCGGCACGCCGCCTCGAACAGACGCACGTCCCACCCGGTCTGCTTGGCCATGGCCGAAACCCAGCCGAAACCGATGTGGGGAAACAATCCGAACTCATCGTCCGTGGTCGGAAGATTTTCGTTAAACTTCTTATGGTAAAACGGCGGGTAAATTAGGGCCAGTTTCATATTGCCTCACCTGGTCCGCGTCGTCGGTGCTATGCGCCGGCGGCGCCGCCGCGGTCCACGGGAATGGGGTTACTCATCCGGCGTACTGTACCGATCGCGCCGTCCATGAATCAAGATTGTGATGAAAAAACCGGACGGGCTTGTTAGATTTAACGAAAACCCACACCCAAATTAGGAAGCAACTACGCCCAAGTCTGGCGACACTATCATGTTTGATTTCGTGAGCGCAAGACTGAATTCGCGCGGGATGATCTGGGTCAAACGGATTGCGGTCCGGCTGACAAAACCGCCCTGCTTTCGCAGCTTTTCGGGCATCGCGACGTGAAATGGCTCACCGACGCGGGCGCGGGCAATGGCGTATGGAACGTCCAAGATAGTCAATCGATCCCGGGGCCGGTAGAATGCGCCCCAACCTCGTCGCTTGGTTGCATGGCCGGCGGCCGGGGACGATGTGGAACTTTGGAACATCAAGGACGAGGAGACACCAGCAATGCCCGAAGAATGTTTCAGCCGACAGACCCTGCGCGATCTGCTCACCGACTGGGCCGGCGGCGCCATCGACGATTCGACCTTCGCGGGAAAATCCGAGGAGCTCTGGCAGAAGTACGGCGTTTGGCAGAACTGGCCCAAGGAGGACAAGCGCTCCGTGACCTTCGGCGCCCTGGACAAGATGCGCCTGCAGGGGGACGACAAGCTCTCCAAGACCGACGTGCCCAAGCTGCTGGACTTCCTGAACACCGAATACGGCCAAGAAGTCACCGGGTGGGGCGCCTGGGAAGAATACTGGAACAGCGGCCGCCAGGCGGTGGCGAACCAGTAATCCGCCCCCAACCGAATCCGACGCCATCCGACCGGAAAACGAACGGGCCCTCGCGGGCCCGTTTTTTTAAGTTGAGACGTGATCGAAAACTCGTTTATCGACCGCAACCGGCGGTGTCGTCACTTCCGGAGTCTTCATCAGGCTCCTCGGCGTCGGAGGCATTCGCGCCGCTATCGTCGTCGTCGATAGAATCGTCGTCGGGCATATCGTCATCGACGCTATCGTCGTCCGCAGTGTCATCGGTCGTGTCGTCATCGGTCGTGTCGTCGTCGGTCGTGTCGTCGTCGGTCGTGTCGTCGTCGGTCGTGTCGTCGTCGGCCGTGTCGTCGTCGGTCGTGTCGTCGTCGGTCATGTCGTCGTCATCGTCTCCGTAATCCTCATCGCAATACACTTGAACGATGTTGGTTCCCCAGGTCTGATCGGCGTTGGCGTACTCACCCAGAATCCAAACGGAATCGTCAACCGGGTCCAAGGCCATCGCCACGTCGCCGGACCAGCGCCCCACCCGTTCGTAGGAACCGCCGGCAACGCCGGCCATCTGCCAGATATCGCTGCCGACTTGCCGGTAAGCCGTGGACGGATCATGCCCTTCCCCGGAAATCCCATAGGCCTCGATCGTGCAACTCGACGTGGTTTGCACCTGGGAGGGCGAAAAGGTGGACACATCTTCGGCAAACACCACGCGGTCGTTCTCCAAGAACGTCTTGGACGCCACGTCGTAACGCAGTCTCCGGGAGGCGCTGATCGGCTTGTCGGCGTCGGGAGGGGTGTAGCTATACATAAAGGAGGTGGTCAATTCGCCGTCGACAAACTGCAGATTGTGCAGTCGGTTGTCTAACAATCTCACGACGGTCTCGCTGGAGTCTTGCGCGACGTCCGGCGGTTCGTTGTAAACGAACCCCACGTCGGCTTGATCGTAGAGTTCAAACGCCCCGGTCTGCGTATGACGCCGCCAGACCGAAAACTTGTCGCCGTCCTTGTGGCGTGTCGCCGCGAAATACTCGTAGGCCGAATCGCCGAATGTCAGCGCCGGGATTACCGAGGCGGTGTATTCCCCGTTGGGATATTCAAGGAGTCTGGCGACCACCGTGGCTTCGGCGCCGGCATAGATCTCGGATTTGGACAGGTCGATCAGGCCGCATCCGATGTATTCTCTCGGCTGCGTCCAGTAGTCGTCCAGGCCGATGTAATTGACCAGGTATAGATTTCCCGCGAGAAACACCCCGTCCCGGCTGTCGAAACCAAGATCGATTCCCAGAACCATCCACCAGTGCTTCAGCGGACTGGTTCCCGTATCGATGACGTAGCGCGTCCATTCGCCGGTGGGATTCTGGGCAACCGACAAAATCCAATTCGATTCATATGTCCCTTTGTTGCTATAGCCGTAGGAATCCTCGGCGACGACGAGAAATCGGTCGGCCTCGTGATCGTAGGCGACCTGCCCGTGCTCCAGATAGCTATTGGTCGTGCTTTCGAATGTATCGTCCAACCGCTGTTGAGGAATCGCGACGGAGCCGTCTTTGTAGTAAACTGCCCACTCGTGCAGCGTAGTAATCACGATGTGGTCAGGTCCCACAGCCATGTCGTGATCCGGCAGGTCGTAAGAGAAGTTCACGTCGTTTCGCGGACCGGCAAAGCTAAGGGCCGGAGCCTGCGTCGCGGGAATCCCGGCCGCGGATCTGCCGGTCGATTCCCAACGCGGGGTCAGATCCTCCGGCCAGACCGTCCCCGGCGGAAAGGCTTGATCGGACAGGTCAACGAAGCTGGGTTCGATGCGCCGACCGTCGTCGGCCATGGCGGCGGGGGCAAGTGCGGCCATCGCCCATAGCGCGGCGACGGCCAGCGGCAGTAGACGCCGAGGCATTTGCGATTCCTCCAAGTTTTCTTCGCGCCCCGTCGCGAAGGCGGACGTTCCGGCCGGCGCCGGGCGCCCATAACTCGTGTGTGATTTCTCTAGGAATTATGGACGAAACGGGCGCGTCGACCAAGGGAAAAATGACGAGGCCGCCGCCTACTCCACCCGCGCGGAGACCAGCAGGATGGACCGCTCGGCGCGGCGGGAATCGATGAATCGGGCGAAGCGGCGGGCGTTTTTCGACGGGTAGGGCTGCCGATCAAACAGCGCCGGCAGCGTGGGCGGCGTCTCGCGACGCAGATTCACATTCGCGAATCCCGCCCGCGCCAGCAGCAGGCACAGGCCGTCAAACGTGAACAACGTCCGCACCGCCGGGGGCGCGAAGAACGAGCATCGCGGCCCGAACTGTTCCACCACCAGCGCCTTGGCCGAGGGCGTCTCGATGCGCAACTGGCCGTCGAGTGTCATGTGATTCTTGAGCGCCGTAATCTCGGCGAAGGGATCGGCGACGAACTCCAGCAGGCCCGCCACGAAGATCAGATCGTACTTGCCCGGCAGCGCCTCCCGGGACGGCAGCGTGGTGCGCGCCGGGATCTTGTTGATCGCGCATTCGGCGACGTGCTTTTTCTCCGGGTCGCAGGCCGCCACCTCCGCGCCGCCCCGTTTGAGGGATTCGAGCACGGCGATATCCGGCCGACCGGCCATGGCGATCGACGGCGACGGGCCCAGCAGGCGCGCCAGATGCCGCACCGGATCGCCGGGCATGGGCTCGCGAAGGCGGCGCGACCAGGCGTCCTGCGTGATCTCCCGGCCGGCCAGCGCGGGCGAAAACATCGTCGCGCAATGCAGGCAGCGGCGGAAGGGCGCCGAGTCGTCCTTCGGGCCGAAGGGCTCGAACATCTCCACCGTCTGTTCGCACGCGCACGCCGGGCAGGTTTCGTCCAAAGCTCACTCCGGGAAAGGTGGGCGCATTCTAGCCGATGGCCCCGAGCGCGCAAAGGTGGGGGGCGAACGATACGCTGCGACGAAAAACGGGTGCCACACTTCCACAGCGCCGAAGGCGATGGGAAGGTGTGAATATTCGAGTTCCCTTAGCTTCACACCCTTCCCCGACTGCGTCGGTTAAGAGTGTGGCACCCGGCGGTTTGTGCTGGTCCAAATAGCGACGCCGGGGCGAGATGCCCCGGCGTCGGTGTTGTCTCGAAGATTCGTCGCGCTTACTTGCGTTTTTCCAGCTCGAACATGTGGCGGACGATGTCGTCCATGGCCAGCACACCCTTGGCGTACTTCTTGCCGTCCTTGGTCTCGTGCACCACGAGGCGATGGATGCGCCGGGAGGTCATCAGCGTAATGGCGTGCTGAATCGTCTCCTCCAGGTCGACGGTCAGCGCGTCGGGAGACATGACCTTGGCGGCGGTCATGCCGGCCACCTGCGAGGGCGAACCCTGCTGACGGGCCAGCACCAGGTCGGTCTGGCTGATGATGCCGGCCACGGAGCCGTCGTCATGGTTGACCACCAGCATGTGCAGGTGGTTGTCGATCATGGTCGAAGCCACCTCGGCCAGCGGCGAATCGGGCTTCACGGCCGTAACGCCTTCGAAATAGACCTCTTTGACGTGCGTGGTGTCCACGGGGATCTTCACTTCGCCGTCGGCGTCATGAATGTCCTGGACCGGGGCGGGCACCGCGCGCTTCATGCCGGAGTGATCGCTCAAGGCCGTCGAGGCTCCTTCCCCTTCGGAACCGGCGCCCACCAGGATCGCCATGTTGCCGTGGGGATGCTTGTTGTCGTGCATGAGTTGGTGGCACTCGGGCAGGCCGTCCCAGTCGAAGGTGCGCGACAGGCACGGATCCACCTCGCCGGCCATCACCAGCTCGTTGACCGCGATGGCCTGATCGTCGTTGGCGAAGTGGCTGCCTTGCAGGCGCTTCTGACGCATCCACAGGTACCGCAAGTCGACCGTGGCATTGTATCCCGTGGTGCCGGCGCAAACAACGACCATGCCGCCGGTCTCGGCCACGAAAATGGACGTGGGGATCGTCGACTCCCCCGGATGCTCGAAGACGATGTCCACGCCCCGGCGCTCGCCGAGCACGTCCCAGATCGCCTTGCCGAACGCGCGGGCCCCGGCCATCCACTCCTTGTAACCGGCCGCGTCCTTCCAGTGGGGCAGCATTCCCCAGTGGCTGAAGTCCTTGCGGTTGATGACGCCCACGGCGCCCAGGTTTTTGCAGTACTCCACCTTGTCCTCGGAGGAGACGATGGCGATCGGCTTGGCTCCGGCCGCCCGAGCGATCTGAATGGCCATGGACCCCAAACCGCCGGCGCCGCCCCAGATCAGGACCACGTCGTCCTGCTTGACCGCGTTCTCATACCAGCGATGCAGCATGCGATAGGCGGTGGCGGCCACGAGCATATAGGCCGCGGCGCCCTCCCACGACAGATGCTTGGGCTTGGGAACGCACTGATGGGCCTGCACCTTGGTGTACTGGGCAAAAGAGCCGTAGTTGGTCTCGTAACCCCAGATGCGGAAGGAGTTGCCGTACATCGGGTCCTTGCCGGGTTGGGCGAAGGGGTCGTTGCGATCCCAGGTGCCGCAGTGAATGACCACCTCGTCGCCGACCTTCACGTTGGTGACGTCCTTGCCGGCCTTGTAGACGATGCCCGAGGCGTCCGAACCGCCGATATGAAAATCTTCCGGCTCACCGGCCTTGTTGCGCGCGGCGATGACGTTGACCGGAATGCCCAGGCCCGCCCAGACGTTGTTGTAGTTCACGCCGGCGGCCATGACGTAGACCAGCACCTCGTCGTCCTTGATCTCGGGGACGTCGAGCACTTCTTTCTGAAAGGCTTTGGTGGGTTCGCCGAAACGCTCGGGGCGGATCACCCAGGCGTGCATCTTGGGGGGCACCTCGCCGACCGGCGGGGCGTCGCCAATATCATAGAGTTCTTTGGCCATGGTTTCAGGATCTCCTTGTCTTTGCGACCTTGGGCAAAACGAAAATCGACTCGGCGCGCCGGTCAAGATCCCGGGGTTTTCCGTCCCGGCGTCGGTACTCTCAGCTCATGGGAATGCGGCACGACACAGCGCGGCATTACCTTCTATCGAGGTGGGGATAAAATTTCAAGATGCGCTGCATCATAACTTCAGAGTTTGCCTCCCGGACCGCCGGGGATGTCCGGGGAAAACCCGCTCGGACGGCTTTTTTTCTACCTAGGACGCCTCGGGAAGGGGTATGCTGCGGTTTCACACGACGGAATGCGTATTTCTTGCGTGGCGGCGACTGAATCGACGTCACGGCCGTTCGTTTTGGCAGCGGCTCCACAAAGCGTTGCCATCCATGAAAATCCGCTGGTTTTTGACGGCGCGTCCGACCCCTGAACGGAGGACCACGCCATGCCAAGCCGCCAACTGAAACTCATTGTTTTCTTCGTGCTCGTTTTCATGTCTTTGTTTGCGCCGACGGCCTGTGGCTGCGGAAGCGACGACGATGACGCGGCCGACACCGACGACGACTCCGACGACGACGACGATGAAACCGATGACGATTCGTCCACGGATGACGACTCGGAGGATGACGATTCGGACGACGACGACAGCGACGACGATACGGAGGAGAAAGTCGTCTGCGAAATGCGGAAAAAGAACTACGACAATATGTGCAACGGCCCCGGCGATGGAGATCTTTGCCAATCGTGGCAATACAACGCCGATCATCAGGCCACCTATATGGAAGACGACCTTGAGTGCGACGATAAATCGGAGGCCTGTCGAACGACCACGTACGACGAACAAGGACGCATCGCCCTGATCCGCACGGACGTCGACTGCGACGGCCCGTCGGGAGATGTGTGCATTCGGAATACTTATAGTGAAGACGGCAAGACACTGTCCGCTTTGACCGACGAAGACTGCGACAACACCGATCCGGTCGACTGCACCACGGTCAAATACAATGCCGACGGCAACAGCACGTCCTTCGAACTGGACAAGGAATGCGACGGCAAAGGCGAATTGTGCCTGGCCTATGGGTACGATGCCGACGGCAATCTCGCTTCACGCGAGACGGACAACGGCTGCGACGGCGGCGCGGACGTTTGCCTGACATACCAACGCACCGAAACGGACGACGGGCTCGTCATTCTTCTAACGCAGGACAATGGATGCGACGACGTCAAGGAATTCTGCAACGAGACGACCTACAACGCGGACAATCGACGCATCGCGGCTAGACGCGACGACGACTGCGACGGAACGTTTGCCGAGTGCGAAACCTGGGAATACAACGCCGCCGGACAGGTCATCGATTTCAAGCATGACGAAGAATGCGACGGCGAAGATGAATATTGCGAACGGGTGGGTTCGTCCGATGACGAAGGCAATGTCGACCTGTACATTATCGACGAGGATTGCAACGGAACGATCAATTCCTGTATCGATTTCGATTATGCGTGCGTCTGATGACCACGGTTGCTGAACTTCGGCGAAAGGCGCTCCGATGAATCGTACTCCGCAAATGGCCTGCCTGATGTTTTTCGTCGTCGTCTTGTTTGTCGCCGTGCCGTTGGCCTGCGGCGGCGGCGGTGGTGACGATGACGACTCCGCGGATGACGACGTCGCCGATGATGACAACGACACCGGCGATGACGACTCCGTTGACGACGACACGACAGACGACGACGCGGATGACGACACGGACGAGGATGAGGTCTGCCGAGTTACCGAACGGACCTTCGATCTGATGTGCGACGGGCCCGGCGACGGCGATAACTGCATTTTCTTCACCTACGACGAGAACGGCAACGAAACCGCCTTCGACATCGACACGGATTGCGACGGCAAGCGGGATTATTGCAGCACCTCCGAAAACGACGACGAAGGCCGGATTCTCCTCGACCGCTCCGACGAAGGCTGCGACGGTCCCAAGGGCGACTCGTGCTTTCGCGGCCAATACTTCGAGTCGACCCGAACCTACAAAACCTATTTCGACGACGACTGCACCGACTCGGTGAAGACCAACTGCCGGGCGCGGATCTACGACGAGGACGGCCGCCTGACGAACGAGGAAACGGACGAGGCGTGCGATGACGTGCCCGACGTATGCACGAAATACACCTATGACGAAAAAGGACGCCAGACGGCGGTCCTCGTCGACGAAGGATGCGATCTGGCCGGGCCGTTCGACTGCGGCAAAATCACCTACACCGATCACCCGGACGGCAGCTACGACTTGGCGTCCAAGTTCGACGAAGGCTGCGACGAAAACGGCGAGTATTGCTACGAAGAAAAGTATTCGGCCGACGGACAGCCGACCTTCTCCAAATCCGACGACGGCTGCGACGGTTCGTTCACGGATTGCCGGACCATTACCTACAACGACTTTGGATTAGTCGCGACGGTAACGACGGACCAAAACTGCGACGGCGAGCCTGAATACTGCGAAGCCGGCGGAGAGATTGACGAGAACGGGCTGTGGGAAACGTATTTCGTCGACAGCGGCTGCGACGGATCGACCGACGTGTGTCTGGAATACGAAACCGAGTGCTATTAGAAATCGTCAACTGGATTTTTGGGAGGGTGTCCTCATGGCGCGATATGGCCTTTGGCTGACGATCGTTTTGCTCATCGCCTCGGCGCTGATCGTTCTTCCCACAGCCTGCGACAATGGCGGAGACGACGACGACTCGTCCGATGACGATGTGACCGACGACGATACGGACGATGACGACGACACGACGGATGACGACACCGCCGACGACGACCAGGTCTGCCAGCCGGAATCGATCACGATCTATCCCGAATGCGGCGACGATCCGAGCTACTGCGATCGCTCGCATTTCGACGAGGACGGCAACCTGCTGTATCGGGAGACGGACGAACTGTGCGACGGATCGCCGGAATCCTGCTACGTGGTTCAATATGACGACGAGGGCCGCCGCGTCGGCGAAGGTCGGGACAACGAATGCGACGGGACGCCGGATCAATCCTGCTACATTTACAAATATGAGGGCGACCTGGTCGTGTTCAGCGGCTCGGACCCGGATTGCGACGGCGAGGCCGACGAAGCCTGTTCCAATATCACGTACAACGCCGCCGGCCTGGAGGCGACCCGAGCCCTCGACACCGAATGCGACGACTCACCCGACACGTGCTACGCCACCGTGTACGATAGCCGGGGGCGCCAAATCGAGCGCTACGTGGACTACGACTGCGACGAGACACCGGATGAATGCCATTACACGACCTACACGCTCGACGAGGACGGCAACACGCATCAACTCTACAAACCCGACCTGGGCTGCGAAGGCGAGCCGTTCGAGGATTGTGACGTGAGTCTTTTGGACGACGAGATGCGAACCCTGTTCCAAGGCTTCGACGCGGACTGCGACGGCGAGGCCGACGAGGGATGCTATCACTGGACGTACGGCGAGCACGGCCTGGAAAGCTCCTTTCTGGATCAAGACTGCGACGGCGAAGCGGATCGGGATTGCTACGAATGGGTCGTCAACGAATTCGGCGTGACGATTTCCAGCCAGCGGGACGATGAGTGCGACGGCACGCCGGATTCCTGCACTTCGGCGACCGTTGATGAAAACGGGCGACTGGACGTCGTCACGCAGGACGAAGGCTGCGACGGCGACCCGGAGAGCTGCACCGACTGGGACATGGCCTGCTTCTAAGGCGCCGACCCGCCCTCGGCCAAAGCGACGACATTTCACGATCGAACACGACGGCGCTCCTTTGACGGGGCGCCGTCTTTTTTTACGTCTGGCCGATGGACCGCCTCCCCAAAGCCGTCACCCGGGAAATAAAATACGGGGACATCGGCTTCATAGGCGGGTTTCGACCATGGCTCTGCAACGCACTCAGTGGTGGATTTTGGCGGTGGCTCTGACCCTGGCCGGCGTGGCGCTATCCTGCGGCGGGGGCGGCGGCGGGGGCGGAGATGACGACGACGCGGCGGATGACGACGCGGTCGACGATGACGCGACCGATGACGACGATTCCGCCGTCGATGACGACTCGGGCGACGACGACACCGGCGACGATGACGACGCGGTGGAATGCCTCCGGACGACGAAGACCGTGGACAACGGCTGCGATGGCCTTCCGGACACCTGCCGCACGTACGAATACAACGACGACGGCCAACAGACGCGCAGCGCGGATGACGCGAACTGCGACGGATCGCCGGAAAGCTGTTTCCTGCAAAAGTACGACGGCAACGGCAACGAGACCCTATATGGGGATGACACCGACTGCGACGGTGTCGCCGACAAAGACTGCTTGCGCTCGGTGTTTGAGGACGGACGCTTGATCGAGCAGTTCTCCGACACCGACTGCAACGGCTTCGCCGACTCCAAGTGCGTTCTCTTTGAAAACGACGGCAAAGGCCGTCGCATCGGCATCAGATTCGACGGCGATTGCAACGGCAAGCCGGAAACCTGCGGAACGTCGACCTACGACGCCAAGGACCGCGAGTTGACCAACACGGTCGACACCGGCTGTGACGAAACGCCGGACCAGTGCATCGTCAACGTCTACACTGACCTGGAGGGCGGCGGCTATCGGGAAACGACGAGTAACGACATCGGATGCGACGGCGAGGATTTGTCCTGCTACGTCCTCGAGTTCGACAACGACGGTCGGCAAACTCTCTATGGCGTTGACGACAATTGCGACAAAGTCCCGGACCTCACCTGTGCGCGCACCACGTATGACGCTCAAGGCCGTGTTTTGACGGAGGGCCAGGATACGGGTTGCGACGGCAGCCTGAACGAATATTGTTTCGCGTACGATTACGACGAAAACGGCGCGTTGATCGGCCAGAGGTACGACAGATTTTGCGACGGGACGCCCGAATCGTGTTACAGCGGTGTCGGAAACGAATACGGATATACGGTCGAGTGGAACTATGACGAAACCTGCGACGGCGTCGCCGACGAATGCGAGTCGTACGGGTTCCAGTGCGATGCCTAGGCACGTGTAAGGCGTCGCCGGGCGGGAAGGATCGGGTATCGGTGAGTTTTCGTTGGATCGCCGCCGCCCTGACGGCCTTGCTGTTGCTCCTGTTCTCCCTGGCGGGATGCGGGGGCGACGAGGATGCGTCCACGCCGCGCGGCTCGGTAGCCGCCACGGACGACGACGACGATGACGACGCGGTGCCCACCGTGGACGACGATGACGACGCCTCCGACGACGATTCGGACGACGACGACACCGCCGGGGGCGATGACGACGAGGAGCCGGTGTGCCTGCCGACCACCGTCGAGCGCGACGAAGACTGCGACGGCACGCCGGACCACTGCACCTATTCCACCTACAACGCCAACGGCCAAAACCTCACGACGTGGGACGACGAAGGCTGCGATCGCGAGGGCATGGACTGCCGGGCCAACACCTATGACTCGCGCGGCTATCTGGTCACTTCCGGCGCGGACGCCGACTGCGACGGCGCGGCCGACCAGTGCGACACCTTTGTCGTCGACGAGGCCGGCCGATTGGAGGCGACGTTCTTCGACAGCGATTGCAACGGCGAGGCGGACGAGAACTGCGCCGAATATTTCTACGACGACGAAGGGCGCCTGGAGCGGACGGCGCGCGACGAAACCTGCGACGGCGAACCGGACCTGTGCATCACGCAGACCTATGACGAAAGCGGCCGCCTGACCGATCGGAACGAGGACACGGGCTGCGACGGCGAAGCGGAATTTTGCACCGACTACGCCTTTCCCGACGAGCCCGACTCATCGCGCCATATCCGGGTCGACGACGGCTGCGACGACGTGCTGGAAGGCTGCACGATCGAATACTTCAACGAAAACGGCCAAACGGAATTTCGCGGCGAGGACGCGGACTGCGACGAAACCGGCGACTCGCAATGCATGCGCTGGGAATATAACGCCGGCGGGCAGACGACCGTCACCGCCTTGGACACCGACTGTGACGGCACCGACGACGCCGCCTGCAACGGGTGGACCTTCAACGAAACCGGCGCGCTCGTCGCCCACACCGTCGACGACACGTGCGACGGCAAAGCCGACACTTGCGACACCGTCGTGCTGGACGAGCAGGGCCGCTGGTCCATCTACAACACGGACTACGGCTGCGACGACACCGTCGACGTCTGCACCGAATATCTCTACGACTGCCGATAAATTGCCCGCGTCACGCTGAACCCGGAAAGTTGAACACGACAAGCTGAGCCCGCAAAAAAGAAGCGACGCCCCGGTGTGGGAGGCGCCGCTTCTCACGGTGGGGGAATGTGTGGACTACGCCCTATTGCGTAGGGCGCCTAGGAGCCTTGGCGAAAGACGCGAGCCCGGCCCTCCATGGCCGGCTCCAGCGTCGGATTGTCAGCGGGCCTCGAGAGTCGCTCGGGCCTCGCCACCGACCCGGCCGTCAACTTCCGAGCCGGTGGCAAGGCGCCGAATCCAAGCCGTCCCCACGGCTTTAACGAGATCAGTCACCCCAACTAATTCCTCGATGGATCATGTCCGGTTCCGTCCGTCCTTCGGTGTCCGGCGACTTCCTGTCGACCGGCGGTCCGCAAAATCCTCGGACCCATGGTGAAGCGTCATCCCTCCCCGCTACGCAGGGGTTTCCCTCGATCAGGATGCAATGCTGTGCGGTTGATTTGTGCGCCCGTCCTTGGGCCGGCGGCCGGTTTTTGCGATTTGCGATCGCGCCGTCCGCCTTTCACAAGAAGAGGAATAGCACCGGGAGGGCCCGAAACCGTGTTCACTCGTCACACCGGTCCGAAAAATTTTTGAACGTCGAAAAAACCGGGGAGAATCGGTAAGGAATTAAACAAAAACGATGCCCACAAGGGGCACCGTTTCGCCGAAGACTTGGCCTTTTCCACGCCCGGAGCGTCGCCCCGGCGCGCGCTGAAGATCGTCTAACTATCCGAAGTTATTGTGGAACCGCACTCCCCACGGTAGGACACATTCACCCGATTCGACGCCGCGACGCATTCGTTGGAATACGTGATGCCGTCGCAGCCGCAAACGGGCGTGTAGTCAGTGTCGCACGCGGCCGGCGTCTCCATGCAGACGCCCGTGCCTTCGTCGCACAGCGTGACGTCCTTCGCGCAGTACTCGAAGACGTCGCAGTCGTCGTTGGAGGCACATCCTCCTTCGGTGTCGTCGTCGTCCCCGCTGTCGTCATCGGACGTGTCATCATCCACGATGTCGTCATCCGCGCCGGTCTCGTCGTCATCGTCGTCGTCACCGCAGGAAACAGCGCTCACGGTCATTGCCGTGAACAACAGAATCAGGACCGCCGGGATCCATCCGAATTCTCGCGAAATCAGTTTCATGGGTCGACCCTCCTCACCGACGCGAACGCGTCAGGGGCACTCCCCTTCGGAGGCGATATTGACCTCGGCCAGTTCCGAGTCGCACTCGTTGCCGTAGGTCTCGCCGTCGCAACCGCATACCGGTTCGTAGACATCGTCGCAGCCGCAGCCCTCGTCGCCCTCGTCGCATCCGGCGCGGGGCGAAAGCTTGCAGGCGCCTTGTCCGTCGCCGCAAAGGCCGACGGCTTTTTTGCAGAAATAGGTGATCGGGCAGTCTTCGTTGGTCTCGCACACATCGCCCGCGGCATCGTCGTCGCCGGAGGTGTCGTCGTCAGACGTGTCATCGTCCGCGACGTCGTCATCCGCTCCGGCGTCATCGTCATCGTCGTCATCGCCGGAGCACGCGAACGCACCGAAGGCGAATACTGCCAAGAGCGTGAGACCGAAAAGGAGCCAACGAACGCGGTCGGGTGTTGGAATTCTCATCGTCATTCCGTCTTGCTCGATGTCGTGTATTTCACCGTCACGGTCTCGCCCCCGCCGCGCTGAATCGAAAGCGTCGCGTGATGGCCGGGTTCCATGACCGTGATGCGCCGCGAGGCCTCGATGGAGCTTTCGATCGACTCGCCGTCGATGGCGGTGATCACGTCGCCGACCTTCACCCCCGCCCGCGCGCCCGGCCCGTCCGGATCCAAGGACACCACCACCGCGCCCTTGCTGCGATTCACCCCCAGCCGTCGCGCGATGGCCGGATTCAACTCGGCCAGGCCGATGCCCGAATAGCCGCGCGAAATCTTGCCGTATCGCGCCAGACCCGGCAGCAGCCCCTTGACCAGATTCGAAGGCACCGCGAAGCCGATGCCCTGGGCTTGGGCGATGATGGCCGTGTTCACACCGACGACCTCGCCGCGCAGATTGATCAGCGGTCCGCCCGAGTTGCCCGGATTGATCTGAGCGCTGGTTTGCAGGAAGTCCTCGTAAAGACCCCGCCGCCGCCCGGCGTTGAGCACGCGGTTTTTCGCCGAAATCACGCCGGTCGTGACCGAATAATCCAGACCGAAGGGGTTGCCGATGGCGACCACCATCTCGCCGATGCGCACGTCATCCGAGTCGGCCAGGGACAAAAACGGCGTGGGCTCCTGCGTTTCGACCTTGAGCAGCGCCAGGTCGGTCAACGAGTCGACCCCGACGACCCGCACCTCCTTGGCCTCGGATCGGTCGTGCATGAAGATGTGGATGCGGTCGGCCTTGGCGACCACATGGGCGTTGGTGAGCAGAAAGCCGTCGCGGCTGATGAAAAAGCCGGTGCCCAGGCTGGTGGCCTCCAGGTTCGCGTCCAACGGCACGCGCAGGATGCCCAGGGGATCCCCGATGCGCGCCTCGTATTCCTGCGTGGTGAAGATAGAGACGACGGCCGGGCTCGCCTGATCGGCCAGGTGGATGTACGTGTCGCCCGAGAGCTTCACGTCGCCGGCCGTGCCCCCGCCCTCGGTCCAGAATATGTTCGGCGCGTTGGGCCCCAGACCCGAAGCCCGGGACGCCGCCCGCCCGGTGGGGGTCGTCGGCGCCTCGGCTTGCGGCCGTGCCCCGGAAGACGTCGTCACCGAAACGCACGCCAGACTCGACCACGCCACCGCCAGCGCGGCGACACCCAATATCCAAAATCGTCGGGAGTTTTGCATTGTCATGGGGTGGTTATAGCAGGAATGGGGAGTTGAGGGGATATCCCGCTCGCCGCCGCGAACACATCGTTGAATGCATAGCCATCGACAAATCCGAGCCCCAAGCGTTAGCGCGGGGTTGTCGAGCGGTTCGATTTGTCGATCGATTTGGACCGCTTGCTGACGCGCGCGGCTCTGTCAGACGCAAGTTCGAACAACATACGCGGCGTTCCGGGTTACATCAGACCCCTCCCTACAGGTCGGGGCTCTGAAACAGACGAAGAAACAGACGAACAACGAACGATATATCCGGGCTCGAAACCAACCGCTTACTACCGTGCGCGGCTCTGACGGGCAAGGGTCGCGGCTCTGACGGACACGGACCCCATCGCTAAACCTCAATCGGCTCGTCGTCCTCCGCGCCCGCATCCCCCTTCGCCATATCCCGCGCCATCTTGCGGCCCAGCTTCTGCGCCAGGGCGATGGAGTGGTCCATGTTGTTGTACCAATACAGCCCGGTGCGGCCGGCGAGGCGCAAGTTATCAAACTGATGCAGTCCGTCGCGCAGATCCTTGAGCGGCTTGCGGTAGCCGGCGAAGTAAACCGGATAGCATTCCACCACGCGCTCGATGTGCGTCTCGAGGATATCGTCCGGACCGTCGACGAGCCCGACGATCTTCAGGTGTTCGACAATATCCGGCACCAGCGCCTCCGGGTCGTCCCAAACCGTCGTGCCCGGCGGCGCCGAAACCTCCACGCACAGCCCGCCCTTGCCGTCGGCAATCATGTCCGGGTCGAATTGGTCGGGCCGGGAGACGCGGTTGAACGGGATGTGCTTCTCGCCGTAATAGCACCATTGAAACGCCGGACCCTGGCGATTTTTCGTCACGAAGTTGTAGAAGACGATGTCCAGATAACGCAGTCCCTCGCCGGCGGGGATCTCGTGGGCGCGGGGCGCCTCTCCCATCAACTCGCGCAACAACGGCATCGGCGCTGTCCACACCAACCGGCCGCAGGCAAAACGCTCCTTGCCCGCGCACACCGCCGTGACGCGGCCGTCGTGCGTCTCGACGGCGTCGACGGCCGTATTCGTGCGGATCACGCCGCCCCACTTTTCGATGTGGTCGACCAGCTTTTCCGCAAAGATCCCCGTGCCGCCCCGACCGTAATAGAACACCGACTCGACGCGGTCCTTCTTGGGCACGAACAGCGACTTGATGAGTTCGGAGAGGGTGTTGATCTTCAGCCGTTCGTCGATGATCGCCCGGTCGATGCCCGTCTTGGCCCAGTCGGCGTCGGTCTGCTCGGGCGTGATGCCCAGGAACTTGGTGGAGTAATCGCGGAAAAACACGTTGTAGAGCGTCTTGCCGTACATATTGACGATGTAGTCGGCAAACGACTTGGGCGGGCGTTTTTTGTAAAGACGAAAGACCAGGTCGATACCGATGCCGATCACGATGCGCCAGGGAAACCGCAGCAGATGCAGGCTCGGATGCACGGGCCAGTGGTAATAGTGCCCGCGAAAATAGACCATGCTCACTCGCGGGATTTCCAGCTTGTCCTCGCCGAGCACCTCGGCGATGAAGGCTTTGACGCGGGCGTCGGCGGTGTGGAAGCGGTGGGGGCCGACGTCGAAGGCATGGGGGCCGTATTGAAACGACCGAGCCAGGCCGCCGACCTCCCCCTCCCGTTCGAGCACCAGCACGCTCTTGCCCAGCTTGGCCGCCTCGTAGGCCACCGTCATCCCGCAAACGCCCGCGCCCACCACGATCACGTCGTAGGCTTCCGATGCGGCCATCGGGGCCGAGGGTGTGGAAGATTCCTGCGTCAAAGCGCCTTCAAGCTAGCGCGCAACCGAAAGTCCGGTCAATGCGGGCGGCCTACCAAGAATCGCGAAAGGGCCGACCGTGGCAACACGCGTCCTGCGATGTCCGAGCCGCGAGCCCCTCCGTCGGAGCCGCGCCCCCTTCCGTCAGAGCCGCGCACGGTAGTAAGCGGTTTGGTGCAATTCAGTACGCCTCGCGGGATGTGTTAAACAACGATCGAAGCGTGCCGGTGCGGACCAACCCGCTCCCTGACGGTCGCGGCTCCGAAGGGGCGGAATCTCATCATGACAACGTTCGAGTTGACCCCTCACTACCGTTCGGGGCTCTGAAGAGGCGTTCGAGGCTCTGAATGATGGTCTCGGGCGCTCAACGAATCGTCGGGCGCAACACGACCAGGGCGGCCGGCAGGACGATCAAGTCGCAGGCCAGGGCCAGCATGATGATGATGGCGCTGATGAAACCGAAGTAGATGTTGGGCATGAAGCTGCCGAGCATGAGCACCGAGAAGCCCAACGCCAGGACCACGCTGGTGATGACAATCGGCCGCCCCGATTCGTACATGGCATAGGCGATGCCCTCCTCGATGGAGCCGCCGTTGGCCAGTTTGCGTTTCATGCGCACGAGGAAATGCACCGTGTCGTCGACCACCAGGCCCATAGCAATGGACCCGATCATCACCGTCCCCGGATCCAGGGAAATGCGCGTCAGGCCCATGATCCCGATACCCATCAGGATCGGCGACAGGTTCGGAATCATGGCGAAAAGCCCCAGCGTGAACGAACGCAGAAGCAGCATCATCATGAGAATAATGACCACGAAGGCGATGGAAAAGCTCTTGATCTGGGAGTCGAGCAAGTAGTTCTCCATCCGGCTCATCAGATGCACAAACCCGGTGCCGGACAGCTTCAATTGGTCGTCATGATAGGCGCGCTTCACCTCTTTTTCGATCAGCGGAACCTCATGGGAAAGCTGAGCGGCCTGACTGAGCGACAGGCGCGCGCTGATGCGTCCGACGGAGTAGTTTTCCTGCACCGAGTTCTCGAAGTCGTCCTCGCCTTCCATAAGCAGGTAATACTGCGCCGCCAGGGGCCGGGAATCCGGGACGGTGAAATACTCCCGGTCGCCGTCGTGGAAGACCCGGTTCATCTCCTTGAGGGAATCGACGATCGACAGCGCCTGGTTGATACCCGGCCGGGACTCCATCCAGCGCTCGAAGGTGTCGATGCGTTGGAGCACCTCCGGTTCCTTCAAGCCCTCGTTGGGCGCCTCGACCAGAAATTCCACGCTGGCGCTGCCGCCCAGGGCCTCGTCGATCGCCGTCGCCATCAAGCGCACCGGCTCGTCGGGCTTGAAATAGTTCATCGCGTTGGCGCCGACCGTCAGCCTGGACAAACCCCACACGCACACCCCGACGAACACCAGCGTGGCCAGCAGGACGAGGCCGCTGGCCCGCCGTTGCGGGTGGGCGATCGCGGCCAGCATCCGGGAGAGGCGGTCGCGCTTTTGGGATTCGACGAACTCGGCGGAGGGGGGCTTGGCGAAACGCAGCACCGCCGGCAGAAAGGTGAAGCTCAGGCCCAGGGCGATGAGCACCGAGATGGCGGAAAAAACGCCGAACACCCGCACCGGGCGCAGGTCCGAAACCAGCAGCGAGAGCATGCCCGCCGCCGTGGTGATGGACGTGAAAAAACACGGCGTGAGCATGTGGGCCATGGTGCCTCGCACGGCGTCCTCGGGCGATTTGCCGCCGGCCATCTCCTGATAATACTCACTGAGAATATGCACCGAATCGGCGATGCCCACCGCCAGGATCAGGCCCGTCATCGCCGTGGAGATCACGTTGAGCTTCACGCCGAAGACGTTCATCAGCCCGAACGTCCACACCAGCGTCAGCCCCACGACCGACAGCGGAATCACCGCCGCCGAGAAGCGCCGGTACACGAAAAACACGCACAGGATCACCAACACCAGCGTCACCGGCCCGAAGACCGAGAAGTCCCGCTGGCTGTATTTCAGAAACGCTTCGTCGAAGACCGGCGCCCCGGCCAGATGGATCGTCCAGCCCTGGTCCTGGAGGCGTTTTTTGAGTGCCTTGAGGTATTCGGTGTGCTCGATCTTGGCGTCGAAATCCAAGCCCTTGCCGGTCAGTTGGATGACCACCGCCGCCGCCGCCCCGTCCTCGGACACCAGGCTGCCGGTCAGCAGGGGATTGCCCAAAACCTTCTCGCGCAGGGCGTTGATCTCTTCATCGGACTCGGGAATTTTTTCCGGCACCATCGGCGTGATCTCGACCATGTCACCGACGGCCTGAGGCATGCGCAGGTTGGTCAAGGAGGTCACGCGGTGCGCCCAGGGCGCCTTCTCGCACTCCTCGGTCACGTGGCGCAGCGTTTTGAGGGTTTCGGGATGGAAGATGCTGCGGTCCGGGGCGATCAGGCCGACAATGGAGATTTCCTCCGCGGCGAAGCGGTCCAGGAACCGGTGGTAGGTCACGAGCGTCGGGTCGTGTTCGAGAAACCAGATCTCCATCGACGAGTCGAATTCGATGCGCGCGGCGAAGAAAATCAAGACCGCCGTCACCACGCCCACTACCGCCAGCACCAGCCGACGGCGGCGCAGGACGATCTCGACCCAACGGGGATTTTCGGAGTTTACCACGACGTCCCGGCCCGATCGTCGGCGTGAAATACGGACATTTTTCCGAGAAAAATCACAATCTTCCCCATCGTCGGCGTCCGGACAAAGCGACCCGAAACCTGCTCGGAAATCTTGACATTGTGCGTCAGAATTCCCTAGTCTTCTACTAGAATGACCGGTCTGCGTAAAGCATTCCGAATGCCCGCGCTCCTGCATAGCTCCGGTCGAACGGATTGCCTCTTGGGTAATCGTACGTTTCGGCCGATGTCCTCAAGGCGCCGCCCACCGATCCGGTCACGGCTACGGGCGACGCGGGAGGATCCGATTTGGCCATCACCGTTGTTCAGAAAAGCGACCTGTCGGTCCGCAAACGCAATCCCAAGGTCGCCATGGTGCTGGCCGGGGGGGCGATCTCCGGCGGGGCGTACACCCTGGCCGGGCTCAAAGCCCTCAACGATTGGATGGTCAATAAGGACGTCACCGACTTTGACATCTTTGTCGGCCTGTCCGCCGGGGCCTTCATCGCCGCGCCCATCGCCCACGGCATCTCCGTGGAAGAACTGCTCAAAAGCTATGACGGCCGCTCGGCCCGCTTCTCCCAGCTCAAGCCCTTGGATTTTTACCATCCCAATTGGGGCGAGTTCGTCGGCAAGCCGCTGAAGCTGGCGTTCGATTCCATGGCGATGCTCCCCCGCTTCGCCGTCAACTTCACCACGGCGATGGTCAACCCGGAGCAGCGCTATCTGGCGTCGTTGATCGAATTTCTGCGCCATCCCAACTGGCGCACGGCGGACGCGTTCCTCAAGGTGCTGGTGCGCATGACCACCACCTCCACGCGCATCCCCAGCCCGTTCAACTACATCCCCTCGGGCGTGTTCGACAATCGCCAGCTTGAGGTGTACATCCGGGAAAATCTGGAACGCAACAACAAGAAAAACGACTTCGCCGAACTCTACCATCGGCGCAAGAAGTCGCTGTACGTCACGGCGCTGGATCTGGACACGGCCGAGCGCGTCGTCTTCGGCCACGACGAGAACAACGAGTTGACCATCAGCGAGGCGGTGCAGGCCGCCACGGCCATGCCCGGATTCTTCAAACCGGCGCGGGTGCGGGGACGGGACTACCTGGACGGCGGCATCACCTCCACGTCCAACATCGACGTGGCCATCGACCACGGCGCCGACCTGATCGTGGTCTACAACCCCTTCCGCCCCGTTAAGAACCAACTCAACGTCCGCTACTACAAAGAGCTGGGCACCTACGCCTCCGACAAGGACCGCCTCTCGGAAGACGGGGTCATGGCCGTTCTCGGTCAGGCTTTCCGCGCTCTGCTGCACTATCGACTGCATCGGGTGCTCAAGCGCTACGAACAACTCCCGACGTTCAAGGGCGACATCGTCCTGCTCGAACCGCGCCTGGAAGACGGCGCCTATGTGGACATCAACCCTCTCTCGTTTTTCGAGCGCTCCAAGGCCGCCGAGCAGGGATATCTTTCGGTCAAGAAGGCCCTGTCCCGCGACCACTCCAATCTGCGCAACATCTTCGGCGCCTACGGCATCGAATCGACCATGGTCTTCGTCGACGAATCCGCCAAGAAGATCCAGGAAACCCCCTACGACGAAGACGTCATCTCCATCCTCGGCAAGGAACGCATCAAACGCGACATCCGCCTCGCCATGTAGCCGCGTAGTCGCGGCGGACTAGGAGATGCTTTGCATCTCTGACGCCGGCGCGATGTTGGGTGTGCCTCTAGGGTCGTCGCTTCGCTCCAACAACATTCAGAATCGCAACAGGTCCGTCAGAGACCCGACCGACTTGCCTCGCCGTAGCCTTGGCGAAGGCGGGTAGTGAGGGGTCAAATTCAAACGATGTTGAGAACGCGCCCGGCCTAACCGAGCCGCGAGCCGTAGCGAGCGGGTAACGGCTTCGGTGTGGAAAGCGATCGGCGCCCTGACCATCACGGATCAGAGGCATCGAGATTCCCGTCCACAACGAACGAGAGATCCCTCACTGCGTTCGGGATGACAGCGTTTTTTCAACGTCACGGATCCGATCAACGGAACACCGCTTGGCACAACACCGATCCCCGTCTAGGCTAGCGACGCACTTCATCTTCGCTAAACGAACGAGGCTCGCACCGATGCAAACCCCGGATCTGGGCTCCGGCTGGAACCCCCGCTTGAAGTCGGCGCTCGAGCGCCTGATCGCCGAATACCGCGTGGAACCGTCGGATTTCGACCCGCCGGACGCGCCGGTGGCCGTGTTCGATTTCGACAACACCACCGTCTTCGGCGATTTCGGAGAACAGGTTTTTCGCCATCAGGTCGACCGACTGGTTTTCGGCATGACGCCGGAACATTTCGCCAAGCGCATGCCCGACAATCCGCGAGGCATCACCCACGTGGCGGAAAAATTCGGCGGAGCGGCGATCAACGATCTGGCCGCCGACATCGCCGACGCTTACGCCGTCCTTCACGGCGCCTATGAAGGGCTGGGCGGGGGGAGTTCGTTGGAAGAAACGCGCCGCCTGCCCGAATATCCGGAATTTCGCGCCAAATTCAATCTGCTGTTCGACGCCCTGATCGAAACGCCGGGCATCGGCAAGATCTACGCCTACCCCTGGTCCATCCAAATCTTCGCGGGAATGACGCGCCGGCGATTGCATGAGCTGTCCCATTCGGTATGGGAGCACGAACTGCGCGCGCCCATCGGCGTGATCGACCTCGAAAGCCCCGCGAATCTCAAGAGCCGTAGCGGCGTCCAACGCACGCGCGTGTTGTCGGGTATTCGCGTGGTGGACGAAACGGCGCGCCTCTATCGGGCATTGCGGGCGGCCGGATTTCACGTCTACATCGTGACGGCGAGCTTCCAGGAGATCATCACGCCATTGGCCTACGAGTTCGAACATCCTTATTTCGTCGGGCGCGATCGCGTGTGCGGCACCCGCTTGATGCCCGCCGAGCACATCGACAACGGGCCGCCGGTCGACGACGCGGCCGAGGCGACGCCGGTGGCGGGGCCCGACGACGAATGGACGTTCACCGATGAATTGGACACGCGCCACGGCTACGCGGTCACGTACGGACCGGGTAAGGTGCAGGTGATCGACTCGGTCATCGGCCGCGCGCCGGTGCTGGTCGCCGGCGATTCGGACACGGATTTCGAGATGCTCGTCGAATACCCGGAAACGCGGGTGCGTCTGTTGATTGACCGCGGCTCTCGCGGCTCGGTGATGGACGACCTGTTCGCCCGCGCCGACAAGGGCGAGGACAGCTACTACCGGCAAACCCGGGACGAGAAGAAGGGCACCTTTTTGCCGTAGTCGCCGTGCGGCAAACCGAGGTGGAAGGATTGGGCTGTGACACCGTATCATATCGGCATCAGCCACCGTTTCTCACAAGGCGTACGACCATGAAAACAATTGTCTTCCTGCTCTTGTCCTTCGCATGCCTGCATCTTGGCTTCGCCGCCGTGCCGTCGGACGCGCTCGCCGGGATTGTCGACAATGACGACGGAACCGTAACCGACACCGAAAGCGGGCTCATCTGGACCAAACGCAGCAACGGCAGTCGTTCGATCTCGTTTTTCGACGCGGCAATTTATTACGTCGGCGAATTGGAAACGGCGGGATACGCCTGGCGCATGCCGACCCAGGTCGAATTGGACTCCCTTTACGACACCGAATTCGCATGGAGCACCGAGGCGTGCCCGGACGATACGCTGCACATTTCGCCGGTCTTTGACATCGTCTGCGGGGATTTCTGGGGCGATTCCAACGCCTGGTACTATTCGTTTCGCGATGGCCAAACCTACAGCGATTCGCGAGGCCTGGACGACGGCAACGAGGTCTTGGCCGTGGCGATGATGACCGACGACGACGATGACACGACCGATGACGACACAACGCCGGATGACGACACCGACGATGATGACGACGGCGGCGGATTCGGCTGTCGGGGTCGGGACTTGCCTCGTTAACCCGGCGGATGTCCTGTCGACCCGGGGTTCTCACTCACTCGGAATCGGCGGCGGACCTTCAAAAAGCTGGATCGCGTTGTGGTAGGTATGCACAGCCCAGTGCGTTCCGTCGGGACGAATCGCCGCGACACCCACGAAGGTCCAATATCCCTCGAAGGAATCCACTTGCGCAGACTGTAATTGTCCGTCACGCAAGGTCAGGTTGAGCAACTGATCGCCGGTGGCGCAATAAATCTGCGGGGCGCCGGATGCGTCGATCGCCATGGCGATGTTCCCCGCTGTCGCCCTCTTCTCCCAAGAAAAATCGGTCCACGACCCGTTGTCCTTGACGGCCAGGAACACGCCGCCGTTCTCTCGACGAGCGGCGACGAAGATCCGCCGGTCGGGCGCGATCGAAACCACCGCGTCCTCCATGGACACGCCGAAGGGAACCGTCTCGACCTCCCACGCGCCGGACGAATCGGTCGCCAAAGAGATACGGCCCGAATTGCGATCGCGCAGAAGGATCGTCGTTCCCACCTCGGGGTGATAATCGCTGTCCACCGGAGCGGCGATCTCGTCTCGGATTTGGTAGTCGCTCCATTGACCGTCTTTTTGCACGGCGGCGCGAATGCCTTGGTTGCCGAGATAAATCAGGTAGACCTCGCCGGCGGCAGTCAGGCCCACGGTAAAATCGAGTCCGTTTTTGCCGGCCGACGGGTCGGGCAAGTCCGTCGGTGTGATCTCTTGCCTTTCCCATCGGTCGCCGACGAGGAACGCGTGGTAAAGAGTGTATGTCCAGACTAGATTTTCGTCCCTGGCGGATTCATAGAAAAAGGCGTGAACGGTTCCCGAGGCGTCGGCGAGCGCATTGCGGGGGCGAAAAATAATTCTTCGCGATTTCGGATAAGTCTCCACCGGAACTTCGATGATCTCTCGCTGTCGCCAATCGTCGCCCGTCCGAAAAAGATCGAACACTCCCGTCTGCGTCGCGTAAACCACGTGCGGAATCTGATCCTTTTCGAACGCCAATCCGGGAGCCGATTTGGAGTCGTCGGCGGCGATGACGAATCTCCGCCAAACTCCCTCCTCCAGGAGCGCATACTCGAATTCGTCATAGGTCAGCCACGCGGCATGCAGTCGGCCATCGGGCGCCATCCGGGCCGTGATTTCCTCCACAACCTCATGGAGATCGATCAGATCGTCGTCGAAACGCTCGGCCCCGTTCCAAGCCGTGTGACGAAAGGCATACTTCTGTTCGCAATACTCGGGAATACAGATGCCGTCCTTGTCGTTTTCGCAATCGTCGCAGCGGACCGATCGGACGACATAGGCGACGGTGTGGGCGTTGCCTTGCGCGTCCAAAGTCAGCGCCGGCAGGGAGGATGTCCGATAGCGCAGGTCGTCGTCGGCCCATCCGACTCCCGGCGAATACGTATTGTACTCCAACACCTCGACAATCTTTTCCCATCGAGCCAGGTGGATTTTCCCGTCGGGAGCGACGCGGATCCGGCCGTTGTCCGATTGGTAGGTTTCCTCGATGGGTTCGAGAAGCGTCCACTCCCCGTCCTCCAATTGCGCCAGCGCACCGGAGTTTCCGAACCATGCGTAGACCTTTTGGTCGGCGCCGACCGCGATGGAGCTGTCACCGTAGCTCGCCGTCCCGAACGGATCTCGATGCTCCCATTTCCCGGAGGCGTTGGTGGCATAACGGCCGCTGCGATAGACCAGATGAACGGTCTCTTGCCCATCGACGGCAATCGACGGCCGCGACCCGGACGTGTAGGTGTTGTCGTCGACGATTTCCGGAATCCATTCGCCGGACGCGTCGTTGGCATACAACAAACGGCGGTGGCGGGCGTCATACCAGGCCGCGTGGCGAACTCCGTCGCCGTCCACGGTGATCGCGGGACGTTTACCCGTTTGCGCGACGATCTCCCGCCGGAATTCGGGTTCGCCCGAGTCCTTGGCCCCGATCGTGTCAGTGGCATAGACCTCGATTCGACGCCCCGAGCCGACGATAATTTGAAATTGACCGTCGTCGGTGAGAATCGAATCCATCACCGTCTCTTCCTCTTCCCAATTCAGGTACGAACCCGAGGTAATCTGTGAGAGGCACCCGCCGGCGCCGGGCTCGCCTTCGGCGATGCGTTCGCCTTGGGGGCAGGAAGTTGGTCTGACTTCGCCGTCGTCGGTATCGTCGTCGGTATCGTCGTCGACGGCCGTATCAGTCGTATCGTCGTCAGCGGAATCATCGTCATCCACGTCGCTCGCGGAACTGTCGTCGCCATCGCCATCGTCATCGCCATCGATCGCTTCAGATTCCGACGAGACCGGGTCCGATTCGTCGCTCTCTCCCCCGCACGCAAGCGGAGCGAACAAAAAGAGAAGGACGGCAAGGAGCGAGATATGTCGCGGCGAAAGCATGGGCGGAAATGCCCTCCCTTAATTTTGCGTCCAGGAATATATCGCTAACAGGAGATAATTGTGCGCAGGAATTTATACACAACGCAAGGAAAACCGTCGTTGCGTTTGCCCAAGCGGCAAATCCTGACTTAACCGGCGTGGATTTTTTTGATCTGCTCGCGGGCTTCGGCGCAGTCGACGTTCAGTTCGAGCGCCTTCACGAAATGCAGTTCGGCGAACTCCATCTGGTTTTCGGCCATGTAGATTTTGCCCAGATAGAGGAATGCCTGAAACATGGCGGGATTGCGTTTGAGGCCGTCGCGGATGAGGCGCTCCGAGTCCTGCACCTCCATGCCCGCCGACCGATTGTATTTCGTCCACCCCAGATGCACCGACGCCTCGGCGCTGTCCGGGTCCATCTCCAGGGCCTTCTCGAAGAACTTCTCCGCGTCGTTAAAGCGGCCCTCCTCCATGAGGTACTGCCCCTGCTTGGTCAGATCCTCGGCGTTGTCGTACGCCGACAGGTCGATCCCCGTGTCCTCCGTTTCCAGATAGGTCTCGGGGCTGATGTCCTCGAACTCGGTCGGCGTCTCTTCCGGCTCGTGCTGCCAGCCGTAATTGTCGTCGAAGGCCTGCGTGACCTCTTCGTCCGCGGGCTGGGCGGCCGTCTCGAAAAACAGTTCCGAATCCGCGTCCACCGACTCGCCGAAGATGTCCGGCTCGGTCGTCTCGGCCGGGGCGGTCGCCGGGGTCGTCGTGGCCGGAGCGGTCGGCACGGGCGCGTCGGGAATCGGCGCCGGCATGGTCGTCGTCGCACTACGGACGGCTTCCTTGGCCCGGTCCACGCTCTTGAGCGCCTCGGCGATCACGTCGTCGGCGATATTGATCTCGTAGCCCTGGCGCTGCTTGGCCGCCTGGCGCTTGGCCTTTTCCTCCTGCTCGCGCAGCACCCGCTCCTGGTAGCTGCCGCCGGCATTCGCTTCCGGCCGACGTCGCACGCTTTCGGGAAATCCCACGAATCCCAGCAGGTAGAGGCCGTAAAGGATGTGGTAGGCCTGGCTCTTCTTGAGCTTGGAAGCGGTCACGATCTGGCGCAGGGTGAGCTGCCCGTTGACCAGCGCCAGCATGCGCGTGTCCGCCGGACCGAAGGCGATTTCATCCATGGCGAAACGCGGGCTTTCGCGCTTGACGACCGCCGACTCCTTGCGCCCTTTGAACTCCCGGGGAAGGGATTTCATCGGGAAATGGTCGCGCACGCCCGTGTAGATCAGATTGCCCATATGCACCGTCAGGACCCGATGCTCGGGCTCGATGATGGGACCCTGTTTGAAGAAAAACTCTCCGTCGGGCCAGCCGAAAATCTTGAACAGCTTGAGTTTGACGTGCTCGTTGAGGGCTTCATGCAGCTTGTGAGGCGTCAGTTTGCCTTGATCGACCAGGTACATGCCCTGCTTGGTGTCGCCGTCGCGCGTCGCCTCGAAGGATTCCTTGGCGTCCTCGCTGCTGATGAGATTCTTGTGCACCAGATATTCCCCGATCGACAATTCGGGGAAATAGCTGCTGGTCACATAGACGATGCGCCCGCTGTCATAGTGGATATGGACCTTCTTGGGGCCCCGCACCACGGCCAAAATGCCGGTTTTGCTCGCGATGTGGATGTAGTGAAGGACATTGGGAAAAGGCGTTTGGGCCAAGGAACCCTTGACGTAGGAGCCTTCACCGGCGGACGAACTCATCGACACCACCTAATAGGACGAAAGACGGCGCTTTTCATGGGGCGCGCGCGCATATTGAAGCTATCAGCGGAAAAAATACTAGCGGGGCGTCGTTATCACTGTCAAGTTGACGACAAGTTGGGGGATCTTGGACAAGTAGGCGATCCTTTTGGAATTTTCTCCCCGGCAATCGGCGACGCCGGGCGAATCGACCGGTAAATTCCTCACCGAGAGGTCCGCGGGTGCGCGGACGAAAAACGACAAACGGATCGAATCGGCGACGCGATTCGATCCGCACGCAAATCTTGGGGATAGCGGGGCTTGAAAATGCCCTAGGCCGCCGGCAGCGCCCGCACGACGAAAAATCGCCGGTGGTCGGGCAACTCGCACTCCTCGTACTCCAAATGGTAGGGGTAGCAGCCGGCCTGCTCCTGACGGAAAAGACGGCTCAGATGGGCGTCGGCAATTTGCTCGGCCTGACCGGCCGTCTCCCATGACGGCGCGCACACCGGCTCGATGAACGCCATGTTGTATTCGAAATCTTCCAGCGTGGCCGTCCCGAACCGTCCCTCGTTGAACAATCCGTCCACATCCTGCACCGTCGGATCCACGCCCTTGCCGATCACCGTCATCATCTTCCGGGCCATCCGGGGCCGTGCTAACGCGACAACCATGGCAACGCTCCTTGTTCGCCTACGCGTCGTCAATGACGCACCAAAATTTATTGCAACCCGGGTGCCAAGAATCAGCGAAATTATTAATCATGCATTATCAATAAGTTACACTTTCCCTGGCGCCGAAAATGGCACACCCGCCACAAGCGCACCAAATCTGACATTACATTTTTACAGATGTGTTCGTGAAATTTCGTATGGGGAATTTGCTAAATCGCGGTGCGGGTTCTCTGAAGTTGAGACTTCGCCGGACCGGCAAGGGGAAGTTCCAGGGTGAAGGTCGTGAACATGCCGGGGCTGGATTTGCAGACGAGGCGACCGCCGTGGTCCCGGGCGATACCATGGCTGATAGCCAGCCCCAGGCCCGTGCCCGCCTCGCCCTTGGTGGTGTAGAACGGATCGAAGATGTGGTGCAGGGCGTCCTTTTTGATTCCCACGCCGTTGTCCGTCACCTCCAGGCTGACCAAGTCCTCGTTCTCCGACTCGCCGGACGCCGCCAGTTTGACGACCAGAACGACCCGCTTGACGTCCCGGCTGTCGCCGAATCGGCTGTTGACCGCGTCCCGGGCATTGGTGATCAGATTCATGAGCACCTGCTGCACCTGCTGGGGGCGGCAAACGACGGGAGGCAGTTCGTCGGGCAGCTCGGTGCGCAATTCCACGTTGTCGCGCTTGATGAGAATCTTCACCAAGGAGAGCGTCTCGTCGATCATCTTGCGCAGATCGGCCTGGATGAACTCCTGCGCCCCCTGCCGCGAGAAAGTGAGCATATTGCGGACGATGGTGGCCACCCGCTGGCATTCGCGGACGATCGAACCGGCATTGGATTTGAGCTGCTCGTCCTCGGTCATCATCAGCATCAGCTCGGCCATGTTCATGATGCCTTGGATCGGATTATTGATCTCGTGGGCGACGCCGGCGGCCAGGACGCCGATGGATTCGAGCTTCTGCTGCTGACGCAGTTGCCCTTCGTAGCGGCGGCGTGCGAGTTCGGCTTCCTTGGTCGTCGTGATATCCGCCGTGATCGACAAGAATCCCGCGACCTCGCCGTCGGCAAGAAGCGGGATCATGCGGATATTGAACCAGATACGTTTTTCCACGTCCTTTTCAAACCAGGTTTCGAATTGCTGGACGATTCCGGTTCGTTTCGCGTCGTCCATGGCCTTGCGATGGGCGTGCACCGCCTTGGCGGGAAACCAGTCCTCCGCCTTGGTGCCGATCACGTCGTCAACGGTGAATCCCGTCAGCACCTTGTTGATGTAGATCACCCGTCCGTCCAGGTCGAGGTGGGCGACGATGTCGGGGACGTTGTCCCAAAGCCAACGCATGCGCTGCTCGGACAAGGCGGCGGCCTGCGTCGCGGCAATCTGCTCGGTCAGATCCGTGGCGACGCACAAAAATCGTTCATCGCCGTCTTTGGGCGGCAGCGGCATCATCCGTAGCGCGAATTTTCGCAACTCCTTGCCCGGATCCACGAACTGTGCCTCGGTGGAGGTCATTTTTCCGGTGGCACGGACCATCGCGAGGCTGTCGCTCACCGTCTTCGCCGCGTCCGCGGGAATCCAATCGAAAATGTTGGCGCTGCTCTTTTTCTCCTCGGCCAGCCAGGCGCTGGCGTGATTGACATATCGGAGCGCGCCCAACGTGTCGATTTCCGCGATGATGTCCGGCACGGCGTTGAGCACGCGCCGCATGTGATCCTCGGATTCGACGAGGCGCTCCTGGGCGCGCTTAAGGTCGGTGATGTCCTGGAACAGCCCGGCAATCTGCGTCGGCCGCCCGGTTTCCGATCGGGAAACGGTCTCCCCGCGCATGAGCATCCAACGATCGTTCCCCGCCGAGTCCACGACGCGCAGCTCGACAACGACCCCGGGCACCTCGCCGTACAGATAATCGTCGATACGGCGGATCACCGTTTCCGATTGCGCCGGGCCCAGGTGCTTGTGCCACCAGACGGCCCGATCCGGAACCTGATCCACGTCAAAACCCAGCATCTTGAAGTAGTGGGAATCGATCTGCATTTCGCCGGTTCCCAGATCCCGATGCCACAGGGCCACCGTGCCGCCTCCCACGAGCATTTTGATGACCTGCTCGCTGCGGGCTTGGGACGCGGTCTGTTCGTGATACGCGGTTGTGTTGATCAGGACGCCGTACAGGCGCGTCGCCTGTCCGTTTTCGTCGCGAGCCACCACCTTGCCTCGGGACCAAACCCAAACCCAGCTCCCGTCCTTGCCTCGGATGGGATACTCCACCTCGAACACCGACTTGAAACCTTCCACCGCATCCCGCAGACGCATGGACACAATGGACTGATATGTCGGGTCGACATTGTCGATCCACCACGGCCAGTCCGGCTCGATCTCTCCGGGCTCGTAGCCGAGGAATTGGAAAAACAGGTCGTCATAGTGGGTCTTTTGGGCGATCAGGTCGGTCTGCCACAGGGAGATGCGGGCGATATCCAGATAGATGCCCAGACGTCGGTGGGCGTCGTCCATGACGTGGCGATGGCGCAAGGACTCGGTAATGTCCCGGACCGTGCCGACCATGTGCCCCGTCGTTCCGGACGAAACGGCGATCGGCGCAATGAGGATTTCGCGCGCCGCGTGCAACTCGTCGTCCTTGTCCAGGTGCTCGAGCAGGGAGAACGACTGGTTGTCCTTGAAGGCTTCTTCGATATGCAGCCAGGTGTTGCCGCAGAATTTCGCGCCGGAAAACACGTCCTCCAGCGGACGGTCGACCAAATCCTCGACGCGACACGCCAGCGCCGTCGCCAAGGCCGGGTTGGCAAATCGGATGCGGCTGGGGCCGGGATAGGTGGCCACAAACGTGGGAATGCGGATTTTGCTTAACGCATCGGCGAGAATACTTTCCAGTGCCGGTGCCTTGAATCCAGACAACGACCGCTCCTTGCCGCCGCAACAGCCTTGCGACGACGAATTGTTTTCAAAGGTGGTTTCGTCTCGCCGGAAGCTTTGCGGGCATCCGGGCGCCTGGGGCAACGCCTGTCATCGGAGATTCGGGAAATCCCGCCGCTCCCGGACCACGGCAATTGTCCTGCCACTGTCGGTTCGATACTATCGGTATTATGACGTTAGATCTCAAATATTGAAATTCGGGATTAAACCCTGATGCGGCTTTTCCCTTGACGTCCCCAATTCGGCGCGCGAATTTGAAGGTCGACCACCCACCAGCGCGACGGAGAAGTTCATGATCCGGCGGATCGGCCCGACGCAACCGCGAAAACTCCGCCTTGTCGCCCTGTCGGCCCTGTCGGCCCTGTCGGCAATTCTGTTTTTCGCCGCCGGTGCCGCGACGGCCGACATCGGGGACCTCGACTTGCAGGCCAATGTCTTTACCACCGGTCAACAGGGCGATCCCACCGTCGTGATTCGCCCGGACAACCGCATCGTCGTGGGATGGCGCTCGGACAATCAGGACGGCTCTTTCGGCGGCATCTACCTGCGCGCTTTCGACGAAGACGGCGCCGCCCAGACCGGCGAAATCCTCGCCAACGTCACCACGAACGGCGATCAGAAGCGGCCGTACATTGCCCTGGACGGAACCGGCAACCTGGTCGCGATCTGGCAATTCGAAGCCTTCGGCAACAACTTCGGCCGCGTGTTCGACAAGGACCTGATCCCGACCACCGACGAGTTCATCATCAGCCAAATGGTTCCGGTCAAAGCCTTGGAGCGGACCCCCACGCTGGCCGTGTTCGAGGACGGAGACTTCATCGTGGCCTGGGGCGGCACCTCCACCGAGGTGCAACGCATGAACGCCGACGGCACCAAGCTGGGCAAGTCCATCTTTCCCAACCTGGATAACAATTTCGACACGCTGGAAGCCGTCGGCGGGTCGGCGTTCGTCAATGACGACAAGGACTTCCTCGTCGTCGGCCATGCGGGAGGCGTCGACTCGGGCGACGTGGACGCCGTGTACCTGCGTCCGTTTGATTGGGACGGAAACGCCCTGGCGACGGGCAAGCGCATCAGCGTGGAAGACGAGCGCGACGAGTCCCTGCCCTACATCACCGCCAACGCCTCGGGCCACTTCCTGATCGTCTGGCAGTCCCGGCGCCCGGACAACGATTTCGACGTCATCGGGCGCCTTTTCACGTCGTTCGACGACCCGGTCGGCGAGCCGTTCGTGGCCAATCACCTGCCTCGTGACGGCAATACGCGCCCGGTGGCCAAGCTGTTCGACGACGGGCAATTCATCGTCATCTGGGCCGGCATTCGCGAGGGCGGTCACAGCGACGAGGACGACATCTACCTGCGCCGCTTCGATAAAAACGGAAATCCGACCACCGGCGACATCATCGTCAACCACTTTCAGAACGGGCGGCAGGATTCGCCGGCCGTTTCGGCCAACGAGGACGGGCAGTTCGCCGTCGTGTGGCTGTCCACCGGCGACCAGGACGGCGACGAAAGCGGGATCTTTTTTCAATTCGACAACATCGCCACCCTCCCCCCGGGCGACGACGATCTCACCGATGACGATGATGACGACGACACCGAAGACGAAGACGACGACGAGGATGACGACACGGACGATGTCGACGACGACGCGCCGTCCATCCCGCCCGGCGAGGACGACGAGGACGACCCGGAGACCATCACCTCCAGCGACGGCCTGTCCCAGGACGAGGACGACGATTTCTGCTGCGGGTAACGCCGGACGGCTCGGCGACGTATCGTCCCTTGATCCGCAAGGAGGGAACTCATGACACGACAAATCCGGCGATTTTGGATCGCCTTCGCCCTGGTGGCCCTGGCGATGGGGGCGTTCACGCTTTCGTCCGCGTGCGGCGGCGACGACGATGACGACGACAGCACCGAGGGCGACGATGATGATGATGACGACGACGGCCTGCCTTCAGGGACCGGCCTTTCCGACGGATGCGACGGCGGAGACGGCGCCGCGGGGTCTTTTGACCTGACGATCACCTCCGGCGGCGTGGAGCGCCGATATCTGCTCGACGTCCCCGACTCCTATGACGGCTCCGCGATGCCCCTGGTGCTCAACCTGCACGGCGCGGGCGGCTCTCCCGACGGCCACCGAACGACAACCGGCTTCAGCGAGCTGGGCGCCGACGAAGGCTTCATCAACGTCTATCCCGCGGCCCTGGAAAACGACTCGGGACGCACCCGTTGGGACACCTCCGACTGCAACAGCGCGGATCACCATTTCATCGCCGACACCCTCAACGAAGTCTTCGCCGCTTACTGCGTCGATCTGTCGGCGGTCTTCGTCAGCGGATTCTCCAACGGCGCGTCCTTCACCAATGAACTGGTCGCCGGCAGCACCCTCTTCCGCGCCGGAGCCCCGGTGGGCGGCACGGTGAATTTCGGCGAAAACTGCGGCGTCACGGACGCGGTCTCGGCCATCGTGATCCACGGCGACGCCGACGAAACCACCCCGCCCGAAAACGGCGTCGAGACCGCCGAACTGTTCGCCGCGGCCTCCGAATGCGGCGATCCGGCAACCAACGCCGACGGCTGCGAGGAATACGCGGACTGCGTCGACGGCGAACGGGTCGTTTTCTGTTCCGTCCCCGGGATGCAGCACGAATGGCCCGAACCGGACGATCGGGGCAGCACCGCCCAAATCTGGGAGTTCTTTTCCTCCCTGATGTGATCCCGCCCGGCCGCGCCATATCCTCAAGACGTTTGCCCCCTACGCCGATTTCTCATGCCTGAAACTCGGCTCGACGTCGAATCCTACAGGGAGCAAACGAATGAAACTTCGTCGCATCGCCCTCGTCCTGGGACTGGCCGCCCTTTTGCTGGCCCTGCCCGCCACCGGTCAGGCGCGCACCATCGTCTGGGAAGACTTCGCCAGTTTCCTGCCGCCGCCGGGCTGGAGCGTCCAAAACGAAATCACCGAATGCAGTCCCACGTGGCAATTCGACGAGTTCGTGCGCACCGTGCCTCACCTGGGCCACATCGACCAGGAAGCGGCCTTTCTCAACTCCCTGGCCTACACCAACTGGCGCACCGACTCCCGCCTGATCAGCGACGAGATCGACATGAGCCCCTACGCCAACGCCCGACTGCATTTCGATAGTTTGTTCTTCGAGGAGCCGGGCTACGACGACCTGCTGGGCACCGTCTACGTCACCGACGCCGACGGCGACGAGGTCGCCCTGGCGGTTAACGAAGAGTCCCACGTCGAGCAGCCCTTCAGCTACGACATCTCCGACGCCGCCGACGACAATCCGGCCATGCAGTTGGGTTTCCACTTCGACACCACCGCCGGCACCAGCGGCGTCTGGATGGTCGACAACGTGTGCGTGACAGCCGAATGCTCCGTGCGCGACAGCCTGGAAGACGACGATGACGGCTCGGATTCGGACTGGATCATCAACGCCTCCGCCGACGGCGCCGTGCGTTGCTTTCCCATCGATCAGGAAAACGCCTACCTGGGCGAGATCAGCGCGTATCTGCGCGGCACGACCAAAGCGGCGGCCCTGGTGATCTACGCCAGCGACGAGACCGGCACCGAACCGGCCGGGGACGCGCCCCTGTGGCAATCCAACAAATTCAAGCCGAGCCTGGTCTATTCCTGGGTCACGGGCATCGTGTGCGGCGAGGACTTCCTGCGTCCGTTGAGTGAAGTGCCGGGCCTGTGCCTGGGCGCGGTCAACCTGGACGAGGACGGCGGCGTGCTGCGCGTCGGCTTTGACGACAGCACCACCGGCGAGATGTCCCACGCCTACGACGCGAGTGAGGACGCCTGGGCGGCCATCAGCGGCGGCAACCTGATGATTCGCGGCGTGCTCGACATCTGCCCGGCGGACACCGATCCCGGCGAACCGGAAGACAACGTCGACGAGGAAGCGCTCTACGACTGCGACAACTCCTGCCCCTTCAACAACGACGGCGTCTGCGACGACGGCGGCGAATGCTCCGAGTTGTCCCTGTGCGACTACGGCACCGACTGCTCGGACTGCGGCCCCCGCGCCAAGTCCACCGGCGATGACGACGACGACGACGCCTCGGACGATGACGTCGCGGATGACGATGACGATGACGCGGCCGACGACGACGCCGCCGATCCGGTCGACGGCGACGACGATGACGACGTCGGAGGCGGCTGCGGCTGCTAGCCGCGTAGTCGCGGCGGACTAAGGACGCTGACGCGTCGTTGAATGGCCCTAGCAGGGGCGTCGCTTCGCTCCCACAGAATTGGTGAATGCAAGAAGGCCCGTCGCGAAATGCGGCGGGTTTTTCTTAGTCGAATGCCAACGCTATTCTTTCGAAACCGTGCCCACCCGTCAGAGCCGCGACCGTCAGGGAGCGGGTCGGATCGCCCGGGCGCTAATCTTGCATCGTACTGCGATGTCCGAGCCGCGAGACGTAGCGAGCGGGTGACGCTTGCGTTGATTGTCTCGGGTTTTCATCTTTTACAGCACTCCACGTGCTGGATCGTCTAATACCGTTCGGGGCTCTGTTCGGTCACGGTGTCGTGCGATGACAGAGCCGCGCGCGTGAGCAAGCGGTCCGAAGCGTCCACCAAGTCGAAGCGCTCGACGACCCCTCCCTGACGGTCGGGGCTCTGTTGCGTCGCAAGCTCACAATGACATCGTCGAATTTGACCCCTCCCTACAGGTCGGGGCTCTGAAAGAACTCGCGGCTCCGACGGACACCAACGCCCTCTCCTCCTCCGTCTTCGCCCGCCCCGCGAAATCGACTACAATGCCGTCACCACTTCGTGGGAGGGATCCCCATGCCGATCCGTGTTGCCCGCCTGTTGCTCCTGCTTCTGACCGCCGTCGCCTTGGCGGTGGGCTTCGCCGTCTCGTGCGGAGGCGACGACGATGACGACGACAACGACGACACGTCCGATGATGACGACGACGTGGACACGTACGCCGAACCCGGCGACGCGTGCTCGCCCGAGGGCGCCGAGGCTCCGTCCACCGACGGATGCAACTCGTGCACCTGCGGCGACGGAGAATGGCAATGCACCTTGATGGCGTGCCTGGCCGAACCGGGCGCCGCCTGCGGACCCGAGGCAGCCGTGCAGCCCGCCGTCGACGGTTGCAACACCTGCACCTGCGAGGATGGGGTGTGGAGTTGCACCGAAATCGCGTGCCTGGAGAATGTCTCGGCCGGCGAGCCTTGCGACAACGAAGGGCAGATCGCCGACGCCGACGACGGTTGCAACAAATGCACTTGCGACGGCGGGACGTGGGCCTGCACCGAAATGGCGTGCTGACGCCGCCGGTCGCGGCGCGGCGCCCGAGCCCAAGAGCTTGATTCGCCGCGCGGGAGCCGAGTACACTCCGCCAAATTCATCGAATTGCGGAATGCATCGACCGCTTCGGGGGACCCACGAAATGCCGTATCGTTTTGCCCGCCCCGCCTTGTTCGCCCTCGCGCTCCTCGTCGCCTTCGCCGTGCCCGCGTGGGCCCAGGACGACGAGCCCGTCGCCGAGGATCAGGAGGAAAAATCCCAATTCGACGCGGCGGAAATGCTGGGCGCCGGGAAGGCCAATGACGACGCAACCCGCCCCGAGATGATCGTCACCGCGGAACGCACTCCCGAGGACAAGGACCGGGCCGCCCGCGCCGTCTCCACCGTGACCCGGGACGAAATCTTCGATCAGATGGCCCGCACCGTGCCCGAGGCCCTCACCTACGAAGAGGGCGTCATGGTCCAACGCACCAACCAGGGCGGCGGAGCGCCGTTCATTCGCGGTCTGGTGGGCAACCAGGTGCTCTATCTGGTCGACGGCATCCGCGTCAACAACTCCACCTTTCGCGGCGGGCCCAACCAATATCTGAACACCATCGACCCGTTTTTCGTGGACCGCATCGAGGTGGTGCGAGGGCCCTCGTCGGTGCTCTACGGCTCGGACGCCCTGGGCGGCGCGATCAACGTCATCACGCACCGTCGCGACAACTTCGGCGACAAATCCCAGGTCGACGGACGCCTGATGCAGCGCTTCACCACCGGCGAGGACGAGCAGACCTCCCATCTGGACTTCGACGGCAACGTGAAGGACGCGGCCGGTTACGCCTTCTCCGGCAACTTCCGGAAATTCGGCGACGTGGACCCGGGCCGCAAGGAGCCGCCGCAGTCGCCCTATGACTACGAAGAGCAGGATTTCGCCGGCAATCTGGACTTCCACCTGACCGACAAGGTCACGCTGCAAACGTCGGTGCAGTATGTGAACCTGGACGACGTGCCCAACTACGATCCGGGCAATCCCAAGAACAACTTCGAGCCCCAGCGCCGCCTGATGGCCTACGGCAAGGTCCTGGTCGACGACCTGGCGCCGGGTCTGGACCGCATTGAGGCGTTCGGTTCGTATCAGCAGCAAACCGAGGGGCGGGAAAAAATCTCCGCCGCCGCTCCCGACACCGAGACGCGGGACCTGGACGTCGTCGATACGCTCGGCGCGGGGCTGCAACTCGAATCGGCAATCGGGCCTTGGGTGCGTTTTGTGTATGGCGGCGAGTATTACCAGGACGACATCAGCTCCGAGCGCGAGACCGAGGATCTGCCTTCGGGCGATGTGGACAAGCTCGACGACGCCCAATTCCCCGACGGCTCCACCTTCACCTCCGTCGCCGCCTACGCCGAGGCGCGCGTCACGCCGGTGGACTGGCTCAAGCTCGTGCCCGGCGTTCGCTACAGCGCGTTTACCCCGGACATCGAACTCGACGACCCGGCCACCGGCACGGTGAAAGTGGACGACACCATCGACGACGTGACCTGGTCGGCCCATGTGTGGGTGCAGCCGATCGCCTACAACGCGCTGGTGCTGGGCGCGTCGCGGGGCTTCCGCGTGCCGAGCGTGGACGACCTCTCGAAATTGGGCAGCGAAGACGGGCGCTTCGACGTGCCCAACGCGGACCTGGATCCGGAGACGCTGGTGCAATATGAAGCGGGATATCGCCTCACGCACCCGAACGTGAATTTCTCGTTCTTCTACTACTACTCGATGATCGACGACCTGATCGCGCGCAAACCGGCGACCTACAACGGCGACGACACCATCGGCGGCGACCCGGTCTATCGGAACGAAAACGTGGGCGAGGCGTACATCTACGGCTGGGAAACGAGCGCGAAGCTGATCGCGATTCCCGACGTGCTCTACGCCGGGGCGGCGGCGTCCTCCACCTTCGGCCAGAACGAGACCGACGACGAACCCCTGCGACGCATCCCGCCGCTGATGGGCAACGGCTACATTCACATCGGCGACAACCCGATCTGGCTGGAAGGCGTCGTGGAGGCGTCGGCCAAGCAGGACCGCCTCTCCCAAGGCGACAAGGACGATTCGCGCATCGGCCCGGACGGCACCCCGGCGTTCACCGTCTACCACATTCGCCTGGGCGCCTACCCGACGGATTGGGTGGAGATCGTCATGGCCGTCGAGAACATCGGCGACGTCCTCTACAAATACCACGGCTCCGGCCTCTACGAGCCCGGCCGCAACTACAAGGCCCAGTTGTCGTTCCTGTTTTAGCCGCGCGCCATATGAGAGCGGCATTCGGGACCGATGCCCTGCGATGTCAGAGCCGCGCACGGTAGTAAGCGGTCTGGTTCGTCCCCGCACGCCACATTCGATGCGTCAAACAACGATCGTGACGTGCCAAGTTGGACCAGACCCCTCCCTACAGGTCGGGGCTCTGACGCAATCGGTTCGTTTTCCGCAAACCACTACGATCTGTCAGAGCCGCGCACGGTAGTAAGCGGTCTGGTTCGTCTCCGCACGCCACATTCGATGCGTCAAACAACGATCGTGACGTGCCAAGTTGGACCAGACCCCTCCCTACAGGTCGGGGCTCTGACGCAATCGGTTCGTTTTCCGCAAAGCACTACGATCTGTCAGAGCCGCGCACGGTAGTAAGCGGTCTGGCTCGTCTCCGCACGCCACATTCGATGCTCCAATCAACGATCGTGACGTGCCAAGTTGGACCAGACCCCTCCCTACAGGTCGGGGCTCTGACGCAAACGGTTCGTTTTCCGCAAACCACTACGACCTGTCAGAGCCGCGCACGGTAGCAAGCGGTCCAAAGCGTCCGCTGAGTCGAACCGCTCGACAACCCCGCGCTGACGCTTGGGGCTCTGATTCGACGAAGTCGCCTAAAACAACATTCGAATTTGACCCCTCACGACCGTTCGGGGCTCTGATTTTGCGGGCGCTCGTGCGCCGGGGCCAAACCCCCCGCCGTGGGCAGACCCGCCCATCGGTGCTAGATTGCCTCCATGCATGGAAAAATCTGCCGATTTCTGATCGCATTCGGCGCGTTGCTGCTCGTGGTCCTTGCGCCTCGCGTCGCCCACGCCCAGGCGCCGGTTGATATCTTCGAGCTGGAATACGAGTACGATCCGCCCTCGCCGATTCAGGACCCGGAAGGCGCTAATCAGGAGCATCTGGAGATCCAGACGTCCACCCTGAACACGTCCCTCGTCTATCCGATCCTCTTCGAAAACGGCGCGATCTGGGCCAACGGCGTCGCCTACAGCCTCACCCACGCCCGCTACAAAAACTGGGACGACGCGACCGGATTCCTGCCCGAGGACGACCTGCCCACCGACTTCCACAAGTTGCAAGTCCAGTCCATGGTCAATTACCACTTTGCGGAGCATTGGTCGGCGCTGGCGCTGGCGGCGCCGGGGCTGTATTCGGATTTCGCCGACATCTCGGGCGAGGACGTGGGATTGCTCGCCTACGCGCTCGTCCAGTGGCACCCCAACTACGACACCATCGTCGGCGCGGGCGGGATGTACTCGGACCTGTTCGGCGAACCGCTGTTCCTCCCGGCCCTCAAGTTCTTCTGGACCGATCGGGACGACGTCTACTTCGACGTCCTGCTGCCCCAGCGCGTGACGGGATATTGGATGAATTCGTGGATCGAAGTCGGCGGACGGCTGGAAGTGTCGGGGCAGACGTTTCGCCTCTCCGAAGACCCGGACACCTTTGACTCGGGCTTTTTGCGTTACTCGTCCATCTACGGCGGCCCGGACGTCCACATCCGCCTGACGCAAAAGCTCTGGCTCAATCTCACCGCCGGCCGCGTGGTCGCCCGCCGTTTCGAATTTTACGACAGCGGCAACGACGAGATCGAATCCTTCAACCTGGAAAACGACTGGTCCGCCCGCATCGGCCTGACCTTCCGCGCCAACCGCATTCGATACACCCGACCGGGGATGTAGCCGCGTCGTCGCGGCGGATCGACGGCCGTTTCAGAGCCGCGCACGGTAGTAAGCGATTTGTTACGCTCTGTCACGCCACATCCGATGCGTCAAACAACGTTTTGCTCGTGCCAGGTTGGACCAGACCCCTCCCTACAGGTCGGGGCTCTGACGCAAACGATTCGTCATTCGCAAATCGCCACGACCTGTCAGAGCCGCGCGCGTCAGCAAGCGGTCCAGATCGTTCGATGAACCAACACGCTCGACGACCCCGCGCTGACGCTTGGGGCTCTGATTCGGCGGGATCGTTGCGATTAACATTCGAGTTTAACCCCTCACGACCGTTCGGGGCTCTGATTGGAACTCTGTGCGCGGCCCAGATCGGGCCACTTCTTCGCGCCTCGCCTACACCACCCGCGCGACGACGCTGACCAGGTCCACCACGTCCAACTTTTCGTCGGCCAGGCGGAACTGGCGCTCGCACATGGGGCAGGCGGTGACCAATAGGCGCTTTTCCGATTCGTAGACTTCGCCCAGGCGGCGTTGGGCGATCTGGATGGACGCGTCCTGGTCGATCCAAGGAAACGCGCCCTGTCCGCCGCAGCACTCGGATTTCTCCCGGTTGCGGGCGAATTCGGCGGGCGGCTCGGCCAGCACCTCGCGCAGGATGTCCCTCGGCGGATCGTACACGCCCAGATCCCGGCCCAGGCGGCAGGAGTCGTGGTAGATCGCCTTCTGCGTCAAGCGCCGACGCACCTTGAGCCGCCCCTGGCGCACGAACGGCCAGAGGAATTCGCTGACGTGGTAGATCTTCGGCGTGAGTTCGTAACCGAATTTCGGGTACATCACCTTCAACTCGTAGACCACCGTCGGGCTTCCCGAAACGATCGTCTTGTATCCCGCCAGCGCCTCGGAGAGTTTTTTCGCGTTGGCGTGATATTGCTCCATGAGTCCCAGCTCGCGCAGGTGGGCGCCCGTGTCCATCACCTCGCCCACATGGCAGCTCACATGGTCGATCTCCATGGCCTCGAAGATTTTGAAGGTGTCCTGGATGACCGACGGATTGTGCACGATGTGGCTGCCGCTGGGCACGAAGATGACCTGGGAGGATTTGGCGAAATAGATCTCGGGCAACAGCGTTTTGATGCGTGCCTGCAGGTTGTCGCCGTAGGAGTTGTTGTGCTGGGAATAGAACTGGCGGAATTCCTCCACCTCGGAGGGCTCAATGCCTTCCTTGACCGCCTCGGCCCGCATGTCGAGCATGACTTCGTAGGGCTTGTTGTTGTGGTCGCAGTATTCGGTGCATAGGGAGCAGGTGGCGCAGCGGTAGATCGCGGCGGCCACGTCCGCGTCGAAGTCCATATGGCCCTCGCGCACCAGATGCATCAGCGTCTGACGGCCCCAGGGCGTGTCGGCCTCGTGGCCTGTCACCTCGGCGACAGGGCAGGCGAACCGGCACATCTTGGGACAGTAGGTGCAGAATTCGATGGACTTGAAATGCTGGTTGAGCACGGGTTTCATCGGGGGCCTCGCAATCTGGGGCTCGTCGTGAACATGCGCGGCTAGCTCGTCCGATCAAAGCCGAACGCGCCGGGGTTCATGATGCCGTTCGGGTCGATTTGTCGTTTCATGTCCCGCAGCAGGTCGTAGCCGACACCCAGTTCTTCTTTCAGAGCGTCAATCTGCCACGGACCGATGCCTTGTCGATAGGACACGGTGCCGCCGCCTTGGCGAATGGTCGACAACGCCGCCGTCCAGATGGCTTGGAGCGTCTTGCCTTCCTCGCCGGCCGGAGTGTGCCCCTGCACGGTCAGGCACACGGACGCGCCGACCGAGGACGCGTTGGCGACGTAGAGACTCACCTGCCGTCCCTCCCCCGCCAGGGCGTCCCGCAGCGACGCGATCAGTGTCGGCAGACGGCTCCATGTGGCGGCCGTGTCGATGACCTCCATGTAGGCGCCGTCCTCGGCCAGCACCGGCGAGCGGCGATAGGCCTCGGCGAAGCGATGGTCGAACCAATGGCGCGCCGCCTCTTCGCCCAGTTGGGTGCAGTGACAGGACAGCGCGATTTCGGCGGCGATGGACGCCTCCAGCAAGGCGCGCCGGTCGTGGCCCTCGAAGACCAGCACCAGCACGTTGCCGTCCGGTTCGTCCTCCATGCGGGCGAAGGTTCGCGCCGTTTCCGGCGGATCGCTGTAACGCACCGCCGCCGGCAGCAGGCCCTTGCGCATCATCAGGCGCATGGCGGTGACGCCGTCGTTCCAGTCGGCGAATTTGTAGGCGGCAAAGGTGCGCGTCGCCGGGGCCATGCGGCAACGCAGGCTCGCCCGGGTGATGATGCCCAGCGTCCCCTGGCTGCCCAGGAAGACGTGGTTGAAATCCGGCCCGGTGGCCGAGCGCGGCGCGGTGCGCGTCTTGACGATGGACCCGTCGGGCAGCACCGCCTGCAGGCTGATGACCATATCTTCAATGGGGCCGTAGCGCGTGGACAGGGACCCGGCGCTGCGCGTCGCCAAAAAGCCGCCCAGGGTCGAGCCGTAGAACGCGGGCGGGAAATGGCCCAGCGTCAAACCGACCAGGCGCAGTTCGTGCTGCAACGCCTCGCCCAGGATACCCGCCTCGGCGGTGACGATCATGGAATTCTCGTCCATGCGGGTGACGCGCTTCATGCGTTTCATGTCGCACACGATCGCCCCGGTCGACGGCATCGTCGCGGCTCGCAGACTCGTCCCGCCGCCGTACGTCACCACCGGAACTTTGCCTTCACTCGCCCAACGCAAAAGGCGGCTGACTTCATGCACCGTCTCGGGCCAGACGACTGCGTCGGGTAGGGCCTCGTCCGCCGAGTGCCTCCGGTCGACCAGCGACAGGGCCGTCAAATCCTGGGAATAGAGCCGCCGGGTGATCGGCGTATCCTCCACGCGATCCGCGCCGAAGATCTCCTCCAACTCCCGTCGGCGGGCGGCGGTCAACGTCGAAGCGCTCACAGTCCCATCTTCCCCGGGTTGAAGCGGTGGGCGTCGTCCATGACGGTCTTGATGTCCCGATAAACGCGCATCATGTCGCCGTGCTCGTCGCGCATGTACTGGGCCTTGGACAGGCCGATGCCGTGATGATGGCTCAAGGTCGCGCCCACGCCCCCGGCCGCCTTCATCGCCAGCGACCAGATGAACGCGTGTTTGGTCGCCGCCTCGTCCGCGTCCGCCGCGGAGGTCACGAAGGTGAAATAGATCGAGCAGCCGTCCGGATAGGCGTGGGAGAAGTGGGCCATCAAAAACGCATGGGGCTTGAGCGCGGCGCAGACGGCGTCGTAAAGGTCGATCAGCCGCGTCCAGGTGGTCGCCACCTCAATCGTGTCGACGAAGGCGCCGTTGTAGTAGACCTTGCTCATCTTGTAGCTGACGTGGTGGCGGTTTTCGAACCAGCGAATCGCGGGCTTGGGCCCCTTGTTGGTGCCGCCCAGGCGCTCGCAGATCATCACCGCCGCTTCGAATTCATAGTCGGTCAGTTCCCGCTCGCCCTCGAACATGAGGATGAGCATGCATCCTTCCTTGGCCAGCAATTCGAGCTGGTTGGCGATCTGGGCGTTGCCGGCGACGAAGCGCTGGGCCTTGCGGAAAAGATCGGGCGCCAAGGTGCGCACCCGATTGCCGATCTGCTCGATTTGCAAAAGGTCGCCCAGGCTCTTGCCCTGCGTGTGTTCGGTGGAACCGCTGGTGCCCACCAGCATGGTGTCCAGGGCGTCATACAGGCGCATGGCCGCCGGACGCAGGTCGTTGCGCAGCATCATGCGCATGGCCTCGGTGGCGGTGGGCACGTCGGGAAAGGTGAAGGCCACGAAGCGCCGATCGGCCGGATAGGGGCAGATGCGCAGCGTCGCCTCGGTGCAGACGCCCAGGGTGCCTTCCGAGCCGGTGAGGATCTGGTCGAAATCCGGACCGGTGGAACGACCGGGCACGATCGGCGAACTGTACACCCGCCCGTCCGGACACACCCAACGCAGCGCGATGAGCATGTCCTCGATCTTGCCGTATTTGCTGGAAAGCTGCCCGGCGCTTCTCGCGGCGACCCACCCGCCCAGGGTGGAGCAATGGATGCTGCTCGGGAAGTGGCCCAAGGTGTATCCGTGGCGGTTGAGCTCCATCTCCAACACCTGGCCGTTGATGCCGGCCTGGGCGGTGACGGTCAGGTCGTCGTCGTTGATCTCCACGATGCGCCCCAGGCGCTTGACGTCGAGCATGATGCCGCCGTGGATGGGCAAGGTGCCGCCGCAAACGCCCGACCCGGCGCCGAAGGGGATGACCGGCAGGCCCAGATCCGGCGCGAGCTTGACGACGCGGATCAGTTCGTCCTCGTTCGCGGGCCAGACAATCACATGGGGGAAGTGTTCGAGCTTGCCTTCGGCGTGCTTGATGATGGCGACGGTGTACATGTCCCGGGCGTAGGTCAGGCGGTCGATCGGCGCGACCGAAACCTGCTCCGGCCCCACAATCGCGGCCAGTTGATCCACGACCTCCCGGGCCGCCGGCGCCGGCAAGGAAAGAGCCATATTTCTCCCGGATTCACGTCAAAGGCAAAATTCAGCCTAGGCCCCGATAACGCACCATGTCAACCGAAGGGCGGCGACCCCGACCGGCCTACGACTCGGTATGCTCGTACCCGGAAAAGTCCACGCGAAAGAAGATCGCGTACAGCACCGGCACGATGCCCAGCGTCAGGACGGTGGAGAACATCAGGCCGAAGATGATGGCGATCGCCATGGGCTCCCACATCACGCCGCCGCCCAGCCACAGGGGCACCAGGCCGAAAACCGTGGTGCAGGTCGTCAGCAGAATCGGACGCATGCGCCGCTGGCCGGATTCGACGATGGCCTGCTGGGCGGACAACCCGTTGTCCTCGATCTCCAGCTTGATGCGGTCCAGGAGCACAATGGCGTTGTTGATGACGATGCCCGCCAGGGAAATGATGCCCAGCAGGGTCATGAAGCCGAAATAGGAGCGGCAGATCAGCAACCCGGCGATCACGCCGATCATGCCCATGGGGATCGTCATCAGGATGATCGTCGGACGGCGCAGCGAATTGAACTGCGTGACCAGCAGGAGGACAATGATGAGCGCCGCGACGGGCAACTGCTCGGCGATGGACTCGTTGGCCTCGCCGGATGTCTCCACCTCGCCGCCGAATTCGAATTTGTACCCGATCGGCCAGGACGCCTTTTGCTCCTCGAGCCACGGCCGAAGCTCGGCGACAATCTGCGAAGCCGTCACGCCCTCGTCGAGCTGGGCCTGCACCGAGACGGTGCGCAGGCGATTGCGTCGGATGACCTTGGCGGCCTCCCAGGCGATCTCGATGTCCGCCACCTGCTTGAGCGGCACGCTGGCGCCGCTGGATTGGGCGTAGACGCTCATCGTCTCCAGCTTGCCGATGTCTTCCCGATCCGCCGCCACCGAACGCATCATGACGGGGATGACCTTGTCGTCCTCCCGATACTCGGTGGTCTCCAAGCCGCTGAGCATGGTCTGGAGCGAAACGGCGACGTCCTGGTTCGTCACCCCGGCCAGACGGGCGCGCTCGGCGTCGATGTTGACCCGCAACTTGTTGGCCTTGGCGCCCCAGTTGTTGCTGACGTTGCGCGTGCCGGCCGTTTCGGCGACGTGGGCCTGGATCCGGTCGACGATCGCGAACAGGCGGTCGTTCTCCTTGCCCGAGACGCGGATCTCCACCGGATGATCCACCGGCGGACCGTTGGACAGCGGGCGGATTTTCGCTTCCAGGTCGGGGAATTCGTCGGCGACGAACGCCTCGAGTTTGGCGGCCAACTCGTCGGCGTAGGGGCGCGTGGTGACATTGATGACCAGCGTGGCCGATTCGGGGCTGGACAGTTCGGGGGTGTAGCCCTGGTAGAATCGGGGGCCGCCGTCGCCGATGTACGTCACCCAGTTCAGGACGCCGTCCTCGTCGTCGGGGGCATCGGGAACGCGGCGGAAGGTGGCCAGAAATTTCTCGAACTCGCCGACGACCCGGTCCGTCTCCAGAATGGACGTGCCCATGGGCAGGTCGAGTTGGGCGGTGAGTTTGGGCGTCTCGGCCTCGGGAAAGAAGATGGCCGGGATGAATCGGAATCCGACCATGCTCACGGCGAAGACGACCGTCAAAATGACGATGGTGGCCGCCCGACGGCGCAGCATCCAGAGCAGCGCCTTGCGATATCCGCGATAGAACCTGGTGTCGAAGCTTTCGCCCGCCCCCGGAGGCACCTTGAGAAATCGGTAGCACAGCAGGGGGATCATGGTCAGCGACAGCGCCCAGGAACACAACAGCGCAATGGTCACGACCTTGAACAGCGAGACGGTGTATTCGCCCACCATCGACTCGGCCAGATAGATCGGCAAAAACGCCGCCGCCGTGGTCAACGACGAGGTCAGCAGCGGGATGCGCAACTCGTTCGCCGAATCCACGGCCGCGTCCATCGGCGACTTGCCTTCGCCCATTTGCACCATGATCGATTCGGACATCACGATCGCGTTGTCCACCAGCATGCCCAGGGCGATAATCAGCGCCGCCAGCGATACCTGGTCCAACCCGATGTCGAAAAGCGACATGAACAACATGCTCGCCAGCATCGTGGCGGGAATGAGGCTGGCCACCAGCACGCCGGTGCGAAGGCCCAGGCTCAGGATCATCACCGCCACCACGATGGCCACCGACTGCAGCAGATTGACGACGAAATCGTTGACCAGGTCGTTGACCAGGTCCGGCTGGAAATTGACCAGATCGAATTCGACGCCGATCGGGTACGAGGCTTCCAGGCGCTTCTTGAGCGCGCGAACGCCCTCGCCCAGCGTGATGATATTGCCGCCCTCCCGCATGGATACCGCCAACGCGATGCACGGCACGCCGCTGGACCGGGTGATGGAATCGGGCGGGTCGACGTAGCCGCGGGTGATCGTCGCCAAGTCTTCCAAATAGACCACGGCGGGGGCCGAACCGGCCGATCCGGGCTGGGGCGGCAGCGAAACAATGCTGCGGCGCAGGTCCTCCACCGACTCGAAATTGCCCGTGGGTTCGAGCACCACGCGCCGGGCCCCGGAGGTGATCTCGCCGCCGGGAATGATGATGTTCCGGCTTTCCAGGATCTGCCGCAGTTGGGCGGGCGAGAGGCCGAGTTCGGAGAGGCGGGCGTTGTTGTATTCGACGAAAATCCGCTCTTCCTGCGTGCCGTAAAGATCGACCTTGGAGACGTTGTCGAGCAGGAGGATTTCGTCCCGGACATCCTCGGCCACGTCCTGCAATTCGGCGAAGCTGTAACCCTCGCCGGTCACGGTCATCACGACACCGAACACGTCGCCGAATTCGTCGTTGACCGTCGGACCGATGACGTCCTCGGGCAGCTCTTCCGCCGCTTTTTCCACCTTCCGACGCAGTTTGTCCCAGATGGGCTGCAGGTCGGTGTAGCTCTCCTTGATGTTCACGAAGACGATGGAGACGCTCGTCTTGGACTCGCTTTTGACGTAGTCCAACTCGGGAATTTCCTGGATCGCCTTTTCCAGCTTGTCGGTGACGAGCATCTCGACGCGCTCGGGGCTGGCGCCGGGAAAGATGGTCGTGACCGTGGCGGTGCGGATGATGAAGCCCGGATCCTGGGCGCGGGACATTTGCAGATACGACATGACGCCGGCGATCAGCACCAGCGCGAGCGCGACCATGGTGACGCGGTTTTTCTCGATGGCCTGGCGGGTGATGCTCATCGCGGCGCCTTACCGGGTCTGCAATTTGGCGGTCATGCCGTCGGTCAGGTGGGAGAGCCCGGCCGTGACCACCAGGTCGCCGTCCTCCAGGCCGGAAAACACCTCCAGCCCTTCCTGCGTCAGTTCCCCGACCTCCACCTGGTGTCGTTTAATCGTCGCAAGATTCGGGTCGTCCTTTTGCGCCTCGGCGACGTAGGCGTAGCGCCCGGCGTCGTCCTCGCCCACCGAGGAGAGGGGCACCAGGAACCGGTCCCGCTTGTCGGTGGAGACGAACTTCGCCGCGACCTCGGCGGCCATGCCCGGTCGGATGCCGTCCTCGCGCCGCGTCAGACGAACCGTGACCGGAAACGTCGCGCTGCCGGCCGCCGGAGCCACGCCCACCTCGGTGACGGTCGCGTCCAGCTCCTGTCCCGGCAGGGCGGCGACCGTGACCTTCACGGACATGCCCGGATGAAACTGGGCGATGAAGACTTCGGGAACGGAGACCTCCACCTCCGGTTGGGATCCGGAACTGAGCACCGCGATCGGCTGCCCGGCCGAGACGTTCTCGTTTTCCTGCACATTGACGGCGGAGATCTTGCCGTCCACCGGCGCCTTGAGCTGGGTGTAGGTGATCTGCAGGCGCGCGGCTTCCAATTGCTTGGCCAAGGCGCGGACCTGGGCGGTGGCCGATTCGGAATTGGCGCGGGCCCGGTCCAACTCGGACAGGGAGGCGTTGTTGTTTTCGTACAGGCCGCGAATGCGTTCGTAGTCGGCGTTGGCGCTGCGGGCGGAGGCCTTGGCCTGGGCGAGTTGGGCGGCGGTGCTCTGGGCCTGCACCTCGTAATCGGTGGCGTCCATCCGGGCGATCATGGCCCCGGCCTCGACGGCGTCGCCCACCTTCACGGCGACCTTATGCAGGGTGCCGCTGACCTTGAAGCTCAGTTGGGACTCCAGGCCCGCCCGGGTGGTCCCGGCGAAAGTGCGCACGCGACTGCCTCCGGTGGAAAAGACCTGCACGGTGCGCACGGGACGGATAACCGGCGCTTCTTCCACCGGCGGCTTTTCGCATCCGGCGACGATGAGCAGAAAAACGACAACTGCCGTCGGCACGACGGACCGGAGGAAGCTGCGACGGCCGCGCGGGGCGGCGGGCGTGATTTTGCTGTCGATCAAAGGCGTCGTCCTTTCCCAGACGGTCGGGTCTCCGAGGAGGCCGGACGCGTCGCCAACATCGTCACCGGGACTCGGCGGGAACGGCGTCATATTCCTCGAAGAAGGCCAACAGACGGCCGATCCATGCGCCCTTTTCCTCGTCGTCCATCAGGATATCGAAACGGCCCACCGACCGCTGATACTCCATGTAGTCCACCAGGCAGTCGTATTCGGCGTTGACCGCGCCTTCGTTGGCCACCAGGGCCGCGTTCTGGGCGTCGATCAGGTCGATGATCGAGACCACGCCGCGCCGATAGGCGTCGGAAACCAGTTCCAGGTTTTTGCGCGCCGCCTCGGCGGCCTGTTTGGCCAGTTCCACCGACGGGTGGGACGATTCGATGTTCGACAACGCCGAGCGGATGCGCTGCTCGAGCTTCGCCCGCACGGATCGACGCTCCAGACGCACCCGTTCCAGATCCGCCGCCGTCTGCTTGTGCTCGGCGTAGCGGCGGCCGCCTTCCAGAATCGGCAACGACGCCTGCAGGCCCACCGACCATTCCGTGTCGTCCGGGTTGTCGCCGAAGATTCCCGCCACCGGATTGTCGATGGTCTGGGATCCGGCGGGGGTGTCGATGGTGACGGTGTCGTCGACTTGCGGATACTCGTCCCCGGCGCCGGCCCGGTCGACGATCTGCTCCACCTGGGCCTGCAACGCCAGGGTCGGCGCCACGTATTGCAGACGCTTGGAGGTCAGCAGCCGCTTTTGCGCCGCCTCGGCCTCGTCGATCCTACGCATCTCCGGACTGTTGTCCAAGCCGTCGCGCACGGCGAATTCGGTGAAGATTTCGATGTCTCGCGAGTTTCGCAGCAGTTGGGCGATGCGCTCGTCGGATAGAAAGAACTGGGGGCTGTCCAGACCCAGATCCTCGGTGACGATCGGCTCGTCCAGCGGCCGGTCCAGCAGGCGGTTGACCTGGCGCTCGGCGTTACGACGCAGGGCGACCGCGGAGAGCACCGACTGCTTCGCGTTGGCGATCTCGATCTCCCAGCGATAGACCTCGGACGAACTGGAAACGCCGAGCCGTTCGCGCAACTGGGCCAGTTCCAGATGCTTGCGCGTCGTTTGCAGGTTGTCCTTTTCGATGCGCTCCAAGGTCCGGGCACGCAGCAGATTCAGGTACGCGTCCACCGTCTCCTGCACCGTGTCCAGGCGCGTGGACTCCTCTTCGTCCTCCCGGCCGCGTTGCAGCTTCTTTTGCACCGAGATGTTGGCCCACGCCTCCTCGGACACCAGCACCTGCGTCGCCTCGGCGCCGACACGCAGTTCCTGCTCGGCGGCGTTCCCGTTCGAGGCTTCGGCCCGGTCTTCGTCGATGATGCGTCCGGTGGCGTTCACCTCCGCGGACGGCAGAACATTCGCCCACGCCTGGTTGACGTCGTAGCGGCCGGACTGCGTCGATTGGCGTTGGGCGGCCAGGTCCAGGTTGGATTCCAGCGCCGTCGCCACCGCCTGCTTGAGCGTCAGGCGTTTGGTTTCGGACGTCCCCGCTTCCTGCACAATGATCGCCGAGGCGACCACATCCAACGGCGGCGCCAAGCCGATGCGCTGGGCCGTGGCCATGTTGAGGTAGAGCTTTTCCTCGGCGGGCACGGACACGCTCAACGTCCCCGCGTCCTCGCCCAGGAGGATGCGCTGGAGATTGAGCGCCACGCGGCGGGTGATGCGCGTTTGGTGCGTCGCGGGCAACGTCCCCGCCAACACGCCCCGACGCACGTCCGTCTCGCCGAAAAAGGCAAAGCTCGGCAGTTTCCTGGCGATCAGCCCTTGGATGAGCTTGTCGTAATCCGTCGGCGGCATGTGGATCATCGGCGCCACATAGACCGCGTCCACATCCGAGGCGATCGAGACGAGGGCCTCTTCCGGCGAGTTGCCCACCGGCACGAGCTGCACGTCCGCTCCGGCCTTGGCCGCGTCCTCCCGCACCCGCGTTTCGATGGCGCCGTATTCGTCGATCAGGAATCGGGGCATCAGAAACGCGACCTTGCGATAGGGGATGATCTCCTTGAAGCGGCGCAGGTTCTGTTCCACGTAGGCGGGGGCGTAGAGGTAGTTCAGGTTTTTCACGCCGCTGGTGTCGCCGGACAGGGGGATGCCTTGGAGCGGGGCGTCCAGCACATGGGGCGCGATGACCGGTTTGGAGTAGGAGCCGTGCGTCGCGGCGGCGAAACTCGACAGGACGCCGACCGCCACCACCGCGTCCACGTTCGGCGCGTCGAGAAGCCGCTCGACGTTCTCCCGCGCCTTGGCCAGGGTCCAATCGCCGTCGAGCCGGGCGTCCTCGGGAAAGACGACCTGGTATTCGCCCGAGAGCAGGACTTCGATCTCCCGCTCGAACTCGCCGCGAAATTCTTCCACCCCGGGGCCGGGGCCGTCGACGAGCGTCCCCACGCGGAGCAAGGGTTTGTCCTGGGCCCGAAGTGCGCCGGGGTCGCCCGACAACGCCACGAGGAAGACGAGCAATACCATCACACGGAAAATTGCTGATTTCTTCACGAGCGACGATCTTTCCGGGTCGTGGACAAGCCGATGGCCCACACGTCCAGTTTTCGACTTTTTCATGAAGTCAGGGTCAGACCCCAACGCTGACATAAATGCCGTCGGATGCCAAGACCGGAAGGCGAACGTCCCACTTGGTGGGAAAGATCGACGACAGGGCGGGTTTTTCTGCTAAATTCGACCCGATCGAGACGCACGACGTCCGGGGCCAACCCGGCGTAAAGGAGTCACCCGTGAGAGGCGCGCGTTGGGCCTTGTTGATCATCTCGGCGGCGGTGGGCGGTATCCTGCTGGCCTGGCCGTACGAAAGCCGCGATTCGGAACTGATCGAACATTTGAATCGCAACGCCATGAAGGACACCAACCGGGAAGTGCTGGACGGCGTGAGCGACTCCAAGACCGAATACGCCGTTCGCGAAGCCCGTGCCGCCGAGATGGCCCAGGCCAATCGAACCGCCCTGGCGGTCGGGGAGCGGACCTTGCGCGTGCAATTCCAACGGCGCGCCGCCGTTCGCGATAAGCGATTCAACGACCGCATGCGGGCGACGTCCATCGCCTCCGCGAGCACCGGCTCCGGGGAGCCGGAGATGAAGGACTTGGCGACCATCAAGCAGGAATACGACACGCAGTTGCTCGCCCAGCGAAGGATAGAGCAGGAACGCAACCGGGATCTGGGCGAAGGGGTCCTGCGCGGCGGCCCCGAGACGAAGAGCGGGCCCGCGCCCCAGCCCCGGCCCTTGACCCAGGTCGAGGCCCTTCGCCTTCAGCGCGAGAGTGCTCCCCCTGCTCCCGCGCCGATGAAGCGCACGGAAGAAGTCGTCAACTTCGCCTCCTATCTGGAAGAATTGACCGAGGTCGACCCGGAACTGACGGCTGATCCGGAAGTGACGTTCGTCTTCGGCGGCGCCACGTCCAACGCCTTCACCTTCACGGTGCGTCACGCCAAGGGAGACGAGGAATACGTCTTCAATCAGGGCGGGCGCCTCAAATAACCCCATGGCACGCTCGCGCAAGGAAAAATATCAGATCGCCCTGAGTGTCGCGGTCGCGGTGGTGATCGTGGCGAACCTGATTCTGTTGGGCGTGCATCTGATTTCTCGCGCGGCCAAGCGTCACGTTCGAGAAACGGTCGCCAAGGCCCAGCAGCATTTCGAGCAAAATCCCGAGGCGGTGCGCGTTCTGCAAAAAGCCGCCGACGGCGCCCTGTCGCCTCGCGACCTGGACGATCTGCTCGCGCCCGGCTTCGAGGAGATCACCGGCGACGGGCCGTCGATCGTTTCGGAAAGTCACTTTGACGTCATCGCCGTCAACACCGGCAGCCGGGCCCGCGCGGCGATCCTCGCCAAGCACGAACGGGATGTGGAGAGCATGTATCGCTCCGAGATGGCGACTTATCACACCATGAAAGCGACGGAATTCGGCGCGGCGCTCAAGGATTCCGGGACCAAACCGGGTGACGATTCGGCCGACTTGGCGGCGCGCCTTCTGGCCGAGGAACGCAGCCGCGAGATTCCCGGCGTCCTGCGCGGAAATCTGGAATTCGATCCGGCCGCGACGAATGGGACCGACGCACCGCCTTCCCCGACCGGCCCTTCCGTCGCCGGGGCCGCCCCGACGCCCGATTCCGAAGAACCGGTGCGCGAGAACATCCGCGTGCCCTACGCCGCCGGGCTGGGCGTCCTCATGATGGAAGACGAAGCCCTGGACGACGACCCGAACGTGACTTTCATCTTCGGCGCCGCGAACACCGAGGGCTTCACCTTCACCACCAAGCACGCCCAGGGCGAGCGGACGTTCATTTTCACCACCACCCGTTCCGGATTCTGACGCCCCATCCGATCCGCCCGAAACCCTTGAACAATCCCCGCGCCCTCGCCTAGCATCAACGCATCGCAATCAAGATTTCGGAGGACACCGATGCGTCGCCGATTTGGGTGGTGGGTGCTGGTTTTGGCGTTGATCGCGGCGACGTCGCTTGCGGTCGCCTGCGGCGACGACGATGACGACGACACCTCGGCCGACGACGACATCGGCGACGACGATGACGACACGGACGACGACACCGAATGCCGAGGCGCCGTCTGCGACGAAGACGACGACGACACGACGATCGACGGCGTCGATTTTTCCAACGACCCGCCGACCAACCCGTATCTCGCCGGCGACATCTGGCCCATGTCCCACCGCAACCCCTATTGCCAGGGCTCGTCGCCCTACCCGGGTCCGACGTCCGACGACGGCCTCCACGCGAGCTTCCTGACCGGCACGCCCGCGTCCATCACCATGACGACCGGCCTGCAGGACGAATCCGGCGACGCGCCCTTGTGGGGTTCGACACTCAACGAGGTCTATCTGATCGACGCCTCCGAGCAGCCGATGGTCGAGCTGTCGGTCATCCGCAAGCCCAAGGGCGTGAGCAATCCCATCGGCGGCGCCTACACCCTGGCCGACGCGGACGGCTTCTTTTTCGTGCCTCGCAACAATCGGCTCTATGCCTATCGCAACAACCCGGCCGGCAACCCGTACCGCAAGATCGTGCTCGCCGGGATCTACACGTTGCCCGGCGACTCGGACGAGGAGTCGATCATCGGCCTGAACATGACCTACGACGGCTTCCTGGTCTACGCCACGGACCGGGGGCGCATCGGCGTCGTGTCCCGCGATTTTTCCGACGAGCAGGTCTTCCAGCTTTCGGACGAGGACGAGGAGATGTCCAACTCAATCGCGGTGGACGAGAACGGCGGTGTGTACGTGGTCACGAGCAAGTTCATGCATCGGGTGCAGTGGACCGGGGAAGAACTGACCCAGGACACGGCGGCGGGGGCGTGGTCGGCGGCCTATGAAACGGGACCGGAGGATCGCCCGCCGGGACGCCTGGGCGTGGGATCGGGCTCGACGCCGTCGCTGATGGGCATCGGCGATCAAGACAAGTTCGTCGTCATCACCGACGGACAGATCCTGATGCACCTCGTCCTGTTCTGGCGCGACGAAATCCCCGAGGACTGGGAGCCCATCGCTCCGGGCAAGGACCGGCGCATCGCCGCCGAGGTGCCGATCACCTTCGGCGATCCGGAAGCGGAGATTTCCAGTTCCGAGCAATCGGTTCTGGTGCGCGGCTACGACGCGGTCGTCGTGTCCAACTACTACGGACGCTTCGCCCTGCCCAGCTACTTCGCCGCGCTGGTGTCCAACTTCCCGCTTTGGGCGCCGTACGGTGTCGAAAAATTCTCGTGGAATCCGACAACGCGGACCCTCGAACAGGCCTGGGTCAACGCCGACATCTCCTGCCCCAACGCCATCCCCACGATGAGCGAGGGATCCGGGTTGTTCTACTGCATCGGCCAGCGCGACGCCGAATGGACGCTGGAAGCGATCGACTGGGAAACCGGCGCGAGCGCCTTCCACCACCTGCTCGGTCCCGACATCAAATACAACTCCTACTACGCCGGAACGCAGGTCGGCCCCCACGACAACATCGTCACGGGCACGTTCTTGGGAACGCTGGATTTTCGATAGGGGCGCGGGTCGTCGGCTTCGTTCGTTTCAGCGCCGCACCCGACCCGTTAGAGCCGCGACCGTCAGGGAGCGGGTTGATTCGTCCCCGAGGTCAACGTGCCGATGTGCGGGCCCGTCAGAGCCGCGCACGGCTTGCCTCGCCATAGCCTTGGCGAAGGCGGGTAGTAAGCGGTTTGGTTCGTCCTGGTACGCCGCGTACGATGCGCCAAACAACGATCGTGACGTGCCAGGTTGGATTAGACCCCTCCCTACAGGTCGGGGCTCTGATTCGACGGGATCGGTGCGATCAACATTCGAGTTTGACCCCTCACTACCGTTCGGGGCTCTGACGGAATGGTTCGGGGCTCCGGCGGAATACTTCGGGACTATCCGACAAAAAGTTGGGCGGCCCAGGGGCCGCCCGAATGCAAAAGCGGGTATGGCGTGTCGGAAGTCAGCCGTCTTGGACGACGGCGTTGGCATGCGTGGCGTAGTCGATCTGCGTCAGCAGACGGCGGCTGCGTTCGCGAATCTGTTTTTTGCGCAGGAAATAGCGCGGCGCGGTCCCCAGCAGCGAGACCGAGCCGACCTGCAGCACCTCGTCTCCCCGGTCGAAGGACATGATCCCCGTGTAGTACTGGTTGATCGCGCGATTGCGGTGGTGATAGGCCGTGGCGTCCTTGTCCTTTTGGAACACGGTGTCGCGCACCGAACCCTGAAAGACGAATCTGGTCCAGTCGAATTGGGCGTCGGGGCGGATGTAGATTTCGTCCCGATAGCGCTCGTCGATGGTCTTGGCGATGCTGGCGTGGGCCGTGGAAACGGCCGTGTCGGCCAGGGGCGACGGAAAGACCTCGTCGAAAAACATGGCCACGTTGCCCAGGCTGGAGAGCACGCACGCCACGTTGCTGATCCATTGCTTGCCCACCAGCCGATGGCGGGCCAGATAGCCGATAATGACCTTGGATGTCAGCTTGTGCGTCAGCCCCGAACCCCGATCATCCGGTCTCACACACGTCAGACCCAGGTGCAGCACCGTGCCCACGTTGTCCACGTCGAGCAGCACGCACGAGCAAAAACCCGCGATGCGCCCGTCCCGACGCCAGGCGACGGCGATGGCCTTGTCGGCCAACGACGCCCGCGTGCCCAGCAGGCACTGATAGGGCGGCAATTGATCGAAGCACGTCTTGGCGCAGCTTCGCAGCTCTCGGGCCAGCCGCTCGAACTTGGCGTCCGGCATGGTAACGCCGGGCCGGATGTAGATTTTGTACTTGTACTTGGCCTTGCCGGCGACGAAGGGAACAGGGAGTTTGGATCGTGCGTTGGTGGTCATGACGCTCCTCCTTCAAGGACACTCAAAGCCGATCGGATCCGGTTTTCGGCGCCGTCCCGGACGTCATCGCCACTCCCCTCGGCGATCGGGTCCGTGAAAACCAGATGGATGCGAATATTCGGTTTGGCGAGTTGTCGCAGAAAGTGTCCGAGGAACGAGTCGTCGCCGACCCAGGCGTCGTCGACATCCTCGTAATGCACGGCGACGGGAACGACGGGAATCTCCGCCTCCCGAGCCATGAAGAACGATCCGGGGCGAAACGGCAGGATGCCCGGCCCCTCGAAGCTCGTGCCTTCGGGAAAGACCACCGCCGGCAGGCCGTTTTCCACGATCATGCGGCGCAGGTTTTCCCGGCTGGTCTTGCGGGATTCGGTTTTGTCCCGATCCACGAAGATCGTCGGCCCCAGGCGTGTAATGAAGCCGATAAACGGCCAGCGCGAGACCTCCACCTTGGCCATGAACGACAGGGGCAGGAGGCTGTACATGGCCGTGATGTCCATGTAGGACCGGTGGTTGGCCACCAGCAGGCACGGCTCGGCGGGAAGCTCGCCCGAATAGCTCACCTTCAGGCCCAACACCCGCGCCAACTGAATCGACCAACGGCGCCCGAAGTCCGCGGCCTCCACGGGGTCGAACCCGCGACGAACGCCGTGGAAGATGTACCGGGCGGCCCAGGCGCAGGTCAGGCTCAGGAACACAAAGAGACGAGCGACGGCACGCAGGGACGACCGTCGTGCGGGGGTGGTGTCTTCTTGGGCCGGAAGGGCCAGATCGTGCGTCGCGTAGGGCAAAGGATCTCCCGCAACATCAAAGGACGCCTTGAAGAAGCGGCGTCCAAATATCGATGTTCGGGAAACTAACGGAGCCTTGTTACAACGTACCGACGACCGGCCGACAAGTCATGGAATTTTGCGTGACGATTCTGTTTCGACCGGCCGGGAAAGCGTCGTTCGTGACAAAACGACGTCGAAGCGGCGGCATCTTGGGCTTCGTTCGAAATAGGAAGCGACGTAACGAATGAGGGCCGCGAATGGACGAGGGCTTAGGCGTGCTCGGCGCGCAGACGGGCCAATTCGTCGCGGACGAAATGCTCGGCGGCCTGCACCGTCTCGTCCACCGTCGGTTTGTCGATGGGATCGCCGAAGACCAGATCCACGTGGATCTCTTTTTTGCCGAGTTGGCGAATCATATGGGCCACGAACGAGTGAGCACCCTTGGCCCACACATCGTCCTGATCCCGGTAATGCACCGCGATGGGCACGACGGGGATCCCCGCCTCATGGGCCATGGAAAACGACCCGGGCTTGAAGGGCAGCAACTCCGGGCCGGAGTTGCGGGTGCCTTCGGCGAAGACCATGGCGGGGACGCGCTCCTCGATCACCCGCTGGCGGATCGCGTCCCGGCTGGCGCGGCGCGACTCCTCGCTGGAGCGATCGATCCAGATTGTCGGGCCCAGGCGCGTCACATAGCCGATGAACGGCCAGCGGGAAACCTCGATCTTGGCCATGAACGCCGCCGGGATGGTGGCGAAAATCGACGTGACGTCCATATACGACTGATGGTTGGAAACCAGCAGGCACGGTTCGGTCGGCACCTTGCCCGAGACATGCAGCTTCATGCCCACGGCGCGGGCCAGGTGCTTGGACCAGCGATGGCCGTGGTCCGAGCCGTCGATGGCGTTGAACCCCTTGAAAATTCCGAACAGGGTGTAGCGCACCGCCCAATACCCGGTGACGAGAAAAAAGATCAGAAAGCGCCAATAGGCACGAATTTTCGAGCGTTTGATCGGCTTCGGGGCCACGGCGGGGCCGGAGGGCGGACCGGAGTCGGACGGAACCAAGGGAGTCTCCAAGGCAAAACGGCGGCGGCGCCGGCAATCCATGCGACAATGCTGGGCGGACTGTTATACCCGAACGTTCTTCGGGAAGATACCCCACGAATGGGCCGAATATGCGTCTAACATGCGAAAAAATCGACAACATCCGGACAAACGACCGTCCAGGCCGCCGGTGCGATGTTTGGGAGTTTCGGGCCGCCTTTGCAAAATACGGCGAATGTAGTAAACGGATCGGGCAACGCTGTCGGCGGTCGGCGCTGCGATTCGGGCACCTCCCACGGACGTGACCAGCGGTCATTTCCGCGCCCGTTTCGGCAAAATCGTCGAAAGTTCCGGTTAAGCGGTAGGAATCCACACGTTCGTAGCCGCTACCGGCGTGGTTTCGATGACCATTCTCATTATTTGGTCACTTTGAGCCCGATTCGACCGGTCCGAAAGCCGGTTGAACTTCAGAATTTCGGGCAAAACGACGATCTATAAGGTCGTCGAATCGCCGCGGCGCCGATCGACCCGCGCGATCATGAAGTGATGAGAATGTTTATGGAATCCCTCGGGAGCCGGAAGTGACGAACCTGATCAAAACCCGGGCGTTCGCCTTGGTCCTCCTTTTTACGCTCGCCTTTATCGGCCAAAAGCCGGCCATTGCCCATGAAGACACGGACGGCCCGCCGGTCAACTGGGAGCAACTCCAAGGCATCGATTACCTGGACTACATCACCGGCCCCATGGACGAAGGCACCGACTGGGAGATCGTCTACCAGGGCAGCTACAACATGCCCGGCAACTTCATCAACGGCTTCTGCGTCGGAACGATGCGTTACAAGTCCCGGGCCTCCATGGACGGCGCCGATCCCTCCGACGGCTGGATCTGGGCCTACTGGGCCACCGAAGTCACGCCGGACATGAGCCGCACCGACTGCCGCGACCTGCGTGCCTTCGCCCGGAACAAGGGCGGCCTGGGCCGCACCGGCATCCTGTGGCTCCACGGCGGCGGCGACCGGGGCAGCTACCAGCAAGCCTCGTTCATCGCGGCGATGACCTCGACCAACGACAAAAAGACCTTCGTCCTGTCCATCTCCGGGCCGGGCGTGGGCTATCGCTGTTCGGGTTGGGACGCTATCGACGCGTTCAAGCCCGAGTGCTACCAGCCGCCGGTGCGGCAAAACCAGATCAGCCACGGCAACATCTACCGCGACTCCAACGACCCCTTCCGCGGCATCGCCTTCGGCCACGGCCCCAACGTGGATCGCCACTACGCCTGGGCCTACGGCATGGCCACGTTCCGGGGCGTGGACCTGTTTTACAACGTCTTCGGTCCGCTCAACGGCGGCTTCGGCAAGCCCAACGGCATCGGCTTCACCGACGGCCGGCTGGTCGTGGGCGGCATCAGCTTCGGCGCCGTCTCGGCCCTGCAACTCAACAATCTGGACATCTCCGAGGCGGACGTGGACGTGGACGCCTGGTATCCGGAAGGCATCATGGCCTGGCATGGATCGGGCGCCTGGCAGGAAGTCTGGGCGGCGGAAGGAAGCTGGAACGCCTATCGGGCCATCGTCGGTCCCAACAACTACATCGAGTTCGACTATGACCCGGCCTATTCCCTGGACTGCACCAAGTACGACCTGAACAAGGCCTGCAACGACCGGGACCAGTTCGAGGCCGCCGAGGAAGCCGCCTGCTGCATGCAGCACTACATGGACCCGGCCTCAAAGGATTGGCGCCGCAAGGACATCGTCGCCGACGTGCTGCTGGTCAGCGGCGCCCAGGACGAGTCGTTTAACGTCAAGGGATTTCAGGAGACCTATCTGCGCCTGCAGGATCGGGAACCCCGCGACGGCTCCCACCGGGTCTACCGCATGTTGCAGGGCGACTCGGACCATTTCTGGTACTTCCCCGCCAAGACTCCCGGCGAGCCGCCCCAAGAGGTGGTGATCGAGGACGAAACGACCGAGTCGTGGGAGGCCCTATCCCGGGACTACACCATCGACGGGCAGCAGGAAATCATCAACTCCCACTTCCCCGTCAACCGCGAACTCTGGGCGATGCACGAATTCGTCGAGCGCATCGGCATGAACGAACGCATCAAGTTTCCCGCCGGGCCCAGCGCCTTCAAGGTGGTCAAGATCCGCGACACCTTCAATTCGAAGATCTTTCGGTTCATGGCCTGCTATCCCAACGACTGGCGCAACGCGGATCTGGCGGACCTGGTTCCCGGCGAGGAAATCACGGTCAACATCTCCCTCGACAAGATGTTCCACGTCCTGCCCGCCTGCGAGGACGAGGCGATCTACGAACCGGGCAAGGCGACCTTCGACGCGAATTACTCGGACAACTACCAATTCGACGAGATGTGCTACGACCCGGATATCGCCGATCACCCCCGCCACTGCGCCGATTCGTCGGGCAATCCGACCGATATCTCCACCGAGGGCGAAACGCTCTTTTACATGGTCGACGACTGCGAGCAGGGCATGGGAATCTGCCCGTTCGAGGGACGCTATTGGGGGCGCCTCAATACGTGCAAGCAATTCGACCTGGAATTCAAGAACTACGGCAACAATGTCCCCGACCAGATCGTGGCGTGGGCCAATCTGAACTACCGCTACGCCCTGATCAGCGACAAGGTGCATGCCTCCAGCGACGTGATGGTCATCGACACCGATCAGACCGAAGGCACGTCCGACCTCACCGACCTCAAACCGTGCCTGCGCCGCAAGTGGAACAACAGCACCGACGTCCCGCCCTGGTGGGAAGACCCGACCTAAATCGGAAGACGCTCTCGACTTTTTCGAATCGGTTGGAGCGAAGCGACGACCACCACGGCTCGTGCAACCCACGCGTCCGCGTCGGAGATGCGAAGCATCTCCCAGTCCGGGCCGACTGACTACGGCCCCTCTTCTTACTCGTGGCCGATGGTGGCGGTGAGACCGAGGTCGGCGGTCAGGAGGGTGAGGGCGTTGCGGAGCATCATCAGGTTGAGATGCAGCAGTTCCTTGAGGGCAAGCAGAATTCCGCGCAGGTCGTCGGGTCCGGCGTCGAGCAGGAGCGTCTGGGCTTCCTCGATGTTGTCGAGCACGAAGTCCCGCTGATCCCAGTCTTCCCAAAAGCTGCCGTCCCAGCACCGGGACAGCACCCGCACCGGCTCCATCATCGCCACCCAAGCGCTCTTGAAACTCTGCGTGGCGCCGTCCAGATCGTCGGAGAGAAGTTCGGCTTCCAGAGCTTCCAGATGCTCCTGCCCCAGGTCGATCCAGTGGACGCATTGGGCCAATTGGCGCCGCATTGGGCAACTCCAAATCGAAGACGTGGCGGGTCGGTAAGTCGAGAGGGAACTTACTAGATATGGCTGGCTGGGTCAAGGTATATACTACATATAGTTATCCACAGGCTCGCGGTCATGATGTAGTTTGAGCGCGAGCCGGGGATCTTTATCCTTTGGCGATTTTCAAGGCGGTTTCGAAGCGATGCGCCCCGCGTCCGGCACAATTTACGTCCATATCCCCTATTGCGCGGCCAAGTGCCTCTATTGCGATTTCGCCAGCCTGCCCGAGCGGCGGCCGCCGGAGGATCGCTATGTGGACGCGCTGCTGCGGGAGCTGGACGCTCGCCTCGACGAGTGCACCGGCCCCGCGCCGTCGATTTACTTTGGCGGCGGGACACCGTCGATCTTCTCGGGGGCGGCGATTGCGCGGATTGTCGCGGGAATTCGCGATCGGGTGGACGTCGCCCACGACGCCGAGATCACCCTGGAGGCCAATCCGGGCACGGTGACGGCGGAAAAGGTGGACGGATACCTGGCCGCCGGGGTGAACCGCGTCTCGATGGGGGTGCAGAGTCTGCGCCGGCCGGTGCTCAAGGCCCTGGGGCGCATCCACGGCGAGGACGAGGTGCGCGAGAGCGTCGCGATTCTGCGCGCGGCGGGCATCGACAACTTCAATCTCGATTTCATGTACGGACTACCCGAACGCACCGGCGCCATGCTCGAAGAAGACTTGGCGACGTTTCTGGATCTGGCGCCAGCCCATCTGTCGGCCTATTGCCTGACGATTTACGACGAAACGCCCTTCGAAACCCTCGTTGCCGACGGCCGACGACGCGAGATGGACCCGGACGAGGCCGCCGACGAGTTCGAACGCCTGCGGGACGTGCTCGCCGGTGCGGGATTCGCGCAATACGAGATCGCCAACTTCGCCAAAGACGGCCGACGCAGCCGCCACAACGAACATTACTGGCTGCGGGGGGACTATCTGGGCCTGGGCGCGGGGGCGGTGTCGTTCATGGGGCGGGCAACGGGCGCGCCGTTCGGACGGCGGACGGTCAACGACAAAAACCCGGAGCGGTACATGGCGCGTATCGCCGAGGCGGGGCGGGCCGAAATCGAGTCCGAAACGCTGACTCGGGACGAAGCGTTGGGCGAGGCGGTCTTCCTGGGACTGCGTCGGCTGGATGGGCTGCGCATCGCGCCGCTGGCCGACGAATTCGCGCTGGATTTCAACGGCCGCTTCGGCGCCGAGATTGACCGCCTGGCCGCCGCCGGACTCCTGGTGCGCGAGGACGACCTTCTGCGTCTGTCTCCGGCGGGGGTCTTTTTGTCGGACGAGGTGTTTTCGGCGTTCGTCTAGTTGGAAAGCACTCACGCCCTTTCAGAGCCACGAACCTACCCCGTTCAGAGCCCCGAACGGCTTGCCTCGCCGCCGCATTCACACCCCGAAATAAATGACACATAATGAGCCCGTGGACGCTGGAGGAGCCCGATCGGTGCGCGCGTTGGATCAAAACATTGCCGTGAGTTGGAGCAACGCGGTTCGCCGCTACGCCGAAAACACATGCACCCGCTACCGCAAGGACGGAAGCTGGATGTCCCGCACGTACGCGGAGGTGGACGAAATCGTCCGCCATTTCGCGCAGGGCCTGCTGCATCTGGGCGTGGACATGGGCGACCGGCTGGCGCTCCTGTCGGAAAACCGCCCCTGCTGGGCCTACACCGACCTGGCCTGCCAATCCCTGGGCGCCGTGCTGGTGCCGATCTACTCGACGAACCTGGCCAAGGACGTGGGCTACATCGTCAAGGACTCGGGCGCGCGGGTGCTGGCCGTGTCCAACCACTTTCAGCTTTCCAAGGCCATGGAATCCAAGATTGTCCAGCGCCAGATCGAGCACGTCATCATCTTCGATCCCATTCCCGATCTGACCGACCGGGACGAGCGCGTGAAGAGCTTCTGGGAAGTCATCAACCTGGGCAAAACCATCGGCGGCGAGGACAAACTCGAAGCCCGTATGCAGGAAATCCAGCCCGAGGACCTGGCCACGCTGATCTACACCTCGGGGACCACCGGCGACGCCAAGGGCGCCATGCTCACGCACCGCAACCTGCTGTCCAACATCGCCGAGGCGGCGGCGCTGTTTCGCATCAGCTACAACGACGTGACGCTCTCGATCCTGCCGCTCTCCCATAGCCTGGAGCGCACGGCCGGGCATTTCACGCCCCTGCTCTCCGGCGCGACAATCGCCTACGCCGACTCCATCGGAGCCCTGGCCGCGGACTTGAAAGAGGTCCAGCCCACCATTCTCGTGGGCGTGCCCCGCGTCTTCGAAAAACTCAAGGCGCGAATCTCCGAAGAGGCGAAACAAAGCTCCAAGGCCCGGACGATTCTCTTTGAGCGCGCCCTGGCCGCCGGGGAAGAGGCGTTCAAACGGCGTCAGAAGGACGAGCCCGTGCCCCTGGCGTTGGAGGCCCAATGCCGCGTGTTCAAGGCGCTGGTCTTCAAGCCGATCCACGATTCGCTGGGGGGGAACCTGCGTTGCATGATTTCCGGCGGCGCGCCGTTGGCCCTGTCGGTCTGCCAGTTCTTTTTCAACATCGGCCTGCCTCTCTACGAAGGCTACGGCCTGACTGAAACCAGCCCCGTCGTCACCGTCAACCATCCCGGAGCCCTGCGCCTGGGCACGGTGGGCAAGTCCATCGACGGCGTGGAAGTGCGCATCGCCAAGGACGGCGAGATCCTCGTCTCCGGTCCGAACGTGATGCGCGGCTACTGGGGCCATCCCCAACTCACCAAGGGCGTCATCGAGGACGGCTGGTTTCACACCGGCGACATCGGCCAGCTCGACCGGGACGGCTTCTTGAAGATCACCGACCGCAAGAAGGATCTGATCGTCACCTCCAACGGCAAGAACGTCGCGCCGCGACACATCGAGACGATCCTCGCCACCAACAAATTCGTCGCCCAGGCGTGCGTGGTGGGCGATCGCCGGCCCTTCCTGACCGCCGTAATCGTGCCCGAGCAGGATGAAATCTTTACCTGGGGCGCCAAACGGGGTCAGACATACGAGAGCTTCGCGGACATGGCGGCTTCGCCGGCGGTTCGAGAGCTGTTCGACAAGATCGTCGACGACGTGAACAAACGCATGGCCTCCTACCAACGCATTCGCGGCTACATCCTCTCGGACGTGGAATTCACGCAGGAAAACAACCTGCTGACCGCCACGCAGAAGGTCCGGCGCAAGGAAGTCGACCGGCGCTTCAGCCATGAACTCGAGCACCTTTACTAAATGACGGGTATCCGCGCCTTCATTGCCGTTCCCCTGCCTCGCGACGTGGAGGCCGCGCTGGTCGACGCCGCCGCGACGCACTTGGGCGACCTGTCCCACCTGCGTCTGGTGCCCGCGCGCAATATGCATCTGACCATGAAGTTCCTCGGCGACAAGACGCACGCCGAATTGGAGCATCTGGCCGAATTGATGCGCATCCTGGGCAAAAAGCGCGCGCCCATCGACGCGCGGGTGGTGGGCGTCGGGGCCATTCCCAACGACAAGGCGCCCAAGGTGATCCATGCGAAGATCGACGGCGGGTTCGATTCGATCCTGGCCCTGGCCGGCGACCTGGACCGGGCCGCCGAGGCGATCCATGTGCCTCGGGAGACGCGGCCGTTCACGCCCCACATCACGCTGGCCCGCGTCAAATCGCCCAAGCAACTCGGCCTGCTGCGCAAGCGCCTGGCCCCCATCGCGCACCAGGATTTCGGCGCCTTTCCCATCGAGGAGTTGGTGCTCTACCGCTCGGATCTGTCGCCCGAGGGCGCGACGTATTTCCCGCTGGCGGGCGTGAAGTTGACGGGGGAGTAGCCGCGTCGGGTGCCGCACTCTTGCGACGCCGAAGGCGGAGAAAGGGTGTGAACATGCCGCTGAATGCACACCTTTCCGACGACGTTGTCGTCGTAAAAGTGTGACACCCGTTCGCTCGAACGCCCCCTCCCCCGTGACAGGAACCGCCGGATTCTCTAAGTTGCAGCACAGGCCACGGTCGCGCGGCGGCAAGGCCCGGTTTCCCCTTCATCCCCGGCGCAACGACCCATGGATTACAAAGCCCTCGCGCACGACATGCTGGATACGGGCCGCGTTCCGGACGGGCTGGGCCTGACGAAACAGGCGTCGCGGGATCTGGCCGCCGTGCGGGAAGCGGGGTTCGACACGGCCGCCGTCTTGGAAGCGTGCGCGACCTCGCCCCACCCGGCCCAGGCCCTCAATTGCCTGTCCCATCTGGTCGACCACGACCACGCCGCCAAACTCTTCACCCCCGACACCCTGCCCCGCCTGGCGACCCTCGCCGCCGCGAGCCGGTGGGCGCTGGACGGGGCGATCGCCCATCTCGACCTGGTCTTCACCATGCCGCCCACGCACGTCATTGCCGAAAGGCTGCGCGAAGCGTCGTCGTTTGTCGCCGCCGGGGAAATCCTCGGAGCCAAGATCGAAACGGCCGCCGAGTGGCGAGGCCTGCTGCAGGCGCGGGCGGCGTTATTCGACCTGACCGACGAGGGCGACTGGTGGGACGCGCTGGCGGGTTACTCGGAGGTGGCCGACGTGGTCGCGTCCCTGGCGTTGGCCGAACTGAGGCACGAATTTTACGGCGACAAGAACGGGGAGCACGCCGACGACTTCGTGGTGCTCGGCATGGGCAAGCTGGGCGGCCACGAACTCAACGCGTCCTCGGATTTGGATCTGATCTACATCTTCGACCACGAGGACGACACGGCGATCGACGGCCGATCCCGGCGTGAATGGTTCGGGGAGATCGCCCGGCGGCTGACCGAGGAGTTGGGCACGTCGGGCGCGGGGTTTCGCGTGGATATGCGACTGCGTCCGGGGGGAAGCGCCGGGCCGCTGACCTGCTCGCTGGCCATGGCCGAGTCCCACTATGAATATCGCGGCGCCGCCTGGGAGCGGCAGATGCTCATCCGCACCCGCGCCATCGCCGGCAGCCAAGCCTTGGGCGACGAATTCCGCCAGACCATCCGGCCCTTCGTCTACCGCCGACGCATGGACGCCGCCGCCCTGGGCGAGATCCGACGCGTCAAGGCGCGATTGGACGCGGAGGTGGCCGTCGCCGCGGGAGGGGATGAAAACGTCAAGCTCTCCCGAGGCGGCATCCGCGAATTGGAATACGTGGTGCAGACCTACCAACTGCTCTACGGCGGGCGCATCCCCGAACTGCAAACCCCGTCCATGCGCGAGGCGTTGGCCGTTCTGGCGCGCAACGAACTGCTGCCGACCGAGGACGTCGCGATCCTGCACGATGCGTACGAATTTTTCCGCCGTCTGGAAAACCGCATCCAGCTCTACGACGGCCGCCAGAATCACCGCCTGCCGCCGCCGGGGCCGGTGCGGGACGGTCTGGCCCGGTCGATGGGCTACGCCGACGTGGACAAGATGCTGCGCACCTACGCCGATCACCAACTGCGGGTGCTGCGCATCTTCGAGGCCTTGTTCGACAGCGGCGCCGGGGCCGAATCCTCCGAGCAGGCCGCCGCGACACCGCGCCCGACCGCCGCGCCCGGCGGGGTGTATTTTTCCGAATCGTTGCGGGCGACGACCGAGGCGACCTTCGCCTCCCACGGTTTCCCCGACGCCCCGGCGGCGTTCGAGATCTTCCGGCGCATCGCCAAGGCGCCCGAATCCCAGGAGATCAAGGGCTTCACCGAACGTCTGGAAACCCTGGCGCCCAAGCTGGCCGAATTGGCCGCCGCCCAGCCGGACCCGGTCGGCGCGCTGAGCTATTTCGAGCGGTTCATCCTGCGTCAAAACGCGATGACAACGCTGATGGGCTCGCTGATCGACGATGCCCAGATGGCCCGCGTCATGATGCAGCTCCTGGGCCGGGGCAGCTATCTGGCCGAGATCCTGCTGTCCCACCCGGAGGCCTTCGTGCCGCTGTTTGTCGCCCAGGACGTGTCCGGCGGGCCGGAGGCCGTGCGCCAGGCGATCGTCGAGGCGGCCTGGGGCGACGTGCCGGCGATCTGGCTGGCGGAACTGCGTCGCCAGAAGACGATTTTGGAGTTGCAGATCGCGTTGGAGGAGATCTACCACGACGACGACCCGGAGACGGCGTGGGCGCTGGCCGGAGGGCTGGCGGCGGGCGTGTTGGAGGCGCTGGGACGGGGCCTGGAATACGAACGCCGGGTGCCCAAGGAGGGTTTGGGCATTCTGCTGATGGGCAGCGCGGGCAACGGCGAACCGGTGCTCAACTCGGACCTGGACCTGGTCTTCCTCCACGACGACGACGAGCACAAGGCGGACCTGGGCAAGGTGGCGCAACGCATCCTGAAGGAACTGGAAGGCACGCACCCCGAGGGGTTCTTGTATCGCACGGACCTGCGTCTGCGGCCGTTCGGCAACCAGGGGACGCTGCTGCCGTCGCTGACCAGCGCGTTCAATTTCTATCGGGACAAGTCGCCGGTGACGACGCGCCTGGCCTTGCTGCGCACGCGGGCGGTTTACGGCGCGCCGGCCTTTGCGTTTGCCGACCAACTGGCCGAGACGATCCTGGCCAAGGGCCTGCCCGCCGACGAGAAGGATGAGCTGAGCCGCATCCGTGAGAAGGTCGTGGCCGAGGTGCCCGCCGGGCGCGTCGACGCCAAGTCCTCCCCCGGCGCCCTGGCCGATCTGGAGTTTTTCATCGGCGGCGCCCAGCTTGAACACGGCTACGAGATCCCCGCCCTGCGCGCGAGAAACAACCGGCAAGCCCTATCCGCCATGGTGGACGCGGGCCTGCTGGAGCGGGAGCAGGCGGACGTTCTGGACGGGGCGTTGCGCTTCTTCAAACGGCTCGAAAGCCGCCTGCGCACCCTCTTTCCCCGGCCCGTCAGCCTTCTGCCCGATTCGGCCGCGGACCTGGCGATCCTCGCCCGCATGACGCACTTCGAGACCCCCGAGGCGATGCTCGAAGCCTTTCACGGCCACCGTCGGAATGTCCTAACCATTTTGAAATTGCAGTAGATATTCCCCGCGCCCGCACGATTGGGCGAAACCCCGCCCTCCGGGCCTGACCGGCGGTCGCGCCCACCGCGAGGCCGCCCTTGATGTTCGGGGCGGGGCGGGTGTATTGTCCGCGCGGCGAAGGGGCTCCCCTGGGCCGTTTCACGAGTTTCAACCGGAATCGAGGAAGGCCAGCGCATGCGCGTCATCGTGGTCGGCGGCGGCGAGGTCGGCTTTGCCATTGCCCGCCATCTGTCCGAGGAAAAAGTCGATGTGGTCCTGATCGAGCAGGACGAGGGACGGTGCGCCCGAGCGCGGGACGCCATGGACATCTCGGTGCTCCAGGGCCACGGCGCCTCGCCCCGCATGCTCAAGCGGGCCGGTATCGACAACGCGGGCATCCTCATCGCCGTGACCAACTCGGACGAGGTCAACCTGGTCGCCTGCCTGATCGCCGCCCAGCTCAACCCGCCGGTCCGGCGCATCTGCCGTCTTCGGGACATGGACTACATGGACCACATCGAACGCCTGGGCTGCGAGGGCCTGGGCGTGGACGTGGTGATCAATCTGGACTTCGAGGCGGCCAAGGGCATGGTCGATTTGATGGAAGTGCCCACCGCGGACAGCGTGCGCCATTTCGCCGGGGGTAAGATCCGGGCCACCGGCTTCCAGGTCCAGTCCGGAGCGCCCATCGTGGGCATGTCCCTGATCGACATGGCCCAAAAATTCGACATGACCAACGTGCTGGTCGCCGCCATCGAGCGCGACGGCCACGTCCTCATCCCTCGCGGCGGCGACCATATCCTCAACGGCGATTTCCTCTGGATGATCGTCGGCGAGGGGCGCATGGACGACGTGTCCGGATGGATCGGACGCACTCCCTACCGCCTCAAACGCGTCATGATCGCCGGGGGCACGGCCGTGGGTTTCCACCTGGCGCGCCTGCTGGAAGCCAAGGGCATCCCCGTCAAACTCATGGAGCCCGACCACAAGCGGGCCGAGGTCTGGGCGGGCATGCTCAACTCCACCGTGGTCATCAACGGCAAGGGCATCGACCTGGGCCTGCTGCGAGAGGAGAACATCGGCGACGTCTCGGCGTTCGTGGCCGCCACGGACCTGGACGAGGACAACATTCTCTCGGCCATGCTCGCCACCAAGGAGGCGGTGCCCAAGGTCATCGCCATGGTGGAGCGCTCCGAGTACGCCCACGTCCTCTCCTCCATCGGCGTCCACGCGATGATTTCCAAGAACACGCAAGCCGTCAGCGTCATCCTGGGCATGCTGCGTCGGGGCAAGATCCTCTCCACGGCGCTTTTGGGCCGGGACGCGGAGGTTATCGAATACTCGGCCCTGGAAACCTCCAAGGTCACGTCCGCCCCCTTGAAGGATCTGGACTTTCCCAAGGGCGCCCTGCTGGCGTGCATCGTGCGGGACGATCAACTGATCATCCCCTCCGGTGAAACGCACGTGCAGGTCGGCGATCACATCCTCGTGTTCACCATGAAAAAGTCGGTCAAGAAAGTGGAAAAGATGATGACCGTCGCCTTGGGCTACTTCTAGGGACGCCCTGTGCGGTATCGATTCGTCTTCAGCACCCTGGGCGCGTTGACGTTGGCGATCGGCGTGATGCTGCTCGCGCCGTTGATCGTCGCCCTGATCTACCGGGAGACGGCCGGCGTGGGCATCGGCATGGCCATGCTCCTGTCGGTGGCCGGCGGCTTTTTGGTCTGGCGGGTGTTTTCGGCCGAGGCGTTGGAGATCAATCTGCGCGAAGGCATGTTCATCGTCTCGTGCGCGTGGGTCATCGCGTTCACGATCGGCGCCCTTCCCTATTATTTCACCGGCACCTTCGCCCATTTCACCGACTGCTTTTTCGAATCGGCTTCGGGATTCACCACCACCGGCGCGTCCGTGTCCACCGACATCGAGGCCATGCCCAAATGCATCCTGTTCTGGCGGGCGATGACCCACTGGCTGGGGGGCATGGGCATCATCCTGTTGTCGGTCGCGATTCTGCCCCTGATCGGCGTGGGCGGCATGCAGCTATTTCGCGCCGAGGTGCCGGGACCGACGGCGGACAAGATTACGCCTCGCGTGGCCGAGACGGCGCGGATGCTCTGGCTGGTCTATTTCGGCCTGACGGTGATCGAGGTGGTGCTGCTTATGCTGGGCGGCATGCCGCTGTTCGACTCGATCTGCCACTCCTTCGCCACCGTCGCCACCGGCGGGTTCTCGACGAAAAACGCCAGCATCGGCCACTACCAGAGCAGCTACATCCACTTTGTCATCAGCCTGTTCATGTTCCTGGCGGGGATGAATTTCGCGCTGCATTACGCGGTCGTGACCGGCCGGTTCCGCACCGCCATTCGCGACAACGAACTGCGCCTGTACACCATCATCGTCCTGGCGGCGAGCGCCCTGTGTTCGATCATGCTCATCAAGGATCTGAACACGCCGGTCTTCACCGCCATCCGTGACGGCATCTTCCAGGTGCTGTCCATCATCACCACCACGGGTTTCGCCACCGCGGATTACGAGATCTGGTCACCGGCGGCCCAGTCGTTGATCCTGCTGTTGTTTTTCATCGGCGGATGCACCGGCTCCACCGGCGGCGGGCCCAAGGTGATGCGCATCGACGTCCTTCTTCGCCAGGCCTACAACGAGCTGTTCTTCCTGGTGCATCCCCGGGCGGTCAAGCCGCCCAAATACGGCCGGGAGGTTATCCCGGGCAAGGTCCTGCGTTCCATCTGGAGCTTCTTTTTCCTGTACATGGGCGTGTTCGGCATCGGCATGCTGATGATGGGCCTGATGGAGGTGGACATCCTGACCGCCTCCACGTCGGTGGCCTCGGCGCTGGGCAACATCGGCCCGGCCTTCGGCACCACCGGGCCCACGGAGAACTACGCCCACATCCCCATGATGGGCAAATGGGTTCTGATTTTCTGCATGCTTTTGGGGCGTTTGGAGATCTACACGATCCTGATCCTGTTCGCCCCGGCGTTTTGGAGAAAGTAACCGAGTCTTCGGCCGAGACCATCCTCCGGCTTGGTCCCGACCTCGGAGGTCCGCATGAGATATCCCTGTCCCCCCGCCGCCGAATCCGCCGCCCTCCCGATCTAGGCGGGCAACGGCCATGAGCCTCATGCCGAAAACGCCCACGGAGGCGGGATGCGTTATCGCAATGTCCTGAGCACCCTGGGCGCGCTGACGATGGCGCTGGGCGCGACGATGATCGTGCCGCTGGTGATCAGCCTGTTCTATCGGGACGGCGGCACGAGCGGCCTGGCCATGTCCTTGTGCCTGACGCTCGGCGGCGGCTTTTTTCTCTGGCGCTTCTTCCACATCCCGGACCCGGATCTCACCTTGCGCGAGGGCGTGTTCGTCGTCACGCTGACCTGGCTGGCGGCGTTCGTGCTGGGCGCGCTGCCCTATTACCTGGACGGCGAATTCCTGCGCTTCATCGACGCGCTGTTCGAATCGGCCTCCGGGTTCACCACCACCGGCGCGTCGGTCGCGACGAACGTCGAGGGGATGCCCCACGGGATTCTCTTTTGGCGGGCGCTGACGCACTGGCTGGGGGGCATGGGCATCGTGGTGCTGTCCGTCGCGATCATGCCCCTGATCGGCGTGGGCGGCATGCAGCTTTTTCGCGCCGAGGTGCCGGGGCCGACCGAGGACAAGCTCACGCCGCGCATCGTGGATACGGCGCGGGTGCTGTGGATGGTCTACACCGGCCTGACGGTCCTGGAGACGATCTTCCTGGTTTTGGGCGGCATGACCTGGTTCGACGCGATCTGCCACTCCTTCGCCACCATCGCCACCGGCGGGTTCTCCACCAAGAACGCGAGCATCGGCTATTACCAGAGCAGCTACATCCACTTTGTCGTGGCGATCTTCATGTTCCTGGCGGCGACGAATTTCGGCCTCTATTACGGCCTGATGCGCGGCGATTGGAGGTCGTTTTTCCGCAACCCGGAATTTCGCTTGTTCGCGTTGCTGGTGACGGTTTTCGTCGCCGTTCTGACGCTGATTCTGCATTTCGAGCTGGATTTGCCGACGTTCATCGCGTTTCGCGACAGCCTCTTTCAGGTGCTCACCATCCACTCATGCACGGGATTTGCCACCGCCGACTACGAGCAGTGGCCCTACGGCGCCCAGGCGCTGTTGTTCCTGATCATGTTCATCGGCGGATGCGCGGGGTCCACGGCCGGGGGGCCGAAGGTGATGCGCATCGGCGTGCTGCTCAAGCAGGCGTTCAACGAGCCGTTTTTCGTGCTCCATCCTCGGGGCGTGAAGCCGATCAAATACGGCAAGGACATCATCCCCGGCAAGGTGATGCGCTCGATCTGGAGCTTCTTCTTTCTTTACATGCTCACCTTCGGCCTGGGTACGCTGCTGCTGGGATTCGCCGGCAACGATATCGTCACCTCCTCCAGCGCCGTCGCCACGTGCATGGGCGGCATCGGTCCGGGATTCGGCACCGTCGGCCCGGCGGAAAACTTCGCCCACCTGACCGCCTTCGCCAAATGGGTTCTGATTTTCTGCATGCTGATGGGACGCCTGGAGATCTACACGGTCTTGATTCTGTTCGCCCCGGCGTTTTGGCGGAAGTAGGAGCCGTCGTCGGCCCGGACTGTCAATCCGATCAGAGCCCTGAACGGTAGTGAGGGGTCAAACTCGAAAGATGTTCAAAACGATTCCGACCACACAGAGCCGCGAACTGTAGTGAGCGGTTGGGTTCGTCCTCGCACTTGGCCCGCGAAGTGTCTAACGACGTCCGTGACGTGCCTGGTTGCCTTAGACCCCTCCCTTACGGTCGGGGCTCTGAAGGGTTCGGGGCTCCTATCTGCTCGACAACCCCGCGCTGACGCTTGGGGCTCGGTTTGATTGCACTCGCCCCCAACAACGCACCCTGCACCCGCTCGCTACGGCTCGCGGCTCGGACGTCGCACGGCCGCGATTACGAGACCGTGCTCCCCGGCGCGCTGTCCGCGGTCAGGAGGGTCAACGTTTCCCCGTCGCGGGCGGCGAGCAGCATGCCGTTGGACTCAATGCCCATCAGCTTGGCGGGGGCGAGGTTGGCGACGACGACGATGGTGCGTCCGACCAGGTCGTCCGGCTCGAAGTGTTGGGCGATGCCGGCGACGATCTGCCGCTTCTCAAAGCCCAAATCGATTTGCAGCTTGACCAGCTTCTTCGACTTCTTCACCGCCTCGGCCTCGACGATCTTCGCGGTCCGCAGATCCAGCTTGGCGAAATCCTCGTACGTGATCTCGTCCTTGAGCGGCGCGTATTCCTTGTCGGCGGCGTTGGCCGACTCGCTAGGCGCGTCTTTCGACTTCGCGGCGAATTCCTTGAGCTTGGCCGCCTCGGCCTCGATCTGCTTGGGGTCCAGCTTCTCGAAGAGAATCTGCGACTCGCCCATTTTGTGCCCGACGACCAGGTCCGCCCGAGCCGACGAGTGCCACACCTGGGAACGCACATCCCCCGCCCGGCCGAGCATCCGCCAAAGCTTTTCCGCCGTCTCGGGCATGAACGGATAGCCCGTCACCGCCAGCGACTGCAGCAGACGCAGGCACACATGGAACGTCGTCCCCGTCGCGGCCACGTCTTCCTTCACACCCTTCCAAGGCGCCTTCTTGTCGAAATAGACGTTACCTTTGCGCGCCGCCTCCATCCATTCGAAGATCGCGCCGCGAAAATCGAACTTGTCGATCAGCGCGGCGACGGTGTCCGGCAGCGCGTCGGCGGCGTCGAGCAGCGCCTGGTCCTCGTCCGAGACTCCCGCCAGCGCCGGAACCCGGTTGTCGTAGTGCCGCTCCAGGAACTTGAAGACCCGGTTCGCGAAGTTGCCGAAGGTGTCGGCCAGCTCCGAGTTGTTGCGCAGCATGAAGTCGTTCCAGGTGAATTCCGAGTCCTTCGTCTGGGGCATGTTCGCGCACAGGGTGTAGCGGATCGCGTCGACCGGATACTTGGAAAAGAAATCCTCCAGGTCGATGTACCAGCCCTCCGACTTGGAGAACTGCTTGCCTTCCAGGTTGTAGAACTCGTTGGCCGGCACGTTCTCGGGCAGCACGAACTGCTCGTCGCGCACCTCGTTTTTGGCCATCATCACCGCGGGGAACACGATGCAGTGAAACGGGATGTTGTCCTTGCCGATGAAATGGATCAGGCGCGTGCCTTTCGGGTCGAGCCAGTATTTCTTCCAAAGGTCCGAATCGCCCCGCCCCAGCGCCCATTCCTTCGTGCTGGACACGTACCCGATCGGCGCGTCGAACCAGACGTAGAGCACCTTGCCTTTCGTCTGTTCCTCGGTGATGTCGCCGACCAGGGGAATGGGGATGCCCCAATCCATATCCCGCGTGATCGCCCGAGCCTCCAGCCCCTGATCCAGCCAACCCTTCACGAAGTTGACGACGTTGTCCTTCCAGTGCGTCTTCGTCGAAAGCCACTGCTCCAGCTTGGGTTGCAGCTTGTCGAGCAGCAGATACCAGTGCGTCGTCTCCCGCACGACGGGGGTGGCGCCGGTGATTTTTGACTTGGGATCTTTGAGCTCCAACGGGTCGAGCCACTTGCCGCAGTTGGGGCACTCGTCGCCCCGAGCGTTTTCGTAGCCGCAGTTGGGGCACGTGCCGGTGACATAGCGGTCGGCAAGAAAGAGCCCGGCTTCCTCGTCGTAGAACTGCTTGTTGGCCCTAGCCTCGATGTACCCCGCCTTGTAGCAGTCGGCGAAAAACTCCTGGGACACCTCGTAATGCAGCGGGCGGCTGGTGGCCGAGAAGTTGTCGAACTCGATGTTGAACTTCTCGAAAATGCCTTCGATGACGTCATGATAATGCTTGGCGTGTTCGGCGGGTTTTCGCCCTTCCTTCATGGCCGAAATGGTGATCGCCACGCCGTGATCGTCCGACCCGCAGATGTAGACGATGTCCGCGCCGCACATCCGCTTGTGCCGAACGAAGATATCCGCCGGCAGGTAGGCCCCGGCGATGTGGCCGAAGTGGATCGGCCCGTTGGCGTAGGGCAGCGCGCTGGTGACGAGGATCTTTTCGGTCGACGAACTCATGTCCAATGTCCTTCGCATTCGGCCGCGCCAAGCGGCATGGGCGGGCAATATGGCCCAAAGCCCGAATCATGAAAAGGGGGCACGGAAGGCTCGATGGGCGGGGGCGGACGGCGGTCATTTTTCTAATGACAGCCCGCGACGCCGCGTGATATTGATTACATGACTCTAAGGAACCACGAACAAAACGACGAGGCGGCCATGCGCATGCGGTGGTTCGTATTTCTAGGCCTATTGGGTGTGCTTTTCTCGACGCCGCCGACGGTTCATGCGGCGGGTTGGGAGTTTCGCGCGCCCCTCCCCGACCCGCGGGCGGGCGGCGCGATGGTCTCGGACGGCGACTACGTCTACTACATCGGAGGCAATACCGAAGTCGACGACATCTTCCAGGGCGACGTCAACCTCTGGCAATATGACGACGCCACCGACAAGTGGAACGTCAAACTCGACGACATCCCCGAGCGTCTGGGCAATATCGACGCGGTCGTCCGCCAAGGCAAGATCTACGTCCCCGGCGGATTCCAGGAAGCCAACGGGCAGAGCGTCGTCTGGACTTCCACCCTGTATATTTACGACATCGCCACCAACCAATGGACCACCGGCGCCCAAAGCCCGAGCGATGTCCCGGCCGAAGACCGGCTGTTCCCCTATCAGACGGTATTGATCGACAACCAGATGTACCTCACCGGCGACCACGGCTACGGCGACGAAGTTTACGTCTACGACATTTCCAAGAACGGGTGGTCCCTGCACAGCATGCTCGGCCTGCCGCGCCTGAGCCCCCACTTCTGGGCCGCCGACGGTGTCCTCTATCTGGCCGGGGGCAATGTGCTGCCGTTGCACGACAACTCGGAGCCCTTCAGCCACGCGGTGACTTCGGCCGTCTTGTACGACCCGGAGGAAGAAGACTGGGTTGACGAGCCGATCGCGGATCTCCCCGAGAAACTGGACGGCGGCGCGAACACCGTGAGCTATTCGAGCCAGGGTCCGATGCTTTGGATCATCGGCGGCGGAGACGGCACGGGGGAACAATTGGACGTGGTGCTGGTCTACCGCCCGCTGCTGGACGAATGGGAATATCAGCCCAAACTGCCCACAAAGCTGTGGAATGCCTCGGCGACCTGCCATAATCAGTACATCCATGTCGCCGGTGGGGCCGACAATGTGGGTCGGCTTTCCATACATATGCGACGCAAGGTCGAATCCTGCACTCCGGTGCCCGTGGTGACGACGACCACCACGTCAACCACCACAACGACGACCACGACGACGACAACCACCACGCAGCCGCCCGTGGATGATGACGACGATGACACCACCGACGATGATGACGATGACGACGACAGCATCGGCGATGATGATGGCGACGATGATGACCACACCGACGACGACAGCGACGACGACAGCGACGACGACAGCGTCGGTTCCGAGGACGATGACGACGACTTGGACGACGATGACAACGATGACGACGACACGACCACCTCGGCCGGCACGGTCCCGGAGGACGACGATAACGGTGACGGACTGGATTCGGGCGACGGCGGCGACTCGGGCTGCGGGTGCTGAACGCCGGAAGATTTCGATGGTGGCGGCGATTGGCGATCGTGGTCGCGATCGGGGGCGTCTTGTCGTGGGCTGACGCGGCGCAAGCCCGGACGGTCGTGGTCGCGGGGGACTCGTGGGCCGAAGGCATGGCCCCGCTGATCGCCGAAAGCTTCCACCGTCGCGGCCACACCGACATGCGGATCGTCAACGCGGGTATCGGCGGCACCACGGCGGGGCAATGGGCCGGGTGGTCCGACCGCGTTCCGGGCCTGATGCGCGAGTACGACGACGTGCGTTTCGTGGTGCTGAGCCTGGGGGCCAACGACCTGGTCGGCAACCTGACCAGCCTGCAGGCCGATGCCCGGATGCCGCGCATCGAAAAGGATCTGCGCCGGGTGGTCGAGGCGATCGTCGCCCAGGACGCGGACGTGACGATCAGCCTGAACGGGTACGACTACATGAACCTGGTCGATTTTCCCCAATGCGGCTACGTCTCCCTGCCCGCGTCGATGAAGGCCTCGCTCAACCGGCGCATCAACGAGGCGATGGAGGACCTGGCCGCGATCGTGCGCCGCCTGGACGACGACTACCCCCAGGTTCGCGCCGCGCCCTTCCTGGGCGTGATGCAAAAAGCCGCCGGCCAGGACCCGGATTCGAGGCGCCCCTCGCCGACTCGTTTCATGGACGACTGCATCCACCCGAATACCGAGGGCTACCGTCTCCTGGCCGAACATATCTACCGTCGCCATTTCGCCGCCGACATGGGAGATACGGACGAAGCCGTCAGTGATGCACGCTCCTGCTGCGGTTGTTCCTAGGCCCCTTTCGCGGCCCCTCGGCGCCCGAATCGTCCGGCACTCACGCCCACACGTCGGCGAAACGACAACGAAATTCGGCCTTTAAGTTGTCGTTCGGCCTTGATTTTTCAGGCAAAGGGTTATAATGACCTCGTGCCTTGCGCTCTTTGAATGGAGATCTCTCCCATGCCTTTTAGCCCGATTCCCGAGGTCATCTCGGCCATCCGCTCCGGTCAAATGGTTATTCTGGTCGACGACGAAGATCGGGAAAACGAAGGGGACTTGTGCATGGCCGCCGAAATGGTCACGCCCGAAGCCATCAATTTCATGGCGAAATTCGGCCGCGGCCTGATCTGCCTGTCCTTGTCCGAGCAAATCGCGGACGACCTGGACCTGCCTCCCATGGTCAACGACAACAACTCCCGTTTCGGCACCGCCTTTACCGTCAGCATCGAGGCGCGGGAGGGGGTCTCCACCGGCATCTCCGCCCACGACCGCGCCCGGACCATCCTGGCGGCGGTCGCCGATGAAGCCAAACCTCAGGATCTCGTCCGACCCGGCCATATTTTTCCCCTGCGCGCCAAGCCCGGCGGCGTGATCCGTCGCGCCGGTCAGACCGAAGGCTCGGTGGATCTGTCGCGCCTGGCGGGCCTGAAACCGGCGGGCGTGATCTGCGAGATCATGGACGACGACGGCACCATGGCGCGGGTGCCTCGGTTGGAGCAGTTCGCCCAGGAGCACGGCCTGCTCCTTTGCACCGTCAAGGACCTCATCCGGTATCGGATGCAGACCGACAGCCTGGTCCATCTGGTCGCCGACGCCCCCCTGCCGACCGAATGGGGCGATTTCCACGCTCATGTTTTCCAAAGCGAAGTGGACAAGATGGAGCACGTGGCCCTGGTCAAGGGCGATGTGTCCGAGGGCGACCCGGTGCTGGTGCGGGTGCATAGCTCGTGCATGACCGGCGACGTGTTCGGCTCATGCCGATGCGACTGCGGCCCTCAGCTTCACAAGGCGATGCAGAAGGTCGACGACGAGGGCCGGGGCGTGGTGCTCTACATGAATCAGGAGGGCCGGGGCATCGGCCTGACCGCCAAGATCCGCGCCTACAAGTTGCAGGATCAAGGCATGGACACGGTCGAGGCGAACGTGAAACTGGGCTTCAAGCCGGACCTGCGGGACTACGGCATCGGGGCCCAGATTCTGCGCCAGTTGGGCGTCGTGAAGATGCGCCTTCTGACCAACAACCCGACGAAGATCGTGGGCCTGGAGGGCTACGGCCTGGAAGTGGTCGAGCGCGTGCCCCTGGAGATCGAGCCGACGCCGGTCAATCGGGACTATCTCACGACAAAAGCCCGCAAAATGGGGCACATTTTGTCGAAGGTCTGAATCGTGGGTGCCGCACTCTCACCGCTTGCGGGGAGGGTGTGCCGGATACGTTCACACCTTTCCGCCGCCTAGCGGCGGCGGAAAAATGTGGCACCCGATAATGTCGACGTGCCAACGGAGAAAAGAGGACCCATGCCGAACGTCATCGAAGGACACCTGAGCGCCAAGGGACTGCGTTTCGCGATTGTCGCCGGGCGGTTCAACGAGTTCATCACGGACAAGCTCATCGGCGGCGCGCTGGACGCCATCAAGCGCCACGGCGGCGACGCGGACGGCGCCGAGTTGGTGTGGGTGCCCGGTGCGTTCGAGATTCCCCAGGCCGCCAAGCGCCTGGCCGAACGCGGCGGCGTGGACGCGATCATCACCCTGGGCGCGGTCATCCGCGGCGCGACGCCCCATTTCGACTACGTGGCCGGCGAGGCCGCCAAGGGCACGGCCCTGGTGGGCATGAACGCGTCGATCCCGGTGGTCTTCGGCGTGCTGACCGTCGACACCATCGAACAGGCCATCGAGCGCGCCGGCACCAAGGCCGGCAATAAGGGCTTCGAGGCGGCCTGCGCGGCCATCGAAATGGCCAACCTCTTCGCGGCTCTGGGCAAAACTCCGGGCAAAAAGGCCGGGCGCGGCAAGTAACCGGACGCCAAACGGCAGCGGACCAGCGGACCAACAGACCAACGGACGACGATGGGCAATCGGCATAAATCGCGCGAATTCACGCTGCAGCTTCTCTACTACCTGGACGTGGGCGAGGCCAAGCTGCCCCAGGCGGCTGATTCGTTCTGGGAGGCGCTGACCTGCACGCCGGATGTGCGTCAGTTCTCCATGGCGTTGGTACGCGGCGTGGTGGAGCACCAGCGGGAGATTGACCTGGTCATCACGCGATTTTCCGACAACTGGACCATCGACCGCATGAGCCATGTGGACCGCAACATCCTGCGCATGGCGATCTACGAGCTGCTCTACCTGCCCGAGATTCCGGCGAGCGTGACGATCAACGAGGCGGTGGAGATCGGCAAACGATTCGGCACCGAGGACTCGGGGGCGTTCATCAACGGCATCCTGGACCGCATCGCCAAGGAAAACCTTTCCACCGACACCATCGCCACGCAGGCCGCCCAGGCGCCCGAGCCGGTCAAGGCCCCGGAGCCCGTCGCGACACCCGCTCCCGAGGCGCCCGCTCCCCCCGATCCCGAAACCCAGCTTCACGAAAAGCGCCGGGACGCGATCAATCGCGCCGGCCGGGATCAACGGCTGGGCGTGGGATCGACGGTGACGATCCGGCAGCGCAAGGACAAGACGCCGGACAAACCGACTCCCAAAGAGGGCCACGGCTCGTGAGAATTCGCGCGGCCAACACCAACGTCGAGGAAGTCGAGACGGACACCGTCGTCGTTTCGTTTTTTGAAGACGAGCGCCCGCTCAAGGGGCACACGGGCATGGCCGACTGGCGCCTTTGCGGCACCCTTTCCAAGTTCATCATGGAAGGGCGCATCGACGGGCACCTGGGCGAGAAGATCCTGTTTCCCATGAACCATCGGATGCGTTGCAAGAAGGTGGTGGCGATGGGGCTGGGGTCGTCCAAGGACTTTAACGATCAGGCGTTTACCGGTGTTTGTCGCAATACGGCCGACGCGGTCTACGACCTGGGGGTGGCGGAGTTTTCGCTGGCGCTGCCCGGCTCCATCCTCGAGGGCTTCGACCCGGCCGCCGCCGCCGCGCGCCTTTGCGAAGAGGTCGGCGACCGCTTCCGCCGGGATCGGGATATGTTCCGCAACCTCTCCCTGCTCATCCTCGCCCGGGGCAACGACCTCAAGGAAATCAACCCCATCGTCGCCAAGTACGAGCACCGCTTCAACGAAGAACTGCGGATGGCCAGCCGCTACTAGTCAGCCCCGGATTGGACCAACACGTCTCCCAGCCATACCGCGTCAACAACCGAACCCAAAAGCGCGGCGACCAGTTTTCGGTCGGCGGTGATTAACAATGCGTTTTCACGCGAAGCCAAGGCAGCGTAACACGCGTCGTAGACCGTGACATTGCGATCCAAGGCGATTTCCAGCGCCATCTCAAAAAGTTTTCCATCCTCAACGACCGTCAAAGGAAGCTCACGCAAATTGCCGAGCCCTTGAATCGCGGTTTCCCTTTCCAGTGCACCGAATTTAACGCTATTACGCAGTGCGTTCGCGGTTTCAAGAAAAAAGAATCCAGGAACAAAAAGATGCGGTGGGTTATCCGAATCCATCACATCGAAGAAACGGCGTGCCGCCAGGGAAAGCGATTGTTCGATCAATAGATTTGCGGCAACACTGGCGTCGACGACAAACCGCGAATGCTCAAGGAGATTCAAGCCCAATCCTCATGATCGCGATCACGGTCGCGGCGAATCATCTCGACAGCCTCCGGCGTCCCGGGATGCAATTTTGTTTTCGCTCTCAACTCATCCGCTCGTTTGAGCAATTCCCGGACTTTTTGACGATCGTGAGGTTCGTCCAGGGTGCGCTGCAACTCCGTGATGGCCTGTGCGCTAACGGATCGCCGTTCTCGCTTGGCGCGCTCCTGCAGCTTTTCCATCAGGTCGTCGGGCATGTTCCGGATTTGCAGCGTGGCCATATGCTCTCCTTCTTCCTTCCAATTCTCCTTACTATGCATGCATTCTGCAAGCATTTTTCATTCTATTTGCATGCAATATGCCGACAAAATGCATGAAGGCCGCCGATTCACCATCGGCGGCCTTCAGAAATAACACTGACATTTTAAGAGTTTACAGCCCGCGCTTGTCCAGGATCTTCTCCAACTCGTCCATATAGTCGTTGGCGCGCTGCATGAGGGCGTCGTAGGCGGCGGGTTGCGTCATGTCGGCGCCGGCGGTCTTGAGCAGCGTGACCGGATCGTCCGCGCCGCCGGATTTGAGCAGCGTGTAATAGCGCTCCAGCGCCCCCTCCTCGCCGTTGATGACCTGCTGGGCCAAGCCGCTGGCCGCCGCCACGCTCGTCGCGTACTGGAAGACGTAATAGTTGTAATAAAAGTGCGGCACGTACGCCCATTCGATGCTGTACCGGTCGTCGACGTTCACCACGCCCTCGTCATGGCCGTAGTATTTGCGCACGATGGACAGATACAACTCGCCCAGCTTTTCGCCGCTCAGCGCCGCGCCCGATTCGACGATCTTGTGCGCCTCCCACTCGAACTCGGCGAACTGGATCTGGCGGAAGAACGTGCCTTTGATGGTGCCGTCCAGGAAATTGCCCAAAAGGTAGAAGCGCTCGTCGTCATCGGCGACCTTGCCGAGCATGTAGTCGTTGAACAGGTTTTCGTTGAAGGTCGAGGCCACCTCGGCCACGAAGATCGAATAGTCCGCGTTGGGCAAGGGTTGGTGTTTGTTCGAATAGTGCGAATGCAGCGCGTGGCCCATCTCGTGAGCCAGGGTCAGCGCGTCCGAATACTCGTCGTTGTAGTTCATCAGCACATAAGGATGCACGTCGTACGCCCACCCGCTCGAATACGCCCCTGAGCGCTTGCCGTCGCTGGGGTAGACGTCGATCCACCGATTTTCGAACGACGTTTTGAGCAATTCGGCGTATTCCTTGCCCATCGGCTTGACCGACGCGATCAGCGACGACGTCGCCTCGTCATAGGGCATCTCGATGTTCACCCCGTCGGTGAACGACACGTAAAGATCCTGGTAGTCCAGCGTCTTCACGCCCTTGGCCCGGGCCTTGAGCTTCAGATAGCGGTGGAAAGTCGGCAGGTTCTTGTGCGCCGCCTCGATGAGGCTGGAATAGATCTCCACGGGGATGTCGTCCCGATCCAAAGCCGCCGCCAACGTGCTCGGATAGCCGCGCATATTGGCGTAGAAGCGGTGGGCCTTGAGCTGGTTGTAGAGCATTTCCGCGTAGGTGCGTTTGTAGGTTTCGTACTGCTCGAAAAAGCCCGAGGAGATCAGATCCCGATCCGCCTTGTTGGGATGGCGGCGATACTTGGTGAAGTTCGAGTCGGTCAGCTTGACGCGCGTTCCGTCGGAGAGCGTCACTTCTTTTCGCGGCATGTCGGCGTTGGCGAAAACCCGAAACAGGCTCATGCCCGCGGTCGCCATGTCGCCGGCGGCGGCCAGGATCTGCTCCTCGTCGTGGGAGCGGATGTGCTTCTGGCGGCGGAAGGTCTCCTCGAACAGACGCTTGTAGACCTTCAACTCGGCCTCGTCGTCCATAAACTTTTCGACCTTGTCCTGACCCAGGGCGATGATCTCCGGCTCGAAATAGGCCGACATCTCGCCGAAAGCGGTGCGCATCTGCTGGACCTCGCTGGACATGGCGCTGTTGGCCTCGTCCCGCGTGTCCTGGTCCGACAGCCGCGACGCATACGACTCCATCCGACGCAGTCGCAGTTCCAGGCCCCAATACAGATCCAGCGCTTCCTTGAGCGTCTGGGGCGACTCGCCGAGCTTGCCCACGTAGTCCTTCAGCTTCTTCGCATCGGGCATGAAGGCGGCCTTGGCCTTTTGGAAGGCGGCCAATTCACCATACAGATCGTTCAGATCCCATTTGTACTTCAAGGGGATGTCCTTTCGTTCGGAAACGTCCGCGGCCACGGCCGAACCGGCCATGGCGGCCGCGACGAAGAATGTCATCAGCCATCGGAGGCGTCGCGAGATCATCGGGCTCTCCTGTTCCGGATCGCGCCGGATCGCGACGCGTCGGGAAAGCCTAGTACGAAGGGGGGACAGGCGGCAAGGTGGGGCGCCGCGCTCATGACACAGCCCGATGCCCCTGATATGATGCGCCGTTCTCGACCGATCCAAGACAACCCACCGCGAGGAGACGTGCCGTGGCCGCCACCGTTGGTGAAACGCCCCCCGATCGCGCTCATCCGTTCCTGCTGCCCGCGCTGTTGATCGTAGGAGCGACCGCCGGGTTTGTGATCGGCGGCGTGTTCGGCGGGCATTGGGCGGACCCGAGTTGGGGATTTTTCGTCGGGCTGGTGCGTCTGGTCGGTCAGATTTTCATGAATATCCTGAAGATGCTCGTCGTGCCGCTGATCGTCGCCAGCATGATCGCGGGCATGGCCGCCATGGGCGACGCGAAGCGCGTGGGCAACCTGTTCGGCTTCACCTTCGGCTACTACGTGCTCACGACGCTCGCCGCCACGGGCGTGGGCCTGTTCCTGGTCAACGTCATCGCCCCCGGCGTGGGCGCGGGCACGGCCGGCGCGACGGTCCCGGCCATTACCGCCCAGCAGGTGCAATGGTACGACGCCATCTTCAACCTGTTTCGCGAAATGTTCCCGCCCAACATCGTCAAGGCCGCCGCCGAGACGCAGGTCCTGGGCCTGATCATCTTCTCCATCACCTTCGGCTACATCCTCACGACGATGGGCGCCAAGGGACGTCCCGTCCTGGAATTTTTCGACTCCCTGAACGAAGCGCTGCTCAAGCTGGTGCGTCTGGTGGTGTGGCTGGCGCCGATCGGCGTGATGGGCCTGGTGGCCGACCGGGTGGGCAAGGCCGGGGGCGGCGCGGTGGTCTGGACCGAATTGCGGCACGTGGCGTGGTATTTCGTCACCGTGGTCCTGGGACTGATCGTCCACGGCGCGCTGGTGCTGCCGGCGATCCTTTTCTTTGCCACCAAACGCAGTCCCCTCACCCACGCCCGGCACTTCCTGGACGCGCTGCTGATGGCCTTTTCCACCGCCTCGTCGGCCGCCACCCTGCCCTTGACCATCGAATGCGCCAGGGACAATGCGAAGATTTCGCCCAAGGCCTCCGGGTTCGTGCTGCCGCTCGGCGCGACGATCAACATGGACGGCACCGCGCTCTACGAGGCCGTCGCCGTCATCTTCATCGCCCAGGCCTACGGCATCGACCTGACTCTCGGGCAAATGCTGATCGTCATGTTCACCGCCACGTTGGCCGCCATCGGCGCCGCCGCGATTCCCGAGGCGGGATTGGTGACGATGGTCATGGTCCTGACCGCCGTGAACGTCCCGGTGGAGGGCATCGGCGTCATCTTGTCCGTGGATTGGCTGCTGGACAGGTTCCGAACGACGGTCAACGTCTGGGGCGACACGATCGGCGCGGCCGTGGTCGAGCGGCACGCCCAAAGCGGACTGTGACCTCGCAAATCGTCCGTAATTTCAGGGTTCTTTCCGTTTCGGCCGATTCTTGACCTGGAACACATCCACCGCGACCGCGCTACAGGTCTTCCCCGATCTGACCGATATTCCCTGCCAAGTCATTCGAACAAACGATGAAAATAGGCTGACGTTTGTTCGACGAAATCCGGGCCGCCGAAGTCGACCGCCCCGGAGGAATATCGGAATCACCGTGTCGGTAGTCGAACCGTTGGAACACTCCGCCGCAACCGGCCCTTCGTCCTGGGATCATGACACCCGCGAAATGGCGCGGGATTTCCTGGCCGAAGGCGCCGATTCCCTGGCCGCCGCCGAAGACGGCCTGGCCAAGATCTCCGAGGGAGACGACAACCCGGAGCACATCGCCTCCATTTTTCGCGTCTTCCATTCCATCAAGGGCGTCGCCGGTTTTCTGAGCCTGACCGACATCGCCCAACTCGCCCACGCCGCCGAGTCCCTGTTGGCCGACGTGCGGGACGACCATCTCCAACTCAACGAATCCATCCTGGACCTTTTGTTCGACGTGTCGGACATGCTGCGCCGCCTGCTCCAACATATGCAGGACGTGCTAAGCGGGCGGGACGACCAAGGGCCCGTCTCGGGGCACGCTTCCCTGCTGGAAGCCCTGCGGCGCGCTCGGGAGACTCCGACGGCGGACTCTCCGCGCCTGAAGTCCTCGGACGCCCGCTTGGGCGAAGTGCTCATCGAGATGGGCGTTCTGACCCGGGACGATTTGGACAAGGCCCTGGCCCGTCAGTTCGCCATGAAACCCTGGCGGGACGACGGTCAAGTTCGCATCGGCGAGATTCTGATCGAGGAGAAGGTTCTGGCCCCGAGGACCATCGGTCGGGCCCTTCAGGCGCAAAAAACGGCCGCCGGCATCTATACCGAAGAGATGTCGTCCGGTGGCATGATCCGCCTGCACGTGCCGTCGGCGGCGCTGGATGAGCTGCTCCTGGACGCCGAACGTCTGGTGCAGGTCACTTCGAACCATGACCAAGCCGCCCTACGCACCGCCCGGCACATCCGCGAATCCCTCCTTCAGATGCGTTTCGTCGACACCGACGCGGTCGCGGCCCGAATCGACCGGCTGGCCAAGGATCTGAGCCATCACATGGGCAAGGACGTGGAGCTGGCCTTCCACAGCGATTTTCTCCAATTGGACCGAGGTCTCATCGAGCGCCTGCGCGATCCGCTGGTGCATCTGGTGCGTAACGCGGTCGATCACGGGCTGGAGACGCCCTCCGACCGGGTCGCCGCCGGCAAATCGCCGACCGGGCGGCTGGAACTGCGTTTTGTCTATCGCCCGGGGGAAGTGGAGATCGTCGTCGCCGACGACGGCCGGGGCCTGGACCATGAGTCAATCCGCCGCCGGGGCGGGGAACAAGGATTGATCACCGAGGGCGAAGTCCTCTCGGAAGAACGGCTCCATGCCCTGATCTTCGAGCCGGGATTCTCGACCGCCCGGACCATCACCCAGCTTTCGGGACGAGGCGTGGGGCTGGACGTGGTCAACACCAGCGTGGAGCACCTGGGCGGCAAGCTGAGCGTGACGTCCCGGTTCGGCCACGGATGCCGGTTTCAACTGAGATTTCCACTGACCGCGGCGATGGTCGGGGTGCGCCTGGACAAGGTCGGCCCCCGCGACACGGCGTGTCTGGATTCGGACGGCGCCGACGCGACGTCGGCCATCGTGCGACCGGCCGAGGCGTACGCCGACGCACCGGCGTCCTCCGGCGACATCGTCACGCTGGAAGACGGGCGGATGCTTCCGTTGCGCCAAGGCTGACACGCCCGGCGCCGGCCGAGCGCTCAATCATCCGCCAGCACCGCCCGGCACGCCCGCTCGACCCAGGCATCCACCAACGCCGGCGGCGTCTTGCCCCGCTCCAAATACGACCGGGCCGACTCGGCGGGAATCCCCAAAATCGCCAGCCGCGCCCGCTCCATGTTCGCGCTGTTGACCTCACCCCAATACCGCCGACAAAACCCCCGCAGCATCTCGCCCAATTGAGGCTCCAACTTCGCGGCCCGCTCGGCCAACTCACCGGGCAGATCGTCGCTTTGCATCAATTCCCGCCGATGGAACAACAGCATCACCCGGCTCTCCACCGGCTTCTCCCGCGTCCAACGCACCGCGTACAACGCGGTCGCCACCGCGGCCTCCAAGGGAGAATCGCCGTCGAGGGTCGACGTCAGCCCGGCCTGGAACTGCTCGATGAGGTCCAGCCACAATTCGGCCAGCAGCGCTTCACGACTGGGGTAGCGATGATAAAGCGACCCGATCGGCGCGCCGGAGCGCTTGGCGATGGCCGTCATGGTCGCCGCCTGCACGCCGCCCTCGGCGATCAGCTCCGCCGCCGAGGTGACGATTTGTTCCTTGCTGTACTTGCTGCTGCGACCCATGGGCGAACGGTGCGCCTCCTAGGCGGATTGTTCGGCGAAAAGCCGCTTGGCCTCGTCTTTGTCCACGATGCGGCCTTCCACCACGATATGTCCCCAACCGCCGTTGCACACACCCACGTCCGGACACCCGCCGCGCTTGAACGACGTCTCGTTGGGATCGACACCGGCGTACCAAAGCTCGTGCATGCTGTTGATGATGCCCGCGCAGGCGTGCATCGCGTGGACGCATGTTTTTTTCGGCGCCATCGAGGCCAGCAGATTGCCGTCGGCGGAAAAATAGAACCGGGTGCCGACCTTATGTTGGCTGTTGCATCCGCCCGATGCGACCACCTCGAAGATGATCGTTTTGTCGAACATTTTCGCGGCGGTGGCAAGCACCTTCGCGTTTCGCGGATTGTCGCGGAACATCCGCATTTCCTCGTCGTTGTACCCCAGATGCATCTGAATCATGTCCCAGACCTGATCGGGAATCTGCGTGGCGTCCATGGCGTTCTCCTTGTTCGAAAAGGGGGAAATATTTATTAGAATATTAATTCTAGTACATTAAGTCAACTATGAGATTTCCGGGTCGCCGGCCCTCCGAAAGCCGTCAAGAACTTGGTGGGGCATACCGATAGGACGGTATCGAGAATTCACGCCGACACTTCACGTTGCCTTTTGTCGGCTTGCCGGAAAACGGGGATGCGCCATGGACATGAGTGATCTCTATTCGCCCGAAGAGATGGCGGAACAAAAGCTCGATCTGCTCACGCGTCTGCTGAACGGAGCCGAGGACGAACAGAACCCGCGCGAGCGGGCCCGGATGATCGGCCACAAACTCCACGGCACGGCCGCCTACTTCGGGCTGGACGACTTGGCGGCGGCGGGCCTGACCATGGAGCGTAACGCCCGGGACGAATCCGTGGCGGAGGCGGACCTGGACTCCGAACTGTCCGAAATTCTGGCGGCGATGAGCATGTTGCGCGACGAGTTGCGCGAGGAATTCCCCTCGATTTACCAAAAAGTCGCCCTGGCCCTGGGCGCCGCGTAGCGGCCGTTCCGGCCTTTCGCCCCACCGGCAAAAATCCCGAGTCATTTCGCGCGCCGCACCCTATTTGTTCCCGCGAACTTTTCGGCTAGGATGTGGCGCCATGTCACGCGCCATCACGAAATTGTCCGTCCTCGGGCTCGTCCTCGGGCTCGTTGTTTTTGCGTCCGGTTGTTCGGGCTACGGCCGATCCGCGCCCGTGGATCCGGATCTGTCCTACGCCGGAACGTACCGCAGCTATCGGGCTGTCAACGACGAATGGACCCGACGCGGCAAGGTCTACACCAACTTCGAAACCGAGCTGGTCATCGACGCGACGTTCTACGCCAAGCCCTACCGCGACGCGCTGCGCGCGGAAAAGGCGCGAGCCGAATTGCTGCCTCCCTCGGAAATCGCCGAGTTGCAAAAGAAGGACGAACTGGAGTTGGAGCAGATGGTCTTCTTCTTCGTTTCGGCCTACACGCCCAATCGCACGTGGAACAACCTGAACAAGGACGAGCCGTCGTTTCGCTTGTGGCTGATCGACGCCGACGGCCGTCAGGTCGCGCCGACGCGCATCCAACGGGTGAGCCTCCAACGCAAGGCGGATTTGCTCTACCACCCGCCGATGCACAACTGGGCCAAGACCTACGAGGTCTCCTTCCCCCGCCACGACGAAGAAGGCAATCGCCTGCGCCTGTCCGGAGGAGACGTGAAATTCGTCGCCGCCGGTGTCCAAGGCAACGCCGAACTGGTCTGGCAGATTCCCTAGGAACAATTCACACCTTCCCTCCGCCCGAGGCGTCGTGAAAGTGTGGCACCCCCCGTTGGTCGCGGCTCCGAAGCGGCCGAAGCGAAGCGACTGCCGCCATGGCATCCTCCTCAACGAGCCGGCGTCAGGGATGCGAAGCATCTCCCAGTCAGCCGCGCCGACGCGGCTGACGCAGCTTGTCAATCGGCGCGGATGGTGATACGCAGTTGAGCCGCGCGGGGCACGGGTCCCGGAGCGCCGAATTGCCGTGAGAATAGTCAGCGGAACATTACGCGGACGTCGCCTGACGGCGCCCAAGGGCCGAACGACGCGTCCGACGTCGGACAAGGTCCGGGAGGCGTTGTTCTCGATCCTCCACGACCGGACGCACGGCGCGCGAGTGCTGGACTGCTACGCCGGGACGGGGGCGCTGGGGCTGGAGGCGATCAGCCGAGGGGCAAAGCTCGCGGTGTTCGTCGAATCGGACCGGGACGCGACGCACGCCTTGCGCCAAAACGTGGCCCAACTCGGGGTCGAGGACAGGACGCGCGTCCTGACCTTCGACGCCAAACGCTTGGGCGCGCCGCTGGTGGACAAATACGGCGCGTTCGACCTGGTGCTGATGGACCCGCCTTACGACCGCGTCGACGAGGCGCTGCTAGTCGGCCGACGGTTGGCGGAACTGGGCGCGGTGGCGCCGGACGGGCTCTGGGTGCTCGAACACGCCGACGCAGGTCCGCCCCCCGAGGCGCCGCCGGGTTGGCATGTCGTGCGGCGGCGGGGCTACGGAAAGACGATGCTTTCGTTCTTCGCGCCGGGCGAGTCCGACGGGGACGATGAAATCGAAATCGAAGAGGCCACGCGAGATCACAACGCGCAAGACGACGACCGGGAAGGATAAAACGTGTCGCGAAAAGCCATCTATGCGGGAAGTTTCGATCCCTTGACGCTGGGCCACGAGGATCTGATCCGCCGGGCCCACAAGACGTTTGACGAGTTGGTCGTCGGCGTCGCGGTCAATCCCCGCAAAAAGACGTTGTTCACGCCCGAGGAGCGCGTCGAGATGATCAATCAGACGCTCGCCGACCTGGACGTGGAGGTGGTCGCCTTCCAGGGTCTGCTGGTCGACTTCCTCAAATCCCAGAACGCGTCGGTGGTGATTCGCGGGTTGCGGGCCGTTTCGGATTTCGAATACGAATTCCAGATGGCCCTGACCAATCGCAGTCTCTTTTCCGACGTGGATACGTTCTTTTTGATGTCGTCGGGCAAGTACATCTTCCTGTCCTCGAGCATGGTCAAGGAGGTGGCGATGCTCGGCGGGGATGTGTCCGACATGGTGCCCGGGCCGGTGCACGCACATCTCAAGGCCAAGGCCGAGACGATCCACACGGGCATGCTCTAGGCCGCGCTCGGAACCCTTGTCGAGCCCCGGCGGCCGACAATCGAATTCTCCGAACAACAACCCGAGGGCCGAAGCGCGCATTGTGTCCGCGCCCGGTCGAACGACGCCCTCGGATAACGCGAGCAAAGACAAAGGAGGCGGCGGTGCGTCTGTCCCAATACGTCCAACGAGTGCAGCCCAGCGCAACCATGGCCATCGACGGCAAGGCCAAGGCCATGAAGGCGGCGGGGCAGGATGTGGTCAGCTTCGGTCCCGGCGAGCCGGATTTCGACACGCCGGACGTGATCAAGCAGGCGGCCAAGGCGGCCCTGGACGCGGGCTACACGAAGTACACCGCTGTCGCCGGCGCCCCCGAACTGCGCGAGGCGATCCGCGCCCGTTACAAGTCGGTCTACGGCATCGAATACGCCGCCGAGCAAACGATCGCCACCAACGGCGGCAAGCAGGCGCTGTTGCAGATTCTTCAGGCGACGCTGGACCCGGGCGACGAGGTGATCGTCCTGGCGCCCTATTGGGTGAGCTATCCGGAGATGGTCAAACTCGCCGGGGCCGAACCGGTGATCGTCACCGCCGACGAATCCACCGACTTCCTGGTGCCCGCGGACAAAATCCGCGCCGCTGTTACCGACAAGACGCGGGCGCTGATTATCAATTCGCCGTCCAACCCGACCGGGTGCGTCTATGACCGGTCGGCGTTGCAGGCCATCGCGGACCTGGCGGTGGAGAAGGACTTTTTCGTCATCGCGGACGAAATCTACGAGCAGATTGTCTACGAAGGCGCCGAGTTCGCCTGCTTCGCGACCCTGGACGGCGACCTGGCCGACCGCGTCGTGATCGTGTCGGGATTGTCCAAATCCTACGCCATGACCGGATGGCGCGTCGGCTACGCGGTGGGCCCCAAGAGTCTCATCGGCGCCATGTCCAAGCTGCAGAGCCAATCGACGAGCAACATCTGCTCCATCGCCCAAAAGGCGGCGGTGGCGGCTCTCCAATCGGATCCGGCGATCGTCGCGCCGATGGTCAAGGCCTTCGCCCGGCGGCGGGAGCTGATCGTGCGTCTGCTGGACGGGATCCCCCATGTGACCTGCTACAAGCCCAAGGGCGCGTTCTATGTCTTCCCGAAGATGAACGCGTACTACGGCAAGTCCAAGGGCGATCGGGTGATCGCCGGGTCGATGGATCTGTCCGGCTACCTGCTCGACGAGGCGCTGGTGGCCACGGTGCCCGGCGCGGCCTTCGGCTCGGACGCGAACATCCGTCTGTCCTACGCCCTGTCCGACGCGGACATCGAGCGCGGCATCGAACGCATCGCCAAGGCGCTGGGAGAGTTGTCGTAGGGCGGAGGGGACATGGCCCGTCCGAGCCGCGAGCCGTAGCGAGCGGGTCACGCGCTCGGTGTTTGTGGCGACCCCGTCCCAACGAAGATCGGTGTGGGGTCGTCGAGCGTATCGATTTTCAAACTCTTGGACCGCTTGCTCACGCGCGCGGCTCTGCCGGACATTGCGACGTAATCTTATCGGCGGCTCGTATCAACCCGGCGCCCTCGACGGTTCGGCTCGGTTGCAACCGCCGCGCACGCCGCCAATAATGTCGCCGCACCGATAACGCAAAGGCGCGACGCTTTATGGATCGACAGACCGCCACCACGTTCAAGATGCTGGCCGTGGGCATTGCCTTCGGCGTGATTGTCGGGCTGGTCATCAGCTATGCCCCCCTGCCCGGCGACACGCCCAAGGTGGACGTGCAGCCGGTGGCCGAGGACGAAGAGGCCCCCACGCCGATCCCCACGCCGGCCGTGCCGATCAATCCTCCCGACGAGCGTGTTCCCGAGCCGACCGACGAGGCGGTGCTGACGTTTCTGACCACCGGCGACACGCTCTACGCCGCCACGGCGCGCCTGGGCATCTCCCGCACGAAGGACGGCGAGGACTGGGAACCGCTGCGCGTGGGCATGCGCGATCCCATCGTCCCCCAGACCCTGGCGCAGGTGCTGCCCACCAAGGAGACGATCACCGCCGCGCTGGCCGAGGCGGTCGGCGAGGACGGCGGCGAGCCGGACCTGGACAAGCTCAAGGACGCCCTGGTCGGTCTGGCCCAGCAGAAACCGGCGATCCTGGCGGGCATGAGCGACGGCCGGGTGATGCGCCTGAACGAACAGGACAACTGGGACGTCCTCTCGCGCCTGCCGGCGGCGGGGGGAGGCGTTTGGAAACTGCGTTATCATCCGTCGGTGGGACTGGCGGCCTGCACCGGGCGGGGCTTGTATTTCAGCGAAGACGGCGGCGCCGCGTGGACGCAGGTGACGTCCGATGCCCGCACCCGCGACGTGATCATGAGTTCCGACCCGAACAAGCGTTACCTGGTCGCCCTTTACGGCGGCGGATTGACCCGATGCACCGCCGGTGGCCAATGCACGCCCATCACCGGTTCGCCCAAGGACGTGCGGGCGCTGGAAGGCCTCGACGCCAACAGCGCGGTGCATATCGCGACGGACGGCGACGGCGTATGGCGGCTGCGGGGCGAGAAGTTGGAACAGCTTTCGCCCGAGGGGCTCTACAACGCCGATATGCACGACATGGCCGTGCGGGGCACGCGCATCGTGGTGGCGGCGGGGGCGGACGGGATCTGGATCCGGGATCGGGGCGACTCGGGCTGGCACCCGGCTCGGGGTCTGCCTCCCGACGCGGTGACGGCCGTGGCCATCTTCAAGGGGCGCATCTACGCCGGGACCCGCCGCTACGGCATCCTTTCCTCCCCGGTCAACGACTCGGACTTCACGCAAGCCGATTAGCTGATTGGCAGTGCGCCGATCAAGTCGAACAGAGCCCCAAGCGTCAGCGCGGGGTTGTCGAGCGCTTCGAAGCAGGGAACGCTTTGGTTGTCATTGTGCGCCGACAACGTACGAGAGATCCCTCACGGTGTTCGGAATGACTACGATTTGTGCAGGGCCGTACCAACCCGCGCCGCCCGGCCTCGGGATGACATCACGGGGCGATTCTTTTACCATACGCGTCCCGGATTTTTGGGGACCGGGACGTAGGGCGTAGACCGCCACCCCTGGAATTTCGATCCGCGAGCTGCCGCACGATGGCCAAACGCAAACAATCCGCCGCCGCCGAAAACGACAAGTCCTCCGGCGCCAAATCCGCGAAGGATCGTGTCCCGTCCGACGAATTTGACGGGGACGAGGACGTCGTCGAGGCGGAACTGGTCGAAGACGAGGAGGACGACGCCGAGCCCGACGGCGAGGAATTTGCCGAGGACGGCGAGATCGTCGACGACGAAGACGGCGATGACGACAGCCCGTCCATGCCCGGCGGGGTGAACACCGGTTCGTCTTCCTCCGGTCCGACAACCGCGCTCACCCCCGTCTCCGGCCTGTCCGCCTATCTGTCCGAAATCGGCCAATATCCCCTGCTCACCCGCGAGGAAGAACACGACCTGGCGGTGCGTCTGGTGCAGGACGGCGACCAGGAGGCGGCGGCCCAACTCGTCACCAGCAACCTGCGGCTCGTCGTGAAGATCGCCATGGAGTTCCAACGCAACTTCATGAACGTCATGGACCTCATCCAGGAGGGCAACATCGGCCTGATGCAGGCCGTGGCCAAGTTCGACCCGTTCAAGGGGACCAAGCTGTCCACCTACGCGGCGTGGTGGATCAAGGCGTACATCCTCCGGTACATCCTCAACAACTGGCGGATGGTGAAAATCGGCACCACGCAGGCCCAACGCAAACTCTTCTTCAACCTGCGCAAGGAGAAGGAGAAGTTGGAACAACAGGGGTTCGTGCCGACGACGAAGCTGCTCGCCGAGCGTTTGGACGTGCCGGAAAAGGACGTGGTGGAGATGGACCAGCGCCTGGCGCGCTCGGATCTGTCCTTTGACATGCCGCTGGCCGACGACTCCAACACGACCCTTGGCGACCTGACACCCGACGAGGCCCTGTTGCAGGATGAGCAACTCGCCGACCGCCAGATCGAGGGCATCGTCCACGAAGCGTTGGAGGAATTTCAGGAGCGCCTGACCGACAAGGAATTGGAGATCTACCAGCGGCGCATGCTCGGCGACCCGCCCGCGACCTTGCAGGAAATCGGCGACGACTTCGGCGTCACCCGCGAGCGCGTCCGCCAGATCGAATCCCGCGTCCTCAAGAAGTTGCGCGCGTTCTTTGAGGAGAAGGGCATCGAGAGTCCGTATTGACAGTCTGGCGCAACGGGAATGTTGCGTTATGATGAGCGGCACGGAGGAGTACATCCATGGCAAAAAAGAATCCGGCCCCGCTGCAACTGCATCTGAGCGTCTTGATCTACGACGAAGACGAAAGCCGCGTTGCCCATTGCCTGGAAATGGACTTGAAAGGTCACGGCAAGACGGACCGCAAGGCGCTGGACGAATTGGCCGAAATGGTGGAGATGCAGATCTCCTTCGCGTTGCAGCGCGGCGAACACGGCCTGCTTTATCACCCGGCGGACGAATCGCTGTTCCGCCGCTTTCGCAGCCTCCAAGCCGCAGCCGTTCAAGCCTTCCCCGAAAATCCGAAATCCTCCTGGAAGAACGCGGTTCCGCGTCTCATCCCGGCCCAGGCTTCGCCGGAAAATTTCGACTGGGTGCTTTAGGTCGCCCGGTGAGCAAGACCTACAAACTGCGTGAACTGGAAAAGATCCTCAAAGATTACGATCCTCTTTTCGAAATCATTGAGCGACGCGGTAAAGGCAGTCATCGGATGATTTATCATCCCAACATCGACGGCTGTTCGGTTTCCTTTCCCGTGGTCGGCCACGGTAAAAACAACGATATGAAGCCGTATGTGATTCCGCAAATCATCAAGCGATTCAAGCTGCCCAAGCACCTCTTCAAATAAACCGCCCCATCCGCTAAAGTCCTCCTTCCCGTCGGGCCTTGGGGGCCCGAGCTTTGCCGATCACGACACAGAATTGCGAGGGATCGACGATGAAGGTGCTCGTCGTGGGTTCGGGCGGCCGTGAGCATGCCCTTTGCTGGAAAATCGCCCAATCGCCCCTGGTGGAGGCGGTCCATTGCGCGCCGGGCAACGCGGGCACGGCCACCTGCGCCACCAACGCGCCCTATGGCGTGGACGACCTGTTCGGACTGCAGGAGCTATGCGACGTGGAAAGCATCGACCTGGTCGTCGTCGGCCCCGAGGCGCCGCTGGCCGACGGACTGGTCGACCAACTGCGCGACGCCGAGATCCAGGTCTTCGGCCCCACCGAGGCCGCCGCGCGCCTGGAATCCTCCAAGATCTTCTCCAAGAACCTCATGAACAAATACAACATCCCCACCGCCCGCTCCCAATCCTTCACCGACGTCGCCGCCGCCAAGGACTACGCCGCGTCGCTGGGGCTGCCGGTGGTGCTCAAGGCCGACGGACTGGCCGCGGGCAAGGGCGTGTTGATCTGCCAAAGCGCCGAGGACGTGGCCGATGGGCTGGACCGCATCCTGGTCAAGCGGGAGTTCGGCTCGGCGGGCAAGGAAGCGCTGGTCGAGGAATTTCTCGACGGCGAGGAGGTCAGCTTTTTCGCCCTGACCGACGGCAAGGCGATCGTGCCCCTGGCGACCAGCCAGGACCACAAGCGCATCTTCGACAACGACGAGGGCCCGAACACCGGCGGCATGGGCGCTTACTCCCCCGCGCCGATCGTCACGCCCGAACTGCACGACGAGATCATGACGACCGTCATCGAGCCGACCGTCAAGGCCATGGAGGCCGAGGGCTGCCCCTACCAAGGCGTGGTCTACGCGGGCCTGATGATCGTGGACGGCAAGCCCAAGGTCCTCGAATACAACGTCCGCTTCGGCGATCCCGAGTGCCAGCCGCTGATGATGCGCCTGAAAAGCGACATCGTGCCTCTTCTCCAGGCCTGTGCCGACGGGACGCTGGAAGGGCACATCGTGGAGTGGCACGACGAGGCGGCGGTGTGCGTCGTGTTGACGTCGGGCGGGTACCCCGGCGCGTACGAAAAAGGCATTCAAGTGCATGGCCTGGATCAGACCTTCGACGAGGGTGTCGTGGTTTTTCACGCGGGGACGAAGAACGTCCACAACCACGTGCAGACCAACGGCGGGCGCGTCCTGGGCGTCACGGCCCTGGCCACGACCATCGACGAGGCCATCAAGAAAGCCTACGCCAACGTTCCGAAGATCACCTTCGACGGGATGCATTACCGCAAGGACATCGGCGCCAAGGCGGCCCGGCACCTGGGCTGAAAATGCGCCGCCGGGCCCGGCCGATCGACGTCGATATGCGACAGGTCATGGTCGGCATCGAGCCGATGGGCTAATGGCCGTGCGGACATCGTTTCCGCCATCGAGATTGAGGAGAGATCATGAGCAAGAAAGTCGCCGTTTTGATGGGATCCGATTCGGATTTCGACACCATGTCGGCGTGCGTGAAGCAGTTGAAGGCCCTAAGCATCGAACACGACGTGCGCGTTTTGTCGGCCCATCGCAGCCCGGACGAGACGATCGCTTATGTCCGCGACGCGGAGAAAAACGGATTCGGCGTGATCATCGCGGCGGCCGGCGGAGCGGCCCATCTGGCGGGCGTTTGCGCGGGGGCATGTTCGCTGCCGGTGATCGGCGTGCCCATGGACGCCACGCCCCTGGGCGGGTTGGACGCCCTGCTGGCGACGGTGCAGATGCCGCCGGGCGTGCCCGTGGCGACGGTGGCGGTGGGCAACTTCGGCGCCCATAACGCGGCGGTACTGGCGGCGCAGATTCTGGCGGTGGGCGACGAAGCGCTGGCGGCCAAGATGCGCGAGCACAAGCAGGCCATGCGCGAGAGCGTCGACAAGAAAAACGCCAAGCTGCAAGACAAGCTCGGCCGGCTGTAGGCCTACCGTGCCGTTACGCCGCGTCGTCCTCCGCCCCAAAACTCGCGCGCCCGAGTTGATGGCCGAGTTGCTGGGGCATCTGGACGCGGGGCGGCCGATCATCGCGCCCACCGAAACCCTCTACGGCTTCCTGGCCCGGCTGGATCGGCCCGAGGCGCTGCAACGGGTCGTCGACCTCAAGGGCCGGGACGGCGCCAAGCCCATGCCGTGCGTCGCGGCCCATACGGCCATGGCGCTGGCGTGTTTCGACTCGATTCCCCACGACCTGGATAGGCTCGCCCAACGTTTCTGGCCCGGACCGTTGACGCTCATCGGTCCGGCCAAGGCGTCGTGCGTGGGACCGGCGACCGGCGGCGGCCCGACCATCGGCGTGCGGGTGCCCGGCATGAAATTCCTGCGCACGCTCACGGCTCAAGTGGGCGTCCCCCTGGCGGCCACCAGCGCCAATCGCTCCGGCCGACCCGGCGCGGGCGACCCGGACGCCATTGCCGCTCAATTCGCCGACGAGGACGTTATCCTCTACGACGCGGGCATTCTCCCGCCCTCCAAAGGCAGTACCGTCGTCGACCTGACGGTGCGTCCATTTCATGTGGTACGGGAGGGGGATGTGCCCATTAAGGCCATCGAGGCGGCGCTGAGGCGCTAGATTCCGCAGCCGCCGCCATCGTCGTTCGACTCGGCGGAACGCACACCGCCGGGCGCGGTGTCGTCATCATCATCCGCGTCGGCAATCGGGCGCACGCCGTCGTCGCCCGTCGCGTCGTCATCGCTGTCATCGTCACCGGAGTCGTCGTCATCGTCGTCGCCGGGCAGGGTAATCGTCTCGTCCAGGAAATCCCGCTCGCCGTAGGTGCCCGAATAGCGGATGCGATAGCGATACGTCGCGCCGGCCTCGACGCCGTTGTCGTCGTAATCGTAGCTGTTCTGCCCGGCGTTGATCGGCCCGGCGACCTGGGCATATTCGCCGTCGCCGTCGTCGCGCAGGATGGACCACGTGCCCCACGGCCCGCCCGCGTAAGGCCACCACGCCACGCGCACCGCGCCGCCTTCGGTCACGCTCAACTCCGATTTCCACAGCCCCGCGGTCTGCACCTCGTCCGGGTCGTCGCCCAGGGCGGCGGCCAGGTACAACGCCGCGTCGGTCTTGGCGAACAACGGATCGAAGACGGACTCGGCCGGGTAGAAGCCCTCCGTCGAGGTGGTCAACTCGATCAGCAGCGAAAGCATGCCGAAGTGGTCGTAGAGGTAGTCGATCATCCCGCCGCTGATGGGATAGAGCTGGTAGGACGTCTGGGATGCGTAGCCCAACTCCGAGCCGATCAACGACCCGGCCAAGGCATGCGTGGTGCCGTCGTTGGCGTCCTCGATGCCCAACGCGCGATAGCCGTAAGGATAGAGCACCAGCCCGCCGAACGAATGCAGGTCCACGGCGACATGGAGGTTGGGGTTGTCGTCGATCAGTTGCACCAGGGCCTGGGCCTCGATCTCGGAGAGCGCCGACGCGCCATGGTAAAGCTCGTCGCACACCTCGTCCGAGGCGCCCTCGCCGCCGAAATCCACGGGGAAATTGCGGTTGATGTCCACGCCCGGGCAGTCCTCAAGGGACGTTTCCGACCGGTTCTTCCGCCAATAAACCAGGCCCTGGTCCATGTCGTATTGATGGCCGTCCGGATTGGCCGAAGGCACGATGAAGATCTCCCGATTCTCGATCAGCCAGCGCGCGAAGCCGTCCTCGTCGTTGGCGGCGTCTTCCAGCACGCGCCGGGCGAATTCCAACGCCACCTCGGTTGTGATGTACTCCCGGGCATGCGTCGTGGCGGTGAGCAACAGCCCGCCCTCGCCGGTCTCGGTCTTGTCGCCGATCTTGATCAGCCGGATCGGCCGCTCGTCCGCCGTCGTGCCGATGGACGACACGTCCACCCAATCGGGATAGTCCTCGGCCCACCCGTCCAGGGCGTCGCCGATCTCGTCTTCCTCGTGGAAATAGGACAGCTCGCCGGGAAGGTCCAGAAGGGTCATCTGGGCCGTCGCGAACCCCGCCCGGCCGATCGCCTGCCCGGTGGCGGCGTTGACGACCACGTCGAACCACCCGTCCCGACCCGCCACCGGCTGCAAATGAGAGCCGAACCGCGCCAGGGCCGCCCGATCCGCGACTTCCGGCGCTCGCACCCGCAGGCGAAAGAGAAGGTCGCCCGCGACATCGTCGGCAAATGCCGTCGTCGTCAGCAACGTCATCACCGCGATGACCAAGGCATGCGAGATGCGTTTCATCGGCTCGTTTCTAGGCTCCCGTCGTCATTTCACGAATCAATTCATCCACCGCCTCGTCACGATCCGCGTCCGGCCCGTAAAGCAATTCGGCCACCACGCTCGATCGCAGCGGTTGGACCGGGCAGCGGCCCAGCAGACGCTTGATGACCGACACGTCCGCCCGGCGAAACATCGCCTCCAGGTTGGTGACGCGTTCGTTGATGACGATCTGGCGATAGGGGTATTCCTGGAAGTAGTAGGCGTTGGCTTTGTAGCCCAGGTCCCAGATGTTCTGGGCCTCCTCATCGGTGAGGGACATGCCGTCCTCGGCGTAGATCTCCACCAGGCGGCTTTTGACCTGGGCCTGATCCTCCAGCGGTCCTTCCTCGACCAGCAGATCGTAGAGCGCCTTGAGGGCTTGATTGCGTTCGTCGGGGGTGATCAGACGGTAGTGGATCTGGCGCAACGTGTTGCGATAGACCGTCAGCAGTTCCTCGTCCGAATAGGTCTCGTCGGCGCGGGGCGCGGCGGGCTTGTCCAGCCGCACGGGCACGACGACCTTGCCTTCCGCCTCGTCTTCCTCGATACGCGCCACGTCGGAGCACGCCTCGACAAACTCGCGGAACGTGTCGTGCTCGAAGGCGCCTTCGTCAAACGACGGGTCCATGCGCAGCATCATCGGACGCACCCGCGCCAGGGGCGCCAGACCATCGTCCCGGCTGCGAATCAGGCGACGCACCGCGCGCAACAGAAGCTCCTTGGCCGCGTCCAGGCTGGGCGAGACCCGCCGGCGATCGCCGCCGTCCCCGTCGCCCTCCTCTTCCTCCTCCAGGCGCGTGACCAGGGTGTCGTAATACTTGAACTCGTTGCAGGCCTTGATCCAGTAGATGTTCGACGAGTTGCGCGCGCCGATGCCCACCACGTACTTGCCGTACTGACGCAATTTTTGCCCCAGGCCCGCGAAGTCCGAATCGCCGCCGATGACGACGTGCGTGTCCACCTCGTCGAAGTTGAAGACGTCCTCGAGGGCGTCGAGCGACAGGCGGATGTCCGCGCCGTTTTTGGCGTGCTGGCCGCGAGGGAAGAGCTGCACCAGGTCCACGGAATATTCCAGCAGAATAAACCGGTAGTTCTTGAGCATGGTCCAGTTGGCGTAGGCCCGGTTGATGACCACGTCGCCCAGGGCGTTGAGGTAATCCATCACCGCCTTGACGTTGACCATCTCCTCGCCCAGGCCCCGCGCCCCGTGACGCAGGCCGCCGACCCGGTCCATCGGCTGGATGCCCTGGTGGATGTTCTCGAAGTCCCAATACACCGCGATGCGCCGAGTCGGCTCGGCGTTGGCGCCGTTCCCCATGGATAAATTCCCCGTTTCCCCGAAAAAAATACGTGACACCAAAAAGCGCATTGTATGCCGATTCGTCCGGAAAATCCCGCCTTTTCGGGTTGGAATCAAGCGCTTCTCGCCCGAAAAGCGCCCGAATACGATCCCGCTGTCAAAAAGATTCCGAAAATTCCCGGAGAATTCACGAAATGAATCGCGGTCAGGGCTTTTCGAATGGCCGAAAGCTGCCGATGTATGCCGTGACGGACAAACGCGCGGGACAGGGATGAGTACCCCGCGTGAACGCAAAGTAACACTGGGGATGGATCGCCATGGAACGCAATCTCATCATCGCTTGGACGCTTCTGATTGTTTTCACCCTCGCCTCGCCGGCCTTCGGCGCGAGTCTGTCTCCCATGACCGCCAAGGATCTGATCGCCGAGGCGGACGTGGTCGTGACCGGGCGCGTGACCGACGTGAAGACCGTACGCGGAGACGATTTGCCGCTGCCCGTCATGACCAAGGTGACGTTGGCCGTGGACGAAGCCTACAAGGGCGAAGTCGCCGAGCCGATTTTCTTCCACGTCCCCGGCGGCGTGGACGCCGACGGCGGGCTGCTGGTGCCGGGTACGCCTCAATTCGAAGTCGGCGACCGGGTGCTTTTGGCCATGGACCGGGACGCGAACGGCGAGTTGCGCGTCACCGAATTCTCCCAAGGCCGCTTCAGCCTGATGTTTGACGACAACGGCCGTCCGATGGCCGTCAAGGACCCTACCGGTGTCCTGGTCCGAGAGATCTACAAATGCGCCAGCACCATGGCGGACTGCGTCTTCGGCCAGGAAGTCGTCACCCTCGACCAAGTTCGCCGATGGACCGGCGCGGCCAAGTGACGCGTCGCCCTCTCGCCGTCGCGGCCCTCGCCGCCGCCTTGATCGCCGGAGCTTTCGCGGCCCCGGCGCGGGCGTATGAATACAACGACTGCCTCGGGCATGCGTGCCGCTGGGATGAGTTCCCGGTCAAATACGTGGTCAACGAGGACTTGGACGACATCCTCTTTCCCGGCGCCGTACAGGCGGCTCTCGATTCGTTCTCCCGCTGGAACTACGACCGGCAGACCTTCTGCGGCATCGACCTGGCCTTCGGCGGCTTGACCGACAAGGCGGGCATGGCCGACGACCGGCAGAACGTCATCTACGCCGAAACCCGCCGCTGGGATTTCGGCCGCTCGACGTTGGCGATCACCCAGTGCTTCTTCGGCGCCGACGGCATGCTGCGCGACTGCGACGTGGCCATCAACGCCGTGGATTGGCGCTGGTCGGACGAGGAAAATCCGCCGGAAGGCACCCTGAACCTGCGAGACGCCCTCACCCACGAGGCGGGGCATTTCTGGGGTCTGGGCCATTCGCGAAACGACTCGGCCACCATGAACCCCGCGCCCGCGCGGATGCATTCGCCGTCCGACCTGGACGAGGACGACATTCGTGCCGCCGCCGAGAGCTATTGCCCCAACGACATGCCCGCGGACGACGAATTCGAGCAGAACGACTCGACGCAGACCGTCTTCGGCGAGCACGCGGCCCTTGGCGAGACGGGCCTGCGCCTCTACGACACCGATGTGTGGCGTTTTCGCTTCGAGGACGGCCAGTTTCCGAAAATCGTCGTGTACGACCACGACCCGGAGCGCCGAAAGATCGTGCGGGTCTATGACGTGGACGGCGACCAACTCGGCTGGGCCCGCTGCGACGGCGACTGCGTGGCCGCTCCGGCGACCGGGAGCCTGCCCGGCGGAGTGGCCTTTGTCTCCATCGAAACCGACTTCGTCAAAAGCCCGATTTCCCACAAGAAATACGACATTTACGTGGGTGGCGTGGACGAAGTGGACCCGGGCGAACTGACCGACGACGACCTGGACGACCCGGACGAATCCGCCGAATCGGAAGCCTCCACCAAAAAGGACAAAGCGCCCGATGAAAGCGGCGGATGCCAAGTGACCGGCAGCCACGGCGAACCCGCGCCGTTGGCCGTGATCGCCCTGGCGCTTCTGTTCGTCGTCACCTGGGCGCGCCGCCGAGCCTGACCATCGGTCAATCCCGATTTTGAACCGAAATCCCGCCTTGTAAGCGCTTGCGACACCGCCGCGCCTGGGCCATAATGCATCCCCAATTTCTTCGGAATTCTCGCGGCCTTTGAGGGGATAGGGTTATGGACGCCGAGCATCAGCGGCGCATCGATCAATATGCGAAGATGATCGATCACGGCGGGCCCGCCCACGTCTACGCCCGGCTGTCGGAAGCCTATCGCAAACTCGGCCAACTCGAAGCCGCGAAAGCCACCGCCATTAAAGGACTTCAAGCGCATCCGGGCGCTTTGTCCGTGCAGGAAATGCTGGGTCTGGCCCTGATGGACATGGGCGAGACCGACGGCGCGGCCCGGGCGCTGGCGCCGGTGGTGGAAAAGCTGCCGGACAACGCGGTCGCGGCCATCGGCCTGTCGGTGTGCCTGGCGCGGATGGACAAGCTGGAGGAATCCCTCAAGGTCCTGCGCCGCCGCCTGGAACGGGATCCGATGGACCAGCAGGCCCGCGCCCTGATCCGCAAACTCGAGGACGAGGGCGTCTCGGCGGTCAGCATGGACGACGAACCGGAGGTCGCCTCCGAGGGCGAGTACGAATCGGCGGACGACGAGGCCGCGGCCGAGCTGTCCTCGGAAACGGAGCCGGACGCGGCCGCCGCGTCGGACGATGTCGCGACCGTCGACGCCGAATTCGAAACGGACGAGCCGACTAAACCCGCTCCCGTGGAGGAACCGCCCGCCGAGGCCGATCCCGCCGAGCCGGAGCCGGAACCCGAGGCGAAGGCCGCCCCGCCGGAACGCGCCAAGTCGCGTCGGTCCAAAACGCCGCCCAGGTCGCCGCTGCCTCGCGGCCTGAACAACAACGCCGCGCCGGGCAGCACCTTATCGGGAGCGTTGCGGGCCGAGGCGGCGTCCCACGAGCCGACCGACGAGTCCTCCGAAACCCCCAAGTCCACCACCGACTTCGCCCGCCAACTCGGCCGGGACGCCCATGACTACATGGACGATATGGTGGAGAAATCCGCTCCGACGCACGACCCGGACCTGGGGGTGCCTTCGCCGCGTCCGGAGCCGGATTCGGTGCTCATCACCGAGCGGGGCACGGCCCTGTCCGACCTGCTCAACGACGAAAAAGCCGAATCCAACGACCCGGCCCTGGATTTCGTGGTCAACGATTTCCACGCCATCGACATGGACGACGGCGACGACACGGATTTGGACCTGGACGCGGTCTTCTCCAACGGCAGCGCCGGGGCATCGAGCGCCCGCCCGCCCTCCTCGCTGGCCATGCAGGCCGACGAAATGGCCAAGACCGGCGAGGGGCAAGTGCATGTGGGCAGTCGGCCCCGCATGGGGGTGGACGAAGATTCGACCACGACCATCCTGCGCAAGGACATCGAGGCCTTGCAGGCCGCCGCGCAACAGGCCGCCAAGCGGCGTTCCTTCCGTGTCACCGCCGATGATCGAACCTCGCCGTCCGGGCCGTCCACGACCGTGATCGAAACGCGGGAGGAAGCCGCCGCCCGGGAGGCCGCCGAGGCCGCGGCCAGGGAAGCCGTCGCAGCAGCGGAGCCGGCCGTCGAGGCGCAGACCGAGCCGACACCGCCCGCCGAGCCTGAGCGCGTCCCGGCGCCCAAGCCTGCCTTGGAAGAAATCCCCGACACGCAGGTCTATCGCATCTCCGACACCTTGGACGCCGACGTGGACCGCATCGTTCTGCCCACGGACGAAGCCGAACCGGAACTCGAAGAACCTGTCGTTGCCGAGGCGACGTCGGGCGACACCTTGGACGCCGATGTGGATCGCATCGTTTTACCGACGGACGAGAGTGAACCGGAAGTCGAGGGCCAAGAAGTCGGAGTGCAGCTTTCCGAGCCCGCCCCCGAAGCGACAGCCGACGACACCCCGGACGCCGACGTGGATCGCATTGTCCTGCCGACGGACGAGAGCGGATCGAAAGTCGACGAACCCGCCTCGGACGTGGCGCAATTGCTGTCCGACGACGACGCCAACACGGCGATTGAAAGTTTCTTCACCGACGATGCGCACGAAGCCGCCACGCCCGACACCATGCTGGCCGACATCAGCCCCCTGCGCCGTTTCTTGCGGCGGGTTTTCGGCGCCGGAGACAAATCCGACGCCCGGCGGGGGAACTAGATGGCGCGGGTGATGGTGCTGCACGGGCCGAATCTGAACCTGCTGGGAACGCGGGAACCGGAGATCTACGGCGCCGAGACGCTCGAGGACGTGAACGCCGCGCTGACCGCGCTGGGCGCCGAGTTGGGCGTGGAGGTGGAATGCCGCCAGAGCAACGACGAAGGCGAACTGGTCTCGGCGATTCAGGCGGCGGGCAAAAGCTGCGATTACCTCATCGCCAACCTCGCCGCCTATACGCACACCTCGATCGCGCTCATGGACGCCATCAAGGCCGTCGCGATTCCGACCATCGAGGTGCATATTTCCAATACGCATGCCCGTGAGGAATACCGGCACAAAAGCTACATCGCGCCGGTCGTCGAAGGGCGCATCGAAGGCCTGGGAACGCACGGCTACCTGCTGGCGCTTCGCCACGCGGCGCGAAAAATCGCGGCCAAGGGCGGCAAGCGATGAGCGCGCGCCTGGACGCCGTCCGCAAGCTGCTGGCGTTGCATGACCTGGACGCGATCCTGGTCTGGAACCTGACGAATGTGCGCTATCTGTCCGGTTTCACGGGAAGCGAAGGCGCCCTGGTGATCACGGCGGACAAGGCGCTGTTCCTGTCCGACTCCCGATACGCCACGCAGGCCGCCGAACAGCTCAAAGGCTTCACGCCGGTCATCGAGTCCCAAAAGATGCCGTCGGCGGTCAAGCAGCTCAAGGCCGCGCGAGCCAAGCGCATCGGCTTTGAAGACGGCACGATGACCGTCGAGGACCACGCACGCCTGCTGGGCAAGCTGGAGAACGCGCAGTTGATCGGCCTGGGGTCCAAATTGGACGCCATCCGCCTTTGCAAGGACACGGGCGAGATCGCCGTCATGCGCAAGGCGGCCCAGATCGCCGAGGCGGGCCTGGACGCGGCGCTACGGGTGCTCAAACCGGGCATCAGCGAAAACGACGTGGCCGTGGAGCTCGAGTTGACGATGCGTCGCGAGGGCGCGAGCGCGACGAGCTTCGAGACCATCATCGCCTCCGGGCCCCGAGGCGCGTTGCCCCACGGCATCGCCTCGGACAAGAAAATCGCCGAGGGCGAGTTGGTGGTCATCGACTGGGGATGCGTCTACCAGGGCTATTGCTCGGACCAGACGGTCACGGTGGCCGTGGGCGAGGTCGGCGAGGAAGAAAAGCGCGTTTACGAGATCGTGCGCGAGGCTCAGGCGGCGGCCCTTGGGGGGCTCAAGGCGGGCGTGGCGCTCAAGGACGTGGACAAGATCGCCCGGGAGCATATTCGCGAGGCGGGTTACGGGGATTATTTCGGCCACGGCCTGGGCCACGGCGTGGGCCGGGAAATCCACGAAGCACCGCGCCTTTCGCCCACCAGCGACGCGACGGCCGAGCCGGGCATGGTCGTCACCGTGGAGCCGGGGATATACTTGCCCGGCCGCTTTGGTGTACGCATAGAGGACACGGTCGTGATTACGGATCAGGGATTCGACCGCCTGACCAGCGTGGATAAGCAGTTCACGCGGATCGGGTAGGGCCGGGTCGAATCGCCGTTTGCGCGACGGGCCGTCGCGGACGGCCTATTGCCGCTTTCGTTTCGAGCGGGGGAAATCTTGAGCAAGAAAAAGGGCTCCCTTTTTTCCAAATTGGTCAGCCGTCCCAAAACCGGGCGGCGCGCCGAGGATGAAGACTACGTCGACCCGGCGGTGCAGGAGCTTCTCGACGAGGTCCAGGACGACCCGTTCGACATGCGCCTGCGTCTGAAGCTGGCCGACAAGTATTTCTCCATCGGGGACAAGCTCAAGGCCCTGGACCAGTACCTGACCGTCGCCGAGAACTACGCCGAGAAATCCTTCTATCCCAAGGCCGTGGCCGTCTATAAGCGCGCGTTGGAAGTGGACCCGAATATGATCGAGGTCTACCTCAAACTCGCCGGCCAATATCAGAAACTGGGCCTGGCCTCGGAAGTGGTGTCCATGTACACCAAGGCCGCCGAACTGCACGAAGCCGCCGGACGCAAGCGTCAGGCCCTGAACACCCTGCGCATGCTCATCGACCAGACCCCGGACAACGCCATCGGACGCATCAAGCTGGGGCAGCGGTACTTGAACGAAGGGTTCGAGTACGAGGCGGTCGAGGAGTTCGTCAAGGCCGGCAACATCTTCAAGCGCAAGGGCCAGCCCTCCGAGCAACGCAAGCTGCTGGAAAGCCTTCTGGACAAGGGCCTGGAGCACGACAAGATCATCGGCCCGCTTCTGGAAAGCTACGCCGCGGACCACCAGGACGCCAAAGTCCTCAACATCGTCGCCAAGATCAAAAAGGACGTGTCCGGGTCCATCCGCATCCAGGAGACGATCGCCCATTCGGCCGAGGAATTGAGCCAATACGACCGGGCCGAGGCGGCGCTGCAAAACGTCGCCAAGATGTACAAAGCCGCCGCGCGCCAGGACCAGATCCGCCTGGTCTGCGAGCGCATCCAGCGCTTCCATCCGGACAGTGCATTCGCCCGCGAGACGTTGGAATCCCTGCCGCCGGAAATTCTCGCCGCCGACCTGCCCGAAGCCACCGCGCCCACGCTGGAGGAAATCTCCCGCATGGCCCAGCCCGAGGTGGTGGTGGAAATCGGCGAGGAAGACGGCTCGGAGATCGAAATCGATTTCGATGAAGAAGAAGCCGCCGAAGCCGCGCCCGAGGACGACGAGGCGGCGGCGGACGTGGAGATCGAGGTCGAGGACGAACCGGTCGCCGCGCGGCCTTCGGATTCGGCGGTGGACCCGACCGTGGACCCGACCGTGGATCCGGCGGTGGAGGAAGACGTCTGGGAGGTGCCGCCCGAACTGGATCGGGAAGACGACTCCCTGGAAGGCGTGGACCTGTTCGGCGACATGACCGTGGGCGGCGGACCGGCCGGAGGCGCGGACGTCCCCCCCGACGACATCGCCGAGATCGACGACTCGTCGCTGGATGACGACGACCTGTTCGGCGAAAAACCGGCCGGCGACGACGAACACGAAATGATCGAGTTCGAGGAATTCGACTCCCACCACGACGTGGAAGCCGACAACGAGATCGCCCGCTACGAGGAGCAAACCGAGGAAGAAACCCCGGTCGAATCCCGGGAAAGCCGCGCCGCCTCCGACCTGGCGGACATGGTCTTCAACGCGCGCCGGGAGACCGTCGAGGGCGAAGAGGCCGAGGACACCGACGAAGGCGGGATCGATCTGTTCGGCGGCGACGAGGACGACAACGAAGAAATCTCCTTCGAGGACCACGACGAGGCCGAGGACGGAATCGATCTGTTCTCCTCGGACGAGGAACCCGAGTCCGAAGCGGATACCGGCGGTGTGGATCTGTTCTCCGAGGAAGAAGACGCACCGGTCGAAGCGGCCGGGACGACCATCGACCGCATCGTGGGCGAACCGGAGCCCGAAGACCTGGTCGGCGAAGTCCTCGAAGACGTCGACGAACATGCCGACGAGGCGGAGCCGGAACCGGAGCCGGAACCGGAACCGGAACCGGAGCCCGAGCCGGAGCCCGAGCCGGATATCCGTCTAGCGGCCGACGCCTACGCCGATCTGGACATCAACGCCGCCCGGGCCCATCTGGCCGAGGTGCGCGACGCCTTCGCCGACGAACGGGCCGACGATTACGCCGCGTACCTGGACGAAATCCTCGCGCACGAGGCGGGCGACATTGCGGCGCTGGAGGCGGTCTGCCAGACGGCGCTGGAGCGCTCGGACAAGGACGCCGCCGCCAAATGCCTGTCCCGGCTGGCCGAATCGGCCCAGGCCAAGAAACTGCCCGAGATGCAGGCCAAGTACCTGGAGAAATGGGTGGACCTGCGTCCCGGCGACGCCCTCGCGCGGGAAGCCGCCGCCGAATTCTTCGCCAAGACCAATCCCGCCCAAGCGCTCGTTCATCTGACGGAGTTGGCCGACACGGCGATCAAGGCCAAGGACTGGGCCAACGCCGCCGGGACGGTCGACAAAATGCTCGCCCTGGACGAGGGGCACATCGGCGCGTTGACGCTCAAGCTGGCCGTCGCTCGGGGTCGCAAGGACGACGACGCGATCGTGGACGCCCTCGACCGGCTGGCCGGAGCGCGACGGGATTTGGACGAAACGGATCCGGCCGCCGAAAACTGGGGCGAGGTGCTGCGCCTGCGTCCCACGCATGAGCACGCCCGGGAATCCCTGGCGGCCATGCATCGTGAGGCGGGCGCGCCGGACAAGGCGGCGGCGATGCTGCTGGACCTGGGCCGGTGGGGCGTGGAACAGGAGAACCTGGAATTCGCCGAGGCCCGTTTCCAGGACGTACTCGCCGACGACGCGGAGAACCGCGACGCCCTCTCCGGGCTGATCGACATTCTGCGCGCGAAGAAAGACACCGCCGGAGCCGTGGACCAACTGCTGGCCCTGGCCCGATTGGAATCGGCCGCTGACCAATTCGAAGACGCGGAGGCCCACCTGCGCGAAGCCGTGAGCCTGGACGGAGCGCGGGTCGAGGCCCGGCGGGCGCTGGCCGATCTTTATGCCGACAGCGATCGGGGCGACAAGGCCGCCGACGAGTGGATGACGCTGGCCGAGACACGGGCCGGAGCCGGGCAATTGGACGAAGCCGTGGATCTGGCCACTCAGGCCGCCGACGCCGCGCCCGAGCGGTTGGATGTGCGCCTGAAACTGGCCGATCTGCTGCATCGGGCGGGTCGCACCGATCAGGCGGTGGCCCGCATGTTCGAGGTGGCCGAGGGGCACTTGGACGCCGACAAGCCCGAACAGGCCGAGGCGGTGCTGCGCGAGGTGCGTTCCATCGCCCCGGATAACCTGCGGGTTCATCAGGATCTTCATCAGGCCTTCGCGGCCCAGGGCCAGACCGAAAAAGCGGTGGGCGAACTGCTGGAACTGGCGTCCATCAGCGACCGGAACAAGGACCACGTCGCCGCCCGGGGTTATTTGGACCAAGCCGTCGAGTTCGCGCCGGGACACCTGAGCGCCCGCAACGCCCTCAAGGATTTCCTGATCCGCTCCAAGGACATCGACGCCGCCGTGCAACAGCTTGCGGCCATCTCCCAGTTGCATACCGACTCGGGGGATCTGAAAGCGGCCGCCGAGACGCTGCTGGAATGGCGCCACCATCGCCCGGACGACGCGGCGGTCTTCGATCGACTGCGTCGGGCGTATGTGGACCTGGGGCAGACCGAAAAGGCCGTCGATCTGTTGTTCGCCCATGCCGAGCGCCTACAGAAGACCGGGGATGTAAGCGGCGCCGACGAGGCATTGACGCAGATTGCCCAGCTTGACGAGGGCAACATCAAGGCCCTGCGCAAACGCAAGGATCTGGCGCTGGACGCCGGGCGCACGGAGACGGCGCTGGAGATCCTCTCCACCCTGGCCGAGATGCACGAAAAAACCGGGGAGACCAAACAGGCCGAGAAGGCGCTCCAGGAGATCATCCGCCACGCGCCGGGTCTGGTCGATGCCCGCCGCCGCCTCAAGGATCTGTACCTGTCCACCGATCGGCCCGCCAAGGCCGTGGACGTGCTGCACGGCCTGATGGATCAGGCCCAGTCCGCCGGCAATTCGGACGCCACGCGCGAATTCGCCGACGAGCTTCTGACCATCTCCGACACCGACACCCAGGCGCTGCTCACATTGGCGCGTCTGGACGAGGAGGCGGGCGAGTTCGATGAGGCGGCCGCGCGGCTCTATCGTCTGGCCGAAATCGCCGAGGACGCCGGCAACAAGGACAACCAACGCAAGTACCTGGAAGACGCCGCCGGGCTGCGCGCCGACGACATGGTCGCGCGGGAGCGCCTGTTGGCGTTGGCCCAGAAATCCAACAGCGCCCACGACGAAGTGGCGTGGCTGCTGGAGCTGGCGCCGCTGTACGCCGCCGAGGGCCGCATCGACGACGCCAAGCGGGCCTTGACGCGCATCCTGGAAATCAAGCCCCGCCACGAGAACGCCCACGAGCAGTTCGTGCGTATCTTCAAGAAGGCCGACTCCCTGGCCGAGGGCTTCCCCCACCTGCTCATGCTCGCCGAGATCGCCGCCGAGCGGGGCGACTATGTGCAGGCCCAGGAACATCTGACGCAGATCCTGAACATCGACGACGAGCATCCCCAGGCCCTGCGCATGCTCGCCGAATTGCAGTTCTCCACCGGCGACGCCGACGAGGCGATCCGCAACCTGGTGGCCATCGCCTCGGCCGCCGAGCAGAAAGGCGACTGGGACCGGGCCGTCGAGGTGCTGCGCGAGATCCGCAGCCACGAGCCGGACAACGTGGCCGCCGCCGCCAAGCTGGTGGATGTGCTGGAAAAGGCCGGGCGCGAGGGCGCGATGATCGAGGCCCTGTTCGACCTGGCCGCGCTGCGTCGGGATCATAAGGACTTCGACGCCGCCGAGGCGGCCCTGCTCAAGATCGTCGCCGAGAAACCCCGTGACGAGCGGGCCCACGGGCGGCTGCGGGAAGTCTATCAGGCCGCCAGCGACTCGCCCGGCGAGGTCCACGAACTGCTGCGCTTCGCCGAGGAATGCGCCAAGGCCGGCGATCGGGACGAGGCCGTCAGCAAGCTGGAAATCGCGTTGACCTTGGATCGCTCCAACACCCAGGTCGTCGATCGACTCTGCGCCCACTACGCGGACGCGGCCGAGCCCGAACAGGCGGCGGCCCATCTGCTGACCCTGGCCGAGACGGTGCGTTCGGCGGGCGAAGTTCAGCTTGAAGAAAAGATTCTCCACCGGGTGGTCGACGCCGACCCGATGCAGCCCCACGCGCGCCTGCGCATCAAGGATCTGTTGCTGCAATCCCAGCGGCGCGACGAGGCGGCCGACTGGCTCATCGACTACGCCGGGCATCTGCTCAAAAACGACGAGACCAAGAGCGCCGCGGCGGCCTACGACGACGCCCTGACCATCCGCCCCGGCGACCGGCAGGCCCTGGCCGCGTTGAAGGACCTGGCCGAGGCCCGCGGCGACGCCAAGGCGGCGGTGGGATATCTGGATCAACTGGCCGATGCCGCCAAGAAAGCCGGCGAATCCGACGCGGTCATCGAATTGCTGCGCGAGGCGGTCAAGCTCGACCCGATCGGCCTGGGCTACTGGACGCGCCTGCGCGACGCGCTCAAGGCCTCGGGTGACGAAAAGGCGGCGCTGGCCGTGTGTTTCGAGGCCATCGACGCGACCGGCGACGCCCTGACCGGGCCCGAAAAGATCGACTGGCTCGACGAAGCCCTGGCCCTGGCCCCCGGCGACGAACGCACCCTGACGGCCCTTCGAGACGCCTATCGGGAGGCGGGCGAGGACGAGCGGGCCGCCGAGACGGCCGTTCGGCTGGCGACGCAACTGGAAGCCGACAATCGCCTGGACGACGCGGTGGATGCGTGGCGCCAGGTGGCCCGGATCGCGCCGGATCATCACGACGCCCGCCGCCATCTGGCCCAACTGCACAAGGCCCAGGGAGACGAAGAGACGGCCGCGGCCGAGTACTTTGCCCTGGCCGACAAGCTCGTCGAGACCGGAGATACCGCCGGCGCCCGCGAGGCGTTGGAAGCGGCGATGGCCCTGGACGGCCAAAAAGCCCGCGCCCTCAAGAAGCTCAAGGACCTGCTGGCCAAGGCCGGGGACGCCGAGGCGGCGCTTAACGTGGCGCTGTCCCAGGCGCGGACGGCGGCCGAGGACGGCGATCCGGCCCAGGCCCAGCGGCATTATCGGGAGATCCTCGCCCAGCAGGATCGGCGGGACGTGCGCGACGAGTTGGTCGCCGTGCTGGTCAAGGACGACAAGGCCGACGAGGCGATTATCGAGCTGTTCGTCATGGCCGACGCCGACGCGGGGGATCCGGACGCCCAACTGGCGAGCCTGCGTCGGGTGCTGGCGATCGACCCGGCCAACGCCAAGGCCCACAAGCGCGTGCTCAAGGCCTTGGAAGGCGGCGAGGACGCGGCGGCCTATCGCGAGGCGCTGGACGCGGCCATCGACGCCCATCGGGAATCGGGCCATCTGGGCGAGCTGGAAATGCTCCTGCGCAAGCGCCTGGCGTTGGACTCGGAGGACGAAGCGGCGTTGGGCGAACTGGCGGAGGTCTACGCCCAACGCGGCGAGGTGGACAAGGCGTCCTTGCTGCTGTTCGGGCGGGCCGAGCGGGCGATGGACGCGGGCGACGCGGCCTCGGCGACGGAGATCTTCGAGCGCATCGTGCGTCTGGACCCGGATAACGAGGAGGCCCGCCGCCGTCTGACGCAGATTTACCGCGAGGCCGGGCGCAAGGACGACGCGGTCGGTCAGCTCGTGGCTTTGGTGGAACTCTGCCTACGCCTGCAACGCACCGGCGCGGCCCGGCAATATCTGCAGGAAGCCAAGGAACTGGCGCCCAAGCACAAGCGCGTCAAGGCGCTGGATCGCCAGTTCACCGCCGAATCCACGACCCGCGTGGAAGATCTGCTCTCCCGCGCCGACGAGGCGATGGCCGACGGGCGCATGGACGAGGCCGGGGACATGCTCGTCGAGGCCCGGGCCATGGACCCGGACAACACGGAAGTGCAGGTGCGTCTGTCCCGTTTGGGCGGTATCGACGCCGAGGCCCATCAGGAGGCCGGGGAGTTCTTCGAGGACGTGGTGGTGCCCTTCTCCGAGCAGGAGGACGTGGACATCGCCTGGGGCGAGATGGACGAGGCGGACCTGCCGGAGATCACGACCTTTGAGGCTCCCGGGGAAACCTCGCCGCCGGACGAGGCCGAACCCGCCGACGACGGCGAGGTGGATCTGTTCGGAGGCATGATCCCCGACGAATCGCCGACCGAGCCGGAAGCGGCGGCCTCCGATGACGGCGAGGCGGACCTGTTCGGCGCGGCCGAGGACGACGAAACCGGCGAGGCCGATCTGTTCGGCGAAGCTCCGGAAGAAGAAGAATCTCCGGCGGTCGAAGACCTCGAAGAGACGATGGTCAAGGCCGTCGAGGAAGCCGCCGAGCCCGGCGACGTCGAAGACGGCGACGCCGACCTGTTCGCCGAACCCGAGGACGAAGGCGCCGATCTGTTTGCCGAGGCGGAACCCGAGACCGAACCGGAACCGGAGGACGAAGGCGAGATCTTCTCCTTCGAATCGCCGGGCGAAGTGGAGGCGGATCTGTTCGCCGAGGCGGACGAGACCGAAGACGAGCCTGACATCGCAGCCGCGCCCGCCGCTGAAACGTCGGATGAGGGCGTCGACCTGTTCGACGCCGCCGAGGACGAGGCCGCCGGCACGGAGCGCGTGACGCCCTACGTGGATGCCGGGGACACGGACGTGCCCGAGATGGAGCTGGACGATGAAGCCGGCGAGCTGACCGAGGCGCCGGACGACGACGAAGGCGAGGACCTTTTCGGCGAGGCGCTGGAAGGCGACGCGGAAGCGGACGTGGACGTCTTCACCCACGACGACCAACCGCCCGCGGTCGAGATCATCGAAACCGACGCCGGGTCGTCGGGCGAGTCCGTGACCATTTCCGACGACGACCTGGGCGACCTGCTCAAGGATCTGACCGGCGAAGTGGCCGCGGCCAAGATCCAGGGCACCGGCGACTTTTTGCAGGATATGTCCGCCGAGTTCAAATCCATGCTCGGCGAAGAGGCCATGCAGGACTCGGAGACCCATTTCTCCCTGGGCATCGCCTATCGGGAAATGGAACAGACGCACGACGCCATCACCGAATTCCAAAAGGCGCTGGCCCTGGGCGATCCGGTTCGGGAAGCGGACACGGCCTACCAATTGGCCCAATGTTTCATGGACTTGGAGCGTTGGGACGAGGCGGCGGTGTATTTGGACACGGCCCTGGCCGCCGAGCCGAGCGAGACCTGGGACGAGACTATGCGCCTGGACGTCTTGATGGATCTGGGCGAAGCCTACCAGAATATGGGGGAACTCAAGCGGGCGTTGCGTGTCTTCCAAGAGGTTGACGAGGCCAACGCCAATTATCGGGGCGTCCAGAACGACATCGCCTCGCTCAAGGAAAAACTGGGCGACGAGGCGGACGACAACATCAGCTTTATCTAGACCGATCCCGGCTCGCCCGATTTTCGGGCGGCTGAAGGCGAGTATATATGGCCGAGCCGGCCGAAAACGACATCGCCGCCCCGGCGGCCGCGTCCGAGACTCCCTCCCCCAACCGCGATCTTCGCGAGGCGTTGGGGCCGAATCTCCATTGGCATTCGTCGATCCTTTCGGGGCGGTTCTCGCTGCTGATGCGCGTGATCCTGCGCCTCTTCTTTCGCCGCTATCAGGTGGCGGACGCCGACGCCAAGGAGATCCGGGAGGCGGCCAAGCGCGGCCCCATCCTCTATGTCCTTCGCGACCGCAGCCGCCTGGAATATCTGGCCCTGGCCTACATCCTGGCCCGCCAGGGACTGCCCGCGCCCCGTTTCGCCCACTACATCTCCATGGGCCTGTTCGTGCCTTGGAACCAAACCCTCGCCCGCGCGGTGGCTATTGTGCGCAGCCTGCTGGTGCGTCGGCGGTATCCGAATCCGTATAAGGACGGCCTGCTCGAACGGCTGTTCGAAAACAACGTCCCCAGCCTGTTGTTCGTCTCGGATTTTCGGGGCATGCCCCGCCGGTTCTCGTCGGGCAACACGGACGTGCTCACGGAAATCCTGCGGGCCCAGCGCGACATCTCCCGGCCGATCCAGGTCGTGCCCGTGGCGTGCGTGTACGGTCGCCGTCCCGATCAGGAGCTGGACACGCTCACCGACCTGCTCTTCGGCCCCACGGCCCACCCCGGCGCGATCCGCCGCGTGTGGCTGGCTTTTCGCTATCGCAACAGCAGCACGATCCGCGTGGGCGACGTGGTGAGCCTGGAGGAGATCCGCCACCGCCTCTCGCCCAAGATCGCCCTGTCCATCGACCGGCCGGCCGCCCTGGCCTATCGCATCCGCCAGGACCTGATGGCCCGGTTGGACGAAGAGCGGCGCGTGGTGCTCGGCCCCATCCGCAAGACGCGCCAGGAGATCGTCGAGGCGGCGTTGCAGAATCCGTCGATGGTCGCCTACATCCGCAACTACTGCAAAGAAAACAACCAGAGCTTCGTCACCACGCGGGCCCGGGCCCGGCGCTATCTGGAAGAGATGGCCGGCGACTACGACCCGATGACCATCGGCCTGGCCGAAAGCGCCCTGGATTATCTGTTTGAGCACAAGCGCTCCGGCTCGCTGAGCGTGGACACCGAGAGCCTGGACCCGGTGCGCAAGACCGCGCGCCAGATGCCGCTGATTTACGTCCCCTGCCACAAGAGCCACCTGGACTACCTGCTGGTCAGCTACATTCTCTACAAGCAGAAGCTGTCGCTGCCCTACATCCTGGCGGGCATCAACCTGAACTTCTGGCCCATCGGCGGGATCTTCCGCAACTGCGGCGCGTTTTTCATGCGGCGCGTCTTCAAGGGCAAGCGCATCTATTCCAAGTCCCTGAACGTCTACGTCTCGACCCTGCTGCGCGAAGGCATCCACATCGAGTTTTTCGTCGAGGGCGGCCGCTCGCGCACCGGCAAGCTCATCCCGCCCAAGCTGGGCTTCATCTCGATCCTGCTGGACGCCTTCCGCCTCTCGGGCCGGGAGGACATGGCCTTCGTCCCGGTGACAATCGACTACGAGCGGGTTTTCGAGGAAGGCTTCTACCTGGAAGAGGCCGGCGGCAAGAAGAAAAAGCGCGGCAAACTGCGCGCCCTCATCCAGAATCGCCACATCATCCGGCGGCGCATCGGCCACGTGGACGTGACCTTCGCGAAACCTATCCTGCTCAGTGACCTGCTCCGGGAAAACGGCCACGATCACGTGCCCGACGACCGCATCCACCAGATGTCCCTGGCGTCCATCATCGCCGCCAAGACCACCTGGTCGATCAGCGAGCACCTTCAGGCCCGGCCCTATCCGGTGGTCATCACCGCGTTGATGGCCACGGCCAAGCGCGGCATGCTGCTGCCCGAGGTGATCGAGCGCGTCGAGTTGATGATGGAATATCTGCATAGCCGGGGGGCGCGCATCCAGGGCTCGCTGTGGCGTCAGTCCGACTGGGTGAAGATGATGCTCGACCTGGCCGAGCGGGAGAAATTCATCCGCGTGGAGCCGGGCGACGAGGACGACGACGACACGATCATCTACCTGGAACCCGAACGCCGCCTGCTGTTGACCCTACGCCGCAACGCGCTGCTGCATCACTATCAGGACGTGGCGCTGCTCTCCACCGCCCTGCTTTCAGCCGCCGGCCCCATCGAGATCGACGCCCTGTACGAACGCTTCCAACGCATCAAGCACCTGCTCAAGCTGGAGATGGTCTACGGCGACAAGCCGGTGCAGACCCCCGGCGAGGAACGGGGCATGTTCGACGACGCGCTGGAGTATTTTTCGGGCAAGGGCGAGTTGGCGGTGAGCGAGCAGGGGCTGGTGCTCTCGGCCGCGGGCGCCAAGGGCGCCGAGTTGTTCTCGGCGATTCTGGTCTCCTATCTGGAGAGCTATTACATCGTCGCCCGCACCTTTTGGAAGCATCGGGACAAGGACGCCAACGATCGGGAATGGCTCCGCCGATGCAACAAGATGGGCACCTTCCTGCACGGCCTGGACGAGATCGTCTTCCCCGAGGCGATCCACAAAAACCACTTTGAGAACGCCATCAAGCAACTGTCCGCCGACGGGGCCCTCGGCCTGGAAGATCGCGTCGGCGAGAAATCCAAGCTCGAGCGCCGCATCGTCGTCACCGACGAAGACAAGCTCGAAGACCTCCTCAACGAACTGCGCACCTTCATCGCCGCCCGCTAGGGGCCGCGTCGCCGCGTCCGTCCGAGCCGCGACCCGCTTGCCTCGCCGCAGCCTTGGCGTAGACGGGTAGCGAGCGGTATTGCGCGCGTTGCCCGAAACGATCTCGACCCGATCAATTGTGCGATTTCGAGCCTCTCAACCGCCCTCGCCGCCTTCGGCCGGCGCTTCGGGTTTGAGGGCTTGGAGCGCCTCTTCCCGCAGCCAGCAATCGGGCAGACCGTCCAGAACGGCGCGATAGACCTCGCGGATTTTCTCGGCCTGATTACTCTCGCGGAAGGCCTGGAGACGCTCGCCCTGGATGCGGCAGCAGAGCATCGGGTCCGTGTTGCACATTCCCAGCGCCTTCTGATACGTCTCTTCGGCCCGGTCGAAATTGCGAGCGCGCCGCGCGACGGTTCCCAAGCCGATCAGGCTCGTCACCTGGGCGTCCGAGCGGTCGGGCCATGTCTCGCCGATTTTCGTGTAGACCGCCTCGGCTTCGTCCAATTGCTCGGCCCGGGTGTAGGTCTGGCCCAGGCTTTCGCCGGCCTGCAGGCGCAGGTTGGGGTCGCTGGCCTTGGCGAAGGCCTCGGATAGTTCCCGAACCGCCTTGTCGGTTTCGCCCATCTGGTCGTCGATCATGCCCACCGTCATGCGCGCCAGCCAGTAGGTGTAGGCTTGATCTCCCTCGCCCGGCGCCAATTTGTCCACCAGTTTCTGGAAGATGTTGAGGATCGTCTCCCGCAACTCGTCGGTATTGGACAGCCCGGGCAGACGCATGAAATTACCGGGCAGGTCGTCGGGCAGGGGCTCGGTGAGGACTTCCTCAAGCACCTTTTTCGCCTCGCCGTTGTTGCCTTCGTTGTTATAGATCTCGGCAAGCTGCACCCGCGCGGCCAGCACCAGCCGGGGAAGTTCGTTTTCCGAAATCACCGACCGGGCCACGGCCACCGCGTCGTCCCGACGGCCGGCTTGCTGCAAAAGCTCCATGCGCATGGTCACGGCCTGGGCCTTCTGGTCGTCGGTGTGGCCGGTCTTGGACAGGTCCTCGAGAATCGCCAGCGCCTCTTCGTTTTTGCCGTCGCGCCAATAAAGTTGGGCCAGATTCATCTGCGTGGTGGTGATGATCATCGGGTCGTCGGTGAGGGTCTGAACAATCTTGGCCTGCTCGATGGCCTGATCGACGCGATTGATGGACGCGTAGGCATCCATTAGCGCCGTGCGCGCCCATTGATTCACCGAGTTGTCCAGTTCGTACTTGGTCACGTTTTCCAGGATGCGCACGGCCTCTTCGTTTTGCCCGCGATACTGGTTCTGGGCCGCGATCTTGATCTGAAACTCGGCCCAAAGCTGGCTGCCCGGCGCGAGATTTTGCAGTTCGTCGTTAAGCAGCTTGAGGCCTTCATCGGTCCGGCCCGAATCGAGCATGAGCGTCGCCAACTCGCCGATGGCCTGGGATTTCTGCTCGGCGCCGACAGCGTCGTCGATCGCCTGACGCAGCAGTTTTTCCGCCTCGTCGAACTTGCCCTGGCCCCGCAGGGTCATGGCCAGGTCGAATTTGGCGCGCGTGACCTGGTCCTGGGCGTCGGGAAATTTGGTGGCCAGTTCCTTGAAGTATTTGTCGGCGTTCGCCTCGTCTCCGACGCGCCGATAGGCGTTGGCCAGACCCAGGAGAAGTTGCTGCTCCTTGTTGTCGGCCAATTCCAATTCCTCGAGGGATTTGAAATCGGCGATCGCCTCCTCGTATTTCTGCTGGCCCATCCGCGCCTGGGCCCGGGCGAACAACAAGTCCGAACGCACCCCCGGGTCCTCGCCCAGCTCGGACAGGGACACCTCGAAGATCCAATCCACCAAATCGTTCTTGCGCTTGGGCACCAGCGATCCGGTGATGGACTGGATGGAATTGACCAGGCTGTCACCGGCGTCCTTGGTGTCGAGAATGCGTTGGACGTAGGACTTGATGTTGTCAAAATTGTTTTGACGGATCTCCGTCTCGGCCAGCAGTGTCAGGCCCTGGACCCGCGAGTATTGGGGGATCAATTCGTCGGCCAGCAGGTCTTCGACGATCTGCTTGGCGTCGTCGAATTTGTCCAGGCGGAAGAGAATCTGGGCCAGCGCCAGGCGGACGTTGGCGTAGCGATCGCTGGTGCGCGGAATCTTCTCGGACAGGACGTTGTAGTACTCCACCGCGTCCATCAGCCGGTCCTCGGCGTCCGCCTCCTGGGCGCGGGACCACAGCTTTTCCTCGGACCAGTTGTACGGATTGCGCGACTGAGCGACGGAGATGAGGCTGGCGATCACGATCACCGCGACGAAGACGATCCGGCCCACGTTGGTGCCCAGCAGCCACTTGAAGAACCGGCGCAGCAGGTAGCGGCTGACCTTGCCGCCGCCTTGCTTGATTTCGGCGAGTTGTTCTTCGGTCAAACCGGCGGCGTACCGCGCGTTGGCCTTGTCATAGACGCACTCGGTCAGTTCGCTTTCCTTGAATTCCCCGGCGGTCAGTTCGGCCTTGGTGAAGTTGCATCGGATCCATCGGGCGCCGTGAGAGCCCACGCCGGAAATGTCGGCCGTCGTGAAGTTGCAGTCGGTGAATTCGGACTGCGTGGCGTAGAGGGACAGCAGGTCCGCGCCGGTGGCGTCCAGGCGTTCGAAGGTGCACCGGTCCACACGCATATTCGGCGACTTGAGCCCGGCCATGGACACGTCGACAAAACGCGCGTCCTCGATGCGCATGCGGTGCCAGTCCGCTTCCTGAAAATTCGTTTTCTCGAAATGGGCGTTCTTGATATGCACCTTCGCGACGGTGGCCTTGGCGAAATTGGCGTCGGTCGCCTTGAGGTCGACGATCTCCATGTCCTTGAGGGACGCTCGGGAAAAATCCGCGCCCGTGGCGTCCAGTTCCTTGATCGTCGCCTTCTCCAACGACGCCTCGACGAAAATCGCCCCCGCGGCGTTCACGTTCTCCAGCGTCGCCTTGCCCAGATTCGCGCCGGTGAAATCCGCGCCCGAAACATCCGCACCGGTGAAATCCGCGCCCCGCAGGTTGGCCTTGTGGAAATCGGCGCCCCGCAGATCTTGATCGCGAAAATTCTCGCCCTTGAGGTTGGCCTTGCGGTAGGACTTTGGGCCGCCGGGTGCGTCCGGGGAAGGAGCGTCGGCCGATTCGGGCGTCGACGTCGCGGGTTGGTCCTGATCCGGATTCTTCTCGTCCGTCATGGTCGTCTCACCTTAATATTCCCGTTGCGGCAGGGCCTTATTGGGACGAATCCGCTCGTCCGCGTCAAGGGGGGCCGGCGTGGCGTCGATTGACCGCTATTCCCCGCGTTTCTATAATCCGGGGCCCGTTTTCGGGGCCGATTTTCGGCTGATTTCGCGGGCCTTCGGGAATCTTCCGTTCGCATTGGGGACGACATGAGCAGCTACGATCACCGGGACATTGAACGCAAATGGCAGGCCGAATGGGAGAAGACCCGGGCCTTCAACGTGGACATCGACCACGCGCCCCGGCCCTTTTACAACCTCATGATGTTCCCCTACCCGTCCGCCGAAGGCCTGCACGTGGGCAATGTGTACGCCTTCACCGGATCGGATGTGTACGGCCGCTTCAAGCTCAAGCAGGGCTTCGACGTCTTCGAGCCCATGGGTTTTGACGCCTTCGGCATCCATTCGGAAAACTTCGCCATCAAGACCGGAACGCACCCCGCCAAGCTGATCCCGGCCAATATCCACAACTTCCGGGAAAACCAGCTCAAGCGCCTGGGCGCCATCTTCGACTGGGACCACGAGGTCGATACCACCGACCCGGCCTACTACAAATGGACCCAGTGGCTGTTCATCCAGCTCTACAAGGCGGGCCTGGCCTATCAAAAGGACGCGCCGGTCAACTGGTGCCCTCACTGCGCCACGGTGCTCTCCGACGAGCAGGCCGAGGGCGGCGTGTGCGAGCGCTGCGGCTCCGTGGTGGAGACACGCGTGATGCGCCAATGGTTCTTCAAGATCACGCACTATGCCGCCAAATTGTTAGAAAACCTGGAGACCATCGACTGGTCGGACAAGACCGTCACCGCCCAACGCACCTGGATCGGCAAGTCGGAAGGCGCGAACATCACCTTCGCCGTGGACGGCCATGACCTGGACCTGACCGTCTACACCACGCGCCCGGATACGCTGTTCGGCGCGACCTACATGGTCATCGCCCCGGAGCACGACGCGGTCGGCGCGATCACCTCGCAAGCCCAACAGGCCGAGGTGGCGGCGTACGTCGAGGCGGCGGGCAAGAAGACCAAGGCCGAGCGCCAGGAAGACAAGGACAAGACGGGCGTGTTCACCGGCGCGTTCGCGATCAATCCGGTCAACGGCGCGAAGATTCCGATCTGGATCTCCGATTACGTGTTGGCCGGATACGGCACCGGCGCGATCATGGCCGTGCCCGCCCACGACACCCGCGACTTCGAATTCGCGAAAAAATTCGACCTGCCGATTGTCGAGGTCATCAGCGAAACCGGCGAGGCGAGCGGCGACCTTTCCGAGGCGACGACCGCCTACGGCAAGCTGCTTAACTCGGGCGAGTTCTCCGGCGTGGAATCGGAGGCGGCCAAGTGGGCGATCGTCGAGAAGCTGGGCAAGGACGGCCGTGGCGAAAAGGCGGTGCAGTACCGCCTGCGGGACTGGTGCATCAGCCGCCAGCGGTACTGGGGTCCGCCGATCCCGATGATCCACTGCGAAAAATGCGGCGTCGTGCCCGTGCCCGACGAGGATCTGCCGGTGCTGCTGCCTGAAATGGACGACATCACCCCCGACGGCTCGGGCCTGTCGGTGCTGGCGCGCAACGAGGAATTCGTCAACGTCACCTGCCCCGTGTGCGGCGGTGCGGCCAAGCGGGACACGGACGTCAACGACAATTTCCTGGACTCGGCCTGGTACTTCTTCCGCTATCCCTCGGTGCCTCGCGCGGACGTGGCGATGGACCCGGCGATCACGAAAAAGTGGCTGCCGGTGGATATGTACATCGGCGGCAACGAGCACGCGGTGCTGCATCTGATGTATACGCGCTTCGTGACCATGGCCCTGCACGACATCGGCCTGATCGATTTCGACGAGCCCTTCAAGACCTTCCGCGCCCACGGCCTGCTGGTCAAGGACGGCTCGAAGATGAGCAAGTCCAAGGGCAACGTGGTCAACCCGGACGCGTTCCTGGACGACTACGGCGCCGACTCGTTCCGCACGTATCTGATGTTCCTGGGGCCCTACGAGCAGGGCGGCGACTGGCGGGACGCGGGTATCGCGGGCATCCGCCGGTTCCTGGACCGGGTGTGGCGCTTCGTGACCGAAAACGACCTGGCCGACGGCATGCCCCAGGATCGGGAGACGCTGGGCGTCATCCACCGCACGATCAAGAAAGTCACCGAGGATCTGGGCTCGCTGTCATACAACACGGCCATCGCCGCGACGATGGAGATGCTCAACCACCTCAACAAAGAGGAACGCAATTTCAAGGGTGAAGCCGAAATCCTGCTGCATCTGATTGCGCCGTTCGCGCCCCACATCGCCGACGAACTCTGGACACAGCTCGGCTTCGAAGGCTCGGCGGGCAAGGCGCCGTGGCCGGCCTACGACCCGGCGCTGTGCGTGTCCGATCGCATGACCATCGCGGTGCAGGTGATGGGCAAGCTGCGCGGCACCGTGGAAATCGACGCCGACGCGGCCAAGGACGACATCCTCGCCGCCGCCAAGGCCGAGGAAAACGTCGCCTCCCACCTGGCCGGTAAATCGATCGTCAAGGAGATCTACGTCCCCGGCAAGCTGGTGAACTTCGTGGCGAAGTAGGGGTGGCTGAGGCCCCTTGACCGATCAGAGCCCCGAACGGTAGTGAGGGGTCAGGCGCAAGTCGGTACGCCGCGAACTTTTTTCGAAACATCGTGCGCGCATGGCGTGGTCACGACCAGATCCTTCGCTTCGCTCAGGATGACACTGCGAAGTGGCACGAGAACGATTTGCCCTGCGTCATACCCAACCGCTCACGACAGTTCGCAGCTCTGTACGGTCGTGTTCATGGTGAAACAACGTAAGTCTTGGACCGCTTGCTGACGCGCGCGGCTCAGACGGGCAGGCCACGGCGCTTACTCGTCCCCATCCAACCGATACACCACCGGCCCTTTGCGGGCGTTGGGCGGGACGTAGGGCGGCGGGGTGCGGCGGTCTTCCTGGATGCCGGTGAGGACGAAATAGGCCAACGCCCCCAGCGAGAGCAACGAAATCATCACTCCCAACACCTGGGGCCAGGCCCAGTAGTTGACCGTGATCTCGAAATCCCCGGCCTCCACTTCCACCGCCACGCGCCCCTCGAACTCGAACACGCGGTACATTCCGGCCGCGTCGAAGTAGGGGCTGAAGTTCTGATTGAAGACGACAAAGTCGTTGGTCACGGCGGTGCCGGCGGCCTTGAGGCGGTTGGGCGTGATCTCGACGGACGTCACCTCCCCCTGGCCGTAGTACATCCACGCCTCGCCCGGGTAATCCATGTTGGGGACCATGCTGTCGTCGGGAGTGACGAAATAGGCCGGGATGACATTCTCCGGCAGCAGGACGTCGCCGTCCCAGTCGATGGTCCCCACGCCGCGCAGGGCGTTGAAATATTGCTGCGAGTTGCGCGTGCGCGGCGCCCCCCGGACCATGTCCCGCCCCTGGACCTGAAAATAACTCTCGGCCTGGTCCAGCCTCGGCACCCACTCGGTGAAGATTTGCCCCATCACCGACCAATGCATCCCCACCGCCAGCAGTAATGTCGCCAAGGCCGCGCCGAGGGAAGGCCCCAAGCCCCACGGCAGGCGTTCCTCGATCCACGACGCCCCCACCCCGGCGGAAACGCACAGCGCCACGAGCACAAAATACGAAAAGAGTTGGTAGGGGGCGTGCATCGAATGGAAAAACGGCAGGTGCCACAGGGGCTTGAACAGGTCGACCGGCAAAAACGGCCCGAAGCACAGCAGCAGGAAATAAATCCCCACGACCCAAAGCGCCAGCAGGCGGCGGCCCGCCGCGATCACGCCGACCAACGCCAGGGCGAGCGCGATCCAGCCCGGCTCGATGGGACGGTTGGGGATCGGCGAGTATTGCACCAGGGCCAGGAGGAACTCGCGGGCGGATTGGTAGAAGTGGGGGTAGCCGCCGCCCACGCCCGTGTAGAGATCGTAGTTGTCGACGGCGCGGACGTTGTCCAAGAGCAGGCCGATCATCGGGAGGACCTTGGCCGCGGCGAAGATGACGCTGATCCCGAACGCGGCGACCAGCCACCCGAGCGCGCCGCCGGGCGTGGCCGACCTGGCGGGCGAGAGCGCGGCGGACAGGGGCAGATAGAGTAGGAAGAAGAAGCCGATGACCGCGTACCCCAAGCCGAGTTGCGTGACCACGACGGCCAGGAACAAACCAGCCCAGAAGACCGTGCGGCGGCCTTCGCACGCCCGCTCCAGCATCACCCAGATCCAAGGCACGAAGTGGAAGTAGTTCTTGAAATAGAACCCCCACTCCAGGCGCGAGAGCCACCAGCCGGACGTGGCGTACGCGACGGCCGCGACCAGGGCGCCGCCGGTGGTCGCGTCGAATCGCTCGCGGGCCAGGACAAACATCCCCGTCGCGCCGATGAGGAAGAAAATCAGGATGTTGAGCTTCATGCCCAGGGCCTGGCCCAGGATGAAGGTGGTGATGACGAAGGGGCTGAAGGTGACGTCCTGGGGGTTGGCCGGGAGGGGATAGCCGCCGCCGAGGAGGTGCGTCCGGAAGGGGAATTGGTGGTGCGTGAGCAGGGCGTCGCGAAAGAGGAAGTCGTAGGTCGCCTGTTGAAGGTAATCGTGGGAGCGATACGCGTCCTGGCTCATCAGCGCCGAAGGGTCCTTGAACAACGGCAGCAGGTACAACACCACCGCCGCCGTGACCGCCCCCAGGGCGAATCGCCGACGCGCCGCTTCGTCCGCCGTTTTCATGTCGGCGATCTTAGAAGCGGCGCGCGTGGGGGGCAAGCGGGCGGCCGAGCGGTCGTAGAGGGAGGCCGACCACATCCCGTCCGAGCCGCGAGCCGCTTGTCTCGCCGTCATCCGTGTGTTACGCGGTCCCGGCGGCTACCCCGCCAGCTCGCCGATATTGTCCTGGATCTTCTTGATGATCGCGACGATGTCGTCCACGTCTTTCTTCGTGCCCATGAGCATGGGGTAATGCATCCACACGCCCGTCTCCAGGGCGAATTCCCAACCCACCGGCGACTCGGCCGAGTCCTTGGTGATGCCTTCGCCGTAACGGTCGCGCAGCGCGGGCCACTCGCTGGACTTGGCCGCGAACAACTCGTTGGCGTACATCGGCACGTAAAAATCGCCGTCCAGGTTCAGCCCTTCGTGCATCGCCGCTTCAAGGAACTTATCCCGATGCACCCCGCCGAACTTCGATTTGTCGTAGGTGAAGATGTACTGATAGTGGGCCGGCTGCGTGACCCGCTCGTCGGGACGCACCACGCCGATGCCGTCGATCTTCGCCAACTCGTCCGTCAGATACGCCGCGTTCTCGGCCCGAAGCTTGGTGCGCTCGTCGAGCTTTTCAAGTTGGGCGCGCAGCACCGCCGCCTGAAACTCGCTGATGCGGTAGTTCCAGCCGAAAACCCGCCCGGGGAATTCGTCGTAACCCGGCTCCTTGCGTCCGCAGTTGACCAGGCTCTGAAGGCGCTCTTCCAGGGTTTTGTCGGAAGTCAGGCAGATGCCGCCTTCGCCGGAAGTCATCAGCTTGGAGGACTGGAACGAGAACGAGCCGATATGGCCGATGGAGCCCACGCCCCGATCGCGCCATTTGCCGCCGTGCATGTGGGCGCAGTCCTCAATGACGAAGACGTTGTGCTTTTCGGCCAGGGCCATGATCGCGTCCATGTCGGCGATGGACGAGCCCAGGTGCACCGGGATAATCGCCTTGGTCTTGTCGGTGATGGCCGCTTCGATCTTGGTGTGGTCGATGGTGAAATTATCCGGCCGCAGGTCCACGAACACCGGCACCGCGTTGAGATACACCGCGCACGCCGCCGTGGCCACCCACGAGTTGGACGGCACGATCACCTCGTCGCCCGCCTCCACGCCGAGCGCCCGCAGGGCCATTTCCAGCGTCACCGTGCCGTTGGCCGCGCAGATGCCGTACTTGGCGCCGTGGTATTTCGCGAATTCCTCGGCGAATCGCCGGGCCTGGAAATTCGGCGACGGATACCCGCCCCAGTTGTGGGACTCAAGCACCGTGAGCAGCAGCTCTCTTTCCCGCTCGGTATAAGGCGGCCACGCCGGCCAAGGTTCCTGCCGAAGCGCCGTTCCGCCGTTGATCGCCAGATTGCCCATCTCGCCCTCCTTCGATATTCCGGTTGCGCGCGATGTCGTCGCTCGCCTGCAATTCTACCCGATTTTGAACGCTCGTTCAAATCCCGAAAGCGTTTCTATCCGATTCGCCCTCGGGACGCAAGCGGGAATTTGCCGGGGATGTTGCGTCGCTCGCAGGCTACGGAGGGTCGGGGGGCCTCGTCAAGAATCCTCGGGGCGGCCGAAGAGGCTTTGTTGATCGGCGGTCGACCTGTCGTTAAAGTGTCGTTTGATCCAAAATCTGCATGGGATAACTCGGATGAAAGCCAGACTGATTATCTTTGTCGCCGCGCTGGTCGTGATCTGGGGCTGCTGGGGGATGTCGACGCCGGCGTCGGCGGCCGACGCGGCCGCGCCCACCGAGGGCCCGGTGCTCATGTACATGGTGGACGTGACCAACTCCATGGTCGGCTGTCCCCACTGCATCGGCGGCCGTCGCACCGACGACGTGCTGGACTCGGTGATCGAGCGCATCGTCAACGAGGTCAACGCGGCGCCCCGCCCGTCGACCGTGTACGTCGTGCCCTTCGCCCGCGCGGTGCTGGACTTCGACGGCGACGAGGGCCCGTTCGACCCCTGGCGAGCGTTCGTGATCAACAGTGACGAGGACGCGAAAAACCTGGCGGTCTACCTGGACCCCTTCCGCTACGGTTCGCCCGACGGCAAACCCGCGCCCCGCAGTCCGGAAGAGGTGGCCGTGCCGCCGGCACAGTCGACGCTGCTGCCCCAATACACCCCCGAGATCGGCAAGTCCGAACCCTGGCCCGGCTTCTTCCGGGCGTCGCTCAAGCGCGATCTGATTACCTCCGGCGTCTATGACGCGGGCATCGCCGGGTTGGACTTCCTGCGCCATTTGGTGCCCGACGAACGCAACGAGCGCCTGGACTACGTCCGCAAGCACCTGCATCGGCTGAATGTCTACACCGACTCGCCCAACGGCATGCGCTCGACCACCTTCGCCCACATCATCCAGGGCGTGGCGCTGCATCGGGGGGAGATGGACGACCGGTTCTGGTTCAACAAGGTCTATGTCGAGGGCCCGGTGCCCGACAACAAAATGAACCAGGAAATGCGCGACGAAAAACGCGTCGCCGGCACGAGTCCGGGAGTGGCGATCAGCAAGTTCGCCGACCTGATGGCCGTGGACAAGATGCTGCGCCTGTCGCGCACCTCGTTCTCCATCTCCGAGAGCCTGGAGGACAAATCCCAATTGATCGAAGGCGCGCTGCCCCTGGCGATCGGGGACGTGGCGATCGGGGGCGAAGCCGAATCGGTGGAAGTGCAGGTACTGGACACACCGCTGGGCCGCCTCCCCAAGGGCGCGAGCATCGAGGTCAACTCCATGCTCTACCCGCCCTTCGATCATATCGACCAACAACTCAACACGCGCCTGAAGGGCGTGCAGGCGCTCATCGACAACGAAACGACCTCGGTGACGGTCAAACTGGTGTTCACCGCCAAGGGCGCCAATCCCATGTTCTTCCTCTCCGGTTCGCCGGAGATGCTCAGCTACCTCAACCTCACCATCCGGCCGCCCAAAAGTCGCGTGGTCGTGACCATGTCGCCGCCGGGCGGGGACTATACCAAGAACGTCGGGCCCAATGCCTGGGATCTGGGCCCCTTCGCCATGCGTAAGATCAAGGCCGGGGCCATCTCCGACGGGACCCTGACCTTCAAGGCCGAGGATTTCGCCGCCTCGGAAATGGACGTGCAGGTGCGCTTCGATCCGAATCTGGTGCGGGTGGTCAATCCCCGGGGAGAACCCTTGAGCGACGGGGCCAAGATCGAACCGGGCAGCTATCGGGTCCAGGTTCGCCATCCCCGGAGTCCGGGCACCTACACCGCCAACCTCACCTTGAGTTCGAAAAAGGACAACGTGGTCTTCGGCGACGGCAGCGAGCGCATGTATCGCGCCAGTTTCGCCTACCAGGCCAAGAGCGACACGCCCCTTTATCTGGGCATCGCCGGCGGATTCCTGGTCTTTCTGCTGATCGTCGTGCTCGTGGCCGTCAAGGTGCTTTATAAGCCGCCTCAAATCGGCGAAGTCGGCGGCAAGCTGACGCAGCTCTCCAGCCCGACCGGCGAGAACGACGGAAAGACACTCGACCTCAAGGAAATCGTCACGGACGTCTTCCGCGTCGGCAGCGGCCCGGCCTGCGACTGGCAGATTCGGGGCACCGGCATTCCGGTGATCGCCTTCGAACTGGTGCTGCTGCGCGGTGAAGGCCGCCTGCGGGTCCGCAAACCGGACGTGGAGGTGGAGAACGTCAAGCTCAACGGGGTCGAGATGGCCGAAACCTTCGTCAAGGAAGGCGACACCATGGAAGTCGGCGGCTACACCTTCACCTACAAGCGCTAAGTAGCGACCGGCATCAGGCGCCGTCGGGTCACGAGCCCGGCGGCGTTTTTTCATCCTCAATCCAACCCAGCGAACGCAGTTTCTCGCCGATTGCCCGTGCCAGACGCGTCGAACCTTCGGCGGTCAGGTGCGTCGTGTCGATAAAGAGGCGGTTTGCCGCTTCCGGCGAAAAGATCGAGCGGACGTCGAAATATTCCACGTGGGGATGCTCGGCGGCGACTTGGGCCATGAAGTCCGGTTCTCGGGCCGCAGCCTGCTCACCGTCTTTTTTCCCGGTGCCGGCGAATATATTGGGACGACCGACCTCCGGAACAAGCAGCAGGCGCGTTCCCCCGGCCTCGGTCGCCTCGGCCAACGATCCAAGAATCTCCAAAGGCAGCGGAGGCAAGCGGACGGGACTTAATTTGCCGGTGCGACGCCGCTCGGCGTACCGAATCTGGTCGATGAAATTCAGAAGCGACTGGCGATAGGCATCGAGCAGGATGGACCGTTCGATTCCCTTGGAGAGCAGCCGACCCAACCGGCTCGGCGAGCCGTAACGGATGACATCCAGTCGGCACTCGACGCTTTCACACTTGGACTCGTCGAGCAGCTTTTGCAGGCGAGCGTAAACCGGCTTGCCCTCATCGCCGAAAGCCTCGTTGCCGCCGTAGTAAAAAACAACGACGCTTGGGCTCAGACGCACGAGCACCTGCTGGTAGTACAGCAGGAGTTGAAAAGAATTATACCCGCCGCACCCGGCGTTAAAGACCGTGTACCGTTCCGGCAGATCCCGTTCCAGCGCCGCGGGCCAGGCTTCGTGGGCCGGATCCGCCAGCCCCTGTCCATAAGTGGACGACGTGCCCAACGCGACAATGCGCGTCTTCTTCGGAAGATTGACGGGCACGAGTTCATCGAACGCATCCGGAATCAAATGGGCGTCGTCGTAGCGCCCGCTCAGGTTCGTGTCCTTGGCAATCCGCCAACGCAACTTGCCGCCACGGACTTCCCGCATCTCCGGCGGCTCGGGCGCCACTTCGATCCGAAAGGTAACGGCGCACATTTCCGCCAGGACAAAAACGAGGATGGGCCAAAGCAGGAGCGCGGCGTCGAAGCGCAAGGACTTGCGTCGCCGGATCAAGAAGGCCCAGAAAGTCAGTCCGGACGCGGTTGCCGACAACGCGACGATCAGCGCCGGGGAATAAGGATCGCCCCACCCCCGCCAGCGAACGACGACGCCGATCAGGGTTCCGACGAGGGGGCCCAAAAGAACGGCCGCGACCGGCAGGCGCGATTCGGAGACTTCGCCGACGACCAGACCGCCGACCAGCCAGCGCATCAGCGCAACGGCGCCGACCAACGCCACGAAACTGTATCGATAAGGCCAGGCGATCGGCGGATAGCTGGAGATCGGCGGCGGATCCCGATACATCGCGACCCAGAGCGCCGCGAACGCGCCGAACGCGATGACGATCGCGCCGAGTCGAACGACCGATTTCATGGGCATCCACGTCTCCCGATTTCATGGCCGATCACGGCGCCGCCGAGTCCTTCGCATCCATCCAACGCAGCCGCGCCAACTCGTCGCCGATCGTGTCCGCCAAGCGCGCGGAACCGGCCGCGTTGAAATGCGTCGATCGGTCGGCGAACCACTCGTCGGAACGCTCCGGCGGGAAGCGCGGCCGAATATCCAGAAACTCCGCTCCGTCTTCCGTCCGGCCAATCCGGGCCATGATCGCCGCGACGCTCAGGTCCGGACGCTCGATCCTGTGATAGGGGAGCATCGCATATCCCGCGCCGGAACGGATCTCCGGGACCAACAAAATGCGCCCGCCCCAGGATCGCGTGATTCCCACCAGCTCGCGTACGCATTGTTCCGTGGTCATCAGCGGCGGATCATCGGCCCTCTTCGGCCGGCGATCCTTCTCCGAATTCTCCAAGCCCGACCGGGTTTCCACGAATCCCCGCGCCAGACTTCGATAGAGGATCGATCGCGACAACACGCGCGCCAGCGCCAGCGTTGTCGGATCGGTCGTGCCGTATCGAACCACCATGCGACGGCAGGAAATATCGCGACACCCGGACCGGTCGATCAATTGCTCAAAGCGGCGGTGCAGCCGCTTGCCCACGTCACCGAACGACTCGTTGCCTCCGTAGTAAAACACCAGCACGTCCGGGCGCAGGCGGCTGACCACGTCCCGATAATAGACCGTCAATTGAAAAGAGTTGTACCCGCCGACACCGGCGTTGAACACCGCCGCCGCGCGGCCGAAGCGCCGTTGCAAGGCGGCGGGCCAGGATTGCGTTCGGGGATCGGCAAGTTCCTGTCCGTAGGTGGACGACGACCCCAAGGCGACAACGACGCGTTCACCGGGCCGACGACGAAGCGGAAAAGGCTTACCGTGGGATGACTCCACGTGATCCGCGCTATCGAATTGACCGAAAAGATTGGTGTGCCGTTCGATATTCCAACGACTGCGCGCCGCCGGACCCGGCGCCTCATGGATGGTGACGATACCGTCTTGCGTTGCTTCGGCCACCGGCAACGCACACACCTCGGAAGCCGCCAACGCCAACACGGGCCACACCGCCAACATCCAATCCCATCGAAGCCTCTTCCGATACGCCCAGAGCAACAGCCATCCGGGAATTCCGCCCGCGGCCGTTGCCAGCGCGACGAATTGGCCCGGCGGCAACGGCATCGATGCCGACACCTCCCAAAGGCCGCCGAGCAAAAACGCCGCCGGCAGACCCAGCGAGGCGAACCGAACCCGACGACGATGTCGGCCGTTGTCCGTCTTTTCCGTCGTGCCGGGGCCGATGGACGCGTCGAGAATCCTCAAAGTCGACCACGACCAACCGGCCACCAACGCGACGCACAGCAAAACGTCCAAAAGGTCCGCGGCGTCGGCCGACGTATGACGTCCCCACACCGCGATAACGACGACGGCGGCAACCGCCAACCATGCGTATCGCAACCGCAGCCGCTTCACCCGCTACTCCGACGTCAGAGAATACCCTGGACTATACCGGATGCCGAAATAGTAAGCGAAACCGGCACGGCGCGGTGCCTCTTAGCGGCATCCGTGGGTCGACTCATCCCATCTTACAATTCGTAATCTCTTTTTACTCTTTCGCTTATTTTTGATCTCGGACACGACTGACGATTACTTCCAACCAACTGATATCAATAACTATTTCCGAACGGCACTGAACTTGCTTCTTCGAGGATTCGGGAGGAAGTCTCTTGAGCACGTCGCGCCGAAAAACCAGCCGCCGAGCAGGATTTACGCTCCTGGAGCTGATCATCGTGATGGCGATCATGGGGGCCACCGTCCTTGTGGTTCCTTCGATGGCGGCGTGGCAGCGGCAGCTTACCGTCAACAACGCCGTTCGCACCGTGGCCATGGACATGCGTCTGGCCCGTTCGCTGGCGGTGGACGGCAACTACGACGTGATCGTCACCTTCAACCTGGAAACGCACACCTACTCGATCTACAAGGACGCCGAGCGCAACGGCCCGGACCTCTACGATCTGTACAAAACCGTCGAACTGTCGGCCATCGGTCCGGGGCTGCAGTACGGCTCCGCCTCCCACACCGACCTGCTGGGCAATCCCCTGGGTCTGCCGGTGCAGATGAACGGCACCTCCGACCCGATTCACGTCACCTTCAAATCCAACGGCGCCGCCCTGGACGCCGGAACCATCTATCTGTCCACCTCCCAGGATATGTCCGCGATGGCCACGCAGCGGGACCGGGCGGTCAACATCCACGGCACCGGCAACGTCAAGATGCTGCGTTTCGACGGCGGCAACCTGGACGGCCCCTGGCTGGAGTTCCGCTAATGACGATCTCCATGCGCCATAGCCCGCGCCACCGACCGACAAGCCGCGACGGCTTCACGCTGGTCGAGGTGGTGGTGTCCATCGGCCTGCTGACCGTGGGCCTGTTGGCGACGGCGTCGACGCTGATGGCGATCTATAACGGTCAGCGGTCCTCCGCGGCGGTCATGGTCGCGACGCAGCTCGCCGAATCGGCGATGGAAGACGTCAAAAGCCGGGGCTACGACGAGGTCATCGAAACCAACGAACCCTACGGCGGCATCCCCGACTACGCCACCTACGCTCGCAACACCACCGTCACCACCAACGCGGACGACAATCTCAAAACCGTCCGCATCCAGGTGTGGTCGTCCCAAGGCGTGTCCGTCGTGCTGGACACGCTGGTGGCTAGGAGATAGCCATGGGATTTTCGCCTCGCCGCCGCCGCGCGGGTTTCACCTTGATCGAAACGGCCATCGCCATGACGCTCGCCGTGGGCGTGATGATCGCGGCCTACACCGTCTACACCGCCCAGTCCCGGGGCTTTTTGGCCATCGGACAGCAGTCCCAGGTGCAGCAATCGGCCAAGCTGGCGCTCGAACAGATCACCCGCGAGTTGCGCATGGCCAACTTCGGCGTGGTCGGACAGCAGACCTTCGCCGACGCCCAGCTCACCAGCCTGACCTTCCGGGGCGACGTGGATTCGGACATCAACGCCGTGCTCGCCCAGGCCGCCAACGCCGGCGACACGCAGCTTTACGTCGACCTGAACGACGAGCAGGACACGATTGAGCCCGGCGACTTCATCTTTTTGCATAGCGGCAATACGGTCGAGATGCGCGCCGTGTCGACGTCCAACCCGGTGGAACTGGGCGGCGAACCGGACGTCATCAATCTGGCCCAGCCCCTGACCGAGGATTTCCCGGCGGGCGGGACGTTCATCAAGACCGTCGAATCCATCACCTACGACTTCAATTACCCCCAGACCCTGCTGGCGAAAAACGGCGAGGAAATGGCCACCGACGTCATCGATTTTTCCTTCCGCTATTTCAACGAGGCGGAGCAGGAGATGACGCCCGAAACCCTCACCAGCCTCACGCCCACCGAGCGCGCCGCGATCCGCCGCATCCAGATTGAGATGACCAGCCAAATCTCCAGTACCGGCCGCACGCGCACCTACGCGTCCACGGTGGATCTGCGCAACATGGGCGCCCGGGGATTCAGCGAGGACGCTTGCGCGCCGAATCCGCCGTCCATGCTGCAGGTGTTGGAAACCGGCATGTGCGGGCACTTTGAAGTGCGTTGGACGCCGCCGAACACGAACGCCTGCGACGGTTCGGATCTGACGGACCTGGGCGGCTACAAGGTTCTCTACGGCCCCGCGTCCGGCGACTACCTCACCCCGCCCTACAACGTGGCCGACGAGACGTCCGGCGAAATCGTGGTGGAAGACCCGCGCCTGGCCAACGAAACGACCTACTTCGTTTCGATGATTGCCTACGACTCCAACTTCAACGAATCGGTGCCTTCCTCGGAGACGAGCTTCACCCTGCTCGACAACGAGCGCCCCGACCCGCCGATGAATATCGACGCCTCCGCGGCCGTGGGCTCGGTCCTGCTGACGTGGGATCCGCCCGCGGATCTGGACGTGTCCGGCTATCGCCTCTATCGCGGCACCGAACCGAACTTCGCCTTGACCGAAGGCTCCCGCATCGCCGACGAAACCGAACTGGACAACGAAACGTTGGAATTCACCGACACGGCCGTCGACCCCTGCCGGACGTACTATTACCGCCTGACCTCCGTGGACTGCGTGGACGAGGGCGAGCCCAGCGAGTTGGTCTACGGTGACGGCGACGGAGCCGGCGACGACGCGCCCAACATGGGCGAGACCGACACCGCGCCCGGCGAAGATCCGCCCACGCCCCCGTCGGCTCCCGCACCCTTCGGCGCGGGCGGGGGCGACCAGACGGTGAACCTGTCCTGGACCAACCCGGCCGCCACCGACTTTGAACGGGTGGTGGTGCGTTCGTCCACCACCGGCTATCCCCTCTCGACGCAGTCCGGCAACGAGGTGGCCAACATCACCGGCCAACCGGGCGCGGCCATGACCTTCGCCCACGAGAACCTCATCAACGGCGTCACCTATTACTACAGCGCCTTCGCGTGCGATCGCTGCGGCAACTGCTCGGACAAAACCACCGCCCAGGCCGCGCCCAACGCTCAGGGCCCGGTGGTGCAGATGGTCGAACCGGCCGAGGGCCAGGTCATCACCAACGGTGTCCTCTTCCTGCGCGCCACCGCCGCGGACCCGGACGAGCCGGGCTACAGCGAAGGCGACTCCAACGGCCTGGGCATCGACAACGTGCAGTTCTTCGTCACCCCCGATCCGGAAACCGGCCAGTTCCCCCACACGGAACGGGTTCCCCAGTACTGCGGATTCGGCGGCGATCAGATCCCCTGCGACGACGGCGACGTGAGCACCTGGTGCGCGGGAACCTACAACGCCTATGTGGTCGCCACCGACAACGAAGGCCAGACGACGCAGTCCGAATATCGCCAGTTCCACATCGAGGGCGGCGCCATCGAGCGCGACGACACCTACACCAATTCCCTGGGCGGCGATCACAAGCAGGTGGTCAACTTCCGCATCAAAAACACCGCGACCACGCGCGCGACCATCAGCGGCTTGACCGTCGGCTGGGACCGCACGCAGGCCCGCCTTTACAGCGTCGCGATCCCCGACTCGGACGTGCTGTGGGACGGCTCCGACGACGGCCCGCTGCCCAGCGACCAGACGCTCGAATTCGACTCGTCCGACGAAGTGGAATTGGACTCGGAAGAAACGGCCACCGTGTCGCTGGAATTCGTCCACTCCTCGACGAAGCTGTCGGCGTACACCGGTTCGGGCGCGAGCCTGCTGTCGGTGGACAACTCCGCGGGCTTTAGCGTCGGCGACACCATCTACATCGGCGACGAGGCCGAGCAGGCGGTCGTCAGCAGCGTGGGTACGGGCGTTTTGTCCCTGTCGGCTCCGACCGCCCAGAGCCACTCGGCCGGCGCGCGCGTCTCCGTGGTCGAATCGGACAGCATGATGCCCATGTCCGGCGCGGTGGTGAGCGTGTCGTTCACCTACGAGTTGGACGACAGCGAACGGGCCTGCACCACCGACGAGATCACCGTGTCCGTCTCCGCCGGACCGGCCATCGGCACCGCCTACCAGGACGAACCGTCGGCGAGCACGCCCATGAGCGCGTCGGTGGGGGCGGTGCATGTGCAGGAATATCGTCAGGTGCCGGTGCACGCGGCGGTCGTGGATTACTCGGGCGCGGGCCTGCAGTCGGTGCGGGCGTACTACAAGATCGACCTGTCCATGAACGGCACGGCGCCCACCGGCGGCTACAGCTATGTGGATTTGGAATACGACGGCGATGTGGGCGGCTACGGCGGAACGCTGCCTTACGCCGACAACGCCCGCGTGTGGGTCTACCTCCAGGCGGTGGACAACCTGGGCCAATCGGACCGCAGCCCGTCGGCCGGGGCGTACACCTACGATCTGGACGAAGACACCAGCGCCCCGGCGTGCCCCGCGGGCCTGGTGGCCACCGCGTACGGCAAAAAGGAAGTCGGCTTGTCGTGGCTGGCGAATTCGGAACCGGACGTGGTCGGCTACGACGTCTACCGGCGCACCGATTGCGGCAGCTTCCAGAAAAAATACACCGAAGTCACCGACATCGATGCGTCCTCGCCCTCGCTCATCGAGTACGTGGACGATCAGAACAGCTTGAACACAAACAACAAGTGCTACGGCTACTACATCCGGGCCGTGGATTCGTCCGGCAACCGGAGCGCAAGCTGCGAAAGCAACTTCCAGCAGGCCGGGGACTGCGTGTACCCGGACCACTGTGACTAGGACGTCGAAGATGCGACAGACCCGACGAAAATTCCCGCGAATCGCCCGGAACGACCGGCGCGGCGTGGTGATGATCGTCGTGATGGTCGTCCTGATGCTCACGCTGTTGGTCGGCATGGGCGGCATGGTCGTGGCCTCGACGGACCTGAAGATCACCGCCAATTACCGCACCGGAGCCCAGGCGTTCTTCGCCGCCGAGGCGGGTGTCCAAAACGCCATCGCGGAGCTTCGCGAAAATAACGAATGGACCGCGGGCATCCCGTCGACGGCTCAGGCCAACGGCACGTCCTACGAAGTCACCGTCGACACGCTTTCCGGACAGATCGCGCGGCTGGTCTCCCGGGGGCAGTCGGGAAACAGCCTGCGCATTATCGAAGTAGTGGTGAACATCGATTCGGCTTTCGACCACGCGCTCAACGTGGGCGGCGACCTGTTGCTGGCCGGCAAGCCCCGCGTCAGTTCCGAGGGCGTGCGTTTGAACGGCGACGCCTATCTGGATCTGGACTCGGGAACGCCGGATCTGAATATCTACGCCCCGTCCACCTCCACGATCAATTTCGTGGACGGATCGAACACCAATCCGGTGCATCGGTATGAGAAAGAGGCCCTGGACCTGTCGGCGGCCAAGCTCTCGGACGAGGACTGGGTGGACCTGGCCCACAAGGCGCCGGTCGGCTACTCCTACGATTCGGACGGCATCATGGGCAACGGCGACACGCCCATGACCATCAACAACCTGAACTTCAACAACGTGCCCGAGGACGCGGACGGCAAGCGCGCGATCTACGTGGACGGCGACCTGGTGCTGCACGGCGCGATCCAGGGCATCGGCACCATCATCTGCACGGGCAAGATCATCGGCGCGGGCATTTCCTCGGGCAACGGCACGACGGTGAGCCTTATCAGCAAGGACGATGTGCTGCTCGACTTCGCCAGCGGCGGCAATCAGCAGAATTTCCTCAACGGCCTGACCTACGCCGAGGGCGACTACGAGCTGCACGGCAAGATCAAATACACGGGCGTGGTCACGGCGTTCGGCACCGTCACCGTGCAGAACCCGTCCGAGTTCTCGAACAATTCGGACCCGAATTTTTGGTACACCTACTCGTCGGCGTACAACATCGTGGCCGACCCGATCGACGTCCTGCTCTGGCACGAGGTCACGGAATGATCGACGATTTTTTCTAGGCGAACAGCGCCGCGCGGGGGAGGGTTCGTCCCTTCCATCCTTCCCTTCCGCCTTCCCCGCGCAGCATGCCAAGGCGAAAGCCGAAACCTCTACACCGCGAGCGCCGGCCTTCGGGCCGGCGTTGGCCTTTGGAAGGGATGCGCATTTTCCGAGTCGCGACTTGCGCGACCGGTCCATGCCGGCAGAGCCGCGCGCTGCTTGCCAAGCCGTAGCCTTGGCGAAGGCTAGTCAGCAAGCGGTCCAAAGCGTTCGACAATTGGAGCGATCCCGCCCTTTCTGAGCCCCAAGCGTCAGCGCGGGGTTGTCGAGCGTTTCGATTCGTAAATAACGAACGATTTTCGCAAGGGCGCCGCCAACCCGCTCCCTGACGGTCGCGGCTCTGTTTCGGCGTGATCGCCCTGGACAACGCACGAAAGACCATTCGCTACGGCTCGTGGCTCGGACATCGCATTCACACCTTCTCTCGGACATTCGTCCTCGCGAAAGTGTGGCACCCGATCGTTTTCATCCCTCGAACCAACCCGCTCCCTTACGGTCGCGGCTCTGAAAGAATTGATCTCGGCTCGGACATCCAGGAACGCGCCGGCGTCAGAGATGCAAGGCATCTCCCAGCCCGTGGCGACTGCGCCACAAAAATCCCCGGCCGAGGTCGACCGGGGATCGTGTGTTTGACGGTTATTTGAAGTAGCGATTACGAACCGCTACCCTCGTACATCGTGCGTGTCAGGTTCTCCACATCCAGCTCCAGACGCAGTTCGTCGATGTTGAGCGTGTAGAGCGTGTCGCCCCACTCATGCTGAATGTACATATTGTCGAAGCGCTTGAACGACCCCTGGTCCACGCGTTTGCCGTCGCGCTTGAGGCGCCCGGTCCAGCCGTAGGAAAGCTCACCGACCGAGGGCGAATCGTACGTCACATCCAGCCCGTCGACCGTCACGTCCGCCGACAGAATATCCGCCTTGAAGGCCTCGTAGGTGCCGTTTTGCGCCGCGCTGCCCATCTCCACGATCCATACCAGATTGATCGTGTCGGCGATCAGTTCGTAGTCCGACGTCTCTCCGTCCGCCCAGCGCGTCGGGGCCGAGGCGTAGAGCGCCACATAGGCGTCGCCTTTGCGTCCGAAGGTCCAGCCGTCGGACTGGCTCCACTCGTCGAAGTTGCCGCGCGGGAAGAACGCGTGGGCGTAACCCTTGTTGAAGACCGGCCGCAGCAGGTTGTCCAGGAAGAAGCCCTCCTCGCCGTAGACGAGGATCGCCACATTCTCCACCTGACCGATGCGAGGCAGGAATCCGCCGGTCCAGTCGGTCGACAGATAATCGCCCGCGCCGCCGGGGATGGACGTGTACACGCTCGTCTGCGGGTCGATCAGCCCCGACCACATCGCCGTCTGGGCGCCCCAATAGCCCGGGTTGTAATCCTGGGCGGAGGAGAGCTGATACTCGGGTGTGCGATAGGTGACGATGTTGAGTTCTTCCAGCGCGGGGCCTTGGGAAATAGGCCGCAGCAGCGTGATGAGCGTCTTGATAATCGGCGACTGAGCGATGGGTTCGAGGAAATTGAGATCGCCGAAGAACGCGCCGTCCCACATGGTCCATTCGTCCAAGGTATCGAAAGTCCCTTCGATGATATCCGGCGCCGCGTAGGATCCCATCGACCACCAGAACAGCACGTCGTCCGGATCGGTGTAAGTCAAGCCGTAGTCATCCGCGTCGGCGATGTTGATGCCGTCCCGCTGGAAGTTCAGGAACTCGTCCGGCGTCGCGTTGGCCACGCGCACGATCGCCTCGGGAGCCGCGTAGGCGCTGGTGCACAGGTGCGTTTCGGTGAAGCCGCCGTTGTCGGTCATCCACTTGTCCGTGTTGCCGAACCACAGGGACTGGGCGCCGCTCATGGAGTCGGAAGACCGGTTGGTGATCTTGTCCGGATAGGTGCGGCCGTGGGCGGTGGCGATGGTGGCGTCCTTGGAGTTGAAGGCCATGTCCAACAGCAGCATGTCCAGCACCAGCTTCGCCTTCTCCCGGATGTCCGCGTCCTCGGCGAAATCCACCAGGTTCAGCAGCGGCGGCGCGTCTTCGTTGTAGTAGACATTCGAATGCCACTCGGAAAATCCGTGCAGCAAACGCCAGTCCAGCCAACGATGCAGCCGGGGCAGCACCTTGTCGATGTGGTCCTGGCCGGTCATGGGCTCGTTGGTGAACGTCTCGTTGCGCCATTTCTGGCCGGCGAGATATTCCAGGCTGTGAAAGAGAATATGGTGGTTTTCCGACCAGAAGACCATCTCGTCCGGCCCCGCTTCATCGGGCCAGTATTTGAAGCCCAGGAACGCGTCCTCGATCTCGGTGCGCAGGGGCTCGGCCAGTTTGTCTTCGTAGAGATACATCATGCGCATGAACCCGGTCATGCCGAAGTCCGCGGTGTCCTCCCGAGGCTCGACCGTGCTCGAGATGTAATTGCGGATAACGTCCTCGTTGATGGACTGGTCTTTTTCCAGGGCGCAGATTTGCTCGTACCGGCCGCCGGTGTTGGTCGCGCAATTGTCGATGAACGTCGCGCAGCGGTTCAAAAACGCTTCGGACTGCACGATGGGAACCTCGACGTCGTCGTCCCCGGTGTCGTCGTCGGCCGTGTCATCGTCGGCCGTGTCATCGTCGACGGTATCGTCGTCATCGACTGTGTCGTCATCGACTGTGTCGTCATCGACTGTGTCGTCATCGCCGGTGTCGTCGTCGTCGGCCGTGTCGTCGTCGCTCGAATCGTCGTCATCGTCGTCGTCGCCGCCGCAATCGGCCGCGACCAGCGGAAACGTCATCATCAGGGCGGTCAAAATCACCGCCAGCTTCCATGTCCAATGCATTCGTTGTACTCCCAAGGCGCTGTGTTCAAAGCGCGGTGTTCAAAGCTCAGTGTTCAAGGCGCAGTGCTTAAAGCGCAAGGTTCGGCCGGAAAATTCGGAGCCGGATAATACCGAAACCATCCCGATCGGCCAAGAAGAAATGCGGGATTTTTCGAAGGTCGCCGGGCAACATCACCGCCGTGCCCCGACAGTCTGGACAGTCCCCATAACCCCTGATAACAACGACGCAAGTTCACCTGCGCTCTCGCCTTGGAGGCCCCATGCGCCGCGACCGTTTTCCGCGCCTTCTCGCCGCCCTATTTTGCGCGGTCCTTTCGATGCTCTTTTTCGCCGCGTTGACGGCTCCGAACCTGACCGCCCAAGACAAAATCACCCGCGCCGGCTGGGGCGAATCCGTCGGTTTCAAGCCGGATCTGGCCTCCATCCCGGATTTCAAGGCCGGTATGACCATCGACGCGTCGAATATGGCGACGTATGCCGACTTTCTCGCCGAGCCGGTCAAGATGCTGATGCAGGACTACAAGCTGACCGTCGTCACCAAGGACTACATCCCCTATGCCCCGTCCGACGGGTACATCGCGGCGACGAACCAATATCGCGGAAAGTCTTCGCTGGTGGACATCGGACCGGCGACGGATAAGGAAGGCCTCGCGGGCTATGTCGCCGGACTGCCCTTCCCCGCCCCGGAAAACGCGCGTCAGGTGGCGTGGAATTTCTACAACGCCTACTCGGGCGACGACGGCCAGCACGAGTTCGGCGTCTACTGGATCGACGCCAAGCGGGGCGTGGAGCGCGAGGAACGCTGGCGGTGGACCGTCATGCAGGCCATCAACCGCACCGACATCGCCCCCAAGCCGACCGTGTCGTCCCTGAACGGAAAAAAGATCGAGGCGGCGTCCATCACCGAGACCCTCTACCCCCTCGATCGCAAGGGTCAGATGGCGCTCTATTTTATCTACCAAGGCCCCGGCCACCGGGAAGGCTGGCTCTACGTCCCGTCCCAGAAGCGCACCTTCCGCTTCAGCTCGGACAACCACGGCGAGCCCTGGAACAACACGGATCTTTATTACGAAGACATCCGGGGTTATTCGGGCCGCCCCGAGTGGATGGAGTGGACCATCGTCAAGAAGACGACCATGTTCGCGCCGGTGGACGCCGAGGTGGAGTACGGTCCCGAGGCCGCGGAGAAAACTTACGACATGAAGACCTGGCCCCACTGGAACCCGAATCTCAAATGGCAGCCCCGGCCGGTGTACGTGATGCAACTGACGCCCAAGCTCAAGGGCTATCCCTATTCCAAGCAGCTTCTCTACATCGACGCCGAAAGCTTCTACCCCTTCGCCAAACTGGCCTACGACCGCAAGGGCAACCCGTGGAAGGTCGTCATCGCCGCCACCAACCAGTCGCCCGACCCGACGAGCAAACCGCCGACCATCGCCACCGCGTTCGTCGTCGACCTGCAGTCCGAGCACGCGACGCTCTTCCCTTGGTTCACCAACCAGGCCAACGTCGGCGTCGACCCGAACATCTTTTCGCTGACGACGTTGCGCAAGAAGATGCGGTAGGCGGACGCACGCAAGCGATCGGGTGCCACACTTTCGCGACGACGAAGTCGGAGAGAAGGTGTGAAATTCTCAACATCGGAGCTTCACACCCTTGTCCGCCTTCGGCGGCCTAAGAGTGTGGCACCCGTCGACGATGCCGCACGACCACGGCCCTACTGAAAAATCGAAACCGTATTCGCTTTGAAATTGGCGACGTAGACCCGACGGCCGTCGGCGGACTGCGTGATGGCGGCGGGATCCGCGGAGGCGGGAATCAGGTCGGCGAGCGTCAAATCGTGCAGATCGACCAGGGCGATGTAGTTGCCGATCTCGCCCACTTCCTCGGACAGCAGCGCCAGTTCCTCTTCCGTCACCGGCGCGCCGGGTTTGGAAATCACCGGCTGCTTTTCGGTCGGCACATCGGGCAGCGTCAGCACCAGATAGCGCCCGTCGGGGCTGACCACGCCGTTTTCGGGAGGACTGGGCAGCGGAATGTCGCGCAGCACCGTCAGCGGCGCCAGTTCGATCACGCTCACCGACGCCGAGCGCGTGTTCAGGCTGTAGACCCGCCGCCCTTCCGGGCCGATGATCAACCGCTCCGGCCCCGCCTTCACATCCAGCGTGCGGTAGAGCTGGCGCGTGGCGACGTCGAAGACGCTGACCGTCCCCTCGGTGTGGTTGGGCACCAGCAGCCATTGGTCGTCGCGAACGAACACCGGCTCCCGCGACATCTTGCCCGGCGCCAAGGTCTGCCCCACGACGATGGACGTCTCCTGACGCGGGTTGAAGAAATACACGTGCCCCGAAACCATCTCCACGCCCTTGCCGGTGCGTTTGTAGACACCTCCGGTCACGGCGGCCAGTTCGCTATTTTGCGCCACGGCCACGTAGCCGACCGGCTCGGGGAAACGCAGGACCCGTTCGATGCTCGCGGTAGAGGCGTCCAACACGGTGATTTGTTTTTCCTGGGAGGAGACGATGAGGTATTCGCTGGTGTCGCCCAGGCGTTTCATGTCGGCGATGTTGCGCCCGACGTTCACCCGCTCGATGGGACGGCCGGTATGCAGGTTGAGGATGTGGGCGATGCTCCCCGCCATGCCCACGGCGATCAGGCGCGCGTCTCCCGGCACCACGTCCAAGCGGAAGAGTTTGTCGTAGAAGGGACCCCAGGTTTCCAGCACCGAGCGGGACGTCGGGTCGATGACCTGGATTTCGCCGAGCAGCGCGCAGGCGACCAGAAGGCGGCCGCGCCGGTCGATCTCCAGGCCCAAGGGGCGGCGGCACGAGCGGATGGCGGTGCGTTCCACGCCTTTTTCCAGGTGCCCCGGACTGATGGCGAAGCGCGCGTCCTCCGCGTCGACCCGCTGCACGCCCACCTGCTCCACCGGCGTGGGCGAAGCCTCCCGATGCAGATCGTCGCACCCGACGAGAACCGCCGTGGCCGATAGGGCCAGGGCGAGTGCCCATCGCTTGGATTGTCGCAAGATTTCCATCGCCGTCGATGCTACACCACGCCGTCGCCGCCCGGTCAAGTCAGGCGTCGTCGGCGCCGCACTTGGCGGTGCGTTGTCGGTGCGTCATGTCCGGGCCGTTTACGGATCGGCCCTGACCCACTAGAATTGTCCAGAACTTCGCTTGTTGGGCCGAAACAGCACGTTAGCCATGAACGTCGACAAAGCCATCGATGAAATCCAAGAGCGCACGCGAGTGCTGCGTCATGACTATGACCAGTATTTCGCCGGGGTGAACCGCATTCCGCCGCTTAGGGCGCGAACGGATTTGGAAAAATTCGTCCGCCAGGTGTCCCGGGAACATATCGGCAACTCGGCCACCCGCTTTCGCCTGCAGACCGCGCTGGCGACGCTGAACACCTACCGCCGCCTCTGGGATCGCATCATGCAGGAGATCGAGGCCGGCACCTACGCGCCGCACAAATTCAAGGCCGATTACCACGTCGGCAAGTTCGACAAGAAAACAGGGCGCGTGATTACCGAGCAGGATTATCAGGACGCCAAAAAGCGCGTCGAGGACGCCGAGACCGAACGCAAGGACCGCATCGCGGCCTTGGGCGAAAAACACGGCAACGCCGCGCCGGCTCAGGTCAAGGAAATCAACACCGAGGGCGTGCGCAACGCCCGCCAGCTCTACGACCAATACGTCGCCGCCCGCAAGGAGACGAAGGAATCCATCCCTTCCTACGACGCCTTCCAGAAATCCATCGGCAAACAACTGCCCGCCCTGCGCCAGCACCTGGGCGCCGACGTGGCCTTCAAAGTCACCATCGAAGACGGCCGCACCAAACTCAAAGGCGTCCGCAAAACCAAGTAGGACCGCAAGGGCCGTGGCGGCCCCGACGTCTTGCGCAGCCGCGCCCATTTCCGACAACAAATATAAGACCGCTCCCTACAGGTCGCGGCTCGGACATCGCAAAGAGGCGGTCTCGTCTTTCAAGGCGAATCAACCCGCTCCCTTACGGTCGCGGCTCTGAAGGATACGGTCGCGGCTCTGAAGGATGGGGCGGCTACACCGTTTCCAGATTCGCGTATTGCAGGAACATCGTCTTCACGCCGACCGAGCCGAAGCGGACCATGACCTTGGCCTTGGGGCCCTGGCCGACGACGGAGAGCACCTCGCCGTTGCCGAATTTGGCGTGCAGGACCTTCTGCCCGACGCGCAGCGCGCCGCCGCCCTTGCCTGCTCCGCTCGCGGAGGGTGTCGCGGTTTTTTTCGCGGGAGCGCCGTAGTCGAGGACCTTTTCCCCGGCGGGGACAAATCCGGTGGGCCTTGAAGAATCGCCGGGACGACGCCGCGCGACACGCGTGGCCTGTTCGTTCGAGGCGTAGGAAGGACGAGGCGTCGACGGGCGCGGCCGGTCGAAGGAACGCGAGCCGGATCCGAAGTTGCGCCCCCGGGGTTGGTCGAATTCGTAAACCGTTCCCCCCGGCTCCTCGGCGCCCAGGGGCGAGCCGAAGGGATTGGCCGCGAAGCCCTGGATGTCGAGCATGTCCTCGGGGATTTCGTCGAGGAAACGACTGGGCCGGGCGTACGTCGGCAGGCCGGAATAGGACCGACGCCGCGCCGCGCAGGTGAGCGTCAAATAACGTTTCGCGCGGGTGATGCCCACGTAGGCCAGGCGCCGCTCCTCCTCGATCTCGGCGGTCAGGCCCGAGGAAATCGAACGGGAATGGGGCAGCACCGCCTCCTCCATGCCCACCATGAACACGGCCGGAAACTCCAGCCCCTTCGCGTTGTGCAACGTCATCAGGCGCACCGAATTGTCCACGTCCGCCGCCTCGTCGGCCTGCTCGGTGAGCGTCACCGCTTCTAAATAATCGGCCAGCACCGCGTCGGGCGAGCGCTTGGTGTACTGGGCCACGGCCTCGGCCAACTCGCCCAGGTTCTCCTTGCGCGACAGCGCCTCCACCGACTTGTCCTCGTTGAGCATCTTGCGGTAGCCGGTGCGTTGCAGGGTTTTTTCCAGCAGGTCGGGCAAGGACGAACGCAGCGAATCGGCGGTCAACTCGTCGACAATTTCGATGAACCCGGCCACGGCCTTCGTCGCGGCGGCGGGCAGTTCTTCGGTCTTGACCATCCGTCGCGCGGCGACAAGAAACGGCAAACCCTGCTCGGCGGCGAAGTCGTCGATTCGCTCCACCGTCGTCTTGCCGATTTTGCGCGAGGGCGTGTTGATGATGCGCTTGGCGCTGACGCTGTCGGCCGGGTTGGCGATGACGCGCCAATAGGCCAGCACGTCCTTGATCTCCTTGCGGGAGTAGAACCGCGTGCCGCCCACGACGACAAACGGCGTGCCTCGTCGCATCAACTCTTCTTCGAACACGCGGGACAGGGCGTTGATGCGATAAAACACGGCGATGTCGCCCGGCGGGATGCCCAGGCGTTCGACCAGATCCCGGATCTGGTCGGCCACGTAGCGCGCTTCGTCGTATTCGTCGTCGGCGCGAAACAGACGCACGGGGCGGCCCGGGTCGTTGGAAGTCTGGAGGTTCTTGATCTCTCGGCCGGTGTTGCGTCGGATCAAGGCGTCGGCGACGGCCAGGATGTTGGAGGAGGAACGGTAGTTGCGCCCCAGGATGATCTTGGTCGCCTCGGGAAACTGGTCGGCGAAGCCCAGGATGTTCTCGATATTCGCGCCGCGCCAGCGGTAAATGCTCTGGTCGTCATCGCCCACGACGCACAGATTGCGGTGGGAGCCCAGCAGCAAATCCAGCAGGGTGTACTGGGCCGCGTTCGTGTCCTGGAACTCGTCCACAAGAATATATTCGAAGCGCCGCCGATAGGCCTCCCGCACTTCCGAATCGGTGCGAAGAAGCTCCACCGTGTTGACGATCAAATCGCCGAAGTCCATCGCGTTGTTGGCCTTGAGCTCCTTGGTATACATCTCCGCGATGCGCAAAAACCGATCCCGCGCCGGGCCGGTGAAGTGGTCCGAGGCCAGGTCCGCCGGATTCGTCAGATTGTTCTTCGCCTCGTCAAAAACCGACAGCACGCGACGCGGGTCCAGCACCGTCGGGTCGATCTGCGCCCGACGCAGCAGTTCCTTGACCAGCGCCCGCTGGTCGGCCTCGTCGTAGATGGTGAAGGAGCGGTCGAAGCCGATCTTGTCGCCGTCCATCCGCAGGATGCGCGCGCAGGACGAGTGGAAGGTCGAAACCCACACCTTCTCGCCCACGCCGGGGAGCATGCCGCTGATGCGTTCGCGCATTTCGGCCGCGGCCTTGTTGGTGAATGTCACGGCCAGGATGCGATAGGGATCCACCCCCCGCCGGGCCACCAGATAGGCGATGCGCCGCGTGAGCACCCGCGTCTTGCCCGACCCGGCCCCGGCGAAGATCAACAACGGCCCCGCGTCGTGCAAAACCGCTTGTTTTTGCTCGGGATTCAGGTCGCGCAGGATGGGATCTTGGACTTGTTCGGACAAACGGACGATCCTTCACGGGGCTTGCGTCTCAACGGGCCGCCCACAATAGGCGACGGGCCGGTCCGGATCAAGCCGCACGAATTCCACATTTCGCCCATCGGCCCTCTTTTCCATTCTTTAGGACTTTGCCCCGTTCGACGATGAAAGATCGACGCGCCGGGAATAGAAAAACGGCGCCCAACAACGGCAACACGCACGAGGGATCGAACAAATGGATATCGCCACTCTAATCGGTATGGTCGGAACCTTCGGCCTGGTGGCCACCGCGATGCTGCTGGGCGGCTCGCTGGCGATTTTCATTGACGTGCCGTCGGTGCTGATCACCGTCCTGGGTACGCTGATGGTGGTGCTGGTCTCCTATCCGCTCAAGGACGTGGCCGGCCTGGCGAAGGTGGTCAGCAAAGGCTTTTTCAATCGGGATCTCGCTCCCGACGAATACGTCGATCGCCTGGTCAAGTTCGGCCAGCTCGTGCGCACCGAAGGCATCCTCGCCCTGGAGGAAGCCGGCAAGGACGTGAAGGACCCCTTCCTCAAGAAGGGCCTGATGATGGCCGTGGACGGTTCGGAAACCGAGGCGATCGTCTCCCAGATGGAATCGGAGATCGAGGCGCTGGCCGACCGGCACAAGAAAGGCGCCGATATCCTCCAAACCGCCGGCACCATCTCCCCGGCCATGGGCATGATCGGAACGCTCATCGGCCTGGTGCAGATGCTCCAGAACATGGCCGACCCGTCGGCCATCGGTCCCGCCATGGCCGTCGCCCTGTTGACGACGTTTTACGGCGCCATGCTGGCCAACGTGGTCTTCAACCCCCTGGCCGGCAAGCTGCGCACGCGCAGCTCCTCCGAGGTCCTCTACAACACCATCATCATGGTGGGCGTCGAATCCATCTCCAAAGGCGACAACCCCCGCGTCATCGAGTCGCGCCTCAACAGCCTGTTGCCGCCGAATATGCGCAAGTCCCAGTTCGACAAATAGCCGGAGCGCGCCATGGGCAAGAAAAAGATCTACGAGGAACGGGAGAGCGACCCCAACATCGTTCTGGTGACTTCGCTGTTCCTGTTGCTGCTGTGCTTTTTCATTCTGCTCAACTCCATCGCGGTGATCGACGAGGCGCGCAAGCACAAGGCCCTCAACTCCCTGGTCGGCACCTTCGGCATCGTCGAGGGCGGCATGCCCTTCCAATACAGCCTGCTCAAGTTCACCAGCGACGACGCCTTGGAAAACGTCAACGAATGGATCAAGACCCTGTCGGTCATTCACGACCCGGTCTACCGCAAGATCCACTCGGCGATGGAAGCCAAGGCGATGCGCGTGCGTATGCTCGCCGTGCCCAACGACTATGACATCAACATCACCTTTCCCGAGGCGCTGATGTTCGCGCCGGGCAGCGACACCCTGTCCGAATCGGCCTTGGATCTGCTGGAAGTCGTCACGGCCCCGGCGCGGGAATACGGCCTGAGCATCGAGCTGACCGGCTATGCCGAGGCGGACGAGCCGGGCTCGGCCTCGCCCTGGGATCTGTCCATGAATCGCTCCATCGCGGCGGCGCGGGCGCTGATGGCGGCCGGGGTCAAGGCGGAGAAACTGCGCGTCACCGCCAAGGGCACCAACGACGAACAAGTGGACATCAACAGCCCGAACCTGCTGACCACCAGCAACCGGCGCGTCGTCGTCACCCTCAACAACATCCGCGAGGGCCGACGTCAGGCGATGGCCGCCAAGGCCGCTACCCAACGTCGGGATTTCTGGACCGCCTTCGGCTTGCGCAACCCCTTCCGAGGGCCCAGCAAGGCGCCCGAAGCGGTCCCGGACGAAGGTCGATGAGCAAGAACAAGAACGTCAAAATCGTCCCCGCCGACGGCCCGGATCCGTTGGGATGGATGCTGACCTTCAGCGATCTGATCACGCTGATGCTCACCTTCTTCGTCTTGTTGCTGACCATGTCGTCCCTGGACGACCAGAAAGCCCGGACTATTTCCCAGGCCGCCTCGGAGCTGGTCTACGCTGCCATCCAGCCCGAGGAGCCGGTGCCGGCCAATCCGACGTTCATTCCCAGCATCCAGTTGCTCTTCCAGGTCGCCCGTAATCTCTCCGCCGAGCCGGACACCACCACGTCGGACCTTACCGACGTTCGCAACACCGGCAACACGCCCCTGGGCCAACTGGTCCAGGAAGTGCGTCGCGAGCGTGTGGGCGAGGATGAGACCTGGGTGAGCCTGGTGGACCTGACCAACCGCTTCGGGATTGACGAAAAGATCGTCTTCTCGGCGGATCGGGAAGGCATTCGGGTGCGTCTGCCCGAGTCGCTGACCTTCGGGCCCGGCGACACGGAGGTCAGCCCCGACGCCAATCCTCTTCTGGCGAAAATCGCCGAAGCGGCGTCCGTCTATGACCTGAGCGTTTCGGTCGAGGGGCATACCGACAATCGCCCGCCCGAAGGCGGTTCCATGGCCGACAACTGGTCCCTGTCCGCGGCCCGTTCCTCGTCGGTCGTCAAACGCATGCTCGCGCTCGCGTCCGGCGACGAAACGCGCTACAGCGCGGCGGCCATGGGCGACACGCGCCCGGTCGCCTCGAACGACACCGCCGACGGTCGCCAGGAAAATCGTCGCGTGGAAATCCGCATGAAGCCGACGCGCCAAAGCCTGCTGCAGGAGCGCCGTCCCGGCGACATCGATCCCGACCCGCTGCGCCCCGTGGACCCGCGTCTGCTTATCGACACGACGGTGCCGACCGGCGAGATGGGGAGCCTGGGCGTGACCGTCACCTCCGAGTCCGTCGCCGAGGCGACCGCCGAGGCCGAAGGGGATGTCGAGGCCGCGACCGAGTAAGCTGAGAGACCAGACGATTCGCACAAATTCGAACCCAACCGCTTACAACCAGCCTTCGCCAAGGCTGCGGCTTGGCGAGCCGTGCGCGGCTCTGAAAGGGTGAGGTCGCGAGTGGGAAAATCACACCTTCGCTCCACCTTCGGGTCGCGAAAGTGCGGCGCCCGACATTGGTCGCAGGGTCGGGGCTCCGTTCGGTCAGTGTAGCGTTGCGGCGCCGCTAGTCCGCAGGTGTCGCCTTGCCCGGCCGATTCACCATCCACGCCGCGCCGACCAGACCGAGGAAAATCGCCAACGCCCCGGCGATGAATCGCGGCGTGATCCGCTCGTGGACAAAGACGATCGACAGCCCGACCGCCAAGGGGATGACCAGGTAAGTGAGCAGCCCGGCGGCAACGGCGCTGGTGTGCTTGAAGCCGTAGGCGAAGAAAATCTGCGCGAAGAACATGATCGCCGAGACGGCCAGCAGCAGCGGCAGGTTCGAAGCGGTGATGTGCGCCGTTTCGGGCGCGGTGTGCAGCACCATCGGCAGGCCGAACACGCACACCGCGAAATAAATCGTCACCGGGTCGTGGGCGTCGGTGCGCAACTCGCGGATGTAGTTGAGGGCGAAACCGCGCATCAGCGCCGCGGCCAGGAGCGTCAGATCGCCCCAGAGGGGGTAGCTCGACCCATCGCTCAAAATCAGCGAAGCCCCGCCGATGCACAGCGCCAGCCCGAACACATAGCCCCAGCGGAACTGCTCGCTGAAAAACAGCGCCCCGATCACCAACACGAACGCCGGCGCCATCCCCAGCAGCAGCGTCGCCCGGCCCGAACTGGTCGCCGCGATGCCCACGTAATAAAAGACCATCGCCAGCGCGCCGAACAGCCCGCGCCCGATCCACGCCCGCCAGTTCGTCACCCGAAGCGGCCGCCGCGTGATCCCCACCGCCCCGAAGACCAGCACCGCCCCCACGACAAAGCGCGCCAGGGCCATGTAGGAGCCGGAGAAAGTGCCCGAAAGCAATTTCGCGCCGACCGTTCCGGAGGCGAAAAACAGGCAGGCGATCAGGATGGAGACGATACCGCGTAGTCGATCGGACATGGCCGCCGCGTTGTGACACGTCGCACCGCAAATGAAAAGACGCCATCGAGCGTCAACGGATTCCCATCGGGAAAATGCGGCATAGGAAGCGGGGGAAAAACCGGGCGCAGAAGAAACAACATAACCACGACCCGGGGCCTGTCAACACCCTCAAGCCATTGTTTTTATTGTGAAAAATTTAACAAACGGCGCTTGACGGCCCCCGATGGCTGGTTAGGTTGTTTGGCGTAGAGACGAACCGAAGACAACAAACCCGGAACTTCAAGAACCGTAAGTTTCGGGGCCCATATAGGAGGAGCGAAAGATGACCCTGGTACGTTGGAACACGCCCTTTACCCCGACCGCCGTGGACGAGCTTTTCAACAATTTCTGGCGCGGACTCGAGTCCAACGGCGAAGAAAAACCGACGGTGTTCGCACCGCGCGTGGACATCGTGGAGCGCGAGGACGCCGTGGTCGTCACCGCGGAGCTGCCGGGCATCAAGAAGGACGACGTGCACATTGCGGTGGACGAAGGCGTCCTGGAAATCTCGGCCGAGCACAAGATCGTGCGCGACGTGAAGAAAGAGACCTATCACCGGGTTGAGCGCCGCACCGGCAAGTTCCTGCGCCGCTTCACCCTGGGCGACAACGTGGATCCGGAGAAGATCGACGCCAAGATGACCGACGGCGTCCTGGAGATCACGCTGCCCAAGAAGGAAGAGGCCAAGCCCAAGAAGATCGAGGTCAAGGTCTCGTAAACCGACCTTCCCGCCTCGTCCATCCGACCTCTGACAACAGTTACGTCGGCGAGGCGATATCCGCCGAGCGCCCGCGAGAAATCGCGGGTCTCGCCCAAGACGGCCCCGGCCTTATAAGCTGGGGCTCTCGTCTATTTTGGGGGGGGGAACTCGATCATGGCATCCGGCGAAGGGGGACCGGATCCACTTTCGCCAAGGCTACGACGTACCGTACCCCGGCAGATGCTCTTTCTCCCGGGCATACAGTTCCACGGCGTCGGCAAGCGTCGCCTTGGCGACGTCCCGATCGAACAGATCGTCGACCTGCACATCCTTGGCCTCCAGCGCTTTGTAATCGATGAAAAAGCGGCGGATTTCCCGGCCGATGTGCTTGGGAAGCTCATCGATGCGTTGGTACTCGTCGAAGGCCGGATCGTTCACGTGGACGGCGATGATCTTATCGTCCTGCTTGCCCTGGTCGATCATGCGCATCATGCCGATCGGCCGGGCGACCACCAGCGACATGGGCGCCACCGGCTCGCTGGTCAGCACCAGGACGTCCAGGGGGTCGCCGTCGTCGCAATAAGTCCGGGGGATAAAACCGTAATTGGCCGGATAGATCACCGAACTGTGCAGGATGCGGTCGACGCGCAGCAGGCCCGTCGCTTTGTCCATCTCGTATTTGACCTTGCTGCCTTTGGGGATTTCGATGACCGCCACGAAGACGTCGTCCCGGCCGCCTTCGAACGTGGGCAGGTCATGCCAGGCATGGGACATGGAAGACACCTCCATTTTCGGGGAAAATTCGTCGCGGGCGGACGCGGCCCCTTCACTCTAGGCCATTTTCTCGCTGTCGCCTATGGTCGCCGGCAAGGCTCCAATATCTCTATTTGCGCTGAATGCCGGTCTCTCGGGAGGCCATGTCGAAGCTCAAAGATAATACGCCGGCGCTGTCAGGTTTAAATATTATTGAGTAAGGACTAACGAGACTAATGGTCAAAACCGCCGGTCATGGCATTGTTTCGTTTTCTATCTAACATATTTAATAAACCTACTGACTAATATAGCCAAAGCAGTCATTGCGACCTTGGGCTACCAGCCGATGAGACGAAATATGCACGACCTCCAGGAATGGCCGACATCGATGGGCATGCAAAACCTAAAAGAAGACTGGAGTTCGTCCGCCCCGAAGACCGCCGAAGCCGTGCCGTCGCCACGCCCCGCTTATCCCGTGGTCTGGATCGAAGAGCAACGAAAAAACGTGCTGATCCGAGTGCGTTGCGGGGATGACATGCTCAACCGGGACGGAGAAGTCAAGGCACGCATTCACGACGGCATTTTATCCGTCTACGGCTACTGCCCGGCTTGCGGCTCGTTCGCCAAAAATTTCGCCTGTCGAGTGGAGTTGGATACGCGGAACGCGCGCCGGATGGCCACGGACGACGGCTGCTGGGTCGTCGTTCCCAAGATTTCGGGCTAACGCCCCCTCTTTTCATCTATCCTCCCGATACTTCAAGGAAAACGACACTCCAAGGCACTGTTGGCTTGGCGGTATTCCACGGCCTGTGGTATAAAAAATCCACGTCCTGCTCGAGGCGTCGCCCGTTTCGGTTTTTGCCCATCTCGCCCTATTTTCGTCATCATCCGGCTATCACCGGCCGATGGGCGCCGGTGGAGGCTTTTGGCGGGAAAAACCCTTATCGACGCGGCGCGTCGGATGGGGTATGTTCGAGCAGTCGCACAGCGTCGCGGGGCAGCGACGCGAGGAGGAGTCCGGTGTCCGCACAGCGTGAGCTGCAGGCCGACGAGGTCAACATCCTCTCCGGTCACGGCATCAATAACATCAATAAGGTCTACTGGAATCTCACCACCGCCGATCTCTACGAGCACGCGATCCTCAACCACGAGGGCAAAATCGCGCACCGTGGACCCCTGGTCTGCACGACCGGCAAGCACACCGGCCGCTCTCCCAACGACAAATTCATCGTCGATGAACCGGCGGCCGAAAACGTGAGCTGGGGCGATGTGAACCGGCCGATCTCGGAGGAAAACTTCGACAAGATCGACGCCCGCCTCTGCGAGCACATGGCCGGCAAGCCCCTGTTCGTCTCGGATGTGTTCTGCGGGGTGCATCCCCATCACCGCATCCGGGTGCGCATCATCACCGAAACCGCGTGGCACAGCCTGTTCGCCCGCAACATGTTCATCCACGCCACCCCCTACCAGCTCGAGCATTTCGTTCCCGACTTCGTGATCGTGCATTCGCCGTCATTCACCGCGAATCCCGAATCCGAGGGCACCAAATCGGGAACGTTCATCATTCAGCACTTCGGGCGGCGGCGGGTTATCATCGGCGGCACCGAGTACGCCGGTGAAATCAAGAAGAGCATGTTCTCCACGCTCAACTACCTGCTGCCCGACGCCGGTGTGATGCCGATGCACTGCTCGGCCAACATCGGCAAGGACGGCGACACGGCCCTGTTCTTCGGCCTGTCGGGAACGGGCAAGACGACGCTCTCGGCCGACCCGAATCGCAAGCTCATTGGCGACGACGAGCACGGCTGGGCGCCGGACGGTATCTTCAACTTCGAGGGCGGCTGCTACGCCAAGGTCATTCGCCTGTCCAAATCAGGCGAGCCGGAGATCTGGCAGACCACGCGCATGTTCGGCACGATCCTCGAAAACGTCGTGATGTCTCCGGAAACGCGCCGCCTGGATCTGGACGACGCCAGCTACACGGAAAACACCCGGGCGTCCTATCCCCTGGCGTCGATTCCCAACGCCCTGGCCGGCGGTGTGCACCCCCATCCGAAGAACCTGATCATGCTCACCTGCGACGCCTTCGGCGTCATGCCGCCGATCGCGCGCATGACCACCGAGCAGGCGCTCTACCACTTCCTGTCCGGCTACACCGCCAAGGTCGCCGGCACGGAGCGGGGTCTGGGCAGCGAGCCCCAGGCGACGTTCTCCACCTGCTTCGGCGCGCCGTTCATGGTCCGCCAGCCGTCGGTGTACGCCGATCTGCTGCGTCGGTACATCCAGGAACACAAGACCACCTGCTGGCTGGTGAACACCGGCTGGACCGGCGGCCCCTACGGCCAAGGCAGCCGCATGAAGCTGGAATACACGCGCTCCCTGGTGGACGCGGCGCTCAACGGCTACCTGGCTACCGTGCCGACGCACCCCGATCCGGTCTTCAACCTGCCGGTGCCCGACCATGTGCCCGGTGTCCCCACGCCGATCCTCAACCCGCGGTTCACGTGGAAAGACAAAAACGCCTACGACCAGAAGGCGCTCGAGCTGACCAAGCGCTTCCACAAGAACTTCGAACAATTCGAAGGCGAAACCGCCCGCGCCGTCGCCGGCCAGGGTCCGCGCCTCAAATAGCGCTTCGCCGCCAACAACGAAGAACAATCGGACGCGGGTCGAAAGGCCCGCGTTTTTCGTGGCGAGGTATCGTTCCCGCGCAAATCGTTGTCATTCCGAGTGAAACGAGGAACCTCTCGTTCGATGTTCGAAAACGTGTCGATTCATCACACGAGAGATCCCTCACTTCGTTCGGGATGACAACGATAAGTGCCGAGACGCACCTACCCGCTCTGTTCGATTGTCACCGTTTTGCTTGTTGGAACGTTAAAGATCGAGGCTGAGGGAATCGGCCTGGGGAGTGGAGATTTCGAGCGTGAACAAGGCGCGGTTGGTGATGGTCTCGGTGTCGTCGGCGCCCAGGTCGGAATACTGCCGGATGTGCTGGTAGCCCGCGCCGATGCCGATCCACGGCGCGATGTAGTAGTTGGCCGCGACCGCCCCGGCGTAGGTGTCGAAATCACCGTCCAGTTGGGTGGCGCGGTTGAAGTACGCGTTCTGGCTCGTCTCGAATTTGCGGGTCCAGACTTCCGTGAGATCCGCGTTGTAGTTCTGGGAGAGCACCGCCGTGTTGATGCCGCTGGCCGGCTCCAAGTCGCGCTCGTAGCCCACACCCAGACGCACCATCTGCCAGTTTTTCTCCGCCGAGACGACCTGATACCACTCCAACTCGTCAAGCTGGTAACTGTTGTCCACCAGCCGCGCCGGCACGATCATGCCCGACCGCACCGAAAAGGAGAGCGTCGCGGTCATGCGGTAGTCCAAGCCGACGCCCGGGACGTAGGTGTCGAAGTCGTTGTCGGTGCGAAGCTCCGTGGGGAACTCCTCGTCCATGCGCGCGTCCGAATCCCAGATGCGCCGCAGAAAATCGAACTCGGGATCGAAGATGTTCCGCGTGAATCGGCCGAACACCACGATCGTATGCACCGGGCTGACGCGGTGCTCGTACTCGATCGTCGGCCGGTGCGTGACCACGTCGGCCAGATCTTCGTCCTCGTATTCGTTGGTCACGAACTCGTACTTTCCCGCGACCTGATTGCGCAGATCGAAGATGTGCGTCAGGCCCAGGCCGATGGTGTTCGTGATGGACGCCGTCTGCACTTGCAGCAGTTCCTGGGACTGCGTTCCGATGGTGTCGCGGCTGTCGAAGAAAAAGCCCAGATCGTCGGAGGCCTCGATACGGGTCGACGGCGTGAGCCAGACGCCGTAGAGCGCGTGGCCTTCCACCAAATCGGGCAGGCCGTTTTCCGACTGCTCGTTGAAAAACCACTGGAACGCCGCCTGGCCGCCGATCTCGGCCTCGGTGCGCACGGACTCGTACCTCACGCGCAGGGCGGGCTGAACGGTGATCGACGAATCGGCGAGCTTTTCCTCGTCCGACTCTTCCGCGGTGGCCAACAGGTTGTCGTTGTATTCGTACCAGGTTGCCAGCAAGGGATAGATAGTCAGCTTGGTGGCGTGGGCGACGGACGGACGGAGCGCGACGACCAGCAGCGCCGCCGTCAACATCAGGACACGCAAGGTGCCCGGCCCCGCTCGGTCAATCATCCAACGCAATACGGACTCCCACCTTTGCCTTAGGGAACCACGACGGTGTCGCCGGGAAGGATGCGCTCATCGTCGTCCTTGCCTTTGAGAATCCGCTTGTAGTTGACCTTGATCGTCTGCTTGCCCGCCTTGGCCGGACGCAGAATGCGGATGTTGCCCTGGTCGGCGAATTCGTTGAAGCCGCCGGCGAGGCTGATGACCTGGGTGACGGTGGTCTGGCCGGAAATCTTGTACTCGCCCGGGCTGTTGACGTTGCCTTGGACGTAAGCCTTGTAGCTATTGATCTCCGCGACGGTGACGGTCACGACCGGGTTTTCGATGTAGCGCTTGAGCTGCTCGGTCATGTAGTTCTTGAGCGCCGTGGTCGTCATGCCGGCGGCGTGGATATCGCCCAGCAACGGCATGGAGATCATCCCGTCGGGGCGCACCGGGACGTCGCGGGTGAGCTGCTCGTTTTCCCAGACGTTGATCGCCAGCCGATCTTCCGGGCCGATCAGATAGGCGTCGCGCGACTCCAGGCCCGTTCCGCCCGTGCCGGTCGAGCCTCCGCCCAAGCCGATGGGCGTTTCGATCTTGCCCTCGACCAGATAGGCCTTGGCCGTGTCGATGCTGCCCACCAGGCCCGCGTTGGGCACGGTCTGCAACGAGCGGCCGTCGGGCGTGACGGTGATGGTTTTGACCAGCACGTCGCCGGCGTAGTATCGCACGACGATGAACTGCTCGCCCGAAATCACCTGAGCGGCGGCGCTCCCGGCGAAAAGACCCAGCGCGATCAAGGCGACCAGGATGAACGCGATGCGTCTGGTCATGTCGTCGTCTCCCTCATCGAAGTCCGTCGCTAGGCCGCTTGCAATCGAAGCGGCGCCGACGCTAACCGGTCTTGGCCTCGGCGGCGGCCGCTTTGCGTCGCCCGTAGCCGTAACCGTATCCATAGCCGTATTTGCCGTAGCCGTACTTGCCGTAGCCGTGGCGATAACCGCCGGCCAAACGGAAGTCCAACGCGTTGAGCACGATGCCGACGATGCGCCGGTCGTTGAGATCCTCCGCGGCCTGCATCAGCACCTTGCTGCTGGTCTGGCGGGCGCGGCACACCAGCACCGTGCCGTCCACCATGGCCGCCAGCCCCACCGTATCGGCGATGGGCACAATCGGCGGCGAGTCGACGACGATGAAGTGAAAGTACCCTTTGACCTCGTCGAGCAGCTTTTCCATCGCCTTGCCGACCAAAAGCTCGGTGGGCATGCCTTCCACCTGGCCGGACGGCAGGTAATACAGGCGCGGCAGCTCGTAGCGCATCAGGCATTCCTTCAGCTCGGCCTTGCCTTCCAGGATATTGGCCAGCCCCGTCTCGGGCATGGGCAACCCCAGGTATTCATGCACGCGAGGCATGTGCAGATCCGCGTCGATGAGCAGCACGCGCATCTCCGGCGCCTGGGCGATGGTGGCCGCCAGGTTGATGCTGGTGATGGTCTTGCCTTCCTTGGGCAGGGAACTGCTGACGATGAACGCGCGGCATTCCTCGTTTTGGTTGATCGCCTCGATGCGGTTCCAGAGCAGGTGATACTGGCGCACCGCCGCCGGGTTGTCGTGGCGCATGGCGACGAGCAATTCCTCGCTGGCGTTGGGCGTAATGCCCACCTCGGGCAGATCCTCGGGCAGCGGGATGAGCGTCGGCAGCGACGAGATGCGCCCGCTCTTGGAAGCGGCGGCGGCCGTCGAACCGGCGCTTAAGGCCTCGTTGGCCAGATCGTCGAGCTTGCGTTTGACGCGCCGGATCTGGCGGACCTTCTTGACCACCTCGCGCCCGTCGGGAGTGCGCACCACGCGACGCACGATGCGTACCTGCTCGTCGTCGGTCTGCGTCTGGTTGACGACTTCCTCGGAGAGCACCTGATTGCCTTCCGAGTCGACGGTGGGCATGGGCGGAGCCTCGAAGGACGACTCGTCCGCCGCCGCGGCCTGCGCCGCTTCCGGCCCCGGGCCCTCGGCCCGCTGTTCGATTTCCATCAGGTCCGCGTACGTTTCCTTGACCAGTTCCGGCGTGACGTGGCGGATCTTGCGCGCGTAAGCCACCAAGAGCGAGTTGTCGCAGATGGTGTTGATCATGCGCGGCAGGCCCTTACTGAACCGATAGATCAGCGCGATGGACTCTTCGGTGAACAGGTTTTCCGGATCCTCCCGGCCCGCCTCGCGCACGCGGTGGTAGATGTAATGGCGCGTGTCGTCGAAGGTCAGGGGGCGGATCTCGGTGCGCAGATTGATGCGCTGACGAAGCTGGCGGAATTTGTGGGAGGTGAGGACCTGGTTGATCTCCGTCTGGCCGACCAGGATGATCTGCAGCAGCTTGTTCTGCATCGTCTCCATGTTGGTCAGGAAGACGACCTCCATGAGGATCTCGTCGGACAAGGCGTGGGCCTCGTCCAGGATCAGCAGGGTCTGCTTGCCTTCCTGGAGGCGTTGCGTCAGGTGCTCGCGCAGGATGATCGTCGCGTCGGCCCGGTCCTCGGGTTTTTCCTTGATCTTGAAGTCGGCGAAGATATAGCGATACAGGCTTTTTGAATCGACGTGCGTGTCGAAGATGATGCACGTCTCGGCGTCCTTTTCCAGGTGGGACAGCAGGGTGAAGATCATCGTGGTTTTGCCCACGCCCACCTCGCCGGAGACCACCATCAGGCACTTGCGCTCCTGCACCCCGTACATCATCTGCGCCAGCGCCTCTCGGTGCGACGAGGACATGTACACAAAATTGGGGTCGGGCGTGATCGAAAACGGTAGCTTTTTGAAGCCGAAAAACTCGTTGTACATCGATTCGGGCCTTTGCCGTCACGCACAATTTGGGTTCAAAACGGATTTGACGGTAGGCTCTAGGCCTTATGAAGTCAAGCCGCCTAAGCGCTCATACATCGGCGGTTTTCCCGTGCTTCTTGACCTTTGATCGCGGGGAAATTCGCTATTGTCGAATCCAGGCGACGCGGTCCAGATCGGCCCGGGCGGCCTCGAATTTCGGGTCGAGTTCCAAGGCCCGACGATAGAGCTTTTCGGCGGCCTCGAGGGTGGCCTCGTCCTGCGTGGCGGGGTGGTAGGTTTTCCAGTTACCCAGAAAGGTCAGCGAGAGGGGTGTGGGGCCCTCCCGGGCGATGCGGGCCTCCAAGGCCTCGAAATACGCCGGGGTGTCGTCGATCTTCTCATCCACCAGACGCAGTACGTCATAATCCGCCCCGGCCCACCAGGCCAAATCCGGCAGATCCGTCTCCCGCCCGGCTCGTAGGCGCGCCTCCTCGGCCAACAGATCGCCCACCGAGGGCATGGGGCCGTCGAAACCGTACCTTCGGGCGATTTCCCCGGCCAGCAGACGGCCCGCGATCCGGTTTCCTCGCACGTTGTAGTGGCAATAGTCGAGAAAGGCATCGAACCCGGGAATGCCCAGGGGGGAATACTCGGCCAGATCCCCGGCCAGGTCGTAGAACCTCGCCCCGGTGTCGGCAGCGGCGCGGCGTAGCGCTTCGTTAATAATCGCTCCGGCTCGGGAGACGGTGCGATCCGTTTCCTCGGCATAATCGAGCAACGGCGCGGCTTTATCCCCCTCTCCCGCGTAATACCAAAACGCCCCCACGCGGAAATACAAAGTCGGCGTGGCGCCTTCCGACGGGAGATTTCGCACGATGGGCTCGGCGGCGCGGTCCAGGTCGACCGCCTCGCCGAAGTCGTTCGCCAACGAACCGAGCACGCGACCGTAGAGATTGGGCAGCCCCGCTCCGCCCTTGCCGACAACCGCGAGCGTGTACAAGTCCCGCTCCAACTGACGCACCATCGGCAGGGCTTCGTCGTCCCGGCCGAGCTGATGAAGCGCCATGGCCGTCACCCACCGGGCGCCCATGCCGCGCAGATCGTCACCGCCAAAACCCGCCACCGCCTCGATCGCCTTTTCCGGCGCCTCGTAGCGCAGCGCCCACCGCGCCCGTTGAAACTCCCGAGGTAAGTCGTCGCCGTCGACCGCGAACGCCCAGTCCCGCGAACCGTCGCCGTAGAGCTTGTTGGCCGGAACGGTGGCGACCATCAGATCCGCCCCGTTTCGCCGGGCCCACTGCTTCATATTCGCCACCGAACGACCCAAGCGACGCACCACATAGTCCGCCACCTCGGGCCGTTGGGACGGGTCGAGGGGCCGGGGCGCGGTGTCCATGCCCGGCGGAATGGGCGTCAGGCGCTGCCGAGGACGAAACAGGCGCGTCAGGGCCGAACGCCGCTCCACCTCTCGCGCCAGGAGCAGGGCGTCGATCTCCTCCGGGGTGCGTCCCCGGACCATGTCCAGGAATTCGTTGTTGCCCATCACGGTCAGCACCAGGTCCGGCTGGATCACCGGTCCGATCATCTCCAGGATGCGCGCCAATTGGGGACTGGCGTAGCCGACACGCGACAGATTGATCACCCGCACCAGACGCCCTGGGGCGGCCTGGTTGAGCAATCGTTCCATCACCCGCGCGAAAGCCGCCGGGGGCGCCACGCCCATCCCCGCCGCCGCGCTGCCGCCCAGGACGACAATCCGGAATTCGTCCAGGCCCTTGGATTGGGCGAGCTGCTGGCCGCGCCACAGGGCCAGATCGATGTAGATCCGCCCGTCCTCAATCGTGTGCGTGTCCTGGTCGGGGATCTGCTGAAATTCCAAGGGGCTGCGGGCGTCCACCGGCGGCACCGGCCGGGCGCGTTCGAGCAGGCGCGCGCCGGTCTCCAGGGCGAACAACGCCAGGACCACGGCAATGACCGCGTGGATCGCGCGACGCCCGCGTGAGGTTCGGGGGGTGGGGTTGTCGTTCATTGTCCGTTCAAGCGCCCCGTCCGGGTTCCCGCCGCGCCCGTGCCTTGCTGACACGACCGCGCCTTTAATGATAGCGTACTCGGGCAAATCATGCCGCGAGGCACTCCATGACATCCAAGGTTCTCTCGCGCATCGACGAATACTTCGGCTTTGCCGAGGCCGGTACGAATCTGCGCACCGAAACGATCGCCGGGGCCACCACCTTCATGACGATGGCCTATATCATCGTCGTCAACCCGGCCATCCTTTCCAACGCCGCCGGCGCACGCATGAACTTCGGCGCCGTGATGACCGCGACGTGCGTGGCCTCGGCGTTCGCCACGCTGCTGATGGCCGTACTGGCCCGCTATCCCATCGCCCTGGCGCCGGGCATGGGCCTGAACGCCTTCTTCTCCTTCGAAGTCTGCAATTTCATCGCCGGTCTGCAAGCCCGAGGCGAGGTGGCCGGCGGTGTCGCACCCTGGCAGATCGCCCTGGGCATGGTGTTCATCTCCGGCTTCGTATTCACCGCGCTGACGTTCCTGAAGGTGCGGGAGATGATCATCCACGCGGTGCCCGAATGCCTCAAGCATGGAATCGCCGGAGGCATCGGATTGTTCATCGCGTTCATCGGATTGGAAGAAGCGGGGCTGATCGCCGATCATCCCGTGACGTTCGTGCAACTCGGGTCGGTGACGTCCGCGCCGACGCTGCTGGCGCTGGTCGGTTTGGCGATCACGGCAATCCTCATGGCGCGGCGGGTGCGCGGGGCGATTTTCCTGGGCATCGTGGCCACGGGGCTGCTGGGCATCCCCCTGGGCATCGTGGAATTCGGCGGCGTGATCTCGACGCCCCCCTCGCCGAGCGCCTTCGCCAAACTGCGCATCAACGACGCGCTGGTGTTTCCCCTGATCGCGCCGATCCTGATGATGCTCTTCGTCGACATGTTCGACACCATCGGCACGCTGATCGGCGTGGCGGGACAAGGCGGTTTTTTGCGTGACGGCCGCCTCCCCCGTGCAACGCGGGCCCTGACCGCCGACGCATTGGGTACCGTTTTCGGGTCCATCGCCGGCACGAGCACCGTGACCAGCTACATCGAGTCCGCGGCGGGGGTCTCGGAAGGCGGGCGCACCGGATTCGCGAGCGTGGTGACGGCGGGGCTGTTCCTGCTGGCGCTGTTTTTCTCGCCGTTGGTGACGATGTTCGGCGCGTCGGTGCCTTCGCCGCTCAACCCGGAGATTTACCTGCGGCCCGTGACCGCCCCGGCGCTGATTCTGGTCGGCTTCCTGATGCTGCGCACCGTGCGCCAGATCGCGTGGGACGACGTCACCGAGGGCTTCCCCGCCTTCGTCACCATCATCGCCATGCCCCTGACCTTTTCCATCGCCACGGGATTCTCGGCGGGCTTCGTCGCCTATCCCCTCGTCAAAACCGCCGCCGGCAAGGCGCGGGAGGTGCATCCCCTGGCCTGGGCGCTGGCGGCGTTGTTCCTGGCGCGCTACGTGTTTTTGCCGATTCGGCTCTGACCGACACCACCAATGGGTGCCGCACTTTCATGAGGACAACAGTCCGAAGGAAGGTGTGAGAATTAACCGACATCCCCATTCACACCTTTGCCCCGCCTTCGGCGGAGGAAAAGTGCGGCACCCTCGATCCCGCCCCTTCGCTCGATCCGTCCCGCCTGTGAGATCGGCAACGGGAATACCCTTTGACCCGCCGTCAGCGCCGTGATAGAAGCGCCGACGACAATCTAATCGTTCGACGGGCATGTGGTGGAGGAAATGATTCCTCCCGCAGGGAAGACCGGTGAAAGTCCGGAGCGGTCCCGCCACTGTAAGGAGCCCCCAAAGCTCCGAGCCAGAAAACTGCCTTGTCCGTCGCAAACCGTCAGCGCTCTTCGGGTGAAAGAGCGGGTTTGCTCCAGGGAAACCGAATCCCCCGAGCCCCGCGTCGCCACCGACGTCGGGGTTTTTTGATGGACTCGCCGGCCGCCCGGCCCCGGATCAGCCCTCGCCTCCCCATCCCGAAACGCGCGACCCCCTTGCGGGTGACAAGGAGGGACTGAATGTCCATTTCCCGGGTGCCTCAATTTTCGTTCCTGGTTCTGTTCTTGATCTTGGCGATCTCGGCCGCGATTCTATCCGGCTGCAGCGAAAAGGACGTGACCAACAAGTACTACGACTCCGACGACGATACCGACTCCGACGATGACGACACGGCCGACGACGACACCGGCGATGACGACACCGGTGACGACGACACCGGTGACGACGACGATGACGACGACACGGCGGAGCTGCCCGACGCCAAGGCGATCAAGGTGCCGACCGATGTCTACGGCATGACCCTCGGCGGCGACGATCGGGACATCGGGGCGGTCGCCGTGCTGGAAGACGATACGGAAACCGACGAGGTGAATTTCGTGTTCCTCACCTCCGACGACAGCGTCGTCTCCGTCACCGATGCCCACCAATTGCGGGCCGAAGGACCGGGCAGCGCGACGATCACCGTGTTGTTGGACATCGCCAAAAACACGATCTCGGCGTCGTTCGATGTGTTCGTCGGGCCGGATGTGTTCCTCTATGACGCCGTCGCCGGCACGCTGGCGGCCTTTGACGCGGACACGGGCCTGGTCGCCTCCGACTACTTCGCCGGCCTCGCCCCGGTCTCGTTCACTGTTCCCAACGCCGCCTTCACCTACGAAGGCAAAGTCTATGTCCTCAACTCCACCGCGCCCGACAGCTTGGTCTCGGTCATCGATCCGAACGGTCCGAGCGTGGAGACGATAACGCTGACCGGCGTGGCCGCCGCGTGGGATCTGTTCATCGAAAACGACCTGATGTACGTGACCGGCAACCTGTCCAACGATCTGACGATCTACGACCTGAACGCCGAGACGGCCGAAACCGTCGCCCTGCCCGAGAAGTGCGTTCCGGCCAATTTCGCGAAGACGGGCGACAAGGTGTACGTGGCCTGTACGGGCTATGACTCGAACACCTTCGGCTACGCCTCCCCCGGCAAGCTGGCGGTGGTGGACCTGTCCGGCTCCAAGGCGTCGGTGGGCGCCATCGAACTGTCCCAGATCAATCCGGGCAGCGTGGCGCTGGGTCCGAACGAAGACTACCTCTACGTGGTGGAAACCGGCGACTACGGCGAGGCCACGGGCAAGGTGGACATGATCGATCTGTCCGACGACACCGTCGACGACACCGTCGAGGTGGGCAGCGCTCCGGGGCCCATCGCGATCGACGGCAACGGACTGGCCTACGTGGGCGACAACTTCAGCGGATCGGTGTGGGTCTTCGACACGCAGGACAACAACGCCTGGGTCAAGGGAACGGACGACCCGTTGACCATCGCGGGCGCGTTCTGGGTGGCGGACCTGTGGTATTTCGCCGCCGAGGGAACCGTCTGGGCGAGCGACTGGACCAACGCCAGGACCGTCGCCTTCGACCCGAACCATGAGTTCGCCGCCGAGTTCATCGCCTCGCCCAATGCGGGAGGCTATACCCCGGCGCCGTAACGCGAGGCCGCCGGCGCGTCGGGATTTTCCCGGAACCCGGCGTCATCGACAAATTCAACAGCTTCGCCGCCCGCCATCGCAACGGTCCGGGCGGCGTTTCTTTATCCCCAATGTTGTCCCCAGGCGTTCGAACGACGACAAATGGCGGCAATCGGAACCCAACAACCAGAAATTCGTTGACAATTCGATGTCGCGGAAGGCATCATGGCCCCGGAGGCGCGAACTGACGTTTGTGTCTCCGGGTTCAACGACCTAATTGCTACCCTCCCTCCGAGAAGCCGCTTTTTTAAGGCTTCTCGCTTTTTTTTAACAAAAAATATTCAAATTCGGGCGGTTGCGGGGTCGATCGAGACGTCGGCGGCTAGCCGCCGACATGGGCGAGTTCGGCCTTGAGGGCGCCGTCGGTGTAGCGGATCTGGAGGCAGTCCACCGGCCCGGTCTGACCGGCAATGGCCAAGCAGTCGGGCATGGTCGGCCCGCTGACCACCCGGTAGGCGATGGGTTTGACGCCGTAGATGTATTCGATGGTGTACGGCCCGCCGAACAGTTCCATGGGGCGCATCTGGTAGACGGAATATTGGAAGGAATCGGCCTCGTCGTCGGAGAGAATGACGATCGTCGGATCCTTGATGGCCGGCACCTGCCGATGCAGTTCGGTCATCAACTGCTCGGTCCGCTCCCCGTTCTTGGCCAGGACGATCTGCTTGTGCGTTCCCGAGGAAACGTGCAGCGACAACGCCAGCGCCACGGCGACCATCATGATCCAACCCTTGCGATACTGCCGATCCATCCATTCATAGGCCGACACCCAGCCGTAGGCGATCAGCGGCGCGTAGAAGACGTTGGGCTTGTAGGTGTACAACTCGCTGACCCGCCGGGTGAGGATCTCGGGGAACATGGACAGGGCCAGACAGATCGCCAGCAGGATCAACGGCCGCCGATCCGAGGGCGTGTTGCGAACGCCCAGCACGATGCCCACCCCCGCCACCGTCACGTAGGCGATGCTCGAAGCCCCGGCCAGGGCGAACGCCAGCCAGTGCCCCTCGCCGTATTGGGAGGCGATCCACGGCGTGCTGATGGGCGTGGACAAGGCCATCAGCATGAGCAGCGGGTTGCGCAGCCAGTTGATGCCCGGCCAGATGGTGTATCGCGACGAATAGCCGATGCGCGGCACGGCGACACCGGCATTGAAGCGCAAAAAGAGATAGACGCCGAAAATCAGCAACAGCGGCAATAGGCGCTCGAAACAGGCCCGCCGGTTTTCGCTGCGGTAGACGGCGTACATCATGACGACGCCGTAGATGAACACGAACCCCGCCCCCGCCTCTTTCCACAACAGCGAGATGAAAATCAGCGCCGCCGAGGCGATCGCGCGCGACCAGGAGGGCATCCACCGATCGGGCACGGTCTCGTCCGCGTCGCGCGGGAAAAGGAGCAGCAGCCCGGCCAGCCCGAGGGTCGTCGACCAGACCTGGCTGGCCGTGTCGTTGGACAGCACGGCCATCGTCGCCGCCTGATGGAACACGAACAGCAGCGCGGCCGCGTAGGGCACCGCCCGCGTCATGTCCAGACGCCGGGCGAGCAGCCACACCAGAATACCGCACAGGAAGTGCCCGGTCAGGGTGACGATGCGATAAATCTCGGTCGTCGGGCCGGAGGCGCCGCCGGACAACTGCACGAGCATCAGCTCCAGCGGCCGGTACAGCTCGGGGAAATAGGCCTTGCCCAGCAGGTTCCACCAGTGGATGTCCGGGTTGGACTTGATGATGTTCCAGGAATGGATGTCGTCGGCGAAAATCTTGAGGTGAAGGGAATCGCCGTAATGCAACAGCAGACCGACCAGCATCAAGCTGAAGCCGATATAGATGTTCGTTGCCGGCTGTGATCGCCGTTCGCTCATGGTCCAGCCCAAATTCGGAATTGGAATGCTCATTCAACCAAAATCATGGGTAATTGTCGGATCATAGCACAACCGGGCCCGGGCACAAGGGATAATGACCATCGTCCATTCTCATCGCGTTCCGGCCCCGATTGCGTCAAAGTCGCGCCTGTTCGACAATAGGCCGATTCCCAAACCGCTTCCCCCTTTGATCGAGGAGTCCTCGAAGATGAGCCACCGCACACGGCAATGGATCGCAATCTCCCTTTTTGTCGTCTCCCTGGGCCTTTTGACCGGCTGCGGCAAGACCGTTCCGGCCGGCGCCCGAGGTGTGTACTTCAACTGGCGCACCGGTACGGACGTGAACGAAAACCTAAAAGAAGGCTGGAACTGGGTCGCCCCCTGGAACCGGGTCTATCTCTATGACGTTCGCGTCAAGGACGCCACCGAGACCCTGACGGTGCTGACCGAAGACCAACTGACCATCAAGACCGACATCTCGGTCCGATATCGTCCCGACCCCGACCAGGTGGCGAAGCTGCATCAGGAGGTCGGACCCAACTACTACGAAGTCCTCATCGGACCGGCGATTCGCAACCAGGTCCGGGACGTGATCGCGGGTTTTTCCAGCATCGACGCCTACACCAAACGCAACGAAATCCAAAAAGGGATCTTCGATAATTTGACCACCGCGCTGGACGGCAAGCATATCGTCGTCGAAGCGATCATGCTGCGGGCGATGGACTTCCCCCAACAGGTCACGGAAGCCATCGAACGCAAATTGGCGATGAAACAGGAAGCCGAGAAGATGAAATTCGTGCTGGAAAAGGAATCCTTGGAGGCCGAACGCAAGCGGGTGGAGGCCCGGGGTATCGCCGACTTCCAGAAGATCGTCTCCGAAGGCCTCAACGAGGATCTGCTCAAGTGGAAGGGCATCGAGGCGACGCTGGAGTTGGCCCAAAGCCCGAACGCCAAGGTGGTCGTCATCGGCCAGGGCAAGGAAGGGCTGCCGATCATTCTGGGCGGCGACAACTGATGACGCACGGCGAGTCCGGCCTGGACCGCCTTCTCGACGAGGGGGACGCGGAAGCTCTTCGGCGACGGGTCGTGGAGCGCCATGCCCGCGTCGACGACACGGACGCCAAGGGCCGGCCGCTGCTGCATCGGGCGACGGACGACGACAACCTGGAGATGGTCACGGTGCTGCTCGACCTGGGCGCGCCGCTGGACGGGACCGACAAAAACGGGGCGACGGCGCTGCATCGGGCCGCGCGGGACGACCGCCTGCCGGTCGCGTCGTTGCTGTTGTCCGCCGGGGCCGATCCCCACGCCGTCGACCGATTCGGCGCCACGCCGTTGCACAAGGCCGCTGCTCTCGGCGCAACGCAGGCGACGAACTTGCTCCTCGAACGTGGGGCGAAGGCGACAACCCCCGACGGGCGCGGACAGACGCCGCTGCACCTGGCGGCGATGATGGGCCATGCGTCCACGGTGGCGAAATTGATCGACCGGGGCGCGGACGTGGGCGCGACAAACGCCGACGGGCGCACGCCCCTGTACGAGGCCCGGCGACTGCGGAGGACGGAGGCGGCGCGGGTGCTGGAATTGGCGGGGGCGACGGCCGAACCGCTGACACTGCATGACGCGGCGGCGGCGGGCGATGTCGCGCGGGTGCGGGAATTGCTCGAAAGCGGCGCGGACGTCAACGCGCGAAACGACGACGAGCAGACGCCGCTGCATCAAGAGGCGGCCATGCACGACGCGGCGATGGCCGAATATCTGATGACGCACGGCGTGGACGTGCGCGCGGTGGATCATCTGGGAATCACGCTGCTGCACGTGGCGGCGTTGATGGGGCACACGTCGATCTGCCGCGATCTGATCGCGCGGGGCGCGGACGTCAACGCCGTCGACCGATTCGGCAACGCGCCGCTGCACCGGGCGGCGTTTCGCGGTTTTGCCGACGTGATCCGCTTGCTCCTCGACGCCGGCGCCGATCGGGCCATCGTCAGCGCCTCCGGACGCACCCCCGCCGACGAAGCGCGCAAGGCGGGACATGACGCGGCGGCGGACATGCTCGAGCGGCGGAATGAGACGTGTCAGAGCCCCGAACGGTAGTGAGGGGTCAAACTCGAACGTTGTCGATGGCGATCCCGACCCAACAAAGCCGCGAACCGTTTGCCCGCCGCAGCCTTGGCGAAGGTGGGTAGTGAGCGGTTGGCCTCGCCCCGGCACCGAACCCGCGATAAACCGAACAACGTACGCGGCGTACCGAATCGTACCGGACCTCTCACTACCGTTCGGGGCTCTGAAGGAATGTGGTCGGGGCTCTGAAGGGATGTGATCGCTGCTCTGAAAGTTCACGCCTTCCCGTCGACGGTGTCGACGTGAAAGTGTGGCACCCACTAGCCTTGCAGTCTCCAACAAGCCGCCCGGTGTCCCTCGACAACGTCGACGAAATCCGGATTTGTCGCCGCGCACTTCGCGTCCACCTCGGGACAGCGGGGATGGAAGCGGCAGCCGGTGGGATGGCGTGTGGGCGGGTGGATCTGGCCGGAGATAACCGGCTCGATGCGCCCGTCGTCCAGCGCCTTGGAGGCGGCCAGCAACGCGCGGGTGTACGGGTGGGCCGGGCTTTCCATCACGCGCTCGGTCGGCCCCGCCTCGACGATGCGTCCGGCATACATCACCGCCGTGCGCGAGCAAAACGACCCGACCACATGCAGATCATGGCTGATCAGCCACACCGCCGTGCCCAGTTCGCGGACCAATTCGTCGAGCAATTCGAGAATGCGGTCGCGCACGTCCGCGTCCAGGGCCGTCGTCGGCTCGTCGGCGATGAGCAATCGCGGCCGACACGCCAGCGCCTGGGCGATGAGCACCCGCTGGCGCATCCCGCCGGACAACTGCCACGGATAAGATCGCGCCCGCGCCGCCGCGTCGGGAATGCGCACGCGTTCGAGCAATTCCACCGCCGCCTTGCGTGCCGCGTCCCGACTCGCGCCCTGCTTGTAGCGCAGCACCTCGGCGATCTGCTCGCCCACGCGCATCGTCGGATTCAGATAGGTCATGGGATCCTGAAAGACCATCGCCACGTCCCGCCCGCGCAGACGGCGCAGAGCCGCGCCGCTCATCGACAACAGATCCCCCGCGTCCGCCAGATGGGCCTGTCCGCCGACACGCAGTCCGCGCCCGCGCAGAAGTCCCATCACCGCCCGCGCCGAAACCGATTTGCCCGATCCCGACTCGCCCACCAAACCGAAGCGCTCGCCCGGCGCGATGGAAAAATCGATCCCCGACACCGCGTCGGCGACCCGGCCGTCGACGGCAAATTGCACCGACAGGTCTCGCACGCTCAGCAGCGGCGCGTCGGCCGCGGATGTTCGGGGCAGGGATTCGGGCCTAGCGCCGGGCATTCAGGTCGATGACGTGGGTGTCGTTGTTGGGCAGGATGACGAACTCGATATCCAGCGGCATGTCGGAAAAATCGATTTTCTTCAGGTGAATCAGCAACGCCTCGGGCCGCTGATCCGTGACCAGACGCAAATCGTGGGGGACGGGAATCTCGCCGGGGTCGTGCGCGGAAAGCTCGACGGTCAGATAGGGATCGCCCGAACCGAGTTGGCCGTAGCGCGCCTCGAAACGACGCACCGCGCCGGTCTCGCGCACGACGATCGCATCGTAGACCACGTCCTCGCCGTAGGCCTGCATCAGCACTTCTCCCGCTTCCATGCCGGGACGCATTTTTTGCAGATGCCATCCGTCGCCCATCGGCGGCAGGCTTCCGGCCAGCAGCCACGGCAGCGCCCGCGTATCCATGGGCACGCCCAGCATCGCCTCGGTCACGGCGGCGGGATCGCCCTTGGTCAGCACCAGATTGCGGAAGTTGAGGAACTCGGCGCCGTTGGGACGCAGCGCCACCGACGCGATGGGCGTCATCACCGGCGAGAACGCGTCGATCCGCACTCCCTGCTCGGGATGCACCAGAATATCCGCGTCGGCCCAGGGCAGGTTTGCCCCCTCGATCTTCACCTTGCCCATCGCGGTGTACGGCTTGGCCCGCGCGACGATCGCCTCGCCGAAATCCGTGTCGGCCGGCAGGTCCATGGGCTTCGCGGCGGACGGCGGCTGCTTGGCGCATCCGGCGGCCAACAGCCCCAGCGCGACGGCGACGGTCAACGCGCGCCGCAAGGCGCCTTTATTCGATCGCGTCGTCGTCATCGTCGTCCGTGTCCGGCGTGGTTTTGACCTCGTCCGGGTTGCCGCCAAGCTCAATCACCTTGCGTCGCAGGGGTTCGATCAGGTCCGCCTCGGGATGCAGTTCCAGGGCCCGGGTGTAGTAATGCAGCGCCGTGTTCTCGTCGCCCAGGGCGCGGTAGGCGTCGCCCACGTGGTCGGCCATCACCGGCTCGTCGGGCACCAGGCGAAACGCCGCTTCCAGCACTTTCACCGCCTCCTGATAGCGACCTTTTTGGTAGAGCAGCCAGCCGTAGGAGTCCATGATGAACCCGTCGGTGGGCCGCAGTTCGGTCGCCTTCTTGAGCAGTTTCTCGGCCCGGTCGAGTTCCAGGCCCCGTTCGGCCAAGGTGTAGCCGATGAAATTGAGGGCGTCGGCATTTTCAGGGTCTTTTGCCAAGACCTCCTCCATGATCTCCACGCCCTTCTTCCACTGCCCCGCCCGCTCGTAGATATTCGCCAGGCTGTAATGCAGGTTGAAGTCCTCGGGCGCGATCTTCATGGCGTCTTCCATGATGCCGATGGCTTCCTTGAGCTTGCCCAGGTCGGCGGTCACGATCGCCAGGGTACGCATCAGGTAGGGGTCGTCGGGGGTGACTTTGAGGGCCTTGCGCAGCAGGTCCGCCGCCTCCTCGAACTTGCCCAACCGACGCAGCAACGACGCCCGCGCCGCCAGCGCGTCGACGTAATACTCGTCGTTCTTGTCGATGGCTTCGTAAGACTCCATCGCCTTGTCGAACTGGGACAGCCGCGTCTGCGTCAGCCCGCGCAGGTAGAGGGCGCGGTCGTTGTCCTCGTTGCCGCCGAGCACCAGGTTGAACTCCACCAGCGCCTCGTCAAACCGGCCTTGCTGGTAGTAGATCACGCCGCGGGTCATGCGGATATCCTGCTCGTCGAATTGGAAGAACTTGAGGCGCTCGTTCTCCCGCGACGCGTCTTCCAGGCGGTTGCCTCGCAGGTGCATCCGGACCAGGTGGGAGCGAAGGACCGTGTTGTCCGGCGCCAACTTGAGCGCCCGCTCGTAGTGGCGGATCGCCCGCTCCTCGTCGCCTTCCAACTCGGCGCACGAGCCCAGCGCGATCTCCGCCCGATCCAGGTTCGGGTTCGCGGTCAGCGCCTTGTACAGATACGGCCGCGCGGTGTCGCAGTCCTTCTCCAACAGCGCGATGCGCCCCAGTTCAAACAGCGCCGCCGGGTTGTGCGGATCGTAGCTGATAACGTTTTCCAGGACCTCGCGGGCGCCCTCAGTGTCCTTTTTGAGCATCAGCAGGCCGGCAAGCTGCGTGGCCGTATCCGTGTCCTGGGGATGCTTGGCGAGAACCTCGCGGTAGATCGCGATGGCGTCGTCCAATTGGCCGGTGGACGAAAACAGGCTGGCCAACAGGTTGGAGTTTTCCTGGTCGTCCGGATCCAACTCGTAGGCCCGGCGCGAGTGGCGCAGCGCCGCGTCCAAATCCCCCTGGTGAACCTGCAGGCGAGCCAGGGTGCGATGGGCGTCGGGGCGCTCGTCGTCCAAAAAGACGATGCGTTCGTAGTGGACGCGGGCGTCGTCGAACTCGCCGTTGATCAGCGCGTTTTCGGCCAGCAGGTATTCGTAATAGATCTCCCGGCGGCGCACTTCGTCGTTCAGTCCGGTCATGGACCGCAACGTGTCCAGCTCCGAGGAGGTCATGGGGCGATGGGTCGCGCACCCGGAAAGGAGCAACACCGCCGCCATCACCGGGATCCACCACGTCCGAAAGACGCGGCGTTCCCCATCGGCGTTGTTCGATTCGGGACGAGACGGGCGACGTCCCCGGCTCGCCGGGGCACTTTCAAATGCAAATTTGCGCAAATTCCGCTCCTTGATCGCGCCCGATCTTACGATTTGCGATGCGCCTTGGGTAGGGTGTCGGCCCGGACGGGAAATTCGGGCCCGGACGATCGATGGGACACCGGGCAACGGCGTTCCGGTTCCGGAAGATGTCAGCAATCGCCGTCGGCCGACACGAATGTTCCGCCCAGGGCCGGGCAGAGACGTTGGCATTCGGAGGAGCAGTCGCCGCAGGCGGCGGCGTCCTCGCAGTCCACATGGGAGGATCCGATGTCGCAAACGCATTCACATTCGCAGCTCACGGCCTCGGTGTCGTCGTCGGCCGTGTCGTCATCGGTATCGTCGTCCAAGGGGAGATCGGCGTCATCGTCGTCCCCGTCGCCGTCCTCCCAAGGCGCGTCCGGGCAATCCACCGCGCACGTGCCCAGGTCCTCGCATTCCACGGACGAGCCGTCGGCGCAGGCAAAAAGACACTCCCAGAAGGCGTCCGCGCCTTCCCGACAGTCCTCCAGGGCGTCCAGGGTGGACCAGTCCCCCGTCTCCAAGCGACAGGCCGAGGCATACAGCGTCATCGTCGAGTCGCAGGTCGGCTCCGGATCGGTGGAATCCAGGCCGTCCCGGTCCGACTCCTCGGACACCGTTACGGTCGCGGGCTCCTCTTCCGGTCCGCACGCCAGCGACATCGCGACCAGGCCGGCGACGCACGCCGCGACCAGGCCGAGCGAGATCGACATCGTGTCAATCTTTATCTTCAACTTGACCTTCAACAATCGGGACTCGTTCCCTCGCGCCTCGATCCGATGAGACGACTGCCGGCGATTGCGACGGGCGGCCGCTCCATGGCCCCGCGCTTGATCGCTTCCAGCCCCCGTTTTACCATGGATGGATGAAATCCCGGAATCCGACCGCCAAGCGGTCCCCCCGCGCCGCCATCGTCCTTTTCGCCGTCGTTGCCTTGCTCGCGTTCGCCGGTTTCGCCCGGGCGGCCGAGGTGGAGGTTAACAAGGATCTGCTGACGGTCGGGCTCAAGGTCGGGCACAAGACTCTGACCGTGGAGATCGCCCAGACGCCCGAAACGCGGCGGGTCGGCCTGATGAACCGCCAGTCGATGCCCGAGGATCACGGCATGATTTTCGTCTTCGACCCGCCCCAGGTCGTGGGATTCTGGATGCGCAACACCTATATCCCTCTGTCGGCCGCCTTCGTCGCCGAGGACGGCACCGTGGTGCATATCGCCCATATGAAGCCCCACGACGAGTCCCAACACTCGCCGCCGTCGGCCGTTCGCTATGTCATCGAGGCCAACGACGGCTACTTCGCCAAGGCCGGAGTGGCGGTGGGCGACAAGATCGACGTGGACCTGAGCAAGGCCGCCGCGCCCAGTCCCTAAAGCCGTCCTCTCCCGCGCCGAATCGCGTCAGGGCCGGTTTTGTTGCTTTTGTAGGGACGGGCCGCTAAAATTCGCCCGCTTTACCAAGCTCGATTTTGACCAAGCTTGACTTTGACTAAGCTCGATCGCCTTGGATCGATCTCGCCCCATGGACGCGGGAGTCTTCAAAAAATGTCGCTCCGAATCCGCGGCAATGCGCGTCGGCTGCTGATCCTGGCCCTGGCGGCCCTGATGGTGTCGTCCTGCACCAAGGCGGGGATCAAATCCTCGGAGGTCTACCGGGACGACCTGGACGTGATCGAGCTGGCCTGGGAAACCGACAAGGACGGCAACGTCGTCGAGGCCTCCTACGACCATCCGGCCCAGGTGGACGAAAAAAAGCTCGCCGCCTGGCTGTCCAGTCTGACCTATTCCGAGTACGTCTTTTTCGAATGGCGCAAGAAGAACGAGGTCTTCGACGACCAGGAGGTCGCCAAGCTCGCCAAGCCGGTCAGTCAGGCCCTGGCCAAGGCCACGTCAAACCAGTGGGTGCGTTTCGAGGTAACGTCCTACAAACGCGACCTGCTCTTCAAGTCCAAGCGCCTGGCGACCGGTTGGTTCTGGGTCGAAGACGGCCGGCTGAATCTGGTGCTGGGCAACTTCCGGCTGGAGCTGCATAAGGACGAGGAAGCCTATCCGGGCGATCCGCGCTCCAAGTTCTCCCTGATGAATTACAAACTGGACCCCGGCTCGTTCTACGGCCCGCCGGCCGTGGAGCCCTCGGACGACTACCGACGCAAGGAACACGACAACTGGTTGGTGGTCGACGTGGCCGCCCTGCCCGACATGCCGGTCAAGACCGACGCCGCCGCGGCTCCCGCGCCGACGCCGACACCCGTACTTCCCCAAGAAGAACGCACCACCGCCGAACGGCTGCAGGAGCTCCAAAATCTTCACGATCAGGGCTTGATCTCCGACGAGGAATTCGAGGCCAAGCGCCGGGAGATTCTCGACGAGCTTTAGCCGATCGCCCGTCTTGCATTCATAGGACCAGGATTATGTTCACGCAGTACACCGCACGCCCGACTTTCGCCAAGGTGGATATCGACGCCTTGGAAAACAACTATCGGGCCATTCAGCGCCATCTGGGCGACGACATTCAGATCATGGGCGTGGTCAAGGCGGACGCCTACGGCCACGGCGCGGTGGCCTACGCCAGTAACCTGGAACGTTTGGGCGCGTCGGCGTTCGGCGTGGCGTTTTCCGAGGAAGGGGTGCGCCTGCGGGAGGGGGGCATCACCAGGCCGATCGTCGTGCTGGGCGGCATCTACTTCGGCGAGGCCGAAAAGACCATGGCCTACAACCTCACGCCGGTGATCATCAGCCGGGCCAACGCCGAGGCCACCATCCGCCAGTTCCGCAACCTGGGCGTGAAGAACCGGCCGGTGCATCTGAAGATCGACACGGGCATGAACCGCATCGGTTTGCAGCCCCACGAGGCGGTCGCGGTGGCCAAGATGATCCGCGATTCGAAGGTGCTCTACATCGAAGGCCTCATGAGCCACCTGGCGACCGTCAAGGCGGATGTGGGCGAGTATTATTGGCACCAGTACAAGAACTTCACCAAGGTGGTCGAGGATCTGGCCGCCGAGGGCATCGAGCCGCCCATCATTCATTTCGCCAACAGCGCCGGGTCCATCGCCGTGCCCAAGCCGCCGTTCAACATGATCCGCGCGGGCGTCATCCTCTACGGCTCCTATCCCAGCCCGGAGTTTCGCACCTTCATCGACCTCAAGCCGGTTCTCACCTTGAGCACCAAAATCACGCAGGTCAAAAAGGTGCCCAAGGGATCGCTGATCAGCTACGAAGGCACCTATCAGACGCCCCGGGCGTCCATCATCGCGACCATCCCCATGGGCTACGCCGACGGCCTCAACCGCCTGCTCTCCAACAAGGGCCATGCCCTCGTGCACGGCAAACGGGTTCCCATCGTCGGAAATGTGTGCATGGATATGACCATGTTGGATGTCTCCGAGGTGCCCGACGCGACCGTGGGCGACGACGTGGTGCTTATCGGCGAGCAAAACGGCCAACGCATCCTGGCCAACGAATTGGCCGAGCACTGCGGCACGATCCCCTACGAGATCTTCACGAACATCAACCACCGGGTCGCTCGCATTTACTACAAAAGCTCGGATCTGAAGGTATAAGGTTGAAGGCATGACGACCAAGGTATTCGAGACCATCGGCGCGGCGGTCATCGGCGCCCTGGAAGAGGTGGGGCGCTACCTCATGCTGGTCTACGAGACGCTCCTTTGGCTGGTCAAGCCGCCCTACCGGATCGAACTTCTCATCAAACAGGTCGACTTCATCGGCGTCAGCTCGCTGTCGATCATCCTGCTGACCGGCGGGTTCACCGGCGCGGTCATGGCCCTGCAAACCAGCCATGCCTTTCGCAGCTTCGACGCCAACGTGATGGTCGGCCCGGCGGTGGCGCTGGCCATTACCCGCGAGTTGGGCCCGGTGCTCTCGGCGCTGATGATCGCCGGGCGCTGCGGCTCGTCCATGGCCGCGGAAATCGGCACCATGAAAGTGACCGAGCAGATCGACGCGCTGCACACCATGGCCGTCTCGCCGGTGCAATATCTGGTGGTGCCTCGGGTGGTGGCCTGCACGTTGATGATCCCGGCGCTGACGGTGATCTTCGATTTTATCGGGGTTTTCGGCGCGTGGGTGGTTTCCACGTTTTTGCTGGACGTGCCGTCCAAGCACTTCTACGACAGCGTTCTGTCCTACGTGAAGCTTTCCGACTTCACCAACGGCCTGGTCAAGGCGACGGCCTTCGGCTTCATCATCGCCGTGGTCTCCTGCTTCAAGGGCATGGGCACCACGCGCGGCGCCGCCGGCGTCGGCAAGGCGACGACCGAATCGGTGGTCGTCTCGTCGGTGACGGTGCTGATCTCGGACTATTTCCTGACGGCCATGTTGTTTTAGGCGGGGCGTCGAGCGGTTCCCGTCTCGGGCGCCGCACCTTGTACTCGGCTGAAGCGAAGTCGGCAGTCAGGCCGACGCAACAACGCGGCCTACGCCTCCATGGGCTCAAACATATCCTTGTCGACACCGCACAGGGGGCAGGCCCAGTCCTCGGGCAGATCCTCGAAGGGGGTGCCGGGGGCGATGCCGCCTTCCGGGTCGCCCTTTTCCGGGTCGTAGACGTATCCGCAAACCTGGCAAACGTACTGCTGCATCGTGGTCTCCATGGTCGTGCCGGCCAACGGACGCGATAAGCAGCGCCGTCGAACTGCGTGGCGTTCAATAAAGAAAATCGGCCGCGACGGGCCGGGAAAAACGGTTAACCCAAATACGCCGATTGCGCAAGGCCGTTGTCCGATTTTCGGCGGCGCGGCTAGGGAGTCTCGCCGGGGTTCAGCGGTCCGTAGACGCCCTCGGGCAGCGCGCCGGGCTCGGGCGTGGGAAACGGTGTCGGCGTCGGGGGCGTCGCCTCGGGAATCGGCGTGGGCGTGGCGCGAGGATCCTCGCCGGGTTTGAGCGCGCCGTACACACCGGGCGGAGGGGCCTCGGGGCGTACGGCTCCCGCCGGTTCGGGCGTCGGCGTGGGCGCGGGAGCGGGCGTCTCGCCGGGCTTGGGTGTCGGTGTGGGCTTGGTGACGACGTCCTCACCGGGCTTGAGGGCGCCGTAGACCGCCGGCGTGGGCTTGGGCGTCGCCTCCGGTTCGATGCCGGGAGTGACGGATTCGGTCCCGGGCAACATGGACGTCTTTTCCCCCGGTTCCGCATCGGGAATCGGAATCGGCTGCGTCTCCTGGCGATAGACTTCCCGGTTGCCCTCGACGATTTGCACGCCGATCGGATCCTTCGCCTGCCCCACGCAGTCCAGCACCTGGGCCACGTGATCGCGGATGCGCCCGGCGGTGGCGAAGGGGTCGGCGGCCTGGCTGCCCAAGATGTAATCGGGCCCCTGGGCGTCCTCGCCGCCCTGCTGCTTCGGATCGAAGGTGGGCAGGCGCATGTCGTTGAGCGCCTCCGGCTTGGGCATGGTTCCCACGCAGTTCGGCGTGCCTTCGATGCCTTCCAAATAGATATCCATCATGGATTCGATGGCCCGCCGATACCCGGCCTCGGCCACGATCATCCGCTGGTCCAGATCCTGCCGATAGGTCACGAGCACGCGGCCGTCTTCGGTGCGTTGAATGTACCGCATGGCTTCACCAAGGGCGCCCAGATAGGTGGAACTCGCCGCGCGCACTTGCTTGGCGGCTTTTTCGGGCGCCTGAATATAACGAAAAATCCGGCCGATAATGGATTTGATCTTCTCTTTGAACCCGGCCATGCGGGGATCGTCGCGACGGATTCGCACGGGGACGACGGGGGCGCCGTCCTTGCCGTAGTAGGGTGACGAATTTTTATCGGAGTAGATATAGCGATTCGGATCGGGCAGGAGAGTGTTGACCACTTTGTCGGCCAGGCCGGGTTCCTCGGGCGCGGCGCGATGGGGCAACGGCGTGGGACGAGGCCGATCGGCGGGGGCCACGCGCGCCGGTTCGCCGGTGATATCCGGCTCGAAGAACTCCCCGCCCCGCTCGCGCACCGTCTGCTCGTCGATGGACAGGTCGCCAAGATCGCCCAGGCTCGCCGATCGGCGAAAGGTCGAAAGACCGGCCACCACCAGCGTGAAGACCGCCAACCCGGCGATGACCACCAACGCGAATTGAAACGTGGACAAACCGCGCAGATCCGCGTCGGTCGCCCGCGTCGATTCGTCGTCGAATTTTCGTCGGTCGTCGGCCATCGTTGTCGCTCTTTCGCGCCCCTGAACGCGTTTTCCCCTCTACCGGCGTGTCGCGAATCGGATCGCGCCGCCCGTCGAGAATAGCGTCAAATGCGGCGACGGCGCGAGGAAAAGGAATGACCGGAAGTCCATGCCAAGGGCGGTCATTGCCCGGCGGCCCGAGCGGGGGCCTGGCCGTCCGTCCGTTCCGGCAGAAATTTCTCCACCACCGTTTCGGCGATGCGGTCGGCGATCATGCGCCCGGCCTCCCGGTTGAAGTGAATCTGGTCCGTGTCCGGCTCCATGAACAGATTCGGCGCGAAGCGCAGCTTGTCCACCACGTCCACCACCGGCACGCCCTTCTCCTCGGCCACCGCCGAGGCGACGCGGTTGTACCGGCGGTGCATCGGCACCCAATCCTGATCGTGCCCCAGGTCCAGATAAGGCGATAGCACCAGGATCACGTTCGCCCCCGCCTCCCGGGAATCGTCGATCATCGCCCGCAGGTTGTCCCGATAGTCCTCCACGCCCACCCGCAGGGGCCCCGGCCCCTGGGGCTTGCTCAGCGCCAACACCCCCGCCCGGATCGCCTGATAGGAGCGCAGATTCGTCAGCGCCCGATGCCGTCGCAGCCACTGAGGGTCCGGCATGCGCACGTCCTTGTCGGCCACCCCGCCCCGGGCCCGCCAATGGTCGTTGACGCCGTATTGAATCGTGACCAGATCGGGCTTTAGGGGCAGCAGATCCTCGGTGAGATAGAGACGGCCCTGGTAGCTGGAGTATTCGGGCACTCCCGCGTTGAACACCGAGACCGGCTCGCCGAATCCGTGGGCGGCCAGGGCGGCGGACAGGTCATCCGGGTAGCCGCGCCCCTGGTCCATCACCGTGACCGAATCGGCCAGGCAAGCAATCTTATAGACCCCGTCGGGAAAGTGGGGTTCCCGATCGGGCAGGTACCAGAAGCGCGTGGGATGGGGCGCGCCGTGCAGTTCGCCGGAGATTTTCAGGCGATAGTCCAGCACGTCCGCCGGGGCCTGGAACTGCGCCGAACGCAGCGCCAGTTCCATCAGCAGGAAGAATCCCGCCACCGTGAGAATCAGATACGCCGCCCGCTTCATTCGACATCCTCGCGACGCAATAGGCACCAGGGATCGTGCTCCCAGACGGGGGCGTACGTGTTGCCGAAGACCTCGGTGGGCTCGCAGGCATCGATGCCCAAGGTCTCGGCGAAGGTGGGATCGTGGCGATAGACCAGGATCGCCGTGGGATGCACCCGATCGAAGACCTCCTTGCAGGCCTCGGGCGTCGCGATCTGTCCGTCGGTATACATGGGCAGATGGAACACCTTCCAAGGCAGGCCCGACTCGACGACCAGATGGGGGTGCGCTTCATTGCTCATGAACAGGCGGTCCTCCGCCGTCAGATGCTCGCCCAGGGCATCGGCGGTCAGATAAGTCACGTTGGCCAGGTCCACGTCGGTTTGCACGCGGGAAAGATACGGCAGAGTGCTCGCCGACAACAGCAGGGACGCGCCGACCGCCGTCGGAATCCACAGATCGTGCTTGCGCACCGTCGCGGTGGTGATTTTCACGACAAGCTGCGCCGAAGGCGGAATCAGCAGCACCACCATCAGCGCCGCGTAGCGATACAACTCCGGCGCCATGGCCGCGCGCAGGGCCTGGATCTCCACCACGATGAAATGCCACAGGAAGAATCCGGCGATCAGCCGCGCCTTGCGTCCGGCGAGGACGACGATCACGCCCAAAATCCCGGCCACGAGCATCGGCTCGCCCTCGACGGCGATCAGCGTCTTGAACCAGGACACGGCGCGCTCGTCCAGCGGCACCTGGGCCGAGTTCATCGCGGTAATCTGGGCGCTCTGAATGAGGAAGCCCAGCGGGTGGTGGACGATCTTGTAGCTCATCGTCATGTGCAAAATCGGGAAAGCGGACAGCAACGCGGTCGCGGCGGCGGCGAGCTTGAAGCCGCGCATATACCAGATCACCAGCGGCCACATGGGCAGGAACATCCACGACTCGAAACGCATGGCCATCGCCGCGTTGGCGAACAGGGCGAATAGGAGCAGGACGTGCGTCCGGTGGGTTTCGGCCTTGTCGATCAGGCGGGCGAAATACATGAGCGCCGTGAAAAAGAAGAACAGGTACGGCCCCTCGGCCAACGTGATCGTCCCGACCGCCAGCGGCAACGCGGCCATGGTCAAAAGCGCGACCGCCGCCAGCGCCTCCTTGTCCCCGGCCACCCGACGCACCAGGAAGAAGATGGGGAGCATCAACCCCACCGAGAACAGCCATGCGACGAAGCGGTTGGCGCCCACCAGGCTGCCGGTAAGCTTATAGGGCAGCCAGAGGATCGGCATGTGCAGCGGGCCGAAGTTGGTGTCCGGATACCACAGGGACGTGGGCTCATCCCACTGCAGCAGGAGGTTGAGCTTGCTGTAGCTTTCCGCCTCGGCCGAATCCAGGTTCGGGAAATGAATGAGCATGCCCAGGCGCACCAGCGCGCCGAAGACGATCAAGGCGATGAGGACACGCTTGACGACGGGGGTCATTCGTCCCCCTCGGCGGCCGGTGCGATCTTGAAAACGGCGTATTCGCCCTCGCGGAAGACGCGGGTGAAGGTGCGTCCGTCGATGACGGCCGATTCCTCGTCCGGCTCGATGGGAAAGGCCTGGATGTTGCCGCCCGACTCGAAGTCCAGCACGAGCAGGGTCGGGTTGAACTCGTCCATCATCTGCTCGTAGGCCGTGCGGTCGAAGAGCTTGATGTCGCGGCCCGGCGGCACCTCCGGGGCGTGGCGGTCGGACAAGGGGAAGAACTTGCGCGCCAGGCGTTCGTAGTCCTGGGCGGGCACCGGGCCTCCGGCGTACATTAGGGTGCGCAGGGACGCCGGATCCTTGCGGCTTTCCACGACCAGATAGGGGTGGAAGCGCTTGTCCAGGATGATGCGCTCACCGTCGGCGGTGTCGTGGGCCAGGAACGACGCCAGATGTTTGAGATCCTCGGGCAGCCGGTTCTCCTCGGCCTGGGCCAGCGCCCACGTCGTCATCGCCACGCACAGCCCGGCCGTGACCACGCCGGAAATTATCGCCGGGCGCTTGAGCCACCGCCCCAGGATCTTTCCCGTTTCCTCGATCGCCCCCGCGCCGGTGGGGATCAACAACGCCGCCAGCACCACGCTGTAACGTAGCAGCGCCGGGTCGATCTGCCCCTGGAGGGTGCGGTAGTTCATCAGCGCAAAGGGGAAGACAAAGAGCGTCAACAGAAATCCGCCCCGCCGGGCGAACGCCGCCCACACCAGCCCCAGCAGCGCCGTCACCGCCAAGTAAGGGCTCATCGCCAGCCAGAACGCCTGCAACCACGCCGTCGCCCGATAGGACAAGGGCATGGACGGCAGGTAAAGCTCGAAGCTCGCCGCCGAGGTCGCGCCGAAGGAAAACGGATTGCCCGCGGTCTTCCAGCAGTAATACATATGCCACAGGGGAAACGCCGCCAGGATCACGCCGTAGACGCACGCCTTGGCGAAGCCCTTCGCCGATTTGTCCGCCGCCAACGCCCAGAGGCACAAGCCGGGGTAGAACAGCCACGCCTCGAAACGCAGCATCCCCGCCGCCCCGAGCATCAGTCCCGACGCCGCGACCCACGCCGTGCGCGGTCCGTCGCTTCGCCAATATCGAGCGAAGGCCCACAGCCCGCCGAAAAACAACAGCGTGTACGGCGCCTCGGCCAGGCTCGTCGCGCTGGCCCGTACATGCACCGGATAGAATGCGAACAGGGCCGTGGCGATCAACGCCGCCGTGCGGCCCACGGTGAATCGCGCCATGCCGAAAAACGCCGCGAGCGCCCCCGTGCCGCAAACGAGCGACACCAAGCGCACGGGCAGGACGCGATCCTCGAACGGCAGGGTGATCAGATAGATGAGCCAAGTGTGCAGAGGGCCGAAGTTGGGGTCGGGATAGGGCTTGCCTTGTTCGATCCAAGCCAGGACGAGGTTGATCTTCGAGTAGTCCTCGGCCTCCCAGGAGAAGATGTTTTCGTAGGCGAGGAGCAAGTAGAGACGCACGGCGAAGCCCGCGGCCAGAATCGCCGCGAGCCAAAGATATTCGGCCCGATCCATCGGGCGGTCGACGCGCCGACTCGACACGTCAGCGCCCGACCGACACGGCGGCGGGCGTCATGCCGCGACACCGCCCGAGGACGCGCCTTGGGGGCCGCCCTAATCCCGCTCCGATAACCATGCCTCGATCTTATCGGCAACGGCGGCCGGGTCAAACCCGAACTCTTTGATCAGATCCTCGGCCGGGGCGCTGGCGCCGAAATGGTCGATGCCCACATGCAGCCAGCCGCTTTTGGCCAACGTCCCCCACGCGCCGGGCACGCCGGCCTCGATGGAGACCATCGGCAGGGACGGCGGAATGGTCCGGTCCTGGTCGTCCTTGGGGCGGTTTTGGAATTGGCGGCGGCAGAGCATGGACACCACGCGCACATTGATGCCTTTTTCAGCCAGGATCTTCGCCGCCTCGCAGGCCACGGGCACCTCCGAGCCGGTGGCCACCAGGGTCGCCTGCTCGTTCAGTCCGCTTTGGACCACCTGGGCGCCGCGCAAAAGATCGGTGGAATGAAACTCCTTGTCCCGATCGAAGGCGGGGATGTCCTGCCGGGTGAGGATCAGCGCGGTCGGACCGTCGTAATGCAGCGCCGCGAACCACGCCGCCGCCGTCTCGATGCCGTCCGCCGGGCGCAGCACCCGCAGTCCGGGAATGGCGCGCAACGACTCCAGATGCTCGATCGGCTCGTGCGTCGGCCCGTCTTCGCCCACCTGGAACGAGTCGTGGGTGAACACGAAAATCGTCGGCGTCTTCATGATCGCCGCCAAGCGGATCGACGGGCGCATATAATCGGCGAACACCAGGAACGTGGACGCGAAGGGGAACCACCCGCCCGCCGCCGCCAGCCCGTTGCAAATGGCCGCCATGGCGTGTTCGCGAATGCCGAAGTGCATATTCTGGCCGGAGAAATCCTCGGCCGAGATATGGGGCGAGTTCTTGATGGTCGTCTTGGTGGAACCGGCCAGATCCGCCGCGCCGCCCACCAGCGCGGGAACCTCCCGGGCCACCTGCTGAATCACCTCGGCGCCGTGGGCGCGGGTGGCCGACACCTTGGTCGGCGCCATTTTGATGAGCGTGTCGTAGAGCCCGTCGGGCAGTCGGCGCTGATGGAACACATCGAACGAAAGACCGTTGTCCTCCCGAGCGTTCTTCCAAGCCACATACGACTTGTCCCAGTCGGCCCGCAGCTCCTTTTTCGCCTGGATGATCTCGGCGCAAAACTCGGTCACATCCCCGGGAACCTCGAAGGGAGCGTATTCCCACCCGAATTTCTCGCGCATGGCCGCGATCTCTTTTTCACCCAGGGCCGCGCCGTGCGTCTTGGCAGTGCCTTCCAGGGTGGGGGCGCCGTAGCCGATTTTGGTGTGCGTGACGATCAGGGTGGGCCGGTCGGATTGTTCAAAGCGCTCAATGGCCTGCTCGACGGCTTGGTAGTCGTGGCCGTCGACGTCCACCACCTCCCAGCCCGCCGCCGCGAACCGGGCCGGCACGTCCTCGGAAAACGTCAGGTCGGTGGACCCGTCGATGGAGATTTCGTTGTCGTCATAAAAGACGCACAGGTTATCCAGCTTCCAGTGGCCGGCCAGGCTGACCGCCTCGTAGCTGATGCCTTCCATCAGGCATCCGTCGCCGACGATGCAAAAAACCCGGTATCCCGCCGGATCGAATTCGCCGCCGCCGAACCGGGCCGAACCCATCTTGGCGCCCAGGGCCAGGCCCACGCTGTTGGCGATGCCCTGCCCCAGCGGGCCGGTGGTGACTTCCACGCCTTCGGTCTCGCCCCGCTCCGGATGGCCGGGCGTGGTGCTGTGAAGCTGGCGGAAGTCGCGGATCTGATCCATCGGCATGTGGGACGTGAACAGATTCAGCAGCGCGTACTGCAGCATGGAGCCGTGGCCGTTGGACAGGACGAAGCGGTCCCGCCCCCGCCAATTGGCGTCATCCGGGTCGAAACGCAAATGCCGCGCCCAAAGGGTCACGGCCAGGTCGGCGCACCCCATCGGCATGCCCGGATGCCCCGAGTTGGCTTTTTGAACGGCGTCGACCGCCAAAAAACGAATGGTATCGGCCACACGGCGCAGTTTTTGCGCGTCCAAAGGCGTATCAGCCATGGGTTCCCTCAATTCCTAGGACAAAAAAACGATTGGATTTGCCGCCTCTCGATACCCAAGATAAGGCGGAATGTCCAGACTAAACGCCCGTGCCTCCCGGCGCAAGGGCGCGTCCGGGCCCGTCCCCGACACGAAAATCCGACAAAACTTGCTAAACGCCCGACATCCCCTCACAATCGGTGACATCAAACGGACCGCAATGGAGCCTTTTTGCAAAAACACGGAGGCGCCGTCGGGAACGTTTGACCATTGGTCCGGAATGACGACAATAAGCTCCGGTATCGTTCAAAACTTTACCGGCAGTTCGCCGAGAAACCATGGGGCGCGGGCAGGTCATCTCGGCGGGTCTATTGTAATTTTCGCCCGCGAAGTTTGAGGTGGCTCCTTGGCGCTGGGATCCAGCCGCGTCTTTGTCTATACGCTTTTTCAGGATCTGCTGATCCTGGCGGCCATCTTCGCCGCGTCCGAGACGCGCTTTCTGCTTGAAGACTTCGACCCTTTCCTGGACCCGCAAAAACGCTGGGCCGTGATCCTGGCGTTTCTGGTCTACAAGGGCTCGTTCCAGTATTGGAACCTCTACCAGATCCAGTTGCATCTCTCGTTACGGGAGTTCGTCAACCGGCTGCTGATCGTCAACATCACCGTTTTGGTGATCCTCACCGCCGTCTACTACACCTATCCACCGCTGATTATCGGGCGCGGCATCCTGTCCCTGACGGTCGTGTACGTCATGCTCTTTACGGTGCTCTACCGGCTGGTGTGGTCGACGATCTCCGGGGACGTGGCGTTCAACAAGAACCTGCTGATCGTCGGTGACGACGCGGCGGCCATGGTGGTCATCGCCGAGGTGGACGCTTATCGCCACTCGGGCTACCGCGTCGTCGGCCTGATCACCAAGGACCCGATGCGCCTGGGCGAGGAAGTCACCGGCGGCCACCATATCATCGGCACCCGGGACGAACTGATCGAAATCTGCGAGAACCGGGACGTGGACCAGATCGTCGTGGCCATGGAAGAGTCCCGAGGCAACCTGCCGGTCAAGCAGCTCATGGAACTCAAGATGCGCGGTGTCACCATCACCGAAGGCACCCAATTCCACGAGCAGTTCACCGGCAAAATCGTCCTGGAAGGCCTGCGCGCCAGTTGGTTCATCTTCTCCGAGGGCTTCAAGGTCGGCCGGTTCCAGCAAGTCACCAAGCGGGCCTTCGACCTGCTGGCCTCCACGATCCTGCTGATCGCCACGGCGCCCCTTTGCGTGATCGTGGCGCTCATCATCAAGCTCACCGACCGCGGCCCCATCCTCTATCGCCAGGAGCGCGTCGGCCTCAAGGGACAGACCTTCACGGTCTACAAATTCCGCTCCATGTACACCGACTCGGAGAAGGAAGGCCCGCAGTGGGCCCAGGAAAAAGATCCGCGCGTCACGCCCATCGGCCGATTCATCCGTCGCTTCCGCGTCGACGAAATCCCGCAAATCCTCAACGTGGTCCGGGGCGAAATGAGCTTTGTCGGCCCCCGGCCCGAGCGCCCCTACTTCGTCCATCGCCTGGCCGAGGTCATCCCCTATTATTCCCAGCGCCACGTGGTCAAACCCGGCATCACCGGCTGGGCCCAGGTCCGCTATCCCTACGGCGCCACCGTCGAGGACGCCAAGGAAAAACTCCAGCTCGACCTCTACTACATCAAAAACGTCTCCCTCGCCTTCGACATCAAAATCCTCATGGAAACCGTCGCCGTCGTCCTGGGCAAAATGAAAGTCCACTAAGTGCCGTAGTCGGCACGGACTGGGAGATGTTTCGCATCTCTGACGCTGGCGCGTTGTCGGGAGTGCCTTGGGGGGGCGTCGCTTCGCTCCGACCGATCTGGGAATCGCTTCCGATCTT
>JACKCT010000049.1 GCA_020633895.1 Deltaproteobacteria bacterium | reverse complement strand
CCGGACACGTGTATCCCTCTGGAATTTCGACAACGACTCCGAACGCCACCCGCCGACAATCGGTGAAAACTCGCGGCGACGAAGCGCGTCATACCACGACATCTTCACTTCATTTTAATTGGTGAAGTTTCGCCAAAGCCTTGTCCCTATTGGTCGAAATCTATTTTGATGTCGTTCGCTCCGCATCGTTGAGACGCATGGCCCATCCCGGTCGCGTTGCGAGGGGTGAATCCCACCCGCATCGCTTGAGGATGGACGATGGCAACAGCGACGGCGTCGTACAAGGATCTGGTGAACTCGCGTCATCCGGCGTATGTGGCGCGGGAGGCGTTCTGGCGTCTGGCCCGGTCGAGCTATCAGGGCGGACCAGATTTCGCCGCGTCGTCCCATTTGTTCGGTCATCGGCTGGAAAACCGGGACGACTATCAACGCCGCGCCGGTCGGGCGTACTACCTGAACTACTGCCGTCCTGTGGTGGACACGTACGCCTCGTATCTCTTTCGCACGCCGCCCAGCGTGTTGCCGTCCGAGTCCCTCGGTTCGTTGGTCGGTGACGCGGACGGGCGGGGCGGCGATTTGACGTCGCTGATGAAGCGGGCGTTTGTGCAGGCGGCGATCTTCGGGCATGTGCTCATCGGCGTGGACCGGCCTCGGTCCGACAAGGCGCCGACGACCAAGGCCGAGGAAATCGAACTGGGCCTGAACGATTATTTCCACCTGGTGCTCCCCGATAATTTTCTGCATTGGGCCACGGACGGCGACGGCGCGATGCAGTGGTGCCTGGTACGCCATCCGGAATGGCGGGCCGCCCCCGGCAAACCCCAGCCCGCGAAGGGCGACGCGCTGTTCGGCTATCGCCTGTGGACGCGGGACGAATGGATTTTGCTGGACGAATCGGGGGCTGTGCTGGAACGGGGCGCCAACCCCTACGGTCGGGTGCCTTTCGTGAGTTTGCGTTTTCGCGAATCGGATCGGCCGGTGGTGGGTGAGAGCCTGCTGGCGTCCATCGCGTATGTGAATCGGGAGATTTTCAACCTCAGTTCGCTGCTCTCGGAAATCCTCTACCGCCAGACCTTCTCCCAACTGGTCGCGGAAGGCAGCTCCCACGAATACGCCGAGGGCGGCGACCTGGGCAAGCTGGGGACGGCGTCGATCTTTCTCTATCCGGAAGGACGCACCGCGCCCCAGTTCATCAGCCCGGACGCGGCCCAGGCCCAGCTTCTCATGGAGCAGATCGACCACCTGATCGACGAGGTCTATCGGCTGGCGAATCTCTCCCGGGGCTCGGCGCGAGAGGGGAAAATGGCCAGCGGCATCGCCAAGGCCTTCGATTTTCTGGACACCAATCAGGCGCTGGCCGACGCGGCGCAGAACGTGGCGTCGGCTTTTTCCGAGGCGATCGGCCTGGCTCGGCCCGAATGGCGGGGGACTATCCAGTTCCCCGGCGACTTCGGCGTGGCCGACGCGGGCACCATGCTCGACGAAATCGAACGCACGCACGCCCTGCCCATCGGTCCGACGTTCCGCCGAAGGCTTCTCGAAAAACTCGCCCGATCGCTCCTGCGGGAATTGCCCGAGGCGCAGCGGCGCGAGGTCTTCCACGAGATTCAACAGGGACCGGACGCGGGCGCCGGGTCCGAGAACGACGCGCAACCCTAATCGATCCCGCGAAGGGGAGGACAGATGAACCCGGAAATTTCCCAAGACGAGACGATCGAGACTCCCGCGCCGACGGGATCCGATCTCCCCGAGATGACCGACGCGGCGCAGCCGTCCGACGAGGCCGTGTCGACCGATTCGCCGGCCGAACCGTCGACCGACGAGCCGACAAAAAACGAGTTGGCGGATTTGATTTCGCGGCTGGAAAGCGCGGCGGAGTCCCTCGAATCGGCCGGACTGGACCCGGAGCAGCGATCGGCGCTGGCGGACGCGAAGCGGGTCGATTCGTTGGCCAAGGAGCGGGACGCCTGGAAGCAGCAGGCGCTGAAGTTCAAGGGGCTCTTCCAGGAATCGACGGTGCGCCGACTGCTGAACGAGGCGGCGCAGGAAGCCGGGGCGTACAAAGCGACGCAGATCGTCGACCTGCTCACGCCGAAGGTGACGTGGTCCAAGGACGGCGCGAGCCCGGTGCTGGTGCTGGCAATCGGCGACGAGGGGCCGACGACCTACCCGGAAGGCAAGTTCGTGGACGGCGTGCGGTCGTATCTGGCCGAGAACCCGAATCTGGCCAAGAGCCGGGCGGGCGGCGGCGCCGGGTCGATCTCCGAGGCCGGATACGGTCCGGTGGACACGCCCCGCTCGCTGGCGGAACTGCGTCTGATGCGTCCGCTGCTCGAAGAAAAAGCCCGGTTGGCCCGATAGCAAGCCGGCCGTCGTGCGCCGTCCTGAAAAAGTCGCGGGGCGGTGCGATTTCCCAACACGGATGTTCGAACGTCGCCTCGGACGCGGCGGGAGGACGAGTTTTTCGCAAGGAGTTTGATCCATGCCTCTTGGTAGCAACCATGTGACGACGGCCACGGCGGCCAACTTCATTCCCGAGCTTTGGGCTCTGGACGTGATCGAAGCGGCCGAATCGAGCCTGGTGATGGCCGAGCTGGTCACGCGCTTCGACGACGTGGCCGCCGAGGGCGGGGACATGATCCACGTGCCCAAGGTGTCGAATTTCGAGGCCAAGTCGAAGGTCGCCAATTCCCAGGTCCAGCCCCAGTCGAACACCGAAGAGAAGGTGACGATCACCCTGGACAACCACAAGGAAGTCAGCTTCCTGGTCGAGGACATCGCCGCGGTGCAGGCGCGCTCGTCCCTGCGGGACGTGTACACGAAGAAGGCCGGCTACGCGATCGCCAAGGCCATCGACAGCCACCTGCTGGGTTTGTACACCGAGGCCGGCAACGGCGGCACGGTGGAGGCGCTGGACCTGGAGGCGGTGCTGGGCGCGTCCATGGCCCTCGACGAAGCCGACGCCCCCCAGGAGGATCGTTTCATGGTCGTCTCTCCGGACGCCAAGGCGAGCTTGCTGGAGGAAGAGGCGTTCACCAGCCGGGATTTCATGTCGCCGGTCGACACGAACTCGCCGGTGCAGAGCGGCTTGCTGGGTCAGATCCTGGGCTGCCGGGTGTTTGTCAGCAACAACGTGGCCAAGACGCTCGAGTCGGGCGTGGATCTCTACCACAATCTGATGTTCCAACGCGGCGCCATCGCCTTGGCGATTCAGCTCGGCCCCCGTGTCCAGGCCAATTACATCCCCGAATACCTGGGCACGCTGGTGACGGTGGACGTGATTTACGGCTACGCCGCGCTCAACGCCGATTTCCTGGTCGACATGCAGACGCAGGGCTAAAGGCCCCGGGTTTTTTCGACTTTACCTCGGCGGTCCGGTCGCGCGCGGCCGGGCCGCAACCTCTTTACCTCGCGTTTTTGCTCGGCGGTGCATGGGGGAGGCGACGTGACGATGGTACGGGCGCGGACGCGCCACCCGTTGGGGCGACAGACGGCCGGCGAGCCGGGTCGTCGTCGATGGATGCAACGCACCGAGAAAGACGATGACGTCGCGGTGGAGCAAGGCCCGCGAATGCGGCCGCGGATTGTACATCTGTTGCCGTGGGCGATGGGGCTGGGCGGGGCTCAGCGTTTCGTGGCGGATCTGGCGATGTGGCAACGGCGGTTTGCCGATGTGCATGTGATTTTCTCTCGGGGCGCGCGGGAGTCCGCCGAGCATTGGGACCATCTGCTCGACGGAATCAAGGTGTTCCCGGTGACGTCGACGAGAGCGGCGGAGCGGGCCCTGACCGCCATCGCGCCGGATTTCGTGCATCACCATCATCCCAAGGGCGGGTGGTTGATGGACCGAATCGGTCCGGACGTTCCCTGGCTGGGAACCCAGCACGGATGGAAAGAGAATCTGCATCCGTCGGAAAACGTGGTGCCGATCTGCGGCCCGCATGCCCACGTCGTCAGGCACGGCGTCGATCTTCAGCGATTACGGCCCCGACGGCGCCCGCGAGTCGACAGGGAATTCGTGGTGGGCATCGTCGGGCGCCGGGCGGCGGAGAAGGTGCCCCTGTCCTTTGTCGAAGCGCTTTTGAAGCACCGCCCGGCGGGAGTGCGTTTTCGGTTCGTGGGACGGGGAGTGGACAATCCTCACGGGCGGCGCATCGAGGCGCTTCTGGCCGAGAGTCCGGACCTGGAGCTTGTCGGCGATGTACCTCCCGAGCGCATGCCGCAGGCGTATCACGAGTTGGACGCGGTGCTGATTCCATCGTGTTTGGAGTCGACGAGTTACGTGGCGATCGAGGCGATGGCCTGCGGGCTGCCGGTGATCGCGCGGCGCGTGGAGGGACTGCCGGATACGGTGGGCGAAGCGGGCCTGCTGGCGGAGACGGATATGGGACTGCTGGAAGCGGTCGCGGCTCTGCGGGACACGCCGATGCTGCGCCGGGCGCTGGGTCTGGAAGCGAGGCGACGCAGCGAGCGACTGTTCGACCTGTGGCGCATGCTGGCCGACTACGCCCGGATCTACGCCGAACGATCGGAGAGGCGGGTGCGGGAAGCGTCCGCCGCGCTGGATGCGTCGGTCGTGATTCCGGTGCGGGACACGCCCGGCCCGTGGGTGCGGGAATGCATTGAGTCGGTGTTGGCCCAGCAGGGGGCGCGCTTTGAGACGATCCTGGTGGACGACGGATCGACGAGGCCGGACACCCTCGCGGCGCTGGCGCTTTTCGAAAACCATCGGGGCGTGCGGGTGATTCGCCGGCAGCACGCCGGTTTGGGCCCGGCCCTGAACGCGGGGATCACGGCGGCGGATGCCGATCTGATTATCCGTCACGATTCGGACGATGTGATGATGCCGGGGCGCCTGGTTCGCCAGGTCGCCTTGATGAACGATCACCCCGAATGGGTTCTTTGCGCCGGGCAGATGGTCATGACGGATGACCAGGGACGGGAGATTCGGCGTACGAATCTGGCGATCGACCCGAAGACGTCGCCGGGGGATCAGCCCTGGGCCATCGCCCATCCGACGGTGGCGATGCGGCGCTTTCCCGTGATGCGCCTCGGGGGCTACGCCAACATGCCGGCGGAGGATCTGGATCTTTGGTGCCGCCTGCATGACGCGGGCTATGTCCAGGCGGTGGTTCCCGAGTTTTTCACCCGATATCGAACGCATCCGGGTCAGGTGACGGCCCAAGC
>JACKCT010000048.1 GCA_020633895.1 Deltaproteobacteria bacterium | reverse complement strand
GAAACCGGGGTGGGGCCCCCGGAAGGCATGAAAGATGAAATAAAGCCTGATGTTGGAGATGATTTGATGACGCCGGATCGCAACTTATCCATCCTCTTGGTCGATGACGACATGGTCGACCGCATCTTCGTGGTTCGCCAGCTCAAGCAATGCGGGGTGGCGACGATCATCGAGAGTGCGGCGACGGTGCAGCAGGCGATGGAAAGCCTGGAGCGCCAGGCCTTCGACTGCCTGCTGGTGGATTACACCCTGCCCGACGGGGACGCGGATAGCCTGCTGGCCGCGATGCAGAACGAAGACGGGCTCACGCTTCCGGTGGTGGTATTGACCGGGCGGGAGGACGAGGACCTGGGGCTGGGGCTGCTGGCCCGGGGCGCTCAGGATTACCTGGTCAAATCCCAGGTGAGCACCGACGGCCTGATCCGGGCCATTCGTCACGCCATGGAACGCCACCGCATCGGCCGGGAACTCGACCAGGCCAAGCGCCGCCTGGAAGCCCAGAGCCAGGAAGACCACCTGACCGGCCTGCTCAACCGCCGGGGCATCGAAAAGGTCATCAACCGCGAGGTCGCCCGTCTGTTGCGCGGGGCCTCGGCGCCCATCGCCATGCTCGTCGACTGCGACGATTTCAAGCTGGTCAACGAACGCCTGGGCCACGCCGTGGGCGACCAGGTGCTCATCAACGTGGCTCGGTGCCTGCGCATGGCGACCCGCGAGACGGATTTGGTGGCGCGCATCGGCGGCGACGAGTTTCTCGTGCTGTTGCCCGAAGCCCACCTCAACGAAGGACGCATCGTCGCCGAACGCATCCGTCAGGAGCTGGCGCGCAACGTGGTGACGACGTCCATGGGTTCGGTGCCCATGACGGTGAGCATCGGCGCCACGCCCGTGCCGCCCAAGTCCAACCGCCTCGACCAGATCGTCGCCGCCACGCACCTGGCGTTGCAGCGGGCCAAGAGCACGGGCAAGGCCCAGGCCCAATGGGTCGCCACGGGCCTGGAGGCCACGCTGGGCGTGGCGAATATGGAGTCGCTGCGCAACTGCCTGCTGGACGGCAGCGGGGTGTGGGCGGTCAGCCAGCAGGTGATGGATCTGCGCGACGGCCGGCCGATCGCCACCGAGTTCCTGGCCCGGGGCCCGCGCGGGTTTGAAATGCCCGATCAGATTTTGGCCCTGGCCCGGGAGATGAACATCCTGACCGAAGTCGACCGCCAATGCCTGCGGCGGTGCATCGAACGCTCTTACGCCATCGGCATCGACGGCGCGGTGCATGTCAACGTCCTGCCGTCGACGATCGCCGCCAGCGACCCTCGTGACCTCATCGACATTTGCCGCAAAACCGCCGCCGGCCGTCCCGTGGTGCTGGAGATGAGCCACCACTGGATCCCCGGCGACGCCCACGAACTGGTCGACCGGGTGAACACCCTGCGCGAAGGGGGCCTGTCGATCAGCCTGGATCACGTCGGCTACGGGCGTACCAGCCTGGAGGCGCTGCTGGCCTTGTCGCCGGACATCATCAAGACCGATCGTCGCCTGACCGGCGGCGTGGGGCGGGATCCGCGCAAGGCCCAGATGCTGCGCCGTCTCGCCGACATGGTTTCGGCCCTGGGCGCCACGCTGGTGGCCCTGGGGTTGGAGAACGACGACGACGTGGACGTCGTGCGCAACCTGGGAATCGACTTCGGGCAGGGATTGGCCTGGGGGGAGGCGGCATGAGGGATCTGCGGGAGGCCGAAACGGAATCTTCGGCGCCGGGGTGCGAGGCTCGGGAAAGCGGTCGGGAATTGGCATTGGGATGCGCGTTCTGCCGTCCGGAGTCCGGCGCGCCGCTGTGCATGGATCCCGGCGCGGCGAGCGCGACCATGACGTCCCGGCCCGGCGGGGAGCACCTGCATCTGGTCTCCGACGAAGAATCGGCCGCCTCAACGGTGCACGGCGCGGCGTTCACCCATTTGCCGGTGGGCGCCCTGATTGTTCGTTTCGTCGGCGAGTCGCGCTATGACGACGAAGCCTGGGTTCTGGAAGACGCGAACATCGTCGCCGAACGCATCCTGCGCTCCCAACTGACGGCCGTTCGGGGCGAGGCGCTGCTGACGGCTCTGCCCATGGCGCGGGACGGCGGCCTGCTCACAGTGATCAACAGCGTGCGGCGGTCGGGTCGGCCCAACAACCTGGGCGACGTACCCATCGGCGTGTCGTCCGAACCGGTCGGATTTTTCTCCATCCGGGTGGTGCCCCTGGGCGACGAGTTGGTGATGGTGTTGTTCGAGGACGTCTCCCGAGCCGTGGACGCCGAGGCGCGCGTCGCCTGGCGCGTGCGGGAACTGGAGCGGGCCACGGCGGATATGGAAAACTTCGCCCGGCTGGCCTCCCACGATCTGAAATCTCCCCTGCGGGCGATCAGCCATCTGAGCGAGTGGATTCGGGAGGATATCGGCGAGGCGGTCAGCGACAACGCCCGGGAGATGTTCGATCTGATCGACACGCGGGTGTGCCGGATGGACGCGCTGGTGGACGGGCTGCTGAGCTACAGCCGCATCGGCCGGCTCGAGGAGCCCCTGAGCAAGGTTTGCACCCAGAGCCTGGTTCGGGATCTGGTGCGGGAACTCAACGCCCCGCCGTCGTTTCGCTTCGAAGTCTCCAGCGCCCTGCCGACGATCGTGACCCGGGAAGGGGTTCTGCGCGAGGTGCTGCGCCAACTGCTCGACAACGCCGTGCGTCACCATGACCAACCCGGCGGCGTGATCACCGTGGACTGCGAGCAGGTGCGTGACGAGTTGTTCTTTACCGTCTCCGACGACGGACCGGGCGTCGACCGGATGTTCGCCGACAAGGTTTTCCAGGTTTTTCAGACACTGCATTCCCGGGATCAGCGGGAAAGCGCCGGTCTGGGCCTGGCCATTGTGCGCCGCCTGCTGGACGCCTACGGCGGGCAGATCGATTTCCACGCCAACAACCCGCGCGGCTGCGTGTTCGGGTTCACCTGGCGAGCCGAGACGGCCTAACGCCGCGGATTTTCTCGATGGAAGAACTTTTGGAGCCGATGGCACGACCCGATCCCTATATTTTGTTGGTGGACGACGATCAGGTGGATGTGATGATCGCCCGCCGGACCTTGGCCCGTCGGGGCAAGGGAGATTGCCTGGTCGTGGCGCGGGACGGGATCGAGGCCCTGGAGATCCTTCGGGGGCAAAACGGGCATGCGCCGTTGCCGCGACCGTGCATCGTTTTGCTGGATCTGAATATGCCGCGCATGGACGGGCTGGAGTTTTTGCGGGAGCTGCGGGCCGATCCGGAGCTGTCGTCGGTTGTCGTGTTCGCGCTGACGACCAGCACCGCCTCGCGGGACCGGGCCGAGGCCTACCGGCACCAGGTGGCCGGGTACATCGCCAAGACCGGCGCCCCCGGCGGCTTCGAAAAAATCGCCCACATGATCGAGCAATACGCCGAACTGAATGTCTTTCCCTAGCGCCGAGCGCGCCCTTTCCTCTTAAACCGACGCACCGCCTTGAAGTGATCGAAATGTTTGTCGACGGCGAGCAATTCGCAACCGGATTTGATCGCCAGTCGGGCGATGAGCGCGTCGGCGAGGGGGACGGTGATGCCTTTTTTGCGCAGCTGAAGAAGGAGAGCGCCGGTTTCGAGCCAGTCTTCGCGATCGGCTTCGATGAACGGCAGACTGTGCGCCATGCGCAGAAAGGTTTGTTCTTCGCCGGAAGTCTTCGCACCGTGCAGGAGTTCGGCGATGATGATGCCGCAAGTCGCCGCCCGTCGTTCCCGCCCCAATTTTTCCAGGATTTGGGACAGTTCCGTGGAGCCGTAGCGAAAATAGTCGATCCACACCGAGGTATCGATCAGCACTTTATCGGTCATGAATCGCTCGGCTTTTCGGCGAAATTGCGGTCACGTTTTCGAATGTCCAATGCGTCGATCAAATCCATTTTCCCTCGCATTTTGGAAATTTCGTTCCATTCGAGCTCATAGAGCGCCTTTTCGATCGCATCATTGATGAACTCGACGCGAGAGAAGGCGGATTCTTTTTCCCGTTCCTTGAGGCGATCGGCCAGATCGTCGCGGATGGTGATGGTCGTGCGCATCGGATCTCCTTCGACTTTTCGTCGAAAGTACGATGCCACAATCGCGCATCAAAATCGAGGTAAAATTGATGCGCATTTCGCGCATCATCTAGATGGCGATGGTCGTCAGGTCGTCGGTGAGAAGCTTTTTCTCGTCGGCTTCTTCGATGCCCTTGGCGGCTTCCAGGGCTTGTTCGACATGGGCGCGGGCTGTGTCCTTGTCGCCGGCGACCGAGTAGGCCCGAGCGAGCGCCTCGTGGGCGAAGCCCAGGTCGAAGGGCTTGAGCTTGCTGTCTTGGGCGATGCGCAGGTAGTTTTCGCCGTGGAAGATCGCCGCGTCGGTCAAACCCGCCAGCGCGCACACCCGGCTGACCTGCCACTCGCCCCGGCCGAAGTTCACCGGCTCACCCACGATGTTCCAGTGATACCGCGACGCATGGGCCATATGCACCATCAACGTCGTCTCCTCCCGCGTGCGGTCGGCCTTTTCGATCAGATCCCACGTGCCGTTGAACAGATCCACCGCCTGTTTGCGATGCCAGGCCCGGCGCGTCATGGTGACTTCTTCATCCAGATCCACGGCGTCCCCCTTGGTGTGCGTTGTCGTTGAAATTGTCGCACGGGTCCGTCGAGCGTCGTCCGGGCGCGCCGCCGTGTCAATTCCCGCACCGACGCCGGGCAAAAACCCGCGATTTTCGGCCGATTCACCCTTGACCCGGGCGGTGGTTGCGATTACAAAGCGATAAACCATATCTGGTGGTCGAATTTCGATGCAGACACATCATATAGAGTCTTCTGCCCGTCATGACTTTCCTCGACGGCGCGGCGGCGTGAGCCAGTTGGTGGGCCTTGGCCTGCTGCTGCTGATCCTGGTGCTGGCGGTCTGGACGTCCGTCGCGTCGGCCACGCCGGTGGGCGGGACCGCGGCGAATACGGGCGCGCCCGGCTTTATCTTCAATTCGGGCGTCGGGTTTTCGCTGCGGGACGTGGAAGCCGACAAGGACAGCGAGATCGTCGACGAGGCCCAGTCCTCCCGATTCCTGGCCAAGCTCGACGTGGTCCCCAGCAAATACATCGACGCCTACGGCCTGATCGGCGCGGCCGACTTCCAACTCGACGACGCGGACTATCGCGGCACCCTGGCCACGGCCTACGGCGGCGGCGCCCGGGGCGAGTTGTTTCCCTTGTGGTTCTACTCCACGCCTTTTCGCGTCGCGGTGGACGTCAACTACCTGACTTTCACCACCGAGGACACCCTGGGCGGCCAAGACATCAAGGCCCGCTACGAGGAATACCAGGCCTCGGCGTTGCTGGCCTATCAATGGCAGGGCATCACGCCCTACGGCGGCTTCAAGTACAACCCGACGTACGTCACCATGGAAGGCTCGCGCAACAACCTGGTGGGCGACACGGACTACGGCGTGTTCATCGGCCTCGACTACTTCGTCACGCCCAACGTGTTCTTCGCCGGGGAGCTGTCGATCTTCGCCGAAACCAGCATCTTCCTGGCCGTCGGGTTCACTTTTCCCGAGAATCGTTAGCGTTCGGCTTTCATCGCCGGGGCCGGATGGCGTATACATTCGGTAAGGCGGCGCTCGGCCGGACAG
>JACKCT010000047.1 GCA_020633895.1 Deltaproteobacteria bacterium | reverse complement strand
CTCGAACCCAAGGAGCCCCCCATGGCCGACGAAGAACGCAAACCCCCGCGTACCAAGACGATCAAGCTCGAACTCAAAGTCGACCCGGACAAGGCCGGCGGCGAGTACGCGAATATCTGCATGGTCAATCATTCCGACTCGGAATTCGTCATCGACACGTTCTTCCTGCAGCCCGGCCGCCCGCAGGCGGGGATGAAACACCGCGTCATCATGGCGCCGAAAAACGCCAAGCGCCTCATGCTCAGCCTCGCCGACCAGGTCAAGCGCTACGAAGACCGCTTCGGCCCCATCGACGTGGGCAAACCCGGCCCGAGCGTGGATGTGGTGCATTAGGGTGGGGGTCTAAGGATTGACCGGCGTCGGTTGACCAGCCACGTTAATCTCGAACAACTTCGCCGATCGTTTTCTGATAGTTCCAAAGATTGAGTACCGGTCGATACTTTGCTCCACGCGGGATGCTTAGGCCATAGGCGAAAGCCTCGGAGGGCTTCTCGGCAGGCATCTCCCGGGCGGCCGGCTCGCAGGTCCGCCATCACCATTGAGGCGGAGACCTTGTAGTCCCAAGGATAATCGGCGCGCATCTGTTCCAAAATCGTTAAGCCTTTAGACCCGAGTGCCGGGGTCATCAGTCGATAGCAATTCAGGCGTCGATCAAACCGTTCCGTTCGATTGGCCAATATTGGACGACAATGGTGATGCGCCAATGCAACGTCGTTTTTTTTTAAGGCCGCGACCGCCCCTTGCGCGTGATACAAGCCGACAATGTCAGGGATAACCACTGTCAAGGCGCAACCTCCGGCGAACAGAGGTAAGACGATCTTCGAGAAGTGAACGATTCGTGAAGACGGATTTGAAGTCGCGTTGTCTTCGCCTTGTCGGTCGGAGCCGCACAAAGCCGCAGCCCAGCCTAATAAGACAAAGGCGTACACCTTGGGAACGACTCGCGACCAAGGAAAATCGTAAGCGCCGAGGAGAATAAACGCGATTGCTCCGCTTGCCATGCAAATCGCGTAGATACTGTTATCGAGTGTTTCAGGCGGCGATTTTCCCCGGGTCACACGATACAAACCTGCGGCAATATAGGCCCCCATTGTTCCCATCAGTGCCCAATAAAGAACCAATCCCGGCCAACCGTACTCCATGGCAATCTGTAAAGAATCTTGGTGGGCGTCAATGTGTCGGAATTGTTTTTCCGGATCGGCGAACCGGCGTTGTTCGGCCAGACATTGCAGCGACCGGCCCGCGCCGCATCCGAACCAAGGGTGCTCTAACGAAGATCTAAGCGCCTGCTGCCAGAGCACCATTCGGCGGGATATGGAAGTGGTTCCAAACCCGGATTCTCCGGATAGTTCGTTCAAGACTGTCCGACGTTTGGAATGGGGTCGATCGAAGGACCACAAACCCGCAACAAGAACGATCGTTATTCCCGCCAAGGCGAACGCACGAATCATGATTTGTCTCTGGTCCCTGACTTTCAGCCCCACAAATAGCGCCGTCGAAAATCCTAGGGCCGCCGCCGAAGCCAGCAAGGCGCCCCGCATATATGTCAGGCTGAGCGCAACAGCCATCACGACATAGATCAGAAACGCAAGGCGCACCCCGGAGCGGGATTGAGAAACCAGACTCATGGAACCGGCCACCGGTATGACGACGGCCAAATACTGAGCTAGGAGGTTCGGGTGGGAAAAGGTCCCTCGGACTCGTCCGTCAAAGATGAGTGGGGCATGTGATTTCAGAGCGTATGCGCCGAAAAATGCGAATGCTGCTAAGAACGCTGCTCCCAGGCCGATCAAAATCAGAAAGAATCGAACTTTTGGTGCATTGCGCGGAAAAACGAATGCGAAAACCAGCGGCAGTAGGAAAATAAAATCTTCGAAAACCGCCGACTGCTCGGCGAGCAAATACGGACGATGCATCCAAAGATGCAAAGCCATCCAAACCAAGTTGGCTGCGAGTAGCACGGCTATCGGTCGAGGAATTCGCACCTCAAGCGAAGATTTCAACCATGGGAGTACAGCAATCAGCGCTAGAAGAAATATTTTGGCGACAAGAATCTTTTGTTCTTCAAGCGGAAACAGACGAAGGCCGAAGGTCCAGGGGAGAACGACTAAGAACGTCAGGAGACTTATTTTCTCAAAGTGTTTTGGGATTTTCGTTTGACCATCATCAGCTTAACTGATGCATAAGATGGATCAAGTTCACTCACCGGAATTAAGTCGCCTCGGATAACAAGGCTAAAAAGGACAGTCTTCCCAGGGAACTGCGCATTCGCTTCGCGTGGGTCCGTTGGGGTTATTAGCTGAAAAATAGATGTCGATGAAATCCGAGCATCGAGATGGATAGCAGTTTCGGTTGAATTCGAGTACAAACAAATTGCCAACCGTGTCGTATCCCCCTCCGTTACACCAAGCGATGAAGCAATCGCTATCAAAATCCGGAGCGACCCGACTACTTATTGAGCCCGTGGTATCCAACGACAGGCAAGCCGTAAAGTTAGCCAAGAGAGTTTCGCAACTGGCCGAAGCGAGATCCTCATCATCCGAGTCATCATCGTCATCTGCGGCAGTACCGGAATCGTTGTCATCGTCATCGTCGTCGCCACAGGCGAAAAATGTACCGACCATCGTCATAAGAAGAACCGCAAGAGCCCAGACGATCAAGTTTTCCGCAGTTTTCGACAGAATTTTCATTTTCCCTCCGGCAAACTACAACCATTGACAAAGCTAATTCGCAGGATGATTCCACGCACTTGCTTCATTCATAGCGGACGTTGAGCAAACTCGCAAGATGGGCATCAGTCAAAAGCCCGGCCCTGTCCGGCGCACGCCCCCTAGGCCCAAGCGACGCACTCCGTTATAATACCGCGCGATTCCGTGACCCTAGGCTGTGCGTGGTGCGTTGCGGGATCCAATCACTTCGAGCAACGCGACATTCGAGGACCAGCATGAACGCCGAGCAGATTCGAGAACTGAGCGCCCAGGCCGACCTTCGCCCCCTGACCGGCGAGGAAGTCCTGGCGATGGTCAAAAGCGAAGGCGAGGACGCCTTTGACGCCCTGATGGACGGCGCCGAGTCCCTGCGTCGGAAATACAAGGGCAACGACGTCTCCCTGTGCGCCATCGTCAACGCCAAATCCGGCAAATGCGGCGAAAACTGCGGCTTTTGCGCCCAGTCGGTCCATTTCGACACCGGCGTGTCCGAATACGACTTCATCGGCAAGGACGCCGTCCTGGACGCCGCCAAGCGCGCCCGCCAAATGGGCGCCCGCGAGTTCTCCATGGTGCTGGCCGGACGCAAAATCCGCAAAAAGGAAATCCGCATCGCCCAGGAGATCTTCCCCGAAATCCAGCGGGAAACGGGCATGAGCCCCTGCTGCTCCCCCGGCGCCGTCAACGCCGAGGACGTGGCCGAACTCAAGGCTGCCGGCCTGAATATGTTCCACCACAACCTGGAAACCGCGCGCAGCCACTACGCCGAGGTCTGCGGCACCCGCGACTACGACGACAACCGCCGCGCCGTCGAGGAAGCCAACAAGGCCGGTCTGTTCACCTGCTGCGGAGGCATCTTCGGCATGGGCGAGACCTGGGAGCAGCGCGTGGAACTGCTGCTGGACCTGCGGGAGTTGGATGTGGACTCGGTGCCCATCAACTTCCTCAATCCCATCCCCGGCACGCCCATGGAAAACTTCGAGACCCTGCCCGAGGAGGAGTGCCTGCGGATTATCGCCCTGGCCCGCCACCTCATGCCGACCAAGCAGATCCTCATCGCCGGGGGGCGGCAGGTGCATCTCAAGGATCGGCAAAAGGACATTTTCCGGGCCGGAGCGTCGGGCATGATGATCGGCGACTACCTGACCACCAAGGGCGCCGACCCGTGGCAGGATCATCGCATGCTCGAGGAACTGGGCATGTCCATCGCCCCCTGCGACAAACACGGCGGCCATGCGGACGTGACCGAGCCGGTGGCCTCGCCCATTCCCGTGCAGCCGCTGCCGACCGGATACACGCCGGTGCGGTTCGTGCGCAGCCCCGAATAACTCCGAACTCCAACTTCCGCCGGAAAGGCGCCGGACCCGCTGGGGCGCCTCCAAGAAGTTTCTTCCGTTGCATCTCGACGACGCCATTGACCAGACGCTCGCCCGCATCGACCGGGCCGGTCTTCGACGCACCCTCCTGTCCCTGGATTCACCGCCGGGGCCGCGGGTGGTCGTCGACGGCCGGGAATTGGTCAACCTGTGCGGCAACGACTACCTGGGCCTGGCCGGAGACGCGGGAATCATCCAAGCCGGTATCGAAGCAGCGCAAAAGTTCGGCGCCGGGTCGGGAGCCAGCCGCCTCGTGACCGGTTCCCCAAGCTGCCACGGCGAGTTGGAAGACGCCCTGGCGCGATTTTTCGGCACGGAGGCGGCGCTGCTGTGCGGCTCGGGCTATCACGCCAACACGGGCCTGATCCCGGCGCTCGCGGGTAAGAACGACGTCGTCTTCTCCGACGAACTCAACCACGCCAGCATCATCGACGGCTGTCGCCTATCCAAGGCTGAGCGCCACACCTATCGCCACGCCGACATAACGCACCTCGAACAGCTCCTGACCGAACACCGCGACGGCAAGGATTTGGCGTTCGTTGTGACCGAATCGGTCTTTTCGATGGACGGCGACACGCCCGATCTGGCGGCAATCGCGGACCTGTGCGAGCGTCACGACGCGGCGTTGATCGTCGACGAAGCCCACGCAGTCGGCGTGCTCGGAGCGGGGCGCGGGGCGATGGCGGCCTTGGGACTGACCGGTCGGGCGGCGGCGGTCGTCGGCACGTTCGGCAAGGCGTTCGGATCCTTCGGCGCATTTGTGGCGACGTCGGCCAAAATACGGGAATTGCTGATCAATCGCTCGCGCAGTGTGATATTTTCCACGGCGTTGCCGCCCTTCGCGGTCGGTGCGGCGCACGAGGCTCTTCGGCGCATCGAGGCCCAAGGCGCGGCGTTCGAAACGCGCCTGCACGAGGTGGCGCACGAACTGGCCCTGGCCGCCCGTGAGGCCGGGTTGAGTGTCCTGGAACCGGCGGCGGCGGTCGTTCCGGCGATAGTGGGCGGCGAAGCCGAGGCTTTGGCCGTCGCCGAGAAATTGCTGGACGCCGGGATCCTGGCACGGGCTATCCGGCCGCCGACGGTGCCGCCCGGCTCGTGCCGACTACGCCTGACCGCCTGTGTGACGCATTCGCCCGAGGATTTGGCACGTGTTCACGAGGCCTTCGGGGCAATCGGGCGGGGATCGGGCGCTGAACCGCCGGATTGACGCATGTCAAAGGGCAACGAAAAACGCTTGCCATTTCGAGGGAATTTCCGTTTAAATCTGAGCCCTTGTCCGGCGGGAGCGACAAATTGTCGCACTTGGGCCGCCGATGCATTCGACGCAACGCGCAACAACCGACAATGGATGGTTGCCGAGAGAAATCCCGGCCCGATGATGGGCCTAAGCTGATTTTCCGGGAGGATTCCGATGAAGATTCGATGGATGTTTTTGTTCCTGGCCGCTTTGATGGCCCTGTCCCTTTCTCTGGCCATCGCCTGCGGCGGCGGCGGAGACGACGACGATGACGACGACGACGCGGTCGACGACGATGATGACGATTCGGACGACGACGACGCGGACGACGACGACGATGATGACGATGACGATTCGGATGATGACGACGACGA
>JACKCT010000046.1 GCA_020633895.1 Deltaproteobacteria bacterium | reverse complement strand
GGCACACGGGCACACTGTCAGGAATTATTCGGACTTGACGTCCAGTAAAATTATGTTATTTTTTCTATGGTCAATTATTATTTTAGTTGGTCTGCGCTCATAGCGATTCCCCAATCGGGCCAATGAGGTGTCGAACATGCCGAAGACCATCATGTTGGTTGCGGACTCGATTAATTCAATTCAAAAGCCGTTGACATTTCTGTCAACGATGGGCTTCCGCACCCGCGTCTGCACGGAAGCGACGCAGGTGCCACAATTCGCACGTGACCTTAAACCGGATTTGGTCATTTGTGACGACGATCTTATCGAATCAACGGGGCCACAGATCGCCCAAGAGTTCCACAGCGACCAGACGCTCAATTCAATTCCGGTCGTCATGCTTGCACGCAGAATATCCCGAGAGCGGGACGAAGCATCGACCGGCAACGGCGTCGCTGCCACCATCCCCAAACCGATCGATCCGATGAATCTTTACAACACGATTTCGAACGTCTTGGAGATGAATTCCGTGCTCGAAGCTCCACAGGACGTGTCGCAGTTGACGCCACCGATTGGCGTCAGGAATAGAGACAAACATGGGCAGATCAACCACATCTCCGTCGGCCGCGTGTTTTACCAGGCCCATGTCCACAATGCGACCGGTGTTTTAGAGTTGGCCAAAAATCGGCGTTTCATGACTGTGGGCTTCGAGAAAGGCATCGTTCGGAAAATCGACAGTAACTATCTGCGCACCGATTCACTCGGTCGGATGCTGGTCCGACACGGGATCATCACGCAAAACGAACACGAAACCAGCCTGGAACGGGCCAAGCAAATCAACTGCCGGCAGGGAGAAGCCCTGGTTGCGATGAACATCATTGATCGAGACGATCTGAAGCGAGAACTTTATCGCCAGAAAGTCGGCAAGGTGTATGCCGTGTGCGGCAGCAGCGAATGGGTCGGTGGCGAATTCAATTGGCAGGCGAAATCTCATTTGGACCTGGACGACTACCCTTTGAATGTTCCGGCGGTCAAGCTGCTGCGCAATTGCATCCTGCGGCATATGAAGGTCGCCACATTGATCGAGATCTTCAAACGCAAAAAGCTCGAACATGCATTGATCGAGGTCGACGGGTCCTTCGAGCAAGTAATTCATGTCTTGGAATTACCGGAGACCATGTCCGATTTGGCCCACGATATGCCCGGCCACACAATCATGGAACTCAATGCCCATGGCGCTGCTGGAGAGGACGGACAGGCCGCTGTCCGCTTGGCTTTCTTGATGGCCATGTGCCACGGCATCCGGATCGGGGACCGCGATGACAACGCCGACAGCCCGTCGCCGATGATCCACGACATTCCTATCGCTCCGGAAATCCCGACCGTTGAAAAACCAGTCTGGCCCTCGGAATACGAGGATACTCTCCAGCTCATGGAACGTGCCGAAAACCACTTCAAGGAAGGGGATTATCGTAGCGCTCTCCAGTTCGTAAATAAGATCAATGACGCCAATCCCGGGCACGCGCAGATGTTGTCCCTGCTAGGCGCCATCGTGTTGGAAACCGGCGGTTACGACGACGCCGTGGGTGTAGCAAAAGCCAAAGAACTCCTCACAGAGTCAGTACATATCGATCCCAAAGACGTACGCGCACACTATTATCTGGGGCTGGTCTATAAGAGCGAAAAGAAGGACTCCATGGCCTCCCGCCATTTCCAAGCGGTTTTACGAATCCAACCCGACCACGAATATGCCGGCCGCGAAATTCAGATTATCGAAATGCATCACCGACCTCGCAAAGGACCACGATATCGTATGTAAGAGGCGGACGAAGGCCCTCGCAGAGAAATCGACTCACTTTCCAAAACCTGCTGGGGAGACTGCATTCCGACCTTTTCTCTGCTAACCTCCCGCCATGAAAAAGTGCGGCAAAAAACGCCTCCTCTTCGCCCTAATCGCGACACTAGCGGTGCTCGTAATCGCCGAGGCGGCGGTGCGAGTGGCGGCGCCGGAAGCGGCGGGGGATCGCGTGTACATGCGCTTCAACAACCCCCACCGCGAGCAGTCGGGCTTCGTGCCGGACGACGTGCTGTTCTGGAAGCTGCGTCCGTCCCATGAGATCCCCAAGGGCGCCGGCGTCGACCCCGCGTGGGGCGTGAACGAATCCGGCTTTCGCGGCCCCGACGCGCCCGTCGAAAAACCCGAGGGCCAGTTCCGCATCGTGACCCTCGGCGACTCGTGCACCTTCGGCCTGGGCGCGCCCGGCCCGTCCTACGACGAAACCTACTCCGCGCGGCTGCAAAAATATCTCCAGTGGGCGTGGCCGAAAAAGAAGGTGCGCGTCCTCGACTTCGGCTGCCCCGGCTACACCAGCTACCAAGGCAAGATCCTGCTGCACCAAAAAGCGATCGACTACGAACCGGACATCGTCGTCGCCTACTTCGGCATCAACGACGGATTCGAGGCGGTCGGATTCGCCGACAAGGACCAGCGCCCCGCCGCCGGGTCCATCGACGAAGTGCGTTCGATGCAGGGCGTGCTGGCGCAATCGGCGCTCTATCGCTTGCTGCGTCGCGGGGTGCTCGAAACCCGCCGCCAATCGTCCACCGCGCCGGGCGCCAACGGCCCCATGGAGCGCGTCTCCATCGACGACTACCACGCCAACCTGGACGAGATCGCGACCATCGCTCGCGAGGCCGGCGCGACGGTCTACTTCATCGCCCCGCCCTATTTGGAGTTAAACGGCTCACTAAATCAGGAAACGCACCGCCGCCACGAGCCCGCGGTCGATATCATGCCGTTCCTACGCGCCGAGACGGCGAAAGGACGAAGCGTGATCTTCCCGAATCCCGACAACGTGCATCCCACGCCTGCCGGTCATGACGCCATCGCCCGCGCGCTCGCGTTGCGGATCCTGCGGGATTACGATCCGGACAATGGGGAGATCGCGAAGCTCGCTCCCGCCGAGCCGGGCACCGCCGAACAAACCGAGGCGGCGCCGTGAAACGTTCGCTGATCATCTTCGTCACCGCCGCGTGCGACTCGAAATGCAAGCACTGCTTCTATTACGAGAACATCGACGGCCCCCAACGCACGACACTGTCGGTCAACGACACGCGCCGTCTGGCCAACGCCCTCGGGCCGATCAACGACCTATCCATCGGCGGCGGCGAGCCGGTGTTGCGCAAGGATCTGGTGCCGCTGCTCGAACCGATCCTGCGTCAGGGACGGCCGCGCAGCGTCAACCTCCCCACCGGCGGCCTCCACGCCGAACGCACCGAACGGGCCGCGCGAGGCATCCTCGAAATCCTGCCGCAAACGCGCCTGACCATCTCCCTGTCCATGGACGGTCCCCCGGCGATTCACGATCGCATGCGCGGCGTACCCGGCGCCTACGAGCGGCAGATCGAAACGCACGACCGCCTCGCGCCCCTCGCTCGCGCGGGCGTCATCAACATCAAACTCGTCACCACGCTATGCAGTCTCAACCAGGATTATCTTTATGAGACTTTGGAATGCGCCAAGTCGGACTTTCCCGCCGCCGATTTTCAGCATCTGGAGATGATGCGCGGGCAGCCCCGCGACGCGTCCTTGCAGGCGCCGGACCCGGGTGTGCTCGATCAATGGCGGGAGGCGATCGCGAAGCATTGGGAGGGCTACCGCAAATTTTACGGCGGGGGGTGGCGCAACAAGATGGTCCGCAGCGCGAAACTGCGTCTGCACGATTTGTCCGTCGACTATCTGCGCGGCGTCGACAACATGCCGCCGTGCATTGCCTATCAGTCCCATCTGGTCATTTCGGAGACGGGCGACATCGCTTTTTGCGAGCTGACCGACCCCATCGGCAACCTCGCCGACGACGAATTGCCGGCGATCCTCGCGTCCGCGGAGGCGGCCCGCCGCGCCGCATTCATCAAGGACGGCTGCTCCTGCACGCACTCCTGCTTCACCCCGACCAACCTCCTCCACGACCGCCGCGAACTCGCCCGCCTCGCCGCCGACACGCTGCGGGCATTTTAAGACGGAATCATATCTAAACACCTTGTTGCATCCGCCACCTTGATCCGGCGGGAGCGGCGTGGTACGTCCGATTGTCGCCAACGAGGAGCACCGACCATGACGCACAGTTCGAACCCGCGCCGCATCGAGATCGTCGCCACCGGCGAGGAGTTGCTGATGGGCAAGACCATCGACACGAACTCCGCCCACGTCGCTCAGCAGGTCGCGAAGGTCGGCTTCGCGGTCAATCGCGTCACGTTGGTCGGCGACGCGGAAGACGACATCGCCGACGCGCTGGAAAAGGCCATGGCGCGCACGGGGTTGGTCGTCGTGACGGGCGGGCTCGGGCCGACGGACGACGACCGCACGCGCTTCGCCGCCGCACGCGTCTTCGACCGCAAGATCATCACCAGCAACCCCTCCCTCAATCGCCTCAAGGAGCGCTGGGCGTCCGTCGGTCGCGAGATGCCCGAGAGCAACGTGCGTCAGGCGCAATTCCCCAGCGACGCGGAGATCTGGCAGAACATGATGGGCACGGCGGACGGCTTCCGGTGCGTGGGCATGGACGGCAAGGAGGGCATCGGCGAGGCGTGCTTCATGCCCGGCGTCCCCTTCGAACTCGAGGACATGACCGAGCGTTACGTCCTACCGTGGCTGCGTTCCAAGGGCGGCGACGCGCAGGTGCGTTCCCACATGGTGCGTCTGTTCGGCCTGCCCGAATCGAAGGTGCAGGAAATCCTCGGCCGCGACTGGCCCGCCGCCGACTCGGGCGTCTCGCTCATCTACGGCGCCGCCTTCCCCGAGATCAAACTGACGCTCTCCACCCGCGCCGACGACGCCGAAACCGCCGACCGCCTGCTCGGCGAGGCGACGCACTACGTCCGCGAAAAGATCGGCGACAAGATTTTCAGCGAGGACGGCAAGACGCTGGCCGAGACGGTGGCGGACTACCTCACCCGCGCCGGCAAGACGATCGCGCTGGCCGAGAGCTGCACGGGCGGGATGATCGCGGCGGCGCTCACCGATGTGCCGGGCTCGTCGGCGTATTTTTTGGAGTCGGATGTGACGTACGCGAACGAGGCGAAGGTGCGTCGGTTGGGGGTGTCCGAGGCGACGTTGGCCGAGCACGGCGCGGTGTCCTTCGAATGCGCTCACGAGATGGCGGAGGGGATTCTGGAACGTTCGGGCGCGGACATCGCGTTGGCCGTCACCGGCATCGCCGGACCCGACGGAGGCACCCCGGAAAAGCCCGTCGGCACCGTCTTCGTCGCCCTGGCCGTCAAAGGCGAAGACACCACCGTCCACCCCCGCCACTGGCCCGGCGACCGCGCCCGCATCCGCACGATCACGACTTTTTGGGCTTTGGATTTGGTTAGAAGACAAGTATCAGTATTAGAGAAATAAACAGATTATATTTTACATCACTTTTTCGATGATTCGCTGAAATCCGGATATGTTACACCAAAATAAATCTCGTACACAGCGTCTACAATTACCTCCATTTGTTTTTCTGTGTACTCACTTGTATCATTTAATGCAGCAATATGCCTTCGAATAACTTGCCGTTTTTCTTTCACCGACAACTCTTGATAATTCGCGGGATCTCCCATAATCGGCAGAAGCTTAAACTTGCTTAATATCTCTCCAATTTCAATCGTCGCATCCGCAAGACGTGCAGATATTATCGTATTAACTTTTATATTCGCTATTTGAGACTCCATCAGTGATGCAATGGTCTTTTCAGTCACAATATCACTATATATTGCATACCCTGCGTCAAAAAGAAATGCGCCAGCCAGCGAGAATATTCCCCCGACTAGGATCGTTTGTCGCCACCCCTTCTTGCGACTAGACTCATCCTTTAGTCTTTCTATGTTAATATTTCTTGCCATTGCGGCTGCATGGCACTCTCCGCTAAATTTTATCTCTGTTTCTCTTTCAACGGCGACCACAACTAAAAACTCCAATGACTCGCCTGGATTAATGAGTGATATATTTTCTACAGTAATTCCTTGATTACCAGTATCAAGATCGTGGGCACCAGCCAACTCAATTTCGACTTCCGCGCTTGCCAAATCACCTTTTAAAAGCTGCCAGGTGAGAATTTCGAAACGACTATCGTCACCCCCATAGTCATCAGACAGCGTTAATGACGGCGCTTTGGTTATATCGTGTTCTTTTATAGGCATAGAACCATCATTCACAAGGGCAAACTGCCAAAATATAACATCTCGCCTAACATCTTGGCCAGCAGGCTTGAATGGCCACTTAATAGATAATTTAAGATTCGATACTCCTTCAATGGACGTGGGTATAGCTCCAATATCGACAAGCTTTTTTCTTCGTAGTTCGACGAACTTCCAACTTTTTTTATTATCGGCGACTTGTTTCATCCTAACTACAATGGCATACAAGAACGACACTACTGCAATTGCTACACTAATAAATGCAACAGCAAATTCTAAATCGGCTTTCTCCATACCCCACCCCAGTTAATAAAGTCTTCACGTGTCCTTAAATCTCTTGCCTTCAATTTTAGATAATATCCCATAACACCCTGCTCCGATCAAGAGAGTCACCGGAATTCCAAACGCAATCGAAGTCGCAGCCGCCAGGGCGGAGGCGATGACGCCGGCGGCGCCGTTGATACCCCAGAGCCAGGGGGTCGGGTCGGTGTCGTCGGCGCGGACGAGGGCCATGCCGGTCGGGAACGCCTGGCCCATCAGCAAGCCCGCCGGGGCGATCAGCAGGATCGCGACCGTCGCCCGTCCGAACAGGTCGAAGCTCTGGAACGCCCAACTCGCCAGCGGCAGCAGGGCCTGCATCGCGAGGAGGTAGCCGACGAGGATGAGGATGTAGCGCCGGAAGTT
>JACKCT010000045.1 GCA_020633895.1 Deltaproteobacteria bacterium | reverse complement strand
TCGGTCGGCCCGGCCTTGTCGTCGCGGATGTAGAGCATGGCGTCGTGCATCGCGAGGAGAGACTCAAAACGCACCGGCGCGCGATGCAGACTGGCCCGCTCCACATAGGGGGCCATGCATACGCGATAAAATTCCTCCACCCGCTCCTGGCCCTCGAAATTCAGATCCGCCACCGCCAGATGCAGATGCAGCCGCTTGGACCGCACCAGCAATTCAGGCACGACCCGCTCCAGGCTGCGCAGCACGCCGCGCTCGGGCAGATCCCCGGCGATGAGAATGTGAAAACGCCGCTCGTCCAGGCCCAACTCGTCGATTACCCGCCGCCGGTCCTCGCGAATCGTCTCCACCTCGATGGCCTGGGGCAGCAGATGTACCTGCCGCCGGTCCTTGGCCGCGTCGCCGGCGATGGTGTGGGAACCGGTCGTGACCATGTCCGTCGCCAGATAGCGCCGCAGTTCGGCATAGTCACCGGGGCCGTCGATCACGCTTTGCAAAATCGGCACACCCGGCGTGATGCGTCGCAGGAAGCGGATGGTGCGGGTCGCCCGGTGGTCCGCGGTCGTGACCATGTGCAGCGCCCGATAGCGGAAGCGATTGACCAATAGGAACAGGAAGAGATGGAAATCCTGCAGCCTTTTGCCCAGCGCGGAACCCAGATCGGGGAAGACCAGGTTCGTCTCCATCGCCTTGGGCAGCCATGTCACCTCGGCGGGCGGGCGCGTGAGCACGATGGCCACGTCGTGGGGATTCAGATACCGCACCATCGAACGCACGAAATTTCGCGCGCCGTCGTTGGACGAAAAATCCAGCCCCTTGGAAAACAGCAGCACGCGCTTGGGCCCGCGACCCGACCCGGCGCCGGTGAGCGTGCCGCCCATCGCCAGAATCAGCAGATACGCGCCGTAGTACGTCACCAACACGAACGGCAGCCGCCAAAGACGCCCGTCACCCGCGTTGTAATTCCACCACGCCACGCTGGCGCCCGCGATCAGCGATCCCACCGCCGCCATCACCGGGAATCGCAGCGGGACATGCACGTCGAAGTGCCGTCGCAGCCACGCAGCGCAAGCCCCCAGGGCGAAGACCGAAGCCACGGTCGTCGACATCGCCGCGCCCACCAGGCCGAAGGGTTTGATGAACAAGAGAGCCAGCACCGTCTGCACCGCCAGCGCGACGGCGAGGATGCGCGCCGCCACGAACGGCCGCCCCGCGCCGCTGATCATCGTCAGGCCCAGATTCGCCAGCGTCAGCACGCACATCGCCACGATGAGCCACACCAGCGCCGAGGTCGCCACGACGAAGTGATCGGGATAGAGCAGCTTGAGCAAGCGGTCGGCCACCGGGATGCTCACCGCGCCCATGCCGAGCACCAGGCCCACGGCCGCCGCCATCGCGCGGGAGGTCTGATCGCCCCGAGCGCGGGCCTTTTCCTCTCCCTCGCCTTTCAGACGCGCCAGTGCGGGAAACATGATCAGGCTGGCCACCGTCATCAGCCAAAATGGAATGCGCGCGATAGTCTGGGCGGCGGTGTAGTACCCGGCCTGGGCGTCGCCGGTGGCGCCGGGGGAGAGGCGTTTGATCCAGAACAGGTCCGCGGCCATGATCGCGTTGAGCACCAGGGCCACGACCATGACCGTCACGCCGAAGCGCATGAACTCCCACACGGGGATGGAGACGGCGTGGGCCTCGGCGTCGGGCGCGTCGCGGGAATTCCACGTGATGGAGATCGCCATCATGCCGAAGGTCGCCGCCGCGAAACCGATGACCGCGCCGGTCAGGCCCAGGCCCGCCGCCACCAGACCCACCATCAGCGCGACCTTGAGCACCATGTAGGCCACGTCGAGCATGGCCTGGCGATCGAACCAGTGGCGGCCGTTGAGGTAGCCGACGTTGACGGCGTAGTAGGCGTTGAAGGCGAGGATCAGGCACGCCAGACGGAACAGGTGCGTCATGCGTGGGTCGTGGAAAAATTCGGCCAGCAGCGGCGCGACGAACCAGAAGCCGATCACCACCGGCCACACAAGCAGCGACACATCCAGATAGCTGCGGCGCAGCACCGCCCTCTCCGCGCCCGGATTGGCGGCGACGTAGTGGGAGACGGACTGCATCGTGCCGTTGAAGAGAACCAGGTTGAGCAGGATCACGACGCCGAACACAACGCCGTAGACGCCGAAATCCTCGATCGTGAGCAGACGGGCGAGAGCCAGGTACAGCACGTACCCGGCGCCCAGGAATATGATCTTCGCCGCCAGCAAGGCCGCCGTGCCGCGATGCCGCTCCATCGCTCCCCTCGAAAATCGAACGGCCCTCATTACACCCCCGCCGAGGGGTGGGCGTCAATCGAGGAGCGTTTTGAGATCACGTCACCGATAAGGCGCGCGTAGAACGCCACAAAAAACCGAGGCGCGCGGCCTCGGCTCTTTGAGTGTCATCGACTCGTCGATTGTTCTAAACGCACTCGAACTCGTTCGTCACGCAGTCGTCGACCTCGCCGTCGCAGTCCCGATCGTATTCGACTTCCAGCGGCAGGCCGTTGTCGTCCACGGTGGAGGTAAAGCAGGATTCGGGCACGCCGTCGCAGTCGTCGTCAATCTTGTTGGCGACGACGAAGCCCGCCTCGTTGAACGTAAACTCGACGCACTGCATATCCGGTGTGCCGTCGCAATCCGTATCCGTTTGACGCGAGGAAATCTGCGGCTTGTCCCCGTTGTACACGAACATCTCGCAGTAGCCGTCCGGCTCGCCGTTGCAGTCTTGATCTTGATAGCTCTGAACGGTCCGGCCCAGGGCGTCGTATTTGCGGTAGCTGCATCGCTTTTCGATCTCGTCGCAGTCTTCGTCGGACGTCGCGACCTGCTCGTAGCCGTCGGACAAAATCGTCGTTTTATATTCGACGCAGTAATCCGGCTTGCCGTCGCAGTCGTTGTCGTTCTCAATCGTCTTGACGTAGCCGTCCTTGTCGTACGTCGTCTTGTCACAGGTTTCCGGCTTGCCGTCGCAGCCCGTGTCGTAGGCGGTGGCGATCACGTTGCCGTCCGCGTCGCGGGTCCAGGTGTTGCAATCGTTTTCCGTCGCTTCGTTGCAGTCTTCGTCGTTGATCTGTTTGATCCGGTCGCCGTTCTCGTCGTACTCGCTGTAATAGCACTGCGTGTCCAGGTCGCCGTCGCAGCCTTTGTCGTTGCCCGAAACCACTTCTTCGCCGTCGGCGTTGTATTCGAACCGATCGCAGTTGACGTCCACGTCGTCGCAGAGCTGGTCGTAGCGCCGCACAACGACATTGCCGTCCTCGTCGTATTCAAGAGACTGGCACGAATCGTCGCTGCCGTCGCAGCCCGTGTCCGTCGCCAAGGACGTGATGCGGCACTCGACGTCGTCGTCGCCCGTGTCATCGTCCGTCGTGTCGTCATCATCATCGTCGCTGTCGTCGTCATCGTCATCCGAGACGGCATCGTCGTCGTCATCATCGTCGTCGCCTCCGCCGCCGCCCGAACAGGCAAACGCCGCGGATCCGATCGCGAACGCCAAAATCAAAATCATCAACTTCCATTCCGACGCACGCATAACGCACTCCTTTGATTCCGCAAATTTCGTCACAATTCAAATGCCGCGACCGCCCATCGCGACGCGGCGCATTCACCAATCGCCATTTCGGTGACGAATTAATCCCCGAGCGGCGAAAGCGTCAAGATCGCCACGCCCCGCGCGGGAACATCGACCGGATAGGCGTCGCGATTCTCCGTCGTCAGTTCCGTCGCCGCCAGCCCCGAATATAGCTCCGCCACCTCGCCGGCTTTATCGGCCCACGGCGAGGAATTCAGATCGAGGGATTCGGACTGCCCGTCCTTATTGAAGTTGAGGACCACCAGATACGCCCCCGCCTCGTTCGTTCGGAAGAAGGCGTAGAGCGATTTATTCTCCGTGGCGACCGGGCGATAGTCGCCCCCGGCCAGCGGCGATCCCTCGCGGATCTCGATGAGATGCTTGTAATGGGCCAGCAGGCTCGACGGGTCGCCGTCCATCGCGGCGACGTTGTTGGTGGCCCAGTTGGGCGCCAAATCGATCCACGGCTCGCCGTCGGTGAATCCGGCGCCGGGGGTGTTGTCCCACTGCATGGGCGTGCGGGCGGCGTCGCGGCTGTCGACGACCACGTCTTCGCCGTTGGCCATGCCGATTTCCTGGCCGTAGTAGAGAAACGGCGTGCCCGGCATCGTCAACAACGCCGCCGCCGCCAGGCGCATGCGCGATTCGTCGCCGAACAGCAGCCCCGCCTCGCGAAAGAAGTCGTGATTGCCCGTGATGATCGCCGGGGAACCGCCCGCCTTGTCGGCGGCGGCCATGCCGTCGATCACGCTGACGATCGTCTTGGCGTTGCCCGTGTACAACGCGGCGTAGAGGCCGTAGGCGGCGTTGAAGTGAAACGCCATGTGCAACTCGTTGTCGCTAGGGCCGAAGTATCCGGCGACTTCCTCCGTACTGCCCAGGATCTCGCCGACCATGGCCCGGTCGTCGTACTCGTCGAGCACGTCGCGCATCTCTTGCAGGAAGGCGTGCGTCTCGGGGTGATGGGCGCAGTAGTTCTCGTCCTGAACGTAGAGATGGGCCACGTCCAGCCGAAAGCCGTCCACGCCCCGATCCAGCCAGAAGCGCAGCACGCCCTTGATCGCCTCCTGGACATCCTCGTTTTGGATGTTCAGATCGGGCATCTCCTCGCGGAACTGGTTGTAGTAATACTGCCCGGCGACCTCGTCGTAGTTCCAACGGTCGTCGCCGCCGCCGGCCTCGCCGATGTTGGCGCATTCGAAGGGCGGGTTCTCGGCGTCGTCGGTCCAGATGTACCAATCGCGATGGGGATCGGTCGGCGAGGAGCGGGCCGCCTGGAACCACGCGTGGGCCTGGGAGGTGTGGTTGAAGACGCCGTCGATGAGGACCTTCAGGCCCAGCTCGTGGGCTCGGGCCAGCAGCGCGTCCACGTCGGCAAGGTCGCCGTACTCCGGATTGACCCCCACGTAGTCGGCCACGTCGTAGCCCGAGTCGAAGAACGGCGTCGGGTAAAACGGCGTGATCCAGATGCCTTTCACGCCCAGGTCCGCCACGTAGTCGAGCTTCTGCGTCAGACCGGAAAGATCGCCGATGCCGTCCCCGTCCGAGTCGTAGTAGCTGCGCGGGAAGATCTCCATGAACACCGCGCGGCGATACCAGTCCGGATCGTCGTCGTCATCGTCATCCGCCGTATCGTCGTCACCCGTGTCGTCGTCCGAGGTGTCGTCATCGGCCGTGTCATCGTCGGCGGTGTCGTCATCCGACGCGGTATCGTTGTCGTCGTCATCGTCGTCGCCGCATCCCGACGGCCCCGCCGCCAATGACAGCGCCGCCCCCAGCAACAACAAGACCCAAATCCCACGCATAGCGCCCATGGCTTCGTCCCCCGAAATGGAAAATCGCGATGATGACGGCCGCGTCCCGGCGCGTCTCGCCCCGACATCGCCGCCGCTTCAAGAACAAACCCGGCGATCGCTCGCCGGGCTGATGTTGTCACCCAAAAATGTCCCGCCCCGCCTAAAAGCAGAGGTGGTCGTAGAACTGGCACACTTCCGGATCTTCGTCGCACCCTTCGTCCGTGACCGTCTGGTCGATGCGACCGTCGGCATCCAGCAGATTCTTCGTGCATACGTCGGTCTCGCCGTCGCAGTCGGTGTCGTTCTCGATGGTCAGTTGCACACCGTCGTCGTTGACCGTCGCCGTGACGCAGTCCGTATCCGCCTTGCCGTCACAGTCCGAATCCACGTTGCTGCCGGTGATGCCGTCGCCGGTCCACACCTGATTGACGCAGTCCGAAGTGCCGTTTTTCTTACAGTTGGCGTCCACGCCGGTGCGCAGCAGATGGCCGTCCTCGTTGTAAATCCAGAACTGGCAGTTGTCGGCCTCACCGTCGCAATCCGTGTCAAACCGGCGCTGCTGATACTGGCCGTCGCCGAAGGGCTGGTAGACGTCTTCGTAGCAATAGTCGTCCGTGTCGTTGCACTTGGAGTCTTCCTTGTACGACTTGAAGACGCCGTCCTCGTAGGTGTAAACGGCGCACGCGTCGGCCTCGCCGTTGCAGTCGTTATCGAATTCGACGGTCAGGGGATTGCCGTCTTCGTCATAGGTGATCTTTTGGCAACTGGTTTCGGGCACGCTGTTGCAGTCGCTGTCGGCTCCGACGGTGCCCGCCCCGTCACCGGCGGCCTTGGCGTAATCGGCGTAGACGGTGCAGTCGGTGTCCGGCGTGCCGTCGCAGTTGGCGTCCGAACCGGTAAGGATCAGGTTGCCGTCGCCGTCGTAGGTATTGGCTTGGCACACATCCGGGGTACCGTCGCAGTCGGTGTCATCGGAGGTGCTGGTCGGTTGGCCGTCCTCGGTGAAGCCATAGTCGACGCACTGCTCGATCTCGCCGTCGCATTTTTCGTCCAGATCGTAGTGCTCCACCTCGCACATCTCTTCGTCGTCGTCATCGTCGGTGGTGTCGTCGTCGGTGGTATCGTCGTCCACCACGTCGTCGTCGACATCGTCATCGGTGGTATCGTCGTCGGTCACTTCGTCGTCATCGTCGTCGTCGGGCGCGTCCACCGGGTCGCCCCCCGCCTGGCAGGCCAACCCCCACCCGACGCACAATCCCATCAAAACGCAGGCCCAAATCCAATAACGCGCTGTCCCTCTCGATCGCATCGTCGGCATTTCCAGCTCCCTTTTCCCTAAGGCCGCTCGCCCAAGGTCGATCCCCAAGGTATTTCGTGTCACGACAAATGAAGCGGTATGCTAGCACAGAACGTCCGCATGCGCGCAATTGGACGACGCTGGGAAAGCCGGATTTTCTGACTGAAATTCATCGGCCGCGAGGCGGAAAGATTCAGCGCACCAGGTACACGCAGGAAAACGGCCGCTCGTCGGCCTTCGCGCCGCAGTCGTCCTCGGCGAGGAGGGCGACGCTGTGGTCGCAGTCCAGATCGGCGCCGGTGACGGTGAAGGCGTAGGGCTCGCCGGCCTTGTCGCTGGAGCAGTCCAGGGCAATCGGCAACGTCGCCAGGGGCGTGACCGCGCCGTCGGCGTCCTTGAGCAACACGCGCCCGCCGCCCAGGTTGCAGTTCACGTCGTTGTACGTCATGCGTACCTCGACGTCACCCGACGGGTCCACCGCGGGCGCTTCCTCGGGCAGCGCCGCGCCGTCCGCGTACAACGCAAAACCGGCGAACGGCGGGCCGTTGTTCTCGCAAAAGTCGGTGTCGTCGTCCCCGTCGTCGTCATCGCCGCCGAAGGTGTCGTC
>JACKCT010000044.1 GCA_020633895.1 Deltaproteobacteria bacterium | reverse complement strand
TGCGTCGGCGCGGCCTAGCGTTGGTATTGCTCCACCGCTTGCTTGTGACGGGCGTAGGTTGTGGAGAAGACGTGCGTCCCGTCGTTGCGGGCGACAAAGTAGAGAGCGTCGGTGTTGGCCGGCCGGAGGACGGCGCGTAGGGCCTCCTCGCCGGGAGCGGCGATCGGGCCGGGCGGCAGGCCGACGATGACGTAGGTGTTGTACGGGTTCGCGTCGGTCAGGTCGCTTTTGTAGATCTTGCCGCGATAGCGATCGCCCACGCCGTAGATCACCGTCGGGTCGCTTTGCAGGCGCATTCCCTTGCGCAGGCGGTTGTGAAAGACCCCGGCGATCATGGGCCGCTCGTCGTCCACCGCCGCTTCTTCCTCCACAATGCTTGCCAGCGTCACCACCTGATGCATCGTCATCCCCAGGGACTTGGCCCGCGCTTCCATTGCCGCATCCCACGTCTTGAAAAATCGCCGGACCATATTGGCCACGAGCTTTCGCGCCGGATAACCCCGGGTGAACTGGTACGTGTCGGGGAAGAGATACCCTTCCGGCGAATCGACCGGTACCCCGAGCGCGCGGAAAAACGGACCGTCGGCAAGGACGGCGTCGATCTCTTCCTTGGTCGCGATGCCCGAGGCGGCGAGCGTGGTCGCGATCTGGCGGACGGTGTAGCCCTCGGGGATCGTGACCTTGTGCTGGACGACGGGGCCGTGCACCAGGCGGTCGATGACGGCGAAGGCGTCGGCGTCGCGAGGCAGGTCGAACTCGCCGGCGGGGATACGCGAGGACTGCCCCGTCAACTTGGCGGCCAGCAGGAAACCCTTGGCGCTACGCACCACGCGCTCGGCCTCCAGTTGACGGGCGATGGCGCGAAGCGACGTCCCCGGCTCGATGACGACGACGGTGGACCCGCCGTCCCCCGGAGCGCCGAACAGGCGCGCGTTGGCGACCACGCCGCCGATCCCGATCGCGACGGCGAGCGTGGCGACGATCAGGATCCAGCGGGGACGTCGGCCTCGACGGGAGGGATCAAGCGAGCGGCGGGTTTTTGTCGTGGGCATCGAGATAGCTCTGCAAAATGTACGCGGCGGCGACTTTGTCGACATATTTCTTGCGTTTTTCCCGACGCACGCCGCCCTCGATCAACGCGTTCTCCGCCGCCCAGCTCGAAAGGCGCTCGTCCCACAGATGGGCGGGCTTGCCCGTCACGGCCGACAATTTTTCGGCGAATTGCCGGGCCCGCGTCGAGCCGGGACTTTCGGTGCCGTCCATATTCAGCGGCAGGCCGACAACGAACTCCACGACCTCGTGCTCGGCCGAAAGCTCCAAGAGCCGATCGAACACCGCTTCTTCGTGCTTCGCCGGGATCATTTCCAAAGGGTTGGCGCCCATGCGCAAGCCGTCGGAGACCGCCACGCCGATGCGTACGGTGCCCAAGTCGATCGCCATGACGCTGCCCGCGGCCATGCTCCCTCGTACCCTTCCCGAGCGACCCAGGTCAAGGAAAGGGGGGCGAAAAAAATGTTTTCTTAATCGGAATTCATCTTTAAAAATACAAGCACGCTCAATCGGGGAAAAATTTGCAGCGGATACCGGCGCGTGGAGGTTCTTATCGCCGACGCGGGCTGCCGCTATTTGTACGTGCCGAGGAAACCACTGTCGAGCTTTGGAGGGAGAACTATGTCACGAGGCAAATCGAATTTTTTAATTCCCATTGTTGTGATTCTCATGGTCGGGGCCGGTTGGGCGATGGCCTGCGGCGGCGGCGGCGGTGACAGCGCGCGTGTGTCTTCGGGCGACGACGATGACGCCGCGGACCCGTCCTTGATCGGCGACGATGATGACGACGGCTCGGACGACGACGATGACGACGCCGAAGACGACGACGATTCGGATGACGATGATGATGACGACGATGACGACACCGACGACGACACGGATGACGACGACACGGATGACGACGACACCGGCGACGATGACGAAGTGGAAGTCGACGAGGTCGCCTTCAATATTATCGACGCCGAGTACAGCGAGGGCCTGGATCGGGCCATCATCGTTTCCACGAAGCCGACCAACGCGTTGATCACGCTGGACCTGGAAGCCGGGACGTGGACCACCATTTCCTTGTCCAAGGCTCCTCTCGGCGTCTCGGTCGATCCCGCGGGCAAGCTGGCGGCGGTCAACCACGGGAGCACCATCTCCCACGTGGACATCTCCGAGCAGAGCATCCGCGACGTCTATACCCCTTCGGAGAGCGTCAGCGACGTGGTGCTCACCTCCAAGTTCATCTACGCCGTGCCCGATTCGGGAGAATGGACGCGCATGCTGGCCATTCGCCTGTCCGACGGCGAAGAGTTCACGCACACCGGCGATACGGACCTGCGCCACCAGTCGGTCGCCAAGCTGGCCCGCAATGACGAATGGATCTACACGGCGGACACGGACTTGAAGAAAACCGGCTTTTCGAAATTCGATGTCGACACCGAGTCCGGAGTGCCGGCGTATGTGCGTTCCAACCCTGTGTACGACACCGACGACGTCGTTTGCGGCGATTTCTGGTACGCGTTCACCGGGGGATGGATGATAACCCGCTGCGCCAACGTCATCGCGATCGATAAATCGGCCGGCGACGACATGAAAGTGGTCACGAAGCTTGAGGAGGCCGAAATCGTCAAGGGCATGGCCGTTTCCCCGGCCAGCAATCAGGTGGTCGTTCTTTTGGATAACGGTACGGAATTCGACCAGCGGGATTCCCGCCTCGTCGGCCTGAGCGCCTCGGGTTTTCACTACGAGAAGGATTTCGAATTGCCCGAGTACGACGACGGCGAAGACCTCTACACGATCCACGGTGATTACGTCTTTTTCGTCAACGACAACCACCACAACAAATTCTACGTGCTCGGCCATGTGGACGAGACGTCCGGCCTGAACGAAGAAAACACCTTCCGGCTGATGGAATTCACGCTTTTCGAGAAGAAATAAGCTTCCCGGTCGGAGCCGGGTTACGACACGCCGAAACAAGAAAAAGCGCGGGCCCGTTTCGGACCCGCGTGAAGCATAGAGAACGCCATCAATTCGCCGCAAGGAGCGACTTGAGACCTATTTCTTATCCATCCGGTGAATGACCCCGTCTTTCTCGGACCACTCATAGCGCTCCACTCCGTCGACCTCGCGGATGTCCACGTTGGTCACTTTGAGCTCTTTGCGCTGCTGGCCCTCGACCCAGAAGTCGAGCGTGTAGTCTTCCCCGTTGGGACCGGTGAACTCGGCCGACTTCACGTATTTGCCCGGCGCGAGCAGATGGTGGTCGCCGTCGATGTCGTCCAGCGACAGCTTCAGGTTCTGCCCGGTCTTCTCGTCCTTGACGGTCAGGACCTTGTTTTGATCCTCGAGGAAGACGTGGGTGCGGATGGTGGTGGCCAACTGCTCGTCATCGACGGTGTTGGCTTGCGTGGTCGACATCTCCTCCGCCTGAACGACGGTGGGGACGGCGACGAACATCGAAAAGGCCAGGGTGGCGGCCGGCAGAATTTTTGTGGATTTCAACATTTGGGTTGCTCCCTTTTTCATGGATGAACAGCGAATACGGGTTGTCGGCGGAAGGGCCGATGGTTCGGCCCCTCAACGCGTGAGCCTCCCGATTCAGACCTTGGGGGCTTGGCCCCGTATGGCATTGGAAATCACGGCGATGATGAAAGCGATCAGGAAGATGAAGAAGATGATCTTCGCGATGCCGGCCGAGGCCGCGGCGATGCCGCCGAAACCCAGAACACCGGCGATGATGGCGATGACCAAAAATGTCAGAGCCCAAGAAAGCATGGCATATCTCCTTTCACGGAGGTCATGGACCTCTCAAATCAATGCAATGGCGCGTCGTTGCGCCGCGTCGACGCCCGTCGGATCGGCGGACGTCGGCCCGGGGGAACGCTAGCGCGAGGATTGACGGGAACGGGGCGAAACGGGGGCGTTGTCGAGCGACAGGGGCGAAGTGGTTTCCGCGCGGCGAAAGTCGACGATCAAAGACCAGGCAAACGCCAGGGTGACGATCGCCAGGATGGCAAAGGCGACCTGCACATTGCCGGGGATGGTGGATCCGGCGTTCCAAGCACCGGCGCTCATGGCGACGACGATGGGGATCAGCCAGGAGTACATCTTGAAAGTGACCTTTCTTCCGGGGGGGTGGCCCCGGAGGGCGTCGGGCGGGTCTTTTTATCGGATTTTTCCGCGCCCCGAATCGATCGGCGGTCTGAAAGAGGACCGCCATTGACAAGAGCCATCCTAACAGACCGGCGGTCATTTCGATGTGAAAATAACCACACAATAAAGGAATGTTTGGTCCAATAGGTTGGAAAACTAATGGATGAAAGTATGTTTTATTTGTAGCTATTTCTGGCGGAATATTTTCGGGTGAAGAAATATCGCGCGAATTTAAACTCCGTGATTTTGTAAAACATATTGATTTTCAGCAAGATTTTTCCGAAGGGTGTCCGGCGGGCAAGGAGTCCCATCAGGGGTGGCAAATAGGCGCTGTGGATAAAGTTTGAAGTTATTTTCTTAGGAGTAGTAATTTAAAATCGAAACACTGTTGCGGATTGATATCCGGCGACATGGTTTTTGGCGCGGGGGTTTCGGGGACGAGTCGGGCCTTGGTGGACAGGATAAACTCTACTTAATTGATCGAGTAATCTTTGATTGAACATTCAAATTCCATGGGGCAAATTGTTGTGGAAACCTGTAAGGGGGAAAACGATGTTTCCACGAAAAAGTGTTCTTGCCATCCTGCTTTTAACGACCCTTTTGATCTTCGGCGCGCAGGTGTCGGCTTGCGGCGGCGACGATGACGACGATGTCGCTCGCACGTCCTCGGACGACGACGACGTGGTCCCCCCGGTCGACGACGACGATGATGACGATGCGGACGACGACGATGACGATGACGATTCGGATGACGACGACGACGATGCCGACGGCGACTTCCACATGAGTCTGTCGACCTCCCATCTGTTGGAATTCCGCGTTGCGGACGCCGAGTACAGCCGGGGCTCGGATCGCATCATCGCCGTGAGCTCCGAGCCGAAAAACCGACTCTTCCTCGTCAACGGCGACTCCGGCGGCGCCGAATCCGTGACGCTGCCCTACTCGTCGACCGACGTGTCCGTCAGCCCGAACGGAGCCTACGCGGCCGTCAGCCACGGCGATAACATTTCCTATGTCGACCTGGCGGACGAATCGATCGAGGAGAGCTTCAAGCCGTCGACCACCATCGGCGACGTGATTCTGGCCGATTCGTACATCTACGGCATCCCGATCGTCGGCGATTGGGTGCATCTGATCTGCCTGAAGATCAGTGACAAGACCGAGACCGAGCACACGGGCGAGGCAATGGAGCTGCTGCGCTACAAGTCCCGTGGGCGGCTGCATCCGAACGGTGACTGGATCTACACCGCGGACACGGACGAGACCCCGAGCGATTTCGAGAAATACGACATCGTCGCCGGCACCGCCGCCTATGTCGACGATTCGCCTTACCACGGCGAATACCCGATCTGCGGTGACGTGTGGTTCGATCCGGACGGTGAGCGCATCTTCACCAAATGCGGTCGGACGTTCACCTCCTCGGGAGATCCGGACAAGGACATGACCTACGCGGGTCTGCTCGACACTTACGACGACAACGACGAGACCACGACGCAGTTGGCGTTCTCGCCGACGAAGGACACGTTGTACGCCCTGGAGGAAATCGGTTTCGTGGCGGGCAACAAGAAGACGTGGGTGAAAGCCTACAACTCGGCGACGCTGGCCTATCTGGGTAAACAGCAACTGCCGTCGGTGGAAGTGGACAACACGGACTACGATCTGGACGGACGGTTCATCTTCGTGGACAACGGGGGAACCACCCTTTATGTCATCGCCCAGGTGGAAGAGGAGGCGGGTCTGACGGGCAACGACTACCGCCTTCTCGTCTACGATATCCAACCCTAATCGACAACGAATTCACCGCCGGGGTCCCGTGCCTCGGCGGTCGCCTTCACCCTTATGTGGAGACGATTCCCGGGCCATGCAAACGTCATCGTCCGGGCAAATTTCGAATGGCCAGGGAAATCACTTTTGCCGACGTGTGTTCTGTTACCGGATTTTCTTCGGGGGAGAAAAATGTTTGGACGTAAATATCTGATTTGGGTGGCGGCGGTTGCCGTGCTGGCGGCGTTGCATCTTTTTGTATCGGCCTGCGGCGATGACGACGATGACGGGGCCACTCGGGCCTTTTCCGACGACGATGACTCCACAGCCTTCACCAGTGACGACGACGATGACGACAATGCGGATGATGATGACGACGACACGGCCGACGACGATACGGCCGACGACGATGATACAGTCGATGATGACGACACGGCCGATGACGACACCGATGACGACACGACCGATGACGACACCGGTGACGACGACACCGGTGACGACGACACCGGTGACGACGATACCGGCGACGATGACGACACGTTCGTGGAAAACTATGGTCTCGACTTCGATGTCACGGACGCCGAATACAGCCGCTTCCTGGATCGGGCGGTGATTGCCGCTCACCACCCGACCAACGCGGTTGTGACGCTCGATTTCGAGACGAATGCGGCCTCGTCGGTGGCGCTCGACGAGAAACCGATCAGCATTTCGGTCAGTCCCGACGGCAAACACGCCGCCGTCAATCACGGGGATCTGATTTCGTACGTGGATCTGGTCGAAATGAAGGTCGAGGACACCTTCACGCCCACCAAGGATCTGGGCGACATCGTGCTTGCCCAGGATTATATCTACGGATTTCCGACTCTGGACGGGTGGACGAGAATTGTGTGCATCAAGATTAGCGACGGGACCGAAACCCTGCACACCGGCTCGAAGGACATCCGTCAGCAATCCAAGGCCAAACTCCATCCGAATCTGGACTGGCTTTATACGACCGAGGTCGAAAACTGGCCGCGAGGCATTTCGAAGTTTTCGGTGACGACCGGGACGGCGGCCTATCTCTACGACGAGCCCAAGCACGGCGAGTATAACTTTTGCGCGAAAATCTGGATCGCGCCGGACGGCAAGCGCCTCTACACCCGATGCATGCACATCTTCACCTCGACGGACGATCAGGAAACGGACATCGGGTACATCGGCGACCTGACCGAGGACGGGGCCGATGAGCTGACCGAGTTGGATGTGTCGCCGGCCTCCGACGGCGCCATCGTCGCGATTTTGGATAAAGCGGTGGGGTCGCCTTACAACTCGAGGGACATCATGGCCTTCGACCCGGACCTGCTGACCAAGACGCACCATTGGAAGCTGCCTTTGTATGAAGGCGAGAGCAATGACTACGAAATCAACGGTGACTACGTGTTCGTCAGCAACGACGGCACGCGGGCGTATGTCATCGCCATGGTGGCCGATGACGCCTTCGCTCCCGCCGACAAGGACCAACAGACGTTCGTTTTCGACTTGGAATAACGAGCCGGGGTGCGAACGCCGGGGCCGACAGCCGCCATCCCGAAAGGGGTGGCGGTTTTGTTATTTGGTGAAATCGAAAAGCAGGATGTCCGGCTTGACGCCCAGGCGCAAGGGCAGGATGGACCAGCCGACGCCCTTCGTCACCCACAGGACCGACTTGCCCCGCGTGAACCGCCCCGCCAGATAGTGAGCCCGCCGGGGGCCCAGCAGCCATTCGTAAAAAATGTGCGGCGCGATCATCTGCCCGCCGTGGGTATCGGCGCCGAGCATCAGGTCCGCTCCCGCGTCCGCGTAATCATCGAAGGCTTCGGGAAAATGCGTCATGGCGATGACCGGTCGATCGGGGGGCGTCACCTTCGTCCACGACAAATCCGGCGAAGATTTCACGTCCCCGCCCCAGATGTCCACCTTCGTCCCCGTCGGTCCGCTGATCGTCACCACCTGATCCCGCAGCATCTTCACCGCCAGATCCTCGCGCACGCTCCATGTGTCGTCGCCCGGCGCGTGGCAATAGACACAGCTCTTGCGCGCCCCGTGGTACTCGTGATCGCCGAGCACGGCGTAGATGTTCCGATCCGAGCGTAGCGCCTCGAAAAATTCCAACGACGGCTCGATGGATCGGGTGAAGGGGAAATGATCGCCGACGATGAGGATGGTGTCCGGGTCGGTCTCGTCGATGGTTTTGAGGATAAAGCGCTCCCGCGGCCCGAAGTTCGGCGCCCGGTCCCGGACATGCAGGTCCGCGAGCACCAGCATCTTCGTGCCCGCCAGGGCGTTCGCGATGATCGGCGGCGCGTCGGCCCGCACCAGATGCACGTCGTACAGATCGATCTGGTTTTGCATCAGGGCGGCGCCGCCCAGCGTGACGGCGAACAGAACCGCGAAAAACGCGATCTTCATGGCGCGCGGGACCGAAGGGTCGACGGAGGCAGGG
>JACKCT010000043.1 GCA_020633895.1 Deltaproteobacteria bacterium | reverse complement strand
ATTGAGTGATCGCGACAAATTCGCCGCGTCAGAGCGGCGACACGGATACTGCAATCCGAATACCGATAGAGAGGGGCTGCCCTAATGCGCCGTTACCTACTCTTGACCATCGCGGCGATCGGCCTGGCGGTGCTCACCACCGGCTGCTTCAACTTCTCGCGGGATTACGAGGAGTTGTACTACTACCAGGTGGACTACACGTCCCCGCCGGTCACGGACGCCGTGCCGCAAAAGGACGTGATCGTTCGCGTGGGGACGTTCGCCGTCGCCCCGGCCTACCAGGGGCAGCAGATCGTCTATTCCACCAGCGCGCTGCGTCGCAAGCGCTATGATTATCACCTGTGGGTCGTCAATCCGGGGGATATGCTCGGCGATCTGTTCGCCCGGGACATGGTCGGCGCCGGGACGTACAAGGGCGTGATCACGACCTATTCGTCGCTCAATCCGGACTACGAGTTGGAGGGGGTCGTCGACGAGATTTACGAGAAGGACGAGGGGGAGGAGTGGTACGCGGTGCTGTCGGTGCGTTGCGTGTTTTTCGCCTACTCGAACCGCGCCAAGCACATCCTCTTCCAACGCACCTTCAAGGAAACCGTCCGGGCCAAGGAGCACTCCCCTGTCTCCATCGCCTACGCCATGTCCGAGGCCGCCCAGAAAATCTCCGCCCGCCTCCAATACGCCATCAACGTCGCCGTCTCCAAGCAGGAAGAGTTGAAGCGCATGGAGGGGGAGTTGTAGTATCCCGGTGATCAACCATGAGAGGACACTGACATGCAAAAAGATTCTGAGTTTAATGGAAGCGAATTTGACGAAATCGGCCCCGACTATGACATAGACTTTGACGACCAAGGACCAGAATTTTACGAGCATATGTTCGGTGGCCCTAATTACGACGAATTTGACGAATATTCGAATGAGTTTTCATCATATCCAGGCGAGACACGCATTGAAGCAGCCCCGCCTTCATTAGATTGGCTGCTAGATGACGCCGGCTATTATACATACATACTACTCAACTGCGATGAGCACGCCTACAATACATTAATATCTCGCATTAACAGCGGTGAATTCGGATTCACATCTGGCCTCAGCGGGCTGAGCACGAGGCCAGGGTTTAATAATGTACAGTACAAGTATTATATTCGCATAAATGGCAGCCAAAACAAATCTTCCGTCCATAACGCTTTGCAGTCAGCACTTGGCAATCGTTATACCGTTAAAAAAATTGACTCCATTGAACTATATTCGCGAACATTATCTAATTTCCGTAACGCAATGCGAAAGTATAAAATAGCTAAATCTGACCTACATAAACGAGATAAGCTAATCACTGAGGCAATGAAAAGCGCCGAGGCAGCCAAAGCTCAACGCAATAAGTTCGCCTCACAACTTATTCGCTCTCGCTCTAGCGAGGAAGTGATTCGCCATAAGATAAGTACCATGCAAGATACAATCAATGACCTTTATGATCAAATTCGCTTTCAACGTTCTCGAATCCACAAACTTGAAGCCTCAGAGGTCGGTGCTAATAGTGACACTGAATCGACTTCACACATAAAGCTAATCAGTGAGAGTAAAATTGAAAGTGACGTAGAATTTGAAAGGTTGTCCAGTGAGTTGCAGCTAGCTCAGACATCAGAAAAGCAGACCCGCATTGAGATGGAAAAGACAGAAGAAAAAGCGTTATTACTATCTGAAGATAAGAGAGAATTAGAAGCAAAACTAGCTGAAGTCAGTGAGCAATATTCTAAGTTAGAGAGCAACTATCAACATTTGCAACTAGAAAACATTAACCAAAAGGCAGACCCACTTTCAAATAAAAAATTGGTGGAAGCGATCTTTTCACAGCTTACTCCAAATATTGAATTCATTTTAACCACTCGTGAAGTCTTCCTCGGAACTTCAACTAAATGGCTGAAATCACTGCCAAAAATTTTGGCAATAAATTCTGGAGCCACTGAGTGTTGTTGCAAAGTAAAGAAAAGTGAATTTGTCGAAGATAGGTTTAACATACCACAAAACAGAGACGCAGGCCGTATATACTGGTCCTATAAATGCCGAACGCCTACAGGCAAGATTCCGGTGCTTATTTCGGAAAAAAAGAATCAAGACCATGACATTCAGTTACTGAGGTCTTATAAGTTCGTCAAGTAGTGTCTGTCTCGCCCACCACAACACTGTGAGTGGCGAATTTTCCCCATCCTTGACGCTCCCCAGCCCCAACGGCACAATACCTGACACGATAATTTGAACGGACTTCCTCGCCCGCGGCGCGCGTCGCGGGCGAATCTTGCGAAAGGGGCGCGCACGCATGTCGGACGCCAAGTCCATCGATTCGGTCAGCCACGAAAACCGCCATTTCCCCGTGCCGGACGCCTTCCGGGCCAAGGCCCACATCTCCTCCCTGGAACAATACGAGCAGATGCACAAACGCTCGCTGGAAGACCCCGAAGGCTTCTGGGGCGAGATCGCCGACGGTTTTTGGTGGAAGGAGAAGTGGTCCAAGGTCGTCGAATACGACTTCTCCAAGCCCGAGATCAAATGGTTCGTCGGCGGCAAGACCAACATCACCGTCAACTGCCTGGACCGGCACCTGGACACGCGGGGCGACCAGGTGGCGCTGCATTTCGAGGGCAACGAGCCCGGCGACGCCCGGGACATCACCTATCGCGAGCTTCACGCCGACGTGTGCAAGGCGGCCAACGCGCTCAAGTCGCTCGGCGTGAAGAAGGGCGACCGCATCGCGATCTACATGCCCATGATCCCCGAACTGGCTGTGGCGGTGCTGGCCTGCGCGCGCATCGGCGCGATCCACTCGGTGGTCTTCGGCGGCTTCTCGGCCGACTCGCTGGCCGACCGCATTCTGGACTCGAAATGCGCCGTGGTCCTGACGGCGGACGGCGTCTATCGGGGCAAAAAGCACCTGGCGCTCAAGGAAACCGTCGACGAGGCCGTGGCCCGATGCAACAACGAGGGCTTCCACGTCGAGCATGTGGTCGTCGTGCGCAACAAGGGGCCGGAGGCGGTCTACAACGAAGGTATCGACAAGTCCTGGCAGGAGCTGGTCGGCGCCCAATCGGCCGAATGCGAACCGGAGATCATGGACGCGGAAGACCCGCTGTTCATCCTCTACACCTCCGGCTCCACCGGCAAACCCAAGGGCGTGCTGCATACGGTGGGCGGGTACATGATCTATACCGCCACGACGTTCAAGTACGTCTTCGACTATCACGACGGCGACATCTTCTGGTGCACGGCGGATATCGGCTGGGTGACGGGGCACTCGTACATCGTCTACGGCCCCATGGCCAACGGCGCCACGCAGGTCATGTTCGAAGGCATCCCCACATACCCGGGGCCGGACCGCTTCTGGGAGATCTGTGCCAAGTACAAGGTCAACATCTTCTACACCGCCCCCACCGCCATCCGGGCCATCGCCGCCCTGGGCGCCGAGCACGTCAAAAAGCACGATCTGTCCAGCCTGCAACTGCTGGGCACCGTCGGCGAGCCGATCAACCCGGAAGCGTGGATGTGGTATTACGACACGGTCGGCGGCGGCCGCTGCCCCATCGTGGACACCTGGTGGCAGACGGAAACGGGCGGCATCCTCATCACGCCCCTGCCCGGCGCCATGGAGACGATCCCCTCCTCGGCTCAGCGCCCCTTCTTCGGCGTGCAGCCGGCGGTGGTCCGCGAGGACGGCAGCGAATGCGGGCCCAACGAGGGCGGCTATCTGATCATCCGCAAGCCCTGGCCGTCGATCATGCGCACGGTCTACGGCGACCATCAGCGCTTCCACGACACGTACTTCTCCCAACAGCCGGGCAACTACTTCACCGGCGACGGCGCCCGCTACGACGAGGACGGCAACTTCTGGCTCATGGGACGCATCGACGACGTGGTCAACGTCTCGGGGCACCGGCTGGGCACCGCGGAGGTGGAGTCGTCCCTGGTCGCCCATCCGGCGGTGGCCGAGGCCGCGGTGGTGGGCTTCCCCCATGAGATCAAAGGCCAGGGGATTTATGCCTACGTGACGCTCAACAAGGGCGTGGAGAAGACCGAGGACCTCAAAAAGGAACTGCTCGCCCACGTGCGCAAGGACATCGGCGCCATCGCCGTGCCGGAACGCATCCACTGGGCCGACGCCCTGCCCAAGACGCGCTCGGGCAAGATCATGCGGCGCATCCTCAAGAAAATCGCCTCGGGCGACCATCAGATCGGCGACACAACGACGCTGGCCGACCCGGGCGTGGTGGACTCGCTGTTCGACGACGCCGAATAACGACACGCACCGACACGCGACACGACGGGGCGGGGCTTTTGCCCCGCTTTTCTTTTGAGATTTTCTTTTATACTGCTTCCGACGATTTCCAACGCATGGGGACGAATGCATGAGACGCGTAGCGACAGCCGCGATTCTGGCGGCGATCCTGCTCTTGGTCGGGGCCTGCTGGAACGATTCGGGCGATGACGACGACGACGCGGCCGCCTCGGACGACGACGCGTCGGACGATGACGACACGGCCGACGACGACGCGGTCGGCATCCCCGAGTTGCCCGAACTGCCCGCGTGGCCGGGGCTGGAGGCGTTGGGCGAGTATCCGCGACCGGATCTGGCCCGCCGCGACACGACGTTTCTCGACGGCGCGTGGGAATTCGCCTATGACCCGGACGACGTCGGCCTGACCGAAGCATGGCAGGAAAAAACCGCGTTTGCGCTGGAGATCCAGGTGCCGTTCTGCGTCGAGTCGGAGGCGTCGGGCATCGGCGATCCGGACCCGCCGGCGGTCGTCTGGTACGCGCGCGATTTCACGCACGAGAACGGCGACGGCGGCGCCGTGCTGCTGCATTTCGGCGCGGTGGATTACCACGCCACGGTCTGGCTCAACGGCACGTTACTCGGCGAACACTCCGGCGGCTACACACCGTTCTCCTTCGAAATCGGCGAGTTGTTGCAAGCCGAAAACCGCCTCGTCGTGCGCGTGGAGGACGGCCTGTCCACCGAGCGCCCGCGCGGAAAGCAATCGCGAACCGGCGAACCGTATTCGGTCTTTTACGAAACCGTCACCGGCATCTGGCAGCCGGTGTGGCTGGAGACCGCCGGGGCGGCCTATGTAACCGGCGCGCGCGTCGAACCGAACCTCGCCACCGGCGAAGTCGCGATGCACCTCAACATCGCGGGGACGAACGGCCTGACGGAGGTTTTCGCCGTCGCGGATGACGGCGGGGTCGAGCGCGTCGCCTGGGCTGTCACCGACAAGACACGGGACGCGACGACGGTGCGTCTGTCGCTGCGTTTCGACGAGTTACGCCCCTGGTCGCCGGACGATCCCCACCTCTATCCGCTGCGCCTGGTCGTGAGGCAGGGCGAGGCGATCGATCTGGTCGAGTCGTATTTCGGCGCCCGGACTATCGAGGTCGTCGGCGACGACATCCACCTCAACGGCGAATATCTCTACCAAAAACTCACCCTCAACCAAGGCTATTTTCCCCAGGGCGACTACACGCCGGTCGATCCGGACGAGTTCCGGCGGGACATCGAGATCGTCAAGGACTTCGGCTTCAACGGCCTAAGGATGCACCAAAAAATCGAAGACCCGCGCTTCCTGTTCTGGGCCGATTACCTGGGCGCGCTGGTGTGGGAGGAGATGCCTTCCGCGTGGGACCTGACCGAGACGATGGCGCAAAACCTCCTGCGCGAATGGCGCGAAGCCATCGACCGGGACATCAACCATCCCTCGATCGTCACCTGGGTGCCGCTCAACGAAAGCTGGGGCGTGGGCTTCTGGATCGCGCCGGTCATTCTGCAGGGCAAAGAGAGGGACTTCGTCAAATACCTCCATGCCAAGACCAAGGAATGGGACCCGACGCGCCCCGTCATCGACAACAGCGGCTACGACCACACGTCCGTCACCGATGTGCTGGATATCCATCAATATCTCTCGACGCTGGACCGGGCGGAGGATTTGTACGAGGCGCTGTTGCCGGCAAATCTCGACGAATTCGAATGGTCTCTCGCGCGCATTCTGCAAGGCATTACACCGGGCGGGAGCTGGCAGAATTTCTTCACGTTCGGCGAACAATACTCGGGCCAGCCGGTCCTCATCAGCGAGTACGGCGGCTACGGCTGGTACGAGTGGGAAGAGCCGGGGCAGGTCGTCGACGCCTATCGCGCCGCCACCGAGTTGATTCAACAACAGCCCCACCTGGACGGCTACTGCTACACGCAGTTCAACGACACCTATCAGGAAACGAACGGCCTGGTCGACATGGACCGCAACCCCCTCGTTCCCGTCGAAGGCATCCGCGAAGTCAACGATTTCGACCCGCCCTGGGCACGGTGACGCGCCGAGAATGGGTGCCACACTTTTAGACTCGCGTTAAGCGAGGCAAAGGTGTGAATGCGTTGAAAAAATAAAAAACGGGCCGCCAGGATAGGCGACCCGTCTACTGATTTCATGCGGCGCCCCTAGGTTCCTACGGCGCTACGCGTCGTCCTCGTCACCGAAGCGGTCCGTCTTGAAATGGCAGTAGGGCGTGGAGCCTTTGTGCTCGTAGTAGTCCTGGTGGTAGTCCTCGGCCGCGTAGAACTCGCCGCCCTCGACGATCTGCGTGGCGACCTTGTAGCCCCGCTCCTTGAGCAGGCCGATCAACTTCTCGATCGTCGCCTTTTCCTCGGGCGTTTTGTAGAACACCGCCGAGCGATACTGCGTGCCGTAGTCCGGGCCCTGGTGGTTGACCTGCGTCGGGTCGTGAATGTCGAAGAACAGTCGCGCCAGTTTTTCGTACGTCGTCTTTTCCGGATCGTAGAGAATGCGCACCGTCTCGGCATGGCCGGTGCGGCCGCTGGAGACCTCGTGATAAGTCGGGTCGTCCTTGTGGCCGCCCATATATCCGGACACGGCCGAGATCACGCCCGGCTCCTTGTCGAAGTAATACTCCACGCCCCAAAAACACCCGCCGGCGAAATACGCCGCCTTGGCGTTGGCCGGAATCTTTTCGACAGCGCCCATCTTGGCCTCCTTGGTCTCCTTGGTCTTCATGTCGTCCGCGGCGCGCGCGGCGCCCCCGCGACCGTACGTCATGGCGAAAATCACCACAACCGCCGCAGCGACGACGATTACTAGATTCATTGTCCACCTCATTCGTCGGCTCTCCTTCAAGGCCACCCCTCCTTCGGGCCTTTGTGCCTATCGGATACGGCCGGGGCGGGCGCGGCGTTACGAAGATCGCCGGCCGACGTGACACGGCATTGAATCATTGAATCGGGGTTTTCGTGGAGGGAAAGGCGGGGATTGGTAAGCCGTTCCGACATTTCAACAAACAACTGAAACAAAACCGCTCCCTACAGGTCGCGGCTCGGACATCGCACACCTTCCCTACGACGTTGTCGTCGTGAAAATGTGGCGCCCGAACGTCAAACGCACCGACGCGAAACGTCCCCCTACGACTCCATCACCCGCACCACCAAGCCCGAACGCAGTTTCGGTTCGAACCAGGTGGACTTGGGCGGCATGATGGACCCGGCGTCGGCGACGGCCAGCAGTTCGTCCATCGACGTGGGATAGCACGCGATCGCCATGGCGTTGGGATTGTCGGCGACGCGGGCTTCCAGACCGGAGATGCCGTGGATGCCGCCGACGAATTCCAGGCGCGGGTCGGTGCGCGGGTCCGTCACGCCCAGCACGGGCCCCAGGAACTGGTCCTGCAAAATCGCGACATCCAGCCGCTTCTCCGCCGGCAGATCCTCGGGCAGCGCCTTGGCGCGAATCATCCGCCATTGATGGCCGACGTAAATGCCGAACGTCCCCTTCTCTTGAGGAACCGGATCTTCGGTCTCGAAAATCTCGAAGCGTGTCTCCAACGCCTGCAGCACATCCCGGGGACGCAGATCGCCCAGATCCGTGACGACCCGGTTGTAGGCCAGGATGTTGAGCTGATCGGACGGAAAGAGCGTCGCCATGGCGAACGCGAAGGGCGAATCGGCCGGGGCGCCCTCCGCCTTTTTCTCCTGCCAAGCCCGCAGGGAGGCCTGCGTTCGGTGGTGTCCGTCGGCGATGTAGAGCGAGGGAACCGCGCCGAACGCTGTCGTCAGGCGATGCACCTCGTCGGTGCTGTTGACGACCCACAGCGAGTGGCTCACCCCGTCTTCCGCGGTGAAGTGAATGCGCGGCTCGGGCTGCGTGAATTCCTCGAGCAACGCGTTGATGCGGTCGTTGGAGCGAAACGCCAGGAAAATCTGCCCGGTGTTCGCCTTGGTGGTCAGGATGTGCGTCGTGCGGTCGTTCTCTTTATCGGGGCGCGTCAGTTCGTGCTTTTTGATTTTGCCTTCGGCGTATTCTTCCATGCTGATCGCGGCGACGACGCCGGTCTGGACATGCTGTCCCATCTGCAATTGATAGATATAGAACGAATCCCGCTCCGCCGGTTC
>JACKCT010000042.1 GCA_020633895.1 Deltaproteobacteria bacterium | reverse complement strand
AAATGATATCGAGGAATCAGAGCCCCGACGCGCGCTACATGCTGTAGCCGATCAACGGCCAGTAGTACTTGGCGACCAGGGCGAAGGTGATGAGGCTGACCATGGCCATGACGGGTCCGGCGGACATGAAGTCTTTTTGCGTCATGTAGCCGGAGGAATAGGCGATGGCGGTGGCTGGCGTGCCCATGGGCAGCACGTACGACAGGCCCGACGGCAACGCGATGGTGAACGCCATAAGCTGGGGCGAGATGCCGCGAGTGTGAGCCAGACCCAGCGCCACGGGCATGAGCACGGAGACGACCGCCGCGTTGCTGATGAACTCGGTCAGGATCAGCGACATGGCGCCGAGCATGACGATCAGCGTGAACGACGAGAGATCCGCGGCGCCGAAGGTTTTGTCCACGACCCACTCGGCCGCGCCGGTGGACGACAGGGCGCTGCCCAGGGCGATCGCGCCGCCGTACATGAGAATGACGCCCCAGTTGACCGACTGCTCCACCGTGTCCCATTCCGTCAGACGCAGAATGAAAAGCATCGCCACGGACGCCAGGGCCATCGTCGCCAGACCCACGATGTCGTGGAAAACCACCCAGCAGAAGATCGTTACCAGCGTCACGATCGCCACGCCCTTCTCCCGCCGGGTGAAGGGGCCCAGGGAGTCGGACTTGTGCTTGAGGGATTCGGAGACGGCCTTCATGTTCACATCCGTGGCCGGATACCCGAAATGCAAAAACGCCAGGGCGAAGGTCAGCAGCACCCCCACCAACGGCGTGGAAGCCTTGGCCCAGTCCACAAAGCTGATCGTCACGCCCGTCTGCTCATGCAAAATGCCCACGGCCAGCAGGTTTCGCGCACCGCCCAGATAGGTGGTGATCCCGCCGATCACGCATCCCCAGGCCATGGCGAAAAAGAAGCTCATGCCGAAACGGTCCTGAAAGGGCTTGAGCCCCAGGGCCTTGACGATGCTCATCACAATGGGAAAAAGCATGGCCGCCACGGCGTGCTCGCTCATCCAGCAACTGGAAAATGCGGCGAAAATTATAATGGCCGTTCGAAGCGCCCTGGCGGAAAAAGCGAATCGGGACAGGACGAAATACGTCGCCCGGGAAGAAAGGCCCGAATCGACGATGACCGCCGAGATGATGAACGCGCCCAGGATGAAAAACACCGCCTTGTTGCCGAAAAGGGCGAAGGCCTGGTCCGAATCCATGATGCCCAGCATCGGCAGCATGATGATGGCGATGATCGACGTGATTTGCAGCGGAATGACCGCCGTGACCCAGAAACTGACGCACAGGGTGAAGATGCCGATCGCCCGCTGGCCTTGTATCGTGAGACCTTCGGGCGTGGGAGAAAACGCCACCGCCGTTGCAATCGTGGTGAATAGCAGGATGAAGAAAAAATGGTATCGTACGAACAGAGGCGAATGCGCCGGCTGCGTGGCCGCCTCAGGGTTCCAGACCCGCATCGATACGACTCCCGACTGGGGGCGAAAAACGCGCGTATCATGGACCCGAGGCAAAACGCCCGTCAAGTCGCCCAAATTCCCCGACTTTCCCTTCTTTGACGAGGTTTGATCATGGCTGTCCTGGACGATCTGGAAAAGAAACTCTCCGCCGAGCTGTTCGAGGTGGAAAATAACGACAAGCTTTCGACCGACGAAAAGGTGGAGGCGATCGTCAAAATCGTGTCCGCGGGATGCGCGGCGCTGGCGATTCTGCCGATCCCCTTGGGCGATATGCTGGTGCTCACGCCCATCCAGGCCTACATGGGCTACAAGATCGGGCGGGTGCGCGGCGTGCAGGTCAGTCGCCAGGAAATGAATGAAATCATTAAGGAAATCCTGGGGCTTGTCGGCATGGGGCTGATCGCGCGGCAACTGGCCGTCTCCGCCGCGAAAATCATTCCGGGCCTGGGATCGCTGATCGCCGTGCCGGTGGTTTACGGGACCACGTTCGCGATGGGCCGGGTGATCGACTATTACTTCGTCGAAAAACTCGCCGGGCGTTCCGTGACCGAAAAGGCGATGAAGGCGGTCTATCAGGAGGCCCGCCAGACCGGCGAGGAGGCGGGCAAGCTGTGGGCCCAGGGCGAAGGCAAGCTCAAGGACATTTCCCGCGAATTCGACAAAAAAGATGCCAAGGATTGGGCCGAGGCGATCCGCCGATCGTCTGATCGTCTCTTCGATGACGCCAAAAAAACGGTCGAATCTTTCCGAGACGGGGTGCGTCAGGGGCGTGGAGAACCGGCCAAGGCCCCCGAGGCGCCCGCCAAGCCGGCGGCGAAGTCGGCCGTAAAGAAGACGGCCGCTCCGTCATCCCGTTCCAAGGCATCGCCCAAGGCGGAGGCCATCGCCAAGAAATCGACGAAGACGCCGCCCAAGGCCGCGCCCAAGCGCAAGTCGACCGCCGAAAAAACTCCGGCGAAGAAAGCCCCCGCCGTCCGCCAGTCCAAAACCGCCAAGGCCATCGACACCAAGGCCAAGAAGCCGGTGAAGAAGATGTGACGCGTTCGATGTCAGAAACGATGACGCCCTGACAGAGCCGCAAACTGTAGTGAGCGGTTGGCCACGCCCCGTCAAAAGTCATTCGTTGTTTGTCGCTTCGCACCGCTCGACGACCCCTCCCTCATCCTCCTCCGCCAAGGCTACGGCGGGACAGGCAGGTCGGGGCTCTGTTTTCTCGGACGCATTTCGAGCAACGTTCGAGTTTGACCCCTCACTACGGTTCGGGGCTCTGACGGGCACGGCTGTCCGACGGACGCAATCGCAATCTCGATTCGCGCGGGATGACAACGCCCGATCTTTCCCCCAAAATCCCGACCTCCGTTTTTCATGACCAAAGGACGCCCCATGCCCGGCCAGATCACCGATGTTTCCGGCATCCTCGTCGGTTCAACCGAGGACAAGCGCAAGATGACCGGCGTGACGGTCGTGCTGTGTGAAGGCGGCGCGACGCTCGCGCTGAAGACACCGGGTCCGGCCACCTCGCTGCGTCAGGGGGATGCGGCCCGGTTGGAGCATCTGGTCGACCGGGCCCAGGCGGTGTGCCTGACGGGCGGATCGGCTTACGGGCTGGGGGCGTCGTCGGGCGTCATGCGCTACCTGCGCGAGCGGGGCGTGGGCCATCCGGTGCGGGGCGAGGTGGTGCCGACGGTGCCCACGGCGGTGATTTTCGACATCCTGCTCGGCGAGGGCGAGGAACGCTGGCCGGACCCGGAAATGGCGTACGCGGCTTGCGCGGCGGCAAGTCGCGATGTGGCGCGAGGCAGCGCGGGCGCCGGTTGCGGAGCGACGGTCGGCAAGATTCTGGGCCCGCAGTTTCTGATGAAAGGCGGCCAGGGCACGGCGTCGCGGATCGGATGCGAGGGCCTGGTGGTCGGGGCGCTGGCGGTGGTCAACGCCTACGGCGACATCTACGCGGACGGCCGCCTGATCGCCGGGGCGCGGGATCCGGAGGCGCCGACGCGCCTGTATCACGCTCGCGACAAATTGGGTCGGGAGACACTGGGCGGGCCGCCGACGCCGATGGAAAACACGACGCTCGTTATCGTCGCGACCAACGCCTCGTTCGATAAACCGGCGCTGGCTCGAGTGGCGTCGATGGCGACAGCGGGCATGGCCCACGCGATCAGCCCGGCGCACTGCGTGTTCGACGGGGACGCGTTGTTTGCCTTGGCGACGGGGGAATTGCCGGCGTCCGGCGACATGCGTCTGGAGAATGCGGCCGGGCATTTGGCCGCCGAGGCCGTCGCCGAAGCTATCGCCGACGCGGTCCGCCATGCCGACGGATTCGGCTTGATTCCGGATGTTTCGATGTTGGAGTGAGGGGTCGTCGAGCGTTCCGATGCGACAAACAACGAACGACTTTTGCTAGGACGTCGCCAACCGCTCACTACAGTTCGCGGCTCTGTTTCGGCTGATCGCTAACGAACAGCAGACACAGATTCAATTATTCACACCTTCCCTCGAACCTTGTTCTCGTGAAAGTGTGGCACCCGCGAATATATCGACTGCATCGTCGCCACTCCTACGACGTCCCCTTCGCCCCTTCCGCCTCGGTGCCTTCCACCTGATGCATCCGGGCTTCGAGAGCCGGGTCCGCGGGGTAGGCTTTGTCGAGCATGATCTGTTCGACCTCGAAATAGCTGTTGCCTTCGGGGGAGTAGGACGCCTTGGCCGTCAGCTCGTCGATGCGTCGCTTGAGGGCGGCGGCGCGGCGGTAATAGCGGCTGTCCTTCTCGTAATGCACCAGCGGATCCTCGCCGTCGGCCCGCTGCACCAAGCGATCCCACGCCCGGTCCAGGCGCTTGAGGGATTCCACCGCCCGGATGCGCGCGCCCATGTCGACAAAATCTTTCGTGTCGCCGTCCACGACGCGGATCTTCACCAGGCCGACGTACTTGCCCTTGTTGCCCACGGTCAGCGGATGGGGGCGTTCGGAGCGCTCAATGCCCGCCGCGCCGCCGTAGGCATCGCGATAGCCGTCCACAATGAAATGCAGTCGGGGGGCCTTGGTGCGCAGCGCCTCCATTTCGGCGTCGTCCACATTGGCCACGGCGATCAGGATGTCCGCCTTGCCGCCGATTTCGTCGATGACCCGGTTGACGCTCACGACGGGATCGACGATGCGGAACCGACGTCCGGTGTAGGCGTCCTCGGCGGGCAGTTCCTCGTCCTTGGCGGGCTTGTTGCCTTCGCGGCCGCCGAAGTCGGCCTCGCCCATCATCTTTTGCACGAGGTGTTTCTGCGCTTCGCTATCGCCCTTGTTCGCCGCGGCGCTCCAATCGTCCCGCAGTCGCGCCAGCAATCTCGACCCGCCGCCCTTGGCGGCCCGGCGGCGGGCTTGCTCGCGAAGCTTGGGTTGGTAGTCGGCGTTGGCGCGGGCGGCGGCATAGGACGTGGGCCCGGCGACGCCGATGAGGGCCACCTTCACGCCGTCGTGCTCAAAGATCTTGTAGGCGTCAAAAAGCGGCTGTTGCGTGCTCGCGTCGTTGATGTTGGCGGCGACCATGGGCACCTTTTTTTCGTCGCGCCAGGTCAGCAGTTTGTCCAGGCCGATCTCCATATCCGCGCCGCCGGGGACGTAGACGTCCAGGCCCATCGCCGGGAGGGCGTCCATGATGAACTCGGCCCGGGCGTCCATGCGCTCGGAGGTTTCGCGCTGGTGAACCAGGGGCGGATAGAGGCTGTCGCCGACTTCGACGACGATCGCGCCGTCGGACGCTTTGTATTTCTCGATCACCGTCGCCAGGCGCGGCAGGCCTCCGGCGGGGCGTTTTTTGCATCCGCAGGGCGCGACCTCGCCCCAGCGATCCTCGTTGAGCAGCAGCGTGACTTCCTTGGCGTCCTTGGGTTCCTCGTAGGAGGGGATGCCGTCGGGGACGGTGTCGGCCGCGGATTTGCCGGTGTCGTTGGAGGCGCCGTTTTGGCCGCAGCCGGCAAAGGCGAGCGTCAACGTCAGCAAAACCAACAGCGCCGGGCGCAGGGGGCGTGTCATCGGGTCAGGCTCCTTCGCGCCGGTCCGCCAAGACCGGACGCACAACGAAAAATCCCTCTTAAACCCCCGCGTCGGGCGGATCAAGGGGCGGAGGCGGGCGATGGCGGCGTCAAGGGCGTTTCGCAGGACGCCGGGGCGATCCACCCGCGCCGCGCCAATTCGTCATGAACCATCCGGGCGATGGCGGCGTAGCCTTCGGCATTGGGGTGGCCGTCGCGAGCGACGTACTTCTTCAAATAGACCAGCGTTTCGATCTTCGGGCGGCCGAAGCCCCGGACGTCGACCACGGCTGTCTCCGGCGTCGTGGAGAAGCGCCGGAACGCGTCGTTCACCCAGGCCGCGCTTGCCGAATAGTAGTTGAGCAAAACGAGCTTCGCCCCCGCTCTCGCGCATCGGCGACGCAATAATCCTAGATCCTGCCCGACCCACTCGGCCAGGAACGCCTGTTCGTGCTCGCCGAAGCCGTTGATGGTCATATTCGGCCATTGATCGCCGTCCAATTTGGTTTCCAGCAGGGATTTGAGGCGCGAGACGGTGATCTGGCCGAAACGATGGGCGCGGCTTTCGGACAACAGATGGCGCAAAACGCCGCGAACGCCGCGAAAGCGATGTTCCTCGGGGATGATGCGCGCGTCGGTGAAGTTGTGGTCGTTGTTGCGCCCGGCGTTGAAGATGATGATTTCCGGAGGAGACCGGTTTTCGTCCATATAAGCCAGGGCATCGTTGACGGCCTGGCTGCTGTTGTAACCGGCGTGCCCCAGATTGACGACACGATAGCGGTCGCAGGGGCGCTGATCATTGAGAAGGGCCTGCAACTGGGAGGGGTAGTCCAGGCCGGATTTTGCGCCGACGCCGTAGGTGTGGCTATCGCCCACGGCGAGGACAAAATGCGTCGCGTCGGTGGGGGCCTGGGCGGCGCGATAGATGCGGCTGTCGTACATCATCCCCAGGAGGCGCAAGGCGATTTCGATGATCGCGAAGGTCAGGACTACGCTGACCAGCAGGGCCGCCAGGCGAAAGGCGTATTTTCGGCGCCAGTATCGGACGAGGGCCATGCGTCGTTCCTCGGCGTGTTGCGGCACGGGGCGCGTCGGTAATACGCGGAAACGGTGCGGAGGGGCAAGGGCGCATGTGAATGGGGTGATCGTCGCCGGTTCACGATCCGGGAAATGCACACCTTCTCTCCGCCTTCAGCGTCGCGAACGTGTGGCACCCGGATTTGTCGCGGCTCGGAAGTGTTTGGAGCGAAGCGACGTCCCGCCGTGGTTCTTACAATCACGCGCCGGCGTCAGAGGTACAAAGTATCTCCCCGTCCGCCGCGACGACGCGGCGCGGCCGGCTTGACGGAATGGTGTTCAGGCATGACGATGCGGCGCTATGAAGGTGGTTTTTCGCGTGGAGGCCGGGGACGCGTTGGGTTGGGGGCGGTTGTCCCGAACGGCGGCGCTGGCGTGGGAGCTGCGGGCGGCCCAGGCGCAAGTGACGGTGGCGCTGACCGGCGGCGGCGGGGCGATGCTCGACAACTTCGGCATTGCCCACGAGACGTTGGCGGCGCCCTCGGGAAAGAAGCACCAGGACCAACTCGTCTCCCTTTGTTCCGGCGCGGATCTGCTGGTCGTGGACGCGCCGATTCCGTCGTTGGAGCTGGCGCGCGTGTTTGCGTTGATCGACCCCACGCCGGTGTTGTATGTCACCGACGATCCCCACGGCTACCTCTCCGTCTCCGCCGTACTCAATCCCAACGCCGACGCCCCTTCCCGCATGGTGGACGCGCCGCGCAATGTCCGCCTGATGCTCGGGCCGCGATTTGCGCCGATTCGGCCGGACGTGGCGTCGGCCCGGCCGGAGGAACCGACGCCCTGGGACCAATTCCGGGTGGCGGTGTGTTTTCCTCCGCCGGACGAGGCGAATCTGACCGGACGCGTGCTGGCGGCGCTCAATCACGTCGCGGGAAATTTCCATGTGGACGTGATCGCTTCCGAAGACATGACGCATTTTGACGCCGTGCGCGAGCAGGTCGAATCGATGAACGTTCCCACCAACCTCGTCGTCGACCCGGAGAACATCGGCGAGGTGTTTGTGGAGGCGAGCCTGGGCGTGTGTCCGGGCGGGATGACGGCGCTGGAGTACGCGTGCCTGGGCGTGGCCGGGGCTTATCTGACCGACACGACGCACGCCGACGAGGGCGCGGCGGCGCTGGCGCTCACGGGCCTTGGGCACCGCATCGGGTTGTCCGAGACGGTCAGCGACGACGGCCTCATCGCCCAGATGCATCTCCTGATCGACAAACGTCGCCTGCGCGAAGCCTATGCCCAAACCGCTCGGGCGCAGGTGGACGCCAAAGGCGCGCGGCGCGTGTTGGAAAAACTTATCAAGGACGGGCTCATCTCGTTGGCGCTGCCGGAGGAACGGCCCGGCCGATGAGGCGGAGCGCGTCGTCATGAACGTCCCCCCCGCCACCCTTACGCACCGCCTGCGGGCCCGACGACGGGTCAAGGGCGGCGACGCGTCCAAGGTCGTTGTCTGGCAGGTGGCCAATCCGGGCGAGGACACGTCGTTTTACGACTTCGAAGCGCCCGATGACGTGCTCCTGCGCGAGCGGGGCATGGAGATCGCCGAGCAGCTTGCCGACGAGCAGGTGGGGCTGGTGGTCTTCGTCGGACCGATGCCCACTGCTTGGCCGGATATCTTCGACGCCGCCGAGCGACTGCGTCAGGGGGGCGCGGCGTGCGTGCTGGCGACGCCGCCCGACGTGTTCAACGCCATGGGCGCGCCGGTCATCGCCTATCACTTCACCATTGTCTACGCCCTGTTGCCCCAGGAACCCACGGCCGAGGATCTGGCGCGGGTGAAAATCCTCGCGGACCTGAGCCCCCGCTGTGCGATCGAGGCGCGGGTGTACGGCCATCGCTATCGCCTGACCGCCGGGCAGATCGACCCGAAGGCGCAAGAGCAACTGCGCCGCCTGGGCGTCAAAAGGGTCGAGGCCTGGCCGCCGCCGACGAGCATCCCCTGCCGCGTCGTGTCCCCCACCGGCGAGATCACCACCGGCGAGTCGGTCTGGGCCGCGGATCACATCTGGACGCATCGCGCCTGATTTTCCTCGAACGCCCCTTGGCAGTCCGGGGCGATGTGGATATGCTCCGGGCCGTTGTTCGGCCGGATTTGTCCGGCGCTTTACTTTGTCATTCTGAGTCATGTGACGACGCTCTCGTACGTTGCGGCAAGCGAATTCGAAGTTTCAGAGCCGCGCGCAGCTTGCCGGGCCGTAGCCTTGGCGAAGGCTGGCCAGCAAGCGGGTTAGTGCGACGTAGCAACCCGCTCCCTTACGGTCGCGGCTCTGAAGGTTCGCCGCCTGGACGAAACGTTGAACGAGAGATCCTCCTCGCGGCGTTCGGAATGACTTGCCTTTTGGGAGACCCCATGGCCCTCATCAAGCCGTTTGTCGGCTATCTGCCCCGGCCCGATCTGGCCCACGAAATCTGCTCGCCGCCCTATGACGTGGTCAACGCCAAGGAGGCGCGGGCCATCGCCGAGGCCAAGCCCAACTCGTTCATGCGCGTGAT
>JACKCT010000041.1 GCA_020633895.1 Deltaproteobacteria bacterium | reverse complement strand
TTGTCGAGCGTTTCGAGCCATCGAGCGATTTGGACCGCTTGCTGACCAGCCTTCGCCAAGGCTACGGCTTGGCAAGCGCGCGCGGCACTGGCATCTCCAGCGATTCGACGCCGAAAGGCGGCTCGTGCCGAGATCGCCGCCAAGCCCAGGCCAGGCCGATGATCGCGGCGGGGATCGGTAGGGCGAAGACCAGCAGAGGCCGGTCGGCAAAGTGGGCGTCCACGCATTTGATCGCGACGATGCCCGCCGGGTTGGCGATCCATCCGGTCAGGCCGATGGCGACCGCCTGCGCCAGGTGAGGCCGGGCGTCGCTGATCGGGTCGGCGAAGTAGGACAGGAAGACGACCGTATAGAACCCGATCACCACCGAATACATCCAACGCACGCCCTCGCCGCTCGCGAGGACGACGTTCAGCGCCAATAGCGTCGTGGTGACGACCATCGCCGCGAACGCTAGCGCCAGCAGGCGTCGGCGACCCAGCGCCGGATAGAGCGCCCCGGCCAGCAGCGCGAAGAACCCATGCAACATGCCGTACTCGATGAAATTCGTCGGCGTGCGCAGAATCGGCGACCCCGCGTACGCGCCCGCGTGGCCCATGGCGTGAAAGCTGTAACTGTCGATAAAAACCAACAACGCCAGCGGCCCCAGGACGGCGGCGCCGTATCGCGCCAGACGCCGAAACGTCGTGCGCGTCGGTGACGGCGGGATCGCGAGGGCGGCAGCCGGTTGCGGTCGTGCCCAATGATCGATCGCCAGCGTCGCGACCGTTACCAGCCCCGCCAGCGTGCCGAGGGACGCCGCGATGGTCGCGATGTTCATCGCCGAATCCGTGTCGAACGGCGCATCGGCCGCTAAAATCAGATTTGCCGTCATGTAGGCCGCCGCCCCGATGCCGCCCAGATACAGCCCCTGCCGCCGCCTGGGCGCGACCTCCCGCAGGCACGACATCAGCAGGATGAGCGTGCCCCCGCCCGCCGTGCCGAGAATCGCCATGATCGCGACCGGAACCTGAACTTCGTCCCAAGAAATATTGAGCGGGGCGACGAACGTTCCCAACGAAATGACGCCGAGAATCGCCAACCGCGTCCGAAGCGCGACGGGGCGGCTGTCCAACACCAGGGCCGCGATCAGCGCCGAAATCAAGCCGCCCGCGCCCATCGCCGCCATCGCCCCGGACGACGCCTTGGGCACCAACGCGAACTGGGGGAACGTCAAATAGACGGCGAGGTGCGTCGCGACCAGGTAGCCGACGAGGAGGCGCCAACGGCGGGACACGGATGGGTCGGAAGGCAAACCGGCGGGCGGCAAAACGCGACTCCTTGCGAATCGGCGCAGCCTAGCACAATCTGGGGTTATCGTCGGCGGGGGCGACCTTTCAGGAAGATCCATGTCCATCGAATCCGAATTTCAAACCACGTTCAAACGGGCGGCCCAGGTGGTCGCGCGCGCGCCGGGTCGCGTGAATCTGCTGGGCGGGCACACGGACTACAATCTGGGCCTCGCGCTGCCGGTGGCGATCGACCGGGCGGTGCATGTGGCGGTGGCGGCGCGGGATGACGGCTTTGTGCGCACGGTGTCGCGGCAGATCGGCGAGACGGGCGAGTTCGAAATCGGCGATCGGCAGCCGGTGGGCCGCTGGGACGACGGCGTGAAAGGCGCGGTGGCGGCGCTGGTCGAAGCGGGCGGCGCGCCCACGGGCTTCGATTTGCTCGTCGATTCGGACATCCCGATGGAGGCGGGGCTTTCCAGCTCGGCCGCGTTCCTGGTGGCCGTCGCTTCGGCGGTCTTCACCTTGAACAATCGCCCTCTCGACGGCCTGGACCTGGCGAAGACGGCTCAGCGCATCGAGAACGATTTCCTCGGCACGCCCTGCGGCCTGCTCGATCAGATGGCCAGCGTCCTGTGCCGCCCCGGCGAGGCGATCCTCATCGATTTTCGCGACCTGTCCACGCGCCCCGTGCCCCTACCGTCCAACCTGCACATCCTGGTCGGTTACACGGGCGTCGCGCGGAAACTGGCGTCGGGGGAATACGCAAAACGGCGCGACGAGTGCGCCCGGGCCGTCGCGAGGCTGCGCGAGTTGGGCGAGTTAGGCGAATTGGGCGAGAAGGACGCGACGACATTGCGCGACGTGTCGGCGGAGATGCTCGACCGCCGTCGCCTGGATCTGGACCCGCTGCTGATGCGCCGGGCGTTTCATGTGGTCAGCGAAAACGAGCGCGTGATCGCCGGGGCGAAAGCGCTGGAAGACGGCGACCTGTTGCTGTTGGGGGCGCTGCTCAATCGGGCGCACACGTCGTTGCGGCTGAACTACGAGGTCTCGTGCGACGAGTTGGACGCGATGGTCACGGCGCTGCGTTCGGCGGACGGGGTCATGGGCGCGCGGCTGGTCGGCGCGGGATTCGGCGGGTGCGCGATCGCGGTGGCGGAACACGATTTTGACGACGGCGCCCTGGCGGTCATCGCGTCCCGGTACAAAATCCTCGCCGAGCGCGACGGCCGGGTGTTCGCGGTGACGCCGGGCGAAGGGGCGAGCGTGCGCCGCGTGTCGGCCTAAAGCCTTGCCTTCGCGCATCGGTGCGCTAAGCTGGCTTTCGTTCGTTAGGCAATCCGATCACGCAATATCAAGAATTTTTCGGACATGCATATGGACCGGCGCCGACGTGTTGCGATCCTCCAGGCGATCCTGATCGTCGGTCTGGTGCTGTCCACGTGGCGCCTTTCAACGGTGCCGGCGGGGCTGCATTCGGATGAGGTGATCAACGCCTACGAGGCGCACAGCATCGCCGAGACCGCCCGCGACAGCCACGGCAATTTCCTGCCTCTTTTCGTGCAAGCCGCCGAGGATTACCGCGAAGGGTTTTACGTCTATCTGCTCAGCGCGTTCGACCGGGTGCGGCCGCTGGACGCGATCTGGCTGAAGAATGCGTCGGTGCTGATTTTTCTGATGAGCGCGCTGGCGCTGTATTTCCTGGCGCGGGAATTGACGGACAACGACGCGGCGGCGCTGACGGCCTGCGCGATCTTCGTGACGACGCCGTGGGTCTTCGTCCTGTCGAGGCAGTTGATCCGGCCGTTGACGGTGATGCCGTTTCTGCTGGCGGGGCTGGCTTTGTCGCTACGTTTCGTCCGAACGCAAGCCAAGCGCGACGCGGTTCTGGCGGGCGTGGCGCTGGGGCTGTCGATCCATACTTATCTGACGGCCCGCCTGTTCGCCCCGGCGATTCTGGGCGGTGTCGTGATCCTGCTGGTCGCGCGGCGCAAGGAACTGCCGGGCGCGTGGCGGGCCTACGCGTTGCGGGCGGTCCCCGTTTTTGCACTGCTGGCGCTGCCGGTCGCCATTGAGCTGATCGTCCATCGCGAAGCGGTCCTCACGCGCATGTCCATGGTCAGCATCTTTCGCGACGACGTGGTGCGTTCCTTCATCGCCGACCACGGCGGCGAGCCGGGTCTGTGGACCAACATCCGCATCTTCGCGACGCGCTATCTGGCGAATATTTCGCCCAGGTATTTCTTCGTCGTCGGCGATCCGAACTATCGCCACAGCCCGCCGGGTTTCGGCCAGATGCACGACGCGGTCGGCGTGATGGCCCTCATCGGTCTGGCGAGTTTGGCATGGAAGCGGCGTTGGCGCGAACTGGCGATCTTCGGCATATGGCTCGTCATCTTTCCGATTCCCGCGGCGGCCAGCGAGAGCAGCACCGGCGACGGCCCCCTGCTCGGCGGCCACGCCTATCGCACACTGTTGGGCGCGCCGTGGTTCGCCATTCTGGCGGGATTGGGGTTGGCGGAACTGGCGGCTCCGGTGCGTCTGCCGCGATTGCGCGAGGCGGGGGCGGCGCGCTGGGCGCCGGTGGGCGTGGCGGCGCTGCTGGCCGTGTGGTACGCGGCGGACGCCCGCGCGTGGTTTTCCCACTACTATAACGACTACAACACCTATACCTACAACTTCTACGGCTACGAGACGGAGAAGATGTTCCCCCTGGCCATGGCGCTTCGCCGACCGGAAGAGAAGATCTATCTGGGGTCGTCGCCGGTCGGGTGGATGGACTACTACGTCGCCTATTACGAGAAGGTCGACCCGCGTGTGTTCCAGGAGACCATGGGCGAGCGCCACGACCATTCCTTCGAGCGCCTCGGGACGCCCTGGCGGGAGTATCGGGGGTTGGCCGAGGACGGCATCATCGTCAGCAAGAAATCCATGCCGGTCGAGCCCACGGCGGTCGTCTTCAGCGAGGACGGCAAGCACGAGGAGTATTTCCTCTACCGCGATCTGCCCCACGCGCGGGATCTGCGCCGGTGGAAGGTCTGCGGGCCGTTCCCCTTCCCGGAAGGGCAACTCGACGCGACGCACGCCGATCGGGACTACCCCGCCGCGCTCATGGCCCAATGCGACGAAGCCGACAACTGGCGACCGATGGGACTGCGTCGTGATAAGCCGTACATCGATCTGTGGGAGCGGCTTTCGCCGGATGAAAACCAGTTCGCGCTGGCCAAGGCGACGATCCGCGAAGACGAATCCGAGCTTCCCCACACGCGGCACTATTACCTGGGTTCGGACGATGGGGCGACGATGTGGATCAACGGAGCCTTCGTCTATGCCAGCGATCGGGCGGGGCGCAGCTATCAGCCTCAGCAGGACTACATCAAGGCGATAATGGATCGGCCGGAAAACGAGTTGTTGTTGCGCATCGTCAACGGCGCGGCGGCGTGGCAGTTCGGCGTGGTGGAGTTGCCCACGGGGCCCGACGCGGCGGACCGGTAGGGCAAACGGCGAGCGATCAGGAAAGGCTGATGCGGCGGCTTTTCGCGAATCCGTGGATCACCAAACGAGCGCGGCGCAGGTTGGCCAGCCGGTGATTTTTCCTGCGATTGCCTTCGAAGTCGCCTTCCTCGAACTGCTCCGCCCGGCTTTCCCGCTCGACGACCGCGATGTTGTTCAACATCTCTTTAAGCTGGGGCGGCTCGAATTTTCGCAGGTTGGTGACGGTGAGCGTGGCGTAGCCGTCGGCGAGCGACTGGACGAATTTTTTGGCGCTGCCGGTGGGGAACTGGGCCATGGCGTGCGGTCTCCTTCCCACGCAAAACGCTCGCGCGCCGCGCGACGACTTTTGAAGATCCTACCCTAGAAGTTTTCCAGGCTCGGGATCAAGGGCCGGGCCTCGCCGGTCCATCGGCCACGTCCTCCGGGCGGGGCGTGGCGGTCGGCGCGGCGGGCTTGGGGGTCTGTTTGCGCTTCGTCCATTCCCGGCGGGCTTTTCGCGTCATCTGGAGCAATTGGTGCATGTCCTGCCGACGGGTGCCTCGGGCCTCGATTTTGTTGAGCAGGCCGAATAGCTCATCGGTATTTTTGCGTTGGTTGAATAGGACGATCGCCAGATTCACCTCGCCGTAGGGCCCCGCCCGCCGGAAGCATTCCTCCGCCGCCGCTGGACGGCCTTGATGGTTGAGCACGTCGCCCAGGGCGTTCCAGATCTCCCCCCGATCGCCGCCGGGCCGGGAGAGGGCTTCGCGAAAGGCCATGGCGGCCGCCTCCATCTCGCCGTCTTCGTAGGCATGTTCGCCTTCGAGTTTTTTGGCGTAGTAGGAATCGGGGTACTTCCGGCCCACGTCGTTGAACAAGGCGTCGTTGGTGACGAACGCGTCGGCGCGAATAAACGAGATCGCCGCAAACCCGCCCAACAGAATCGCCGCCGCGGCGTTGATGACGACGGCGACCGCGCGAGTGGGGGGCGGGAGGGCGGACGCGACGAAAGCCAGGGCGAGGGCGAGCGGCACGTAGAGGTAGTGTTCGGCGAACAGGACGAACGGCGCGGCGAAGCCCAGGTAGGGCGCGAGGGACAGGCCGGTGGCGACGTAAAGGGCCATTGGGCGGGCGTTGTCGCCGGGGCGTTGCCGATATTGCGGCACAAGGCGCACGCCCAGGAAAACGACCAGCGCGATCGTGGTGTAGCCGACGAGAATCGGCGCCAGGCTCGGCGTGGGGACGTGGAGAATCGACAAAAACGGCGGCAGCGGCAGCAGGAGCGTGCGGGCGACCAGGAACGCGATCAGGCCGACGCGGACGCCCAGGGGGTAGGATTCCGGGGCATACAAGACCGGCGAGTCGACAGCCATCAGCCGCAGCAGCCAATAGACGGCCACGACCGCGAACGAAGGGGCGACCAGGCGCGCGGCGCGTCGGGCGGATTCGCGGGTGACGCCTTCCGGTCCGATCACGGCGATTGCCGCGAAAATGAACGGCATCAACATGGCCGATTCGCGCTGGGTGATCGCGCCGATTGTCGCCAGGGCCGGAATCCATGCGCGGCCTTTGGCCAATCCCAGCAACCCGGCGAAAAGACACGCCCCCTCGACGGCGGAGGTCTGGAAATTGATGGATCCCGCCACTTCCGCCGTGGCCGGATGGACGGCGAAGATCGCGGCGACAAGGCCCGCCCGATAGGTGTCGCGCAGATAAACGCGCGCCCACGCGAACAGCAAAAGCACGCCCGCCAGATGCAGTAAGATCCCCGTCCCATGCCACCCGGCGGGATTCTTGCCGAAGAGGGCGTATTCCAGGCGGTACATGGCGGTCAGGCCCGGCCGCCAATAACCCATGGGCCGGCCCACCAGCGTGTCGCCCAGATCCTCGAACAGAAACGACCACGACAGGGGCTGTTCGTACCAGTCGCTGCCGACAATCAGCGCGTCGTCGTCATAGGTCCAGCCGTTGCGGGCATGCTTGCCGTGGGCCGGCAGGACGGCCAGGACCAGAGCCAAGACCCAAAGCGCTACATGGCCGATGAATTTCTTGTTTTTTTCCGCGTTCGTCATGGGTGGGAAAAAGATAGACGGCGCGGCATCCGGCGACAAGAAGGCAAAAAAAATCGGCCGGCGATTTTGGGGCAGACCCTCGCCGGCCGAGTACACAGGATGGCCGGAAGTTTTTCAGCAGCGCGCCGCGGCGGTTCGGATCGCGTGAAGGTGGGAGGCGATCCGCACGGCGCGCTGCCGATTTTCTTCCTTCGAGACCAATCGGACGGTGAGAATCTTTTTGACCGGGCGGCCCCTTCTTGCGAAGGCTCTCCACGGGGACGATTGCGGATTTGAAAAAGACTCTCGCCCACGATCTATAGAAAGATGCGTGCCAAGACGACGGGGCGGCAAAGAAATTTTTCAACTATTTAATATCGCTAGTGAAATTTCGTCAGCGGAGGCTGGGGCGGGGTGTTGGGAACGCCCCTGCGGTAAAAATAAATATACAGGCAGGTGAGAAATCTATGCGGCTGATTGGCCCGTTTGGGCCTTCGCATCCTTCTTGGCGGTCAGGCTGATGATCGTCGGGATGATGATCATCGCGCCGAAGGCGGAGGCGAGCATCATCATGGGCATGAGGATTCCCAGGTTGATGATGGGCACGAAGTTGGAAAAAACGAGGACCGCGAATCCGAGTCCCACCGCCAGGGCATTGAGGATGATCGCCCGACCCACCGTGTCCATGGTGTGATCGAGCGCGTCGATCAACCCCGCGTCCCGGGAGCGCTCCAGCCGGAAGCGATGGATGAAGTGAATCCCGTAATCCACCCCGATCCCGATGCAGATACTGGCGATCAGCGCCGTGCCGATGTTCAGCGGAATGCCCGCGACGACCATGGTGGAGAAGTTGAGAAGGACGGTCAGGAATAGCGGGATGATCCCCAGGAACGAGAAGCGCAGCGAACGGAAAATCACCAACAAAACCAGGAAGACCACGGCGAAGGACAACATCAGACTGCGAATCTGCCCATCCACCAGCAGATGCACGATCTCGAGCTGGACGTAGCCGTTGCCCGCGAAGTTGACGTCCACGTCCGGGCCGAAACCGGTGTCGGAAAATTCCCGCACATGGCGCATCACGTCCGTGAGCACCACCGAGTTGAAGCTGCGCACGCTCGCCAAAACCAACGTGCGTCGGTATTCACCGTCCACCAGGCGGCCGATTTCCGAGCCGCCGGCCATTTCGTAGAGCAGCAGGAACTGGGCGACCATCTGCCGGCCGTCCACGGTCTGCGTCTCGCCGTCTTCGTCGACGACCTGTTCGCTCTTGCCGGGCAGGCGGTCGAATTTGTCGCCCCCGCCGCGCATCACACGATGCATCTCGCGAATGTAGTCGGCCAGGGACTCGGAAAAGCCCACGGCCGGGTGCTCGAGCAGGTGTTTCTGAAACGCCGCCACCTTGGCCAGGAATGCCGGATCCTTCACCCCGTCGGGCCGCCCCGTGTCCAGCGCGACCGCCAGCACCGACGTGCCGCCGAAGTGCTCGTTGAGCAGCCGGTCGGCGACCCGAATGCTGGTGCCTTCCTTGAATTCTTCCATGGTGTTGTGGGAGACGACCGTCTTGCTGGTCAGATAGATCGTCCCGGCCAGCATCGCCAGAAACCCGACCAACACGATGGGCGCCCGGCGCACCGCTACGTGACCCAACGCCCGGGACATGCGGTCCAGCAGCTTGATGCGCGTCTCGCCGCCCACGGCGCCCAGGCGCTTGGGCTTGCCGATGACCAGCAGCACCGCCGGGATGAAGCACAGCGAAAACATCATCGCCACCATCACGCCGATGCCCACGAACACGCCGTATTCCCGGATGGGCACGATCTTGGAGGCGGCCAGGGCAAAAAAACCCGCCGTGGTGGTCACGGACGTGAGCATCACCGGGCTTGCGAGTTCTTCCATGGTCAGGCGCACCGCCTCGGCATTGGACCGGCCCGCCCGAAGCTGCCAGTAGTATTCCCCCAGAATGTGGATGCCGTCGGCCACGCCGATGGCCACCATCACGATGGGGATGGAGGTGCCGATGACGGTGATCTTCGTGCCGGTCAGGCCCATGAAGCCGAAGGTGCAGATCGCCGAAAAGCCCACCACCGACATGGGGATGACGACGCCCCGCAGCGACCGGAACGACAGGAACAGGATGATGGTCATGACCAGGATGACCAGCGGCACCATGGTCGTCATGTCCAGCGTCATGAAGTGGTTGATCATGCCGATGGCGACGGGGAATCCGGCGAAGATGACCTTTTCCGGGCCCCGTTCGCCGGCCAGGAGATCCTCGATCTGCGTGTAGAGGGCCATCGAGGCTTCCGAGTCCCCCACCTCGAAGGTCGGCATGGCCACCACCAGCGTCGCCTTGCCGTCCTTGGAGACCAGACCGTCGCGAACGAAGCGGTTGTCCTCCACGCGCCGACGCACCTCGGCCACGCCCGCCTCGTCGGCGGGGGCTTGGGGCATCACCGGCTCGACGTCCAGCATGCCTTCGTCGCTGAGCAGGAAGGTCTCGGCCGCCGACAGACTCACCACATTTTGCAGCTTGGGGTTGTTCTGAAACGCCCGGGTGATGCGTTCGACCTTGGCCAGGGAGCGGGGGTTGTAGATCGTCTCGTCGTCGAAGACGCCCACCACGATCTTTCCACGTGACTGAAAATACTTGGAAAATTCGTTGCGGTAGTAGGAGATGACCGGGTCGTCGTCCGGGACGATGTTGGCCATGGAGTTGTCTTTTTCGACCCGCGTTCCGAAGCCGCCGAATACCACCACGCACACGGCGCAAATCAGCAAAACGGTCCGTGGCCGAGCCTGGACGAAGCGCTGGAGGGCTTCAAGCATGGCGATTCTTTTGCGCTTAATCGACCGGCTAGTCAATAAACGCCGACTCACGGCTTCGCCCGGATGAACCGGCAAAGGCCGGGATTGTCCGTGTTTGAACC
>JACKCT010000040.1 GCA_020633895.1 Deltaproteobacteria bacterium | reverse complement strand
CTTTGTCCGACCTTATTCCCGCACCAACCGCACATCATCCAGACGCATCTCGAACGGCTGTTTTTGGTCGTGCAGGTAGAAGATGACGCGGAAGATCTCGCTCATATTCATCGCCCGGTGGCGGGGGCCTTCCTTGATCTCGGCGAGGGGGATGCGGATGGTCTGCACGCCGGGGGCGATCTTGCGGTAGCCCTGGTAGCGGTTCTCGAACTCCTCGATCTGCGGCTTATCGTCAATGCGGATATGCAGCGTCTCGCCCGCCACGTCGTCGGCTTGGAGCGTGAACTCCAGCGCGTCGTAGCCCGACCAATCCCGAGGCAGCCCCTCGAACTCCACCCCCGGATACTCCGCCGGCTGCAACTTCGCCCGCAGCGCGTGCTCGCTTCCCGGCGCGATGCCCTCCGTCAACTCGAACAACACCGGACACCGCCAGAGCATCTTGTCCAAGTCTTCGTCGTGCTCGAAGTCGACGAGGACGCCGCCCGGCGGCGAATCGGAGCAATTCACGACCGCGAACGCCGATACGGCCAAAATGGCGATGAGGGATACTCGTATCTTCATGAGAACAACGATGCCGTTTCGCCGAGAGGCGTGACCGGCTCGATCAACCCCGGCTCGTCGAATTTGTACGAATTCACGCGCGTGCTGACCGGGTAGTAGTCGACCATATTTTCGGGCAGCGGCACCAGTAGCGAATGCAGCGCGTCGGCGTCCTCCACGTTCGGGTCGAGCCACATGTCGATTTTGTCGTCAGGCAGGATGACGGGCATGCGGTCGTGCAGGGGCGCGATTTTCTTGTTGGCGTCGGTCGTGATGATGACGAAGGAGTCGATCGACGGGCCGTCGATGTCCGACTTGCTCTCCCAATGCTCCCACAGCCCGGCGAAGACGAAGGGCCGGTGTTCGGGCAGGTGGATGTAATAGGGCTGCTTGGTCTTTTTGTCCTGTCGCCATTCATAGAACCCGTCCGCCGGGACGACGCACCGCCGCTTCTTGAACGCGCTACGGAATGACGGTTTCTCGGCGACGGTCTCGCTCCTGGCGTTGATGAGCGGCGCGCGCATGTCCTTGGGCGACTTGGCCCACGCGGGCACCAAGCCCCAGCGGAAGTTGTCGGCCCGCAGGTCGCCGCCTTCGACGCGCACCACCGGCGCTTGCTGCGTCGGGGCGATGTTGTAGCGCGAGGCGGACAATTCGGCGTGCTCCTTGATGATCCGAAACAGATCGTGCAGCGCCGAGGCGTCCTTGACCTTCTTTTTCGTGTACCGCGCGCACATGGGCGCCTCCTTGCGACGCATCATATCGCCGCCGCGCCCGATCTCCAATCGCCCAAACGCTTGACCCCTCGCGCGTTCTCGGACGTAAATGTCCGCCGTGTCCGAGAACCCATCCAAAAATGCTTTGATCGCGAAGTGGTGGCCGGTGTTGGCGCTTGTCGCGCTGACGGTGCTGGCGACCGGTTCCACGTTCCGGCCCTATCCGGTCTACGGCCATTCGGCCGGCATGGACGCCGCGCGTCTGTTCGAGATGCATCGCGCGGTGGAAAACGGCGATTACTACGCCCGGTGGTGGCCCGATCTCTATTGGGGATACGGCTCGCCCCTGCCGACCATGTACGCCCCCCTGGGCTATCTGGTCGCCGAGGCGTTCAACGTCGTGTTTCTACGCGGTACCGCCCTCAAGCTCTCCTTCGCCCTCGCCGTGCTCGTGGCCGCGATCGGCATGTTCCTTCTGGTCCGACGCCGCACCGGCCCGGAAGCCGCCTTCGCCGCCGCGACGTTGTACGTGCTCGCTCCCTATTTCCTTGCCGAGATTTACGTGCGTTCCGCGCTGGCGGAGCTATGGGGCTTCGCGCTGATCCCCTGGGTGATCTACTTTCTCTTCCACCACCTGGACGAAAAAGGGTGCGCGCGGTGCCTGGCGGGAGCGGCGATCTCCTACGGCCTGCTGGGGATCGCCCACAACGTCAGCGCGCTGATTTATTCGCCCCTGTTGGTGCTTTTCATTCTCATGGTCTATCCGCGCAAGTGGTGGTGGCGCGGCGCGCTGGTGCTGGCCGTCGGCCTGGCGCTCAGCGCGTTCTTCTGGCTGCCGGCCCTGGGCCTCAAGGGCGCGGTGCAGTCCGAGGCGAGCCTGACGACCGGCTATTTCTCCTTCGAAAAACACTTCATCCCCTTCGCCGAGTTGTTCATCCCGCGCTGGGGCTACGGTCCGCCGGGCAGCGGGCCGGGCGGCATGTCGCGACAACTGGGCGGCATCCACTGGCTCATCGTGATCGCCGGGGCGATGGCGCTCTCCCGCTGGAAAGACCTGGAGGGGCGGCGGCAGTACATGCCGTTCTTCGTCTTCTTCCTGGTCGGCTTTGTCTTCACACAGCCGCTGAGTTACGCCTTTTGGCAGTACGTGCCGCTGCTCAAATTCGTGCAGTTTCCCTGGCGGTTTTTGATGGCGGCGACATTCGGCGCGACGGTGCTGGCGGGCGTGCTGTTCGAGCAACAGCGGGAGCGATTCGGCGAAAAGCCGATGAAGGCGGCGGCGGTGCTGATGACCATTGTGGCGATCGGCGCGTACTCGGGCTATGCGAAGGCGCACTTCCTGTTGGTGGATCTGAGTACCGGCCAGATGGTGGAGGTCTCGGCCGACGAGGTGGAGGCAAAAGCCGCCGATCCCCGGTTCGTCACCTTCGACGAATTTCTGACCGTGGAGAATGTGCGTCGCGCGGGAATCACCGGCACGGCATCCGACGACTTCCTGCCCGTGGGTGTGAAGACCAAGCCCACCGGCCCGCCCTCGCGGACCTTCGAGATCGTCGAGGGGAGCATGGGCGTCAACGGCCGGGAGAAGGGCTACAACAACTACGAGGCGCTGATCATGGCCTCCACGCCGGGCAAACTGGCGCTGCAGGTTTTCGACTTCCCCGGATGGCGCGTCGAAATGGACGGCGAACCCATTCCCACGCAGACGCATCCCGAATTCGGCACCGTCGTGTTCGACGTTCCCGCCGGCAAGCACATCGCCACCGCCCGTTACACACGCGCGCCGATCCACACGGCGGGCGATGTCGTCAGCTTGCTCGGCGTGCTGGCGACGCTGGCCCTGCTGTCGGGCCGGGTGATGCGACGGCGCGACGACGGAGCGTAGACCGTGGGCCGTCTGATCGTCTTCGGCATGGACGGCGCGGACCCGGATCTGTTGTTCGGCTGGGCGGACCGTCTGCCCAATCTGCGACGGCTCATGACGCACGGCGCCTACGGCCGCCTCGCCTCCACGACGCACCCCCTGACCCCCCAGGCCTGGACGACCATGCTCACCGGCGTGAACGCGGGGCGGCACGGCATCGTCGATTTCGGCGCGCGTCGGGCGGGGGCGTACGATATTGATCTGGTGACGAGCCGCGACCGGCGCTTTCCCACGGTCTTCGAAACGCTACCCGAAAGTCTGCGCGCGGGCGTGATGAACGTGCCGCTGAGTTTTCCCGTCGACCCCATCCACGGATTCGCCGTCGGCGGGATGCACACCCCCACGATGGACACCCCCGGCGCGGTGCATCCCCCGGAGCTTCGCGCGCGGCTTTCCGGCTATGTGATCGACGTGATGGTGCATTGGTATGAACAGGTCGAGCGGTTCGTCGCCGATGTGCATGCCATGCTCGACGCCAGGCACGAGGCGTGTCTGCGACTGTTCGACGAGGAATCGCCGGATGTGTTCATGCCGGTCTATGTCGCGTTGGATCGCGTGCAGCACGCCCTCTGGCATGAAATGACGGACGCCCACCGCCGCGAGCCCGGCACGCACGGCGGATTGGGCGACGAGATCTTCCGCGTCACGAAAAAACTCGACGAATGCCTGGGCGATTATCTGGCGCGCCTGGGGCCGAAGGATCACCTGCTGCTGGTTTCCGACCACGGTTTCGGCGATCTCAAGGGTGATGTGTACCTGAACGCCTGGCTGGCGCGGGAAGGCTATTTGGCGTTCGATCCGGCGAAGGTCCGCGCCTACGTTCCGCCCCAAGCCGAAGCGTCCGACGACCCCAGGCACGCGTGGCATCGCGACCTGCTGCCCGGCGATCCCGCCCCCCTGCCCGAAAGCGACGACGACATCCGCGCCGGGCGGATGGACCCGCGTTACAAGGCCTGGGCGACCGTGGATTGGACGCGCACGCGAGCGTTTGCCGCCGGGCTGTTCGGCCATGTGTGGATCAACGTTCGCGGGCGCGAGGCGGCGGGGTGCGTCGAGCCGGGGGCGGAGTATGAATCGCTGTGCGACGAGCTGGTCGCGAAATTGCGCGAGCTGAAACATCCCGAGGACGGCGCGGCGCTGGTGAGCATGGCCGAGCGTCGGGACGAGTTGTTTTGGGGCGCGGAACTTGCCCGCGTGCCCGATATCCTGGTGGCGTTTCGCGACTATCAATACATCACGCGCGGCGCGACCGAATTCTTAAGCGACGAGCTGGTCGGGCCGGTGGTCGTCGGCCACACCGGCAACCACCGCATGCACGGCGTGGTCGGGCTGTTCGGCCCTCGGGCGGCCAAGGGCGAGGCGGCCGACAGCGAGATTGCCCAGATCGCGCCGACGATTTCGTATCTGCTCGACGCGCCGATCCCGTCGAATCTGGACGGCGAGATTGCGCGGGCGATTTTGCGTCCGGAGGCGTTGGCTGAACATCCGCCGGTCCCGGGTCCGCCCGCCGCGCCCCGCGTGTCGTCTTCCGGTTCGCCTTCTTCCGACACGGATATGTCGGCGGTGGTGCGTCGGTTGCAGGGGCTGGGGTATTTGGGCTAGAACTCGGCCCGCCGGGGCATGTCGGCGGAAATGGCAAAGAGCGAACGGCCCATGGAGGACCTCTCCCCCAAAAGAGGTTATCCGTAGGCGCGGTCGTGACCGGAACACCATCCGGATAGAGAGGAATTCATGGGTCAGGAAATCATCGTCAAAGCCGTCGTGACCGGCGGCATGGGGCGCATGGGGCAGATGTTCGTGCGTCATTTGGTGGACAATCCCAAGACGCTGGTCTACGGCGCGGTCGAGCGCCCGGACCATCCTCACATCGGCGAGGACATCGGCACGCTGGTGCTCGGCCGTCCCATTGACGCGGCGATCGCGGACGATTTGCTCGACGTCGTCATCGGCGCCAACGCGGTCATCGACTTCACCACGCCGGAAAACTCCATCGCCTGCGCCAAGGTCTGCGCGGACCGCAAAATCCCCTACGTCTGCGGCACGACGGGCATGGACGACGCGCAAAAAGAGAAATTTCTCGACATCGCGCGAGAGACGGCGACGATGTTCGCGCCGAATTTTTCGGTGGGCGTGAACGTGCTGTTGGGTCTGGCCCGCAAGGCGGCGTTTGCCCTGGGCGAGTCGTTCGACATCGAGATCGTCGAGGCGCATCACCGGCACAAGATCGACGCGCCTTCGGGCACGGCGTTGGCGCTGGCGGAGGCGGTGCGTCAGGGGCGGGGCCTGTCGGAGGACGACTACTGCTTCGGACGCAAGGGTCAGGTCGGCGAGCGATACGAGAAGGAAATCGGCATCCACGCGGTGCGCGGCGGCGATGTGGTCGGCGAGCACGAGGTGCATTTCCTGGGGGATTCGGAGGCCGTCATGCTGCGCCATCGGGCGTCCAGCCGCGAAGCCTTCGTCCGAGGCGCCGTCCGCGCCGCCGCCTGGCTCCAAGGCAAACCCGCCGGCCTCTACACCATGGCGGACATGCTGGATCTGTAGTGCCGCGTTGGGTGCCACACTTTCACGATGACGCCAGTCATCGGGAAGGTGTGAATGCGTTGTGAGGAAGGTTCACACCTTCTCTCGAACTAAAGTTCTCGCGAAAGTGTGGCACCCATCGTTTCGCGATTGGTCGACTTCGGAGCATCCATGCGCCTCGTCAAATTCCTCTTCGAGCAAAACCCCACCTTCGGCGTCGTTGTCGGCGAGGAGGTGCATCCCGTCTCGTCGCCGTTTCCGCAAGATCCGAACGCCGATCTGGTCGCCCGTCCCGAGCCGATCGACGGCGCGCCGACGCTGCGTCTGGAGGATCTGGCGCTACTGGCTCCCGTGCGGCCGAGCAAGATTATCGGCGTCGGGGCCAACTACCGGGCCCACGCGGCGGAGATGGGCCGTGAGGTGCGCGAGGAGCCGTTGCTGTTCCTCAAGGCGCCCACCAGCATCCTCGATCCGGGCGCGCCGATCGTCCGGCCTCGGGAGTCGTCGCGCGTCGATTTCGAGGCGGAGTTGGCCGTCGTCATCGGACGCAAGTGCCGCAACGTGTCGGAAGGCGAGGCGATGGACGTCGTCTTCGGCTATACCGCGCTCAACGACGTCACCGCACGCGACTTGCAGAAGGCCGACGTGCAGTTCACGCGCGGCAAGGGCTTCGACACCTTTTGCCCCATCGGCCCGGCGATTCGCACCGAGATCGACCCGAGCGGCCTGATCGTCGAGGGGCTGATCAACGGCGAGGCCCGGCAGCGCGGCGAGGTACGCGACATGGTCTTCGCCATCCCCACGCTCATCGCCAGGATCAGCCGCATCATGACGCTGCTCCCCGGCGACGTGATCGCCACCGGCACGCCCGAAGGCGTCGGCCCCATGGTCGCGGGAGACACCGTCACCGTGCGCGTTGATGGGGTCGGGGAGTTGGTGAATCCGGTGGTCGACGAGATGGGGTAGGCCGATTGACCGGGTGCCACACTTTCACGCCGCGATCAGCGGCGGGAAGGTGTGATTTCGTCAGACAAATTTCACATCTTTCCTCGAACTTCGTTCTCGTAAAAATGTGGCACCCAAAGTGCGCACTCCCCCTTGGCGTCGTCGTGTCCCTTCGTTAGAGTCGCGGCGCGGAGGAATGCATGAGCGACATTGTGAAAGTAGCGGCCATTCAGCAGCGGGTCACGGGAGATCGGGACAAGGACGTGGAGCGGGCCAAGGAGCGCGTGGCGTTCGCGGCGCAGAAGGGCGCGGCGCTGGCGGTGTTTCCCGAGTTGTTCGGGTGGCCGTGGTTTCCCGCGGACATGGACCCCAAGGCCTTCGGCATGGCCCAGACCCTCGAGGGCGAGTGGATTCACGCCATGCGGGACGTCGCCAAGGAGCACGGCATCGCGGTGGCGGCGCCGCTGTTTTTGCATGACGGGCAGGGGACGTATTTCAACGCGGTGGTGGCCATCGAGGCCGGCGGCCAGGTGGTCGGCGACTACCGGGCGGTGCATCTGCCGCAGATTCCCGGCTGGGAAGGCAAGTTCTATTTCGCCGGGGGCGAGGATTACCCCGTGATGCACCTGGCCGGGATGCCGGTGGGTTTCGCGATCTGCTGGGACGCGTTCTTTCCCGAGGCGTTTCGCATTTTGACGCTCAAAGGCGCGCGGGCGATCTGCGTTCTGTCCAGCGCGACCGGCGCGGGGGAAGATCTGTGGACGCGGGCGTTGACGGCCCAGGCGTTTTTCAACGGCGTGTATATCGTGCGGGTCAATCGTGTCGGCACCGAGGGCGAGGTGGCGTTTACCGGCGGCTCCTTCGCGGCGGCGCCGACCGGCGACCTTTTGGGCGACCCCATGGGCGAGGTGGAGGGCGTGGCGCTGTATGACATCGACCGTCGCGCCGTGGAGATGACGCGCCGCGAGTTTCCCTTCCTCAAGGACCGGCAGCCGCGCACCTATTTTGACCTACCCAACCTGCGCATCCTGACCAAAGAGGACCCGGGGCAGGGGTAACGGCGGCGTGGACGCGGTCTACCTGGTCCCGATGCTCGCGGCGCTCACCGTCTTCCCGGCGGTGTTGCTGCTGATGTGGGGCCTGCGCCAGACGAATTTCCGGCCGCGCACCCGCAACGTCTTTCTCGTCATCGGCGGCGGGCTGGTGGGCTTCGTCATCCCGCTGTTCCTGCTGGAAACCTACCACGAGGGCCTGGGCCTGCCGCCCTATCAAATCGCCGTGGGGTTTATGATCGTCGGCCTCCTCGCCGGGTTCACGGTGGCGTATTTGGATTTCTTTCCCAAGGTCGACGAGGACGACGAGGACGGGGATGGCGAGGAGCGAGACTAACGAGTATGAGACCTGCGACCAAACAGAGCCCCAAGCGTCAGCGCGGGGTTGTCGAGCGTTGTGACTCCTTGAGCGATTTGGACCGCTTGCTTACGCGCGCGGCTCTGACGGGCAAGTGGCCCGGACGTTAATTCTCGTCCCTCTCCTCCCTTCAATCCGGCCACGCGATGATGACCTCGTTTTCCGCCTCGCGGCGGCGGATCAGGGCGTAGGCGACATTCAGACCGACCAGCGTGCCCAGGGTGATGCCCACCAGGCCCAGCCCGCCGGACAGGGCCGCGGGGATCGAGATGAGAAAGCCCTGCACGCCCGCCGCGACGAGGGTGAGCGCCCGGCGCGTTTTGGCCGGAACGTGTGTTTCTTCGAAGAGGTCGAGCAGCGAAATCGTCACCAGCGCGGCTACCGCCGCCGCCGGCCCGACGATCCAAATTCCGTATCCCAGTAGTGTTGCGTCCGCCATTTGCGGCTCCTTTCCATGCATCCTTTGTTAAGGACACTTTAAGGAGCCGAGACGTTAAACCGAATGGTAATCGAGGGGCGTGTTTGTAGCGGGGTGGGGCGTCGTTACACGTTGGGTGCCACACTTTCGCGACGACGAACGTCGGAGAGATGGTGTGCATTCTTAGCGCTACCATACACACCCTTGTTCGACGTTGTCGGCCTAAGAGTGCGCCACCCAATCCCTCGTCACCCCTTGCGCGCCTCGTACATCGCGCGTCCGTGGGCGATGGCGTCGGAGGGCAACTCCACCGGCGTCCCCGCCTTGAGGGCATCGAGGTAAATACGCGCGCCGGCCTCCATGACCTGAGCGACCTTGAACGCCTCGGCCAAATCCCGACCCACGCAGATGTTGCCGTGGTTGGCGAGCATCACCCCCGCCCGATCGCCCAGGCCCGCCACCGCGTTTTTCGCCAGATCGTCCGTGCCGGAAAACGCGTATTCGGCCACCTCGACCGTCCCGCCCAGGTAGACGACCATCTCGTCCATCACCGGCACGAGCGCCCGGCGCAGCACCGACAGGGCGGAGACGTTCGGGGCGTGCGTGTGAAAGACGGCTCCCGCGTCGGGGCGGGCGCGCAAAATCGCGCAATGCAGCGGCGTTTCGTACGACGGTTTTTCCCCGGCGGGGGAATCGATCACGTGGCCGTGAAGATCGACAATGACGACCTGCTCGGGGCGCATTTCGTCGTAGACCACGCCGGAGGGCGTCACCGCGACGCGGTCGTCCGCGCCCGGCACGCGGACGCTGACATTCCCGGCGGTGGCGGCCACCAGGCCCGCGGCGGACATTTTCTTGGCGTACGCGACCAGCTCCGCGCGAACGCGCGCCTCGGTTTCGTTGCCGCTCATGGCGAATCGACCCTCCTGGGCGGGCCTCGGCACGGCGGCGCCGGGCCGCCCTTGTGAGGCAAAACACGGGGGAAAATCCCGCGAGATTAAAGGCTTGACAATGGTCGCCGGATATGGAGAATCTCCCACCATGCGACGCAAGGCACAAATTCTATTCGTATTTGTCCTTATTTTCGTACTCGGAGTCTAGCCGGGATACGCGTCGCGGAGTTTCGTTCCTAAGCAACCCAAGACCGGTCCCGGTGGCAACACCCGGATCGGTTTTTTATTAGGGGAATAGGGGAAAAGACATGCAAGCCGAGGATTTACCCGTGGCCGAGCCGAAATCGACCACGATGAAAGGGGCCGAGGCCCTGGTGCGCTCCTTGGAGGCCGAGGGAGTCGAGGTCATCTTCGGTTATCCGGGCGGCGCCGTTTTGCCCATCTACGACGCGCTGCTGGATTCGAAGATCCGCCACGTGCTCACCCGCCACGAGCAGGGCGCCGGTCACATGGCCGACGGCTATGCCCGTTCGACCGGCAAGGTGGGCGTGGCGCTGGCGACCTCCGGACCGGGGGCGACGAACCTGGTCACGCCGATCTCCACGGCCCATATGGACTCCATCCCGATCGTGTTCCTGACCGGCCAGGTTCCCACGTACATGATCGGCACCGACGCGTT
>JACKCT010000004.1 GCA_020633895.1 Deltaproteobacteria bacterium | reverse complement strand
GCCGGTCAGTACCGCCGTCGTCCGATCGAAGCGGCGGATCACCCGGTCCACCGTCAGGCCGTCGCCTTCAAGAACGTCGACATCCCAGTCGCCGTCTTGGCCGACGCGCCACTCGACGTCAAGATCCACGTCATCCTCGGTCGAAAGGGTCAAGGTGTACTCATTGCCTTCCCGATCGAGACGCAGGTCGAATTTTTCGTTCGCCCCGGCGGGCAGATCGAATGCATCCAGCCACGGCCAATTGTTCGGCAGGTGGGGGGAGACCACGAGCTTGCCGGCGTTGACGTCGAGTTGCTCGCCGACCAGGTACTGCATCAGGGCGGCGCCGTTGTCCCCGCCTTCCCACGGGCGATAGCGGGAGGTGACTTCCTCCGCGCCGCGACCGGACGGGGCGTGCGTCAGGCTGAAGATGTCGTGATCCGCCTTATGGACCTCGGCATAGTTGCCCGACGGCGTAGCGGTGATATCCAGGGCGTTGAACGCCGCCTCGGCCGACGGGTGGTCGAGCTTGGCCACGTTGTCCAGGAACAGGCCCGGCACCATGCCGTCATAGACGATTGATCGCTTCTCCTGCCCCAGGTAACGGTTGGACAGGAGCGTGCCGTCCTCCAACAATAGCTGATCCATGTAGTGCTCGACGTGCGTCGCGGCGTTGGGATCGTCCCAGGCCAGGTAGTCCAGATAAACCGGCTTCGTCGAGACATCCTCAAAGGGGGCGGGCCATGGCGCCAGCGTCTCCCGATCGGCCATGATCGCGTAGTGATCGCCATCCCAGTAGTAGTCGTCGGTCGCCTGACGCATTTCGGCGGACAGATCGTCCCAAAAGGCGACTTCTTCGGCATCGTCGACGGCGTCGGCCAACGTGCGCATCGCCTCGGCTCCCGCGACGAAGAGAAGACTGGAGTTGGCCGAGTAATAGTCCTCGTGGGGTTCCTTGAGCGTCGGGATCGTGACCATCAGCGGATAGCGAAAAGTTTCGTCGCCGCTGAAGGTGATCAGGTTTTCCGGACTGCGATCCTGCAGGGTCAGGGCGGCCTTGAGATATTCGTAGCGCTGCTCGATCAGTGCCGGATCGCCGGTCGCCGCATAGTATTTCGCGTAGATCAAAGGCAGATAACCGGGCGCTTCCGCCTTGTTTCGGCCGGGCATGAAATCGGCGCCGGACCAGAATTCGGCGGGATTTTCCGGCTCGGTCACGTCGCCGAGATCCTCGTCCAGGGGCATGGAGTTACGGATCGTGCGATACTTCAGCCCGTATTTGTAGATGTAGTCGAGCATCGCCTTGGCTTCCTCGATACGCCCAACGGACAGATAGAACGTCAAGGCGCCGTAGGTGTCACGCAGCCACGCTCGTGTGTAGCGGCTCATCACCGAGACCGCCCGGCTGCCTTCGTCGATCTGATTGGCGATGGTGATCTGCAGACCTTCGAAAAGGTCGTTGACCTTGGGGTCGGGGGTTCGCAACTTCGCCCCCTGATCGAGATATTCCGACCACCATTTGCGGGTATCGTCCAGGGAATCCTCGGTGAATTCCGCCAGGAAGTCGCCGACGGTCGTGTCGTCCCCGTCCCGGACGAACCAGAAATAGATTACGACCGTCTTCTCCACGTTCGCGCCCAGCGAAGACCACGACAAACGCACGCCGTCGTCCTCGTTGACGGTCACGTCGTGGGGTTCGTCATCGTCGAGGGCGCCGATGTAGACCGTTTTCGAATCCAGCCCACGCACCTGGATCAGATGGTTGTCGACGACCTGGGGCGACTCTTCGTCGTCGTATACCGGCTTGGTCGTGATGCTCACGTCGGCGATGGGAGCGTCGGTCAGATTCTGCACGGTCACGACGCGGATGATGGCATCGAAATCGCGCGGGACGTAGTCGAGGGTGTGAAGAGCCAGTGTCTTATCGGTACTGACGGCCTTGGTCAGCATCATCGGCGTCTTGCGCACCCGCCAAATCCATTGATCGCCGAACTCGATTTCGTCGTTTCCCACATGAAGGAGCAGGGGGGTGTCGCCGAATTTACCGCCCTTATCCTGATAAAACGGGCCGGTGTATTCGGTGAGCGTATTAAAGGGCATGTTCAGGCCCATCAACGCGAAGACGCGGCCGTTGCCCATGCCGAAATCGCCCAAGTTGCTGCGTTTGCGTTCCTGGCCGACGGCGGCGTAGTCGCGGTAAAGACTGCGTTCCTCCAGCCAGTTCAGCTCAATGCTCTCGTAGATTTCGGGATCGTCCGTTTCCGGCGCCTCGATGACATCCCAATACTCAACGGCCGGGGCCGTATCGTCGTCGTCCCCGGTGTCATCGTCATCGACCGTATCGTCGTCGTCGGTGGTGTCGTCATCATCGTCCACGCTGTCATCGTCGTCATCGTCGACATCCGCGCCGTCCGTATCGTCATCCGCGTCGTCATCTGAGGAATCGTCGTCGTCCACGTCGGAAACTGACGCATTGTCGTCGTCATCGTCGCCGCCGCAGGCGGCAAAGAGCGCCGGGAGCGACAACGCCAGCAGAACCAGAAGGAGAAAGCGTGTACTTGTCATGGGAAGGATCCTAGCACAACTCGGCGGAAAATTTGAATACCCATTCAAGAATTTCGGCGGCTGGTTTCCGTGACGGTGCCGATATGCAGCCGGACGCGGGTGCCGCCGTTGTTGAGTTCGTGGGCGTGCGCCTCGGGCAGGCCGGTGCGGGCGAAAAGGCGAGCGTCGGAGGTGAGGATGCCGAATTTCCAGCCGTCGAAGTGGCGACGCAGGTGGGCGCCGAGCCGGCCGTAGACTTTAAACAGCCCACGCTTGTCGGCCATGCGTTGGCCGTAGGGCGGGTTGATGAGCACCAACCCCGGCTCAACCGGGGGGACGATTTCGGTGAAGGGGTTTTTCGTCACCTGGACGATCTCCACCAGCCTGGCGCGCTCCACATTGTCCAGCGCGGCGGCGACGGCGGCCGTCTTGAGGTCCGAGCAATGGACCGAAGAGGGCGGGCGGGAAAGGGCGTCGGCGTCGGCCTTGTCGAGCAGCGACTGCCATAGCGCGGCATCGAACGTCGGGAAGGACTCAAAGGCGAACCGGCGATGCCGTCCGGGCGCGCGGTTAAGCGCTATCAGCGCCGCTTCGATCGGAATGGTCCCCGAGCCGCACATGAAATCGACAAAGGGCAGGTAGGGGTCATACCCGGCGAGCATCAACATGCCCGCCGCCAGTGTTTCGCGAAGCGGGGCCGCACCCACCGCCCGGCGATACCCCCGCCGATGGAGTAATTCGCCGGAGGTATCCATGCTGATCGTCGCGACGTTTTCCTCCAGGCGAACCAGGATCAGTTGACCCTCGGGATCCAGGCGGGGAGGGGCGCCTAGCGACTTGCCGATGCCGTCCGCAACCAGATCGGCGATTTTCTTTTTGATCGTCAGGCGCGAACGCGTGCTCGACGCGCGGATTTGGAGAGGAGTCTTGGGGTGGAGGTAGTCCCGCCACGGCAGGTTCTTCGCCTTGCGCGACAATTCAGGAAAGGAGACGGCGGGAAACGACCCCAGGCGAATCACCACGCGGCTCGCGGCCCGCAGCCGAAGGTTGGCGCGATAGACCGTTGATAAATCGCCGGTGAATTCCACGCCGCCCTCGACGGCCCGCACGCCGCCCGCGCCCAGGTCCGTCAATTCCCTTGCGACCACGCCTTCCAGGCCCGGCGCGGCAATGGCGAACAGCGACAGGGCATTTTCGTCATGGGCGGTCATCGCGTAACGGCCACCTCTGGATCAGCGCGCCGGTCTTGGCGATAATCTCCGGCATGAACGACGAAACCCTAGAACGATTCCAATTGGTCAGCGAATACGCCCCCCAAGGCGATCAACCCGAAGCCATCCGCCAGCTTGCCGACGGCCTGACGCGCGGCGACGAGCATCAGGTCCTGCTCGGCGTGACCGGCTCGGGCAAGACCTTCACCATGGCGAACATCATCCAGCAGGTGCAGCGTCCCGCCTTGATCCTGGCCCATAACAAAACCCTCGCCGCCCAGCTATTCGCCGAGTTCAAGGAGTTGTTTCCCAACAACGCGGTGGAGTATTTCGTCAGCTATTACGACTACTACCAGCCCGAGGCCTACGTCCCCCGCTCGGACACCTTCATCGAGAAAGACTCGTCGGTCAACGAGCGCATCGACCGCCTGCGCCACTCGGCCACGCGCAGCCTGCTCATCCGTCGGGACGTCATCATCGTCGCCTCCGTTTCGTGCATCTACGGCCTGGGTTCGCCGGAGGCGTACAACAAGATGCTCCTCGTCCTGCAGCCGGGGCAGGAGTATGACCGGGAACTCCTTCTGCGAAAACTCGTCACGATGCAGTACGACCGCAACGACATCGATTTTTATCGCGGGTCTTTTCGCGTCCGGGGCGACACGGTGGACATCTTCCCCGCCTACGAGGACGAGACGGCGGTGCGCCTCGAATTTTTCGACAACGAAATCGAGCGCATCAGCGAGATCGACCCGCTGCGGGGCAAAGTCCTGCGTGAGATGCCGAAAGTGGGCATCTTTCCCAACAGCCACTACGTCGCCGATCGGGAAACGTTGGAGCGCGCCGTCAACGATATCCGTCTGGAGCTCAAGGAACGCACGGAGGAATTGCGCGGCCTCAACAAGCTCCTGGAGGAACAACGTCTCTCCCAACGCACCCTCTACGACATCGAAATGATCCAGCACCTGGGCTTCTGCTCGGGCATCGAGAACTACAGCCGCCACCTGGACGGTCGCGAGCCCGGCACGCCTCCGGCGACGCTGCTCGATTATTTCCCGGAAGACTTCGTGACGTTCATCGACGAGAGTCATCAGACCGTGCCGCAGCTTGGCGCCATGTACAAAGGCGACCGCTCGCGCAAGCAGACGCTGGTGGAATACGGCTTCCGTCTGCCGTCGGCCCTCGATAACCGGCCGTTGAAGTTTGACGAGGTGACGGAGCGGCTGGGGCAGGTGGTGTATGTCTCCGCCACACCGGCTGACTACGAATTGGACAAAGCCGGGGGCGTGGTGGTGGAGCAGGTTATCCGTCCGACCGGCTTGATCGATCCCGACGTGGAGGTGCGCCCCGCCACGGAGCAGGTGGACGACTTGCTCGACGAAATTCGCGAGCGCATCGAACGCAACGAGCGCGTTCTGATCACCACGCTCACCAAGCGCATGGCCGAAGACCTGACCGATTACTACCGCGAACTGGCGCTGCCGGTGCGCTATCTCCATAGCGAGATCGACACACTGGAGCGCATCAGCATCCTGCGCGATCTGCGCCTGGGAACGTTCAGCGTCCTGGTCGGCATCAACCTGCTGCGCGAGGGCTTGGACCTGCCGGAAGTGAGCCTGGTCGCGATCATGGACGCGGACAAGGAAGGCTTCCTGCGCAGCGAGACCAGCCTATTGCAGACCATCGGCCGAGCCGCGCGCAACGTCAACGGGAAGGTCATCCTCTACGCCGAAAAAATCACCGACAGCATGAAACGCGCCCTCGACGAAACCGACCGCCGTCGTGAAAAGCAGCGTGCCTACAACGAAGAGCACGGCATCACGCCCGAGACGATCAAGAAAAACATCTCGGACGTCCTGTCGAGCATTTACGAGAAAGATTACGTCACCGTTCCCACGCTCGCGCCGGAAGAGGACGAGAAGATCGACTATCGCGAGCTGCAGCCGGTCATCGACATGCTCAAAAAGGACATGAAACGCGCCGCCAAGGAACTCGACTTCGAACGCGCCGCCGAACTGCGTGACCGCATCAAACACCTGGAAGAACGCCAAGTCATGGGCATGTAACCGCGTAGTCGCGGTAGACTAGGGACGCTGGCGCGCAGGTTGGAAGAGCCTTGGTGGGCGTCGCTTCGCTCAAGCTGTTTCAGAGGCGCTGCGGACCCGTCAGAGCCGCGCACGGTAGTAAGCGGTTTAGTCCGTCCCCGCAAAAATCGTTGTCATCCCGAACCTATTTCCCCGCCAGCGCGTCGTAAATCTCTTTGCGCGAAATCCCCAACAGCGCCGCCGCCGCTTTCGCCGCGTCTTTGTTGGACAAACCCGCCTCGGACTGCATCCGCTGGATGCGGGCGAGGGTCTCGGCGTCGAGGGTCGCGCCATCCGGAGTCGGTGTATGCACGATCAGCACGATCTCGCCCAAAACTTCGCCGCGTGACGCCAGTTCCGAGGCCACGTCGCTTGCCGACCCACGAAGGACCTCTTCGAATTTTTTTGTCAGTTCGCGGATGATGGCGACCTGCGGGTCGTCGGCGGCCAGGCCGATGTCTTCCAGCGTCGCCACGATGCGCTTGGGCGATTCGTAGAGGATGTGCGTTCCGCCGCTGCTGATGCGTGTGAAAAGCGCCTTTCGATCCGGCCCCTTGCGCGGTGGAAATCCGTGGAAACAGAACGCGTCCGTCGGCAACCCGCTGACCGACAACGCCGAGACCGCGGCGCACGGCCCCGGAATGACGCTGACCGTCACGCCCGCCGCGACCGCCTCCCGCACGACAACGTATCCCGGGTCGGAAATCGCCGGGTGTCCGGCCGAGCACACCAGGGCGACCGCTTGTCCGGCCAGGCAGGCTTCGATAATCCGTCCGGCGCGGTGCGCCTCGTTGGCGTCGTAGTAGGCGACCATCGGTTTTTTGATGCCCAGGTGGGAGAGCAGGCGTCCGGTGTGGCGCGTGTCCTCCGCGGCGATGAGATCGGCTTCGGAAAGGGTTTGGACCGCGCGAGGCGAGATGTCACCCAGGTTGCCGATGGGCGTGGCGACGAGGGTCAGGCGGCCGGAGTCGGACATGGCCGTTGATCAGCGGATGGTGGGGTTGTTGTCGTCCTGCATCGTTTTGACGAGCTGGACTTTTTTGTAGATGGAGAATCCGACGATGGCGATCCCGCCGACGAGGCCGAGCAGCAGGCCGTAGCGAATGATCGGGTTCGTTGAGATCATCGGACCGGCGATCCCGAAGACGATCAGTACGGCGCCGACGAACAGCAGGAAATAGTCGATCTCGGATTTTTTGACCTCGTGATGGTGGCGGGGGGAGGTCATGAACATCATGTTGACGATGGTCTGTTGATATTGGCGAAACTGGCGGCGCGCCTCGATGGAGTAGTCGTCCTTGGCGCTGATCATCGGGCCGTAGCGGCGGGAGGCTTCCTTGAGCAGGTTGTTGCGGGCGATGAAACCCATGTAGGCCTTGTGCCGCTCCTGGTCCTCCGGGTCGGCGAGAATCTCGTTCCAGAGGCGCTCTTCCTCGGCCAAGGCGGCCGCGTCCGGAACCTTGGGAACGGGGGAGAGGGGATCGTCGCTCGGGTCCATCAGTTAAACCTTTGCTTCTCCGCCACCAGACGGCGGGCCTGCACCGCCAGCATACCCGGAATGGCCTTGGATTTCGCGATTTTTTGCAGATCCTTGACGTAGAGGCGGCCCAGGTATTTGGAAGCTTGCAGGAAGGGCGTCTTCGGATTCCAGCACAGGGCGTGAACGACCGCGTAGCTTTTCGTCCAATCCCGGTTGGCCGCGACCATGCGGATGATTTCTTCCTTTTGGGATTTGTCGGTGGCGACGCGGATGATTTCGTCGATGGTGATTTTGGGATTACGCAGCACGCATTCCTGGATGAGGCGGTTGGGGTTTTTCATCAACAAGGTGCGCGCTTCGATGTTTCCGGATAGGGCGAGTTGCATTTTTTCCAACACGGTCATGGCGTTGACCTGTTGGTTGAGGCCCTGGCGCGAATCCTTGTCGAGGGCCTCGTCCGGATCTTCGAGGAGTTCCTTGGCGAATTTTTCTTCCGGGTCGAATTGCTCCCGAAGCAGATCGTCGACGGAGAAACCCTCGGGTAACTCGTCGCCGATCAGCTCGCCGCCGGTCTCGGCGGGCTGCTCGATAGCTTCGATCTCTTCGCCCGCCTCTTCGGAAAGCTCCTCGGCTTCCAGGGCTTCCGCCCGTGCCTCGGCGGCTTCCTGGGCCTCCCGGGCCGCGGCTTGGGCCTCCTGTTCGGCCGCCTCTCGTGCCTCGATCTCTTCGATCGCTTCCTTGTGGGAGCGGCCTTTCGAGAGTTTGTAGAACGAGCGCGCCCGATCCAGGATGGAAATCGGCGTGGCGGCGTTGCGCTCAAGAGCGGCGATAATGCGCGGTTCGGCCAGCAGCCGTTGTTCGTTGCCGGCGATGATACGGATGACGCGTTCTTCCCTGCGCGTGGAGGCCAGGCGAACAAAGGCGCTGTTGGGCGTATTGCGATTGAGCAGCAGCTTTTCGTACAGCGCCGGGTCGGGCAATTCGATGCGCGAGAACAACTCCAGGATCGCCGCCGGCATGGGGGTCGAGAGCGTCGTGTTCAACAGGCTCGCGGGCAACTCGGTCAACGATGCCCGGGCCGCGACGCGCACTTCCGGGTCGGCATCGAAGGCCACGTAGAACATGCCCATGACCAGATCGACCGTTTCCAACGGCAGGTTCGACTTGGCGACCGCCATGCGGATGCTCTTGGCGGCGTCCTCGGGGACGACGGTCTGCAAGCGGGGCGACAACTGCTCCCAACGCAGCGGCTGAATATTCGCAAAGAACTCCGCGTTGGGGTCGGGGATCTGGATCACTTCGATCGTCGGGGCGGCGTGCGCCGGGGCTACTTGCCGATCCTCGACCGCTTCAGGTGCGCCTTCCGCTTCGGGGGCTACGGCCTCGGGGGTTGCTGCCTCGGGAGCTACGGCCTCGGGAGCTACTGCCTCGGGAGGCGGCGCCATATCCACTTCGCCGATGACGGCGTCGGGCACGTCGCGAATGATTTCCAGGATTTCGTCGGGCGACAGGACGTCTTCGAGGTCTTTGCCGGTATGGCGGCGGAAGAAGTCCTTCGACCATTCCCGGACCTCGGCGCTCAGATGGGGGTTCGCCCGCAGCGCCGCGAGAATGCGGGGATTGCGAAGGAATCGCTGCTCGTTACGCGCCAGAAGCTGGAGGACGCGGGTGTCTTTGACCCGCTTGGCCATCTCGATGTAGGCCGAATCGGGCGTGCCTTTGTTCAGGATAATCAGTTCGTAGAGTTCCTGGGGCGACAGGTCGACCGAGGCGAACCAGTCCAGGATCTTCGGGGAAATCTCGGCCAAGAGGGCGCGGCGGAGGATGGTCTCGGGCAGCTCCCGCAGGTGCTTTCGCGCCGAGCGCCGCACGCGCGGATCATCGTCGGACGAAAGGTAATACAGGCAAGTGACCAGGTCTTGCGTGATGAGCGGAAGATTGCCCTCGGCGGCGGCCATGCGCATGCCCACCGGCGCATTCTCCGGCAAAACCGTTTTCAGGCGCTGTGGAAGCTCCTGGTATACCAGAGGCTGGAAGTTCGCCATGGGTTTACGTGACCGATCCGCAATTCAAAATCCGAGATAACGTAGCACAACGCGCGTCGTTTGCAAGGTGGAGACGCGCTCGATTTTGCTGGTATCGGCCGTGCTGCCGACCGGTCGGGATCCCTGGGGATTTTCCCGGACAATCAGCGGTCGTCCGGAGGGCTATCCGCGTTGCTTGGCGGTAAATGCCTTGAGATCGTCAGCACTTAGGCAGTTGAGGACATCGGCCGGCGTCGCCCATCCCTTGCGGGCGATATTCACGCCGTACCGGGCGAATGCGAGCTGTTTGTCACTGTGCGCATCCGGCGAAATCGCCGTCTTGATCCCGGCGGAGAGCGCGCCCTTGAGCAGGCGCCAATCGATGTCCAGCCGATACGGATTCGCGTTGACCTCGATAGCGCAACCGCATTCGGCGCAAGCGTCGATTACCTTCGCCATGTCGATGGCGTACGGCTCGCGACGCAGCAGCAGGCGTCCGGTGGGGTGGGCGAGCATGGTGACATGAGGGTTGCGAACGGCTCGAATGACTCGATCGGTCATTTCTTGCTCGCTCAGGGTAAAATGTGAGTGCACACTGACGATAACGTAGTCGAAGGTCGCCAGGACGTCATCCTCGTAGTCCAGTTTGCCGTCCTTGAGGATGTCGCACTCGATGCCCTTGAGAATGGGCATGTCGGGATGCTCGGCGTTCCAGGCATCGATTTCCTTGTGCTGCTTTTTGATTTCGTCGACGGACAGGCCCCCGGCAACGGTCGAACTCTTGCTGTGGTCGCTGACGGCGAAGTAGCGGTAGCCTAGCGCCCGCGACGCTTCGGCCATCTGGGCGAGGGAACCGGTGCCGTCCGAATATTGCGTGTGGTTATGGATGATGCCGACCAGGTCGTCCTGCGCGAGGAGGGTGGGGATCTTGCCGGCGGCGGCCGCATCGATCTCGCCATCGCCTTCCCGGATTTCCGGCGGAATATACGACAAACCCAGGAGGTTGAAGAACGCCTCTTCGCTGTCGCAATCCAGGACTTTGCCGTCGCTTCGCGCGTCGCCGTTGAGCTGCATTCCCTTGGACGCCGCGTGCGCGGCCAAATCGGCCAGGTGTTTGTCACTGCCGGTCGCCAGGGCCAGCGCCCAACCCCAGTGGTTTTTCGGCACGACGCGGACCTCGCAAGGCATGCCCGACGGGAGCGTCATACGATGGGAAGAGGGCGACGGCCCCTTCAGATCCCGAATCAGATCCGAGTCCTTCAGCGCCGCCGCAAGGGCTTGCTCATCGGTCGCGGCGACCAGGACCCGCGCCTCGCGTACCGTCTCCATGCACCTTCGCACGTCGCCCGCCGCCGAAATTTTCTCGACCGAGGGGGCGAGGGCGGCGATCAGCGCATCGACGTCCCGTAGCGCCGTATCCTGGTGGTATTGCCCGGCGTATTGGCGCAGGTGCTCGATGCCTTCCAGGATCTTCTCGCGCTTTTTTTCGCCGAATCCCGAAACCGCCGCGATGCTGCCGTCCCTGCACGCCGCTTCCAGTTGATCCAGGTTTTGGATGGACAACTCGGCGTTGAGCTTGCGGACGCTCTTCGCGCCCAGGCCGGAGATGGCGAGCATGTCGGTGTAGCCGGGCGGAAAAGACGCTTCCAGCGATTCCAATTCGGGCAACTCGCCGGTTTCGACCAGCGTGACGAGGCTGTCGGTCAGGCCCTTGCCGATGCCGCGAATCTTCCCGGCCTTGGCCGCCGGGACGATGTCCTCCGCCGCCCCTTCGAAGGTCTCGATGGCTCGCGACGCACGGGTGTAGGCCGTGGCCTTGAAGTCCTCTTCGCCGGCCAATTCCATCAAGGTGCCGACCCGCTTGAAGGTCTTGGCGATCGCCTTTTTGTCCAAATTCGCGGGAGACATTTAGATGGCCTTGGCCGCCTCGAGGACCTTGTCCATATGCCCGGCGACCTTCACCGAACGCCAGTGCTTGGCCACCTTGCCGTCCGGGCCGATGAGCACGGTGGAGCGGATCACGCCCATGCGCTTGATGCCGTACATATTCTTCTCGCCGTAGGCGCCGTACGCCTCATGCACCTTGAGATTCTCGTCGGAGAGCAGGGGAAAGTTCAGCTTGTACTTACCGATGAACTTCTGGTGCGACTTGTCGCCGTCCTTGGAGACGCCGAAGATCACCGTGTCCGCCGCGTCGAATTCGCCCTTCAGGTCGCGAAATCCGCAGGCTTCCTTGGTGCATCCGGGGGTGTCGTCCTTGGGGTAAAAATAGAGGACGACCTTTTTGCCCTTGTAATCGGCGAGTTTGTGCTTGTTGCCGTCCTGGTCGGGCAGGTTGAAGTTCGGCGCTTTTTTCCCGGTCAGGTCTTCTCGCTCGGCCATGGTCATCTCCTCCCATTCACCATCGATCGATGGAATCGTCTATCGCCCCGGCGCCTCGTCGGAGGCCCGTTGCCTTTGCATCACAGCTTCATAACCCAACCGGCGGGCTTGTTCCAGGGATGCGGTGTCCGCTGCGACGGCGCCGCGTTCTTCGGTCGCCGGGACCACCAATTCCCCGCACGGTTCCCCCCAGACTGAGCGCATCAAATACTTGAATGTCACGCGCATGCCGTCAAAGTTTTTCAGGCTCGGCGCCGCGCCCACCGACAGAAAATACCCGTCCGGCCCGGTCCGCGGCGGCAGGTTCTTTTTGTAGCGTCCGTACCAGTAGGGCTGGAAGCGGTCGATGAAGTTCTTGGTCATGCCGGGAAAGCCGCAGTAGTACACCGGCGAGGCGAGCACGAAGATATCCGCCTCCAACACGCGGACGGCCAGAGCCGGATGATCGTCGGCAATGACGCACGATCCCGCAATTTCACAGGGGCCGCAGTCCCGGCAAGGGCCCACGTCGGCCTCGCGAATCGTCACCCGTTCAACGGACGCACCGGCCTCGCGCACGCCGTCCAGAAAGGCGTCGAGCAGGCGGTCGGTGTTGGCGCCCTCACGGGGAGAACCGGCTACGGCAATCACATGCGTCATAAGCAAAGTAGTCTAGCAGATCGACAAATGGGGAATAGGGGCACGAGAGAAGGACGAAGCACGTTGGGGCGTGAAATACGAAAAGCAGGCGGGACGGCCTGCTTTTTTGAAAGCGAATTGTCTATCGGTGTTCTTGCGGAAAATTAACCGGCGTTGGGGCGGGAAAACGCGCCCGAGTGCGCCTTGGTCACGAAACCGCGCGAGATGCACGTGGTGCAAACGAGCATGCGCTTGCGGGTGCCGTTGGCGGTCAGCACGCGAATCTTCTGCAGATTCGGCTGCCACACCTTCTTGGTGCGGATGTGGGAGTGGGACACATTCATCCCGATCTGGCGACCTTTGCCGCAAACTTCGCAAACGCGAGCCATGATGCGCTCCTGAATCGTCGGTCTTAGTCTTCGAAATCTGTCGCTCGCCGCCGCGAATATTCAGCCCATGGGCTCCGGCGCGAGTCGGAGGGGCCGTTTATCATAGCCGTCCGACAAATGCAAGCCGCATTCGAAGCTTGAGCTATTCTTTCCAAGTGTCGGGAATCGCGGGTTTTCCGTTGGCGATCGTCGGCGGATTCGGAACGAAACTGCCGGGCGGGATTGCCGGGCGTCGCGAGCTTTTCTATGGTGCGTGCATGCCGGAGGCTTTGTTCATGAATTTTGTTCCGAGGACGCGATGAAGCGCGTCATCGTCATTGGTGCCGGCGTCGCGGCGATTTTCCTCCTGTTGGCGCTGGCGACGCGGGAGCGGGATTTCGATCCCGAGCGCCTCAACGAGATCGCGCTGGCCGCTGTCGACCTGCATGGGGAAGCGTGCCGCGCCAAGCCGGATCTGGGGCATATACGCGGTCTGTACAGGCAAGGCGGCGTCGAGAAGATGGTGCGCCTGGTGGACAGCAAGCTGGATTTGCGTTTCGCGAGCAAATACAAGGAAGGCATCGAGATCGCCAAGGGCAGCCTGGCGCCGTCGGTGAACACGCAGATTTCGGCGCTGACGATTTCGCGGGCTTTTTGGGAGTACATGCAGCTTCGCAAGCCGGAGAAAGGCCCCGAGGAGATCGAACGCGGAATCGCGGCTGCGCGGGCGGTGGATGAGACGCTAGCGATCAATCGGCACCTGGACCATCCGCCGGTGACACCGCTGGATGGCGCGTTGCGCGAGGTCCGAACGCGAATGCACACCGCCGCGAAAAAAGCGCGGGAAGAGGGCGGGAAGGGCTATGACGCCCTGCTCTCCGAAACGCGCACGGCGCTGGTGCTGTCAGTGTTGGTCGAAGTTTATCGCGCCGAGAAATACGCCGCCGAAAATCCGGACAGCGCCGAATCCATCAGCGCGGCCATGCATCAGGCTCGAGCGTTGCAGTATTTCAACATGATCTATTCGGACGTCGGCAAGGAGTTCCGCCAGGAAGTCGTGCGCATTTCCGATGATCTGCGCGAGCGACCGATTCAGGTGGCGACGCTGCACGCGGTGCGGCGCGATTTGTTGACGGCGTTTCGGGGGTACACGCCAAACATTCAACCGGAATGGTTCGAGATGCATTACGTTTCGGGAGACGACCCATCGTGATGCGCTGGGCTGCGGCCGCGCTGGCGGGCATGGGCGTATTATTCGCAATGCTTATTGTTTCCCCGCTCTCCGCGCCGTCAGCAGTCGCTCAGGACGTCCCTGCGCTGATTTATAAGAAATTGACGACGCCGTCGGGTGATGTGCATTTCGTTTCGATGGATCCGGCGAAATTTCGCTTTGAGGCCGTCTACACGAATCCTCCCCAAAGTGTCCAAGCAAGGCACGCCGATTCCAAGGCCATTTTGACGGTCAACGGCGGCTACTGGGCCGAGGATTACACGCCCACGGACTTGCTGGTAACGGATGGGAAGATCGTCAAGTCCGAAAACAAGCTCACGCGCTTCAAGGGGCTGTTTTTCGTCAAAGGCGGTATGGCGGGTCTACGGGATCTGGCACGCAAGCCCCTGAAAGACGGCGAAGCCGAAGCCTTTGAGCAAGCCGTGAAATGCGGTCCGGCGATCGTTCGCGACGGCCGGCCCGTGGCGTATAAGTCCACGAAACGCCATCGCCGGACGATCATCGGCGAAGACGTCGCCGGGCGGATCTTCTTCCTGGTGAGCGACAGCGCCTGGCTGACGTACGGCGACGCGGCCAAGATCGCGACGGCGGCTCCGGTCAACGCGAGCTTCGCCTTCAATTTGGACGGCGGCTCGTCGACGGGGTTGGTGATCGACTGGCGGGACGTGCATGCGCGGGAGATTTCGGTCCCGGTCGGATCCCATATCGAAGTTTTCGAAAAATGATGCGTGACGAGAAATGCCCAGGTGGCCTCGCCTCGGGAGGGATTTTCGGAAGTGCTGGCGTTGGATGACCAGTGACGGCGCACTCTGGCAATATTTGACATAATATAGATTATGACGAATTCGGATGCGGCCCTGCCTTGGGGCTTACTGAAGAAAATGCGGAAAATTCACCTCACACCTTCTCTCCGCTTTCAGCGTCGCAAAAGTGTGGCACCCAGATTTTTACCAGTCGGAATCGATTGGAGCGAAGCGGCGTCTACCGTGGAACTTCCGACGACGCGCCGGCGTTCCCAGCCCGTGCCGGCTTCGGCACTATTCGTCGACTTCGAAGTGGATCAGGCTGTGGACGTCGGTTTTCTCCTCGACCTTGGCGCGGCCGCCCAGGCCGATGAGTTCGACGATGAAGGCCGCTTCGACGACATCGGCGCCCATGCCGTGCAGCAGGTCGATGACGGCGCGGACGGTACCGCCCGTGGCCAGCAAATCATCGATGACCAGAACCTTGCCGCCTTCGGCAATCGAGTCCTCGTGGATTTCCAGGGAGTCGGTGCCGTATTCGAGTTCGTAGCTGACCTTGCGCGTCTTTGCCGGGAGCTTGCCGGGTTTGCGGACCAGGACGAAGCCGGTGTTCAGGGCGTAGGCCAACGCGGTTCCGAAAATGAAGCCGCGAGCTTCCACGCCGACCACGGCGTCGAACTCGAACGCCTTGTAGCGCTCGGCCAAGGTGTCGATGACCTTTCGCAGCGCCGGGCCGTTGGCGACCATCGTCGTGATGTCCTTGAACTGGATGCCCGGTTTGGGCCAGTCGGGGACGTTGCGGATGAGCTTGGCGATGTCGTCCATGGCGGGACTCCTGCTTGAAGGTTAGCGCCGAGGCAGCAACGGGTACGGGTCGATGGTCTTGATATTCTTTCGAATCTCGAAATGCAGATGGGGCTGGCTGGCCCGGCCGGTGTCGCCGACCTCGCCGATGACCTGCCCCTGACGCACCTTGTCGCCCTTTTTGACGTGGTTGATGCGGTTGTGGGCGTAGATGGAGACGAAGCCGCCGTTGTGCTGGACGACAATCATATTGCCGTAGCCTTTGAGCTTGTTGTTGGACAGCAGCACTTCACCGTCGGCCACGGCCTTGATGTCGGTGCCGGCCGGAGCGGCGATGTCGATGCCTTCGTTGATGCGCCCGTCCGGGCCTTTTCCGAAGCCGCGCAGGATGGTGCCGTTGACCGGCCAGATGAACGACGGCGAGCCGGTCGAGACGGCCCCGCCCGCTCCCACCGCTTCGGTTTTTTCGGCCGTGGCGGCGGGCGGCGGCGTGGAACGCACAGCGCTACGTGCCGGAGGCGGAGTCGATGCCGGCGTGGAGGTGGTCGTCGCGCGCGGCGGAATCTCGGAAGGCTCCTTGAGCGCCGACTTATTCGTATCGCCCGGCCGCTTCTGCGCCCCTTCGGCGACAACCAGCGACTTTTCACGCGGGATGCGCAGCTTCTGACCGGGATAGATGCGGTTGGGATCCTTGAGGTTGGGATTGGCTTCGATCAGGTCGTTGGTGGTGACGCCGTATTCCCGGGCGATGTCGTTGAGAGTGTCGCCCCGTTCCACGGTGATGTAGTAGCCGCAGCCGCTGACCAAAGCCAAGACGAAGACGGCCGCCGCCAAAATCCAGGGGCGCCGAGCCTGGTTGATTCGGTCGCCGGCGATTGTTGCGCCCAAAATGCGAAACTCCTGTGCCCGCGGCACCCCGGCCGGCCCTATTCGCCGGTGGCCGCTTGCGCCCCCGCTTGGCGTCGTTTCTGCGTGTATTTATAGGCAAGGAAGGCGGTCAAAACAAGGCCCGCCGCAACGACGGTGCCGATGGTGATGGGCGTTTTGTACGCCTTGATCGTCTCTTCCCCGGCCCCGGCGAAGTATCCGAGGAACGCCAGGATCATGCTCCAGATGGCCGAGCCGATGGCCGTGTAGAGAATGAACGGCTGCAGACGCATCTTGGAGAATCCGGCCGGCAGCGAGACGAGCTGGCGAACGACGGTAATGAAACGGCAGATCAGCGTGGCCACGGCGCCGTATTTTTCAAAGAACTCTTCCGAGCGCTTGATCTTCTCTTCCGTGACCAGGACGTACTTGCCGTATTTTTCAAAGAACGGCCGTCCCAGGTAGTAGGCGACGCCGTAGTTGATCAGCGCGCCCAGCACCGAGCCGACCATGCCGCAGACGACGATCAGCCATAGGGACATCTTGCCTTCGTGGGCCAGCGCTCCGGCCGGGGGAATGACAATCTCCGACGGAAACGGAATCGCCGAGCTTTCGACGGTCATGCCGATCAGGATGCCCCAATAGCCCAGGTCGTGAATGATGACCTTGAGAAAGGCGAAGACTTGATAAATCAGATCGATCACTTCACGGCCTCCCAACCGTAGCGTCCCACCAATTTGACGAATCGGCAGGCCACCAGTTCTTCCTCGAAGATCGCTTCCTTGGTCTTGGTGAAACGATAAAGCATCTGCTGAGTGTCGTCACCAATGGGGATCACCAGACGCCCGTCGTCCTTGAGCTGATCCAAGTACGCGGGCGGGACCTTGGGAGCCCCGGCGGTCACGAGGATCGCGTCGAACGGCGCCTCCTCGGCCCAGCCGTGCGTTCCGTCGCCGATACGAACCAAGGCGTTGTGAATGCCCAAGTCATGCAGCGTTCGCTCGGCCTGACGTCCCAGGCGGGGGTGGCGTTCGATGGAAAAAACCCGGTCGGCCAGGCGGGATAGAATCGCGGTCTGATATCCCGATCCGGTCCCGATTTCGAGCACCTTTTCCTTGCCGGTCAGCAGCAGGGACTGCGTCATGAGGGCGACCATGTAGGGCTGGCTGATGGTCTGCCGCTCGGGCAAAGGCAACGGCCCGTCGTCGTAGGCGCGGTCGACAAAGGCCTTGTCGACGAACATATGGCGCGGGATTTTTTGCATGGCGGCGATGACGCGTTCGTCCTTGACACCCCTGCCCCGAATCTGGCGCTCGACCATCTCGTCGCGCTGGCGCTGATAGAACTCGGGCTTGGTCATGGGATGTCCGGCCCGTCGGCGGCCAGGCGCGTGAGCAGGTCGTAGTCGGTCTGATCGATGCGGATGGGAGAGACGGAAATGAAGCCTTCGGAGATCGCTTGCAAGTCCGAGGACGCCGCGCGGGTGAAGCCCAATTCCTGCCCGCCGATCCAGTAGTACGACGCGCCGCGCGGGTCGGCTTTTTCCACGACCTCGTCGCTGAAGATGCGCTGACCCAGTTGGGTAAAGCGATATTCGGGCAGCTCGTGGGCGCGGACGTTGGGGACGTTGACGTTAAGCAGCGACCGGGATTGCAACGGATGATCGCGCAGATGACGCGCCAGACGCAGCGCGAAAGCGGCGGCGCCGTCGAAATGAAAATCGGTTCGGGCCACGACCGAGACGGCGAAGCTGGGCACGCCGAGCATGGCTGCCTCCCGGGCCGCGGCGACGGTGCCGGAATAGGTGACGTCGTCGCCCAGGTTGCCGCCCTGGTTGATACCGGAGACGACCAGATCGGGCCGCTCGTCGCGCATAACGACATTCAGCGCCAGGTGCACCGCGTCGGCGGGCGTGCCGTCGACCGAATAAAATCGTTCTTCCACCTGATGCACCCGCAAGGGGCGGTGGATGGTCAGGGCGTGGGATTGGGCGCTACGTTCGCGGTCGGGGGCGACGACCGTCACCTCCCCCAATTCGGACAAGGCGTCGCGCAAGGCCAGCAGGCCGTCCGAATGGATACCGTCGTCGTTGGAGACCAGGATCTTCATGAACGCCGAGGCGCCGAGACGCGCGTGTGGGGTTGGGCCCGGCCGCCCTCGCCCCAGGCCGTCTGGGGCGGCGCGATGCGAACCGGCATTTTCTTCAGGATCTTCGGAAGGTGAATCGCTGCGAGTCCGTTCATCGATCAATCAAAATCGGGGCGAGAGGATTCGAACCTCCGACCCCCTGAACCCCATTCAGGTGCGCTACCAGACTGCGCTACGCCCCGATGCGATGGCGGAAAATCGAGCGAATGTTCGCGACGCGCAAAAAACAAACGCGGTTTTTTTGAAAACCGCGCGGCGGACTATAGCCGAGACGCTATTGCGTTTCAACCAGTTTCTTGATGGCTTCGATCTCTTTGCGCATCTTTTGCAGAAGCTCGCGCGTCTTCTTCTGCTGGAGCGGCAGTTTCATCTGTCCGGCCGAGCGACGGGTGGTCCCGCCCCGCTCGTTGAGGACTTTCTTGGCGCCGGCGATCGTGAATTTTTCCTCGTAAAGCAGTCGCTTGATCTCCAGGATCAGCTCCACTTCCCGGCGCTTGTACAGACGCTGATTGGACGCGGTCTTGGACGGCTTGACGATATTGAATTCCGACTCCCAATACCGCAGCACGTAGGGCTTCACGCCGGTCAGGTCCGAGACCTCGCCGATCTTGAAGTACAGCTTATCGGGGATCTTGATTTCTTCCACGATGGGCCTCCCCTAAAAGCTAAACGTCCTTGAGCGCGTTGCGCAGGACTTGGCTGGGTTTGAAGGTCAGCACGCGCCGGGCCGAAATCGTGATTTCCTCGTTGGTCTGGGGATTGCGGCCGATGCGCGCCCGCTTGTCCCGAATCACGAAGTTCCCGAACCCGGAGATTTTGATCTTCTCGCCCTCTTCGAGCGTCTCCTTGATGATCTCAAAGACCAACTCAACGATCCGCGCCGATTCCTTCTTGGAAAAGCCCACGCGCTCGTAAATCGCGTTGACCAGATCCGCCTTGGTCATCCGAACTCCCCCTTATGGCTCCCTTGAGAGCCCGTATCATACCCAATTTATCGGACACTGCAACAATATCTATATTTTTCCCGCCCTTCCAGCCGGATTGCTCAAGAATCGCTTAAGGCGATATCCGGCTGCTGCGACGGGTATTATCGCTATAATTCAATAAGTTATCTGGAAATATTTAAAGCGTTACCTGAGCTTTGCGCCGAAGGCTGTGGACAACTTTTCCACCACCCGTTCCACGATCCGGTCCGTGTCTTCCACCGTCATCGTGGATTCCATGGACTGGATATCCAGCGAGAACGCCACGGATTTTTTGCCGGATTCCACGCCCTTGCCGGTGTAGATGTCGAAGACGCGGACGGCCAGGATATGCGTCTCGTCGACGGCCGAAATCGCCTCGCGCAAGGGGCCCACGGGCTGCGTTTGGTCGACGAGGACCGCGAGGTCGCGCGTGGTCCGGGGAAAGCGTGACCAGGGTTTGAAGGTCTTGGTTTCCGCCAGATGGGGAATGAGCGCGGTCAGGTCGATCTGCCCGCCGTACACCTCGGCGTCGATGTCGAATTTCGCCAGGAGCGTCGGTGAGAATCGCCCGAGATGGCCCACCGGTCGGCCGTTCACCGCGATCCTCGCCCCGGCGCCGTCGATGTAAAACGACGGGGCGCTTTCGGCCTGGAATTCCACACCGGAAAGGACGCCGACGGCTTCGAGGAATTCTTCCGCCGTGCCCTTGGCGTCGAAGAAATCCACCGTCCGGTCGCTGGACGACCATTCGGCGGGTTCCGCGCGCCCGGCCAGGGTGAAGGCGACGTGCGTCGGCTCGTGGGGCAACTCGCCCTGCTCCGAAGGTAGGAAAACCCGGCGCACCTCGAAGATCGCCAGGTCGCGGTTTTGCCGCGCCAGATTCCGCGAGACGGCGGTCAGCATCGTCGGCAACAGGCTGTCGCGCAGGATGCCCATCTCGGCCGAAAGCGGATTGAGCAATTCGACGTATCGGCCGGGCGCATCCTTGAACGCGTCGAGCATTTCACGGCTGGTCATCGCCACCGCCGGGGCTTCGCCGTATCCCAGACCGACCATGGCGTCCCGGGCTTTGTCGATCAGCGCGATGATCGGATCGGGGATGTGCTCCTGCACCGCCGTGGCGGGAATCGTCGGCGCGATGTCGTCGAAGCCTTGCAGGCGCGCGACTTCCTCGATCAGGTCGATCTCGCGGGTGATGTCGTCGGCGCGGAAGTTGGGGACGCGCACGTCGATGTGGTCGTCATTTTGGTCGACGATGCCCAGCTCGATCTTTTCCAACAGGCGCGCCATGTGGGGCGTGGAGATGCCGGTGCCCAGCACGTGGTTGCATCGGGCGCCGCGCAGGCGGATGACCTGCTCTTCTCGCGGATTCGGGAAGTTGTCCACATGGCCTTCGACGACGGTGCCGTGGCCGTCTCGAGCCATCAACTCGGCCGCGCGGGCCGCGGCGTTGACGACGCCGTCGATGTCGATGCCGCGCTCGAAGCGATAGCTCGAGTCCGACGCCAGCCCCAGGCGCTTGGACGTGCGACGCACTCCCACCGGCGAGAAATACGCCGATTCGATGAGCACCGTCGATGTCTTCGCCGACACCTCGGAATTCGCGCCGCCCATCACGCCGGCCAACGCCACCGGCTTCTCGCCGTCGCAGATCAACAGATCCTCGGACGTCAGGGCGCGTTCCTTTTCGTCCAGCGTCGTCATCGTCTCGCCGTCTTTCGCCTGGCGGACGACGATCTTTTGCCCCTGGAGGAATTCGTAGTCGAAGGCGTGCAGCGGCTGGTTGAGCTCGAAGAGTACGTAGTTGGTCACGTCCACCAGATTATTGATCGGACGCACCCCCACCGCATCCAAGCGAAGCTGCATGTACATGGGCGACGGCTCAACGCGCACGCCCTCGACCATGAACGCCGAATAACGACGGCAGGCGTCGGGATCTTGAATGTCCACGGAGATTTTGCCGTCGACCGCCCCACCTTTGGGGTATGTGCCGATTTCAGGACGGCGCAGTTTCTGGCCGGTGTAGGCGGCGACCTCGCGGGCAATGCCCAGCATGCACAGCAGGTCCGGGCGGTTGGCGGTGATGTCCACCTCGATGACCACGTCGCCCAGGGGCACGACCATGTCCAGCATCTCGCCGATCGGCGTATCCGGCGGCAGAACCCAGATCCCCGAGTGATCGTCCGAGACGCCGAGTTCGCGCTTGCTGGCGATCATGCCGTGGCTCTCGACGCCGCGCACGGCCTTCTTTTCGATTTTGCCGACCGGGAGGGTGCATCCCGGGGCGGCCAGGGCGATGATCTGCCCCTCGGCGACATTCGGCGCGCCGCACACGACCGTGTGCTCCCCCGCTCCCGTGTCCACGCGGCACACGCGCAGCTTATCGGCGTCGGGATGGGCCTCGACTCCCAGCACCTTGGCGGTTACGACGCCCTTCACGCCGTCGCCGACGCGCTTGACGCCCTCGACTTCCATCCCGGCGGACGTCAACAGGCGCGGCAGATCGTTCAGATCCTCCACGTCCACATAGTCCTGAAGCCAATTCAGACTGATTTTCATGAAGCGTCCATTCCGAAACGGTCCAAGGTCATTTCCCAGCTTTCAAGCGATCCACGCGGGAACTAAAATTGGGAGATAAAGCGGACGTCGCCTTCGAAGAAGTGGCGGATTTCGTTCACGCCGTACTTGAACATCGTCAGGCGTTCGATGCCGATGCCGAAGGCAAAGCCGGTGTAGTGCTCCGGATCGTAGCCCACGGCCTTGAGCACGTTTTCGTCCACCATCCCGCAACCCAGCAGTTCCTTCCATCCCGAGCCCGAGCACACCCGGCAGCGCGCGCCGTTGACGGTGCCCTTTCCTTCGCAAAACGGGCACGTGATGTCCATTTCCGCGGAGGGTTCGGTGAAGGGGAAGAAGCTGGGGCGAAAGCGCGTTTTGACATTCGTCCCGTAAAACTGATGCACAAACTCATTGAGCACGCCGAACAGATCGCCGAACGTGATCCCGTCGTCCACCACCAGGCCCTCGACCTGGGAGAACATCGGCGAATGCGTCGCGTCCAGGGTGTCCGAACGGTAGACCCACCCCGGCGCGATCATACGGATCGGCGGGCGCGTGCGCTCCATGACCCGGATCTGCACCGGGCTGGTGTGCGTGCGCAGCAGACGGCCCTCGTCGATGAAGATGGTGTCCTGAGCGTCTCGCGCCGGATGGTCGGGCGGGAAGTTGAGCTGGTCGAAGTTGTAATGGGGCGTCTCGACCTCGGGGCCGAGTTCGATGACGAATCCCAGGGACTGGAAGATGCGGTTGATCTCCCGCTCGACCTGCGTGAGGGGCGAGAGATGGCCCAGGCGGCGACGGCGGCCGGGCAGCGTGACGTCCACCCTGGCGGCGGCCAGTTCGGCCTCGCGTTCCTTGGCGGCGATGACGGCCAGGCGCTCGTCCAGCAAGGCGCCGATGCGCTCCTTGACGGCGTTGACGACCTGACCGATTTCCTTGCGCTGCTCGGCGGCGACGTCCTTCATGCCCCGGGACAGCGCGGTGATCTCGCCCTTCTTGCCCAGGAAGGCGACGCGCAGCTCCTCCAGGTGTTCCTTGGACGTGGCCTCGGCCAGCGCCTTGGCCGCCTTGTCTTCCAGGGCTTTGATTTGGTCGATCATCCGGATGCCTTTCGGGCGTGGATTACATCGCCTGCTTGGCTTGCTCGACGATCTGGGCGAAGGCCGCCTTGTCGTAAACCGCCATCTCGGCCAGCATCTTGCGATCCAGGTCGATGCCGGCGAGCTTCAGGCCGTGCATCAGCCGGGAGTAGGACATGCCGTTTTCCTTGGCCGCGGCGCTGATGCGCACGATCCACAGGCGGCGGAAATCCCGCTTCTTGGTGCGGCGGTCCCGGTACTGGTTGGTCAGGGCCTTGCGAACGGACTCCTGGGCCACGCTGAAGTGGCTGCCGCGAGCCTCGCGATATCCCTTGGCGAGCTTCAAGATCTTGTTATGGCGGGCTCGCGTTTTCGTTCCGCCTTTTGCGCGGGGCATGGTCGAATCCTCCTAACGCACTTTCCGGTGCGCTTTTTGATCCTCGAGGTCGCGTCAATTTGCGACGCGGTCGAATCGGGTTTCCGGTTTGCGGTATCCGGCGCGGATTCGCGCTAGAGGTTGAGCAGACGCTTGAGGCGCTTCTCGTCGCAAGCGGCCATCTGCGTGGTCTGGCGCAGGCGGCGTTTGCGAGCGGCGCTCTTCTTGGTCAGGATATGACGGCTTCCGGTCTGCTTATGCCGCAGTTTGCCGCTGGCCGAGAGCTTGAACCGCTTGGCGGCCGAGCGATTGGTCTTCATCTTCGACATTTCTCGCCTCCGACGGCCGGACGCATTGATCGTTCCTAGCCGTGCGTTGATTGGTGATTCCAGGTCGGCGCCCGCGGGCGCGTTTAGCTCTTCTTCTTCTGGGGGGCGATCACCATGGACATGGTGCGTCCCTCCATCTTGGGCGTACCGTCGATTTGCGCCACCTCGGCCGTCTCTTGAATGACCCGGTCCAGGTGCTTGCGGCCCAGATCCGTGTGGACGATCTCGCGACCCCGGAACATCACGGTCACTTTGACCTTGTGCCCCTTCTCCAGGAATTTCAGGATGCGGTTGAGCTTGACTTGGTAGTCGTGCTCGCCGGTCTTGGGCCGCAACTTGATTTCCTTGACCGAAACGGTGGCCTGGTGCTTCTTGCCTTCGGCGACGCGCTTTTCCTGCTGAAACTTGTACCGGCCGTAGTCCATGATCCGGCACACGGGCGGCAGGGCGTCGGGGGCCACTTCCACCAGATCCAGCCCCGCCTCCTCGGCGATAGCCAGGGCCCTGTCGGTCGCGATGATGCCCAACTGTTCGCCGTCCTGTCCGATCGCGCGGACCTGTCGGGCGAGGATCTTGTCGTTGATGCGAGGCTTTTTGTCGCCTTCTCGAACTTTCTTGTTAATGGGCCGTCCTCCTCAATTGGTTCCTAGCCTTCGCGCTCGCCACACCCTGGAGCGTTTTTAGAGCGCCTTCGAATCCACTTCGGACTGCATGCGCTGCATGAAGTCGGACAGAGACATGGGCTCGAGTGTCTCGCCGCTTCGCGTGCGGGGGGCCACCCGATTCTCCTGAGCCTCTTTTTCGCCGACGACGAGCATGTACGGGACCTTCTGCTCGCGCCATTCGGCGATCTTCTTGCCGATTTTTTCGTCGCGCAAATCCGCCTCGACGCGGAAACCGGCCGCCTGCATGGTTTCGGCGACCTTATGCCCGTAGTCAACGCTCTTTTCGCTAATGGTCATGACCACCGCCTGCACCGGCGAAATCCACAGCGGGAACGCCCCGGCGAAGTGCTCGGTGAGCACGCCCAGGAAACGCTCGACACTGCCCAGGATGACCCGGTGGATCATGACGGGGCGGTGCGTGGCGTTGTCCGAGCCGACGTATTCCAACTCGAAGCGCTCGGGCAGCGCGAAGTCGCATTGCACCGTGGCGCATTGCCATTCGCGCTTGAGGCAGTCCATGAGCTTCACGTCGATCTTGGGACCGTAGAAGGCGCCGTCGCCTTCGTTGATCTCGTAGGGCAGATCCAGGTCGTCGAGCGCCGACTTGAGGGCGTTGGTGGCCTGCTCCCAGATTTCGTCATCGCCGATGGCTTTTTCCGGGCGGGTGGAAATCTCCAGCTTGTAGTCAAAGCCGAAGATATTCATGACATCCTGCACGAAGCGGATGACACCCTTGATCTCGCCGGGAAGCTGCTCGGGCATGCAGATGATGTGGGCGTCGTCCTGGGTGAAGGCGCGCACGCGCAACAGGCCGTTGAGCACGCCGGACATCTCATGGCGATGCACCAGCCCCAATTCAAAATATCGCTGGGGCAGATCCCGGAAGGAGCGGGTTTTCGACTTGAAGATCAGCATGTGGGACAGGCAGTTCATCGGCTTGACGCCGTAGCCCGTCTCGTCGATCTGCGTGAAATACATATTTTCGCGGTAGTGGTCCCAGTGCCCGGAGCGAACCCACAGATCCTGCTTGAGCAGGGTCGGACCGGAGACGATTTCGTAGCCGCGCTTGTAGTGCTCCTTCTTCTCCCATTCCTCCAGGACGGTGCGCAGGCGCATGCCTCGGGGGAGAAAAATCGGGAAACCGGCACCGGCTTCGTCATTGAACATGAACAGCTCAAGCTGCTTGCCCAGGACGCGGTGGTCGCGCTTCTTGGCCTCCTCGAGGAAGTTGAGGTATTCGTCCAACTCCTCCTTGGTGGCGAAGGCGGTGCCGTAGATGCGTTGGAGCATTTTGCGGTTTTCGTCGCCGCGCCAGTACGCGCCGGCCACCGACATGAGCTTGAAGGCCTTGATGCGTTTGGCCCGAGGCACGTGGGGTCCGCGGCAAAGATCGAACCATTCTCCCTGGGTATAAAACGAGACCTCGTCCACGCCCAGGTCCTCGATCAGCTCGACTTTGTAGTCTTCGTTCTTCTCGCGGAAAATCCGCTTGGCCTCCTCGGAGGACACCATCGAGCGCTCGAAAATGTCATTGCGCTTGATGATGTTTTTCATCTCTTTTTCGATGGCGCGCAGGTCCTCGGGGGTGAAGACGTGCTCCGAGTCGAAGTCGTAGTAAAAGCCGTTCTCGATCGGCGGGCCGATGGTGACTTTGGTGCCGGGGAACAGGCGCTGCACCGCCTCGGCCATCACATGGGCCGTGGAATGGCGGATGATCGGCAGGGCCTCGGGCGAGTCGGCCATGATCAATCGGATCGTCCCGCCGTGGGGCAAGGCGGTGTGAAAGTCGATCACCTCGCCGTCCAAATAGGCGGCGACGGCGTCGTGATTACGCAAGTCTTCGTGATCCTTGAAAAAATCGTTCAAGGTCTGACCGGCCGGAACGGACAGTTCCCGACCGTCGATATGTACGGACAGATTGGACATCATCAACTCCGATGGCCCTTTCCTCACAACAGAAAAGGCCGCTTGGTCCATCAATTGTCAGCTCGATTCAAAGCTGCAATCCAAATCACACGGTAAATCTACGCTTTTTGGGCAAGAATCGCGAATGGCGATTCGTTCGGGCGACGCTCGACCCAAGGAAATCCCCAAGAGGCGGGGTGCGGCGAGAGATGGACATCGCGAAGAAGTGTCCGCGACTTCGGGGCTGTCAACGGGTTTTGGATCGCTTCCAAAACACGCCGGCCCCCATCATCGTCGAGCAGGACGGATCCTGCCATTCCCAAAGGTGATAGGCACGAGAGGACTCGAACCTCCGACCCCTACCATGTCAAGGTAGTGCTCTAACCAGCTGAGCTACGTGCCTACACTTTCGCGCCTTTTTGGCGCCCGGTTTCCCAAAGAGCGAAAAGACCGCGCTTGTTTAGCAAAGTCGACTTGCCGCGTCAAGCCGACGTCGCCGAATCGCCGCACGAAGTCGTCCCGGCTAAATCCTTGAAACCACGCGACTTCAGATAAACGAAGGCCGGTCCTTTCGGACCGGCCCGGGATGGCGTTCGGGGATGGGGGATTACTGGTTCATCGACTTGAGGAAGTCATCGTTGGTCTTGGTCTGGGTGATCTTGTCCAACAGGAATTCCATGGAGTCGATGGGGTTGAGCGGGCTCAACACCCGGCGCAGAACCCAGACCCGCTGGAGGGTATCCGGGGTGAGCAGCAGCTCCTCCTTGCGGGTACCCGAGCGGTTGATGTCGATGGCCGGGAAGACGCGCCGGTCGGCCAGCTTACGGTCCAGATGCACTTCCATGTTGCCGGTGCCCTTGAACTCCTCGTAGATGACCTCGTCCATGCGGCTGCCGGTTTCGACCAGGGCCGTGGCGATAATCGTCAGGGAGCCGCCCTCTTCCACGTTACGGGCCGCGCCGAAGAAGCGCTTGGGCTTGTGCAGGGCGTTGGAGTCCACACCGCCGGAAAGAATCTTGCCCGAGTGGGGCACGACGGTGTTGTAGGCGCGGGCCAGGCGGGTGATCGAGTCCAGCAGGATCACCACGTCTTTCTTATGCTCGACCAGGCGCTTGGCCTTTTCGATGACCATTTCGGCGACCTGCACGTGACGGGTGGCCGGTTCGTCAAAGGTGGAACTGATGACCTCGCCCTTGACCGAGCGGCTCATGTCCGTCACTTCCTCGGGACGCTCGTCGATCAGCAGGACGATCAGGTAGATCTCCGGATGATTCTTCGTGATCGAATTGGCGATCGCCTGCAGCAGCATGGTCTTACCGGCCTTGGGCGGCGAGACGATCAGCGAGCGCTGTCCCTTACCGATGGGGCAAAGCAGATCCATGATGCGGGTGGAGTAACTGTCCGGATCGGCCTCGAGCTGGATGTGGTCTTCCGGGTAGAGAGGCGTCAGGTTGTCGAACAGGATCTTGTCCTGGGAGACTTCCGGATTTTCGAAGTTGACCGTCTCCACCTTGAGCAGCGCGAAGTAGCGCTCCGACTCCTTCGGGGGGCGGACCTGGCCGGAGATGGTGTCGCCGGTGCGCAGGTTGAAGCGGCGGATCTGGCTGGGGGAGACGTAGATGTCGTCCGGGCCGGGCAGATAGTTGGAATCCGGCGCCCTCAGAAACCCGAAACCGTCGGGCAGGATTTCGATGACGCCCTCGCCGTAGATGGCGCCCCGGCGCTCGGTGTGCGCCTGCAGGATGGCGTAGATCAGATCCTGCTTGCGAAGGCCGGTGGCGTTTTCCACCTCCAGTTCCTTGGCCAGGCGCAGAAGATCGCCGATTTTGCCTTCTTTCAGCTCCTGGATATTGAGCACCGCGCCGTCCGGATCAATGTTGGCGGCCGCCAAATCGTCGTCGTTTCGGTCGTTGGCGTTGCCGTTGTTGTTCCGGGATTGACCCCGGCGTCCGGAGGAACGTCGCGGTTTGCGCGACGGACCGTCAGCGTCCATAGGCGCCTTATTCTCGGCCATTCGATTCTCCCATGATGAACTTCAAACTATTCCAAAAGGCAGTTTCAAACGTGTGGAGTGAGTCTCAAAATGAGACGGGGTTAGCTATTCGTGGTTTAGCGCTGAAGAACAGGACTTATGTTGTTGTCCTCAACGGGCTGCGTCGATCCGAAATGTTGATCGATCTGAAATTGAACGGGGAAAGTCCGTCTGGAAGCTAAGGTTCGTCGTTTGCCGATGCCGGGCGGGCATCAAGGAAGCAAAGTATCCAACCTCTTGCCTGTAGCCTAACTCTAACCACGCAACTTTCAACCTGTCAAGTCATTTCGGCAAAAATTTTTCATAACGCGCGAAAGTTTGGGCGGGGAAGTTTCATGGGCGGCCCAAGGCGACGGCGGCGAGTTGGCGGCCGGCCTTGCCGTCCTGTCCGCGATGGCTGAAAAATGCGTCCGGCTCGGCGGCGGTGGAACGGCGGTGGACCGTGACGCGCGCGGGATCGATGCCGGCTGCTTTCAATTGCGAGGCGGCGATGGACGGCAGGTCGATGACCGGCTGCCTCCCTGGGACGCGGATCACCTGCCCCGCTCCGCCGGGAATCTCGTGGGCGAACCGATCGGCCAGCGCGTCGTCCACCTGATACGCCTCCGGCCCGATGGCCGGTCCCACGGCGGCGACCAGATCGTTCGCGGAAATGCCCAGTTCGCCCATTCGCGCGACGCATGCTCCAATGACTTCGGCGGCCAGACCGCGCCACCCCGCGTGAACGGCGGCGACCGCGCGTCCTTGGACGTCGGCCAGCAGCACGGGGACGCAGTCCGCCGTCAGCACCCCCACGCCCTGCCCCGGCACCGTCGTCATGATCGCGTCCGCGTCACCGAGACGCGACACACCTTCGGCGCTCGGCTCATCCAGGACAATCACATCCGCTTCATGCACCTGCCGAGGCAGCGCCAATCGCTCCACGCCCAACGTCGCCAGGACACGTCGGCCGTTTTCCTCGATCGTTTCGGCGTCGTCGCCGGTGCCCGTGCCCAGATTGAGCGACGCGTTATGGCCTACGCTGACGCCGCCCAGGCGGCCGAAGAAGGCGCCGTAGTAGGGGGTAGCCGTGGCGTCGCCGAAGGGAATATGCCAAGGGGATTTCGTCACAGCGTCAGTCCCAAAAATTCGACCAAAGGTTGCAGATCCTTCGCGATCGGCGCGACGAATTCCAGCTTTTCATCCGTTCGCGGATGACGGAACGACAACTTCCAGGCATGCAGCGCCGGGCGGGTCAGCGATTCGGCCAACGCCCGTGCGTCCGGCGTGAGATTCTTCAGACCGCGCACTCCACTGTACAAGTCGTCCATGAGCAGCGGGTGCCCCAAATGCCGCAGATGCACCCGAATCTGGTGCGTCCGCCCGGTGAGAAGGTCGCATTCCACCGCCGCGATGCCGTCCCGCGACGCCAGGGCGCGATAGCGCGTTCGTGACTCCCGCCCGCCCTCGACCACGGCCATGCGCTTGCGGTCCTTGGGATCGCGGGCGATGGGCTCGTCGATAAGCGCTTGCGATTCGGCGGGAACGCCCAGGGTGAACGCCAAATAACGTTTTTCCACCGTCCGGGCGGCGAATTGATTGGAGAGCGATTCATGCGCCTTGTCGTTTTTGGCGCAAACGATGGCGCCGCTCGTGCCTTTATCCAACCGATGCACAATCCCCGGGCGCATCGCGCCGCCGACGCCCGACAAATCGCGCACGTGACCCAGCAGAGCGTTCACCAGCGTTCCATCCGGATTTCCCGCCGCCGGATGCACGACCATCCCCGCCTCTTTGTTCACGACGATCAAATCCGCGTCCTCATAGAGAATGTCGAGGGGAATGTCCTGGGCCACGGCTTCGATCGGCTCGGGAGCCGGGATCTCGACCTCGATCTCCTCGCCGGCGCGCACTTTGGTCGAGGGCTTGGCGACCTCCCCGTCGACCGTGACCATCGCCTCGCGGATCAAAGCCGTCGCCCGAGAACGCGAAAGTTCCGGCAGGGCCTTGGCGATGGCCGCGTCCAAGCGCGTTCCCGCCGCGGCGTCATCGACCGTCCAGGTGGCGACACGGGGCGCATCTTCGGCGGGAGGCATTCGGTTAGTCGTCGGCGCGGGTGGCGCGTTCGAGAAACGCCTTGTAGGCCTTGTACGCGCTGTAAAGGTCGAGGACATGAATCAGTTCGAAGGGGCTGTGCATGGCCAGGACCGCCGGGCCGGAGTCGATGACCTCCATGCCGGTCGCCGCCAGGAATTTCGCGATGGTGCCGCCGCCGCCTTCGTCGACTTTACCCATTTCGGCGCTTTGAAACGGCACGCCCGCGTCCTTGTAGAGGCGCCGGACCTCTCCCACCAACTCGGCGGAAGCGTCGGATGCGCCGCTTTTGCCTCGGGCGCCGGTGAATTTCTTGAAGACGATGCCGTGACCGGTCAGCGCGCCGTTGCGCCGGTCGTGAACTTCGGCCCAGTCCGGGTCGATGGCGGCGGCCACGTCGGCGGAGATGCATTTGGAGCGATGGAGGATCGTGTTGATGCGGTGCTCGCCGGGCGTTTCGCCGAGGGCGACGAGGATGCGGTCCACGATGTGATGCAGGATGCGCCCCTGAGCACTGGTGTTACCGAAGGAGCCGATCTCCTCCTTGTCCACGCACAGCATCACCTGGGTCCGCTCACCGGGTTCGGCGTCAAACAGCGCGCGCATGCCGGTAAAGGCGCAAGCCCGCGCGTCATGGCCGTAGGCGCCGATGAACGCGCCGTCCAGGCCCACATATCGCGCCGGTCCGGCGGGGACGATTTCCAACTCGGCGCTGATGAAGTCTTCCTCGACCATGCCGAAGCGGTGTTCCAGGATGCCCAGAACCGTCGCCTTGATGCGGTTAGCGCCCTCGTCTTTGCCGTAGGGGTAGCCGCCGACGACGATGTTGAGCTTTTCGGCGGTGATCGCGTCGCCGAGTTTCTTGGCGTTTTGTTTGGCGGCCAAGTGGGGAAGCAGATCGAGGATGGTCAGGACCGGGTCGCTCTCGTCTTCGCCGATGGTGATCTCCACCGATTCTCCGTTTTCCAAAACGACCACGCCGTGCATGGCCAGCGGACGCGTGACCCATTGATACTTGCGCACGCCGCCGTAGTAGTGCGTCTTGAGCAGGGCGAGTTCCTGATCCTGATAGAGGGGGCGACCCTTGAGATCCAGGCGCGGGCTGTCCTGGTGGGAGGCGATGACGTTCATCCCCTCATCGATGGAGCCGCTTCCCAACCGAACGCACGCCGTGACCTTGTTGCGATAGGGGATAACAAGGGTCTTTTCGTCGACGGCCCGGGCATCGGACAGGTCGGCGAATCCGTGCTCGACGGCCTTTTCCAAAAAGTAGGACGCCGATTTGCGCTCGGTTTTGGCGAAGGAAACGTAGGTGCGATACTCCTCGGCCAGCGTCGGCGCGTGGCGCAAATCATCGGCGGTAAGCAGGTCCGCCGCATGTTTGGAATGCAGTCCGAGCTTGTTGAGAATGTCCTTGGCGTTGCCCTGGCGATGGGGCGATTCGGATTGGCTCATGGAATGAAAACCCTGTGGGAGTGGAAAATCTACGAGTGTTCGCGGGCTATGGGGCTTCGACGGCCTTACGCAGGCGCAGTCCTTCCCGCTCGATTTCGAACAGCGCTAACGCACCGGGCGGCAGGCTGTCGACCATCTGCTGATACTGTAACGGGCGCGTGACCGACCGGCCCTCGACCGAGACGATCAGGTCGCCCACGGCCAGACCGCCCTTATCCGCCGCGGACCCGATCCCCACCGACGAGACCGCGACAGCCGATTCCGGGCGGGCGTCGCCGCGTTGCAGGCGAATCTGAGCGACCCGTACGCCGATGCGATCGACGGGAATCTCCTCGGGGATTTCGGCCAGGCGCGGCGCGCTGGGCAATTCCTCGATCTGGACGGGAAATTCGAGTTGGCGCCCTTCCCGCCAAACGATCAGCTTGTGCGTCGTGCCGGGAGTGAGATCGGCGGTGATCAACTGCAATTGGGCCGCCGATTGAAGATCCACGGCATTGAGTTTCAGGAGGACGTCGGAGATCAAAATGCCGGCCTTTTGCGCCGGGGAATTTTCCAGCACCTTGTTGACCAACAAGCCGTCCTCGCCGTCGGGGACGTTGTAATAGCGGCGCAGGTTCGCGTCCATGTCTTGAATGTGAACTCCAAGATAACCGCGTATGACCCGTCCGTCGACGAGAAGGCGGTCGGCGACCTGCTGCACGATCGACGCCGGAATGGCGAAGGCGACGCCCTCGCTGTCGGCGACGACGGCGGTGTTGATGCCGATGACGCGCCCGGCGAGGTTGATGAGCGGGCCGCCCGAATTGCCCACGTTAATGGCCGCGTCGGTTTGGATGAACTGCTCGTAGCGCTGCAATCCCATGTCCTGCCGAGCCAACGCCGAGACGATACCGGCGGAGACGGAGCCTTGCAGACCGTAGGGCGCGCCCACGCTGATTGCCCACTGTCCGATGCGCAGGTTGTCTTCCCCGGCGAATTCGAGTGTCGGCAGGCCGTTGACCTCGATCTTGATAAGCGCCAGGTCGGTCAGCGGGTCGCGGCCGACGATCTGGGCGTCGAGTTTGCGGCCGTCATGGAGCGTCACCACGATGCGCTGGGCGTCGCGGACGACGTGGTCGCTGGTGACGATGACGCCGTCGGGGCGGTAGATCAGTCCCGAACCGATATCCAATTCCCGGTTTTGCTGAGGAATCGGCGTGTCGGACGTGGCGCTGTGGGACCAGCCGGTGAAGTCGGATTCGGTCGCCTCGGCCTTGACCAGGCGCGTGCTCTCGATGCTGACCACCGCCTTGGTCGCCGCCTCTGCCGCCTCCACAAACGCTTCCTGCAGGTAGGACAGCGACAGGTTTTTCGGCGCCGTGTCGGTGATCTCCGGCGGGAAGTACTTGCCCGAGTTGGCGTCGGGCGTTTGGGGCAGGACTTCGGGCTCGCATGCCGCGCCGAAGGCGAGAATCATCAAGCCGATGACCAGCTTGATGAGCAGGGGCCGTCTTAAGATGTACTGGTGTCGATCAATCCGCACGTAGGCTCTCTTTGCGTCGTCTCAAAAACTTCGGTATCCGCGCAAGGCGCTTGAGATCGTCCCGGATGCGCTCAATCGCCGGTTCGGCCGCCTGGGCCCCCGCCTCGATGATTTCCTCGCGACGGGAAAAATCGGCCCAATGAATATGTCCGACCTTCGGCGTGATCACCATATCCGCATCTTTCAACAAATGTTTCAAGAGGGCCAGCTTGGTGATCCGGTGCGTGTGGAAGTAAACCTCCAAGGCGCGCATCGAATCGCGAGGCACCGGCAACTCATGGCTGACGTTGGAGGCGATGACGTAATCCACGTCCATTTCCCGCGCGACCGACACGGGCACCATATTGGTCGTTCCCCCGTCGATGCACTCCCGATCCTCCACCTTGATCGGTGGAAACGCCCCCGGCACCGCCGAGGACGCCGCGACCACGTCGATCGCCGACCCGGATCGAAAGACGACCTCCTCGCCTGTGCTGATATCCACCGCCACGGCGCGAAACGGGATCCGAAACGTGCGGATTTCCTGGTCGTCGATGAAAAATTCCAGCAATTCGTAGAGATCGTCGGCCGAGAGCACCGAGGGCCGGGCCACCGTGGAGGCCAGCACCCTGCCCCGCGTCAGATATCGGGACATGGCCGCGCGCACGCCCAGGTCCGACTCGATCACGCCCCGGCGCAGACGGTGGATGCGGGCTTTTTCGAATTCCTCGGAGCCCATGAAGCGCACGGCGTCGGCCAGGACCTGCTCAATATCGCCCCGCGCGCAGAATAAGGCCCCGACCAGCGCGCCCATGCTGGCGCCCGCCACCGCGTCGATGGGGATCTCGGCCCGACGCAGGGCTCGGATGACGCCCAGGTGGGAAAGACCGCGCGCGGCGCCTCCCCCCAAAGCCAAGCCGACGCGGACGGACGTCACGAGTTCGAAAATTCCTTTCGAAGGCGAAAAAGAGCCGGATTCGACGCGGTTCGAACGCGCCGACGAACGGCCCGTTCTTGGGCGAAAACGAGATTTATTGCAAGAGGATCGGCTGTTTTTTCGGTTGGCTTTGGAGTTCTTTGCCGGTCATGTCGCCCAAGGCGGCCAGGAATTTTCGACGGCACTCGGGGCACAGGGTCATCTGGATTTCCTGATAAACCCCCGCCTCGGCTTCCTCGGGCGAGATGGCGTCGAGATTTTCCAGCAGCTTGGCCAGCTTGTCTTCGCGCGACTCTTCGGTGGCGTCCACTTCGTCCAGCTCGGGCAGATAGCCGTCAAAGCTCGACGCGACGCGGATATCTACGTCATATCGCGCGCTGCCCAGCAGCAGTTCCTTGTCGCAGACGTCGCAACGTTTAGGTATCAGCATACGGCGCCCTCCCGGAAAGCCTATTGTCCCCAGGGCGCCGAAGTTCGTCAAGAAACAATTCCGTTGTCATTCAAAGGCGTTAGCTTTCTCGCGGACCTGGACCGACCGATCCGACAGTCAAACGGACCACGACGTCCGTCGGACAGCCGATTAGGGAAAGCTCTTTTCTTTGTGAAAAATTCTGTGGTACTATAAGTGTCTGTTTTGAATTGTAGGTCGGGTTCCTGGAGCATTGGTCCCAATTTCGGACTGCCGCTACGCCGAGTCGAATGGCCGCGTTGCGGTACAGATGCTTTCCGGCGCATTTTCGTGATTTGCGCGCATTTTTTACCGACGGGAAAAAGTAGGGGAGGACGCATGGACCGGTTTTGCCGCCGAGCCGCATTTTGAATATGGGCTCAGGCACGACCTTTTTATTGAGGTGATGCAATATGCCTGTGGAGCAAGTCTCCAATGCCGTTTCCAACGCGGAGACGAAGGTCAAAGGGACTGTCCTTCTCTTGCAGTCCACCAAGGAAGAGTGCGATCAGCTTCAAATCCCTCTTTCCGAGGTCGGCCTGAACGTCTTCGGCACGACCAGCATGGAAAACGCCCTGCGTTTCTACAACGAACGCACTCCGGACCTTTTGATCGTCTCTTCGTTTCTTTCCGGCGCCAGCGCGTTCGATTTTTGCCGGAAAATCCGCACGGTCTTTAACGACTTCGACACACCGATCATTCTGACGTCCGTGGTGCGCAGCGGGACGCTGATGATCGAGGGCAAATCCAAGTGGGGCGTCAACGACGTGGTCGTGCTGCCGGTCCGCATGGAAAAAATGATGCAACTGATCCTCTTCCACCTGGGCCACGAGGAAACCCGGCCCAACATGGCGGAAATCGACAACCCGACCACGTTCACCGACTTTCGCACCCCCAGCAAATTCGCCTCCAACAGCAAGCGCGCCCTGCCCCCGTCCGGCGACCTGGCCGACGTCAAACTTTCGCGGCTGCTTCGTCTTTTGACGCTCAACAGCCGGACCGGCGTGCTCAGCCTGGGCGAAGGCGAAAAACAACTGTCATTGCATTTCGATCATGGACGGCTGGTATTCATCGACTCGGGATTTATCGAAGGCTATGCCCTGGCCGACGTCATCCGGGAAGAAAACATCGTTTCGCCCGAATATCTGCCGGCGCTGCGTCGGCGGATGCTCGACGAGAACCGTCTTCTGGGCCATTTGCTCCTTCAGGTCGGCGTCATCAAACAGCACGATCTGGAACGGGCGCTGAAATTGCAGATTGTCCGCAAGGCGGTTTGGCCGTTCACCTGGCGTGAGGGACCGTATACCTTCTCCAAGGAGCAGCCGCGCCGTCCGTCGGACCTGACCATCAACGTGAAGATGGGCGATCTGATTTTCCGGGGTGTGCGCGAATCCAGCGACGCCGACGCGTTCTACAAAGAGGTCGGCGATCCCCGCACGATTCGCGTGCGCATGCAGCAAGGTCGGGGCTTCGACCTCAAGGATCTGGAGTTGACGCGGGAAGAAAGTGATTTCGTCAAGCATTTGAGCGGCAACCGCTCGCTGGCGGAGATCATCGACGAATCGCGGTTGGACGAAGAACACGCCTTGTCGGTTTTGCTGGGGCTCTTCTCGCTTCGACTGGCCAAACGCGTCAAATAAGGCTCAACGCACCGATTTTCGTACGACAAACACCGCCGGGGCTGAAGACCCCACCGGCGGTTTTTACGCCTTGGCCGGCTAATGCACGTGCTCCGGGTTGAGCCAACCTTGAAGTTTCTCCAGGTTCGGTTCTTCCCCCATGGTGATCAGCACGTCGCCGGCCTCGATCTTCTCGTCGGGTAACGGGTTGAAGATCATCTCGCCGTGGTTCTTCTTGATTCCGATGATGATGAGTCCCAGGTCCGTTCGGATCGGCGCTTCGCGCAGGGTCCGGCCGATCAGATCGGATGGAGCATGGGCCTTGATGCCGACCATGCGGATTTCCTCGTGCGTTCCCAGGGTGGCGACCGAAAGGATGTCCTCGATTTCCGGATTGAGGATGCGGTTGGCCATGTTGCGTCCCACCAGGTCGTAAAGGCTCACCACCCGGTCGGCGCCCGCCGAACGCAGGCGTCGGTCCGATTCCCGATCCACGGCCCGCACGATGATCTCCAGATTCGGATTCATTTCCCTCGCCAGGAGAATCGTGAAGACCGCGTCCGCGTCGCTGGAAAGCGCCACGATCAGCGTCCGCGCCTTGGCGATGCCCGCCTGCTCCAGGATGTGTTCCTTGGTGGCGTCGCCGTGGATGTAGGTGAAATTGAATTCGTCGAGAAGCTGGGTGTAGTGCTCCTGCGCCTCGACGACCACCATGCGCACGCGACGGGCCTGCAGTCGCTCGGCGATCACCTGGCCGATGCGTCCGTAGCCGCAGAGAATGATGTGATCGTGCATATGCTGAATCTTTCTCGCCAGACGGCGACGTCCCAGGATACTGCGGATGCGGGCTTCGATGATCACTTCGGCGAACATCGCCACCATGGTCAGCATGAAGCCGGTTCCGAAAAAGATCAGCGCCATGGTGAACATGCGGCCGGCCGTGGACAAAGGGATCGTCTCGGCGTAACCCACGGTGCTGATGGTGATGACGGTCATGTAGAGAGCGTCGTACCAATGGGCGTCCTCGATCACGATGTAGCCGAGGGTGCCCATCGTGATCAGGGACACACTTAAAGGAACGACGATTTTGGCAAATCGCGAGATATCCAAGGACAAAATCCGCGTGGAGTTTCCGCCATTCTGGACGAGGCGAAGCGGTCCGGCAAGCCGGGGGAAACCCGGAAAATCCCGCCCGAAGCAAAACACCGCCGCCTTGTGGGTCGGCATGGCCGCTGCTAACGTCGCGCCATGCGCATCCTGATCGCGACGAATCGCTATTTTTTGTCCGGCGGGCCGGAGCGGTACCTTTTCAACATCGCGCCCGAGTTGGCCGCCCGCGGTCATGAGGTCGTCCCCTTCGCCCTCGCCTATTCCCGCAACGAACCGACGCCCTACGCCAAATACTTTCCCGCCCCGCCGGTCGGGCCGGATTACGTTTGGGAGGGTGACCGCCCGTTATCGTTCGGCGAAAAATCGCGCCTGGCCGCCAAGGTGATTTTTGATCGGTCGGTGTACGACGCGGCGTTGCGCGTGTTGAAGGACGAATCCATCGACGTGGTGTATGCGTTGCAGATCGCTCATTACCTCGCGCCCGAGGTTTTGATGGCCGCGCGAAAAATGGGTGTTCCCGTCGTCTGGAGGCAGTCCGACTATCAACTTCTCTGTCCCGCCTACAACGCCCTGCGCGACAACGAGCCGTGCGTTCTGTGTGATCGATCGCTCCTACCGGCGCTGCGCTATCGGTGTCTGAAAGGGTCGTTGGCCGTCACCGCCACGCGCGTTGCCGCGATGAAGCATCTGCGGGCGCGGAATCTGGATCGGCCGCCGACGCATCTGGTCTCGCCGTCGGTCTTTCTCGCCGAGCGATTGCGGGCCAACGGCTACCGGCAGGTCACGCATCTCCCCACGCCGGTGCCCGGCGTCCCCGAGACGCCGCCTACACCGAGTGACGAGCGTGTCGCCCTCTACGTCGGCGGCTTGTTTCCGGCCAAGGGGGTGCGTTGGTTGGTGGAGGCGGCCCTGGGCGCGTCGTGGCGGCTGTTGATTGTCGGCGACACCGAGACGCCCGACGGTCGCGCGATTCGCGAGCAAGTGGCGTCTTCCAACGCGACGAATGTTGAAATGCTGGGCCATGTCTCCGGCGAGAAATTGACGGAGCTGTACCGCCGGGCGCGGGTGGTGGTGGTGCCTTCGATCTGGTTCGAGAATGTGCCGAATGTGATTCTGGAAGCGCAAGCGAACGGGCGGTCCGTGGTCGCTTCGAACTTGGGCAGTCTGCCGGAAGTGGTGCGTCACGAGCGCGACGGGCTATTGGTGCCGCCGAAGGACTCAGCGGCGATTGCCGACGCGGTCGGGAAGCTCATGGATAACCCGAATTTAGCGGCGGAGTACGGCCGATCGGGTTTCGAGCGGGTGCGCGCCGAGCACGACCTGACGACGCACATCGACCGGTTGGAAGAGATCCTGCGCCCGTGACGTCTTGTCACTACCCGGTCGCTATCGGAAGCGCAACGCCCGCCGTCGAAAGAAACTCACCAGCGGCATGACCGAGTCGCCGCCCGCCTGAAGTTCGACGCGATCCAATCCCAGACGCTTGAGCCGCTTGTCCCACAAGGCCTCGCGCTCTTCGGCCGCCTGTCGCCACAGCTTGCGGGTTTCCGGATCGGACAGATCGATCCATCCCACGGCGCCGGTTTCCGCGTCCTGCAGCGGGATCAGCCCCTCGCCTTTCAGATCCCGCTCCCGGCGGTCGCCCACATGGATCATCACCACGTCATGACGCCGGGAGGCGACTTGCAGCGACACGCCCGGGTCCGGCAGCCCGATCAGGTCGGTGAGCACAAAGACGATGGCCCGGCGTTTCTGCACACGCCCAAGCATGTCCAACGCCGCCGCCAGGTTCGTCCCCGGCTCGGCGGGGCGCTCGTAAAGGATGTCGCGGACGATGCGGATCGCGTGGCGATGCCCCTTGCCGGGCGGCACATAAGAATGCACCTCCTTGCCGAACAGCAGCCCGCCCACCTTGTCCTGGTTGCGCGCCGCCGTAACCGCCAGGATCGCCGCGACCGTCGCCGCCGTCTCCCGCTTGGTCTCTTCACCGCTGCCCGTGTCCATCGAGCCCGAGATGTCGGCGACGAGCATCACCGTCAGTTCCCGCTCCTCGGTGAAGCGTTTGAGATACGGCTTGCCCATGCGCGCCGTCACGTTCCAGTCGATGCTGCGCACATCGTCGCCCTGCATGTACTCCCGCACCTCGGCGAACTCCATGCCCCGCCCCTTGAAGACGGACTGGTACTGGCCGGCGAACGTCTCGTCCACGTGGCGGCGGGTGAGGATCTCAATGCGGCGGATCTTGCGAATCAACTCGCGAGGCAGCATGGGCGCGCGGCGTCCTTTCCGATGGGAGAGTTGGGCGTCAGCGGACGGTGATCGTCACCGACTCCAGTTTGCGGTAGAGACTCCAATTGAAGTCGGTGAGTTCCGGGGACGTATCGAAGTATTCCGGGTGCGTTACGTTGCTGGTGAGCGCGGCGAACAGCCGATACTCCCCCGACGGCAGCGACGGGTCGTCGAGCGTCCAATCGAACTCGATGTAGCGCGTGTCGCCGGGCAGCAGTTCCAACTCCATGGGGATGTCCGTGTCGCCGGGATAGAGCCCCCCGTAAGCCACCTTCCCGTCCTTCCAGAGAGCGAAAGCTTCCATGGGCGTGGTGGTCGAGGAGAGCGTCACTTCGTGTGTCGACGGATTGCTGACAGTCAGCGTGACCGTCATTGACTCGCCCAGGGCGATGGTCGACTTGTTTGTCGACACCGAAAAATGGACCGAGGGTTCGAGAACCATGTCCGACAGCGGCTTGGTCGGCCGGCCCTCGTCCGTTTCGAAATTCAGCGACGCCGAGTGGTAGTACGGGTAGCTGGCCTCGAGTTTCCATTCGCCTTCGGACAGCTCGGTGGGAAGCTGATATTCGCCGTCCGAATTGGTGAGCATGGAAATGCTCAGGTCGGCGAGTTTGACGCGGATGTAGCTGTGATTGTCCTGGTCCTGAAGCAACGCGCGGCCGTTGAGCTCCACGGCGCCTTCGTCGGTCAACTCGTCCGTGTCGAAGCCCGACAGGCGGTTGCCGAATTCGTCCGAGCATCCGGCGATCAACAGCAGCGTCGCGAGGACGCCGATTCCCAACCAACGCATTGTCATATCCCGGCCGTATCCCATGGCGACGTCACAAAAAAATCCGGTCGCCGACGCCGCGTAGTTTACCTTGCCGGCGGCCATCTCAACAAGGCGAATCGTCACGAATCGGTCCGCGCGCCGGAACGGCTAATAGATGACGTCCTCTTCTTCCCGGTGGGACCCGTGCCATTCCTTGAGGCGGACAACCGGGTTGTCCTCGTCGGTGAAATCGATCCAGACATAGGTGCGTCGGATGCGCCGCCCGATGTCGGGCAGAACCAGGGAGATGTTTTCGGTCCAGGTTCCCGAGTTGATGTACTCGCCGTAGCCCTCGTGGCGACGGTGCTGGCTCTTGTGGGAATGGCCGAAAATGACGTAGCGAAAGCGGGTGTTTTCCAGGATGTGCAGCGCCGCCGAGTCCATGGAGTCGTGGGACATGGAGCGCATCATCCGTCGCGGGTTCAAGGCGAATTCGCGTCGACGGACCGGATCGCGGGAAAAGCGATTGCGCAGCCAGAACCGCACGCTCTCGATCACCAGCCGCCAGAAGAAGACATGGTCGTTGACGAAGGCGTATTTCATGTACATAGAAAACGGCCGCACCTTGTCGACATAGGGCCGGGATTTTTTGATCGGCGAGAGGTATTCGACGACAAAGACGCTGCCCCACGGCATGCGAAAGACGCGCTCGCCTCGCTCGTTGAGATAGGCGAAATTTCGCGGGTTGTACGCATGCAGCCATTCGTAGTGGTTGCCGTGTTCGATGTGAATCGGCCCGATGTCGTACTGAGGTGTCTCGATGATCTCGGTTTGCGGCCCGATGCGCTCCTTGACGAGTTTTTGCACGCTGCTCCAAAGCAGGCTGGCGTCGTGGTTGCCGATCAGAAACGTCACTTTGTTATTGGGCCGTGCCGAGAAGGTCCAAAGGGCGTCGAAGACGGCCGGGTGCCCGGCGAAGATGCGGTGCATCTTCCATAGGGCGGTTTGTTCCGTCTCCCGATTGGTGATCTGGTCGTAGGCGTCGACGACGAGCAATTCGAAAAAATCGCCGTTGATGATCAGTTCGACTTCGTCGTGAAAATGACGGCGGCCGCCGTAGTGATTGAGGAATTCGACGAACTTGTCGTCTTCGCGAAAATCCTCGTAAACGTTGAGATGGCCGTGTTCGTCGATCACCCCTTTGCCGAGGTGGAGATCACTGACGACCAACTTAATCCGACGCACCGCCGTCCCCGCATTGTAAGGTGCGTCGAGCATAGCCAGTGGCGCGGGGAAATAAAAGCCGGGAAAAACGCCCCCCGACGCCGAACGAGGACAAGGAGCGCCGAGCCTTCGATGCCACGACGAATCTTCATGACCGGAGCGACCGGCGCGGTGGGCCGCAATGTTCTGCCGACGCTGCTGGAGGCGGGGCACCACGTCCGGGTGTTGGTTCACAAGAGTCGGCCGAATGTTTCGGATGTCGAGATTGTCGAAGGCGATCTGACGCAATTCGACGCGGCGTGGCTCCACGATGTCGACGCGGTTCTGCATTTCGCGGCGGTGCTCAATCGCAATGACGACCCGGCGCTCTTTCACGACGTCAACGTTGAAGGAACGCGCCGACTCGTCCAGGCGATGCAGGCTCGGGACCGCCCGCCCCTGTTTATCAACATCTCGTCCGTGGCCGTCTACAAGATCCGCACCGACGGAGAGCCTTGGCGCACCGGCGACCCCTGTGAACCGCACACGCCCTACGGACATTCGAAGCTGGCGCAGGAGCGCGTCGCGCAGGACTACGAACGCACCCTCAGCGTGCGACTGCCGCTGGTCGTCGGAGCCGGGGATCGAACTTCAGGCATGTTCGCCAAGCTGGCGCGTCTGCGGATTTTTCCCGTGACGAATCGGCGCCTGAGCGCGATCGACGCGCGGGATGTGGCCCGATTGATGGAGCATTTGTTGAGGCACGAACCGCCCGCCGGCTCCGTTTACACGGTCTCGGACGGTGTGGCCTATCGATGGATCGATCTCGCGCGTCATTTCGCGCGCCGGGAGGGACGCCGTGTCTTTTCTCCGACGATCCCGGCGATTGCCCTGCATCCGGCGGCGTTTCGCGTTCTCGGACGGCCCAACGGCGCGACGCACTTGCGTTACGACTGGCATTGCGAACCGAATTTTCCCGAAGGGTTTGCGCCGAAACACCGCGCCTATCCCCTAGCCTTCGACGCATAGAAAAACGCCGCCTGCAGTGAGACGGCGTCCATCGTCGTTTGTCGCGTTTCACCGGCGTGAGGATCAGTTGTCCATCGGCTCCGGTTGGATGAAGGCCATCACCGCTCCGGCCTTGTCCATGAATCCGGCGAAGCGGCCGACCGTGGGAACTTCCATGATGCCGAAGAGAATCCGAGCGCCCAGGGACTCAGCCTTGGCGAAGGTGGCGTCGGCGTCTTCCACATTGACGTAGATCGTCCACATCGGCGGCGGCGGGTCGCCGGGGCCCATCGTGGGAATGCGCATGAATCCGGCGATGCCCTCCTCGCCGAGTTTGAAGATATTGTAGGGATCGCCTTCGGGCATAGGGAATTCTTCGTGTCCCCAGCCGAAAAGCGCGTTGTAGAAACTCGCGGATTTCGCCGGATCCGGCGACATCAATTCGTACCAGACGGGGATGTTGTTGCCGGTCGGCATGGGCTGTTCCTGATCCGGATTGGCCGTCGCCCAGATCGCGAAGACGGCGCCGTCCGGGTCGGCCAGGACCGCAAAGGTGCCGGCGTCGGGAATGGCAGTGGTCGGGACCAGGACGTTGCCACCGTTGGCCGTGGCCTTGCCGACGGTATCCGCCACATCGGGGACGGAGACGTAGGGAATCCAGAGGGGCGGCGACGGCGCGTCCGAGGGCTGCGTCTGGAACATGCCCAGCGGCGCGTCCTCGCTCATCCCGAAGATGGTGTACATCTCCCCGGCCATCTCCTGCTCGGAGAATTGCCACCCGAACAGCTCACCGTAGAATTGCTTGGCGGCCTCAACGTCGGTGGTGTTGAGTTGCTGCCAGCAAAAGCGCCATTTGGGATCCTTCTCGCTCATCTCGCCCCCCTGGGATGATTGCGTTTGTTTCGGCCCTGTGGTGAGGCGTTATGATTGGTCAGACGAGGACAAATGTCATCCCATTTCGCCGTTGGATCGGCAAAAGAGATGACGAAAGTCGTGTTTTGGCGGGGTCGGGAAACGCCGGAAGGCTCCGGAAAACTACAGCAGACGCACCTGCAGCAGGATCTCGCCGATCTTGATCTTGTCCATGTGGTTCAGGCGCGATTTCGTGACCTTCTTGCCGTTGATGTAGGTGCCGCCCCGGCTGCCCAGGTCCTTGATCATATAACCGCCACGGGAGAGCTTGATGCGCGCGTGTTTCCTGTCGACGGACGGATGGTTGAGACGCACGTCCACCTCGCCCACCGGCGCGGAGCCGATCAGCACCTGATCGTGCAGCAGATCGAAGACCTGCTCCTTGACCCCGGGATTTTGCATCACCAGGCACGGGTTGACGAAGAACTTCTCTTCCTGATCCACATCGGTGAAGAAGTCGGTCTCCACTTCGTCCCATTTGGGCGCGGGCGCAGTCGCGGCGGCGGGAGCGTCGAGTTCCTCAACCTCTTCTTCCACCACCGGCGCCGGTTTGGGTTCGGCCAGCAACTCCTCGATGCGCGGAATATCCGACGACGCAGGCGGAACCTCGACCGGAGGCTCGGGAGTCGGCGGAGGCGCGACTTCAACCGGAGGTTCGGGCGCCGGAGGCGGCGGCGGGGTCGGTGCGGGGGGCGCGACATAAGGCGCCGGTTCGGGCTCGACGATCGTTTCTTCGACAACGGGCGCCGGTGCGGCGGCCGCCTCCGGGTCGACCGGATCGATGCCGTAGTGCGCCTGGAGCTCTTCGATCTCCTTGACCGTCACATCGAGCTCCACCTCGATGTCGGCCAGCAGATCCTTGTAGTCGGCGACTTGTTCCTGGAACTCCGCGTCCGATTCGAATTCGCCCATTTCCTTGCGAAATTCCATCTCTTCGATGGCGTTGCGCGGGGCGGTCTTTTTCATTTCCAGCTTGTCGCGCTCGGCGACCAGCTCCTTCATGCGCATCACGGCTTCGCGACGCTCGGCGGCCTGGGCCTGGGCGGCGGCCACGCGTTCCGCCTCTTCCCGAGCCCGTTTTTCCTCTTCGCGACGACGGCGCTCCGCCTCCTGGCGGGCCCGCTCTTCTTCCTGACGGCGGCGTTCCTCTTCCTCGCGGCGCCGGGCTTCTTCTTCCTCTTGGCGGCGACGTTCCTCCGCCTCGCGGGCGGCGCGTTCCTCTTCTTCCCGACGACGGCGATCCGCCTCGGCCTGTTCGACGGCTTCCAAGCGCTGCGTGACGGCGGTCAGACGCTGCTCGATCTCGGCGACCGACTGTTCGGCGGCTTCCTTCTTCTTGAGGTAGTCGAGCATGACCTTTTCGAAGATCTCCGGTTTGACCGCGTCCTTGCGATCCTCCGCCTTGGCAATGCGCGCCTGGGCCTCGGCCAGCTCCACGGCGGCTTCCTGATGCTGGGCGGTCAGTTGGTCCTTGAGGGCCGGCAGATCCGCGGAGTCGATCTTCTCCAGATCCATCGTGGTGGGTGCGTCACTCATCATGGTTCCCCGTCGATACCGACCACCGCTGGCCGGACGGAATAATGCAGCAAGAAAAGAAGAACGTTGACGTCGTCAAGTAAATACAAAATTGAGGGCGCCGGTCAATAGAGATTGAACGGTCGTTCGACCGACCGCGCCGCGTAAGGGCGCGCAAACGGAGATAATTCGGCCAAGCCGCCCTAGTAGAGCGGCTTGCCGTCGTAGTCGTCGGGGATGGCCACGCCGAGGGTTTTCAGGACCGTCGGAGCGATGTCGTAGATCTCCGGCTCGTCCTTGTTGATCGGCAGGTTGGAGAAGAAAATGCCGCGCGTCAGGGACGTGTCCACCGAGCAGTGGTCGCCGCTCCACTTGCGGTCGTTATCGACAATCAGGCCCTTGGGCACGCTGCCCAGCGCGCTTTGCCAAGAGATGCGATAGCCCTGGTTGAAGCCCAGGAACAGGTCCGGCGCGAAGTCGTAGGCCGGGCCGTGGTAGAGGTCCTGCCGCCGATAGACGCCCAGGAACACCGGCGTGCCGTCTTCCGGATCGGTGAACGCCATCAGCTTTTGGCGCAGTTCTTCCTGCAAAGCCTCGTACTCTTCCTTGGGCACGATGCCGTTGGGCTCCCGGTCGAAGACGTTGAGGTACATCTGTCCCAAACCCAGGTGATAGGCCTTGGTGCGCGACCAATCCACATTGGGCCAGAACTCGCCCTGGTCGAACAGGTCGTCCAGGTTGCGATCACGCACGTCCTCCTGGCCCTTGAGGGTCATGTAGCCGTTTTCCACCAGCCAGGTGTTGATGTTCACGGCCTTGCGGAACGACTGAAAGCCGTGGTCCGACAGGATGATGAGGTGTGTGTCGTCGTTGACGTATTGCTCCATCACCTTGCCGATCAGGGTGTCGACGGCGTGGTACAACTCGCCGAACGCGCCGCGAAATTTCTCGGCCTGGGCTTCGTCGTACATCGGATGCTTCGGGTCCAGGTAGCGCCAGAACATATGCTGCAGGCGGTCGGTCGCCTCCGTGACCCAGACAAAAAGCCGCCAGTCGTCTTGGCCGATCTGGTCCATCAGGATGTCTTCGAACTGCTGGAAATTTTCCTTGAGATCGGCCAGGAACAGCGTTTCGTCGATCTGATTTTCATTGAGCGCCCAAGTCTCCTCCTGCCATCCCAGCGTCTTGTACAGGCCGTGATCCTCGGCCAGGGCGGCGGCGAAATCCTTGGGTGTGGAGATGCGCACGGTCGGCGGCTGCTTTTTCGGGCTGAAGTTGACGGGCGCCAGGTAGAGCTTGAACGGATCGGTGGAGATCAGGGCGAACTTGGCGATGCCCTGTAGGCCGATGATCGGGTTGAGCTTGAAATCGAAGGTGAAGAAGTCGGAGAACTCGCCCTCGGCGACGGTCTGCGTCTGCTCGCCGACGTGGATGGTCGCCGCTTTGTCGGCCGCGTCGATCTCGACGGAGAACGGCAGCTTTACGTCGGGTTTGCCTTCCACGGTGAAGTTCTTGGGCCCGAGCAGATAGGTGTCCACCCGGTTGCCGACGACCTGCACCTGGATGAGCTTGCCGCCCATTTCCGTGTCCGTCGTATTGTGACGCTTTGTTTCCCACACGGTGAAGGTGCCGTTCGTCTGACGCACATCCGGGACGCCCAGGCCGGAGAGCAGCTTGCCGTTCGGAAAGTCCTCGGCCGGGAACGTGACCGGCACGCGGATAATGGTCGAGTTGATGCCCGCCTCTCCGGCGACGCTCCAGAACGTCTTTCCCATGCGGTTGAGCACCGGCAGCGGCAGTTCCTTGGGCACCCACGTCTTGAAGACAAAGACCGTCATGCCCGTCGCCACGCCACCGGCCACCAACGCAATCACCGCCCGCGCCGCACGGCTTTTCGTCGCCAATTTTGCGAGGAAAAACAGCAGCACGGCCAGCACGACGCCCACGACTCCGGAGATGGCGTAGCGCGTGCCGTCATTGGGCAGCAGAGGCTTGGTGGACGGCGAGACCATCGCGAATTCGGGGAAATATGTCCCCGGCATGCGACGCAGAAAATCGTAGATGCCCGTCTTGCCCGGATTGCCGCTGACGGAAAACGCCGACCAGGCCACCGGCGACGCGCTGGGCGTGGTGGTAATGAGCTTTTTATACGTCCCCTGCTCGGCGAGCTTTTTCAGGTTGGGCATCTTGCCTTCGGCCATGAATTTTTCGGTGAGCATGGGGTCCATGCCGTCGAAGCCGAGAATGATGAATTTCGATTCGGCGGCCTGCGCTGCGGACGCGATCCACATCGCGCCCAGGACCACCCCGATTGCCCACATTCGCTTCATTCGTCCAACTCCGGATAGCGCGCCGTCACAAAATAGAGCCCGTGCGCCGGGGCGGTTTTGCCGACTTCGTCCCGATTCGGATGCTCGAGCAGCGCGGCCATGTCGCCGGCCGGCCGCCGCCCCTCGCCGATTTCGATCAACGTTCCGACCAGGGATCGAACCATGTTTCGCAGAAAGCCGTTGGCTTCGAATTCCAGGACGCCGCGTCCGTCGCCCAGTTCGGTCAACTCCGCCCGATGCATCACGCGGATCGGGCTGGTCGCCGTGCATCCGGCGGCGCGAAACGACGTGAAATCGTGCTCGCCCACCACTGGAGCCAGGGCATTGTGCACAGCCGACCAATCAAAGGCAACGCCGACTCGGGCCCAGCGCAGCCGCGAGAGCGGTTCGAAGATTTCCCGGCTCTCGAGTTGATAGCGATAGACCCGCGCGGCGGCGGAAAATCGGGCGGAAAAACTTTGCGGCACATGACGACAGCGGCGGACTTTCACATCCGACGGCAGCGTCGCGTTCAACGCCCGGACCACGGTCTCGTCGTCCCGCTCGACCTTGGTTTCAAAGCTCGCGGGCATGGCGACGGCATGCACCCCCGCGTCCGTCCTCCCCGCCGCCGTGACGCGCGTGCCCGGTTCAAACAATTCCGCCAGGGCAAGTTCCACCTCGCCTTGGACGGTGCGTTCGCCTTGTCGTTGAAGTTGCCAGCCGGCGAAGTCGCGGCCGTCGTAGGAAAGTTCCAGCAGATAGTTGGGCATGGGTCTTGGCCATGCGCCGCGTCGGCGCCGAGGGGCGAGCCTAGAATTGGAAGAGCACGCCGAAGGTATGGGACATGTAGGACAGATCGAGCGTCTTGTCTTTGTCACCGCCGAAATCGTCCAGGCCGGCGTACTTGAACTGATAGAAGAAGTACGTGTTGTTGATGCCGTAGTCGCGTTCCAACCGTCCCGAGGCGCGTTTTTCCAGCTTGTCCAGCAGGAACATCACGCCCGCCTGGGCGGAATAGCCGGTGTTGATGCCCCGCTCCTTGTTGGAGGAATCAAGCTGCTCTTCGAACCAATACACCGCCGAACCGCCGGCGCCCACGAAGGGCACGATCGGCTGGTCGTACCAGTACTGCAATCGATACAAGAGATGCAGGTCCGCCGGAGCGATGTGGATCTTGAACTTCTCGGAGGTCTTGTCGCCGTTGGAGTCCAGGCCTCGGCCTTGGAACCAGACGTAGCCCAATTCGGCGTGCAGTTCGAATTCGTGCCAGAAGCGCCACCCGCCCTGCAGGACGTAGAGCACGTCGCCCTTCTCGCCGTAGACATCCTTGATGTCATTGCTTTCGGGGAACGCCAGGCCGATGTTGAAACCGGTGGAAAAGTTGCGCGGGCTTTCAAACCAATGGGGATCGTGCTCGATGTACTTCTCGGGACCGGCCTTGGTCGGCGGCGCCGTATCCTGGGCGGAAGCCGTGGCGGCCAAGCCCATCACCAACGCCAGAGCGAGGACCGCGACGATCCCTGGACGGAAACGCAAACTCATGCGCGGCCTTTCTTGATGCGCCGGACGCCGATCGGCGCGGCCATCAGGGCGCTACCGATCAGCAATCCAAAGACGGCCAGCGACGATCGCGTGTGCGTGCGCGCGTAGGCAATCGATTCGGCCATCGGCGTGAGCACACTCCGGGCCGCGAAGCGCAACATCGGATGATCGGCAATGACACGGGCAAACGGCGGGCTGTATTTGTAGTAGGCCTGAACGAACGCCCGACCCGCCTCGGAATGCATCAGGATATCGTCGCGGAAGCCGCGGAAAACGACCAGCATCGGATGGTCAATGTCACCGTACGCCGCGGTCGCCACGAAGCACCCCGGCTCGGTGTCGTCGGCCAATTCGGCGGCGCCCTTCGCGTCGGTCGGCGTGGCGTGGACTTCCACCGATAATGTACTTTCGGTGCCTTGCTCGTCGGTGGCGCTGACGCGCATGTAATAAGTGACATTGTTTTCCAGGCCGCTGAGGGTCAACTCGGTGGCCAGGCCGGCGTCGATAGGGCTGGTGCCCAGGTCGCTGTCACTCCCCAGATAATCGTCCGCCGAGCCGCCCGACTGCGTGTCGTAATAGACGCTGTAGCGGTCGATGTCGTTGTCCTCGTGCTCGTCCCATTCCAGAAAGATGCGGCCGTCACCCGCCCCGGCGCGCACGCCGGTCACGGACCCCGGCGGGCTGTCCAACGTGATCGTGATGCTCGCGGAGGCGTAGTTGGTGTCGTCCGAATCGTCCACGGCGATCACGTAGACCGTGTAGTCTCCGTCGCCGTCCAGATCGCTGGTGGAGGAGATCTTCGCCGAACCGGAGGTGTTGCCGCTGAACGTTCCGGAACCGTCGCTGTCGGAGATCGCGTCGCCGCTGTCGGGCGTGCCGTCACCGCCGATGACCACGTCGTACGAGCCCGTCTCGTCGTCGGACTCGATATTGAAGGTGATCGTCGCCGTGTCACCCTCGTTGAGAACGCCGTCGGACGGGTCGATGGACGTGATGGTCACGTCGATATCCGCGTGGGCGACGCCGACCGCAAGCGCCAGGGCGGCGATGAGCGTCAAAATGTGAAGGGACGCCTTCAACATTGATTCCGAAACTCCAGGATTTCCGAGCTTTTCCAAGACGTTTTCAATCGTTCGTCCCGGTATATAAGCGGGATTGGCGACCACCGTCAAGCAAGCTCGCGCCCGCCTTAAAGGTAGCGTTCCCGCAGAATTTGGGCGATCTGCACGGCGTTGGTCGCCGCGCCTTTTCGCAGGTTGTCCGAAACGCACCAAAGGTTCAATCCGTGCTCCACCGATTCGTCCGCGCGAATGCGTCCGACGAAGACGTCATCCTTGTCGGACGCGTCGCCGTTAACCGGGTAGACGTTGTGTTCCGGCTCGTCGAGCACGGTGATGCCCTTGTAGGCTCCCAGCACTTCCCGCGCCTCGTCGGGTGTGATGGCGCTTTCGAATTCGATGTTGATCGATTCCGAATGGCCGGAAAAAACCGGCACCCGCACCGCCGTCGCGGTCAGGCGAAAATCGGGAATTCCCATGATCTTGCGCGTCTCGTTGACCATCTTCATCTCTTCCCGGGTGTAGGCATTGGCCAGGAAGACATCGATATGCGGCAGGCAATTGAACGCAATCTGGTGGGGAAACTTCTTCTTTTCCACCGGTTTGCCGTTGAAGATCGCCACCGACTGATTGGCCAGTTCTTCCATGGCCGTGCGCCCCGCCCCGCTGACGGACTGGTAGGTGGAGACGACCACGCGCTTGATCGGATTGACCCGGTTCAGGGCGTCGAGGACCAGCACCATCTGGATGGTGGAACAGTTCGGATTGGCAATGATGCCCGTGCTTTTGTACAGGGCGATATCGTCGGGATTGACCTCGGGGACGACCAGAGGGACGTCCGGGTCCATGCGAAACGCGCTCGTGTTATCCACGCACACCGCCCCGGCCTGGGCGGCGATGGGGCAGAATTTTTCGCTGACCGAACCGCCGGCCGACGACAGGACGATATCGATGCCTTCAAAGGCGTTTTCGTCCAACAGCTTGACCGCGTGCTCCTTGCCGCGAAATCGGATTTTCTTGCCGACGGAACGCTCGGAAGCCAGCAGACGCAGCTCGCCGATGGGAAATTCGTGTTCCTCGAGCACCGCGAGCATCTGCTCGCCCACCGCTCCGGTGGCGCCGACGACGGCCACATTGGCTTGTGACAGGCTCATAAAATATCCTTTCTCCCCCGAAAGGGAGGCGGGATCATAGCGAAGCGGCCGCCCCTTGACCAGACCATCGTGAGGGTGGTGACGCTCGAAGTGTCGAAGTTCGTTCGGACAGCGGCTAGGCGGATTCGGTTTCCCGGCTTTCGGTCGAGCCCGAATCGGCCTCGGGCGCTTTTCGGCGGTTCCAATACCAAAAGACAGGACCGGAAACCGTGTAGACCATGATGATCGCGAACAGCGCGATTTCCGGATCCTGGAAGATGAACGCGATCGACAGGATGGCGACGAAGAACACCCAGAATTTGTGTCGCCGGAAAAGATCCACGTCCTTGAAGCCGTAAAACGGAATCGTCGAGACCATCAGCAGCGCGATCGCCACGGTCATGAAGAAGAAGATATTCGGAATCGTGGAGAAGTGGGTTTTGTTATCGACCACCCAGCCCATGTGCGTCGTGAACAGGACGGCCAGGATCATGACGTTGGCCGCCGCCGGGATGGGCATGCCCTCGAAGAAGCGCTTGGCCGACGTGGGCCGAATGTTATAGCGCCCCAGACGCAGTGCTCCGCACACGAGGAACATGAACGCCACCATCCATCCCCACCGTGGCCGGAAGGAATGCTGCAACGCGAAGTTCCACAGGATCACCGCCGGGGCGACACCGAACGTCACCAGATCGGACAGGGAGTCGTATTGCTGGCCGAATTCGGACGTGGTGTTGGTCAGTCGCGCGATTTTGCCGTCGAAGGCGTCGAAAAACGTGGCGAAATAAATCGCCCAGCAGGATTTGACGTAGTTGCCGGCGAACGCCTCGGTGATGGCGTAAAAGCCGAGCAGCAGCGACGTGGACGTCACCAGATTGGGGAAGATGTAGAACCCTCGCGGCGTCGGGCGCTTTTCCGTCTTGCTCAGACGCCGGGCGCGGCGACGCCCCAGGCGCAGTCGTCCCCGTCGCGATGGATAGCTCGATTCGTTGGCCATGCTCGCCTAATCTCCTGCGTCGGCCGACGCTGTCGCCATGGGTTTGGCGTCCGGCGGCCGAACGTAAATCGCCTCGAACGGCGGCGGTATCGGCGACGCGCCGAATCGTTCTTCCGCCAATTTCGCCACGATGTGCGCCCGATGGTAGCACAGCCCCGAAGGGGGAAAAAGCGCGCGATCCCCCAACAATTCGGCAATTTCCCGCCGGTAAAGCTCCGCTCCGTCGCCGATCAGCATCGTCGGCTCCCGGACGATTTTCCCCAATTCGCCGGGGCGGATCGACACGGCCGCATCCCGCGCCTCGATGCCCCCCTCGCCCGATGGTTCGAAGGTCTGGACATAGACCTGCTTCTTGCGCGCGTCCAGGACCGCCGCAACCGGTGAACCCAGTCCCAGGTACGGGTACGCCGCGGATTCCAACGCGGAGACACCCACGCACGGCTTTTGGTTCGCCGTCGCCAAACCCAGGCACGTCGCCATGCCGATGCGAAGGCCCGTGAAACTTCCCGGCCCGGCGGCGCAGGCGAACAGATCGACTTGATCGATGAGCGTCCCGGTGGTCTTGAGAATCCATTCGACGGTCGGAAGCAGATCCGACGAGCGATGATTGGCCAGATGCAGATCCACCTCGGCGACGAGGCGGCCGTCCCGGGTCAGCGCCACCGAGGACTGGGGCGCACAGGTGTGCATGGCGAGGACGATCAAGATTCGGTCCGAGGCATCCCGGAATGAAACGGCGCCGAAGCGCCGATCATCCGCCGAAAAGTCCGAAAAGGGTGCGAAGGCCCGGGAAGACGCGGGCGATGTCGTTAAAGAACGTCGCCGCCACCAGGCACAGGACGATCGCCATGCCCAAGTTGGTTGCCACGCGCTGGCTGGCCTCGGACAAAGGCCGACGAATCACGCCCTCCACCGCGAACATGGCCAGGTGGCCGCCGTCCAGGACCGGAATGGGCATGAGGTTCAGGATCGCCAGGTTCAGGCTGATGATCGCGATGAACATGACGAACGAGAACGCGCCGGAGGCGGCTGTTTTCCCGGCCAGATCAGCGATCAGGATCGGTCCGCCCAGGGATTTGACCGAAACGTCACCCGTGAACAGGTAGACGAAGCCCTTGAGCGTCATGACAGTCCAGTAGCCCGTCAGCTCCACGCCGCGCCAGACGGCGACGAAGGGGTTGAGATGGCGTTCGTTGACCATCTCGGGATTCGAATAGCTGATCCAGGGATAGACGCCCAGGCGGCCGACCTCGACGGTTTCGCCGAGCAGGTCTTTTTCCTGGGCCGCTTCGGGGGTTACGCCAATCGTGCGGGTTTCGCCGTCGCGACGCACCACCACCGACAACTCCTCGCCGGGATGCTGCCGAACGATGCCGGAGAATTCCTCCCAGCCGGACGGCGCTTCGCCGTTGAGGGTGACGAATCGATCCCCCGCCCGCAATCCGGCTTTCTCGGCGGGCGAACCCTCGACGACTTCGAGGACGTACAAATCGGCGCGCTCCAGGCCGTAATCCTGGATACCCGTCGCGCTCGGCAAGGCCGGCAGGGTCAGTTCCACGTCCGTCGGCTGCCGGTCCGCCTCGCGACGAGCCAGGCCGCCCCGCTCCACCGTGACCTTGTGGGGCCCCGGCGACGCGAGCAACTCGCGCTCCACGTCGGCGAAAGCATGCACGGGTTTGCCGTCGATGGACTTGAACAGATCACCGGTTTTCAAGCCCGCTTGGGCGGCGGCGGTCTGGGGTCCGGTGACTCCGGCGATCGGGCGGAATCCGTCGGGCGAAACGCCGATCAGGCCCGCGTTTTCTTCGAACTGAAAGATGTTTTTCTTCAGGCCCAGGCGCGGCGTGACCGTCACGTGGCGCGTCTCGTCGCCCCGCTGGACGGTGAAATCCATCGCCTTTTCCGGATTTTCCTCGACGATGGACGCCATGTCGTCCCAGCGCCAGACCTTATCCCCATCAATCGCCGTGACCCGATCCCCCGGACGCAGCCCCGCCTCCCAGGCGGCGCCGTCGCGCGTCACGTCGCCGATCAGCGTCGTGGTGGTCGGGTAGCCGACCATGAACATGATCGAGAAGATCACAAAGGCCAGAACGAAGTTCATCGCCGGTCCCGCCGCGACTATCGCCGCCCGCTGGGCCAGCGGTTTGTGGGCAAAGGAGACCGATTTTTCCTCGTCGGTCATTTCGTCATAGTTTTCGTGTTTGCCGTCGGCCTGACCGACCATCTTGACGTATCCGCCGAAGGGGATCGTCCCGATACGCCATTCGGTGTCGCCCCGCTTCTTCTTGTAGAGCGGCTTGCCGAAAAACAGGGAAAAGGCCTCCACCCGCACGCCGCAAAGGCGCGCCACAATGAAGTGCCCCCACTCATGCACGATCACGACGACCGAGATGAGCATGACGAAAAAGAAGAGCTTCTGAAAAATCATCAACACATCAGACATTCCGTGCCTCGTTTTGCGTTTCCGTAGATGTGCTTAACCCGTTGCTTGCCGCTTTGTCCAGCAATATCGCCGCTGTATCCCGTGCCCGGCGATCGGCGGCCAGGACATCGTCCAAGTCGGACAACCCCCGTCCGGCGGCGGTTTCGACGGTTCGGCGGATGATTTGTGGAATCTGCGTGAATCCGATGCGCCCGTCCAGAAACGCCTGCACGGCCACTTCGTTCGCCCCATTGAGCACGCACGGCGCGTCTTCCGGTCCCTTGAGCGCTTCAAACGCCAGATCCAGACAGGGAAACGCCGCTCGGTTCACCGGTCGAAAGTTCAGACAGCCGATCTTCGCCAAGTCCATGCGCGGCATCACGGCCTCCAGGCGTTCCGGATACGAGAGCGCGTAGGCGATCGGGCCGCACATATCGGGTACCCCCATCTGGGAGACCACCTGTCCGTCCACGAACTCTACCATCGAATGGATGATCGATTCGGGATGGATCACCACATCAATCTTTTCCGGCGGGATATCGAACAGCCACCGGGCCTCGATGACCTCCAGGCCTTTGTTCATCAGCGTCGCCGAGTCGATGGTGATCTTCCGGCCCATCTTCCAGGTGGGATGGTTGAGCGCCTCCTCGACGGTCACTTCCGTCAGCGTTTTCGGATCCCGGTCGCGAAAGGGCCCGCCCGAGGCGGTCAGAATGAGGCACCGGACCTCGTGGACGTTGTGGCCGACCATACTCTGAAAGATCGCCGAGTGCTCGGAGTCGACGGGCATGAGGTTCACACCCCGCTTACGCGCCAATTCCAGGATCAAGGTTCCGGCGGTGACAAGCGTTTCCTTGTTGGCCAGGGCGACGTCGATGCCGGCGTCAATCGCGGCCCAGGTGGGAGGCAGTCCCGCGGCCCCGACGATGGCGGAAAAGCACAGGTTCGCTCCCTTGACCGTGGCCGCTTCGGCCGCGCCTTCGGGCCCGTGGACGATCCTCGGCGCGGCATCACCCAATAACTCTCGCAGTTCATGCGCGGCGGTCTCGGTCGCGACGCTCACGACGGTCGGAAGGAATTCGCGCGTCTGCTCGGCGAGCAATTGGACATTACGCCCGGCACTTAAGGAGAGGATGCGGAAGCGGTCCGGGTGACGCCGGACGATCGACAGGACATTCGCGCCGATGGAACCGGTGCTGCCCAGGAGGCTGATGGACTTCATGACGCGGATCGTACCCTAGATTATCTCAACGGGCCAATGATCGTGGCGTAAAAGAAGAGCAGCGGGGCCGTGAAGAGGATGGAGTCCACCCGGTCCAGCGCGCCGCCGTGGCCGGGCAGGAAGAAGCCGGAATCCTTGACCCCCGCCCCGCGCTTGATGGCGGACTCGACCAGATCGCCCACCGGCGTGACCACGCCGAACGCCGGGCCGAGAATCAGGGCGTCGCGCAACGTCCAGACGTCCGAGATCCACGCAATGACCAGGGCCGTCGCCGTGGTGATGACAAATCCGCCCGCCAGGCCTTCCCAGGTCTTGCCTCCGCTCACTGCGGGCCAGAGTTTGTGCTTGCCCAGCCAACTGCCGACGAAAAATGCCCCGGCGTCGCTGGCCCATGTCAGCGCGAACAGCACGACCAGGAGCTTGGTGTCCTGAAGGCCCGGCTCCAGGCGCTTGAGGGCGACTACCAGACCGGACATCATGCCCGTGTAGATTCCGGCGAAGATAAGCGTCGAGGTGTTTTTATAGACCTCGATGAGGTTCTTTTCCTTGAACAGCAGCGCCGACCAGACCAGCACGGCCAGCACGCACAACGCCAGGACGATCAGTTCCATCTCGCCGCTCTGCGCCGCCAGGAAGAGCGTCACGCTGCATACGACCATCAGCACTCGTTCGAATTGCCATTTGGCGGGATAGATCAAGCGGCCGAGCTCGTAGTTGGCCATGAACGCCGAGACGACCAGGGCCACTCCGGCGATCCAGATCGGATCGGCCCAGATGGCCACCCAGGCAAAGGCCGGCAGCGCCAGGAGCGCGGCGGCGATTTTGGTCCAGTCCAGGCCCTTCAGGCGCTCCATGAAGGTGCGTTTTACCGCCGGGGCGGACGCGGGCGCGGATGTCGGTCCGGACGGCTCGGGGGCCGGTTCCGAGGCGGTCGTCGCTGAATTTTCCTCGCTCATGCCCTCTCCCCTCGGCTCGTCATCCCGCGTGTCCATCGGCAATCAACCCCGGCTTTTCGTTTGGCCGGATTGGATCTGATCTCCCGTCATGCCGAACCGCCGTTCCCGCCCCGCATAGTCCAGGATCGCCTTGTGCAGGTCTTCCGGACCGAAATCGGGCCACAGCGTCGGCGTGACGTGGATCTCCGAATAGGCCAACTGCCAGAGCAAAAAATTCGAAATGCGAAACTCTCCGCTGGTGCGGATCATCAAGTCCGGGTCCGGGATCTCGTGGCGCGCGGTGTAAAGCCGCCCGGTGATCGCCGCTTCGTCGACCTGCCCCGGCGTCATGCGTCCGTCGGCGACCTCTTGAGCAATTTGGCGGCAAGCCCGGACGATCTCGTCGCGCCCCGAGTACGAAAGGCAGATCGTCAGCAACATCTTTTCGCCGCGGGCCGTCTCGCGAATCGTGAAATCGATCGCCTCGCGCACGTGCCCGGGGATGCGTTCCACGTCGCCGATCACATTCAGACGCACCCCGTTGTCCCGCAGCTCGGGCAGCTCTTTTTGCACATAGCTTTTGAGCAGGCGCCAGAGCCCGGCCACTTCGGTTGCGGGTCGTTTCCAGTTTTCCGTGGAGAACGCGTAGAGCGTCAGGCAGCGAATGCCGATTTTGTGAGACTCGCGGACGGTGCGGCGGACGGCGTCGATGCCGTTGGAGTGTCCGAAAAGGCGATTTTTGCGGCGTTGTTTGGCCCAGCGACCGTTCCCGTCCATGATCACGGCAATATGTCGCGGCAGTCGTTCGGGAGGCAGGTCCTGGATGGAGTCAAAGGTCACGTCGCGGCCGTCGTTCCTTGATGTTTTGCCTTGCCGCCGACGCGGCCGGGCGTGAACGCCGATTTAGATCTCCATCACCTCTTTTTCCTTGGCCTCGGCGATTTCGTCGATCTTTTTGATGAACTCGTCGTGGATCTTCTGAATCTGATCCCCGGCCTTGTGGGCCTGATCCTCGGTGACGTCGCCGTCTTTTTCCAATGCCTTGACCATGTCGTTGGCATCCCGGCGATGCATCCGAATCGAGACCCGCGCCTCTTCCGCCATTTTCTTGATCTGCTTGACGATGTCCTTGCGGCGGTCTTCCGTCAAGGTGGGGAACGCCAGGCGGATCACTTTGCCGTCGTTGACCGGGTTGACGTCCAGGTTGGCCTTTTGGATGGCTTTGTCGATGGCGTCGACCTGCGTCTGGTCCCAGGGGGCGATGACGATCAGGCGGTTTTCGGGAACGGAGACGGTCGCCATCTGATTGATGGGCGTGGGCGTGCCGTAATAGTCCACGCGGATGCCGTCGAGGATCGTCGGATTGGCGCGGCCGGTCCGGGTTTTGGCCAATTCCCGCTTGAACGCCTCGAGCGATTTGTCCGTGCTCTCGCGCATCTCCTCGTAGACATCGTTGATCATACGGTCCCCTCGATGATGGTCCCCAGGCGCTCGCCGACCAGCGCCCGCGCGATGTTGTCGTCCTTGGCCATGTTGAACACGACGATCGGCGTCTTGTTTTCCCGGCACAGGGCCATGGCCGTCGTGTCCATCACCCCCAACTGGCGGGAGATGCATTCGTCGAAGGTCAGACGCTCGAAAAACTTGGCGTCCGGATTGGTTTTCGGGTCGGAATCGTACACGCCGTCCACCTTGGTCGCCTTGAAGAAGACGTCGGCGCCGATTTCGGCGGCCCGCAGGGCGGCGGCGGTGTCGGTGGTGAAATAGGGCGAGCCGGTGCCGGCCACGAAGATCGTGACCTGCCCCCGGGACAGATGATGCATGGCGCGCTTGCGAATGTAGGGCTCGGCGACCTGATCCATGGAGATCGCGGTCATGACGCGATTGACGACGCCCATATTGGTCAGCACGTCGGACATGGCCAGGCCGTTCATGACCGTGGCCAGCATGCCCATCGTGTCGGCGGCGGCCCGGTCCATGCCCTGGGAGCTGACGGCGACGCCGCGGAAGAAGTTGCCTCCTCCCACGACGATCGCCACTTGGATGCCCTTGTCGACGGCGGTTTTGATTTCGCCGGCCACGCGGCGCAGGACGTCGGGATCGATGCCGAAGGCCGACTGCCCCATCAGGGCCTCGCCCGACAGCTTCAGCAGAACCCTTCGCGGTACCGATCCGTCCGCCATCAGCTTAAACTTCCTCGCCGACCTGATAACGCACGAAGCGGCGGATCTCGATCTTCTCGCCGATCTTGGTGACGAGGTCGGCCATCATGTCGGCGATCTTCACGTCCGTGTCCTTCACGAACGCCTGATCGATCAGGCAGTTGTCTTCATAGAACTTGCGCAGCTTGCCCTCGGCAATCTTTTCCAGAACCTGTTCGGGTTTGCCCGACTGGCGCGCCTCTTCCATGTAGATCTCTTTTTCCTTGGCCAGCACGTCCTCGGGCACGTCCTCGCTCTTGACCCAGCGGGGGTTCACGGCGGCGATATGCATGGCGAGGTTGCGCCCGAAGGCCATGAAATCGTCGCTCTTGGCGACAAAGTCGGTCTCGCAGTTGATCTCCACCATCACGCCGATCTTGGCGCCGGTGTGGATGTAGCTGGCGACGATGCCCTCGGCGGCCTCGCGCTCGGCGCGCTTGGCGGCTTTGGCCAGACCCCGCTTACGCAGGTAATCGACCGCGGCGTCGAAGTCCCCGTTGGTTTCGGTCAGGGCCTTCTTGCAGTCCATCATGCCAACGCCGGTGCGTTCGCGCAGTTCCTTGACCTTTTCGGCCGTAACGCTCATGGCGATCTCCTTCAATCTCGACGCCGGCGCCGACATATTTCTCGGCGGCCGGGTCGCTCACGAAAAATCCAACTGGTGAGGTGTTTACTCGTCCGAATCTTCGTCGGTATCGTCGGCGTCGTTGCCCGCGTCCTCGGCGGCGGCATCTTCCGCGGCCTGCTCGGCGGCCGAGCGATGACGCACCTCAACTTCCACGCCCTCGACCGGCTCTTCCTTGACCAATTCCTCGACCTTCACGCCCGAGGGAATCGCCGGGGCCGGGCCGGAGGACGTGCTGCGCACTTTGTCCTGATCGCGCACATGGCGCTCGAAGACCTGCTTGCCTTCCAGAACCGCGTCGGCGATGCCGTGGGAGAACAGACGGATCGAACGCATCGCGTCGTCATTGCCCGGAATCACAAAATCCACGCCCTTGGGGTCGCAGTTGGTGTCCACGACCGCGACGATCGGGATGCCCAGCTTGTTGCCCTCGGCGATGGCGATGTGCTCCTTGTTCGGATCAATGATGAACATCACGTCCGGCAGGGTGCGCATTTCCTTGATACCGCCGAAGCTGCGCTCCAGCTTGGTGCGCTTGCGTTGGAGCATCAGGATCTCTTTCTTGGTCGCCAGGCCCCACTCGCCCTTTTCCGCCATCTCGTCATAGTGCTTGAGCATGGACACGGACAGCTTGACCGTCTCGAAGTTGGTCAGCAGGCCGCCGGGCCACCGCTGGTTGACGAAATACATCCCGCAGCGACGGGCCTCTTCGGCCACCGCCTGGCTGGCCGCGCTCTTGGTGCCGACAAACAGGATCGTTCCGCCGTTGGCGACCGTGTCGACGATGAACTTGCGGGCCTTGTTGTAGAGGCGAACGGTGTGTTCCAGGTTGACGATGTGAATCCCGTTGCGGGCCCCGAAGATGTAGGGCTTCATTTTGGGATTCCAGCGGCCGGTCTGGTGGCCGAAATGCACGCCGGCCTCCAACATCATCTTCATCGTGCTCATCTCGTACTCCCGTGGTTATTCTTCCACTTCGTTCCACCCGCCGGGGAATCGCATCGAAAACGATGGCGACACCGCCCCTTCGGTCCCGAAGTGTGATGATTTTGGGCTGTCGGCAAGGACATCCTGCCGCATCCCGTGAAAAAGCCGCGCATCTTTAGCACGGTCCCCCGCCAAACGCAAGGCGTCCGGGGGATGATTCCCCGGTGTCTCGCTCGCTGGGCCCGGCGGCGAAACGTTAGGGATTTGGCGTGGTTTCGCCTACTTTGTTCACGGCGATCGAAACGTTGAAACGAAACAGCTCGGCGGCCGTTTCCGAATCCCGCGTGACGATCGGTTTGGCCGACAGACGCACCTTCGCGGAGGTAATCTGGTGGGATCGGGTGTCGTAGATAAACCGCCCCTCCCCGTCTCCGGCCAGATCGACCTTGCCCTCCAGGGCCTCGGGCCAGCGCATGGCTCGGGCGGCGGCGTCGAAAACCTCGGAGATGGACTCCGGGTCCATGACGATGACCGCCTGACCGTCCTCGTCCACCGACTGCACCTGCATCATGGCTTCCGGCGCCTCCTCCTCGGTTTTGAGGATCTGTCCGACGGGGCGGTAGGTCTTGCCGGGCGCAATCGCTTTGGCCGGCAAAATGCTGTGCGTCATCATGATGTGGGGGCCGATGAAGGTCCGCTCCAGGATCTCCTGGGCCGTCTGCTGGAGCAGTTCCGGCGTCACGCCTTCCAGATGGTAATCGGACAGCTTGCCCTCCAGCGTCAGTTTCTCCACCTCGCCGGATCGCAGCGCCCGGACGCGCACCGTCTTGCCCACGTAGGAACGCAGAAATGCGACGTCCAGGTTTTCGCCGCCCTGTTCCAGCAGCGCCGTACCGTAGATCTCCCGTGTCCCGTCCGGGCCGGTGGAGGTGATCTGATATTCCATCGGCACGAATTCCAGGTCCAGGTACTGTTCATCGACCCCGATCAGGCGCTCTTCGTAGCGGACATTTTCGGTGACGAAAAAGGCCATGCCGAACAGATTGAGGCTCATGGTGCGGGCTTGCTCATAGACGTCGCCGCGCGACGGCTTGGGCGTGAAATCCACCCGGGGGGCACAGCCGACGGCGAGAGTCAGGAAAGCCACGGACAAAGCGCCGGCAATCGCCCGCCTGATCGCTCTTCCCCGTCGGTTGAAGATTTCATCGGCCATCGGGCCATCCTGACATATGCGCGTCCCGTGTCAACGAGCCGGGCCTGACGAAAACCCGCTCCGGCGCTGAACCAAGCCGGGCCAAGCCGAGCCGTTGGGTTTGGCGGACAAATCGCGTATAAGGCTCCACCCGAATGCGCGGGGGACGTCCCTCGCCTTTGCCAACGGAGCATCGACCCCATGGACGCAACGATCATCGGCCTGGCCCACGTCGGCAAAACCACCCTTTTGGAAGCCTTGGCCGGCCGCGAAATCGCCGCCGGAATCGCCACGGTCCCCGTTCGCGACGCGCGCCTTGACGCCTTGACGGCTATCTTCAACCCGAAAAAGACGGTCTACGCCGAGTTTCGTCTGCGCGAGGCCATGTGGCCGGGCACCGACTCGGGACGCAAAAACGAGATGGAGCGTTACATCCAAAACGTGCGCGGCGCCAAGGTCTTCCTGCATGTCCTGGCCGCCGTGCAGACGCCGATGATGACCGAGGGCGCAAACCCGGTGCGGGATCTGGAAAAACTCGACTCGGAAATGATCTTCGCCGATCTGGTGTCCCTGGATCGTTATCTGGAAAAGAACCGCAAGGCGAAGATCGACCCGAATCTGGAAAAGCTGATCGTGCGTCTCAAGGAAGAGTTGGAGAACGAGACGCCCCTTTGGACCGTTGAGATGACCGAGGCGGAGGAGGCGCTGCTGGCCGGGTTCAACCTGGTCACGCGCACGCCCCAACTGATCGTCGTCAACACGGACGAAGGCGCGGACGATTACGATGCGTCCGCTTTCGGCAAGCTCAACGGCCGCCATGTGGTGTCGATGAATTTTCCCATGGCCAAGGAGATTTCGTTTCTGCCTCGGGAGGAACAGTTCGTGTTTGCCCAGGAGATGGGCATGGAAGGCCCCGCCGCCGACCGGGTCAGCAAGGAAGTTTTTCGTCAACTCGACCTGATCTCGTTCTTCACCGTCGGCGAGGACGAATGCCGCGCCTGGCCCATCACCCGAGGCACCACCGCCAAGCGGGCCGCCGGGCAGATTCACTCGGACATCGAACGTGGGTTCATTCGCGCCGAGTTGGCGGGGTACGACGATTTCATGGCCCGCAAATCCCTCAAACAATGTAAGGATGACGGGGTGTTGCGCCTGGAAGGCAAGGAATATGTCGTGGCCGACGGCGACATTATCAACTTCCGCTTCAACGTCTGATACGCTCACGCCGGCATGAACAGTTTTGACCCCCGGCAAGGAGGCCGCGTGGCCCGGCGCTTCCCCCGCATCGGTATCCATGCCCTGATCGTTCTGGCGATCCTGGCGGCGGCGGAGATCGCCCTGCGGGCCTTGGAGCCGTCGCCCCCCGAGGAAGAGGAACTCAGCGCCGAGCTGGAAGTCTCCTTCGACCATCTCTACGAACTGCAAAAAGACGAGAACGGCGAGCCGATCTACCGCTCGGTCTACACCAGCCGCTTCGAACCGGACACGGTTCCGCCGATCAGCATCCGAGGCAAGGAACACCAGTCCGCCGAGGAAGCCGCGCGCATCCGCGAGGGCCTCGTGCCGTTTTTGAGTTTCACGCCGAAACCGGCGCCGGGGGTGCATCGCATTGTGGTGCTGGGCAGCAGCCCGGTCTGGGGGACATTCAGCGCGGACCCGAATGACAACACGCTGCTGGTCTGGCATCTGCGCGATCGTTTGGAGAAAGCCTACCCCGGCGAAAAATTCGAACTGATCAACGCCGCTCACATCGCCTTCGGCGGACCGGAAGTGGTCAAGGCCGCGCGGGAAATGGCGAAGTACAACGCCGACCTGGCGCTGGTTTATTACGGCGGCGTCATGCCTCAGATCGGCAAGGACATTGTCGATTTCGACCTGCTGACCAAGTCGAAATTGAAATTTCACGTCCTCAACTTCGTCCTGAAATTCAAGCTCGCCCAATTGGTGCGCGACGTGATGCGCATGGAGTCCCAACCCGAACTTCCGCGCGGCGATTTCGACGAGAATCGGCCGGAGGAATTCGGCGAACTGCTGCCGCCGGGAGAAATCCAATCGGGCATGAATTCGGAGAAGATCGTGGCCAGCGAGGAAGGCCTGCCCCTGTTCGCACCCGGGTCGAACCGTCTCGTCCAACCGCAAACTTACAACGAACGCACCGTCAATCTCGTCAATAATCTCGTCGACGCGACGAATCACGATTATCGCCTGACGTTCCAGGCCGTCGCGCGACCGTTCTTGGATCGCGATGTGCCGCTGGTCTTTTACACCGTCGCCACCAATGTCGCCGCCATCCCGCCATTCTGGTCGATGCATTGGACGCCGCTTTCCGACGAGCAGTTGAAGCAATTCGAAGAGCTGTACAAGCGAGGCCGACAGGCCATGGCCGACGGGCGATACGAAGACGCGCTCGAACCGCTAAAGGCAGCCGTCGCCGTTTCGGACACCTTTGCCGACGCAATTTTCCTCTATGCCCAGGCGTTGGAAAACACCGGCCGCCGGGGCGAGGCGCGGGAGTATTACCACCGGGCGAAGGAATACGACGCCAGCAACGAACGGGCGCTGGATCGGCCGAACGAAATTCTCGAAGAGGTGGCGAAAAGCATCGACGCGCCGGTGATCGACTCAAACGAAATCATCGCCGCGGTGGACCCGGACGGCATCATCGGCAGCAATCTTTTTGTGGATCACCAACACCCGAACGGCATCGCGTTGCAGGCTTTGGCGGATGCGACCGTGCCGGTGATCGGCCGGGTGTTCGGGCTGAAGCCGGCGATCGACCCTTCAGCCGACGGCGCGTCCCCTACTCCTTAGCTCCGCTCAACAACTCCGTCAGCGCGCCGACAATGCGCGTCTCCATCTGCTTGGAAGCGGTCATCGACTCTTCGTAGTGGGGGTTGCCCGAGGCATCAATGGCGATCCACCAGAAGCTGAAGGGCGGCACCATCCACAGGTCGTGGGGCGGTTTGAAATCGCACGCGGGAATGACGTAGCCCATGTCCGAATTCGCCAGGCCGATGATGAACGGATACTTGCTTTTGGACTGCTTTTTGAGCGGCGGGAATTGCAGGACGTAGTCCTTGCCGGTCGGGTGGGCCTTGGGATTGTCCGGGAAGTATTTGGGGACGTTGGTATAGAAATCGTCGGGCAGGCCGCGCGTCATCTCGCCGACGATTTCCGCCGGGATGTTGATGAACTGCGCCGGGCCGATATTGACCAGCGCGACTTCGGTTTTCATGTTGCGTCCGGTGGGGATTTGCAGACCCGGCGCGAACAAGCCGCGCACCATGTGGCTGACATCCCGGTCCGAGCGGCCCTGGTCGTCGTAGAGCGCGCCCTGGGAATAGCCGAGGATTCCCATGCCGGAGATGAGGCGGAACATCGGATTCTGCAACGGCACCAGAATCTCTTTGCGCACGTAGCTCACGCGTCCCGCGTCGACGGTCTCGCCGTCCTTGAGCGACGCCATCGCGGCCTTGCCCATTTCCCGACCCATCAAATGCATCATCCGATAGTCGGTGGGCACCTTGATCTCTTCGGGCACGGTTTCCGGATTCGCGGTGATGGGGTATTCCGGATGAGCCTCCGGATCCCAGACCTTCTCGAAAATATTGGACACCATCGCGCCGACCGGCCCGGAGAAATACAGCGGCACGCCGCCGCCGTTTTCGCGGACGTATTTGCGCACGTATCCGGGGAAGCCCGGCGAGAGCGTGCGTCCCCAGGCTTCCAGGGCGCGGTCGCTGAGGCCGGCATAGTCGACATTGGTGTAGCGCTCGTCGCCGTAGATCAACACCGACTCGGGATGGCAGGTGCCTTGCACGATGGTCGCGATCGGCGTTTGATCGGCCCCGATGAGCTGCATCGTCATCAGGTCGTCGTCGATGATCTTCGGCTCCCGCTCGTCGGCCATGCCGAAGGAGAACCGCGTCTTGCCCAGACGCATCCGTGCGGGTTGCATTGACTCCACGGCTTTTTCCAGCGACTGCACGATCGTGTCCATGAAGCGCTCGAACCAGATCGGATTGATGCCGCTGGGGGCGTCGGTCTTGGGGCCGTAGGCGATCTTGAGGATGTCGGCGACCGATTTGCCGGACAGGCCCATCATGCCCAGGGTGTCGGGGCCCATGTGGTTGTGGGACGGCGCGACGACCAGATAATCGATGCCCAACGACTTGGGCACGCGGGCGCGGATCGCTTCGGTGTCGTGCTGGAGAATCAGATATAGATCGGCGGAGACATAGGCGACGCGTGTCTTGGTGACGGGGTCTTCGAAGACGGCGACCGAGGTCTTGAGCGGTCCGTGGACATACAGCGCCGTCCCCGAGCCGTTACCCACCATGATTTCGCCTTCGCGAAAGCGCGTGACCTTGTCGCCGAACTCGAAGGGCTGCGTCGGATCGCCCATGTCGTAGCGACCGTTGCCGTTGAGGTCTTCGTATCGCTCGACGATCGGCGTGATGTCCGCCTCCGCCGCGCCGAAGCGAATCCACGCCGATGTGTCCGTGTCTTCCGCGACCGCGCCTGTCGCCGATGCCGCCAACAGCGTGACCACGAGCACCGCTTGAATGGTCATTCGAATTCTCATGGAGGCCGACTCTAGCCGAAAACGTCGCGAGGGTTAAGAGTTGCTGAAAGTGTCATCCTGAACGCAGTGAAGGATCTTGGCTCGGTTCCCAATTCGGCTCAACGGGAGCGGATTGATTTGTTGAAACCGGATTCTTCGCTTCGCTCGGAATAACATCTCCCGCACACGAATCGACGGCTACAACCGCGGTTCGGAATACGCCTCGGCGCCGTGGACCGTCGGTTCCGCCGGTTCGGTCACATCCCAGTTCGTGTGGGCCTTTTTATTGCGCACCAGCCAACCCCAGAGGAGTTCGGGATACGTCCGGTTGGGCATGCCGACCTTTTCGAAGAACGGTCGCAATTCGCGGTTGAGAGCCTTGAGGTTGTACATCGGCACCTGGGGAAAATAGTGGTGCTCGATGTGGAAATTCGACCACAGGAACAGGAAGTGAATCGGCGCGCTGCCGTCCACCCGCGTTCCCCATTTGACCGGGTCGTCCGGATCGATCCAATAATGCTGGCCCAGGCGATTGAGGATGAACGCGATGGGGAAGAACACGGTCATGGGAATCAGATGCACCCGCAGCATGGTGTAGGCGTCGGCCAGATACCAAATGCCGCCGGCAATGGCCAGGTGGATGGCGAAGTTCACCGCCCGCTGGCGTTTGATCTTGCGGGTCAGTTCCGCCGGATAGGTCAGATTCTCCGCCTTGGCCGCCCGACCGTAAATCGGCAGCAGCGCGATGGTGAAATACAGCAGCTTGTACCAGCGCTTGTTCTTCTTCGGCGATAGATGGGCGCGCTTGGGGTCGTCGATTTCGCTGCCCAGATTGGCGTGGTGGTCCAAGTGCCATCGGGTGAACTGGGACGACGAGATCGCGCTGGGCAAGGCGTAAAGGTAGCCCAGCATTGTGTTGATGCGCGGGTGGCGCTTTTTGAAGATCACGTTATGGAGCTGTTCGTGCAGCAGGATGATGAAGCCGAGGACGGTGAAACCCTGGATGAACGCCGCCGGGAGCCAGATCCACGGATTTGTGAATTGCCAGCAGATGTAGGCCAGCAAAAATAGCTGCAAATACAGCCGCCCCACCGTCAGAAAATGACGCCAGGGACGCAGCCGCTGAAGCTCTCGAACCCGCTCGGACGGCAGTTCGGCGCGAATGCGCGTCAGAACGTCGTCCTGAACCTGAAACCAACTGTTCGCTTTTTTCGCCATCTCGAACCGGAATGTCGCACGCGCGCGGCGTGGTGGAGGTGTCAATTGCGACGCGTCACGAAGAGCGTCCACGAAATAAATCCAAGGCGGCGGGGCGTCCATGGTGGAGGAACCGACGGCCCTTCTTGGGTTCATAACCTGGGAAGGGAGGATCCCGCAAGGCCCCTGGCCCGTTTCCTTTGGAACTCCTTTGGAACGCAAAAGGGACCCGCCATGGGACGGATTTCACCGCTTTTGTAATTCGCGGGACAAAAGGACTCGGAGAATCGCAACTTTACGGCGGAAAGCTCAAGTCGCTCTCGAAGCGAAATCCCATTTCTTTCTTCCCGCCGGGCTCGCGAGTGTGCTACAAACTTCACATGAGGAGCGAGTTGCGCTCCCGGGAGGTGACACGCCGGATCGGCGTGGTTAAGTTGGGTTGGCCGAAGCGTCGAGAAATGACGCCTGTGATGCAAGGGAGTATGCATGTTTTTTCATGGTTCCATCAAAAAGCCGAAGAACCTCCCGGTGTTGGCCCTGCGCAACGCCGTGCTTTTCCCCAACGCCATCGCCCCGATGGCCGTGGGCCGTAAGTTTTCCTTGGCGTCCATCGACGCCGCGTTGGAAGAAGACAACCTGATCGCCATCTTCACGCAGATCGACCCGGACGTGGAAAATCCCGTCGGCGCGGACCTGCATCAGTGCGGGACGATGGCGAAGATCCTTAAGGTCATGGACGAAAAGCACTCGGGCACCAAGACGGTCCTGCTGCAGGGCATGGCGCGCATCCGGCACGAGCGCTTTACCCAGATGACCCCCTACATGGCCGCCGAAGTCGACTACCCCGAGGAAGTCGAGGTGGACGACGCCGAGCTCGAAGCCCTGGCCAAGAAGACCAAGGAACTGGCGCTACAGGTCATTCAGCACAGCCCGAACATCCCGGCTGAGGCCAAGCAGTTCATCGACGAGATCCAGGACGTGGGTCCGCTATGCGACCTGATCGCGGCCAATATGACCATTCCGCTGGAAGAGAAGATCGCCATCCTGGAGACGATGGACGTCAAGGCCCGCGCCCGGCGCATCGGCCGCCTGCTGTCCAACGAACTCGAGATGCTGCGCATGAAAAAGCGCATCGACGAGGAAATTCGCGGCGAACTGGACAAGAACCAGAAGGAATTCTACCTGCGCAAGCAGATGGACGCGATCCGCCGGGAACTGGGCGAGGACGAAGGCGGCGAAGGCGACGTGGAGGATTTCCGCAAGCGCCTGTCCGAGGCCGACCTGCCCGATGAAGCCCGGGACGTCGCGGAAAAGGAACTCAAGCGCCTGCAGCGCATCCCCCCCTCCTCGCCGGAGCACACGGTCAGCCACAACTATCTGGAGTGGATCCTGGATCTGCCCTGGCGCGTGACGACCGAGGACCACATCGAGTTGGAAGAAGCCGAAACGATCCTCAACGAGGACTCGTACGGCCTGGAGAAGGTCAAGAAACGCATCCTGGAATATCTGGCCGTGCGCAAGCTCAAGCCGGATATGAAAGGCCCCATTCTGTGCCTGATCGGCCCTCCGGGCGTGGGCAAGACCTCCCTGGGCTCCAGCGTGGCCCGCGCCATGGGGCGCAAGTTCCACCGCATGAGCCTGGGCGGCATCCACGACGAGGCCGAGATTCGCGGCCATCGCCGGACCTACATCGGCTCCATGCCGGGACGCATCCTGCAGGCGCTCAAAAAGGTCGGCACCAACAACCCGGTCATCATGCTCGACGAGTTGGACAAAATCGGCGCCGACTTCCGGGGTGATCCGTCTTCGGCCCTGCTGGAGGTTTTGGATCCGGAGCAGAACTTCTCGTTCTCGGACAACTACCTGCAGATCCCCTTCGATCTGTCCCAGGTGCTGTTCGTCGGCACGGCCAACCAGGTCGACACGATCCCCCACGCCCTGCGTGACCGCCTGGAGATCATCGAAGTCCCCGGTTACACCAGCGAGGACAAGATCATCATCGCCAACAACCACCTCATCCCCGAGGAGTTGGAAAACCACGGCCTGAGCAGCGATCAAGTCTCCATTCACGAAGACGCGATCAACAAGGTCATCGACTCGTACACCCGCGAGGCCGGCGTGCGCAGCCTGAAGCGATGCATCCAGGCGATTTGCCGCTATGCGGCGCGCAATATCGCCGGCGGCCACACGGAGCATGTGGAGGTCACGGGCGAGACGATCTACGAGATCCTTGGCCCGGTGCGCTTCTTCGCCGAAGTGGCCGAGCGCACCGCCCTGCCCGGCGTGGCGACCGGTATGGCCTGGACCCCGGCCGGCGGCGATATCCTGTTCATCGAAAGCATGCTGATGGAAGGCAACGGCAAGTTGATCCTGACCGGTAAGCTGGGCGAAGTGATGCAGGAATCGGCCAAGGCGGCGCTGTCCTACATCCGAAGCAAGGCGGCCGATTTCAACATCGACCCCGAGGTCTTCCAGAAGTACGACATCCACGTGCATATCCCCAGCGGCGCCATTCCCAAGGACGGGCCGTCGGCGGGTGTCACGCTGATTACCGCCCTCACCTCGCTGCTGACCGGGCGCAAGGTCAGCTCGGACGTGTCCATGACCGGTGAACTGACGCTGCGCGGCCAGGTGCTGCAGGTGGGCGGTATCAAGGAGAAGATCCTCGCCGCCAAGCGCGCGGGCATCAAGCACATCCTCCTGCCCGAGAAAAACAAGGGCGATTTGGAGGAGATTCCCGAGAACCTGCGGGAAGGCGTGAATTTCGATTTCATCGCCAATATCGAGGACGCGCTGAATATCGCCCTCGAGCCCACGCCCTCCGGGCCCCGTCCGATGATTCCGCCGCGGCATCAGACGCCGCCCCCGCCGCCTCCGGCCCAGGTGCCTCCCCAAGGTGGCGGCCACGCCCACTAAAAAATCGATTCGAAGAAACGACGATGCCCCGCCAAGCGCGGGGCATTTTCTTTTTGCGTGGCGTCTCGGTGACGGATCTGAATGAATTGCGATTCAATCCAATTCGAACACCGCCTCAAAGCCTCGGGGATAAAGCCGCGATTTCACGTTCTTGACGCATTTCGGCAATATGGATTCGTATTTTATCCCCAACAGGCGTGATTCATCCCCACGCTTATCCACAGAAATCCCCCTGCAAAACGCGGCGAATGCACTCGTGATTTCTGAAAATAACCTATGATAACAGTAGGTTAAGCGCCTGGGCTAGCGATTGAGCGGCGGAATCGCCTTGGTGGGGTGCTTGAGCAGAGCGTTGACGTCGTCCCGATACTCTTCATCCCGGACGATAATGCGTTCCCTCTCGGCCAGATCCTCGATCCAAGAGCGCAATTTTCGGCCGTAAAGTTCCTTGGACATGATCTTGGAAAGCTCCGCGTCCGAGGCTCCAGGATGTTCGGCAAGCAGGCGATCCTTGTTGAAGGCCACCTCTTCCTTGAGCGACAGGCGAATCTGCAATTCCAGATTCCGCTCGGCGTATTCGTCGACCAGGAGGCGATTACGGAATCGGTGCGTCAGGTCGATGCCGAACTTGTCCATGCTCTCGCCGTCGGCGGGCTGAAAATTCGGGTCGACGAGCTGATATTTCTTCAAAAACTCGGCGTAGGCCTCCGGGGACGAGAAGCGATTGCGAAACTCCTCGATGGACTGCTGCACCTTTTCCTCATCGACCTCGGCGAAGCCCATGCGGATCGCATGGTTGAGCAGCAGGCGCTGAGCGATCATCTCCCGGACGATCTGGTGATCGTCAAAACGCACTTCGTTGGGAAACAGCAGCGAGTCGTGCGTGATGGTCAAGATCGCCTTTTCGACCTGGATACCTTCGAGGGTGACGACATTGTTGCCCACCGAAACCATGATCTTGTCCATGGTACGGATGCTGGTCCCTTGGCCAGAAGTCTCTTCTTGGGCACCCGCAATGGCGGCGATCCCAAGCAAAATACTGAAAGCAAAGAGGAAAATCGCGCGGGCACGCACGCCGAACAGTAGGTAACGTAGTGTATTTACAGGGAAAAACGAAAAAACCGGGCCGATAAGACCCGGTTTCCGAACGTCGGTGTAGGCGGCGACCGGAATCGAACCGGTGAATAAAGGTTTTGCAGACCTTCGCCTTACCACTTGGCCACGCCGCCATCCAGTGAAATTGTGCCCAAAACGCAAGAGCCGTGATTAGCCAATTTGCCCAATCGTGTCAAGGAACGCCGCCGGACGTTTTTGAGATTAATCCCTATAGATGCCCGCAATACCACGGGAATTTTAAAAGCGCACAAAAATGGTGCTCAATTAATTTTCTTGCTTGACAACCGCTGTCGGGATTTGTTACCACCAAATCCGTTTACAGGACGAGGTGATTCGACGCTTTATTGAGATTCTTTCCCTGTTAAGAGAGGACCTCATCCCAATAAAGATCGAATGGCCACTTTCGTCGCTGAAAAGCCGGGTAGAACAGCGAAAAGGGACAGACTCGAAAGAGACGTCAGGTTTCGCTTCTTTTTAGGCCAAGTTACAGGGATTAAGTTTCATCTTAGCAGGGACAGATAACCTCTAAAAAATTTTTTCGGCGAATGGGGATTAAATCCCTTCTTAATAGAGACCTGATTCCGATAGAGAACAAGGAAGCGGGAGAGCGATGGTGACGCAAGCAATTCTGATGGAAGCCAAAGAGCCGGTCGATACCGAGTCGGCCCTCGAACGTTTTCAGGAATTCCTCGCGACGCAGAATCTGCGGATGACCAAGGAACGCCGGATTGTCGTCGAAGAGGTGTTTCAGGAACAGCACCACTTCACGGTCTCCGAGTTGCTCGAACGTCTGCGGGGCAAGGACAAGGCTCTGGGCCGGTCGACCGTCTATCGTGTCATCCCCCTCCTTCTGCAAAGCGGCCTCCTTTTCGAGGTTTCCGTCAAGGGCGGTCGGGAGGAACAGGTTTACGAAAACACCCTGAGCCCGCGCCACCACAACCACCTGACCTGCGATCTTTGCAATGCCGTGATCGAGTTCGAGGACGAGGGCCTTTACGACCTCCAGAAAGCGATCGCCGGCCGATATGGATACAAGCTGCGCCGCCATGTGCTGCATCTGCGGGGGATCTGCCCCAAATGCCAGGAGAAAATCATCGATCGGGAGGTCAACGCGTGGTGAGCAAGAATCTTCGCCTTCACGAGGGTTCCAAGGCCCACGGTGCGGCCTGCGAGGACATCCGCTGCTCCGACTGCCGCAAGTTGTTGGCCAAGATCGAGGGCAACGAACTGGTGATCCGCTGCAGCCGATGCAAGCACGAGATGCGCATTCCCCTGGTGGCTCCGGGCAGCGACGACCAAAACCCGCCGACCGAATGGCGGACCATCAATATTTCGCACGGCTGATTTCGTCGGGAGTTTTTCAATCATGGCCCAAATCCCTGTGGATGATCGATCTTTCGTCACCAATGAACTGCCGTCCCGCACGCTGCGTGATTGCCGAAAAGGCGATTGCGTTCAGGTGCTGGGGCTCACCGGCACCGGCGCCTACCGCCATCGCCTGATGGAAATGGGCTTCGTCCCCGGCGCGATTGTTCGCGTGGATCGCCGGGCGCCCCTGGCCGACCCGATCATCTTCTATCTGAAAAACTACAAGGTCTCGCTACGCAGCAACGAGGCGGCCATGGTCCGCGTTTGCACGGCGAGCGACGGCCGACACTAAGACGTCCTGGAGGCGCGCGTTCGATGGCTCGTTCTACGTTCACCTTTGCCCTGGCCGGGAATCCCAACTCCGGGAAAACCACCTTGTTCAATGCGCTGACCGGGTCCGCGCAGAAGGTGGGCAATTGGCCCGGTGTCACGATCGAAAAGAAGATCGGGCGGTATAAGCACGATTCCCTGGATATCCGCATCGTTGATTTGCCCGGCACCTACAGCCTCTCGCCCTATTCCCTGGAAGAGCGCATCACCCGGCAGTTCCTGCTGGACGAAAAGCCCGACGTCGTTATCCAGGTTCTGGACGTGACGAATCTGGAGCGCAGCCTTTTCCTGACGACGCAGCTTATCGAACTGGGCCAACCGGTTGTGTTGGCGCTGAACGTCTATGACGAATTCGAGCGCAGCGGCGCGCGGGTGCATGTGGATAAGCTGGTTTCGATTCTCGGCACGCCGGCAATTCCGACTGTCGCCGTCAAGGGCGAAGGCCTGGACAAGCTCATCGCCGAGGGCATCGCCGTTGCCCAGGGGAACGAACGAGAAGCCCACCCGGTCAATGTGGATTACGGCCGGGACATCGAGACGCGCATCCAATCGATCATCGACGAGCACGGCCTGCGCGATCTGCTCTCCAGCGAGTTCGCCGCCCGATGGGTGGCTATCAAGCTGTTGGAGAACGACGAAGAAATCGCCAAGCGAATTGCGACGGATAGATCCACGTCGCTGCCGCCGGAAGTAATCCTGGATGCCGGCAAGGCTCGCGATGAGTTGCGCGGCCAATTCCATGACGACGTGGAATCGATCATCACCCAGCGTCGCTACGGTTTCATTTCCTCCGCATTCCAGCAGGTCTACGAGCCCCCCGCGACGCAGTTCGATTCCTTCACCGATAAAATCGACAGCCTGCTCACGCACCGCCTGCTGGGTCTGCCGATTTTCCTGCTGATTCTCTGGACCGTCTTCCAGTTGACGTTCACCGTCGGCGCCACGCCGATGGACTGGATCGACGCCGGTGTCGGGATGATTTCCGACGGTGTCAGCGCGATCCTGGGCGACACGTTCTGGCGGGATATCATCGTCGAAGGCGCCATCAACGGCGTTGGCTTCGTCATTGTCTTCCTACCGAATATCGTCATTCTCTTCTTCTGCATCGCGTTCCTGGAGCACTCGGGCTACATGGCCCGCGCCGCGTTCATGATGGATCGGGTGATGCGGGTGATCGGCCTGCACGGCAAGGCGTTCATCCCCTTGATGATGGGCTTCGGATGTAACGTCCCCGCGGTCATGGCGGCCCGAACCCTGGATTCGGAACGCGACCGCTTGCTGACGTCCCTGATCAATCCGCTGATGTCGTGCTCGGCTCGTCTGCCGGTGTACGTCCTGTTGGCCGGAACGTTCTTCGCCGCCAAGTGGGCCGGAACCGTGATCTTCTCCATGTACGCGCTCGGCATCTTCCTCGCGATCGCGATGGGTTTTCTTTTCTCGAAGACGATTCTGCGCGGGCAAGCGGCGCCGTTCGTGATGGAGCTGCCGCCCTATCGCATGCCGACCATGCGCGACCTGCTGATCAACACTTGGGACCGCTCGAAGATTTTCGTAAAGAAAATGGGCGGCGTCATCCTCATCGGTTCGCTGGTCGTCTGGGTGCTGACGAACTTCCCCCGCAACGTGGAATACACGCAGGACTACGACGCCCGGATCGCGGCCGCTGAGTCCGAGCTGGCGACCGTCGCCGACGCGCCCGACGGCGAACAGGCCCAGGCGCTGCAATCGCGGATCGCCGATTTGCAGACGGCCCAATCGGCCGAGCAGATGTCCCAAAGCTACCTGGCGAAAATCGGCAACGCGATGACGCCCATCTTCGCGCCGATGGGCTTCGACTGGCAGACCAACGTGGCGATCCTGACCGGATTCGTCGCCAAGGAAATCGTCGTGTCCACCTACGGCGTGATCTATCAGGTGGGCACCGACATCGACGAATCGTCCGGCGATTTGCGCTCTCGGTTGAAGTCGTCGACCCTCACGCCCCTGCGCTCCTTGGCGTTGATGGCGTTCATTCTGATTTACACGCCGTGCCTGGGGACCCTCGCCGCGATTCGGCGCGAGACCGGGTCCTGGAAATGGACGGCGTTTTCCGTGGCCTATAGCTTGGTGCTCGCCTGGGTGGTCGCGGTCGCCATCATGCAAATCGGCCATTTGATCGGCGCCGCCTGATCGCGGCGCATGTGTGGAGTTGGAGATGATCCTCGAATCGATAGTCTCGGCGGGAATCGTTGCTTTCGCGGCCTTTCTGTTCGGACGACAGATTTATCGCGAATTCGCCGCCAAGCCCGTGGCCGGTTGTAGCCGGGGATGCGGCGGATGCGCCCTGGGCGAGGACGGAGATTCGCTGTCGACCACCTTTGAAAAGCTCAATGAGGACTTACGCCGCGATTTAGCTTAGATCGCGCTGAGATATCCGAGATTATCTGTACCAAGGATTCGCCTGCCCCCGATCACGGGACGCAGTGAGGTCATCCGGCGCCGCGAGGCGTCTTCGAACCCGACGAACCTTTCACCCCCACCATGACGAATGTCCCGTCGTGCCCATTGAGGTACGCGCGGCCTTCGAACGTTGGCGGGGCTGGGGAGTCGGGTTTTGTTGCCTTTGAATATTCGTCATTTCATGGCCCCTGTCGCCGCTCTGGCGCTCGTCCTCTCGTTGAGCATTCCCGCCAGCGCCGACCACGAATTCGGCGCCGAAGTGCCTTTCGAACTGGCTTGGCACGGCTACGGTGAGATGCATTTCGCCCACCTGGATTACGGTCCCAACCAAAATCGCGACGGCGGCTCCCAGGATGACGACCGCTTCGTCTTTGACCAAACCCGCTTTGTGCTCGAACTCGAGGGATTCATGCTTCAGGAGCAGATCCTCTTCGAAGCGGAGATCGAATTCGAACACGGCGGCACCGGCTCGGCGATGGAGCTGGAATACGAGGAATTCGGCGAGTACGAGCAGGAAGTCGAAAAAGGCGGCGAGGTCGTCTTGGAAGAACTGTACGTCCAGAAAGGCTTCTTGGACTATTTCTCGATTCGCGCCGGGCGTTTTTATGTCGCCTTCGGTCAACTCAACGACTACCACCTGCCCACCCACTACCTGGCTACCCGCCGTGCCGAGTCCGAATCGACGATCACCCCGGCGACATGGGACGAAATGGGCTTCGAAATCGCGTCAAAGTATCTGCATTGGATGCACGTCCGCGCCCAGGTGGTCAACGGGCTGGACTCGACCGGCTTCTCGTCCCAGCGCTGGATCGCCTCCGGCCATCAGACTCGATTCGAGGAAATCCGCGCCACCGATCTGGCCTACGTCGGCCGCGTGGATTTCAAGCCGATCCAGGGTGTGAACTTCGGCGGCTCGGTCTACCACGGCGAGACGGCGAAGAACCGTCCCAAGCCCGATCTGATCAACGACTGCGACGACGACAACCCGGACAAGGTCGCCGCCTGCGGCTACATCTCCGCGCCGCTGACGATGGTCGACGGCCATTTGATGTTCGACGTGTTCAACGTCCGCGGCCAGGGCACGGTCATCTGGGGGCGGCTGCACAACGCGGACCTGATCTCCGAGCGAAACGCCCGCTTGTCCAATAACCTCAACGTCCTGCGCTCGCCGGTGGCCGAAGAGGCATTGGCCTACTGGTGGGAGCTGGGCGTGGACGTGGCGCCGTATATCGGCCTGGATGAGCGCCACGAACTCGAGCCGTTCTTCCGCTACGACTACTACGACACCATGTACAAGACGCGCGGCTCCCTGTTCGACAACCCGCGATTCGAACGCACCGTCCTGACCGGCGGCTTGTCCTACACCTATCGCGACGCGCTCGTGACCAAACTGGACTATGCCCATCGCACGCTGGGCGATTCGGAATTCAACGAGGAAAACACCGCCACGCTGGCGGTGGGTTTTGTGTATTGAGGCCGTATGAGCCCTGGGACGGCCCTGCGCCGTCGTTATGAAGGAGTGGAGCAATGTTTTTGACCCTGAAAACCGCGACCGGCCGAGGAATGATTTTCCTTCTGGCCGCGCTGATGCTGACCGCCATCGCCGCCTGTTCGACGGATGACGACGATTCGGGCGCCGGATCCTCGTCGGGATCGTTCGACGATGAGGACGTGATCGCCGATTACGCCGACGAGGTCATCGTCCCGACCTACCAGTGGCTGGCCGACGAAGCGGCGAACCTGCTCGACGCGGTCGACGCCCTGGACGCCGACACCACGGACGGCAACCTGGCCACCGCCCAGCAGGCCTGGCGCGACACCCGTCTGCCTTGGGAGCAGAGCGAGGGCTTTTTATTCGGCCCTGTCGACAGCTTCGGCTATGACCCGGCGCTGGACTCCTGGCCGGTCAACAAGACCGACCTGGACGCCGTCCTGGCCGACAGCGACGACCTGACCGTCGACTACGTGCGCAACCTGGGCGAAGGCCTGCAGGGCTTCCACACGGTGGAGTATCTGCTTTTCGGCGCCGCCAACGACAAGGACGCCGCCGACTTCACCGCCCGCGAATTGCAGTACCTGACGTCCTCGACCACGGTGCTGGCCGAGATCGCCGCCAACCTGGCCACGAGCTGGACCGAAGGCATCGACGATTCCGCGCCTTATCGCGACACCTTCGCCACCGCCGGTCAGGACGGCAACACGGCCTACCCGTCCTATTCCTCGGCGGCCCAGGAGATCGTGCTGGCCATGGTCGGCATCTGCGACGAGGTCGCCAACGGCAAGATCGCCGATCCCTATGACGCCGGTGACGTGACGCTGGTGGAAAGCCAGTTCAGCTTCAACTCGCTCACCGACTTCAAGAGCAACATCACCAGCATCCAAAACGGGTACATGGGCGATGTAGCCGGGGCCGGCACGAGCGGCAAGGGCATGAATGAGTGGGTCGCCTCGGTCGATTCCGATCTGGACGACACTATTCAGACGCAGATTCAGGCGGCCATCGACGCGCTGGACGAAATCGCCGAGCCGTTCCGCGATTCGATCACCGATCCGGATCAGGCGGCCAACATCGAGGCGGCCCAGGAAGCGATCAATACTTTGGCCAACACCCTGCAGGACGAGCTGGTTCCCCTGATTCAGGAGTAGAACCCGGCTCCCAACACGCGAGGCACAAGATGTCCAAGTCCGTTTACTTTCTTTTGTCCATCCTGATTCTGGCGGCTTCGGCCGCCGGGATCGCGTGCGACGCCGAGTTGGAAGGCGAAACCGACGGCGAGCTCGAGCGTCCGTTGGCCGGCGGCGAGACGACGACGTTCGACCGTTCGTCCAGCGCCTTCACCAACCCGGCGGCGAACCTGACGGAAAAAAATCTGGAGCATCATTTCCTCGGCGATGTGCGTTTTGAGAACCAATTCGTCAGCGCGCCGGCGACGGTCAATCCGGGGCTCGGGCCGGTCTTCAACAACACCTCGTGCCTGAATTGCCACACGGAAAACGGTCGGGGCATGCCGGCGGTCGGCAATCGTCCCGGCAAGTCCCAGGCGCTGGTGCGGGTGAGCCTTCCGGCCGATCGGGGTGATCCCGAATTGCCGGGCGGGCCGGTGCCGGTGCCCGGGGTCGGAACGCAGATCCAGGATCAGGCAATCTACGGTGTTGCGGCCGAGGCGGTCGTCGAAATCGACTGGGTGGAATACGGCGGCAGCTACGGCGACGGCACGGCGTACACGCTGCGCGAGCCGGTCGTGACGCTTACGCCGTCGGACGGCGGCAGCTTTGATCCGGAGATGATGACGTCCCTGCGCATTCCGCCGCCGGTGCACGGCCTGGGGTTGCTGGAGGCGCTGGATGAAGAGACGATCCTTGCCGCCGCGGATCCCGACGACGCGGACGGCGACGGCATTTCGGGACGGCCGAACTACGTCTACGACGTCCAGAGCGCTCGGACGGTCATGGGCCGTTTCGGTCTCAAGGCCAATCAGCCCAACCTGCTGCAACAAGCGGCGGGGGCGTATCGCGACGACATGGGCGTGGGCAATCCCCTCTTCCCCGACGAGGACGAGGAAGGCTACGACATCGACTTCGAAACGCTGGAGGCCACCGCGTTCTATACGCAGACCCTGGGCGTGCCCGCCCGGGTGGATTGGGCCGACGTGACGGTGCGTCGTGGCGAGCGATTGTTCGAGGCCATCGGATGCGCTTCGTGCCATACGCCGACGATGACCACCGGCGATCACGAGATTGCCGAGCTGTCCCGGCAGACGATCCACGCCTACACGGATCTGCTGCTGCACGACATGGGTCCGGGATTGGCCGACGGGCGTCCGGATTTCGAAGCGACCGGCAGCGAATGGCGCACGGCGCCGCTGTGGGGACTGGGTCTGGCGCACACGGTCCTGCCTCTCTCGGGCCTGCTGCATGACGGGCGCGCCGGCAGCATCGAGGAAGCGATCCTCTGGCACGGCGGCGAGGCGGACGGCAGTCGCGAAGCCTTCCGCACCATGAGCGCGTCCGACCGCGAAGCCCTCCTGGCTTTCCTGAGAAGCCTGTAAATAAACCTGCCTCGCATGGGAAGAAGACCGGCGTTTTGCGCGCCGGTCTTTTTATTGATGGGCCTGGTTTCGGCTTCGCCTAGGTCACGCACGGCAGCGGGGTGAATCCTTCGGCGCCGAAAATGTCATCGGAGATGCCCCACCATCGCTGCGCGACGGTCGCGTACATCCGGCGAAAATCGACCGTGTGGCTCATATCCTCGCCGTCCAGGCGGAGGAGGCCAGGCTGTTCACCGTAAATTCCGCCAAGCACCCGTCCGCCGAAAATGAAGTGAGGCGCGGCCGTGCCGTGGTCGGTGCCGTTGTTGCCATTTTGCGCGACGCGTCGGCCGAATTCCGAATAAGTCATCACAAGGGTTCGCTGCCAGTGTCCGGTTTCGATCATTGCCGAGCGAAAGGCGGCGATCGCCTCGGCGAATTGGGCAAGCAGCACGTCGTGGCGCCGGCGCTGGTCGATGTGCGTGTCGAATCCGACGTGCGTGACCTTGATGACGGCCACGGGGATCTCGTCGGCGATTAAGCGCGCCGCGTTGTGCATCTGTTGGCCGAGGGGCGTGGCGGGGAACGTCGTCTTGAACGTCGCCCCCCGGCCCCGTTGACTTTCCAAGACCTGCGCCGCCTTGAGCGTATCGTTTTGCACACGCAGAACGTGGGCCAGCGCCGCGTTGCCGCCGCCCTTCGACGCGGATTCCCGCAACTGCCGCGCCTGGCGGATGAATTGTTCGGGACGATCCAAGACGACCGTGTCGAAATTCGCTCCATCCAGGGCGCCCGTATTCCCGCGCCCGATCACGACACCGTCCGCCGCCAGCGATTTCGGCAAGCGAGACGCCAATTGTCGCGCGACCCAACCGTCCTGCAGAACCTCGTTCGCGTCCGAGCCGGTCTCCCAGATGTCGATCGAACGAAAATGCGAGCGATTCGGATGGGGATACCCGACGCCCAAGACGACCGCCGCTTCCTTCGCCCGGTAGATGTCCATCAACGGCCGCAGATTCGGATTCAGCCCGACGCGCTCATCCAGATGCAGCACCTCGCTCCGGCCCACCGCCAACCGGGGCCGCGCGGAATAGTAGGCCGCGTCCGCGTAGGGCACGACCGTATTGAGGCCGTCGTTGCCGCCCGCCAGTTCGACCAGCACCAGCACGCGCTCCCACGGCCGCGACGACTCGGTCGCCGACCACGCGATCTTCGGCATGAGCACGGCCATCGACGCGGCGCCCAGGCTTTTGAGAACGGTCCTTCGATGCATGGCGATCTCCCGGTCCTTTCGGTCATGAAAGCTGGTACGACGGCTCCAAGAGCAGCGCGAGCAAGTAGTCCTCGTCGTCCTCGATCTTGAGCGTCTCCGGGGACGGTTCCAGCGGGAGCAAAACCTTCGCCGCCAAAGCCCGCGTATTGCCGACCAAGGGCTTGATGCGCTTGATTCCGTCAATCCCGCGAAACGCCAGGCGCAGCATCTGCTGCCGACGTAGCAGCGTGTCGGCCGTGATCCATGCCTCGCCGCCCGGCCAGCCCTTCACGTTGGGCGGTTCGAAAATGTCCTGCCCCAGCGCAAACCCCAGACGCACGAGCACGCGATCGTCGGAGGTGTCCAAGTCGAAAAGACGCACCGTCCCGACCATCAACTCCACCGGCGACTTGATACGCGTGCCGATATTCTCGGAGGAAGAGAAGGCCTCGTGCGAGAGGATTTCGGCGAGCAACGGCGATAGTTCGAAGTCGTTGGCGCGAAAACGGGTCGCAAGTCGGCGGATGTCGTCGGGTGTGGGTTCGGTGACGATGAAGCGCCGCCATAGTTTTTCCGTGATGAATTTCGCGGACTGCTCGCGACGCAGCACGATCTCCACCACGTCGTCCCCGTCGAAATATCCCGTTTCGCCGAGAATCGTCTTTTCGCCCCGGTCGTGGGCGAACGGTCGCTCCATGAACGCCCCATCCTCCCGACGCAGGCTCAGGCCTGTCAGCGCTCGCGCCGCTTCCTTCACATCCTGTTCCGTGTATTGCCCCTCGCCCAGCGTGAATAGCTCGAAAAGCTCTCGCGCCAGGTTCTCGTTGGGCTGTCCCTTGCGGCTTTTGGCGTTGTCCAGATAGAGCAGCATCGCCGGATCGCGCAGGATGTCGTGCAGAAACGCGCGATAGTTCCCGGCGGCGTGACGGCGAAGCATCATGTTTTGACGATAGAGAAGCTGAGGGGATTTGACCTTGCGCAGCCCTGAGGTGAAGTGGTTGTGCCAGAAAAGGGTCATCGTCTCGGTGAAAGGCGACGGCGTGTCAATCATCTCGCGATACCACCAGGACTTCAGATCCACGCCTCGCCGCCGCATCTGCTGGACAAATTTCCTTTTCTTCGTTTGGTCCGAGCGCATCATCCGCCGTTCGGCCACGGACGGAATCGGCTCGTCGACCCAATCGGGCGGAGGGGCGGCGGCTTTCTTATGGACGCTTTCCAGGAGCGCACGGGCGGCTTCTTCCCGCGACATGGACGAAAACCTGGAAATTTGTTCCAGATTTCCGCCGAACGCCGTACGGCTGAGCAGATGCCGGGCTTGGTCGAATCCTAGGGTCATGCCCTTCGGACACCCCGTCGTTACAAAAGGTTAAGCCCCTCGAAATCTTCCCGGATTGAGCGGCGAAATCGACCCGGTCCCCTGGACGATCCGGCCCCGCTCCCGTATTCTTCGCTCGTCTTGTGCCCCGCGAACGCGAGGACTCCGATTGCTCAAAAACCGTGACATCATCTGCATCGCGTCGGCGAACTGGGACGCCATGTGGGTCAATTCCCAGCACCTGACCTCCCGCCTGGCCCGGCAAAATCGCATCCTGTATGTGAACAACCTGGGCCTGCGCGCTCCGGGGGCGTCCGTGACCGACCTGCGCAAGGTCGTCGCGCGTGTCGCGGGGTGGCTCAAAGGCGCCGAATCCGTCGCGCCGAATATCTATGTGCTTTCGCCCATCGCGCTGCCTTTCCACCAGTTCCCGCTGATTCGCACGATCAATCGCGTCCTGTTGGTGCGTCGCATCCGGAAATGGGCCAAAGTGTTGGGCTTCAAACGTCCGATTCTCTGGTCATTTTTACCGACGGCGGAGTCGTTGGTCGGTCGCCTGGGCGAGTCAGGCGTCGTTTATCAATGCGTGGATGATTACAGCGCCAATCCGGGCGTGGCGGTCGAGGCCATTCAAGAGGCCGAGGCTCGCATGGAGAAGGGCGCGGATCTGACGATCGTGACCAGCCGCGTGCTCTTTGAAGCGCGTAAAGACCGCCTGGAACACTTGATGTATTCGCCGAACGTCGCCGACGTGGGGCATTTCCTCAATTCCCGCGAACCTTTGCCCGACGGCATCGCCCATGCGATCAAGGGACGCAAGGTCATCGGCTATCACGGCAATATCGCCGACTACAAGGTCGATCTGGATTTGCTCGAAGCCGTGGCCCGCGCGAATCCCGAGGCGATCCTGCTGCTCGTCGGACCCGTCGGTTGGGGTGATCCGTCCACCCAGGTTAAACGCCTGATGGCCCTGCCGAACGTCCTCATGCCCGGTCGCGCCGATTGGGCGACGATTCCGCCGCTGGTCAAGGCCTTCGACGTCGCCCTGCTGCCGATGCGCATTAACGCGTCGACCAATTCCAGCTTCCCGATGAAGTTCTACGAATACATGGCGTGCGGCAAGCCGATCGTGGCGACGCGGATGCCGAATATCGAGGAGTATCGGGACAAGCCGAAGTTGTGCCGGATCGCGACATCGACCGACGAGTTCGTGAAATTTGTCGCCGATGCGTTGGCCGATCCCGGCGACGAGGAGACGGTCGCCGCTCGCGTGGACGAGGCCGGGCAGCACGACTGGGAATCACGCATCGAGGCGATCAGCGAGCGCGTGGAAGAAGCACTGGAGGTGCCCGAGCAGCGCGTGGCCTTGGTCCACGATTGGCTGACGGGCATGCGCGGCGGCGAGAAGGTGCTGGAGGCCATGTGCGAGATCTGGCCTCACGCCGAGATCTTCACGCTCATCTATTTTCCGGGCAAACTCTCGCCGACCATCGAACGCATGAAGATTCACACAAGCTTCGTGCAGTTTTTGCCCTGGCTGGAACAGCGCTATCGCCACTATCTGCCCTTCTTTCCCAGCGCCATCGAGGAATTCGACCTGAACGGATTCGATCTGGTGATTTCCAGTTCCCACTGCGTGGCCAAGAGCGTCATCACGCCGCCGACCACGCCGCACATCAGCTATGTCCATACGCCCATGCGTTACGTTTGGGATCTTTACGACGATTACTTCGGGCCCGAGCGCGTGAAAAATCCCGTCGCGCGCCTTGCTCTGCGCATCATCGCCAACTGGCTGCGCGGATGGGATCAACGCACCGCCCCGCGCGTAGACGCCTACATCGCCAACAGCCGCCACGTCGCCAAGCGAATCAAGGCGTATTACCTGCGCGAGGCCACGGTGATCCATCCTCCGGTGGATACGGAGCAGTTCGAGCCCGCGGAGGACGTCGAGGATTTCTATCTCATCGTCTCCGCCTTTGCGCCGTACAAGCGCGTCGACCTGGCGGTGGAGGCGGCGGTGGAAGGCGGTTTTCGGCTGAAGATCGTCGGCACCGGACAGGATTTGGGAAAGATCAAAAAAGTCGCGGCGAATCACGACAATGTGGAGCTTCTCGGCTGGCAGAGCGACGAGGAAATCCGTTCGCTGTTCGCCCGATGCCGCGCGTTTCTCTTCCCCGGCGAGGAGGATTTCGGCATCACGCCCGTCGAGGCCCAGGCGGCGGGCCGTCCCGTCATCGCTTTCGGCAAGGGCGGCGCGCTGGAGACGGTCGTCGGCGGTTTTGTCGGCGAGGCGATCCCCGAAGACGCGACCGGCGTGTTCTTCAAGGACCAGACCGCCTCCGCGCTTGTCGAGGCCGTCCGATTCTTCGAAGCGAATATGGACAAATTCGACACGGCCAAGATCCGCGAGCACGCCCAACCCTTCGGCCGTGAGCGGTTCAAGGACGAAATCCGCACGTTCGTGACCATGGCGGCCGACGAGTTGCGGGAGGCGCAGGGGCGATGATCTCCCGGCGCCTTCAGTTCATCGGCAGCCTCGTCTTTCTGGCGGATTTGATCGTCGTCGCCGCGTCGTGGCTGGTCGCCTATCCGATCCGCTTCAATCTCGGCCTCATCCCGCTGACGGTGCAGCACATCCCGCCGTTTTCCCTTTATGCGTGGATGACGCTGCTGGCTCTGCTGATCTGGACTGTCGTCTTCCGCACCGGCAACCTCTTTGACGCCAAGACGATCCCCAGTGTCTTCCGCGAACTGACGCGCCTGGTCCGCAGTCACATCCTCGCGTTCACGCTCTATGTCGTCGTGACGTTCTTTCTGGCTCAATACAAACCCAGCCGTATCGTCTTCGGTTTGTTTTTCGTTTTGTCGCTAGCGGGCATGGTCGGTGTGCATCTCGCGTCCCGCGCCTTCGTGATGCATTCCTTTCGTCGCGGCCAAGGCGTTCGCAAAGTGCTGGTCGTCGGCACCGGCGACCTGGGTCGCGAATTGGCCGGACGCATCAACCGCCATCGCGAGTTGGGCCTATCCGTCGTCGGATTTCTCTCGGACAAAGCCGAGCGCGCCGCGTCGGTCGATGACATCCCTGTCCTCGGCGCGCCGGAAGACGTCCAGCGCGTCATCGAAGAGATGCAGATCGACTCGGTCTTCGTCGCACTGCCTCTGCATCAGGTGGATCGTTTGCGGAAGGTGCTCGAGGCCCTCGGCGAGGAGATGGTCGACGTCAAGGTGGTCCCCGACCTCTATCAATACGTCACCCTTCGCGCCGGTGTGGAAGAATTTGAGGGCCTACCGATCATCAGCCTCAAGGACACGCCGCTATACGGTTGGCGCGCCGTCGGCAAACGCATCTTCGATTTCACTGCGTCTCTGGTGGGGCTGATCGTCCTCTCGCCGCTCCTGATCGGCTTGGCGATCGCCGTCAAACTCACCAGCCCCGGCCCCGTCTTCTATCGTCAGGAGCGCATGGGCCTGGATGGTCGGACGTTCAATATCCTGAAATATCGCTCGATGCGCGTGAACGCCGAGGCAAGCACCGGCGCCGTCTGGGCCGTGAAGGACGACCCCCGTCGCACGCGCCTGGGCACCTTCATGCGACGCACCAATCTGGACGAGCTGCCCCAACTGCTCAACGTCCTGGCAGGGCACATGAGCCTGGTGGGCCCGCGCCCGGAACGTCCCGTTTTTATTGACAAGTTTCGGTCTCAGATTCCCAAGTACATGTTGAGGCACAAGGTCAAAGCTGGTATAACCGGCTGGGCTCAGGCCAACGGTTGGCGCGGGGACACCGACCTGACCCGACGCATCGAATGTGATATTTACTACATCGAAAACTGGTCGTTCTGGCTGGATCTGCGCATCCTCTGGATGACGCTGGCCCAAGGCTTCACGGATAAGAACGCCTATTAGCTTCCCAAATCGCCATCCGGCGCGGCGGGTTTTGCCCAAGGTTGAAGGAGCGCTCAATGGACATTTGCGTGGTGGGGACCGGCTACGTGGGACTGGTCGCCGGGACCTGTTTCGCCGAGACCGGCAACGACGTGGTCTGCATGGATGTGGACGCGGCCAAGATCGACAAGCTCAACAACGGCCACATCCCCATCTTCGAACCCGGCCTGGAAGACATGGTGCAGTCCAACGTCGCCGACGGACGCCTGCGCTTCACCACCGACCTGCCCGCCGCCGTCAAGCAAAGCCAGGTGATCTTCATCGCCGTGGGTACCCCCCAGGACGAGGACGGCCGGGCCGATCTGCAATATGTGCTCAAGGTGGCGGAGAATATCGGCAAGGCCATGGAAGCCGATCCGGGCGCGCTGCCCAAGATCATCGTCGACAAGTCCACCGTACCCGTCGGGACCGCGGACAAGGTGCGCGCCAAGATCGCCGAGTTTACGAGCAAGGCCTATCACGTCGTCTCCAATCCCGAATTCATGAAGGAAGGCGCGGCGGTGCAGGATTTCCTCAAGCCCGACCGCGTGGTGATCGGCTGCGACGACGAACAAGTCGCCAAGATCATGCAGCGTCTCTACGCCCCTTTCGTGCGCACGGAAAACCCGATTCTGACCATGGATGTGCGCAGCGCCGAGATGACCAAATACGCCGCCAACGCCATGCTCGCCACCAAGATCAGCTTCATGAACGAAGTGGCGAATTTGTGCGAGGCCGTCGGCGCGGATGTGGACATGGTGCGCAAGGGCATCGGCTTCGATCAACGCATCGGGTTCCAATTCCTCTTCCCCGGCGTGGGCTACGGCGGCTCGTGCTTCCCCAAGGACGTCAAGGCGTTCATCCGCGTCGGCGAAGAGCACGGGGTGCATATGGAGATTGTCCGCGCGGTGGACGAGGTCAACGCCGTGCAAAAATCGACGCTGGTCAAGAAGGTCAAGAAGATCTTCGGCGATGACCTTTCCGGCAAGACGTTCGCCCTCTGGGGCCTGTCTTTCAAACCCCAGACCGACGATATGCGCGAGGCGCCGTCCATCACCACGATACGCGGCCTGCTCGAAGCCGGGGCGACGGTGCGGGCCAACGATCCTCAGGCGCTGGAAGTGGCCGAGGGGGTTTTCGCCGAGGAAATCGCAAAGGGCTCCGTGACGCTGTTCGACAACAACTATCAAACACTCGACGGCTCCGACGCGTTGATTGTCGTGACCGAATGGAACGAGTATCGCCGCCCGAATTTCGAGCGCGTCAAATCGTCCCTCAAGACGCCGACGATCGTCGACGGGCGTAATCTCTACGATCCGAATCATCTGGCGGAGCTAGGATTCACATACGAATGCGTGGGCCGTCCCCGCGCCTAGGAGAAGGCCGTGCCGCGAATTCTGATTACCGGGGCCGCCGGATTTATCGGCTCCCATCTTTGCGATCTCTATGTCAATCGCGGCTATGACGTGATCGGGATGGACAACCTGCTCACGGGCAACATCGACAATATCGCCCATCTGACCGAGCCCAATTTCCATTTCATCAAGCACGACGTGACCAATTACATCTACGTCAAGGGCGAACTCGACTACATCCTCCACTTCGCCTCCCCCGCCTCCCCCATCGATTATTTGGAGTTGCCGATCCAGACGCTCAAAGTCGGCGCCCTGGGAACGCACAAGGCGCTGGGTCTGGCGAAGGAAAAAGGCGCCCGGTTCTTGCTGGCCAGCACCAGCGAGGCCTACGGCGATCCGTTGGAGCATCCGCAAAACGAGGACTATTGGGGCAACGTCAATCCCATCGGCCCGCGCGGTGTGTACGACGAGGCCAAGCGTTTCGCCGAGGCGATGACGATGGCCTATCACCGCTTCCACAAAGTCGACACGCGCATCGTGCGCATCTTCAACACCTACGGCCCCCGCATGCGCATCCGCGACGGCCGCGTCGTCCCGGCGTTCGGTTCCCAGGCGCTGATGGGCGAGCCGATCACCGTTTTCGGCGACGGCAGCCAGACGCGCTCGTTCTGCTACGTCTCCGACCTGGTGGACGGGATCGATCGTCTGCTGATGTCCGAATACGTCGAGCCGGTGAACATCGGCAACCCGGCGGAGATGACGATTCTCGATTTCGCCAAGACGATCATCGAGATCACCGGCTCCACGAGCCAAGTCGTGCACAAGCCCCTGCCCGTCGATGATCCCAAGGTGCGTCAGCCGGACATCACCCGCGCGAAAAGCATCCTGGGCTGGGAGCCGAAAGTGGGGCTGCGCGAGGGACTGGAAAACACGCTGGCGTATTTTCGCGAGGTGCTGGTCGCCGAGGGCAAGATCTCCGGCGAGGGCGGCGCCGGCGCATGAGCGTACTTGTCGCCGGGGGCGCGGGTTACATCGGGTCGGTGACGGCCAAGGTCCTCGTCGAGGCCGGCCACGAGGTCGTGGTCTACGACAATCTGAGCCGGGGCCATCCCCAGGCCGTTCCCGAGGGCGCGACATTCTACAACGGCGAATTGGGCAACGAGGAATGCCTGCGCGAGGCGATGCGTAAGCACGGCGTCACCTGCGTGATGCACTTCGCCGCTCACAGCATCGTCCCCGAGTCCATGGCCCACCCCGAGCTATACTTCGAAAACAACGTCGCCGTCGGGTTGAAAATCCTGGAAGCCATGCGAGCCGAGGAAGTTTCATACATGATTTTTTCCTCGACCTGCGCCACCTACGGCATCCCGGACGAGTTGCCCATCGTCGAAGACGCGCCGCAAAATCCGCGCAATCCTTACGGCGAATCGAAGCTGATGTTTGAAAAGATGCTGCGTTGGTACGCCGAAATCCATGGGATACACGCCACGGTCCTGCGGTATTTCAACGCGTGCGGAGCGTACGACGGACTGGGCGAGGATCACGACCCGGAAACGCATTTGATTCCCCTGCTGCTCCAAGTGCCCCTCGGAAAGCGGGAGAACATCCACATCTTCGGCACTGACTACGACACCCGCGACGGGACGTGCATCCGCGACTATATCCACGTGCGCGATCTGGCCCAGGCCCATTTGCTCGCCATGGAAAAATCCGCCGAAGGCTACTCGGACTACAACATCGGCAACGGCTCCGGCTATACGGTCCGGGAAGTCGTCGAGTCCGCCCGGCGAATCACTGGCCACGAGATCCCAGCCGTCGAAGCGCCCCGCCGCGCGGGCGACCCCCCGGCCCTGGTCGGCTCCTGCGAAAAGCTCAAGCGCGAATTGGGATACAAGCCCGAGATCGTCGAGATCGACGACATCGTCGCTTCCGCCTGGGAGTGGCACAAGCGCTTCCCGAGCGGATACGAGGGCTGACGTGAAAATCTCCGAGGATTTCGTCGGCGTGCTGTTCGACGTGGACGGCGTGCTGCTCGATTCGATGACGGCCCATGTCGAGTCCTGGGTGCGGGCGGGTCAGGAGTTGGGGTTGGAGATCCCGGAGCACGAGGTCTACCTGCGCGAGGGCGAAAAATCCGAACGGTCGGCGCGGGATTTCATCAAGGCCGCCGGGCTGATGACGACCAAGAAACGTATCCAAATGCTGATCGACAAGAAGGCCGAGATCTACATGCGCCTTTCCACGGCGCCGCGCCCGTTTCCCGGTGTCGGGGCTCTGCTGGAATCGCTGGTGAACGCCGGGATGCTCGTTGGATTCGTCACCGGCACCAGCCGCGCGGAAATCCAAGAGGCGATGCCCGGCGAATTCGAGCCTTATTTCAAGGCAAGCGTCTGCGGCGACGAAGTGATGCACGGCAAACCCAATCCGGAGCCGTATATGGCGGGCATGCGCATCCTCGGCGTGGCGCCGCGAGAATGCCTGGTGATCGAAAATGCTCCGTTGGGTATCCAAAGCGCCCTGACCGCCGGGGCCACGGTCTGGGCCGTCCGAAGTTATCTTGGGGATGAGCATCTTCCCGCCGGAGTGCATGGGAAGGTTGACCGGATCGCGGATTTGATGGAGTTCGTCTAGGCGCGATTCTCGCTGAATCGGCGACGTTTTTTTGCCACCCCCTGCGCCGCGCCTAAACCTTTTCGTGTCATCCTGAGCAAAGCGAAGGATCTGGCATCAACCCTGGTTATGTCTGCGTTGTTCCGATCCGGGGAGGACCAAGATTCTTCACTGCGTTCAGAATGACACAGTCGTCACCTCGTCCCCAACCCGAATCACCCCATCCCCCGAGGCATTGAAATACCGCCCGAAGACAACCTGGGCCGACCATTTGCGCCGGTAGGTTTTGAGCGTCGCCAGTGGATCCTTTCCGGTTCGCTCGCCGGTCTTCGGATCGATCGTCGTAATCCCGCAACGCATGCATCGCATCGCGCCGCGCACCGGCAGTTCGCCCAGTCGCGCCGTCGTCCATTCGTCTTCGTCGTACGGCGCCGCCCCGTCGACCACCACATTCGGGCGAAAACGCAGCATGTCCAGCGGTGTCGGAACGCGCGCGTTGAGATCGTCGAGCGAGGATTGGCCGATGACGAGCATCGGGTAAGCGTCGGCGAACGCCACTTGCCCGCGGCCCGTCACCGATTTGCGTTTGTGCTTGGGATCGAACTTCCACAGGCGCAACGGTTGCCCGGCGAATTCGCTCAGCCACCGCGCCGCCTCGTCACCGGCGTCGATTCCGGGAACGTAACTCAGCGTGACGCGCACCCGCCGGGAAGTCGAGCCTCCCTCCGACGTCGATACCTCGATTGTCTCACGCCCCGGTGCGCTCAACGTGAGGCGTCCGTCCTCGACGCGCGGCCGCACCAGGCACAGTCTCGGAACCTTGAGTTGATTCACCATCTTTCCCTTGGCGTCGACCAGCACCCATTCCCGGTCGCCTTGCAGACGGCCGCCGTGAATCGTCAGTTCCTCGCAAGGCACCGCCGCGCACGCCTTGACCGGATAGATCCAGAGTCGTGAAACGACCGGCGACGTCCCGATTTCGCTTTTCCCGGCATTTCCTGCGTCGGCGATTGATCCCACGGCGCTCACCTTATATAAATTCCCGTTCCCGTGTTTTTGCAGCTTCGCAACGAAAGGCCCGATCATGGATAACGAACATCTCTCGATGGAAAAGCGCGGCTCGGTCGCCGTGCTGACCTGGCATTCCGGCCCTCAGAATCAATTCACGTCGCCGTTCCTCCAGGCCAACCTGGACGCCCTGGCCGAATGCGAGCAGGACAAGGCTGTGCGGGCCGTCGTCGTGACCGCGTCCCACGAAAAGTATTTCTCCACCGGCATCCATTTGGCGTGGATGATGGAACAGGGCGCCCAGGATGTCGAGTTGGTTCATGACTTTCTCAAACTGCTGAATCGCATCTTGATCACCTGGACGGGCTACCCCAAGCCCCTTGTTTGCGCGATCAACGGCCATGCCGTCGGCGGCGGCGCGATCCTGCCCTGCTGCGCTGATTATCGGCTGATGAACGCGGACGCCGGGTTTGTGCGTTTCCCCGAAGTGCAGATCAACATCCCCTTCTGGCCGGGCATGTCCGCCATCGTCAAAGACATCCTCACGCCCCAGTCCATTCGCACCATGTTTTACACGGGGGATAAGTTCACCTCGCAGCAGTCCCTGGAGATGGGATATATCGACGAAGTGCATCCCTCCGGTCAATTGGTCGATATGGCCGTGGAACTCGCGAAGAAGCTCGGCCAAGCTGAAAACTCGACCTACAAGCTGATCAAGGACGGCATTCGGGGAGGTGTCCTTAAGACAATGGAGGAAGAAGACCCGAAGACAATCGGTCGAATCATTACAGAAATGAAGGGGCAATCCTGAAAGATTTTGAACGACGGTCAGCTCCGGAGCCGTTCGACTAACATCGCGATAACTGAGGGGAATCCGGCGGTCAGCCATCGATGTTTTGATGCCGCTGCGGCCTTAAGGTGCTGGAATCAAGTAACTTTTCCTTGATTTTTTCGGGGAGGCTACCGTAACTTTATAAGACGAAATGAGGGGATGGCACGAGTTTCACCCGACTCAAGAGGGACCTTATGGACCAACAGCGCCTCGAACAACGAGTCCCGATGCAAGTTTTGGCCAAGATTGCCTCTCCCGAGCAGGAGACCATCGGCTACGTCCAGAATCTCTCCGCCAGCGGTCTCGCCTTTCGTGCCAACAATCTGTTTCATTCCGGTGATGACGTGGCCATCTCCCTGCATGTGCCCAATACGCCGACGATGTACATCAAGGGCCTGGTCGTTTGGAACCGCAACAAGCCCTTCGGACGCAACGGCCAGCTCCCCCATGGGGTGAAGCTCCTCAAGCCCTCCTCCGACTACAGCAAATTCGTGGCTCAGACCCTGGCGGGCTATTTCGGCGAGGAAGGCTCCCATGCCACTCCCCGCACCCTCGACGTCAACGCCACCGATGTGCTGGATATTTTGGATCCCTACACCGAAGACCTGCGCGGCGGCGCCCTGCTCATCAAGACCGACCGCTCGCTGACCATCGGCACGCGCGTCGAGCTGGCCATCCGCAGCGAGCAGAGCGCGGACCCGATCTTCTGCATGACCGAGGTGGAGTCGGCTTTCGCCCGCCGCTGGAAAAACACCAACGAGCGCACTCGCGCCTTCGGCGCCGCCATGAAGATCGTCAGCATCAGCAATATCGACGCCGAGCGCCTGCGTATCTTCCTCAAGCGGCTGCACAATGTGTACAACCAGTCGATCGGTCGTTCGTCGTCCGAAAAGACGGATTACGACAACCCGGTCTCCCACGCCCGATAAAACGCCCGCATCCAACTGCCGATTGAACGCAGCAAAAAACCCGGCCGACAAAGCCGGGTTTTCTTATTGGTGCTAAGCGCCGGGCCTGGACGAAGGCCGAGTCAGCCCGTCATCCGCGCCTCGTCGGTCCGCCTCTCGCGCACGAGCAGGAAGCCGTCCTCCCCTTGCGCCTGATAAAGCGGCATCAGGATGCGGGCATTGGCCGGAGAGCGAATCTCGCCGTTCACATCCCGCGCCAGGACCTCGCCGGCCTCGACTTCCTGAAAATTCAGATAACCCGGCTTCATCATGAAGTCGTCCGACAGCTTGATTTTGTGGTGATAGAAGATCTCCATCACCCGGGGGATCGCCCGCGTCGCTTCGTCGAGAAGCCGATAGGCACGGGTATAGATTTCCTGGGCGTCGTTGTGCTTGAGCAATCCGGCTTGCACCAGCGACACCCACATCACCGCCTCGAGATAGTCGACCGACGCGGCTGCCTCGTGCTGCCCGCCCTCGGCGCAAATCACCGTGTGCCCCAGATGGCCGAAATAGGCCGCGGACGATCCCTGGATGCGCGGCACCAGGTCGTAAATCACCGGCATCGGGTAATTGCGTACGAAGTGGCCGTTGGAGGCATCGGGGATGGACCACATAAACGGCAGGCTGTGGCTGGATGTCGTATGCAGGTCGGCGAAGTAAATGCGTTCCGCGTCTCGCTCGACCTCGTCCTGGATCGCGCGATAGAGCACGCGCATCTCGTTCATTTCGCTGGTCGTCAGCTCCGACGGATGGCTGCGAACGACACGCTGCACGTGCTCCGGGTCCCAGATGCGGTTCAGGTCTTCGTCGATGAACCGGCGTCCGCGACGAATCGCCTCCAGGTTGCCTCGCATGGCCAGAAGGCGCCCGTGCAGCTTGCCTTTGAGCAACGCGTGCGGCCCGTCCAGCGCGTCGACAACCCGTTCCAGCGCCAACACCCCGGCCGGTTCGTTGCCGTGCAGCCCGCCCACGCACACCATCGTTGGCCCGGGCAGGCCGTGGTCGATTTGTCCCAGATATCGTTCCAAAAAAAGTCCCATCGTTCCCGGCCGACACGGCGGACGCCGATCAACCGAAAACAAGCTAGCGTTTTTCGCCGGGGCCGGTTTCCCGATCCAACACACTGACCGTTTCGCGATAAAACTCGTGGGCGCGCTGGTAGGAATCGCCGATGCACAGGACGCCGATTTTTCCGAATTCGGAAAACGCGCCGATCAGGTGGAACACCACGCCCTGCTGCGTGGCCCCGTGGAAGTGAAGCTGATGTTGCACCGAAATGTCAATCAAGTCCTCGGGGGTCAGTCCCTTGTAGGACGCCTTCTGCAAGTTGTCCGACGCGTAATAGTAGCGCGGTTGGCCGCGTGGAGTGACATAGAGCCCGCTATCCGGGTCGTATTCGCCGTCGGTCAGATGCTGAAGCTGCATGTAGGTGTGCGTCGTGCCGCCTTTACGCAAGTTGATTTCGATGGCGTACGGACGCCAGTGCTCGCCCTCCCGCACGACGATGAAGTCGATGCCGAAACGCCCCAGCACGCCGTATTGGCGCAGTACCTGCGAGACGCGCAGGCCCATCTCCTGGATCTGCAGGCGGTAGGCCTGATCCGCGGGGAAGGTGCTGCCCAGGTAGATCTGACCCGACGGGCCGCCGAGGATCTGGTCGTGCGTCGAGATGATGTGCTCGCACCCGAGGGGATCGATGCGCGCCTGCACCGACGGCGAACGCTTTTCCTCGCTTTCGATATAGTGCTCGACCACACCGCCCATCTCGCGCAATTTCTCTTTGAAAATTTCCCACGACTCACCCGACGCTTCGCAAAGGATCCCGCTCGGCAGAGAGTCGCGTATCCACGTCTCCAGTTCACCGTTGGTGGGGCACCCCTTCAAGCTGAACGTAGCGTTGCCTTCACCGGAAAAACCTTCGTTGAGTTTGATCGCCACCCGTTCGACACACTCGTTGCGACGGCGAAGTTCCGCGATGCCCTGCACCAGATCCCGCTCGTCGCGTAGATCTTCCACGCCGTCGGGCATGGGCACGCCGGCCTCGCGAAACACCTTGCGGCTGCCCGATTTTGTCCCCAAGTGAGCCAGTGCCGGATCGCAGGCATAGAGCGGCAGGCCGAGGGCGACCGCCAGCGCCCGTTCGGCGGGCGTCGAATTGAAGCAACTGATGTACGCCGAGTTGGGATCGCGAATGCGGTCGCGCAGGCGGTTCATCATGCGGGGGCGTTGCAGGACTTTCTGCGTCAGACAGGTCATTGAGCCGTCGTGGGCCGACATGAGCGTCAGGCGGTTTTTGGCGTGACTGACCGGAATGCCGGGCATGAGATGCAGATGGTAATCGATGATGGTGCTTTCGATCGGCTGGCTGGTCAGGTAAATGACGTGCGTTCGCGGCTGACGCAAAAGCATCAGCATGCACAGCATGCGCTCTTCGTAGTGGAGAACGCCGGAAATTTTTTGCAGGACGTCTTCGTCGAGGCTGAGGCTGGGAACGACCAGCACCGTGCGAGGGGCGTTCGGATCGGCCATCAAGCGACCGTAGGTCTCACCGAAACCCGCCTGCAACTCGACAAATTTCTTGAGTTCGTGGTCGGGCGTTTGGATTTTTTGCGGGCTCTTCAGGCGAACCGGCGTATGCTCCACCGTCGCCGGCGTGGCCTTGATGTCGTTCTCCAAACGGTCGCCCTTCCCCGCCATCCTCGTGGGTGCGAAATTCCAGCCGCCCAACAAAAATAGGCCGCGTATGGCCCCGGCGCAAGGAATAACGGCCCGCCACGCGGTTGTTCGCACCCTTGTCCGGGGCAATTCAGGACAGGGAGTGTCCCCCACGGCCGGGGCAGTGGGAATAATTTACGGATGATATTCGTCGGCGCCGATATCCCATCCGTCGCCCATGGGGCGTGGATCGTTTTCGAAATCGTATAACGCGAAATCGAGCAGATCGCTGGGCAGAGTCGCGGTGACATCCAGACCCGCGTCGATCAACGGACTGTCTGACGAAAGATGATAGTCCCCGTTATCCGAATCCACGAACATCGGACCGTCGTCGATGTTGTCCGAGGCGTCATCGCAATAGGGCCAGTTGCATTCGTTGAGATCGGCCAGAGTTTCAACGCATCCCGATCCGACTTGGGTATCCATGAAGCAGTCCGGTTGATCGCCGATCAGATCATTATTCCTCAGCACGATCACCGGGGTAGCGCCTCCAGGATTCGCGTACACCTGCAATGGCGCCCCCTCCGAGGAGGCCTGTTCGGAGATAAAGATATTATTGAAAAGAGTGACATCGCCGGGTTTGTTGGAAGGGTCGTGGCTTGGCTCAAGACGTGCGGCGAAAACATTGATGCCCTCTCCGGCGACAAACACATTATTCGACGCAATGCCCTTCATGTCTGATACTCTCAGGGTGAAATTATTCCCGGAGCTTCCCGACGGGGCCGCGTGAACAATATTGTTGAGCAGCACAAACTGATCTTCCGTGGTGCCGTCCAGAACGATTCCGGTCGACAGCGCCTCTCCGGTCGCCTCAATCCCGTTGCCGCTGACCACGCCGTCGGCCGAATTTACGGCTATCCCCAAGCCGAAAATATATCCCGTCACGCGAATGACGTTGTCGATGCTCTCAAGCTTAGCACTTTGAGAAAAAATCCCGCGAACACTCCCCGAACCCGCAAGATCGATCGTCGACGCCCGGACCTCCATCGGCGTTGAAATTCCGAGAATTCCCGTGAGGAACCCCGTGGTCGTGTCCGAGACCGTGACGGAAGTTCGCGCAATCGAAGCGCTATCCATGCCTTCGATTCTGATTCCATGGAAAGTGCCGTCGCCTTTCAAAGTCGCCGTCACTTCCAGACCGTTGACGACAAGCGAGCCGCCCTCGGCTTCGTCAGTCAGATCGATCCCATAGATATCGCCTCCGTTTTCGTCCGCGACGATTTGGGATTCGAGCACTCGCAACGTGGGAGCGAAATCCGACATGATTCCGGTCGCCGTATTTTTCGTCGCGAACGTACGGATGCGGCAACGCAGCACGTCCACGACTTCGTTCGTTGCCACCGAGACAGCCGTCGATACCGAGGCTTCAGGCCCATCCAGCGTCAGCCCGTCAAGCCGCGTTTCTTCCGCGTCCTTCTGGATCGTCACGGCGGGATTACCGGCGCCTTCGATCGTCGTCTCGTGGGCATCGATATCCCGCGACCAATCGGATGCGTCGTAGCCGCCGAACAGCTCGATGTACTTCTTGGCAATCGACACCGATTCCGTGTACGTCCCGGCGGCGATGTAGACTTGATGCTTGGAGCCTTTGATGAGATCGACGCCTTCCTGCACGGTTTTGACCGGTTCCTCCTTGGTCCCAGAATTAGAGTCCGAACCGGAAACGCCGTCGACAAAAATGCCGTCGTCATTTGCGGCGTTCGCGTCACCACCGACGCAGTCCTGGTCCACACCGTCGTCGGGAAGTTCGACCGCGCCCGGATACGTCAGTGGGTCGTTGTCATCGCAGTCGTCGCCCGAATCGGCGTAGGGACTCGGCAAGGCGGATGCGCAAAATTCCACGGCGGTTCCGGGGAATCCGTCCAAATCCTCGTCCGAATAGCCGATCAGAACAGCGTGTACCGCGCCGTTGGAGTCGTCGCAGTCGTCGCCCTCGTCGCAGTTTTGGCCGAATCCGTCGCCGTCCTCGTCGACGCAGTCCGTGGCGTGGGTGTCGTCGTCGCCGGAATCGTCGTCATCATCGTCATCGTCGGAAGAGTCGTCGTCGGTGACATCGGAGTCGTTGTCATCATCATCGTCGCCTCCGCCGCAGCTCATGGCGAAGAAAAAGAGCAGGCAGGTCGACATCACGAACAGGAATCCCCAACGCGTACGATCCGACATCATGACCTCCCGTTCGGCGAGTCTTTTCGTCGATGCGACATGCTTGCGCACGAATCTCAATGACCTTCGGATTATTCAACATTATGAATGCAAAGCTTTGATAAGCAAATATATTTTTCGGCGCGGTCGAAGGTCAAAGGTCGAAGAACGGACGATGATGGATGTCGAATACGAAGAGTAAGAAAAACGGGATGACGCGCCAGGTAGGACTTGAACCTACGACCTACGGATTAGAAGTCCGTTGCTCTATCCGGCTGAGCTACTGGCGCCCAAATGCATTCGACGCGGACGGTTAGCACGGCGGCGAACGGAATGTCAATTTGCGCGGCCGTGCGGCCTACAGCCAACCCTTGAGCCGGACAAACCAGTACGACAGCACCGCCGACAGCACCATCAGCGCGATCGCCGCCGGGTATCCCCACGCCCAGTTCAGCTCGGGCATGACATGAAAGTTCATGCCGTAGATGCTGGCGATGAGCGTCGGCGGTAGGAACAGCGTCGCCAGGATCGAAAAAATCTTTGTTACGTCGGTCTGCTCGCTGCTGATGACACCCAACGTCGCGTCGAGCAGAAACGTGATATTCGACGCCAGAAACGTCGCCTGGTCACTGAGCGATCCCACATCGCGACGCACCGTCTTGAGCAACTCGGCCAGACCCGCGTCCTGCTCCGCCTGTCGATAGCGCGTCACGTACGACAGCAGCCGCGAGATACTCACCAGGCTCTCGCGAACGCGGGACGTGGTCATCTGGGCGCGCCCGATTCCACGCAGCACTTCGGCGTATTCGAGTTCTTCGTCCAACTCGTCCGGGTGCGTGAAAATCTGCGCCGACAGGCCGTCCGTCTCCCGCTGTACGTTTTCGAGAACGTCCGCCAGGCGGTCGACGAACGCCTCCAGCAGCCCCGCGAAAACATCGAGCGCGTTGGAACAAGGCACGTCGCCGAGTTGCGATTGGCGCACGTATTGGCTGATGGGCATCGGGTCCGAGTAGCGCACGGTGATCAGCCGGTTGGTGCCCAGAACGAAGGTGAGCGGTTCGAGCAATAAGTCGTTGCCGGCCGATCGATAGAGGATTGAGGCGGTCATGAACAGCGCCGGCCCGAGTTGGTAGAGACGGCTGGAAATTTCGATTTCCCGCATCTCGTCCCGCGTGGGCACGTCGATGCCGAGAAATTTTTCGACGGCGGCTTCTTCCTCGGCTGTCGGGTGGCGCAGGTCGATCCAGATCGCGGCGGGCTCGATCGAATCTCCCGAATCAACCTGCGTCGGACGCAAGCTGCCGTTCTCGCATCGATAGGCGGTGATCATGGCAACCTCCCGGAATCGTTCGCATCATACGTCCGGGGACGGGGGAAATCCAAGGGGTCGGGCGACGGGGCCCGTCGGCGGATGTTAGAAGTTATCTTTGAGGTATTTGACGGCGTTGCGGAAAATCGCAAGCCCGGCGCCCTCTTCGGGCAATTCCTCGCGGGTCCAACGGGGGTGATTGGTGCGATGGACGAACGCCTCCGGATGAGGCATGACGCCGAACACGCGCCCACTCTCGTCGCAAAGAGCCGCAATGGCGTCGATGCTGCCGTTCGGGTTGGCGGGATAATCCTGCGTGGGGTTTCCCTCGGCGTCGGCGTAGCGAATGGGGGCCAGATGACGTTCCTTGACGGCGGATAGCACCTGGTCGTCCGCGGGGACGATCTTCCCCTCCCCGTGTCGCACCGGCAATTCGAGTTGGTGCATCCCCTTGGTGAACACGCACGGCGATTGCTCGTCGACCACCAGACGCACCCAACGATCCTCGAAACGTCCCCGGTCGTTGAACGTCAGCGTCGCCTGCTGCTGGAAATATTTCCCGTCGATGGCCGGAAGAAGCCCGAGCTTGATAAGCAACTGAAACCCGTTGCACACGCCGATGATGCATTTGCCGTCGTCGATGAAGCGCCGCAGTTGGTCCTGAATCGGCTCGTCGGCGCCCTGGGCGTGGGCGTGCTGATAGCGATTGGCCGCGGCCTTGGAACTGCCCAGGTCGTCGCCGTCCTGGAATCCGCCGGGCATGTTGAGCAGTTGGTAGTCGTCCAGGCGCACGTCGCCGGAAAGCAGATCGTAGATCGAGGCGATGCGCACGTCGTCCACGCCCGCCAGACGATTGGCGTGAGCCATTTCCATCTCGCAGTTCACGCCGTTTCCGGAAATAACGATGGCGCGCAGCTTGGCCAAGCTTTTCGGCCTCCTAATAATCCAACGTGGCCTGCCAGGCCGCCTTGAGTTCGTCGATCGTCACCCGGCAAAACTCGCCGGTGTTGTCGTGCAGAACGAAATCTTTATCGCCGCTCACTTCGCCCACGCAGCCCAGGCGCTCGCGCCCGATCGTCTTTTCAAACTCCGCTTTCGACTCGGGACGAATCGTCACGACAAACCGCCCGGCGCTCTCGGAAAACGCCAGTTGTTCCCGCGACAGACGCCAGGCGCTGTCCGCTCCGGTGGGCACCTTGGACAGATCCACGCGCATACCCAAATCTCCGGCGAACGCCGTCTCCGCCAGCGCAATCGCCAGCCCGCCGTCCGAGCAATCGTGGCAGGATCGCACGAGCCCGTTTTTGATGGCCTCGTGAAGCTTGCGGTACAGCTCGATATTATCGTCGTAATGCACTTCCGGCGTGCCCGGCCCTTCCAGGCCCAGCTCGGCGTAATATTCCGAAGCGCCCAGCTCGGCCCGCGTCAGCCCCACGACATACACCAGGTCCCCCGGCGACTTGGCGTCCATGGTCACGGCCTTGCGTGCGTCCTCCAGCTTGCCGACCACCGTGAAAAGCATCGTCGGCGGCACGGAGATCTTCACGCCTTCCATGAGGTAGTCGTTTTTCATGGAGTCCTTGCCGCTGATGCACGGAATCCCATACGCCACGCACGTGTTGAACAGGGCCTTATTCGCGCGCACCAACTGCGCGAGTTTGTATTCGCCGTCCGGCGTGTTTTCGCTTTGCACCGGATCGCACCAGCAGAAATTGTCCAACCCCGCCAGATAGTCCGGATCGGCGCCGACCGCCACCGCGTTGCGCACCGCCTCGTCGACCGAATTGGCCGACATGTCGTAAGCGTCCACATCCGAATAGCGCGGGCAAAGGCCGTGAGAGACGACCACCGCTTCCATGCTTGTCAGGATCGGGCGCCAAACCGCGGCATCCGACGGCCCGTCGTGATGGGCGCCGACCAGAGGCTTGACGACCGAGCCGCCCTGCACCTCGTGGTCGTATTGGCGCACCACGTATTCCTTGGAGCAGATGTTCAGGCGTCCCAACATCCGCTTGAGCAAGGCCGTCCAATCGGACGTCGCCGGGAGCGTCGGCTCGGCGAGTTGAGGCGGCTCCCATTTGGCGTGCAGCGACATGGCGGGCACGCCGTCGTGCAGGAACGTCATCGGCAGGCTGGCGATGATCTTCTCGCCGAAGAACACATCAAAATCGCCCGTCTCCGCGAATTTGCCGACGACGGTCGCCTCCACGTCCATGCGCTTGGCCAGGGAATGGAATTCCTCCCAGTGCTCGGGCGGAATGGCCAGGCTCATGCGCTCCTGGGATTCGGACAGGAGGATCATCCAAGGCCGCAGGCCGTGGTATTTGAGCGGCACCTTGTCCAGGTAGATTTCGCATCCGCCGCATTCCCGGGCCATTTCGCCGATGCTGCTGGCCAGGCCCCCGGCGCCGTTGTCGGTGATGAAGCGATACCAGCCCTTGTCCCGCGCGATCAGCAGAAAATCCGTCATCCGCTTTTGCGTGATCGGGTCGCCGATTTGCACGGCCGTCGCCGGGCTGTCCTCGCGCAATTCCTCGCTGGAGAACGTCGCGCCGTGGATGCCGTCCGCGCCCACGCGCCCGCCCACCATCACGGCCATGTCGCCGGGCTTGATCGTCTTATCCCAACCGGATTTGCCGTTTACCTTCGCCGGCAGCAAGCCGCCCGTGCCGCAAAAGACCAGGGGTTTGCCCAGAAAGCGGTCGTCGAAAACGATGGAGCCGTTGACCGTCGGGATGCCGCTTTTGTTGCCGCCGTGCTCGACGCCTTCGCGCACCCCGTCGAAAACCCGCTTGGGATGCAGCAGGCGCGGCGGGATCGGCTTGTCCCAATCCGGCGGGGCAAAGCAGAAGACGTCCGTATTGAAGCACAATTTGGCGCCCTGCCCGGTGCCGAAGGGGTCACGATTCACGCCGACGATGCCCGTCAGCGCTCCGCCGTAGGGGTCCAGGGCCGAGGGCGAGTTGTGCGTTTCGACTTTCATCACCAGCGAGAAATCGTCGTTGAACTTGATGACGCCCGCGTTGTCGGTGAACACCGACTGGCAGTAGTCCTTGCGTCCTTTGTTCTTTCGGACCTTGGCGGTCAGCGCCTTGATGTACGTGGGAAACAGGCCCTCGATCGTCTCGACGATACCCTCGTATTCATAGGCGATTTTCGCGGCGAAAATCTTGTGCTTGCAGTGCTCCGACCAGGTCTGGGCGAGCACTTCGAGTTCCACGTCCGAGGGCCGGTCGAAAGGCAGACCCTTGGACGCCCGCTTGAGCTGAACCTTTTTGTCCCGATAGTGATTTCGGATCGCCTTCATCTCGGCGAGGCTGAGGGCCAGCGTCATCTCGCGACTCATCGCGATCAGTTCGTCGTTCTTGAGTTCCAGATTGATCGAGTCGACAACCGGCTCGTCCTGCGTCCCGACCTTGGGCACCACGGCCGGCAGCCCCACCGCCGGATCGACCTGGGACGCGGGGCGGATCGTCCATCTCTGGATCAGTTTGTTGGCCAGCAATTCGGAGGCGACGCGCTCCACGTCCTCGTCGCTAAGATCCCCTTTGATCCAATACTGAATCGACGAATGCACCGACCGGCCTTCGTCGAACGTCCGCCCGAGGCGCACCTGGGCCGCTTCTCGCGCCGTGCGTCCGACGTTGTCGGTCACGCCCGGCAAAAATCCGACCTCGATGAGCCAATCGAACGGCGAGGGATCGATGGCCGATTTGTCGATGGCGTAGTCTTGGATGATGGGATCGGTATAAGGCCCGGACGCCAGATCCCGAAGCTCGTCGGCGTTCAGGTCGGCGTCGACGGTGTACACCTGGGCCGTACGCACGTGGTCGACCGCCAGATGCAGGTCATGCCGAATGCGTCCGGCGGTTTTTTCGCCGAGGGCGTCCACCTGGTTGGGTTGAAAGACGACTTCAATGCGATGGGCCATCTTGCTCGCTCTCGCGCGGTGGTGATCCGTCGTTCGTCGGGTGGGTGTTTCGCGCCGGGTGACGCGTTACGTCATGGGTATATCAAATCGAGCCGTCGATGGCTACCCGGTGAACGCCGTGGGACGACGTTCCTACTTCCGGCGGCGCATCAGGCGGAGCAATTCCACCAGTCGGCGGCGTTCCCACAGGCCGATCACGGCGCCGTAGAGAACCACACCGGTCAGAATGGACGCCAGCAGGCCCAGGAGCTTGGAGAGGTCCAGCCCCTGCGTGGTGAAGTCGAATTTGTCGGCCACCCAACCGACGCCGATCGCCATGACGGTCCCGGCAATCAGGCTGCCGATAACGGTCCGCGCCACCTCACCCGTCACCCAACGCCCGATACGCCGCCGAAGCAGCCACCCCAGAAGGCTGAAGTTGAACACCGCGGAAATGGAATTCGCCAGTGCCAGCCCGTCGTGGCCGAGAGTGCCCACGTCGCCGGACAGGCCCGCGATGAAGTTGATCCACGCCACGTTGCGATACACCGGCGGCCCCATGAGCAGCAGACCGGTCAGAATGTTCACCGCCACCGCCCCGCTGGCGACCAAAGCGGGCGTCAGCGTGTCCTTGAGGGCGTAAAATGTCGGCACGAGGACCCGCAAGGCGCCGAAAAAGACGATGCCCAGGGCATAAAAACGCAGCGCCGAGGCGGTTTGCGCGGTGGCCAGGGGGTCGAATTCGCCCCGCTGGAAGACGACGTTGATGATCGGTTCGGCCAGGACGTAGAGACCGATGGACGTGGGGACCATGATCAACGTCACCAGGCGGACGGCGTAGCCCATGGACTGGATGAGGCCGTCGTGATCGCGGGCGGCGGCCTGGGTGGACAGCGAGGGCAACAGCGCCGTGCCGACCGCGATGGCGAAGACCCCCAGAGGCAGCTCCATCATGCGTTGGGCGTAGTAGAGATAGCCGACCGACCCGGCTTCCAGCACGGACGCGAGGATGGTGCTGACGAAGATATTGAGCGTATGTGCCGACAACCCGATCAGCGCCGGCAACATCAGCAAGGCAATGCGACGCAGGTCCTTGTCGTTCCAACGAAACAGCAATGTCGGCCGATAGCCTTCCCGGAACAGATAAGGAAGTTGCATGCCGACCTGGAGGATCCCGCCGACCAGCACGCCCACCGCCAACGCCATGACCGGCGTCTCCATGACGTGATACAGCGCCACCAGCGTCACGATCATCGACAGATTCAGCAGCACCGGCGCGAAGGCGGGGGCGAAAAAGATGCGCCGTGCGTTGAGCACGCCCATGAATAAGGCGACCCAGCAGATCGTCAGGGCATAGGGGAACATCCAGCGCAGCAGCCGGACGGTCAGATCGAATTTTTCGTCCAACCCGGAGAAGCCGGGGGTGAGCACTCGGACGACAAAAGGCGAAAAAAGAACGCCTAAGGCTACGAGAATACTTAGGATTCCTGTAAGCCAGGTGAAGGCGACGTTGAAGAGTTCCCGAGCGCGGTCTTCGCCGTCCTTGGCCCGAACGTCGGTGTAGATCGGAATGAAGCTGGCGGTCAGAGCTCCCTCGCCGAAGAGTTTGCGCAGCATATTCGGGATGCGGAACGCCGCGAAAAACGCGTCTCCGGCAAAGCGCGTGTCGAAATAGGCGGCGATCATCGCGTCCCGGCTGAATCCCAGGATGCGTGACAGCATCGTCATCGAGCCGACGATCCCCGCCGCCCGCAGGATATGGCGCTTTTCGCTCAACGGGTTTTTGTCGCTATTTCGGGGTGTTGACCGACCATCGGGCGGATGCTGCCTCGGAATTGATGACTTGACAAGCCCGCGGGGGATCGGTAAACAACACGCCTCGAATCCGTGGCGCGCCCGATGGGCCCAAGGCCTCGGAATTGGATCGAAAAAGATCCGGAACGTTCAAGGAGAGACCCTTTGGCTAACTCGAAATCGGCCCTGAAGCGCCACCGCCAGTCCCTGCGCCAGCGTGAGCATAACAACTTCCACGTCACCCGCGTGCGCACCTTCTCGAAGCGCGTCGTCAAGGCGATCGAGACCGGGGACAAAGAAACGGCTCAGGCGAATCTGAAGACGGCGGTCAAGCTGCTGGACAAGGCGGCTTCCAAGGGCGCCATGAAAAAGCGCACGGCCAGCCGCAAGATCTCGCGCCTGATGCGCCGCGCCAACGCGCTCTAGTCGCCCTCCCCTAAATCTCGTTCAAACGCGACCCGGCGTCCCCATGGACGTCGGGTTTTCTTGCGCGCACAGTTCCAGCACCAGTTCTTCCAAGAGCATGCGGTCGTTGACGCGGCCGTTCTTCAGTTCGAAATCCACCTTCGAGCATAGCTCGACCGCCCGGCGAAGCTCCTCGGTCCGGTAGCGCCGTGCCTGTTCGACGGCTTTTTTCGCCGCGTAAGGGTGGCCGCCCACGCCGCGAATGACGTCGTCGTGCGACAGACCGGCGTCGCGCATGGCGTTGGCGCGCAACAGCTTCTTCAGATGCGTCGTAAGCGACGAATGCACCCGGATCGGATGGTTGCCGTTTTCCAGCATCCCGGCCAGGAAATAGAGCGCCTTGGCCCGCTGCCGGGCGCCGACGGCGTCGGTGAGGTCGAAGATGCGCTCCGCCTTGACCGCGACCATGACCTCCAACAGATCGTCCAACTCGATGCGGTCCTTTTCCTCGCCCACATAGAGGGTCGCCTTCTCGATTTCGGCTTCCATCTTCTCCAACGACTCGCCCCAGGCCTGGGTCAAGGCCCGGACGGCGTCCGGCGCGATGGACTTGCCCCGGTCGGCGGCGGTCTTTTCGATCCAGGCGGTGATCTGTCCCTCGGTGAGCTTGGCGAAATCCAGCAGCGTGCCCTGCTTCTTCGCCTCCTTGGCCAGGCGGGAGCGCTGGTCGATCTTCTCCCCATGGATCACCAGGCAACTGGTGTCGATGCCTTTCGCCGCCACCTCGCCCAGGCGATCCAGTTCGTCGGGTTTCAGGCTCTCGCACTCGGCGACCTCGATGACCCGCCGCCGGGCCATCATGGGCATGGTCCGGGCCTGGGCCGAGGCCGGATGCAGGTCGTCCTGACCGGCGCGATAGCGATCGTGGTTGAAATCGGCGATCCCGCCCTCCAACGCCGCCGGCACGATGCGCGACACCGCCTGACGCACCAGGTACGACTTGCCGATCACGACATATACCGTCGCGATGCCGGATTTGAGCGCCTTTTCCAATTCCTTGAGCGTCATGGGACGACCTTATAGCGCGGGGAATCCGTCGAAGATGCGGGCGTGGGTATCCCGCGCGATCTTTTCGGCAATGCTGCGAATCGCCGCCCGTTTATTGGCTTCCGAGGCGAAGACGTCTTCGTTGGCCGGGTATTCCGCGACCTCGGCGATGCGCTCGTCCGCCCAGAGCACATGCCCGTCGGGGGCGACAATTTTCAAACTCATGCGAATGGACGCCCGGTATTCGGTGGCGAAATCCGTCTCGGAAAAGCTGATCGGTTTCGTATTGAACTTGCGGATGACGCCCACGGCGATGGCGTCCGCCTTCTCGGCCGGGGCGATCTTCACGAAGTTGTGCAGCAGGAACTCGCGGCGCAGGGCGTCGGTGACGATGGTCTCCAATCCGGCTTCGAAAGTGTCATTGCGAAAGACCGGAATGGCGACGGAACGGATGCCCGTATCCAGATTGGCGCCCCGGCCTTCGCGGGTGTACCCGCAGCCGGTCGTGACGGCGACGCCAAGCGCAACGATAGCGATGAAGAAAAGAGCGGGCCGAGGCACCCTATTCGGTTTCGTAGTCCTGAACCATGACGGAGTTGTCGAGCATGGTCCAGACGACTTCGAACATTCGGCCTTCCGCCGAGAAGACGAACTTGATCTTTCCGCTGTGGTAGTCAAAACCCTCGACCGGTTCGGGGAAGAACTGCCGACGCTCGTATTGCTGATGGCCGCCGATGCCTTCCAGGAGGTGCAGCGAATCGCCCAGAGTGCGCGTGTCCGACAGCTTGTACTTGACCTTCTTGCCGGAAAGCACCTGCACATCCATGACCTGCACGGTGCCTTTTTCGGGGATGATGCGGTAATGCAGTTCGGTCAGGCCACGGGAATCGAACTGGGCTTCCAGTTTGAAGATACGGACACTGGAGGCCGTTTGATAGCGGTCGCCGTTAAGCGGGTAGTAGCCACCGTAGACGTTGGTCACTTTCATCGCCGCCGCCGGTCCGGCCAGCGCCAGGGCGAAGACCAACGATAGTCCGATCACAAAAAGCCTTTTCATTCCCAGGCCCTTCCACAGTCTTGCGTTCGTTGCATGCATTCTTCGGGAACGACTTATCAGGTCGTAAGATTTTATACGCCCGGCTTGCGCGATGTGTCAATCCGACGACGACCCGGAGTCGTTGAGAGACCAGTCATAGGAAAAGAACGTCAGGTCGTTCGGCGTCAAGGCATTCCAGGCCTCGATCTTCGCCTCGTCGTTCAACCTGGCCCCGATAAAGTCGTAAACTCCCGATATCCCTCCGAAATCGTCTCGATACCAATCGACCACCGGATTGACGGCGACCGTGCCGGACATCTCGTCGAACCGGACGTGGTCGTCACTGTCGGCAAATTCAACGGCGGCCGCTTCGAGCTGATCGTCGAGAATATCGCCTTGATACGGCTCGGTCCGCAGCCGGGGACAGGATATGGACGCGCAATTGACGGCGAAATGGATGCGCGGCTCGGCGAAAATCGGGCGGATGATTTCGTGCTCGATCTCGTTGAGGGTGAGCTTCTCGCCGCCGACCTGGAAGAGAAAATAGTCCCACGGGGGCGCGCCGCCGACGTCTTCCAGGTCTTGGATCGATGTCAGGTCGTCATCGTAGAACTCGACGATCAGTTGCAGCGTCGCGGCGTTGTAGAAATTGATCCAGAAGGCGAGCTTTTCGACTCGGGCGTTCGAGGGATCCCGGTAGCCGTCCGCGTCCAGACTCTTGGCCTCGTTGATCCACCCGTCCAGGCCGTCTCGATCGGCGGCGAGACCGGCGTAGTCGACCAGCCCCGACTCCTTCACGTATTTCGCCAGCACCTCGGCCAGATCGCCCGTTTCCGGCCCGTCGGCGCCGAATCCGCCCCGAGCCGCCTTGTCGTCTTTTCCCGTTTCTTCGTCGGCGCAGCCGAGCGGAACGCAAATCGCCGCCAGGAAAAATAGAATCCCAGATGAAAAGAATCGACGCATGGAGGCCTTTCCGACGGGTCGGAGTTTTGAAGAAATCTAAAGAAAATACGGGATTTCGTCGCGAGGCGTTACGGCATGTAGTGGCGTTTCTTCCACTTTTCCAGCCGTTCGAACTGCGTCAGGTCCACGCCGCACTGGGGACAGCGAAACCCCTCGGGCAGGTCTTCGAAGGCGGTTCCCGGCGGCACCCCCTGCTCCGGGCACCCGACTTTCGGATCGTAGATATAGCTACACTTGAGGCATTTGAACTTGCCCGTCCACCGTGGCGGTCCGGCCTGCTCCATCAGCCGCCCACCCGCATGGCCTTGGTGACGCCGGAAACGAGGCGCACTTCGTTAACCGTCCGGTCGAGCTGGGCCAGCGTCGCGACCTGCACCTTGAAATGCATCACGACCGAGTTGTCGTCGTGCGTAATGGACTGGACCTCGGTGATATTCACGTCGTTTTTGCCGAAGACGCCGCTCACCCGCGACATCAGCGACTTGGCATCCACGGCGAAAACATCGACGCGGGCCGTCACCAGACCCAGGTCGCTTTCCGTGTCCCAATCCACGTCGATGATGCGTTCCGGGTCCGCCCCTTGGAGTTCCACGCACCCGGCGACGTGGATCGTAATGCCTCGGCCGCGGGTAACGAAGCCCTTGACCTTGTCGCCCGGGATCGGATTGCAGCACTTGGCCAAGCTGAAGACCACGTTGTCGATGCCGCCGATTTTGATGGACGCGTCTTTGCGCCGGGCGAGCGGGCGCAGCAAACGCTCGACAGCAGCATCCTGGAAGCGGGTCTTCGATTCGGTCTCGTCGGCGACGAAGTTCTGGACGAAGCCCGGCACCGAGATTTTGCCGACGGCCAGCGCGGCCATGAGCTTGTCCACGTTGGACAGACCGTATTTCTCCGCAACCTCTTGGATGCGTCCGGATTTTTCGAGACGCGACAGGCTTTCGCGATGCTTGCGCAACTCCCGCTCGGCGATGGCGCGGCCGGTGGAGATGGAGCGCTCCGTCTCCTGCTTGCTGAGGAAATGGCGGATCTTCGACCGGGCCGAGGACGTGGCGACCATCTTGAGCCAGTCGCGATTCGGGACGTGGTCCTTGCGCGTCAGGACTTCGACGTGATCGCCGCTGACCAGGTGGTAGCCCAACGGGACAATCTGGCCGTTGACCTTGGCTCCGACGCACTGGTGGCCGACCTCGGTGTGGATGCGATAGGCAAAGTCGATCGGCGTCGCCCCGCGCGGGAAGGTCATCACATCGCCCTTGGGTGTGAAGACGAAGACCTCCTCGGGGAACAGATCCTGCTTGACCAGGCTCAGGTATTCGTCCGGCGACTCGGTCTGATGGGCTTCGACCATCTTCCGTAGCCACTTGACGATATCCACGTCCACTTTTTGGTTGCGATTTTCCTTGTACTGCCAGTGAGCGGCCAAGCCTTCCTCGGCGATATGGTCCATCTCCTCGGTGCGGATCTGGATCTCCATGCGCTTGCCGTCCGGACCGATGACCGTCGTATGCAGGCTCTGGTAGCCGTTTTCCTTGGGCAGGGCGATGTAGTCCTTGAACCGCCCCGGCACCGGCTTCCAACGTGAGTGGATGTAGCCCAGCGTCTCGTAGCACTCGGCCTCGGTGCCCACGATGATGCGAAACGCGATGACGTCGAAGACCTGCTCGAAGTCCACGCCTTGCATCATCATCTTGTTGTGGATCGAGTAGATGTTCTTGGCCCGCCCTTTGACCTTGCCCTCGATGGCGTGCTCGTAGAGCAGATTTTCCAGAATCTGGATGACGTCCGCGATGAACCGTTCGCGCTGTTGCCGATGAGCCGTGACCTTGAGGACCAGGCTGTAGTACGCCTTCGGGTCCAGGTAGCGAAACGCCAGGTCTTCCAGCTCGTTTTTCACCCACTGGATACCCAGGCGATTGGCCAGCGGCGCGTAGATGTCCAGCGTCTCCAGCGCGATACGGCGTCGGGTGGCGGGCTTCATATGCTCAAGAGTGCGCATGTTATGCAGGCGGTCGGCCAGCTTGACCAGGATGACGCGCACGTCCTTGGTCGTGGCGATCAGAATCTTCTTGAAGTTCTCCGCCTGCTGATGCTCCCGGCTGGTGAACTCCATCTGCCCGATCTTCGTCACGCCGTCGACCAAACCCGCCAGTTCATCGCCGAACAACTTCGCCAGTTCATCCAGCGAGACGTTCGGGCAGTCCTCCACCGTGTCGTGCAACAGGCCGGTGGTGACGGTGATGTCGTCCATCTGCATCTTGGCGAGGATGTGGGCCACTTCCAGGGGGTGCGTCAGGTAGGGTTCGCCGCTTTTGCGGATCTGGCCCTGGTGGGCCTTGGCCGAATAGACGTAGGCCTTTCGCAGCAAGTCCAAATTGGCCTTGGGCGCGTGGGAGCGAACTTCCGAAAGGATGTCGTCGATGCGGATCATCTACGGACGCAGATCCTCCGGCAAGGCGGGCAAAACACGGCGGGTGCGCCGACGCTCGGCCAGCACGATCGATTTGAGAGCCGCCAGGGCCTCGTCCAGGTCGTCGTTGACAACCACGAAATCGTACTGGGGCATAAACGCGATCTCCCGCTTGGCGTTGGCCACGCGACGGTCGATTTCTTCCTCCGAGTTGGTGTTGCGTTCGGTCAACCGCCGTCGCAACACCTCTAAACTCGGCACCGTGATAAAGATATGCACGGAATCGGGCCATGTCTCGCGGATTTGTTGGGCCCCTTGCCCTTCGATATCCAGCAGCAGGTCGTCACCGTGCTCTTCGGCCGCCGTGAGTTCGGATTTCGCCGTTCCGTAGTAGTTCTCGTGGATTTGCGCCCACTCGGCGAACTGCTTGTCCTGGATCATGGCCTGAAAACGCGCTTTGTCGATGAAATGGTAATCCGCGCCGTCGATCTCGTCCTCCCGAGGGGCGCGGGTGGTGTGGCTGGTGGAGAAGCGCAGGTGCTCGACTTCGGCCACCAGGCGGCGGCACAGGCTGGTCTTCCCGGCGCCGGACGGAGCGCTGATGACGAAGACGGACGTCGGCACCTCGGACACGGGATTACTCCAGGTTCTGCGTCTGCTCGCGCAGTTTCTCGGTCAGGGCCTTGGCGGCGACAATCAGCTTGGAGACCTCGCCGCTTTGCATTTTATTCCCGAAGGTCGTGATCTCCCGGTTTGTCTCCTGCAACAGGAAATCGACCTTCTTGCCCATCGGTCCTTCGCCTTTGAGCACCACGGCCAGCTCGTCCAGATGGGAACGCAGCCGCGCGACTTCCTCGGTCACGTCCGAGCGGGTGACATAAAACGCGATTTCCTGCTCCAGGCGATTGGGATCCACGCCCGGCGTCGCCACCAGATCGTTGATCTTCTTGGTGGCGCGCTCCCGGGTGGCCTCGGTCACGACGGGGATTTGTTTTTCCATCTCGCCGGCGGTCGCGGCCAGGTCCTTGAGCAGACGCAGCATCTCTTTTTTGAGCGTCTGCCCTTCCCGTTTACGCATCCGCACCAGGGCCGCCAGCGCCTTATTCAGCGCCGCCTCCAAGCCGGGCCAGATGGAATCGGCGTCCTCCAGTTTTTCGACCACGGTCAGTACGCCTTGCTTGAGCAAAATGTCCTTGGTTGTGATCGGGTCGGACAGCCCCAGGCGCTTCTGAGCTTTCTTGGTGATATCAAGGTATTGCTGCGCCAGAGCAGCGTCGAAACGCACTTCCGTCGTGGACGAGGCCGGGGCTTCGACGTTGATGAAGATGTCCAGTCGTCCCCGGCTGATCGTCGCGGAAATCACTTCCCGCACCTTGTTTTCCAAGGGCATGAAGCTGCGCGGCAGGCGGATATTCAGGTCCAAAAAGCGATTGTTGACCGACCGGATGTCGCAACTGACCATGTGGTCGCCCACCTTGGCCTGCCCGCGCCCGAATCCGGTCATGCTGTGAATGCTCATCCAGTGCCCCATCTCGGGAAAAGAAAACGCCCCGCCGATATCGGGGGGTGAGGGAATTGTGCGAGGTTGTGGATGGTCGGTCAAGCCGATGGGAATTGGCGGGGAAAAACATCCTGCGATAACGCGAGTTTTTCCGCGTTTCGCTTAGGCCGTCTCCGGGCGACGTCCCATGGCCTCCCGCAACTCGTCCAACGTCGCCGTCGCCGTGCCGATCTTTCCGACAACCACGCCGGCCGCGTAGTTGGCAATGGACGCCGCCTCGCGCCAATCGCCGCCGGAGATTTTGGCGAGGGTCGTCGCGGCGATGACCGAGTCACCGGCGCCGGTGACGTCGAAGACCTGTCGGGCAACCGTGGGGAAATGCTCCGGCTCCTGATTCGGCCGGAACAGCGTCATGCCCAGGGCGGCGCGGGTGATCAGCAAGCTCTTGAGCCGCAGGCTTTCCAGGATTTCCTGCCCCGCTTTTTCGACGGCGGCGTCCTCGTTGGGCAGCTTGCGCCCGACCAGTTCGCCGGCTTCATGGTGATTGGGCGTCACCAGATCGGTGTCGTGGTACGTCGCGCTGTTGCGGATCTTGGGATCGACGACGATCACGAATTCGTATTTCGTTGCCAGACTCCGCAGTCCGTCCATCAAATACGGCCCGATGACCCCCTTGCCGTAGTCCGAGACGATGACCGCTTCCAATTCCGTGGCCCGCTCCTCGATGCGCTCGAGCAGGCGCCCGTAAAGCTCGGACGGCAGCGCGTCGACGCTTTCCCGGTCGTAACGCACCACCTGCTGGTTATGGGCGATGACCCGCGTTTTAACGGTTGTGGGCCGACCGATTTCAGTCAGCAGACACGAGTCATCCACCCCGCCCTGGCGCGCCGCTTCCCGTAGCAGATCGGCCGTGGGGTCGTCTCCGATGACGCCCGCCAGCACCACTTCGGCGGACATGTCGATCAGGTTGCGCGCCACGTTGGCCGCGCCGCCCAGGCGACGTTCTTCCTTGTCCACCTGAACCACCGGGACCGGCGCCTCGGGGCTGATCCGCGAAACGCTGCCCCAGATAAACTCGTCCATCATCACGTCGCCGACGACCATCACCTTGTGGCCGGGGAACGCGTCGACCAGCTTCAAAAGCTGCTCACGATTGCCTTTGATCATCGGTGCCTCAGTTGCCGGAGAAGTCATTGAACTCCACAGCGCGACGCACGGCCGCGACAAAAAACCAAAACGTCATCGCCACTTCAGAATCGCCGAAATTATGCTGAAAAAGTCCCGCCGTGGCAAAGGCGACGATCCCCGCCAAGCCCGCCGCCGCCATGGAATATCCCGCGGATGCGCCGTCGCTGCTCGCCATGTATCGGACCAACGGATAGATCGCCGCCGCGAAGATCCCGATAAACAACGCCATCGCCGGCCATCCCGACTCGGCCGCCGCCATTAGGAACGAATTGTGGGCGTGGCTCTTCGTGGTCCAATGGACGTTGTAGCCCTCCCGATATTCGTCGACGACGGTGCGATAGACGCCGGGACCGATGCCGGTGATCGGGTGATCGCGGGCCATGTCGACGGACGTTTTCCAAAGGTAGATTCGTTCGATGTTTTTGCCGACCTTGAAGGCGCTGCCCATGCGTTCGCGCAATGTCGGCGAGACGGTCATGGCCAGCAACCCCAGCGTCAGGCTGACGCCCGCCAATACCGCCAGCACACGGCGGCCTTTCAGATATCCGAACGCCGCCACCAGCGCGGCGAACGCCATCCAGACGCTTCGCGCGTAGCTGAAAATCATGCCGCTGAAGGTGAGCAGCAGCGCGACGCCGACGCCGACGCGCTTGCGTCCGTGCTGTGTGAAGAAAAAGCCGACCCCGGCCGCGATGCAGATCAGGAGCGTGTTGCCGTAGGTCAGATGGTGATCGAACAGGCCGACGGCGTGGTAGTAACCTCCGGTGGGCTGCCACAGGCGCACGTCGGGCACGAGGAATCGCGGCACCGCCGGGCCGAAGAGATGTTGGGCGATGCCGTACACGCCGATGAACGCCGACGAGATCATCAGCGCCGTCATTGCGCGTCGGATCACGACCCACGACGTCGCCGCCGAAATCAGCGCGAACCACGCCAGATGAATCCAGATTCGCCCGACCTTTTGCATTGAGAGCGCGGGGTCCAGGGAGAACGGCACGGTGATGAGGGTCCAGAGGAGGAACGCGCCGAGAGCGACGTCCATGGCGCGTAAAGTCCAGCGCCGCGTCAGCGCGACCCGCGCGACGGCCGCCGCGATCAAGACGCCCAAGGCGATCTGGCCGCCGCTGATCGAAATCGGCAGGCACGCGGCGTACGCCACGATGCCGATCTGCTCGACCTGTTCCAAGCGTCGGATTTTTTCGTCGTACGTCATGACGTCGCATCCAGGGTCGACTGAAAGAACTCTTCCACCTGACGCACCATCGCGTCGACAGTGAAGACGTATTCCACCCGCGCGCGAGCGGCGGCGCCTTGCGTTTCCGAGAGTCGCGAATCCTCGATATACGCACGCATCGCGGCCGTCAGGGCATCCCGTTTCCCGGGCTCCACCAGCGTCCCCGTTTCACCGTCGAGGATGTTTTCCTTCAACGATCCCACCGCTGACGCGATCACCGGCGTGCCGCACGCCATCGCTTCCAACGCCGCGCGGCAGGTGCCGTCGCTCCCCTCGCCCAGTAGCACTTTCGCGCGCATCGCGTTGAGGATATTCGGCAGGTCGTCCCGCCGATAGCCGAGAAAACGCACCTGCCCTTCGAGACCCATCGCTGCGACCTTCGCGACCAGCGCGTCCTTCCCTTCGCCGCGACCGACAATCAGGAGCTTCGCGTTCGGAAATTCCGACGCCAGCGGGGCGAAAACTTCCGCCAGCAGTTCGTGCCCACGTCCCGGCTTGATGCGACTGACGATTCCGATCAATGGATCGCCGGGCGCCGCGTCGATTTCCGCCAGAATAGCCTCCGTCGGGAGATTGGGGCGAAACATCTCGTGATCGACCGCGCCCCTTACCACGGCGACACGCTCGGGCGGCAGGTCGTAGGCCTCCACCAGTTTCGCCTTCATCGCCTCGCTCACCGCAATCGTGCCGTCGACCGCGCCGAAGAGCGGCACGTCGCCCAAGCGTCGTTTCGCGACACGCGATTCGTGGACGCTACGAATCAGCACACAGCGCCGACCCAAGCGCCGTTTGAGCAGCAGGCCGGTCCAGTGGTCATGACTCGTATGCACATGCACGATCCATCGACCATCCCCGGCCATTGCCAAAGCCAGGCGCCTCCGATCCGCCAACTGCCCCGGCAGCACGAGACCCTTGCGTTCGAGGCGGACGTCCTTATGCACGACAATTACCGGCGGAACTTTATCGGCCAGCGTCCCCGGCGGCTGCTGCGTATGCGCGAAATGCACCTCGTGACCGCGAGCGGAGAGACCGGACATCAGATGCAATATCGGCTCGGCCGGGCCCGTGAAATGCCGCGAGGCGAGAAGTTCCAGCACCTTCACGACAACTCCAACAATTTGCTGACGTTTTCCGCCAGCAGTTCGCCGGAGATGTCGTCCAGGCAATAGCGACGGGGCTGAAAACACGTTTTACGCCAGCAGGGGCGGCACGGCAGATCGATCGTCACCGGTTCGCCCTTGTCGCTCCACGGCCCGACACGTCGCGGGTCCGACGGCCCGAAGGGAACCACGACGGCGCACCCTGCCATCGCTGCCATGTGCATCGGACCGGAATCGTTGCCCAGGTACGCGGCACAGCGCGAGAGGAAATAGGACAACTCTTTCAAATTCGTCGCCGGGGCGACCAGGGGTTCAGTCTCGCAGTCGTTGGTCACATCGACGACCAGCGATTCCTCCCCCGGCCCCCAGATCAAAACGCATTTCGCTCCGGCGTCCTGCAGACGATCAATCGCCCGAGCATATTCCGCCGCCGGGAGCATCTTGTTGACCCAACTCGCGCCGGGATTTACCGCCACGACGGGCACGCCCACAAGGCTGTGGGCTTTGAAATACTCATCCGCGACAACTTTGTCCTCGTCCCGGATCTTCATTCCAACGCCGCCGGGAATCCCGCGTACGCCAAGGGGCGCCAGCAAGGCGAAGTACTTTTCGATCGCGTGGGAAACGTTCGAGGCGTCAATGCGCTGATTTGTAAACAGGAAATTTGCCTCGCGAATCTTGCGAAAACCGATGCGCGTCGTCGCGCCGGAAAACCATGTCACCAGACCGCTCTTGAAAAGATTCTGAAAATCGATCGCGACATCGTACTTCTTCGCGCGCAGTTCACGGCGAAAAGCCGCCAAACGCCGCCTCGCCTCGCCCCATTCACCGGCTTTGACCGACATACTGATCTGCTTGCGGGGGAAGACGATGACTTCGTCCAGGTCCGGGTGCCCGTCGACAACCGCGCTCGTCTTGGCTTCGACGACCCATCCGATGCGTGCGTCCGGGTAGTGTTCGCGCAGCGCCCGCAAGGCATAGAGCGTATGCACGCAGTCCCCGACGGCGCCGAGCTTGACGATCAGAATGGACGGCGAGGCCATCTTACTCCACCGCGAACGCGGCGCACGCCTCGAGGACCATGGCGGCCGTGATTTCACGCATGCATTTGAAGTGGTCCAGGGGACAGACCTGATGGCCGTGAGGGCCGCAGGGGCGGCAGGACAGGTCGATTTCCACGACGCTGGATTTCTCGCCCCATGGGGCATAGCCCAGGCGCGGCACCGTCGACCCGAACACCGCCACCACCGGCACGCCGAACGCCGACGCGATGTGCATGGGCCCGGAATCGTTGGTGACAAAAAGATTCATCGCGGAAATGGCGACGATCAGTTCGTCCAACGCCAGCCGACCCGCCAGATTGACGAGTTCCACGCCGGCCTCGATGGCCACCTGGGTCGCCAATTCTTCCTCGCCCGGTCCGCCGAAGATCACCACCTGGTCGTAGGAATCGGCCAGGTGCTTGGCGACTTCGCCGAATCGTTCCGGCAGCCAACGCTTGGTGGCCCACACCGATCCGGGATGAATGCCCGCCAGCTTGGCGCCTTCACGAATGCCGCACCGACGCATCAAGGCCGCCCGGTCGAAGGCCGGATCGCTGTCGATGTGCAACGGCGGGGCCGGTTCGGTTTTGCCGTCGACGGCGCTCATCAACGACAGAATGCGCAGCACCTCGTGCCGCCGTGTGTCGCGATGCACTTTCGTGTTGTAAAAATACCGGCCGCTGCTGTCGTCGAAGCCGATGCGCTTTTTGATTCCGGCCAGAAAAAGAATCAGCCCGCTGCGAAAGCTGGGATGGGGGCAAAAGACGATGTCGTATTTTTCCTTCGCCAATTCCCGGGCGAAGCGGATCGTGTTGCCGAGGCCTTCGTCGGCGCCCCGCTTGTCGTAGGCGATGACCTGCCGGATATGGCGATGGTGTTGAACGATCGGCGCCCATTGGGGCTGGACGACAATGTCGATGGCCGCGTCGGGAAAGCGGTCGTGGACGGCCTGGATCAACGGCGTTGTCAACACGACATCGCCCAGATAGGCGGTTTGAAAGATCAGGACGCGTTCGGGGTTTTCGCTCATGACGCGCTCCGTTGCCTCTCCCAGAGCTTGGCGTATTTCAGGAAGACATAATACGACGCCAGCACACAGATGACGAATCCCGGCGCGCCGTCCAGAAATCCGCGTTGCAAAATGTACTTCTTGAAGAAGTTGAATCCGGGGCGAAAGATCATGTCGGCCAGGCTCGCCCGGCGCCCCTTTTTCGCGTACTCGTCGGCCATGATCGTCGTGTATTCGTTGATGCGCGACAGGTGGTGCGTCATGTTCCGATAAGAGTAATGATGCAAATCCCCGCGCAACCGGGCGACGCGGCCGTCGCAGATGACCTGATCGTGGGGATCGTACCCGCCCCAGTGGGCCTTTCGCCGATCGAAAAGGCGCACCCGCCACTCGGGGTACCACCCGCAGTGCTCGATCCAACGCCCCAGGTAATAGACCTTGCGCGTCAGCTCGTACGCGTCCGGAGGATTCGGATCGGCCAGCGCCGCCCGGATGGAGTCGGCCAATTCGGGCGTTACCTCTTCATCCGCGTCGAGGGAGAGGATCCAGTCGTGCGTCGCGGCGTCGACGGCCCGCTGCTTTTGCTTCACGTGCCCCGGCCAGTCCGTCTCGACCACGCGCTCGGTGAAGCGCCGGGCGATTTCGACGGTCCCGTCGGTGCTCCCCGAGTCCAGCACCACGATCTCGTCCGCGAAACGCACGCTGGTCAGGCATCGCTCCAAGTTATCCGCCTCGTTCTTGGCGATGATCGTGACGGAGAGCTTGCGCATGGGTCGCCGCCGACGCGACTAGCCCTTTCCGGCGTCGGCCAGGAATTTGGCGATGCCCGCCGCGGTGAGGGGATGTTCGGCCATTTGCTTCAACACGCCGAAGGGCACGGTCACGCCGTGGGCCCCGGCCAGCGCGGCCTGTTTGACCTGCAGCGGCCCGCGAATCGACGCGACAATCAGTTCGGTCGGCAAGCCGTGCAGTTGATAGACGTCCACCATCTCGGCGATCGCCTGGGCGCCTTCTTCCGAGATATCCTCCCGGCGGCCGACGAACGGCGCGATGTACGTGGCGCCGGACCGGGCGGCGAGCAGGGCCTGCGTGGCGTTGAAGATCAGCGTCACCGCCGTGGGAATGCCCTCCTGGCTCAGGCGCTTGACCGCGATCAGGCTGTCCCAGGCCATGGGGATCTTGACAACCACGTTGCTGGAGATTTTCGCCAGTTCCTTGCCTTCGGAGACGATGCCGTCCGCGTCGATGCTCAGCGTCTCGGCGAGCACCGGCGCGTCGCAGACCTCGACGATCTTCGGGATGATGGTGGCGTTGTCGCCGCCGGCTTTGGCGATGAGCGACGGATTGGTCGTCACGCCGTCGCACAGCCCCGCTTCCACGGCCTTTTTGATCTCCGCCGGATCGGCGCTATCCAACCAGATTTTCACGGGATCTCCTCCAAATGCATTGGGGTCGGGTCGGGGGAATTCATGGCTCCCGGCGGGGACTTTAGCGAAATCCCGAGGGCAAGTCGAGGCGGCGATCAGCCCAAGGGGCGATACCGTCGTCGCAGCGCCGCCGCGAGCAGATCTTCGAGAAAAACCCGCCTTCGGGCCGCCTCCGGTTCGTCGATTTTCATCCGTTTCGCCGCCAAAGCACAGGCCTTGGCCGCCAGGTCCTCGCGGGCGTCGTCGGTCAATTGTTCCCAACGCTCCAGGAGGGATTCGACCAGTTCCAGTTCGTCCGGGGCGATTTTCTTGAGTTTGACGGCATCCATCGGGAAGACCGCCTCTTCCGGAGGACGGGCCATGAGCAGATGGCGGATTTTCTGCGTCGGTTCGATGTTGTCCCGCACGACCAAGGTTCCGGCCACCATGTCGCCGAAACGCTTGGACCTGGCCGAGAAAACGGGAGCGAACCATGCCAAGGGGATGCCGTCGAGAACGCGGAAAATATTGCGAATCAGGATCGCGCCGGGGGCCAGGGAAAATCCGTCATCGCGCACGACACGCAGGCCGGTGATACGCTTACCGACCGTCTGGCCGTTCATGAACAGTTCCTGCAACGCAAAGACAAGGAAGCCGACAAAGCTCAGGATGACGAAGACCAGGGCGAAGAAATAGGCCGTCAACTTTGCCGGATCGCCCTCGCTTTCGCCGAGGATTTTGTCGTAGAGCCCGCCGGACTCGGTGGCGCTGCCGAAGGCAATGACAGCCAGAATCATGACAAAGGCCGCGAGCCCCACTATGATCGAGTCGATAACCCAGGCGACGAAACGCGTGCCCAGGCCCGCGATTTCATAGCGGACTTGGACGTTTTCCGGGGTTTCGAAAGCGACGGGATCGGACATCGGACGCTCTTTCGACGACGTGGGAGCCCCCCATCATGCGAGATTTTCTGAGCCGGAACAAGGCGGAGTGGGACGAATTGGCCGCGCTGGTGCGCCGAGCCCGCTCGTCGATCCGCCGATTGTCGCCGGAGGAAATCCGCCGTCTGGACGTTCTCTACCGACGCACCGCCACGCATCTGGCCCAGGTCGAATCGCGGGTGGACGACCCGGCGTTGACGGCCTACCTGGCGCAGCTTCTGGCCAACGCCCACGCAATCATCTATCTGCCGTCACGACGTCCGATTTGGGGACGGATCGGCGCGGTGATCTGGCGCGATGTGCCGCGTGCCACGGCCCGGTCATGGAGATATCACGCCGTCGCGGCCTTGCTGATGCTTCTGGGCATTGGGGTGGCGTATTTCGCGGTGGTGCGCGATCCCCAGGCGGCGTATGCCCTGCTGCCGGCCGGGGAATTTCGCCAACCGGGCGCGACGGCCGAACAACTGGGCTCGGTTTTGAAGTCCGGTCGCGACGCCAACGACGCCGAGAAATTCATGTTCGCAACGTTCCTTTTCAGCAACAACCTGAAAGTCGGGATTCTCGCCATGACCACCGGCGTGCTGGCGGCGGTGCCGTGCGTCCTGTTGCTGATTTTCAACGGCATGATCCTCGGCGCGCTGACGGCGGTCTATCACGGGGCCGGGATTTTCGGCGAATACTGGGCATGGATACTGCCCCACGGGGTGACGGAGCTGTGGGCGGTGATGCTTTGCGGCGGGATCGGTTTGAAGCTCGGGGCGGCCGTCACGGCGCCGGGTCTGCGTTCGCGAAAGGACAGCCTCGTCGCGGCCGGTCGGGAGGCGGCGTTGATGGTTGTCGGCGTCGCGATGATGATCTTCGCGGCGGCGATCATCGAGTCGTACTTGCGTCAGAGCGACTTGTCCACGTCGGCGCGATTCGCCTTCGCGGGCGGGTCGTTCCTCTTCTGGGGGGCATATTTCGGCAGCGGATTTTTCGGCCGCTCGACGCCGACAACGGATGACGTCTAACGGCGAAGCTGCGGAAAAACCGCCTCCACGCTTTCGCAGAATTCCCGGACCTCGCGGTTCAAGGGCCGTTCGGGGCGGAAAAAATCCAACAACGCCAATCCGCCTTTTTCGTCCCGGGCTTGCTCGTAAGCCTTGAGAAGCGCCCGGGCGGGCTCCATTGCCGGCGGGTTTTCCAATAAGGCGGCGGTCGATATCGCCTGGCAGTCGGGCGTCATCGATTCAGGCGACGCAACGCATCCCGAAACTGCTGATTCCCAGCCCTCCACGTCGCCGGATGACAGCTCGATCGTCGCGGCAAACGTTCCCGCCAACTCGTCCGCGTCGGACGGAACCGGCCGAAAGACGACATTCAGGTCCACGACGTCGGCGCCGCGAAATTTCGTGATTCCGTAAAATCGATTCGGATGTTCCGGCTCCAGAAACGTGCGCCACACCTGACGGATGCCGTCCTGCGTTCGGGCTTGCATGGAACGTGGTCGCGCTCCGCCGGGGCCTTTGAGGGCCATCGCCTTGACACGGTACAGGAACGGTCTTCGAAGCGCCGCGAGAGGATTCCATCCGAACTTGGCGCCGTGGTCGACGCCTGCCGAGTCGTACAACGAGCGCGCGCCGCTCGCGCCGTCTCGAACCAACCATGTGGTCAGAGACTCGCTCAAGACGCGGATGCGCTCGGTGACGAGGTGCGTCGTGTATTGGACGATGACCTCGTCGCCGTTGGACGCGCGGTAGAGCAGCGTCAGTTCTTCCGGATACGCGGCGGCGAGTTTGTAGGGGCCGACATCTTCGGCCACCCAAATTCGATGGTCTCCCAACGGCAAGGCCGTGTCGTCTGACGGTGTTGAGGCGAAGACCGGCTCGGAAACGTCCGCCAACGGGTCGGCAATCGGCGGCGTCTCGGCCCAAATCCGGCCGGCGTAGCGGTTCGCCGTGATCGCCGACGCGACATAGAGCGCCAGAACGGCAAAAATGGCGATGGCAATGGTTCGGTTTCGCTTCAACAGCCGCTCTTTGTCTCGCATCCAAAAATCATCAAAAGAAAAGAGCCCAAGCTCCTTCGCGGGAAACTCAGGCTCTCATATTTGTCGGTCCGTGTCGAAAGTCTAGTACGGCGTCTCCGTGTAAAGGCTCACCGCGCGCAGTTCCACATCCAGCGGCAAGCCGATGGGGAACAGGCTGCCCAGCAGGTCGGAGAGCGATTCGATGATCGGCCCGATCAGCGGAATCGACGCCAAGGCTTCGAAATCGATTCCCACGAAGATCGTCGCCCGTCCGACCAGCTCCAGGGTGATCCGGCCGTCTTCCTGGAAGAAGAACGGGCCTTCGACCTGGAAGTTCACCGCCGGCACCAATTGGAGCAGGGAATCGGCATTTTCCGGGAAGAAGAGCACGTCCAGGCCCAGCGTGACATAGGGGCTGCCGTCCTCGCCCTCGCGCGTGTCGGCAAAACCGCTGTCGGAGGCCACAATCTCGATGCGTCCCGTATCCAAGATGCCGAACGCCTCGTCCACATCCACGATCTTTTCGTCGATCCCGGCTTCTTCCGCGGCTTTGGCCACGGCCGCCTTGATTTCGGCGATCGCGCCGGCGCCGATCGAAATCCCGGAATTCGTCGCATAGAGGCGAATGCCGTCCACCAGGATACCCGGCGAGACCGGGTCGTTGCCTTCGTATTCCACGGGCAGCAGGTGGGAGATGAAATAGCCGCCGGTGTAGTTGCGGGCCTCCGTCAGACCCAGAACGTTGAGCGTATAGCGGTTCCAGTCGGTTTCCTGCTCAAAGCCGTCGAGGATGCCGGAGTTGTCCGCGTCCGCCTGGGGCGCCAGTTCGAAGACGACCGAAACCGCCTCGTCCACCTGCCCTGCCACGAAGTTGATCGTGTAGATCGGCCCGCCGGGCTCCCGATCCAGGTCCGAGTCCAACTCCACGCCGTTGGCGTTACGCACGTTGGAGAACAGGGCGACGTTGTAGGTCGCGCCCGGCGTCAACGGCTCGTTGGGCCAGAAAATCGCCTGCGTTCCGTAGACGAAGAGCGATCCGGGCACGTCGACCCCGTCCTGCTGCACGACGAAGTTGCCGCCGAGCACAAAAGACGAGGGATCCATCGGCTGGGTGAACAGGAATTGGATCGGCAATTGGGCCGGGAAACGCTCGTCGGTGCCCCGCCCCGGATCGGTGGTGCCGATATTGGGCGGCTCGGAGGTCAATTCGGCGGGACCGGTGATGAATTCCGTCGACTGATCGAACGACGGCGTGTTGCCCAGAACGTCTTCAATCGTGCGGTCGACCGCGATCGTGTACCGAGTCCGGGGGCTCAGCGGCCGGTCGGGCCGGAAGATGACCTTGGGGCCGTTGACGAAGTACTTGCCGAGAACGACATTTCCGCTCGGGTTTTGCAGCGTGATCGCGCCGACGGTGGCGCTGGAAACCGCCTCGGAGAAGCTCATGATGACATCACGCGCCAGACGCACGTTCGACTCGCCGGCCATCGGCGTCGTGGAGATCAGCAGCGGGCCGTCGTTGTCCACGCGGGGCTCGAAATCGATCTCGTCCGGGATGTTCTGGAAAACCAGGGACACACCGGCGATGGAGTCCTCGCTGAAGATCGTGCTTTCGGTGTAGCCCGCGGCTTCCATGTAGAAGACGCCGCCGGGTTTAACCGTCGCGCGGCCGACCAACTGGGCGCCCAACACTTGCTGGCTGAGTTTCTGGTTGGCGTCGCCGTTGGTGGCGACCAGGCCCGCGTCCAGCCAGATCAGCATGGTCGCGTCGCCGCCCGACTGCCCGAAGGCCCGGCCGGACGTGACCAGATAGCCGGTGGTGTCGGCGATGGTCTGCAAGTCGATCCGCCCGGTCGTCAGGCCGGTGGGGATGACACCGCCCAGTTTGGATTCGATGCTCTCGCCTTTGATGACCTGCCCCTTGCGAATGACGAAGGGGATCAGGGTCGAGTCATATTTCGTGTCGCCCATCTGAGCGACGAGCTGGCCGGAGAGCTTGATGGTGGTGGTGCCCAGCAGCGACGACTCCAGGCGCATCGTGTTGACCTGCAAGTCGTTGAACGACGAGGTCGGCTGGCTGGATTCGTCCTGGGTCGCTTCGCAGAACGAGGAACTGCCCAGCGTCGGGCACATGTCCAACTCCAACGTCGAACGCGGGTTGGAGTCCTTGATCTCGTACGAGAACACCGCCTCTTCCTCGCCCATCGGCGAACCGTTCAGGTCGCGGATGTCGCCGGAGACGAACAGTTCGTAGGTCTTGCCCGGATCCAGATCGGCGTCCGGGTCGATCACCACCTGGGCGTCGCGAACGAACATATGGGCCGGAACCACGCCGGCGTCGCCGGCCTCGCGGATGCCCACCTGGACGCCGTATTCCACGCGGGAGGAATCCAGCGGCTCACTGAAGTAAACGCGGAAGGTCGTCCAATCGAAGACGTCCATTTCCTCGGTGGGGAACACGCCGGTGATCGACGGAGGCACGCCGCCTTGGGGGCGATCCGGCGCCGTGGTGAAGGTCAGGTTGAAGCGGCCATCCTCGAATTCGGGAGTGTCGCCCTCATTGTTGCGCACCTGATCGGTGATCGAGGCATGGACCACGCGCCCGGCCGGCAGGGGGAAGTTGGGCGTCATCAGGATCGCGCCTTCCCCGTTGGTGCTCAGGTCGAACGAGATCGGGATGAGCTCCCCGTCCGCGTTTTCGTAGCTGAGCTGGCCGAGGGTGTCGTCCAGGGTCGCCGTGTCCACCCGGTCCGAGAACCGGAAGGAGATTTTCGTGTAGGTGGAGACGCCGGCCGTTTCATCCAGGGGGATCGTACCGATGACGGTGAACGCCTCTTCCGTCTCGTGGGACGGCAGTTCCGTCTCCCGTTCCGTACAGGCCGTCTGGCCGAAGACGAGCAGCATGCTCAGCGTTAGAGCCGCCCAGAGCGTACGTTGCATGGATCAGGCTCCCAATAATTAATAGCGCAAGGTGACGGAGACGACACCGCCGTTCACGTTACCTTCGCTTTCAAATTCCAGGCCCTCGGCGCTCTTGTACGAATCCGGGACCAGATACTGGTGGAAAAACGTGGCGTCGAAGGTGATCGGCAAAGCCACGACCGGCAGATCGTCCATGGTGTAGCCGATGCCGAACGCGCCCACATGGCGGTCGTTGTCCAGGAAGATGTTGCCGTCGCTGCCCGGCGTGCGCATGGGCGTCTGCTGATAGCTGTAGCCCAGGCGGATCGGGAAGTTGGGCATGACCTTGTATTCCATGCCCAGGCGCGGCACATAGATGTCCACGAAGTCCAGGCTCACATCCTGGCGAGGCAGATCCTTCTTCTCGACCTGCTCGTCGAATTGGCCCCAGTTAAACCAGGTGCCGTCGACCGTGACCATGAACTCCTCGGTCACGTCCATCGTCACGCCGACCGCGACGCTCTGGGGAACGTACAGGTCCTGGAAGGCGAGCTGCATGGGCAGATCGGTGAGCGGCGAGTCGCCGACGGTGGCCTCGGCCTCGACGTTGATGTTCTCGAAGGCGCCGTAGTTCTCGCCGTGGTAGGCCACGCCGACGTTGAATTTCTCGAAGTCCAGATAGGCGGAAATGATCGGCGAGTAGGCCAGCGTCGCGGTCAGGGCCATGCCTTCGTTGCTGGTGTTGCCGGCCAGGTCGGTCGTGACCTGGAAGTCGGTGTCGCCGCGCAGCAGGATGTAAACGCCGCCGCCCAGGTAGAGCCAGTCGGTGATGCCCAGGCCCGCGGACGTGACCATCGTCGAGCTGGTGCGCCCGTAGCGATAAAAGTGTCCGTCCTCGTCCTCGGCGTCGATGAACTCGATCAGGCTTTTGCCGTCGTCGTCCAACGCAATCGACAGGCCGATGTTGAACGGCCGCTTGCTGCGAAAGAAATCGCGCAGATTGATGATCATATTGGTCAGGACGATGTTGTTGCCTTCGCCGAAGTCTTTCAGATCACCCTTGGGACCGCCCGAAAGGTTCGGATCGGTGAACAGATAACCGGCGTTGATCTGCCCGGTATCCATCTTCGCCATGGCGGCCGGGTTGTGAAAGATCAGGCTGGCGTCGTCCTCGACCGCCGTGATGGCATTGCCCAGGGCGATGCCCCGAGCCGTCAGGCCGTAGTCGTTCGCCGTCGCCAACTGACTGGCCGCGGCGGGCACGATGCCCAACGCCGAAACGGCACACGCCACAATCAAAATCCGAAGAAGCTTCACGAGACCCCTCCATCGGCCGAAACTCGCCGTGAAAGCGGCGATATGGACCAAATGACGCCCGAGGGACGTCACAAAAAGTTCGGATATCGTCACGAATCAGGCAGGCTTAGTATCACGCGCTTGAAGACACTGTCAACGCCGTCAACCCGTGAATTTGGCCGTGTGTTCAAAGGCGCGTTACGTTTCGACACGTTCGGTCAACGCGGGTTGTCGATTTGAGGCAAATTCCCGTTCGTACAACGGAAAAAGGCCACCCGGTCTCCCGAGCGGCCTTTCGAATTTCTCGCCGGGTTTGACTCAGATGCGTTCGATGATCGTGGCCATGCCCATGCCGCCGCCGACGCACAACGTGGCCGCGCCGACGGTCAGATCCCGTCGCGCCATTTCATGCACCAACGAGACAACGATGCGCAGGCCGGTGCATCCGACGGGGTGGCCCAGGGCGATGCCCGAGCCGTTCACATTCGTGATATCCCGATCCAGGTTGAGCAATCGTTCGACGGAGATGTACTGAGCGGCGAAGGCCTCGTTGCATTCGATGAGTTGAATGTCCTTGAGGTCCATCTTGGCTTTCTTGAGCGCCTTTTCCATGGCCGGGACCGGGCCGTAGCCCATCAACTCCGGCTCCACGCCGCCGATGCCGTGGGTGACGATTCGCGCTATCGGCTTGAGGCCCCATTCCTTCGCCTTCTCGGCCGCAACCACCACCGCCGCGGCCGCGCCGTCGTTCAGACCGGAGGCATTGCCCGCCGTGACCGTCCCGCCCTTGCGAAACGCCGGCTTGAGGGAGGCCAGCCCTTCCAGGGACACGTCATCCCGAGGGTGTTCGTCCGTCGTGAACATGACCGGATCACCCTTGCGCTGAGGGATGGGCACGGGGACCAGTTCGCTTTCGAAGCGATTGGACTTGATCGCCGCGATGGCGCGCTGATGGCTGGTGAAGGCCAGTTCGTCCTGATCCTCGCGGGAGATGTCGTATTTCTCGGCCAGATTCTCGGCCGTCTCGCCCATGTGGAAGTGCCCCAGGGGATCGGAGAGGCCCTCGGTGAGCATATCCGTCGCCGGACGCGGGCCCATGCGCGAACCCCAACGCATATCGTACAACGCGTACGGCACGCGGCTCATGCTCTCGGTACCGCCGACGAGAACCGCGTCCGAATCGCCGCACTGGATCTGCTGGGCGGCGAAAGCCAGGGCCTGCATGGAACTGGAACACTGGCGCTGGATCGTCGCGGCCGGCGTGCTGAAAGGAACACCCGCGGTCAACGAGACGCACCGGGCCACGTTGATCTCATCCGAACGCATCATGCAGTTGCCGACCAAAACGTCGTCGAATTTCTCCGGCTCGATACCCGCCCGCTTGATCGCCTCCTGGGCCGCAATGACGCCGAGCTGCGTCGAGGAAACGTCCTTGAGGGATTTTCCGAACGAACCGATCGGCGTGCGCACGCCGCTGATGATCCAAACCTCACGCATGTGATTGTCCTCTGCTAGTCCTCGTAATCGAGATGTTGGGGGAAGAAAAACCAAGTCGGGACGCGCCGTCACGCCCCGACTCGTCGTTTTTGATGGCGAAAATTCGGCCTAGTGGTCGCCCGCGTCCTGGGACAGTTCGATAAGAATGCCGCCCGTGCTCTTCGGATGGACAAAGGCCACGAGCTTGTTGTGGGCGCCGCGCTTGGGCTCCTCGTTGATGAGCTTGATGCCCTGCTCTTTCATTTGGGCCAGCGTGGCGTTGATGTCGTCCACCTGGTAGCAGATGTGATGAATGCCCTCGCCCCGCTTCTCGACGTATTTGGTGATCGGGCTTTCCGGATCGGTGCCTTCGAGCAGTTCGATGTTCACCTCACCCAGGGGCAGGAACGCCGTATTCACCTTTTCGGAAGCGACCTCCTCGGTGTGCGTGCATTCCAGATTGAGCGACTTGGTGTAAAAGGGCAGCGCCTCGGCGATGGACTTGGTGGCGATGCCGATATGATCGATCTTCTTCAACATGGCTGTCGTGTCTCCAAAAAGAATCGGTCCGCGTGAAGATCCGCTAGAGCCGATGTTTCAACACAAAAATCTCCGTCACGCCCGGAAGCTTGTCGGAGAAAAGTTCGATCTCGTCCGTGTCCAGAACCTGGACGTTTTGCTTGCCTTCGATGAACGGCTCGTAGGTGGTGATGTCGAAGCCGCATTTGTCGGTTTTGTAGTGCATGGGGATGACGATTTTGGGGCGGGTGCGTTCGACGGTGTCGGTCGCCTCGTTGGCGTCAATGGTGTAGTAGCCGCCGACGGGGAGCATCATCACGTCCACATCGCCGATCCACTCGACCTGTTCGTCGGAAAGGACGTGGCCCAGGTCGGCCATGTGGCAGATCGTGACGCCGTCGACCTGGAATTTGAAGATCTTGCAAGGGCCGCGCTCGGAGCCTTCGGATCGGTCGTGGTAGACCTGCAGGGTCTCGAACTTGATGCCCTTGGCCTCGCCGGCATCGCGCAAGACCTCGAAATCCCCCTCAAACTGGCCCACGTCGCTGTGGTCGGGATGGTCGTGGGAGACGGTGATAATGTCCGGCTTGGAGTCGATGGGGTGATAGGAGATCGCGCCGCCGTAGGAGCCCGGCTCGTACGGGTCCATCAAGATGCACAGACCGTCCTTGTCGAAAATGGAAAAGCACGAGTGACCGTTGTATCGGACTTTCATCATCCCCTCCAGGTCCTAGGATCCGATGCCGGCTGAGCCGCCGACAGCCCAACGAGTTTAGGCGATTCTCCCGGCACCTTCAACACGGAAGGACAATTCTTGGTATCCGTACGGGACTTTCTTCCGGAACTATCGCCCGGCAGCGCCTACGATGACGACGAAATCGACGTGCCGACGGGGACTTCAATGACGACAAGGACGGCGGCCGCTCGTTCCAGCCGATGGGCTTGCGTCCCGCGTCCATTGGCCTATCCTTAGCCGCACATGAATTTCCGAAAGGCGCCTTTCATGCCCAAGAAGACGCAGTACATCGTCCTGGTGGTCGCCCTGCTCGGCCTGGCCGGAGCGTTTGTGTATTTCCAATCCTCCAGCAACACCCAGCAGGTTCTGGACAAGAACAACGACGGCAAGCCGGACCAATGGATTGAAATGACCAAGGACGGAAATCTCGTCTCGTTGACCAAGGACCGGAACTTCGACGGCGTGATCGATCACAAGGAAAGCTATGAGAACGGCGAGTTGAAGACCGTTCTGGTCGACCAGGACACCGACGAAGTCTTCGAGATCAAAGCTGAATACGCCTTGCACAACGGCAAGTCGCGGCTGAAGTACGTTTGGCGCGATTTGGACAAAAACGGCGTCTACGAGCGACGCATCACGTACAATCAGGACACGGAAACGCCGACGCTGGACGAAACCGACACGGACGGCGACGGCAAATTCGACGAAACCCGTCGGCCGGGGGAAGGCGACGCCGAGAAGGCCGATGAGTCGGGCGCCAAGACTCCCGACGCGTCCCAGCCCGAGAACGACTCCGCCGCCGAAACCCCGCCGAAAACCGAGGAGGCTTCCTAATGCGCCCCATGACCCGCGCCCTGCTCATCTTCCTGAGCGTCCTGCTCATCGCCAATTTCACCGCCTGCTCGAACAAAGAGTACCCCGTCATCGGTAATCCCAACCCCGGCGCCGAGGAAGTCACCCCCACCGCCCTGACGGTCGGCGCGTCCAAGTTTTACGACAAACCGATCAATGTGTTGCTGACCTACGAGCGGGAAATCGAATCCGAGCGGGAAGGCACGCGCAAGCTGATCTTCTCGGGGGAGAGCCGGGAGTTCGGCGTCTACTTCGACAAAGGCACCCACGAGGATCTGTTCAAAACCCTCAAGCCGGGAACGATGTACCGCATCTTCGGCGTCTACGAGCAGGCCTTCACGGACAAGTACCCGATCATCAACATCAGTTAATAATCATCCCGAAGCCGTGACCGCGGCCTACAGCCCGCGGATGGGACAAGTGTCGCAGCGGGGATCGGATTTTCGGCAATAGTCCTTGCCGAGCATGACGATCTGCGCGTGAAATTCGTTGTATCCGTCCACGTCCCGTTCCACGCGCTTCTCGAAATAGGCCTTCGCGTCGTGATAATCGATCTTGCCGTCGAACGCGCCCTTCCGCGAAAAGATGCGTTTGGTGTAGGCGTCGATGACGAAGGACGGCATTTCCAGGGCATAGAGCAGGATCGAATCGGCCGTCTCCGGACCGATGCCCTTGAGGGAGAGCAGTTCCTCGCGCAGGTCATCGATCGGCCGGGACGCCATGGCCTCGACGCGCCCTTCGTAGCCCTCCAACAGAAACCGCGCAAAGTCGCGCAGGCGTGCCGCCTTTTGGTTAAAATAACCGGAAGGACGGATCAGCTCGGCCAGACGGGATTCGGGCATGGTCGCGATCTTGTTGCAATCCAAGGCGCCGGCCGCTTTGAGGTTCGCAATAGCTTTTTCGACATTGGTCCAGGCCGTGTTTTGCGTCAGAATCGCGCCGACGCACACCTCGAAGGGCGTTTCCCCCGGCCACCAATGCAGCCGGCCGAAATGCCGCGACATGGCATCGCGAATGGACTGGAGCCGCAGGGGCCCGAAGGTCTTTCGCGTGGGGCACTGCCTGGCGACCCGTTGGGCGGTCTCGTCGTTCAATTCCGGCTCCCGTCTCGGTAAAACCCTGGCTTGACGCGCCCACCGTGCCCGCGTCATCGTGATCGACTCAACGTTATAGGGCCATCCATGCGCCAGGTCTATTTGGACAACAACGCGACCACGCGTCCCGACCCGGATGTGATCGACGCCATGCTGCCGTTCATGCACGAAATCTACGGCAATCCGTCGAGCATCCACCGCCCCGGCCAGATGGCCCGCCGCGCCATGGACGACGCCCGCGAGACCGTCGCCGAGCATTTGGACGCCGATCCCAAGGAATTGATTTTCACCGCCGGAGGGTCGGAGGCCAACAACCTGGCGATCCTCGGCCTGGCGCGCTCTCGCCGCGACAAGGGGCGACACGTCATCACGACGGCCATTGAGCACCCTTCCGTGCTCGAAGCGTTCGATACCCTTCGCCGAGAGGGATTCGATCTGACCATCGTCCCCGTCAACAGTTCGGGCGTGGTCGAAGCGGCGGCCGTTCGCGAGGCCGTCACTGATGGGACGATTCTCGTCTCCATGATGTACGCCAACAACGAAATCGGGACCTTCCAGCCCATCGAAGCCGTCGCGCAAATCTGCGACGAAATCGGCATTCCGTTTCATGTGGACGCGGTCCAGGCCGGCGGTCGGACGCACCTGGATGTCGATCAACTGGGCGTGGATCTGCTGACCCTCTCGGCGCACAAATTCCATGGCCCCAAGGGCGTCGGCCTGCTGTTTGCTCGCAAGGGGATCGAGTTGGAGCCGCTCATTCGCGGCGGGCATCATGAGCGGGCGCGGCGCGCGGGAACGGAGAACGTGCCGTCGATTGTCGGATTCGCCAAGGCGATGGACCTGGCCGAGAAACGGCGGGACGCCGACGTGGCGCATATGCGTTGGCTGCGGGATTATTTCGAAGGGGAACTGGTCGCCCGCATCAAGGACGTGCGCGTCACGGCGCAAGACCGCCCGCGCCTGCCCAATACCTCCCACGTCTGTTTCAAGAATCTGGAAACCGAATCGATCCTGTTGAATCTGGATCTGGCCGATATCGCCGCGTCCGCCGGCAGCGCGTGCAGCTCGGGCAGCTTGTCCCGCAGCCATGTTCTGGATGCGATGGGCATGGACGACGAATACGCGATGGGAGCCGTGCGTTTCTCCCTGAGCCGCGAAACCACCGCCCAGGAAATCGACGCCACTCTCGATACGCTGGAGGAGACGGTCCGGCGCCTGCGTTCGGTTTAGGGAAAATCTTTCAGGCCGTCTCAGACGGTTTCGCGGTCGCCGTCCAGATACATCGACCCGCCCACCGGCAGAAAGCGCACGTCCTTGAAACCTTCGTCCTCGGCGTGCATTTCCAGCAAGGCCGGGGGCTCGCCCAACGGTTCGTCGGTGAGGATGAACGTGCCGTAGTGAATCGGCACCAGTGCCCCCGCCCCCACGTCCCGCGCGGTCTTGATGGCCTCGACCGGGTTCATGTGGGCCGGTTTCATGAACCATCGCGGGGCATAAGCGCCGATCGGGATGAAAGCCAGATCCACGTTGGGAAAGCGTCGGCCGATTTCGCCGAAGTCGTCGGTGTATCCCGAATCCCCCGCGTGATGCACCGTGTACCCCGATCCTTCGAAAACGTAGCCGCCCCACAGCGAGTTGTTTTGGTCAAACAGCCCGCGTCGCGACCAATGCTGGGACGGCACGAAGGTGACGCGCACGTCATCGATGACCGTCGACTGCCACCAATCGAATTCGCTCACGTTGGTGAAGCCGCGACGCACGAACCAGTCACCCAGGCCCAACGGCGCGACAATCGGCGTCGTTTTCGGATATTGCAGCAGGCTCTTTTCGTCCATGTGGTCGTAGTGGTTGTGCGTGACGAGGACGGCGCTGGGCTTGGGAACAATCCGGGAAATCGGCACGGGCTGCGTTTTGCGCGGAACCATGAACGCGTCGCCCTCCACCGGGTCGACCAGAAACGAAGCGCCGCCCAGGCGGATGTGGGCCGAGGCGTGGCCGAACCACGACACCTGAGGTCGCCCGTTGGCTTGGCGCAAGGCGGCGGTGGGGTCTTCGGCGATCGGAATATTTGTCCAGGCCGGACGCGCGGCGTGATCGTCGCCCTCTTTCAAGCCGAGTTGCCAGACCAGAAGATCGCCGAATCCCCGGTCTCCATTGCGCGCCCGATCGTCGAACCGTCCCATCGTTACGCCTCCAAATGCCTTACGACATTGTGAGCATCAATTTCGTTCCGGCAACTCGATCCATGGTTTTTTTCCCGGTCGATTCAATTTCCACGCTGATTCCCGTGGCCGATCTCGCATTTCCACGGTCCGGCGTGTCGAACGGCGCAACAACGCGGCCTTTGCTTGACACCGCGCCCCGGCGCTGATTGCATCTCGGGACGACCTTGGAGGTGTTGGTGCGAAAGAAAACGAGGCCCGCGTTTGCGCTCGCGGTGTTGGTGGTTGTCGCGACTTTCGGTTTTGCCGAATCGGCGTCCGCGCGGGCATTGGCCTTCGGGCCGGAATTGGAAATCGGCGCGCTGGGCAGTGCCCAGACGCAGTGGCGGACCATCACCGCGACGCGCGATCGCAACGTCGCTCTGCTCGGTTCGACCTATCCCTACGTCGCGCCGGGCGGCACTTTTCTCTACATCGGCTCGAATAACGTCTTCGGAGGCGTGTCTCTTTTTTACCGGCGCATCCCCATCGCGCTGCAGACGCCCGAATTCACCCGCGATGCCCGCGATGCCACCTTCGAGGACATCGCCGCGCTCATCCGCTTCGGATTCATGGACTATTATTACAAGCCCAAATGGAGCGTGCGAAATACCTGGGACGAATTGCCCGCCCACGGCTACGGCGACGTGCGTTTTCAGGTGATTTATACCGATCTGTTCGGGGCCGATCCCGATGAAATTCCCGATTTCGAACCGGGAATCTCCGGGGCGCTGGGCCTGGAATTCGGCGGATTGTTCATGCCGCTCAAGCAGGGTTATCTGATGCTCTACGGCGGCTTCGATTATCAATTCGGCATCTCGCCGCAAAAACGCAGCGACCCCGGCCTCGATCAGGAAGTCCTCGCCAACGTGCTGTATTTTCGCATCGGTCTGGGCGGCGGGTTTATCACCGATCCTCCGGAATAGTCGCGCCATCCACATCGGCGGCTTCGGGCGGGACAATCGGATCGTTCGGAAGCGGCGGCGGCATGTCGGGCGGGTTTTTCAACAGCCACTCAAAGGCGAAATCCTCGGCCACCGCGCGACGATAGACGCCGACCATGCGCGCGAATTCCTCGTCGCCGGCGGCCCGCGCCATCTGCGCCATCGCGTGCCAGGCCTGGTCGTCCAACGGCTCCTCGCGCAGCAACTCGATTAACGCCGCCCTCGCCTCATCCGTCCGGCGCAGGCTGTTGAGGCTGGAGGCCAGCAGGAACGCCGAGCGCGCGTCCCGGTCGCCGAGCTTTCGTGCCTGTTTGAACGCGCGCGTCGCCTTTTCGAAATCGCGGCCGTTGTAGTAGGCCACGCCCAATTCGCGCCAGAGCATGACACTGTCCGGCGCCTCTTTCGTTCCCTGCTCCAAGGCCGCCAAAACTTCGTCCGGCTTCTTCTCGATACGCGCGATGCGGGCCTGCAACAGTCGCGCGGCGGCCGTCGGCTTGTTAGCCTCCAGATACGCGTCGATGCGCGCCTTGCCCCGCTCGATCTCTCCTTGCGCCACATCCAGACGGGCCCGCCACAAATCCCACGGAGCCGAGTCCGGCGCCCGGGCCGCCGCCCATTCCACGCCGTCGGTTGCCGCGCCGAAGGCGTCGATCTCGATGCGAATGCGCGCCGCCGCCTCGCCCACCGCCGTAATCAGCAGACGCATGGCCTTGTCGGTTTTCGACGGCGAAGGAGGCTTCCCGTCTTGTCCCGGCGTCAACGCTTCCAACTGCCGATCGATATTTTCCCGCGCGGCGTCGAGCTTCTCCAACGCCTCGGAGCGTTTGCCCTGGGCGTCGAGAAGAAGGCCGCACAGATAATGGGAGACGGCGTTCATCGCGTTTCGGCGCACGTCCTGATCGACCTCTTCGTACGCGCCGTTGGTTTTGCCGTCGACAATGAGATCCAGCGCATAGCGATTGCGTGGATTCGCCCACACCGCCAGGCCCTCGTCCAGCGCGGCTCGCAGGCCGGGGATGTGCGTCAGGTCCCCTTCTTCCAGCGTCGGTCCCCCGGGCGCGTACGGCCGACGGACCAGATTTTCGTAGGACGGCACCGTCTCGTCGCTCAGCTTGATCATCGGAATCGCCGCGTCGAGCACGTGCCCGGGCATGTCCTTGGCGATCGGCAGGCCGAGGACGGCCAGCGTCGTCGGCACGAGGTCGAGCACCGTGGGCATCTCCAGCCGTTTGGCGGGCACGCCGGGGCCCAGGATGCCGATGATGCCGTGAATCGGATGGGCCTCGCCCTCGAGTTCGTCTTCGTACGCGCGGGGCGGCACGATGGAGTCGCTCACCAGGATGACATACGCATCCGAACCCGCGGCGTCGATCATCCGGCCGACGGCTTCGTCCAATTTCGCCAAGTATTCGGGCGTCAATTTCGGACGCGGGATTTTGCCTTGCCTGACGCCGAGAAGGCGCGCCGCGCCGTCGTGATGGCGACCGGAAGCCACGCCGTCCATAAACGCCGCGACAAGGCGATTGCCGTCGTCAAAAGCTCGCTCGACCAACTGAGGCACGACCGCCAGGGACTGGGTCGCGAGCCGGATGTTCAATGCGAGTTCCGGATTTAAATCACCTTGGATCCATTTCGCGGCGGTCGTGGCGTCGATCGGCTCCGGCGCTTCGACGGGATAGGACAAACGGCCCGCCAGTCCGAGCGGAGCGTAGGCGGCGAGCTCCGGGACACGATCTTTTTCGACTTTGTTGCGATGGGTAGCAGGCCAGAAATACTGCGCGGATTTGCGTTCGCGGGCGTCGGCGATGTCCCAGACAGGCAACGCTTCCAGGCGGGGCGGCACCAGCCCGGTGCCGTTCGCGTCGGGCATCAAGGGACCGCTGACGCCGTGGTCGGTCTGCGTCTTGCCGGTGGCGAGGCTGGCCCAGATGGCGGCCCCGGCGACGGGGTCTTCGCTTTCCAACACCCCCCACGCCCCTTCGTGCTGAAAACGCATGATGTGGGGCGCGACCTGATCGGCGCCGATACCGGTGAGGTTTTCCCAGTTCAGGCCGTCGATGCCGATGATGAGAACGCGGCGGTCAGCGTCGGATGCTGGCGCGATGAGAACGGAGGCCGCCAGGCACGCGAGGATCGTCGCGATCCCGAAAGCGCGTCGTCGGCCTGCGTGGAATCTCATTTTCCGTCGCCGTCTTCGGGGGGGACTTTGTCGCCGGGTTTATCCGGGCTTTTGGGAGGAGCGCCGCCGTTGTCCGTTTGCTTCGTTTCGGCGAGTTTGGCGTGCTGCGTTTTCTTATCCTTGCCGAATTCCTGCAACGCCTTGGCCAGCCGGTAGATGCGCAGATCGACCCGGGAGTTGATCGAACCTTCCGGATAGCGGCCTTTTTCGTCCCGCTTGCCGGCGGCCTGGCCGGTGAGGATTTCCAGGCCCTCGTCCACGTCGCGGATCGCCCAGATCTTGAATTTTCCCTTGCGCACGTCCCTGACGAGATCGTGGGGGAGCATGAGGTCGTTGACGTTCTGCGTCGGGATGATGACCCCCTGCTCGCCGCTCAGCCCCCGCGCCTTGCAGGTCAGATAGAAGCCTTCGATCTTTTCGTTCACGCCGCCGATGGGTTGAATTTCGCCGTTTTGGTTGATCGAACCTGTCACGGCCACCGACTGCTTGAGCGGCACGTTGGATAGCGCCGAGAGCAGCGCGAACGCCTCGGTGGAGCTGGCCGAATCGCCGTCCACGCCGCCGTAGGATTGCTCGAAGGCGATGGACGCCTCCAACGAGATCGGCTTGTTTTGCGCATATCTCCCGCGCAGAAAACCGGCGAGCAGCAGCAGGCCTTTGTCGTAGGTTTTGCCCGAAAGTTTGGCTTCGCGCTCGATGTTGATGAGTCCGGAGCGCCCGAATCCGATCTTCACCGTCACGCGCGTCGGCTTGGCGAAGGCGTACCCGGCGATCTGATAAACGGCCAGACCATTGACCTGGCCGACTTTGTCGCCTTCCACCGAGATGAGCAGCTTGCCGTCGTCGATGAGTTCGCGGATGCGGTCTTCATAAAGGTTGTCCCGCCGCTGGCGGGATTCCAGCGCCCGGTGAACGTGCGTGTCCGTGACCGTCTTGCGGTTGGTTTTGTTGGCCCAATAGGCCGCCTCGCGCACCAGATCCGCCAACTCGGAGAACCGCGTCGTGAGCTTGTCCTGGCGACCGGCCATGCGCACCGCTTCCTCGACCAACGCACCCAGGGCCTTGCGGTTGAAGTCGGGGAGTTCTTCTTCGTCGACCAGGCGGGCGACGTACTGCGCCGTCTGATGAATCGCCTCATCCGTCCGACGCATCACCGTCTCGAAATCCGCGCGGATCTTGAACAGCTTTTTGAAGTCTTCGTCGGCGCCGTAGAGCAGGTGATAGAGCGACGGCTCGCCCACGACGATGAACTTCACGTCGATCTCGATGGGCTCGGGCTTGATGCCGGAGTTCATAAAGAACCAAAACGCGTCGTAGGTCTCCAACTGGAATTCGCGGGTCTTGATCAGGCGCTTGAGGGTCTTCCACACGCCCGGCTCGGTGATCGCGTCCAGGATGTTGAAGACGATGTAGCCGCCGTCGGCCCGCAGGATGCTCCCGGCGCGCAGCTTGGTGAAATCCGTCGCCCATTGGCCGGTGCGCGTGACGACCTTTTCGATGGTGCCGAACAGGTTGGAGTACGTCGGCGAGTTCTCGACGATGACCGGCTTGTGGCCGTCGCCCGAATTGTCGACCAGGACATTGACTTCCCATTCCAGAAACGGGTCGGTCTCCGGTCCCATTTGCCCGGCGAACGCGGCGAAAGGGTTGGCGGCCTCGGTCTCGTCGTCGCCCTTGAAGCGATCCAGATTCTCCAGGGTGAACTCGCGCATCCGGTCGAAATAATCGACGAGCTTTTCGTGGGTGAAGCGGCCGCGTAGTTCATCGACCATGCCTTCGAGCATGGCGGCGGCCAGGGTGCGTTCCAGTTCCCGGACTTTGTCGCGCACCTCCCGGTCCAGGCCCCGCGCTTCCTTCATCACCGCTTCCAGGCGGCCTTGCAACTCCTGCTGGCGTTCCTGTAGTTGCTCCAGGCGGGTTCGCGGGAAATTGCCGTTTTCCGTGGCCTGCTCAAGTTGCTCGAAGGGCGTCGGCTGGTTTTCGATCAACGGCAGGATCGCCGGGCGGGTGAACTGCCCCATCTGAACCTGCACCATCGCGAAACCGCGATCGCGAATCTCCTGCTCCAACTCGCGAAACAGAGTGCGTTGGCGTTGTCGGTATTCGCCGAGCAACTCGTCGCGCCGGGCCTTGTATTCCTTGTGATCGAAAAGGCTGGGGACCGAGCTTTTGAGCTCCTCGACGAAATGGCGCATCTCTTTTTTGAGGCGCGCGCCGTCGCCGGCCGGCAGCTTGGCGGCCATGGGCTCGCGGGGGTTCGTGAAGTTGTTGAGATAGACGATGTCCTGGCCCGGCCGTTTCTTGGCGGGCAGTTGGTCGAGGATTTTGCGCACGCTGGAGAGTTTGCAGGTTCCGGCGGGCCCCGAGACGAAGACGTTGAAACCCGGCGCGCGCATCGTCAGGCCCACTTCCAGGGCTTCCACGGCCCGGTCCTGACCGATGACCTTGTCGCCGGCCTCCACCTCCTTGGTCGAGGCGAAGGGAACCGATTGCTCGTCACAGCGCCAACGCAGTTTCGCGGCGGGCACCTCGTATTTTTTCGTGTTGATCTTGGCCATGTCCCCTTACGCTTTCGGTTTCGCCCCCTGGGCAGACAAAAGGGTTGCAGTCGCCTGCAACCCCGTCAAGGTCTCATGAATGACGTTATTCGGACAAACGCAACGCCAGGACACGGGCCTCGGTGTTGTTCGGATCTTCCTCGGCGGCTTTTTGCGCCTCGCGGGCGGCCTCGGCAATCTGGCCGGAGTTGTTGAGCGATTTGGCCAGCAACACCCGCGCCGTGGAGCGGAACTGCGGATCGCCGGCGAGCAACTGGACCGACTTGTCGGCAAACCCTCGCGCGCCCTTCCAATCGCCCTGTTCGAAGCGCCCTCGAGCCAGGAAGTAGTAGGCGTAGCCGTTGGACCGATCCACCGAAATCGCCTTCTCCAGACGCACCACATACGCCGTGCCGTACCCGGCCTGAATCGCCTTTTGCACATTGTCCATGCTGGCGCGGCGGGCGGGCGTGGCCGACGTTCCGGACTGCGTCTTGACGGTGCGGCCCCACAGATCGGCGTTGACCGGCGCCAAGGTCCGATCCACCGAACGCACCTTCACCGTGGGCGGCGCGGCCATGGCGACCTTGGTATCGGCGGGCGCGGAATCGGTCGAGGGATCGTAAAATCCGGAATCGGAACCGGCGTCTGACGAATCGGCCAGATCCGTGGAATCGATGCCGTCGTTGGCGTCGCGGGCATCGCTCACCGCCGAACGGGCGTCGGCCAGGTCGTCGGAAATGACATAACCCTCGCCGCTGTCGGACAAGTCGCGCTCCTTGACGTCATCGGATTTCCACCAAGGCTCGGCGGGCGTCTCCGTCGCGACGGCGGGCGCATCCGAGGCCGGTGCCGGGTTGTCATCGATGGCGCTATCGGAGGGCAGCGACGCATCCGGCGCGGAATCGGCATCGTCCTTCGAAGACGAATCCTCCCCGTCGTTGCGGTCGCCGACCTTCAGGCGAAAGACTTCTTCGCCGTCTTTGTTCTTGATGGTGCATCCCGTGGCCATGACCATCGCCAAAGCCGCCGCCAGTGCCGTCACCCATCCCCAATGTCGATTTTGATGCATCACGGTTTCTCCGGAAGAATATTCTTCTTGAAGATCTCGATGATCGAATCCTTGTGCAGATCGCATTCCTCGGTCGGCTCCGTGCCGTCAAGGAAGACTTCGTCGATGATCGTCGGGCAATCGTACACCGGAATCAGCCCCGTCTCCGGATCGATCTTGCGTACGATGATATCCTCGGGCCGTTCGAAATCCACCGCCGGACCCTTGCCGACCTGTTCAATCATGAACCGGGTCCAGATCGGCAGCGCCGCGCGGGAGCCGGCCAGATTGATCGACCGGGCGTGGTCATCGAAGCCGACCCAGACCGCGGCCAGGGTCTTGGGTGTATAACCGACGAACCAGGCATCCTTGTAGTCGTTGGTCGTTCCGGTTTTGCCCGCCGCCGGATGGCGGAAACCCAGACCCCGGGCCCGAGCGCCGGTTCCTCGGTTGATGACGCCTTCCAGCAGGCTGGTCGTCAGATACGCCGCCTCGGGCGAGAGCACCCGCTGAATGCGCACCGGTTTTTTCTCCAGCACATTGCCTTGGGCATCCACAATGTCCCGAACCGCCAACGGCTCGGCATGTGTCCCCTGGTTTGCCAGTGTACTGTAGGCACTGGCGACTTCAAGGGGAGCCAGATCCGCCGCGCCCAGGGAGATGGACGGATATTCCTCCAGCGGCGTCTCGATGCCCATGGCCTGGGCCGTGTCCCGAACCCGCTTGATGCCCACGTTGACCGCCAGCTTGACGGTCGGGACGTTCATCGATTTTTCCAACGCCTTGCGCACCGTCACCGGGCCCAGGTATTCCCGTTCGTAGTTGTGGGGCGTCCAGGGCTTGCCGCCGGGAATGTTAAGGGTGAACGGTTCGTCAATCACGATGGTCGCCGGGGTGAACTCGAAGTCCCGGTCCTCAAATGCCCGCTGGAAGCCCGCTGCGTAGACAAAAGGCTTGAAGACCGATCCCACCTGGCGCTTGGCCTGGGTGGCGCGGTTGAATTGGGACTCGTAGTAGTTGCGCCCGCCGACCATGGCCCGGATGTACCCGGTCTGTGGCTGGATCACCACGATCGCCCCCTGCACCGGGTCCTTACCCTTGCCCACGAGTTTGGGATAGTCCTTTTCCAGTTGAATCAGACCGTCCTTGAGCGCGCTTTCCGCGTTTCGTTGCGTCTGGACGTCCAGGGTCGTGAAAATGGACAGGCCTTCGCTGATGAGGATATCCGGGCCGTAGCGCTGATCGAGTTCCTTGCGCAGGAAATCGATGAAATACGGCGCGACGGTCTTGCCCGGCTTGCGTTTGAGCACTTGTACCGGCTCGGCGAGCGCATTCTGGTACTGCTCGGTGGTGATCATCTCGTTTTCGTGCATCAGCTTGAGGATGTAATCCCGGCGCCCTTTGGCCTTTTCCATACGGGTGCTGGGATTGTACCCGGCGGGGGAGCGGATCATGGCCGCCAGGAGCGCCGAGTCGGCCAGCCCCAAGGTGCGCACGTCCTCGCCGAAATAGAACCGACTCGCCTGCCCCACGCCGCAGACGCTGATGGACCCTTCCTGGGCGAAATACACCTCATTGAGATACGCCTCGAAGATGGCGTCCTTCGTGTAGATCTGCTCTAAAACGAAGGCCATGACGGCCTCTTTCGCCTTGCGGGTGACGGTCTGCTCGGCGGAGAGGTAGAAGTTTTTGACGAGTTGCTGCGTGAGGGTGGAGCCGCCCTGGGCCATGCGCATCTTGACCACGTTGGTGAGCATGGCGCGGGTGAAACCGATCGGATCGAAGCCGAAGTGGTGATAAAAGCGCTTGTCCTCGATGGACACGATGGCGTTGAGCAGATGGGGGCTGACGTCTTCGATGGCGACCAGGTCGCGATCTTCCTGGTGGTCGCCGAAAAAGCGCGCGATCAGTTCCGGTTCGATCTCCGCCGACGGTAGTTCGCGACTCTGGGCGACGTCCAGCAGCCGTTTGACCGTCCCGCCCTGCCGCTCGATCCGCAGCCAATAGCCCTTGGCCCGCTCCCATGGGTAGAGAAAATCACGCAGAAATACGTCAATCGCCTCGGGCGTGACACGATACTCGCCGGGGCTCAGCGTCGCCGCCTTGGTGTCCTGATAGCTCAATCGTTGCAGACGCGGGACGAGGCCGATCTCGCCCAGTGAATCTCCGGGCAAAACAGTCAACAGGTCGGAATAGACGCGGCTAGGTACTTTCCAGCGTTTGCCTTCGAAGCGTTCGGTGATCTGATCGGTAATTCGGTAAGCGTAGGCGGCGCAGGCGACGGCGACGATCAGGGCGCCGACGAAGGCGATTTCCATGGCGATCCACAGCAGCCGACGCACCCAAACGCCCAGACGCGAGTTTCCCTTGCGCGAAAGCGACAGGCGTTGGGAGGACACGCTGGTCGCTCGCCGTTTAGCCATGGGGAGGTCTCCTGGGGACTAGGACGGCCGAGGGCCGCGCCGCGCCGTGAACCGCATCAATCTCGTTCCATGATGGACGTTTGGGGTGAAACGTCAAACCGCCGGGGAGTTCCCGGCGGCCGGCGTTGGCGAATTCAAGCAGGGTGATAGCCACAGGAGGGAATCGAACCCCCGACCTGATGATTACGAATCAACTGCTCTACCATCTGAGCTACTGTGGCGAATCGAAGCGGGCTCAAACGCTCAACGCGCGGCATTATACGCATTCCGCCTCGCCGCGCAAGATTGGAAAAACTCTCAAAAATCTAAGGACTTTCCAAAGTTTTGTCGAGAAGGACTTTGGCGCGGTACGCTTGCGCACCCCGCCTTGGATCGCCTATAACCGTGACCATTGAACCAGAGGGAGGGTGCATGGGCGCCCCACGTGTTTTACTGGCCGTTGCGATGGGCTTGGCCGCGGTCCTCGCATGGTTCGAACCGGCCCACGCGCAGGTCGAACGCAGTTACAGCGACTTTGCCGCCGCCCGGGTGCTCGACGGCGCCGGGGACGCCGTGGTCGAGTCCATCGGCTCGGTGCGCGAGTACGGCCCGGAGGAAATCGAGGCCCTCGGCGCCCAAGACCTGGCCGACCTGTTGCAAATGGTCGTCGGCGGCTATGTCAACGTGGGCGACATCCGCCCCGCCCGCCAGGAATCCTACCTTCGCCTTCGGGGAAATGACCCCCGGTCGATCCGCATCCTCGTCGACGGCGTACCCGTCACCAACGGCCTGCACGGCACTACCGATCTGACCCGGATCACCATCAACCAGGTCGCCCTGGTGCGTGTCACCAGCGGACCCAAGTCCGGGCGCTACGGCCCCAATTCGGGCGGCGGCGTGGTCGAGGTGTTGACCCGGCGCGTCGACGACAAGTTCTCCGCCGAGTTTGCCACCGATTTCGGCAACGCCCGCAATCTGGACTACGGCCTCTGGTTCGGCGATACGGCCGGAGTGCTCAATTACTACGGCGCCGCCAACCACGACGAGCGCGAAGGGTTCATGGTCTCCAACCAGTTCGACGAGGGCGAATACGAATCGGATCAGGAAACCGGCGGCCTTCGAGAAAACTCCGACCGGCGCCGAGACAATTTCCGTGGCCGGACCGGCTTGGAATTCGACAACGTTATCGACGTGTACACCGGCGGCTCGTACGAGGAAGACTCGGGCGGCATTCCCCGCTCCTTGGACGACACGGGCCGCGTGACCTACCGCATCGGCTATCGACGCCGGGCGACAGGGCAGATCAACGTCCTGTCTCAACCGGCCGAGTGGGTCGAGGTGCGGGCGATCGGCTATGTCACGGAAAACTCGCTACGCACCGAGGACTACCTGGGACCGGAAACCGAGGACGAGAACCTGACGCTCGAGGAGTTCGAAAAGAATCTGCGTTTCGGCGGACGCCTCCTGCCGACGTTCGACGCCGGCAAATGGTCGCGCCTGCGCCTGGGCGCCGAGATCATCCGCGACCAAACCGAAACCTGGCTCCAATCCGCCAATCATCGCAATCGCGATTTCACCACGATGCGCTTCTCGGCCGAGGACGACATCCGCCCTCTCCCGGTCCTCGCGCTCTCCGGCGGCGCGTCGATGGACACGGTGACGTATGACCTGCTCGAAAGCAGCGACGACATCGACGACCAGAGCGCGACCAACGCCTACGGCGGCGTCCTCGTCGGCCCGGTGATCGGAGCGTTTTTCCACGCCTCGGGCTCGGTGGCCTCCCGCTTTCCGACCCTGGACGAGTTGACCGGCACCTTCGGCAACAACCAGCTCGATCCCGAGTCCATGACCAATGCCGAGGTCGGCTATCACCAGGAATTTGCCAACAACATCCGCCCGGAACTGACCCTCTTCTACACGCAGACCCAGGACGTCATCCGGCGCGTCTTTGACCCGACCGCCGGCGAATACGGACTTCTGACCAACAACGGGCAGAGCACGGTCACGGGCGTGACCCTGGGGCTGACCGCCCAACCCTGGGAGCGTTTCTACGCCCGCTTCGACTACACCTTCATGACGGCCCGTTTCGAGGTGGACGACAACGCCCCCGACGACATCAGCGACGCGACCTATGTGCCTGACCAGCGCTATAACGCCCTGATCGGCTATCAGCACGAGTCGGGCTTCGGCGGCGCGGTGGGCGTTACCGGCGCCGGACCGCAGGAATCACCGGCTTCGATTCTGGACGACAGCATCGATCCGATCGACGGCTATGTCCTGGTGCACGGCCGCGTCTTCTACAACTATCGCGATCAGATGGTCCTGGATCTGACCGCGCGCAACGCGGCGGATATGGACTACGCAACGACCGAATCCTACGTTATGCCCGGCTTCTTCCTGCACGGCGGCATCAGAATCATGTTCTAGGGGTGCGGTTCGAGGGTTGCGGCTTTTTTTCGCGACTGGAGTTTCGGAGGCGCGCGCACTTGTCGGGCTGTAGCCTTGGCGCAGGTTGGTCAGTAAGCGGTCCAAATCCTTCGATGATTCGAAACGCTCGACAATCCCTCCCTGACGGTCGGGGCTCTGTTAGGTCGTGACTTCTTAGAGACGGCGGTCGAATTTGACCCCTCACTACCGTTCGGGGCTCTGAAAGGTCGAGTGCGGTTCTGAGAGTTCACACCTTCTCTCCGCCTTCGGCGTCGCGAAAGTGTGGCACCCATATTTTTCATCGTTCCGCATCTCTCGGAGCGAAGCGACTTGCACCGAGGGACTTCCGACAACGCGTCAGCGTCCAGGATACCTCCGGTATCCGTTAGTCCGTGCCGACTACGGCACCGCCACCAGGCGGCTGCGCATGAAGTCGCCGTCCTTGGCGCGGGAAGTCAGCGAATACTCCGCGCCCTCCACGAACGAGCCTTCGGCGACAATCGGAATGTAATTGCGCGTCAGGCCTTCGTAACGCCCGTCTTCAAGCTGCCGCAGGATCAACGCCCGCATCGGTCGGCCGACGAAACGCGACACGTAGTCGTTCCATTTCTGAGCGCCGAGTTCGCGAAGGCGTTGGCCGCGCGCCTTGATGACGTGGGGCGGGATGTGATCGGGCATGGTCGCCGCCTCGGTGCCGGGCCGCACCGAAAACGGGAAAACATGCAGGTGATGCACCGGCACGTCGCGCACGAATTCGTATGTCGCTAGAAACGCCTCTTCGCTCTCACCCGGGAATCCGACGATGACGTCCGCGCCGATGAGGGCGTCGGGCATGGCGGCGATGACGGCGTCGACGCGGTCGCGATATTGAGCCGTGCGATAGGGCCTACGCATGCGGCGCAGGGTTTCGTCGTCGCCCGATTGCAGGGGAATATGGAAGTGACGACAAATGCGGTCGCTGCCGGCCATCAGGTCGATGAGGGCGTCAGTCATCTCCAAGGGCTCGACGGACGACAGGCGCAGACGCGGCACGTCGGTTTCGTCGAGAATGGCGCGCACCAGATCGATCAAGCGGTCCCGGCCGTCCATATCCCGACCGAACTTGCCCATATGCACGCCGGTGATGACGATCTCGTTATAACCCTGAGCGCGGACGCCGCGAACGTCGTCGAGAATTTCTTCGATGGCGCGGCTGGTGCTTTTGCCGCGAACCTGGGGAATGACGCAATACGCGCACGGCATGTTGCAGCCGTCCTGAACCTTGATGAAGGCCCGAGATCGGCTGGAAAAATCCACCGCCCCGCCGCCGAAGAACGCTCCGCCGCCCTTAGCGGTCAGCACCGGCTCGCGCCCTTCCAGACGCGCCGCGATCCGCTCGGGGATCTGCCCCTTGGCCTCGTTGCCCAACACCAAATCAGCCTTGTCCTGCCCGGAAGAGCCGTCATCCGACAGGCATCCGGTCAGCACGACCAGCGCGTCGCCGTTGAGTTGCTTGGCCTTGGAAACAAGCTTGCGGGCGTCTTTGTTCGCCGAGGACGTCACGGTGCAGGCGTTGACCACGACCACGTCCGCGTCGGTCTCCCGGTCCACCTCCACGAATCCTCGGGCGGACAGACCCTTCATCAGCGCCGCCGTGTCAACCTGGTTGACCTTGCATCCGAAGGTACGGGTGAGCACGCGGTACTCGCGTGTCGGTGTGGGGGTTTCGTTGGCGCTCACGAAGCCGCCTCCCGCGCCATCGCGCCTTCCTCGGCCACCGCCTGATCGATGAACCCGCCGCCGAGCACCCGGTCCCCGTCGTAGAACACAGCCGCCTGCCCCGGCGTCACCGCCCGTACCGGTTCGTCGAAACGCACCGACACGCCGTCGCCGAAGGGATAGAGCGACGCGTCAACGCCCCGATGCCCGTGACGCACCCGCACCCGGCCGCGTGTCTCCTCGTTGGGCCCCTCGCCGTCGATCCAATTGAACGAGGTGCAGACCAGTCCGGTGGAGAACACTTCGCCCGCTTTGCCGACGACCACCCGCGCCGTCTCCGGTTCGATGCGAACGACGTAGTGGGGCTCGTCGCCCAGACGCCCCAAGCCCTTGCGCTGGCCCACGGTGAAACGATGATAGCCGTCGTGGCGTCCAAGGACGTTGCCGGCGCGGTCCACGATCTCCCCCGGCTGGACGGAATCGCTCCCCGCGATTTTCTCGACCACGCGGGCGTAGTCGTTGCCGGGTACGAAGCATAGCTCCTGGGAGTCGGGCTTCTCCGCGACCGCCAGGCCGTACTTGGCGGCGATCTCGCGCACCTGGGGCTTGTGCATCGCCCCGATGGGAAAATCGACGCGGGCCAACTGATCCTGCGTCATGCGAAAGAGGAAGTAGCTCTGGTCCTTGGCCGGATCGACGCCGCACAGCAGCCGCGCCCGGCCGCCGTCGCGCTCGACGCGGGCATAGTGGCCGGTCACGAGCACTTCGCAGCCCAGTTCCTGCATTCGGCGAAAGAGCCAGTCGAATTTGACGCGGTCGTTGCACTGGACGCACGGGATGGGCGTGCGGCCCTGGAGATATTCGGCGACGAAATTGTCGATGACGCGCTCGCGAAATTTTTCTTCGACGTTGAAGGTATAATGAGCGATGCCCAGTTTGTCGGCGACGCGCTTGGCGTCGTGGACGTCGTCCGGCGAGCAGCAGGAGCCGCAGTGGGAGTGGTCCGAGTAGTCGAAAACGCGCATGGTGGCGCCGATGACCTCGTACCCGGCCTCCATCATCAAGGCCGCGGCCACCGAGGAATCCACCCCGCCGCTCATCGCCACCAATGCTCGCTTGCGCGTCGTCATCGCCTCTCTCGCACCCTTGTTTCGGCGCCCTTCGCGCCGCGCGGAGGGTATACGATCCTCGTGCAAAGCGGTCAAGACAAATGCTTGAGTTTTGCGGACTTGTCGCGATTCCATGATCGCGCGTTGACAGCCCGCGCCGCGTCGGATTACACCTAAACGGACGCCTTTTCACTGGAAAAATCGAGGAGCCCCATGGCCCAATCCACGCACGGAACGGCCGGCGATTTCGTCGGAGCCGCCGCCCCCGCGGATGACGCGACCGTCCAGCCCATCTGGTGCAAGCGCGCTATCGCCCGGGAGATCTGGGATAATCTGCCCGTCTGGTTCATGTACATCAGCACCGTCGGGCTGCTGCATTTCATGGTCGCCAACGTGCCGACGAGCGAATACGAGAAAATCGGCCACAGCATGGCCTCGTACGCCGCTACGGCTGTTTTCCCGATGTTCTGGGTGTTGCTGGTCTATACGCTACGCGTCCGCGACTCGCGACGCCTGACGGCTCAATGGGGCATGCGGCGATATCTGATCCCGACCGCCATGGCCGCCGTCCTGCCCGCGATCTACTACTGGTATCAGCTCGTCCCCGGCTTCCGCCATGAGTTGGATCTGCCGTCGCTGGTGCGCCTGTTCGAATACATGCAACTGACGTGGATCGCCTTGTTCATCGTTCATTGCGCGGTGAAGCAGCGTCTGGCCGGGCTGGCGTTTTTCTTCGGCGTCGGGTGGCTCTACGGCCTGGTGTTGGAAAACGGCGGCATCATGATGCGCTACTTCTTCGAGCCGGGCTATTCGTTTTACCTCTGGAAACTGCCGGCGCCCTTCGCGACGATGATGGGCTGGTGCCTAGCGTTTTATGCGTGCATCTGGATGACGGAGTTTTTGATTGAGCGCTTCCCCACCCTGCGCGGCAGCGCCGTCATCGCCGCTTTGACGACCACCGCCATCGCCATCTCCTGGGATTTACAGATGGACCCGCTGGCGAGCCTATCGGGCGTGTTCTGGAAATGGAACGACCTGCTGCCCAACTGGTTCCTCTCGGTGCCGTTCGTCAACTATGTGGCGTGGTTCAGCGCGTTCATGCCCTTCGCGTACATCTACCACCACGTCGTCATGGACGACTGGGTCACACCCCGCGAACGCAATTGGCGCGTCTTCAAGCAGCTTCCGAACGTCGTCGTTTGGGCCGGGATTCTCTTCTTCGGGATTATGTTCGTTGCGGAGATGGGATTCGACGGCCCGGCGTATCGGGTGTTGGATCAATTCCTGACGCACGTGATTCCGTACGGGACGTGAGTTTCGATTAGCCCGATCAGAGCCCCGAGCGGTAGGGAGGGGTCAAGTACGGCCATGCGAAACCGCTCGATGACCATGCTCGACAGAGCCGCGCGCGTCAGCAAGCGGTCCAAAGCGTTCGTTAATTAGATCCGCTCGACAACCCCTCCCTGACGGTCGGGGCTCTGTTAAGAGACTCTGCCGGTCGTTGTAACAACGCGTGCGCGGCTATCAACTGAACGGGTCCAGGTCGTTGCATTCCCAGGATTCGGGGAGGTTCGCGGCGTTGGCCTTGAGGTCCTCCAGGAATCCGATGAGTTGCAGCACCGCCGGGCGGAAACCGTCGGGCGTGGCGTTATAGAACGGATAGCTGAAGTCCACGTACTTGCGTTTGAGCAGTAGCGGCACCAGCGTCTCGATGATCGGCCCCGCCTCTTCGGGAATCAGGCGCTCATCGCCGTTCTGGATGACGTTTTCGATGACCGGCAGGAAGAGGGCCGTCTCCACCGGGTCGCCGCCCTTGAGGTTTTCCTCCATGGCGTAGCCCAGCTTCTGCAACGCCACCATGCCGTCGAACGTGAAGCCGAAGCCCGTGTCCGAGAAGGTCCAATACTCGTCCCGGTCGAAGCGGAAGTTTCGATTCAGATCCCGATAGCCGTTGGCCCGGCCGTCCTGATTGTCCGAATCGGCCAACATCTCTCCGGCCATATTCGCAATGGCGCCGAACATATTGCCCAGCGAAACCGCCGTCAGGCGCATCTGCTCCACGGATTTGTCGTACGGCTCGATCAGCGTGAACGCGTTGGGGAAGATCGGGTCGTAGACCGTGTTTTTGATGGACGTCAGGAAGTCGCGCAGCATGACCTCGCAAGTACTGCCGCGATAGGTGAACTGGTCGAAGGTGACGGTGTTGATGTCCAGATTCTGGGCCAGCACGAAGTTCACGAACGCCTCCCAGAGGTAGTTCATGAACTGGGACAGGTAAAGTTCATTGCGCGACCAGCGACCGGGCAGCGGGATCGTCAGCTCCGGTTCGCGCAGCTCCCAGTCGTAGGTCTTCACAAAATACTGATAGTCGTCCGGCCGATCGAGCAGGATCTCGGAAAAGTCGATCGTCTGCGGCACACGCACCTTGCCAAGCTTGTCGATGATGATCTGCAGGCCGAGCACCGTGTGCTCAAAGCACGTGCGGTCGAAGCGATGGCATTCGAATTCGTAGGCATTGAGGTAGCACTGGCTGTGGCGCTCAACCCACATGAGCGGGCAGTAGGTGGTGCAGTCCTCGACGTCGTAAGTCGTCGGCGGGTTGACCACGTCGCATCGCTCCAGGCTCTCGCACAGGCGGCGGCAATTGGCCGGCGTTGTGCGGACGATCCACTCGATGGCGCCGTAGCGCAGATCGTGGCAGGTCGGCGCGGCCATGACCTCTTCGAACATGAACGGCTGCAACTTCCACGGACAAGCGCCCACGCAGTCCTCTTTGGTGGTATTCACCTCGTCGAAAAGATCGCATCGATCCAGCTTCTTGCAGGCGAACTCGCAGTCGTCCCGCGAGAATTCCTTGACGTACACGCCGGACAGCAGATCGATGATGCCCGTCAGGTTCTTCCAGATGAGTTGGTTGTTGGCCAGGACGGTGCCCCAGAGGGCCTGTCGGTGGAAAGGCTCGATTTCCCGGGCCTTGGCGAAGTTGACGTAGGCTTCGCCGGCGTCACCGGCCTCCAGGGAGCGGCGGCCCTCCCGCAGGTAGTCATGCAATTCCATGCCCTTGGGATCCTCGCCCATGCACGAGGCCACAGCGATGGAAAAACCCAGGCAAAAGACAATGCCGAGAATGATGGCGCGTTTCGACATCTTAAGGCTCCACGTTCATCTTATAGCGGTCCGGCAGCGCCAGCGGTAGGCCGATGCCCACGCCGATGGTGTAGATATCCCGGAAAATCAGCGCGTTGCGTCCGTCGGTGGCGTATTCGAAATTGAAATTGACCAGACCCGGGAAATACAGCGGCGTCAGCGGAACGACCAGGTTGAAAATCAGCTTTCCGTCGTCGCCGTAGCCGACCAGGCCGGTCTCCTCGATCAGTGTCTTGAGGCCTTCGCTGTTGGTGCGATAATTGGCCGCGCCGCCGAAGCCGTGGCGATAGGCAATGGACAACGGCCCGGCGCCGATGCCGAAGCTGGCGGCGAAATACGGCGGCGGGGTGTAATAATAGTAGTTTCCGATATCCGACAAGTCCGGGAAGATATCCACGTCCACGCCCTGGCTTTGCAGGTAATCACGCACGTCCGTGTTCAGTTCGCCGAAGGTCGGCGTTTCGCGCCTGTCTTCCAGGAATATCGCCCCCTCCAAGCCCAGGCTGAAGGTCACGGCCTTGACCGGGTCCGGTGGGCGGATGTCGAAGTTGTGCACGCCCTTGATGCCCCAGGTGCCCACGCCCGTGTCCAGGTCCGGTCCCAGGCCGAAGATGATGTTTTCGTTGGGATCGGCCTCGTGGGCGGTGGGCGTGACCAGGCCGAGGGTCATGGCCGTGGAGACATGCTCGGCGCGGAAATAATTCCATTTGGCGCTGATCGTGGTGTCGCCGAAATCCACCGGATCCGAGTCGTATTCCGTCACCAGCTCGGGACGGCCGACCAGTTCGAGAACGGTGTAGATGTCGTCCAAAGTCACGATACCGACCTGCTCGGACGAACCCGGCCGAAATTCCGGCTTCAACTTCAAATGGATGATCGCCCAATAGGTGTCGATGCCCAAGGTGATGCGGTCGGTCAGGCCGTACTGGAAACCGGCGCCGTAGCCCGACACCCGGCCGTCGATGTTGAGCACCAGTTCGAAGAATTTGCCTTTTTGCTCAAACGGATCCGGGGCGTCGATGACCGGGACGATGTCGACGATCTTGCGATGCTCGTCGAACCGCTTCCAGGCGCGGCGTGTCTGCCAACCCATGAACACGACGCCGAAGCCCTCGGGAATCGTCGCCGACGAACCCCACAGATCCAGGCTCAACAGCAGATTTTCGGTGTGTTTGAGAAATTTGCCGTATTCGCCGAAGGGAGGATCCTTGGCCGGCTCCTCGGCCTGCGCGTCCTCTTCTTCGTCAGCCGGCGCAATGACACCCGTCATCTGCCCGCCGTCGCTGTCGGCCGCGGTCGTCTGGGCGAGACTCGGCCCGGCCACGATCGCCGTGAAAAGTGCGATCAAAATCGCGTACAAACACGAACGCATTCGGAATTCCTCTCCGACACACCTCAAAAAAGCGCACAACGGCCGCACCGTCGCGCACCCCATGAGCCCCATGACATAAAAGAGACGCCAAAACCTAACACGCTTTCCCGGTCGGGAAAAGCATGGCGTCCGAATCTCCGTGCGAATTCGTAGCCTTGGAGGCGATTCGCCGCCCTGACCGCCGGTCTAGCGCATCCCGGCCAGGGATTGATTCATCAGATCCCGGACCTGACCCGCCGCGTTTGGACCGTAGAACGTCGAATCGGCCTCGTACGTGTCCTTCTCGTACTCGTCCGGCGTCGTCAAATAACCCATGTAAGCGTTGGACGGCGCCACCGTCAGGCACCGACGCTCCGGCGGACAGATCGACTCGAACTGCCGGCCGACCATCGTCGTGGCCTCGCCCGGCGAACCGAGGAACGTCAGATCCCCGATGCGCGTCGTGACGATGGCGATGCTCGGCTGGGACGTAAAGGCGCCCAGCATCCACCCCGGCAGGTGGGCCCGATCCATCGGACGCAGGATCACATCCGTAAAATCGTGACGAACCGAATTGGAGGCCACCGTGCGATCGCCCGACGGCTTCATCTGTCCCAACGCGCCGATGATGCGCGCCGAAAAATCCTTGCCGTAGCGGCGCAACTGGTCGTACTCGGTCCCCGCGTCGCCCCAATCCGGCGCCGGCGCCACGTCGCCCAACGAGCCGTTGAGGAAGACCACCGTGCTGTCCGGGCCCAGTTCGGCTTCGATGCGCTTGTAGAGTTCGGCCGGATAATCGGCGGAGATCAGCATATTGTCCGGCGAAAGCACCGTCGGATGAGCCGCGTAATGCACCAGCGCGCCGATGGACTGCCAATCCGAACTCCGGAATCGCACCACCGTCAGGCGAGTGTCCGTCGGATTGACGCGCTTGTTCTCCGTGTTGGCCGCTTCGAATCCATGGACGAATCCGGGATCGAAACGGCTGCGATTCAACTCCGGCGCCTCCACCGTGGCGTATTCCATCGTCACCGGTCGCAAATTGTCGCGCGCCTTGATGATGGCTCCGGCGATGCCGTTGACGGTTCGATTGAGCAGATTGATGTCGAACTCACCCATGGCGATCTTGGCCACCACGGCCCGATCGTAACCGGCATAACTGGAATGGGTGTGCGTCGCGGAGATGAGAACGTTGGTGTCGTCAAAGCCCTGATCGGCGAGTTTGCGGACGACGCGCTCTCGAAGTTCCGACGGGATATAGCAAAGATCCACGCCGACCACCGCCGCCATCCGCCCGTTCGTGCCGGAAACGACCAGGGCCCGCGCCATCACCGGATCCAGCACGCCGGTGGCGAACTTCTTGCCCCGAGCGCCGTAGCCGTTCAAACTGACGGGCGTGGTTTCCAAGTTGGGCGTCAGGTTGACCTTGGCCATCCCGGCCTGAAAGGTATCGGCCTTAACCGGCCATGGCTCGGCCCGGGCGATCGGTTCGTACGGGATGGTGCGGCATCCGGTCGTCGCGAAGAAGACCAGAACCAACGCGCCCAGCAGGCGCCACGCGTTTGAATGTGGATTCAACATGGGGCTTATCCTAAAGAATCGCTAAAATTCCGCAAGGCCTTTGTATCGCTGGAGATTCGTGACGAATCGTCCGATGACCCCCTTTACGGCCTCGCGCCTTTTTCGGAGAGATATGAGCACCGACGTGGAATTCGTTCGTCTTCGCCCCGAGGACCTGACGCCCGAGCTTGCGGCTCGTTGGCGCGCGCTGTCCGATCCGCCGAATGAATACCATCTGTGCCACACCTACGAGTGGTACGACGCGAATCAAAAAGACGGCGCCTCGACCAAATGGACCGCCTTCGGCGCCAAACGGGGCGAGGAATGGGTCGGATTTTTCTGCGCCTCGGTTTCCGAAAGCTCGCTGAAATTCACCGTCGCCGAAAAACCGATCTTCGAAATTCCCCTCAAACTCTCGACGCTGCGCTTTCCCGGATTCCCGTTCGAGCAGGACCACGATCTTTGCGCGGCGGCCGTGGCCAAGATTTTCGCGACATTTCCGGAAATCGCCGGGGTGAACATCCACGCCCTGCCCGTCGAGAGCCCGTACTATCAGCGTCTCTACGGCAAAGTGATCGGCGGCCCGAAGCGCTATCTGCATTTCGCGCCGTTCAAGCGTCGCGTGCGTCACCTGGTGGCCGACGAATCGCTGATCGATCAATACGACCAGCGTTTTTCCAGCAAGTCGCGCAATACCCTCAAACGCAAAACCAAGAAATTCGCCGCCACGCACGGCTCCATGGAGGTGCGCGAGTTTCGCCGCGCCGACGAAGTGGAACAGTTCCTCAACGATGCCTACGAGGTGACGATCCGCAGTTGGCAGGGAAAAGCGTTCGGACCGCGAGTGCGTAAGGAGCAGTTGGCGTTTTTTCAGGCGCTGGCCGACGCGGGGATTTTCCTGTCGTACATCCTCTACGGCGGCGACAAGCCCATTGCGTTCATTCTCGGCACGCGGCGCGGTTCGACGTTCTATTACGACGACGTGGGCTTCGATCAGGACCACGCCGACGAGTCGCCCGGCTCGGTGCTGCTGTTCGATGTCCTCACCCGTCTCTACACGACGGAATACGGAATCAAAAAAATCGACTTCGAATTCGGCGAAGCGCCCTATAAAGCCCAATTCGCGACGAACGAGTACGAGGAAGTCGACTATTTCCTCTACCGACGCACCCTCAAGATGCGCCTGCTGCTGCTCACGCTCGCGGTCTATCGCAAGGTCGTGGACGGCATCGTGTTCGTGCTGGAAAAGACGAATTTGAAGGCGCGGGTGAAGAAGCTGATCCGGGCGGCTTAGACCCGCCCCGACTCTTCCAAATACTTCTCGATTCCCCGGTTCATCTCGATCAGATTCGGCTCCGTCTGCTTGGCGGCAAAGTCCTGCACCAAGGGCACGACACGTTTGAGCACCATCTTCGGGGCGAAGGGGATCTTGTTGATATCCGCCTCGATGGTGCCGCTGACCGTGACGCGCGTCTTGTCACCGACGGCCTCGAAGCGGTTCGTCCCGTGTACCCGCACCGCTTCACCGAGCATGGGGAACGTCAGCTCGTAGTTGACGGAGTGCGTCGCGTCGAAATACGTCGCCTTGTCGACCCACGTCATCGCGTTTTCGGGAATCAGCTTGGCCGCCGGGCCGGGCAGCTTGGCGCGGGCGTGCCATTTGAGGATGAAGCTGACGCCCTCCTCGTGCTCGTGTCGCTCGATTTCCTCAATCAGCGCGATATTCGGCAAATAGTCCGCCAGCCGGATCGACTCGTTGCGAAAAACCGGATAGACGATGTCACGGGGATATTTCAGTTCGTCCGAATAGGTGAACTGCTTCGTGTTGTCATCTTTGGCCATGAGTGTCCCTCGAATGCATGGGGTCGATTCCCTGTTTCTAATGGGGGGTCGCGCCGGGCGCAAGTCCCCGCGTGGTCAGACCCGACTGTCTTTCTTCTTCTTGATTTCCAGCGCCGCCTTCAGACCCTTCTCGCGGATCGTGCGAATCGCCAGACGGGCGGGCGTCATCTTATGGAATCGTTTGGCGTGACGGCGCAGCGCGACTTCGTCGATGTCGATCCCAAGTCCCGGCGCCTGGGGCACGTTGACCGTTCCGTCCGGGTTGAGGCGGATCGGTTCGCGCAAAATCGCGTCGCGCCCTTCGGGCGTCCAGCCGGGCGGTTCGTAGGGATATTCCAGCGGGAGCGTGGAACCGGACGCAGCCTTGACCGCAAGATTCATCAGGAAACCGACACCGTTGGTCCATGTGTGAGGCGTGAAGGTCAGGTCCCGCTTCGCGCACTCGCGAGCCAGCCAGATGCCGTCTTCCAGGCCGCCCGCGAAGCAACAGTCCGGCTGGAAGATGTCGAAGGCTTCGTTGTCCATGGCCGCCTGCATCTCCTGGCGGGAGGTGAACAGCTCGCCGCCGGCGATGGGCGTCTTGATTTGCCGCCGTAGCTCCGCGTAGGCGGGAAAGTTGTGCATGTCCAGCGGTTCTTCGATCCAGGCGATATTCAACTCGTCGCAGACCTTGCCGAAACGCAGCGCTCGCGGAAGATCCCATAGCGGCGCGTCATCGACCAGCGCCACGCGCCAGCCCTGGTTGCAGTCCACGGCGATCCCGAAGTCCGGCCCGACGTATTCCCGCGCCTTGCGCAGGATTTCGAAGTCCTTTTCCTCATCAAAGTCATGCACCCGCAGCTTCACATGACGAAAGCCCATCTTTTGGATCTCGTCCAGATACGGCTTGCGCTTTTCGAACGGCCGGATCTCCCCCGTGGAGGCGTAGCATTTCACCTTCTCGACCGTCTCGTCCGACCCGGCCAGGAGCTTGTAGGCCGGTTTGCCCTCGGCCTTGCCTCGGATGTCCCAAAACGCCGGTTCGATCCACCAGTTGCGCCAGCCCAAATAGCCGGCTTCCTTGATCCGCTGACGGACCGTGGCGACGTCCAGGGCATTCGCCCCCAGCAGAAATCCGCCCAGAAGTTCGCCCAGTCCCTCCCGCTCGGTCGTAAACGCCGCGCCGGAGGAAACACCGACGAGCCCGTCGTCCGTCGTGAAGCGGATGAGTGTCGAACGGTTGTGCGTCTGCGGATAGCCGGGAATCCAGGACGGGAAAAACGGCTCGCTTAGCTTGATGTTGACGTGAAACAGCTCCACGCGCTCGATGCGGCTCATGGGCCAAAGCCTCCCAGGGATGAAATCGTCGTCGAGTAAGTCGTCTATCTTATTCGAACGTTGAAATGCGGCAACCCGCGCAGGATTTGAATCTGCGTTCAAATTTTTTCTTGCTATTGAGACTCAGTCCTGTTATTAGCTCGGACAGGTCAACGACCGAACTTTTTTCGAATGATTTAATGGATTGTAAGGAGCGGGCATGACCGCCCAATTTCTCGCGGGCGCGGCAAAAATCGACATTACCCCGACGGATCTGTCCAAGACGTATCTGGCCGGTTTCGGGCAGAACCGCAAGGCGGATCGGGTTCTTGATCCTCTCTATGCGCGCGCCGTTTACATCAGCGACGGTTCGACCGAGTTCGCCCTGGTGGCGATCGACCTGATCGGCCTGATGTTCGAGGACGCCTGGGCGATGCGGGCGGCGTCGGGCGTGATGGCGCCGGAAAACGTCTGGATCTGCTGTACGCATACCCACGCCGGGCCGGACACTTTCGGCATCTGGGGTCCGACCCCCATCGAAGGCGTTCCCCTGCTCTCCGGCATGAACACGGAATACATGAAGGACATCACTCGCGCCGTCGGGCATGTGGTGCGTCGGGCGAAGAAGCGTGCCCGTCCCGCCGAGGCGCGTTTCGGCGTCGACAAGGCGCCCAAGGACCGGGAGACCTGGAATGTCCGCAACGCTCTGCTCATGGACCACGACCTGTCCGTGATGCACCTCGTACGTAGCGGTAACGGAGACTCCACCATCGCCACGTTGACGAACTTCGCGTCCCACCCCGAGTGCCTTTGGGAGCACAACCACGGCGTCTCCGGCGATTTCGTCTCGCCGTTCAATGACTTGATGGAACAGATGCTCGGCGGCGTGTCGATCTTCGTGAACGGCGCCCTCGGCGGAATGGTCACGCCGGGGATCAACGAGTTCGAACCCTACTCGGACCGTCTGCGTTACTACCGGATGTACGGGAAATCCCTGGCGCGAAAGGCTATCGAAGTCGTCAAATCCGCCAAACCGGCGCATAAGGCCGTCTTGCGTCTCAAGGAGATCCCGTTCGAACTCAAGCTGCGTAACGATCAGCTCGGCTTCATGTTCAATATGGGCGTGCTCAACCGGCGCATCGACGGCATCCCCGACAGCACGGCCGAAGTCTGGCCGAATGTGCATACCAGCGTCGGCATCCTGTCCCTCGGCCCGGCGCGATTCATCGCGGTGCCCGGCGAATGCCTGCCCGAACTGGGTCTACAGATCAAGAAAATGGTGGGCGGCGACCCCTGCTTTTTCCTGGGGCTGTGCAACGACGAATTGGGATATCTTCTGCCGGAAAGCTACTTCGCGGACCCGGAATACCACTACGAGCAATCCATGTCCCCCGGTCCCCATACCGAGGGCGAGATCAAGCGCATGATCGAGGCGGTCGTCAGCGCGGCCGACTGACCCGCCTTCCGGCTGATTAACACGGAATTGACACACCCAGACGGCCCGACTACGTTGGGGGCCATGAATGGCTTCCGACGCCGATTTCCCCGAGTTTTCGCCGGTCAAAAGGCGACCTGGCGAGCTGTTGTCGTCGTGTTGACGACGGCAATGCTGCTGGTCGGATGCGCGGCCAAGCAGGATATCGCCTCGGCCGAACGAGCGGTGGCCGTCGCCCGGGAAACGCACGCCGATTACCTGGCGCCTTATGCCTTCCATTCAGCCGAACTCTATCTGAACGAAGCCCACGAACGCCTCAATGACAGCGATTTCGATCTGGCGTCCAAGTACGCCCTCCTGGCCACCGCCCGCGCCAAGGAGGCGGAAACGGCCGCGCTTAAGGAAATCGCGCTGCGGGGCACGGACACCACCCCGCCCCGAGCCGGAGCGAGCCGGTGACGCGATATCTCGCCCCCCTCGCCGTGGCCGTCCTGTTGACGGTCTCCGCCTGCGCGGCCGCCCCGACGTCAACGGATGTGGCTTCGCTGGAATCGGAAGTGAGCGCCATTCGCGAACAAGGCGCGGCCATGTGCGCTCCCAAGGAATTCGCCGGCGCCGAGGCCCATCTGCATTTCGCTCAAGACGCTTTCAAGGCGCGCCGCTACAATGCCGCCGCCGACCACCTGCGCATCGCCCGCGAGCAGACCGATCGCGCCCGGCAGTTCATCGATCTGTGTCGTCCGGCGACCGGCCACGCGACCCCCACCCCGTCCGGATTGACACCCAACCCCGTCGCGCCATGACACGGCGTCCCCGCGCGATACGACCGGGAATCGCGGGCTTGCTCGCGGGTCTCGCGTTACTGTGGGCGTCACCGGTGCTTTTTGCCCAAACGCCCACGCCGCCGAAGAACCCCGCCTTCGCCGACCAACCCGAGGCCACGCCGCCCGATTCCGAGGCCGAGAAAGTCGCCGCCCAGATCGAAAGCGTGCAGACTCGCATCCGAGAAGCGTACAAACAGGACCCGCCGCCCTACGAAGACATCGCCGCGATGTACGACGAAATCTTCGCCATTGCTCCGCATCAGCAGGCCGGCAAGGCGGCCGTCTGGGAGTCGTACGTGCTTTACCGACGGGCCGGCAATTCCAGCGCGGCTTTGTCCACGCTCAGCAAGATCTACGCGTTCTATCCCTACGACACGACCATGGACAATCCGGTCGATCCCGAGCACCCGATCAATATGCGCGCCACCGCCGACATCGAACGCGCCGGGCTCTATTCCGAATCCCTCGGCTCGCCGATGACCGCCGTCGAGCAGATGCAGTCCATTTCCGTTCGCTATCCGGGCACGTACGTCGGGCTCACGGACGAGGAACGTTCCTACGCCGGGCCGGTGGACGTGATTGTCATGCTCAAGTTCGTCGACGCACTCTACAACTCGGGGCAGTACAACCAGGCCGTCCTGAAACTTCGCGAACTGCTCGGCAAATACGCGGGACAGAAGGTCGGCGACGCCGGGGGGCTGCGGGAAATCGACTGGCTCGCGGCCCGGCATATGGACAAGATCATCGACAAAATCCCCGCCACGACGACGAAAAAACTCGTGGAACTCGAGGAACTGGCGAAGCTGACGACCTCCGATCTGGCGTTGGCGGAGATCCTATTCACGCGGGCGAAGATCTACGAGGAACGCTTTGTCGAATTGAAAGGCTCGGGGGATCTGGCCCAGGCCGAAGAGGCGTATCGCGGCATTATCACGCAGTACGCGGAGTTGCGTTACGAGACCTACGAGGGTGAGCAGGCCGTGGGGCCTCGGGCGGTGGCGGCGATGATGCGTCTGTACACCGAAAAGGCGAAACGCCCCGAGCGCGCCCTCAATCTGGCCTTGGAACTGGAGAAAATCGGCCAAAAAGCCGATCCCACGGGCGCCACATCCGCCTACGCGCGACTGCATCGCGGGGCGTTGTACCTCAACGAACTCAACAACCCCCAGCAGGCGATCACGACCTTTCGCGGTTTCGGCGAAGACTTTCCGGCCGTTGTCGTTTATCCTCATCGGGAAAAGTCGCCCGAACTGTTGTTTGAAGTGGCCAAACGCTTGGAAAATCAGGCGCGAGAGACGCTTCTCGAAACCGTTCCCGCCCCCCACGTAAAGGATGCCCCATGATCGTCCGATGCCCCCATTGCCAGAAGCAGACGACCGTCGAGGCCCCGGGCAACTACATCTGCCCGTCGTGCTCCCAGCGATTCAAGGTGTCCCCGGAGAACTTCGAGTGGGAACAGGGCGCGCGCATCGGGGACGAGCCCGGCGGGGCGTTCATCTCAGGCGATTCCAACCTGCCCGAAGGCGGCATGGTGCCTCCCGGCGGATCGTCGTCTTACGGCCCCGTCGGCGGCCCGGTGCCCGAGGCCCTGCCGGACCTGACCAGAGAAAATTTTTGGTCGCTACTTAAGCCGTACGTGATGCGCATCGTGAAGATGCCGTCGCTGTTCTTCACGCAAATGCCGGTTCCGGGCACCTTTTGGCCGGCGATCGGCTACGCCATCCTGGTTTCCCTGCCGGGGAAACTCGTGGAAGCCCTGGTCGGTTTGGTGATGTCTCCGGGGCGCATGGCCGGTTTGGAACAGACGTTGAAATCCGGCGAGTTGGCCGACATTCCCGGGATGGAAGAATACATACGCATGTACACGGACATGCTGGGCGGCGGCGGAACGATGAGCGCGATGGTGATCGCCGGCATCGTGTTGACCCCCTTGACCGTATTCCTGAGCAGCATCGTGGGCGGAGCGGTTTACCATGCCATCATCGCCATCCTCGGCGAGCACGACGGCAATTTCGAGGACACGATCCGCGTGACCGCGTATTCGAACACCGCCAACCTCGCGCGGGTGATTCCTTTTGTCGGAGCGTCCATCGCCTTCATCTGGCAGTTGGTTCTGACCGCCATCGGCCTGACGAAGGTGCATCGGGTGCCGGGCTGGAAGGGGGCGGTCGCGGTCATCGCACCGATTGTCATTTGCTGCTGCGGATTTGCCGTCCTGGGCATGGGCATCGCCGGTATGATCGGCGGCATGTCCGCTCACTGACAGGCGAAAATAGGAATACAGACGGAATCGAGACGGAACCCGAAACCATGCAGGAAACCATCCCCCGCGCCATTCCGGTCCGGTCCAATCCCAACGTCTTTCGTTGGACATTGGCGGCTATGGTCGCGACCGGGTGGATCGGCGCCTGGATGCTGCCTTGGGACGTGATCTGGCGCGTTCCGATGTGCGTCTTTCGGAGTGTCACCGGCCTGCCCTGCCCGTTTTGCCACATGACGCACGCCTGCGTGTACTTCGCCCAGGGGCAATTTTGGTTGGCGTTCAAGACCAATGCCATGGGCCCGGCGTTCATGCTTGGTTCGCTGGCGGTGCTTTTCGGGTCGTTGAAGCTGATTTTGGCCAATTCGCCGCCGATCAACTGGGCCGCCTACTGGGCGCGAAATTTCTGGGTGCGACCGGCCCTTGTCGTTATTTGGCTGATCAACTGGGCGTTTTTGGTGGTCCGAGCGATCAAGTAGGGCGAATCGGGCGTCGCGAGGCATTTCGGACTTGACGAAAACCGGTGGATGCTTATTTTTCCCTTGTCGACCGAGGCCGATCCAAGTATTTGATTTCGGAACGGAATTGGCCGATAAATCAGGAAGACGACACGGATAAGGCAAGGACAACCAAGGGGATAGGGCCATGCCGATTTACGAATACGAATGCAACGACTGCTCCACGCAGTACGAAAAGCGCGTCAGCATCAACGCCAAAGAGGCGCCCGCGTGCCCGTCGTGCGAGTCGAAAAACGTGCGCAAGCTCATCAGCCTTTCGTCCTTTCACTTGAAGGGCTCGGGCTGGTACGTCACCGACTACGCCGCCAAGAATCCGGGCAGCAAACCCGCAACCTCCGAAAGCTCCTCCAGTTCCGAGACGGCCTCCTGCCCTTCGGGCGCCTGCAACGGCACCGGGGCCTGCGCCGCGGAAAACTAGAGTTATCCACAAGCGCCCGGAATATCGGGTGAATTTCGTGCGTCGAAAGGGGCCGGTCCGGGCCCTTTTCATCGTTAGGCCCATTGACCTGCCCCCGCTCGTCTGATACCAAAAGACGACCTCGCGAATCCGGAATTTCGGGGAAAATGCGCCCCGCCGGTATCGCGTTCGAACTTTCGATTATCTTTGCATTCGATTTGATTGAGGAGCGTTGCCATGGCCATCCCCACGGACCGGCGCTACACCAAGGAACATGAATGGGCTGTCGTTGACGGCGATGTGATGACGGTCGGCATCACCGACTATGCCCAGGATTCGTTGGGCGAAATCGTCTTCGTCGAGCTGCCCGAAGTGGGCGCGGAGTTCTCGCTGGGCGACACCTTCGGCGTGGTCGAGTCGGTCAAGGCGGTCAGCGACCTGTACGTCCCGGCTTCCGGCAAGATCGTCGAGGTCAATTCGGCCCTGACCGAGACCCCCGAGAAGATCAATGCCGATCCGTACGGCGAGGCCTGGATGATCAAGCTGCAAGTTTCCGACGAAACGGAGTTGGAGAACCTGCTGGACGCACCCGCGTACGAAGATCTCATCACCCAGGAAAGCTGATCGCGTCGTCGGCCCGATCGACGGCGCCCCTAGACGAGGCGCATGCGCTACCTGCCCCATACCGCCCGGGACGTGGACGAGATTCTACGGACGCTGGGCCTCGACGCGCCCGAACGGGTCTTCGACTCCATCCCTGAACGTCTGCGTCTCCAGCGCCCCCTGGCCTTGTTGCCGCCCCTGTCCGAACCGGAAATCGTCGCCCACATGGAAGACCTTGCGGCGTCCAATCAGGCGGCGAAGGCCGTCAATTTCCTCGGCGGCGGCGCGTATCGACATCACACCCCGGCGGTCTTGGACTACCTGCTGACGCGCGGCGAATTCCTGACCGCGTACACCCCCTATCAGGCCGAAGTCGCCCAAGGCACCCTGCAAGCCATTTTCGAATTCCAGACCTTGGTCGCGCGTCTGTTCGACATGGAGGTGGCCAACGCGTCGGTTTACGACGGCGCCTCCGCGGCGGCCGAGGCGGTAATGATGGCCCGACGGCTGACGCGCTCGGATCGGGTGTACATTTCCGGAGGGGTGCATCCGGCGTATCGGGAGGTGATTCGCACCTACACCCAGTTCCAGGATGTCGAGTTGGTCGAACTGCCGATCGGGCCCGACGGCCGCCTGAGCCTGGACGCCGTGCAAGGCGCGGAATTGGATAAAGCGGCGGCGCTGGTCGTACAGTCGCCCAATTACTTTGGTGTGATCGAAGATCTGGCCGCGATTCGCACCGCGATGGGCGACACGAAATGCAAGTTCGTCGTCACCTTTGCCGAGCCGCTGGCCTATGCCATCGCCAAATCGCCCGGCTCGTGCGGGGCGGATATCGTCGCCGGCGAAGGGGCGAGTTTCGGTTTGCCGGTGAATTTCGGCGGGCCGTACGTCGGCCTGTTCGCCACCCGAAAAGACTACGTCCGCAACCTGCCGGGCCGCCTCGTCGGGCAGTCGGTGGACACGGAGAACAACCGGGCCTACGTCCTGACCCTCGCCACGCGGGAGCAGCACATTCGCCGGGAAAAGGCGACGAGCAATATCTGCACGAACCAAGCGCTGTGCGCGCTGGCGGTGACGATCTACCTGTCCCTGATGGGCAAGGAAGGATTGCCGAAGCTGGCGCGGCTGAATCTAAGCCTGGCCGAATACGCGAAGAAATCGCTGGTCGCGGCGGGGGCGAAGCTGCCCTTCTCCGCGCCGACGTTCAACGAGTTCGTCGTGGAATTGCCGATGGACGCGGCCGAGTTTGTGGCCGAATGCGCAACGCACGGCATTCTGCCGGGGATTCCCGTCGGCGGGCGCGAGGGCCTGGGCGACAACGCCCTGCTCGTCTGCGCGACCGAGGTCAACACCCGGTCGCAGATTGACGCGATGGCGGCGATCCTGGCGGGGAGCGTTTGATGAAGCGTCGCGACGAACATCTCCAGACGCTCTTCGAAAAGTCCGTTCCGGGACGAGTCGGCTATTCGATCCCTCTCCCGGAAGTCCCCGAGGCCGCCCTGCCCGACGACATCGCTCGCGACAAGCCCGCCGAGCTGCCGGAGCTGTCGGAAGTGGCCGTGAACCGCCATTTCACGCGGATCTCCCAAAAGAACCACGGCATCGACACGGGCATGTATCCCCTCGGGTCATGCACCATGAAATATAATCCGCGCATCAACGAGCAGACGGCGCGCATCCCCGGCTTCGCGCGGCTGCATCCGAATGCGCCGATCTCCGGCGTTCAGGGCGCTCTCCACCTGATGCACGAGCTGGGCGAATATCTGGCGGAAATCTCCGGCCTGCCTGCCGTGACATTGCAACCGGCCGCCGGCGCCCAGGGCGAGATGACGGGCCTGATGATCATCCGCGCCTTCCACACCGCCAACGGCAACCCGCGCAAAAAAGTGCTGGTTCCCGACACCGCCCACGGCACCAACCCGGCGTCATGCACCATCTGCAACTACTCCGTTGTCACCGTCGCGACGAACGAACGCGGGCGATTGGACTTGGACGACCTGCGTTCCAAGTGCGACGAAGAGACAGCGGCGCTGATGGTGACAAACCCGAGCACCTTGGGCCTGTTCGAGGATCGCATCGACGAGGCGGCGAAAATCGTCCACGACGCGGGCGGGCTGGTTTACTGCGACGGGGCGAACCTGAACGCGATTCTCGGCGTCACGCGGCCCGGTGACTTCGGCGCCGACGTCATGCACATCAATCTGCACAAGACCTTCACCACGCCCCACGGAGGCGGCGGTCCCGGCTCCGGCCCGGTGGCGATGCGTGATTTCCTGGCGCCGTTCATGCCCAAGCCGGTCATCGCCGAGGACAGCGCCGGGCGCTACACGCTGGATTTCGACCGGCCTCAATCCATCGGGCGGGTGCATGAATTCTTCGGCAACTTCGGCATGCTCGTGCGCGCCTACACCTACATCCGCGAAATGGGCCCGGAAAATCTCAACCGGGTCTCCACGCTGGCGGTCATGAACGCCAACTACGTCAAGGAGAGCTTGAAGGGCCTCTACCACCTGCCCTTCGACGAACCGTGCATGCACGAGTGCGTGCTGTCCGACAAAGACATGCCCAACGGCGTGACAACCATGGACATCGCCAAGCGGCTTATGGATTTCGGCATCCACCCGCCGACGGTGTATTTCCCCCTGGTGGTCAAGGGCGCGCTGATGATCGAGCCGACGGAAACCGAGTCGCCGGAAAATGTCCGCCGTTTCGTCGAGGTCATGCGTCAGATCCACGAAGAGGCCAAGACCAATCCCCAGTTGGTCAAGGGCGCTCCCCACACGACGCCGGTCGGCCGCGTCGACGAGGCCCTGGCGGCCCGGCAACTGCATTTGACGGCCGATCTGCTTCCCCCGGACGCGGACGAGGAACGGCAGCTTTCCTTCGACGACCAACCAAAAGCCTAAGGCCCTTGAAACCCGACGGCCCGACGGGTTGTCTCATGGGCAACCGCGCTCGGGGCGGGTCAGAGACCTGGAGACTTTATGAAACGCTCGGTCATCTATATCGGCATTCTCCTCGCGCTGGTTTCCATGTCCCTTCGCGTCGTGGGCCGGGTTCATGCGTCGCACAAACACCATCACCATGAACAGAAGAATGCCGAGGAAACCGAATACGAGAAATACGCCGCCCGCACCGAGAGCAAATACGATCAAACGACCCCCACTCCCGAACCGACCAACGAACCCAAGACGCCGCGGGATTTCTTTGAATTGGCGGTGAAGGCGTTTCGCGTCGGCGACTCGCGCAACGCGGAGATCTACTGCCAGCAGGCGATCAATCGCGACAAGCACTATGCCGACGCCCATTATCTGCTGGGCCAGGTCTATCTCTTTCGCGCGGCGGAGAAGAACCGCCTGGAGATCAAAAACAGCGGGTTTGAATCGGCGCAAAACAAGTACGTGAAGCAATACCTGAAGGGAATCGACGAACTCGAGCTGGCGAAAAAGCAGTTCCAGATCGTCATTCAACTCCAGCCCAAGGCGGTGGACGCGTACCTGAATCTCGGCGTCGCGACCGATAACCTCGGCGAGGAAGAAGAGGCCAAAAAGGCTTACCTCAAGGCGATCGAACTCAAGCCCTATTCCACCACCGCCCGCGACGCGCACAACAACCTGGGGCTGATTTATCAGACGGACGGCGACGTCGAAAAAGCCGCCGAGCAATACCGCGAAGCCCTGCGCATCGACGCGACTTTTTCCGCGTCCCGCGTGAACCTGAATCGCCTGTTGGAAAAGTATCCGAAACTGAAAAAGGACGAGGACAAATAGGCCCTACGCCGCCTCGCGTGTCCCTAAAGGCATTCGTTACTCCAGCACTCCACCTCGCAATCGATAATCCTCAGGCATTCGTCGAAATCCTCGTTGCCCGGCCGAGCGCGACAATCGCAGACGCACTGCAAGAAAGCCCGCTGCTGCGTTTCGAACGCGCCGGCGTCGCCGCATTCGCCGCTGAAGTGCGCTCGACATTCGAAGAGGTTCGCGTAGTGGCTGCAATCCAGAGCCATGTAGTCTTCGCAGAAGGCGTCAAGGCACGCGTACGGCCCCGAATCGCTGTCGTCATCGTCATCATCGTCGTCGCCGCTCTCGCCCCCGTTGCAGGATAAAGCGCCGAGAAAAGCCATCCCGATAAGAACGCCGATCACGACCCCTATCATCAACCGCGATTTCATGACGAGGTGCTCCTTTTTCGCTGACGAAATATTTATGAACGCTTGATCTATGCGAAACTATCATTGCCGCAACTTCTCGTCACGACAAGTTCACATCCGACATGCCGTCTTTCCCGCCCGAGACATTGACGCTCTCCCGCCCCGCTGCTAGCGTCGTCGCACATCACTCGCGCACCACCAATCACGGAGATCCCGATGGCGGAAACCGATGTGATCGGCAAGACGTACGAGCCGGTCAAATACGAAGTGGGCCTGGAAAAAATCAAGGAATACGCGTTCGCCACGAACGACGACAATCCCCTCTATACCGACGAGGAAGCCGCGAAGGCCGGGCCCCACGGAGGCATCGTCGCGCCGCCGCTATTCGCCGTCGTGTACATGAAGGACATGATGGCCCGCGTCCTGTTCGACAAGGAACTCGATCTGAACTACGCCATGCTGGTGCATGGGGAGCAGGAGTTCGAGTTTTTCGACGTGGTGCGCCCCGGGGACATCGTCTGGACGGACGGCACCATTTCGAGCATCGATTATAAGGACGACAAGAAGATCGTTTCGTGCAAATGCACGGCCAAGGTCAACGGCAAAAAAGTCTGCGAAGGCACCTATACCTTCGTGGTGCGGGGGCAATAATGGGACGCAAGGCGCAAGATACGAAAGTCGGCGAAACGTTCGAGGCTCGCCAGGACGTGGGCAAGTACCAGGCGATCTATTACGGCGGCGCGTCGGGCGACTTCAACCCGATCCATATCGACCGTGAGTTCGGCAAGATGGTGGGCCTGGGCGACGCGATCCTGCAAGGTCTTTGCACCATGGCCTTCACGCAGCAGGCGAACATCAACTGGGCGGGCGGCGATCCGGCCAAGCTCAAGAAGATCAAGGTCCGCTTCGCTAAGCCGGTCTACATGGGCGACACCATTAAGACGTCCGGCACCGTGACGGACATGGACGGAAATCGCGCGACGACCGAATTTGTCGCGGCCAATCAGTCCGGCGTCGAGGTCATCACCCGTGCGACGGCCGAAGTCGAACTCGACTAAGCAAAGAGCCCGCGCGTCGGCCCTCGCGCGCGCGCTTCTCATCCTGCCCCTCGCCTTTTTTGCGACGGCCATGAGCGCCGTCGCCCAGGACGACTCCCCGCCGCCGCTTTTCGAGGACGCCTCCGACTACGACCTGAACGACGCGCCCGATTTCGGCATGCCTCCCGGCGCGATCAAGCAACGGCGCGCGGTCCGCGTTCATGTCGAACTCCTGGAAAAGGACGACGGCCGGGTCGCGTTCAATGCCTTCGGCGACGACAAGTTCACCTTCAAGGCGGAGCGCATCGACCGGCGCGGCCCGAAGGATTTTTCGTGGATCGGACGGTGGGAGAAGGAGCCCATGCTGCACGCGATCATCGTCGTCAAAGGCGATGACGTCGTCGCGACGGTGAACCTGCACAAGAGGCAGTACCAACTCCGGCCGATCAAGGGCGTGGGGGATGTGCATTTGCTGATGGAGATCGACCAGGCGGCGTTTAACGCGTACCCTGATTAGTAATGCTACCGGGCGCCACACTCTTAGGCCGCCAACGGCGGACAAGGGTGTGTTTATTCCTCGGTGAATACTTCACATCTTCCTTCGGACATTCGTCCTCGTGAAAGTGTGGCACCCGGCTCTCAAAGCACTAGGCCGAGGCCTTCTCGCCCTGCTTTCGCTTCAGCAGATAACCGTTGATGAACTCGTCCAGGCGGCCGTTGAGGACCGAATCCACGTCGCCGATTTCGACGTTGGTGCGGTGGTCCTTGGCCATGCGGTAGGGTTGCAGGACATACGAGCGGATCTGGCTGCCCCACCCGATCTCCATTTTTTCGTCGGCGAGTTTGGCCCGCTCAGCCTCGCGCTTTTCCATCTCCTGCTGATAGAGCCGCGCCTTGAGAACCTTCATGGCGAAGGCCTTGTTCTTGTGCTGGCTGCGTTCGTTTTGACATTGCACGACGATGCCCGTGGGGAGGTGCGTCAGGCGGACGGCGGAGTCGGTCTTGTTGACGTGCTGCCCCCCGGCGCCGGACGCACGATAAGTGTCGACGCGCAGGTCCTTTTCGTCGATCTCGATCTCCACGTCTTCCTGCATGTCGGGATAAACGAAAAAACTGGAGAAGCTCGTGTGCCGCCGCGCCGCCGAATCGAAGGGGCTGATGCGCACCAAGCGATGCACCCCGGCCTCCGCCTTGAGCAGGCCGTAAGCGTTCGGGCCGCGCACGCAAAACGTTGCGGATTTGATCCCCGCTTCTTCCCCGGCCTGTTCGTCGAAAATCTCGATCTCGAAGTCGTGGGATTCCGCCCAACGCAGGTACATTCGCAGGAGCATCTGCGCCCAGTCCTGGGCCTCGGTGCCGCCGGCGCCGGCGTTGATCTCGCAGATCGCGTCCGCCTTGTCCGCGTCCTCGGTAAACAACATCGCCAACTCGGCGCGCTCCACGTCCGATTCGAGCGCGTCCAACTCGGCCATATTTTCCTTGAGCAACTCGTCGTCCGGTTCGTCTTCGATCAGTTCGAATCCGGCGGCCAGATCCTCGCCTCGGCGGGCCAGGGCCTGGAAGTTCTCGATCGAGCCTTCCAGCGTCTTTTTACGTTTCATCACCTGATTGGCGGCGTCCACGTCGTCCCAAAAGCCGTCCTGAACCATCTTGTCGTTCAGGGTCGCCAGTTCGGCGTTCATGCCGTCCAGGTCAAAGAAACCTCCGAAGGTCGTCGAGCTTTTCGGTCAGCGCATCGAAGCGCACTTTCGTTTCGTAATCCATCTCTAGGCTCCGCGGCGACGATGGCGCCGATAGGTGGCCAACAGTAGGCCGAAACACGCCAGGACGCAAAGGTGCAAAAACCATTCGCCGAAGCGCAGGAAGATGCTTTGCGTCTGCATGGTGCGGACGTCGCCGACGGCGGTTTTGGCAACGTAGGTGCCGGTCTGGGAGATCGTACGGCCGTTGGCGTCGATGATGCCGGAAATGCCGGTATTGGCCGAGCGGGCGAAGTAGCGCCGAAGTTCAATGGCCCGCATGCGCACCTGGTCCCAATGCTGATGGGGCGCGCTGGTGTCGCCGAACCACGCATCGTTGGTGATCGTCGTCATGAACGCCACGCCCGGCAGCGCGACGGTGCGCACGATGGACGGGTAGATGACCTCATAGCAGATCGCGATGCCGAACCGCCCGCGCGGGTAGTCGAAGACGACGTATTCCTCGCCGGGATAGAAACCCGCTGAAAATCTCAGATCCTCCAGCGGTTCAAAGGTCTTCAGCCACGTGACCAGGGGAATCGCGATTTTCTTGAACGGCAGGTATTCGCCGAACGGTACGAGGCGATGCTTGTTGTACCAGGTGACGATCTTGCCGTCCGGTGAGACGAGTCCGGCGGAGTTGTACTTATACGGCCATTCGGGATCGTCTTCATTGGGCACACGGGTCGGCACGGCGACGAGCATCCATCGGTCGATCTTCGAGAGAAACGCCCGCACCGGACGGGAAAGGCGCTTGCCTTGCGTCTGCCAAAACGGCAGGGCGGTCTCGGGCATCAGGATCAGCTCCGCGCCCTTTTCCTTGACCTCCTCGGCCTGCCGACGGTAGATGCGTAGCGTCTTGACCCGATTGCCTTCGCTCCATTTTTCGTTCTGGTCGATATTGCCTTGCAACATGCCGACCTTGATCGTCTCGCCCGCCTCCATCTGCTTGTCGATCTGGCCCATGCGCACCAGACCGTAGACGAGGAAGACGAGCAGCACGGCGAACAGTCCCGCCGCCTGTTTGACGGGATAATTCGGTCGCTCGGCCCGGGCGGCGCGCCAGGCTTCGTAGGCCACCACATTGCCGAAGGCGACGGGCAGGCTCAGGTTCATGCCGCCGATGACGTCCGCGATCTGCGCCAGCGGCAGCCACCCGATCAGCGCGTGGCCGATGGCCAACCACGGGAAACCGATGCCCATCGCCACCGTCATCCACCACTCGAGCAGCATCCACGCCAGCGGGAAGGTGATCCAGATGGAGAACCCGCCTCGCTTGCTCATCGACCAATTCGCCCAGAACGCGACGCCCCAGAACGAGCCGATCGTCAGGCACAGCAACGCCAGCACAAGAATGGCGGCCGGAAGCGGGAAGTGGCCGTAATGATGAATCGTATGCAGCAGCCAATAGAGCTTGCCCAGGTTCGCGAAGAAGCCGCTGACCAAGCCCACCTTGAATGCCGCCTTCGCCGTTTGGGCCCGGTCGGCCATCGCCAGCATCGGAGCCAGGGCAATGAACGCCAGGGGCCAGAGCGTCGTTTTGGTCCACAGAAAGTTCGGGAAAGTGAAGACGTAGATCGCCGCGCCGAGGATCGCCAAGCGGTAATATTTCAAGAACGCGGGCGTGCCGGCGATCGCGTCCCCCAACGCGCGGGACCAGCGGATCAGGAAGTTCTTTTTGGGGGGCGCGTCACGGCTGTCGGCCATCGGTCGTCCTGCGTGGTGATCGAATTCATCGGCGTGAAAAAAGACGCGGGATTATAGCAACGGGCCCCCAAAAGGCAACGCGCTACCAGCGGGCCTCGTGCTCCTCGGCGAAACCGTAAAGGCGCACCGGGCGCGGCGCGTCGTCGACGGTCAGGGTGCCGGTATAGACACCGAAAGGCTGGTGGAAACGGCTGGCCAGGACACCGAAATTCAGGTTTTCGGAGCGCTCCCCTTCCGGCTCGAAACGCAGGTCCACCCGGCCGTCGTTGCTGCGGATGGTCCACGGCTGGAGGATCGCTTTTTCGTCATACTCGAAATGCACCACGTCCACCTTCACCGGCCGGCCGTCGATCCAATAGCCGTTTTCCGTGAAGCCGCGATCGTTAATGCCCGAGACGAGGTTCAGACCCACGGTTCGGCCGTCGTCCAGGCGTCCGGCCGCGCTGGCCCAGTTCCAGTAGGTCTCGTGGGCCGCGCAACCGGCCGTCCAATCCAGACCGCCCAGCGCGTTGTCCGCGGCCAAGTCGATCTGCCGATCGCCCACGCGCACCATCCCCTCGACCGGCAGCCCCATCGCCTTGTGGCAATAGTTGAACCCGCGCAGGCCGTTTCGCGTGACCGCGCACAGGGGCGTAAAATCGTTTTCGTCCAAGGAATATTCGCCGGAAAATCCGCCCGGGATGTCGATCGTGATCCGCCGTTTTCCGTCGACCAGCGTGTTTTCGAAGCGGATGAGTTTACCGCCGCTTTTGTACTCGCTCACGCCCTCCACCGACGTCGCCGAATACTGCGTCGCCCCGTGCGTGAAGTCGTCGAAGGAAAAATCGCGAACGCGCCCTTCTTCTCGCAGATAGCAATACGCGAACGCCTTGGCGACGTAGCCGATATCCACCACCGCCGCTCCGACGACCAGCGAATCGGAAACCAGACCGATGTACTGCCAGCGCTTGATCGCCAGGCGCGAAAGCCGCCGCGACCAGCGAAACGGCCACGGCGCCACGGCTCGATAATCGAAATCATGCAGGTTCAGGCGGCGTAACGGCTCGCCGTAAATCCCCAGTCGGGGACGGCCGTTCGCGTCAATCAGCGCGTCGGGAGCGGGATCGAACATCGGACCTACCCCCGCCCGGCCTTGGTCTCGCGGACCAGGCGATTGCGCCGACGGATAAGGCGATGGCTGTTGGCCTCCACCCAATCCTCCGCGCGCCGGTGGGCGGGAAAGCGGTCCATCAATTCATGAAATTCCGCCGAATGCAGCGCGCGCCGACCGCTGGGGTGCTTGCGTCCGCGCAATTGCCAATGGGCCATCTCGTGATAGACCACGTCCTCGACGACAAAGCGCGGCACCTCGTGCCAATCCAGGACCGGGTGGATCAGGATGACATTATCCGTTTCGTTGTAAGAACCCAGCCGCACACTCCGGCTGCGCGACGGGCCCTTGGGGATCGACCAGCCGATGGGGCAATCGCAGCGGCCGCCGAAATAGCGATTGTTGATGGCGTCGAACATGGGTTGCAGCCGGTAGACCTCGCCGCGTGTCTCCAACTCCGGCCGGGCCCGACCTTGCGACGCCGACAGCACCTTTTGCACGTCGCGCCGCTCCAGGAATCGAGCCCCGGCGCTGCCCCGCACGAACAGGCGATTTCGCCGGGCGTCCTTGACCCAATGGCCGATCTCCTGCCACACGTCCGACGGCGCATTTTGAAAAACACGGGTGATGCGCACCTGACGCACTCCGTCGGCGTCGTCTTTGTAGGACACGAGACGGCGCAGGTTATTTGTGTAGGTGATTTCCAGGGGACGTCGGTAGATGGCGCGCAGGAGTTGTTCGCCCGGCAAACCGTCGATCACCCGGGGCGTTACGGCCGGTCGCCGGGGCTTGGGGGCCGGTTCGGGGCGCGACTTGAAGCCCAGCCGCCCCAACTGGGGCAGCAGGCTGAGCTGACGCGGCGAAACGCTTCGAGACTTAGTTCGCGTTGACATACTCCCACTCGGCGCCGGCGATCTGCAGATCGGCGATGGCGGTTGCCAAGCGTCCCTTGGCTTGAATATAGCTGAATTGAGCGTCCAACAGTTCCAGGTTCGTCGCCGCGCCGATGCTCTCGCGCGTCTTCACGATCTCGAAGTTCTCCTCGGCGAAGGCGACCTCCTTACGGGACGCCTTCACGCGCTGGGCCGCGGCCTTCAGGTTCAAGCGGGCGTTCTGAAGGCGTTGCAGAAACCCGCGTCGGAATTCGTCTTCCTGCAATTCGGCCGAGAGCAGCGACTTGTGAGCCGACGTGATGCCGAAGATACCGCCCAGGCTTTGGAAGAGCGGAATCTCGACGCTGATTGTCGCGGTCCAGTTTTCGTCTCCGTCCAGATCCAGGGTGTCGTTGTTCTCCCACGCGTAGTTGAACACGAAGTTGGCGGACGGCAACACATTGGTGGCGGCGTTCCATTCCTCCGACTTGGCCAGGTTGACGGTCTCGCCGACCTGCATCACGGCGGGGTGATCGGTCACGGTTGCCGGATCGGGCATGGGGCCGTCGGCCGCCTTTTCACCGTTATCGAGAACCTCGTCGGCGATGGTGTCGGTCACTTCGGGAAATTCCCATTCGGTCGGCAATTCCGCGCCGATTACGGCATTGAGATTCAGCCGCGCCAAACGCAACGCGTTCGTGGCCTCGATCAGATTGCCTTCCGCGTTGGCGACCTGGGACTCCCAACGCATCACCTCGGCGCGGGAAAGCTGGCCGACCTCGAAGCGCGCGTTGGTGGTGCGCAACGTTTCCTTGGACAGGGCCAGCGCCTCCTTGGCCGTTTGCTCGAGGGATGCCGCCTTCTGGGCCTCGTAAAATGCCTGGCTGACCGTGTTTTTCGTGGACGCCAGAGTGTCTTCATACGCCAATTGCTGACGGCGTTTTTCGTGCGTCGCGGCCTTGATGGCGACGATCTCCTTGCCGCCGTTGAAGATCGGCTGCACGACGCGGATGGACGACGAGTACGTGTCTTCGATCGCCGTCTCGTCGATGTCGTCCGGGTCACGGCCCTGGATCTCGGCGAACTGGCGTTGCACTTCGTCGTATTCCTCGAGCTGGTCGAGGGTATCCTGGTCGATGCGCGTCACGGACGTATTAAAGTAGACCTTCGGCAGATAGCCCGAAACGCTCTGATACTGGCTCCATTTGGCGGCGTCGGCGTCGAGTTGCGTGGCGACCAGATTACGGTTTTTCTCCAGCGCCATTTCGATGGCCTTGGGCAACGTCAGCATTTCCGCGGCCATGGCCGGCGCGGCTCCCAGGGCGACGATCAAGAACGTCGCGACAAAAATTCGGCGAAAAATTCCCATGCGCATGATGACCTCGTGGTTCCGAGCGGAAGGGTCGAACGACCTGTCGGCGCCCAAGTAAACGGGCATTCGCGGTCCGAGTCAATGCGTTGGACGCACCGCGACGTCGGTCGACGGCGGCCTTGTGATCCTTATAATGGACGGATGCCCCATCCGCCCCGATTTTCCTCGATTCGCCACGTCGGCGCCGTCCTGGCGGGACTGATCCCGATCCTCATCCTGGCCGGTTGCCAGGCTCGGGAAATCACCTTCCAACGCCACCTACTCCTTTTCGAACGCACCGAACCCAGCCTGGTCATGCTCGACCTTCCGGACCGGATTCTGATGAGCCGCGCCTATGCGACGGACAAGGAGAATACCTGGGAAACCCGCGAGATCCCGGCGGATTTCGGCGAGATGGAAGAAGATTTATCCGAACGCTTTCTCCGGGCTCTAAGGCCGTTCGCCGAGGGCGTGAACATGGTCGACGCCGTCTCGGCCCAGGCCTATGTCGTTGAACTGGACGTGGATCCGCGCCGCCAGGGCGAAACCGGCATTCGCACCGCACGCGCCTACGACCCGCCCGATCCCCATTGGCACTACGTCGAAAAATGGAGCCCCGAAGCCGATGAAGAGGCCGCCCGGACGGCTGACGCCGTGGCCTTTGACAGGTTGCTGGTCATGTCCTCCGGGCCCTACAACAACGGCCGACGACGCCTGTACAAGCTGATCCGATCCGACCGCCTGACCTCGGAATACGACGGCGCGTACGTGCTTTTCGTGGAAATCACGGATATCGAAGCACGGCCCGGCAACGACATCGTCGAGATCCGCCTCGTGGCCCATACGCGGCTTCTTTCCGTGACCGACGGGCTGCTCCTGGTCGACAAACGCCGCCTGATCCTGGCCTCCCACCCGTCGGCGAGTACCGGACCTTCGCTGATGGGGGTTCGCACCTGGGACGATCTGGCGGCGGACGACTTCGCGCGGGTCCGGCAGGCGCTTCGCACGTGGGCCGAGCGATATCCGGTCGTGGCGGCCCGGGATCTGGGACTTGTCGACAACAAGACCTTGGCGCGATATCGCGCGGCCTGGGGCGAGGCGGCCACGGCTCAACTGCTTGAAAGGCAAAAGGAAATCGCCTTGCCGATTTCTTCACCGGAGGCACTTGGGCATTGAGCGCCCTGTGGATATATGGTAGACATTTCCCATCAGCCCACGATCCATAGTCCCTTCGGGACGCGAGGAAGTCGACGATGAAATTGACGCCCTTGGATATCCAGCAGCACCAGTTCGCCAAGAAGTCCAACCGCTACGACGCCCCGGAGGTCGACAGCTTTCTGGATATGGTGCGTCGGGATTATGAGGAATCGCTGCGCATCAACGAAGAACTCAAGGAGCAAAACCGTAAGCTCGACGCTCAACTCTCCGAGTTGCGGGCCAACGAGCGCGTGCTCAAGGACGCCATCATCTCGACGCAGAAGGTCTCCGACGAGATCAAGAAGAACGCCGAGAAGGAGGCGGAGGTCATCATCGCCGAGGCCCAGCTCAAGGCCGAAAAGATCATCGACAACGGCCGCCGCGAGGTCGAAACCCTCCACAGCGACATCATGGAACTCAAGCGCCAACGGGTGCAGTTCGAGGCGACCTTGCGCGCCACGCTCGAAGGCCACGAAAAGCTGCTGGAGGCCACCTCCGATCGCATCAAGGAAGAGGACGCCGAAGCCGCCAAGGTCAAGGTGCTGCCCGCCAATCGCTAGGCTGTGAGCTAGGCAGAGTTGAACTGGGCAGAGTTGAACTGGGCAGAGTGAACTAGGCAGAGTGGACTAGGCCATGGCCGACGATGGCAACGCCGCCGTCTTGAAAATCCGCCTCTCCCCAAGGGCATCGCGGGACGCCGTGCTCGGCCGTCACGGCGATCGCGTCAAAATCTCCATCACCAGCCCGCCCGTCGACGGTCAGGCCAACGAGCATCTGGTCAAATTCGTCGCGAAAAAGCTCGGCGTGGCCAAATCCCGCGTCGAAATCACCGCCGGGCACACATCCAAGGACAAGACGCTGCGCATCACGGGTGTTGACCAATCCGAAGCCGTCGCCAAATTGTTGTCATGAGGTTTCTCGCCGCCGTCGTTGTCCTGCTGTTGTCCGCGACGGCGGCCTTCGCCGACAAAACGACCGCCGCGTATGACTGGCAGACAATCCGTACGAAGCACTTCCGCTTCGATTTCGTCGAACCCGACCGCAAAGTCACCGAACGGCTCGCCAAGGATGCCGAAAAAATCCGCGCCGACGTGACGCACATGATCGGCTTCGATTTCAAGGCCGTAACCACCGTTGTCGTCGCCCCGGACGTGGAGGCGTACAACGCCGTTCAAAGCCGCTCCATCGTTCCCGAATGGTCCGTGGGCACCGCCAACTGGCGACGCAATCGAATCGTGCTGCTCTCGCCGCGCGGCGGATTCGAGGTGGACAAGCGCCTGGACATCGAGGGTGTGTTCAAGCACGAGGTCTCGCACATCATCCTCGGGCGGGCGCTGGCGGGGGTGGAGAACCCCAACTGGCTCGACGAAGGCATTGCGAAATACCAGTCCGAGCCGTGGAACATTGATAAAAGCTGGGCGATGACCGTTGCGTCGCTCAGTGATCAACTCATCCCGCTGCAAAAGCTCAACCACTGGTGGCCCAAGGACGAGAAGCGGGCGCGCATTGCCTATCTGCAGAGCCAGGCCTTCGTCGATTATCTCTTTCGCCAGGCGAAGGTGCATGTGCTGGTCGAGCATTTGCGCGAGGGCCGGGATATCGAGACGGCGCTGTTCCTGACGACGGGATATCGCGGGGCGACGCTGGACGACGAATTCAAGGACTTCTTCGAGCGGGAATACACCTGGGTCAATCTGCTGATTGGAGACAATGTGATTTGGGGGGCGGCAAGCCTGATTTTCCTGGTCGTCGTGGTGATCTCGTTTCGCCGGTCGCGGCTGAAACTGCGTCGGATGGAGTTGGAGGACGAGTTGGAAGATCTCTATGCCGAGCAAAGCCGCGCGCGTCTGGGACGCGTCACGGTCCGTCCGTCCAAGCCGCCTCCGGACGAATCTCCCAACGGCGCCAACGGACGCACAAACGGCCACGATCCCAAAGGGCCGACATATCACTAACGAAAATTTCGCGGGTGAATTGTCGTGGCCTAGTCGTTGCGTCCGCCCTCGCCGGCGCGGCGGGCGTTGGGGGCGTTGTCGTCTCGGCGGGGACCGCGTCGACGGCGTCGCGGGCGGGATGACGCGGCGTGGCCGTTGGCATTTTGCCCGGTATAGGTCAGCAGTTGGGGCGACTTTTCGCGACGGAAGTCCATGGCCTTTTTGGCGGCGCGGGTGATGTAGTCGGGAACCGGCCGGGCGTCACCGGCGCATTCGATGCGGAAGAGCGTGTAGCCGTCCAGGAAGTAGTTCTTGCGCAGCATCTGCTTGGGGAATCCGCGATTTTCCGATTCGCGGGTGACGTCATCCAGCGCCAGTTTGCCGATGATGGCTTGGGAGATGCTTTCGGCGTGGCGCTTGGAGAAGCCGAAGTTTTTGACCACCGGCTTGATCACTTCCCGCACCTCGTTGTGATAGAAGCGCATCCGCCCCCGGCCTTCCGGCGCTCGCTCCTGCACCTTCGCGTGGGCCACGAAGGGCGACACGAACGCGGCCAGCAGCATGGGGTCGGCAAAGGCCTCGCCCCGGTTGATGAGCTTGTCGGTGCCTTCCAGGTTGCGGAACAGATGCTCGCGCGTGGCGCACCCCTCTCCTTCGCTCAAGATATCCCGATAGTCCTCAAATAGGTGGCGAAGCAGGTCGGTGCGTTCCATGAGCCGAAAGCTCTGGGTCGACCACCCGCCCCGAAGCTCGCGCAGGAACTCCTCCCGCACCCGCGCCGGGGAGCAGGTACAGATTTTCTCCGCGTTCTCGGCGATGGCGTCGTAGGTCTTGGGGTCGATATCGAAGCGGGTCTTGGAGGCGTGGCGTAGGACACGGATCATGCGGACCGGGTCTTCGGCGAAGCTGCGATGGGGACAGCCCACCGCGCGGACGATCCCTTTCTCCAGGTCTTTCATCCCGCCCACATAGTCGATGATCGAAAAATCGGCGATGTTGTAGAACAGCGCGTTGATCGTGATATCGCGGCGGAAGGCGTCTTCGCACGGGGAGCCGAAAACGTTTTCGTCGCACGGCGCGCCGTTGCCGTTTTTGGCGGGGCCGTTGTCCGGCGGACGCGCTTCGACGGCCGGTTCGTCGTCCTCCCCATCGAAATCGTCGTCGTCCGAATCGACGCTTTCCAGCGTCTCGTCATCCTCGTCCGCATTCTCGGTATCGTCGTCGTCCATGTTGAAGACGGAGCGGCGGAACGTGGAGACCTCGATGATCTTTCCGCCGTGGAAATAGACGTGAGCCAGGCGGAAGCGGCGGCCGATGATCCGGCAGTTGCGGAACATCCGGCGCATTTCCTCGGGTCGGGCGTCGGTGGCGACGTCGAAGTCCTTGGGCTCCTTGCCCAGGCAGATATCCCGAATGCTGCCGCCGACCATATAGGCCAGATAACCGTGGTTTTTCAGGCGATAGAGAACCTTGAGGGCGTCTCGGTCGATGTGTCGGCGGGAGATGGGGTGGTCCTGGCGGGCGTATATGACCGGTTCCACCGGCGCCTGGACGGAAAGATCGTCTTGCAAATCAAGCCTCTTGGCCGCGCATCTTCATGAAAACCATGAACCTTCGGCTCACGGCATTATAGTCAAAGGCGCGACAATTTCAAGGATCATGATGAAAAAACTCCGCCAATTCATGCCCTTAGCCATTTGCAGGCTATGTGGACCGATTTGAGCGGGATTCACCGCCAATGAACGGGTTCCTACAGCTCCAAAGCGACCGACAAGCTCGCCACATCCTTCTCCCAGGCGAAAATATCTTCGTTGGAATCGTTGCGCGAGTGCCGGTAATTGGCGTGGGCGGACAGGTATTTGGTCAGGCCGTATTTCAGGCCGGCATCGACAATCAAGCGCCGGTCGGTGCGATCATCGGGATGATGGACATAGTCGAGGAATCGGCCCTGGAGGCCCAGGATGGACGACAATTCGCCGATCACGGGAATCGCCGCGCCGACGAAAACCGAGACGCCTTGATAATCAAAAAGATCGCTCTCCGCCTCGTTCTGCTCATAGCCCAGCTCGACCGCGGTGTTGATCGTCCTGTGGTAGAGGCTGAACAATTGCGAGACCGTCGGACGCAGGTAAAGCGCGTCGCGTCCGTCAAAATCGGGAAACGTCTTGTCCTGAACAACGACCTGGGCGCGGGTGGCGGTGATATCCGACTCGATGACCGTCGCCTGAGGCTTGATCTCGTGGGTCTGCTGGTAACGCACCCCGCCCAGATGGGCATCGCTGTATTCGTAGTCCAATCCCGTCAGCACACCGGGCACGCCCTGCAGCACGTGGGCCATGAAGGTCAGCGACCCGGCGTTGCGCGTGATGTCGAAATCGCGAACGATGTCGTCGTCCGACGCGAAATGGATGCTCTGATAAAGGGCGTAGCCCACACCGGCATGCCCCTGGGCCGTGCGATAGGGATAGAGGACGCCTTCGAAAGAACCGAACCCGTAGGAGGCTTCCTCGCCGGACACGACATCGGTCTCGGGTTCGTAGAGAACGTTCGAATCGTAGGCGCTGCCCAATTCGAAGGAGACCTCCCACCACTTGGTCCGCTCGTTGCCCCGCTCCGCCTGACGCAACAGGTTCGCCGCCGTCCGGCCCAGGCGTGAGTCGCCCTCGGCGTCCACGACGGCTCGCAACTCCCGCATGGCGCGGGTGTATTCTTCCTGTTGCAGATAGGTCGCCCCCAGGTAGAAACGGCTGTTGGGGTGCGTCTCGGGTAGGTCGCTAACGGACTTTTCGAGCAGCGGGCGGGCGCGATCAAAGTCGGCGACGCGGAAAAGGGAGGCCCCGAGAAAGAACGGGATGGTCGGAATCTCGCTGCCCATTGTCTCGGCTCGTTGGAAGCCGTTCACGGCTTCGCGATAGCGTCCTTCCTGGTAGGCGATATAGGCCACGTAAAACTGGACGTCCGCCGAGTCTTCGATCTCGGCCAATTCCTTGAGCGCCGTGGAGGCCCGATCATACCGACGCAGTTCAATCGCCGAACGCACCAGATAGATCAATACCTCCGGGTTTTCGGGGTCCACCAGATGCGCCTGCTGGAATCGGGAGAACGCAATATCGTACTCCCCGGCTTCAAAGGCCTTGATACCCTGCGTGAATCCCAGATCGCGGTTTTGAACGGGAGGGGAATTTTCATCAGCGCCGGCGGGGAGGCGCAAGGTCAGAAGCAGGAGAATCACGATCGGCAGGCACGCCGGGAAGCGTCGGAGTCGGCCGGGGTTCATCACATTCGGCCTCGCCGTCCGATCGACCGGTCGGCATTGGGATTCCAATCCCCACGGCCGATGGTGCGTGCGTCCCTCATGGCCTCACGGCGCTCCTCAGATATTTTCCGCAAAGACGTTGATACGCCTCGGGAATCGGCGTTTCGACGCTAGCATAGGGCCTATCGACGGTCAATCGGCGACGGCCCTTGGCGGCGGTTGTCCCACGCAAAAACGCGCCGCAGTCTTTGCGGCGCGCTTTGTCGGCTTGGTGTCGATTTCGCGCGGGGCGCTTAGAGCTGGCCCTGGACGAACTCTTCGAGTTTCGGCTTGGGAGCGGCGCCGACCATCTGATCGGCCACTTCGCCGTTCTTGAACAGCAGCAACGTGGGAATACCGCGCACCTTGTAGTTGGTGGCCGTGATCTGGTTATCGTCCACGTTCAGCTTGCCGACCTTGATGCGACCGGCGTATTGCCCGGCGAGTTCCTCGACGATGGGTCCGACCATGCGGCAAGGGCCGCACCACGGCGCCCAGAAATCCACCAACACGGGAACGTCCGATTTCAGGACTTCGGTGCCGAAATTTTCATCGGTTAATTGCACAACCTGACCCATTTGATCCTCCCGTCTGACGTGGAAAACATCTCCACGCCGCGATTTTCCGCCCTTTTCTCGCCGCCGGCGAACCGTTCGGGAAGTTGCTTCCGAACCTTGGGCGAGCATCAATGTAAGACCGGCCCCAACGTGCGTCAAGCAACTTGAGCCCACGTCTCCTTCATCGGTGAAATCACTTATGAAATCTTGTCGATTCCAAGGTAATTGTCAGGACCGTTGCCTCAGGCTCTCACCAAAGGCAAAGGCCGCCTTCCGGCGGCCTTTTTCGAATCCGTGAGTTGCGTCGCGAATTAGAGAACGACATCCAGCGCCGAGGTGTCGGCGTCGCCGATCGTCTCGAAGATCGCGAAGGCGTGGGGCAGACGGTTTTCCACGTACCATTTGGCCGACTGCACCTTGCCGAAGTAGTACTTCACGTCGTCGTTTTCCTCGGCCAGCTTGCGGACCGCGGCCAGATCATCCTTGGCCGTCCCCTTCTCGTCGCAGATGGCGTCGAGCTTGTCCTGGGCCATGATCGCCTGATCGCACAGCAACCAGGACAGCGTCACGTGGCCCATCGCCTCCAGGAACGGCGTGGCGTTCAGGATGGGGACGAACATCTTGTTGCCTTCGGCCTTCATGGACATCTGGAAGCCCATCACCGTCTGAGCCAGTTCGTTCTGCGCCCGCTCAAGCTTGGCGTGCATCCCGCCCAGGGTGCGATGGCCCTTGAGGGCGTCGAGGAACTTGCCGTACTCCTGCATGTAGCGCATGGCCATGCGGCCGCCCTTGGCCGGCAGCTTGCGGCCCAGCAGGTCCAGGGCCTGAATGCCGTTGGTGCCTTCGTAGAGGGAGGCGATCTTCACGTCGCGCATGTATTGCTCAACCGGATACTCGGCGATGAATCCGTAACCGCCGTAGGTCTGGATGGCGTGCTCGGTGCACTCGAATCCTTCATCCGAGCAGAAGGCCTTGCAGATCGGGATGAGCAGCTCGACCAGATCGCTGTAGTGCTCTTTTTCTTCGTCGGTCTCGGCCATGGTCGACATGTCGATGTAGAACGCCGTCCGGTAGAGCAGCGCGCGCATGCCCTCGGTCACGGCCTTCTGATGCATCAACATGCGACGCACATCCGGGTGCTCGATGATCTCGACGCGCGGGGCGTCGGACTTGGCCATGTCGCGAACATGGGTGAACTGAACACGCTCCTTGGCGTACTTGAGGGCGTTCATATACGCGGTGGCGGCGATGGCCATGCCCTGCATGCCGACCATCAGGCGCGCCTCGTTCATCATCTGGAACATATAGACGATGCCCTTGTTGGGCTCGCCGACCAGCCATCCCTTGCAGTTGCCGCCTTCGCCGAAGTTGAGCACGCAGGTGGCATTGCCCTTGATGCCCATCTTGTGCTCGACGTTGCCGGTGTTCACATCGTTGAACTCGCCGATAGAGCCGTCTTCGTTGACCAGGTACTTGGGCACCAGGAACATGGAGACGCCCTTGATGCCGGCGGGGGCGCCTTCGATGCGGGCCAGAACCGGATGGATGATGTTCTCGGCCAGATCGTGATCGCCGCCGGAGATGAAGATCTTAGAGCCTTCGATCTTGTAGGTGCCGTCGCCCTGGGGGATGGCCTTGGTCTTCAAGGCGCCCACGTCGGACCCGGCTCCGGCTTCCGTCAGGCACATGGTGCCGCACCACTGCCCGGCGTACATCTTCTCGACGTAGGTTTTGCGCATGTGCTCGTCACCGAACTTCTCGAAGATATGCGCGGCGCCGAAGGTCAGCTCGGCGTACATGCCGAAAGCCACGTTCGCGCCGGTGGCGAATTCGATGGCGGCGATGTTCAGGGAACTGGGCATGCCGAAGCCGCCGTATTCCGGATTGGCGGGCAGCGCCATCAGACCGGCCTCGGTAAACTCGGCGAAGACCTTCTTGACGGATTCGGGCAGCGTCACCTTGCCGTCCTCGAACTTCACGCCCGCCTTGTCCATTTCCTTCCAGACCGAGGCCAGGCGCTCCTGAGCGAACTTCAACGCGGTTTTCAGCGTCTCTTTGGCGACGTCCTCATCGAATCCCACTTCCTGCATCCGCGGGTTCTTGGCGAGCTGGCCGATATTGAGCCACTCGTAGAGCGTGAAATCCACATCGCGCGAATCGACTAAGTAATGCTGCATCGTATCCTCCGAAACCGCGTCCGATCGGTCTCATGGAGACGCGGGCTATACATAAAACGGCGAGGCGCTCGCACATAATGCGCAATGAATGAGCGCTCATTCAGACTTTTGCACGAGCCGGGAAGATTCGTCAAGGGCAAAAGCCCCTGAACGGCATTCTTTGTCGCCCGGACGGCGAACAGGGCATCGGATGGAGTGGAATATGTCAGATAATATGCTGATAATTCGACGAAAAGTCCGTGGTTGTCCGTGTCAGGAGCAGACAACCCCTTGCATGGCTTCGAAGTTGGGAAACTGGGTTTTCGCCTCGGACAGGGTCTCCAGCGGGACCATCTCGGCGGCCTCGGCGAGCTTGGCCCAGACTTCCTTGACCTTCTCATTGTCGTGAGCCTGCATTTTCAGGTCGTGATTGACCCATTCGAAGATTTCGATAATCGCCCCGCTCTCCTTGGATTTGAGAAACAGGGGCGGTCGCAACGTGGCGAAGCCTTCCTTGCGCAACGTGGGCACATGCACCCGCAGGGAGTTGAGCAGGTCGATTTCCTTGTCGGGCTTGGGCTTGTAGACGGCCATGGCGACGATGGGTTTCATAGGCGGTGTTCCCCCTGCTTCATGCGTCCGGCGATCTACCAGACGGGCAAAAATCCGTGCCAGGGTTTGATAGGGTGTTTCGTCATCGTGGGCAAGAGGGAGGAGCTGACAAGAATGTCGTCCTGCGTGTCGAAGCGCCGGTCGGCCCCCGAGGAGGTGATGATAAACGCCCCCTCGCCTGTCTTGCGATAGCTGTATCGACACGCCCACGGGTCCTTGAAGGGCATGCCCTTGTATTCGATCGGGCCCGAGCCGTCCTCGAACGCCAGCGTGATCGGCCGGTAGCGCCCGGCTTCGGTCATCGCCGTCTTCATGCACGCATAGGGACAATCCGGAATCTCGCCGCCGTCATCCCGCCATGCGACCAACTGCCCGGCGATGTCGATTATCGTGTTGCGCGAGACGGTTTCGAACGCGATCCGCTTGTAGTCGCCGATGGACTTCAGATGCATCGCCAGCGCGACGCATCCGACGACACTCACCGTCACCACCCCGCCGACGAGCCACACCGGCGCCTTGCTCCACGTCAGCGACAACAGGCCCAGAATTCCGAACCCGCTCAGGAGCATCAAACCCATTTCGTGAAAATCGGAGACGACCGCCGACCAAACGAAGACCCCGACAAAGAGCGCCAGGGCGACGGCGAAGATCGAGGCTTTGACCGGCAGCGACACGCTAGTCCTTCTTCTTGGCCGCTTTGGCCGCGGCCTTCTCCTCCGCCTTGAGGCGCTTGGCTTCGTCCTTTTCGATCTTGGCGGCCATCTTACGAAGCCACGGATCGCCCTTGTCGATATGGCAATCCTTGTACTTCTTACCGCTGCCGCAGGGGCACGGGTCGTTGCGGCCGATATCCAGAACCTGGCGCGGGCCCGTCACGACGCTCTTGCGCAGCGATGGACGGGGGTTGAGCTTGATGGACCGAAGTTTGCGCGAAGGCATGGCGAGCTCCTTGGCTTCGTCGAAAATTCCGGGACAACGGCGCCCCGGCTCGAAATTAATACTTCGCTTGCCCCTTGAAACGCACATTGCGCCGCACGAACTCGACGATGCGCGGCAGATATTCCCGAATGTCCGGCAACTCGATGCCCGAACCTTCGAGTGCCGCCAGCGTATTTGCGCAGTCATACTCCGCATGCACATCCATGTACACGAGGGTGTCCGTCTGAATGTCGAGGGTCTCGCGCAGCCACTTGATCTGCGCCATCCCGCGAATCACCCAGAACGGCAGCGAACCCCGAACGGGACCGACACCGTAGATTTCGTGAAGTTTCTCGACGAACTCCCGCGTCGAAGCCGGGCGCGGATCGCTGATCTGGAAAACCTTCCCGACCGCGTCCTTCCAAAAGGCCACCTGCACGCTCGCCTTCACCAAATAGTCGACGGGAACGAGATTCAACTTGGCGATGCCCGGACCGATGAGCGGCAGCGGGATACCGCGCGGAATAAGACCCTTTTCCTCAATAAACGCATGCAGTCGAATCAAGGCGTACGGGCCGTCGAATTTGTCGGTCTCTCCGGTTTGGGAATCGCCGATGACGATCGCCGGCCGGATGATGACTGTCGGGATGCGGTCCCGTCGCTCCTGGACAATAACCTCGGCCTCGAACTTCGTCGCTTCATAATTGTTCTTGAAATTCTGCCCCATCTCCAATTCGTCCTCGAGCACCGCGCCGGTGCGCGTGCCGGAGACGTAGCAGGTGGAGTAATAGATGAAGCGATCGAGCTTTTTGCATTGCTCGCATAGGTCCATCACGTTGGCCGTACCCAACACATTGACCCGATACGCCAGCGCCAGTTCGACACCCAGTGCGTAAATCGCCGCCAGGTGCCACACCTGCGTGGCGCGCTCGGTGACACGATGGCGATCTTCGTCCGACAATCCCAAATGCGCCTTGGTAATGTCGCCGAAAACGATTTCGCATCGGTCGGCCGCCTGAGGATGCCGTTCGGCGATGTGGCGCAGCGTGTTGACGGCCAGCGGTTCGAATTTCTTTTGCACTAAAAAGATGAACGATATGTCGGGACGCGTCTCGAAAAGGCGCTCGACCAACCGCCTGCCGATGAAGCCGGGAAAGCCCGTCATAAACACGACCGGCGCCGTGGCGCGCCCGGTTTTCTTGGTTGTTTTGGCCGGGGATTTTTTCGCGGTGGATTTCACGGCGGTCGTTTTCGCCGTCTTGGCCGACGTGGTTTTTTTCGCGGGTGATTTGGGCGCGGCCTTTTTTGTCGAGGTCGTTTTCGCCCGCGTCGATTTGGTGGTCTTGGATTTCGTCGGTTTCTTCTCGTCGGCCATGGCGCGTAATCCCGCAAAAGTCATTCGGAAAATCGCGCACATGCTAGACGGGCGCTTGGGGTCGGTCAACCGCGTATTCTTGCGGCGGAGATGCCGGGGTAACGCAACGCGGCGCTTTGTCTTGCGCGGGGCGTGGGCATCGCCTATAAGAATTTCTCGACGAGGCATGGGGATCATGTTCACAGACGAACCGAAGCCCGAGCCGGAAAAACGACCCGCCCCCGCGACCATCATGGTCGTCGAGGACGATCCCAATACCCGGAAAATGCTCGAGGTCTTCCTGACCAAGGAAGGCTTCGACGTCAAAACCGCCGTGCACGGCATCCAACTGGTTCGTGTGCTCAAGGTGCATCAGCCGGATTTGATCCTGCTGGACATCGTGCTCAACTGGCTGGACGGCTACGAGCTTTGCCGCATGATCCGGGCCCACGAGGAATGGTCGAAGATCCCGGTCGTGTTCATCACCGGCCTTCCCGAAGACCAGGTCCGCGAGCGGGCGTTCCAGGTCGGCGGCACGGAGGTCTACTTCAAACCGCTGGATATTCCCGAATTGATTCGCGGCGTCCGCCGCATTCTTCATTTGCCCGAGCCCGAAAAGAGTTAACGCCTCCATGCCCGATCCGATCTACGCCCTCATCCTGGGGCTCGTGCAGGGTGCGACCGAGTTTCTGCCTATCTCCTCCTCCGGCCATCTGGTGCTTGCGGGCAATCTGCTCGGCGTCAAGGAGCCCGACCTGGTGCTCGACACGGTGCTGCATTGCGGGACGTTGCTGGCGGTGGTGGTTTTCCTGCGGGCCGAGCTCAAGGAGATCGTCCACGGGGTGTGGCGCATCGTCACCTTCGCCGAATCGCCGACCAATCTTTTGCGCGACGATCCGGGGGTGCGCTGGTTGACATGGATGGTCGTGGCGAGCGTGCCGACGGCGCTGATCGGGGTGTTGCTCAAGGACTGGTTCGAGAGTCTTTTCGCCTCGACACTCGCGGTCGGCATCGCCCTGTGTTTCACCGGCTTCGTCCTTCTCGCCACGCAGCGCGTGCTCAAACAACCGACCAAGGACAAGCCCATCAACGCCGCCCGCGCCTTCGCCGTGGGACTGGCCCAATCCATTGCCATTACGCCGGGCGTGAGCCGATCGGGCATGACGATCGCCGCGTCCCTTTTTACCGGAATGCGCGTCGAGGTCGCGGCTAAATTCAGCTTTCTGATATCAATTCCCGCTATCTTCGGCGCCCTCCTGCTCCAGGTGAAGGATTTACAGGGCATCGACGCGAATCGCGGGCTGGCGCTGAGCGTGGGGTTTGTCGCGGCGGCGATCTCGGGCTATCTTTGCCTGCGTCTGCTGTTCAAGTTGCTGGAGAAGCGGCGCTTCGCCGAATTTGGAATTTATTGCCTGGCGGTCGGTATTACCGCAATCGTCTACAGCCTGATCAACGCATAGACGCGCAAATCAATGCGCAAAGATCTGCGTCGGTTCGGGTTTCGGAGGGGAACTCATGCCCAGAGCGCTCATCACGGGAATCACCGGTCAGGACGGCTCATACCTGGCCGAATTCCTTCTGGAAAAAGGCTATGAAGTCTACGGCATGGTGCGTCGCGCCAGTACGGAGACTTTCGAGCGCATCCGCCACATTCGCGACCGCATCACGATCATCCAAGGCGACCTGCTCGACCAGCATTCGCTGAATTTGGCCATCGAGGAATCCGAGCCGGACGAGATCTATAACCTGGCGGCCATGAGTTTCGTCCCCACCAGTTGGACGCAGCCCGTTTTGACCGGCGAGTTCACGGCGCTGGGCGTGACGCGCATGTTGGAAGCGGTGCGCCGGACCAATCCGAAAATCCGTTTCTATCAGGCCTCGTCCTCGGAGATGTTCGGCAAGGTGCGCGAGGTTCCCCAGACCGAGATGACGCCGTTTTATCCGCGCTCGCCCTACGGCGTGGCCAAGGTCTACGGCCACTTCATCACCGTCAATTACCGCGAGTCCTACGATCTGTTCTGCTGCTCGGGCATTCTTTTCAACCACGAATCGCCCCGCCGCGGCCTGGAATTCGTCACGCGCAAGGTCACGTACCAGACCGCGAAGATCAAACTGGGCCTGGCCGACACACTGGAGCTGGGCAATATGGACGCCAAGCGCGATTGGGGCTACGCGGGCGACTATGTGAAGGCGATGTGGCTGATGCTCCAGGCCGAGCGGGCCGACGACTACGTGATCGCCACCGGCGAGACGCACTCGGTGCGGGATCTGGTGCAAATCGCCTTTGACCACGCGGGCCTCAAGCCGGACGATCACGTGCGCATCAATCCGAAATTCCTACGCCCGGCGGAGGTCGACCTGCTCATCGGCGATTCGACCAAGGCGAAAACGGAGTTGGGCTGGGAGACGGAAGTGAGTTTCGAACAACTGGTGCGCATGATGGTCGACGCCGATCTGGAACTTCTGAAGTCGACCAAGGGGCGCTGATGCGAGCTTTGGTCACGGGAGCCGCGGGGTTCGCCGGAAGCCATCTGGTCGACCACCTGCTGGCCGAAGGCGACGAGATCGGCGCCCTGGTGCTGCCCTCCGACAAGCTGCTCCCCGAACATCGCGACCGGGTCCGGCGCTTTGACGGCGACATTGTCCGGCTGGAAGACGCCGAAGCGGCCATCGGCGAATTCCAACCCGAGGTCGTCTACCACCTGGCCGGGATCGCGTTCGTTCCCCTGGGCGCGACGCCGCCGGCCGTGATGTTGAACGTCAACCTGAACGGCACGCTCAACATGCTCGAGGCCCTGCGCCGACACGCCACGGAGGCCAAATTCGTCTTCGCCGGATCGGCCGAGGTTTATGGAGCCAAGCCTGAAACGGCGTATCCTTTGAGCGAAACCGCGACGCCGTCTCCGACCAGTCTCTACGCCCACGCCAAGCTCTTCGCCGAACAATCAATCGCGTGGTACGGCCGCGAATTCGGAGTGCGTTCCGTGACGTTGCGGCTGTTCAACCACATCGGCCCGCGCCAAAGCCGCCAATTCGCGATCGCGTCTTTCGCCGAACAATTGCGGGAGATCCGCGCGGGGCGACGGGAGGCGGTGCTGCATGTGGGCAATTTGGAAGCGCGGCGGGACTTCACCGACGTTCGGGACGTGGCCCGAGCCTATCGGCTGGTCGGAAGCCGAGAGACGCGGCATCCCTTTTATCATGTCGCCTCCGGCAACGCGTTGACCATTCACGAGGTATTGAACCGGATGATTTCCCTAGCGGACATCGACGTGGAAATCCGCCGGGATCCCGATCGACTCCGCCCTTCGGATGTTCCCCTCTATCTCGGCTCTTTCGAACGCATCCAAAGCGAGCTCGGCTGGGCCCCCGAGATCCCCCTCGAACGCACCCTGCGAGATTTGTTAGGCGGACAACAAGACAGTTGATCGTCCGATTCAGACCGAAAATTCCAGTTTAACAACTGTGTAATTTCAACGGGTTCTTGAATCGATATTGACGATTTTCTGATTTTTCTTCCCTTTCCAACGGGTAAGAATTTCTCTTTGTTCTCTAGGGTTTGCGTATTCGCGCCGATGATATTCCCAGAGGCGAAGACGCCCTTTCTAGTCCCGTGTGTGTAAAGCATGGGCGAGGAACTAAGGTTTATGTCGTTCGAATACGCCACAGTGCGGCGCCGGTCTTTCGAACGGGACGCTAAGGTCATCATGGAGGTGTCCCCGGACGGCCTTCGTGCAACGATCCACGTCACGCCCCCTGTCGGCCAACGTCCTGATATTACAGAAGATCAGATCCGCCAGTCCCTGCGCCACAAGGGGATCGTTTTCGGCGTGAAGGACGATGTGATCAAGCGCATCGCCTCCGAAAAACTCTACATGAAACCCCTCGAAGTGGCCGTCGGCCAAACCCCGGTCGACGGAGAACACGCCCGGATCATCCTCCAATACCTCGCCGACCACCGGATGCAGGACAGAAGCCTGGACAACCTCAAGTCGGTGGACCTTCGGGAACTGGACAAGATCGTCAATACAAAAGCGGGAAATATTCTCGTCCAAAAGATCCCCTGCACCTACGGACGCCCAGGCACCTCCGTGACCGGTAAGAACCTCCGTCAAAAGCCGGGACAGGACATCCGACTGCGAGTCGGCAAAGGCGTGAAGTTCGATCCCGTCGAGCATGTGTACGTCGCCCAACGCAACGGTCACGTGATCTTCCGCAACGATCGCATCAGCGTCGAGGACGTCTTCGAGACGCAAGACGTCAATCCCCGCACGGGAAATATCCGCGTCAACGGCACGGTGATCGTCCACGGGCTGGTCAACGACGGATATACGGTCGAGGCGTCGGGAGAGGTGCACATCGCCGGCAGCGTGGGCGCGGTCACGATCAAAGCCGGCGGCAATGTCATCATCAACGGCGGCATCTGCGGCGCGGGCGCCTGCACGATCGAATCCACCGGCGGCAGCGTCGCCGCGAAATTCGCCCAGGACGCCACCATCACGGCGGGCAGCAGCATCATCCTCGAGGACTACGCCAAGGACTGCGTGCTTCAGGCCGGCGAGGTCATCCGCGTTGTCAATGAAACGCGGGGCAACGGATTTATCGTCGGCGGCAAGGCCGTCGCCCTTAACGAGATCCAGGCCGACCAGCTCGGCACCGAGATGGAAATCGGCACGGAGATCTGCGTCGGCATCGATCCGGCCACGTTGCGCGTCATCGAAGCCAACGAGGCGACCCTGCGCATGAATCAGGAAAAATTCGAGAAGCTCGTGCGCAGCCTGACCTTCCTACAGCGCGCGCGGCGCGCGGAAGGGAACCTCGGCGAGAAAAAGGAAGAGATCTACAACAAACTACGGACGATCCTCCCGGCCTTGCGAGCGTCCATCGACGATACGCGCGCGGATTATCACACTCGCATTGAACGCATCGTCGGACACGTCAGAAGCAAAGTGGCCAGCATGCGTTCCTACCCGGGCGTTCACTTGCGCATCGGAGGCGAGCATATGCACGTCACCAAGTTCGAGGAGCGCGTCGCCTACGTCAGCGGCAAGAACGGCCTGTTGCAGCTTTTCGTGACCGACATGGACTACCGAGAACATTTGAAGAACGTTGACGCGGACGTCATCGCCGCGAAGCGCGAGGAAGAAGAAGCAAACGCCGATCAGGCAGCCGACGAGACCGACGAACCCGCGCTCACCGAGGAAACGGGAACCGAATGAACAAGCTGACCAAACGGGAATTCCTCGACCTGCTGCAGTCCGGCAACAGCCTGCGGGGACAGATGGTCTCGTCCTTGACGATTCAAGACGCCATGTCTCCCGGAACGGCCATCACCGCCGCCCGCTTCGAACAGGTTTTATTCAAGGATTGCTATTTCGGCGGATGTCGCTTCGAGAAGGTCAAGGTCGTCAAATGTCGTTTTGAAAATTGCTTCTTCGACGACGCCGTCTTTGCCGACTCGGAATTCACGTCGTGCCAGTTCAGCAATTGCCAAATGGACAGCGCCCGCATTGAAAACGGCATCTGGCTCTACCCGTACTTCCACACGACGCAGGCCAAATCTCTGATCATCGACCGAGTGACGATCCGCCTAGGACGCTTCATCGCGTGCAACTTGACCAACCTGCAAGCGCCGAGAATCGCCCTGCCCCTATGCAGTTTCGAGGAATGCGACCTGACCGGCGCGGACTTTTCCGGCGCGACGCTCCATGGCGCGAATTTCGCCTATGCGAATTTGACCCAGGCGAACTTTGCCGGCGCGGGACTGTCGGTCGCGAATTTCGACGGAGCGACCCTGACGGAGACGAGCCTCCACGGCGCGATGCTGGCGGCAATTTCGGCTAAAGAAGTGGTCGGGCATGCCTTCGATCCCGAGGTGCTGAAACTCGAGGGCGATGTCGAAATCGATATGGAATCGATTATCGAATCGGGTGCGAGCGCCTAGCTCCGTTCCTTCTTTCATCGAATAACTTCATTTTTTCGGCGGCATGGGAATGAACGCGCTGGTGCGTCGGATGTAGTCGGCATATTGCGGGCGCCGCTCGACCATCCCTTTTTCCAGCAACGACACTCCGGAGACCCGCAACAGCAGGAAGGTCATCAGCATCGGGCTGAAGACCAGATATTTCCCGATCGACACCGGCAGCGCCAAAAGGAAAAAGCCCCACCAGATCAACGTCTCGCCGAAGTAATTGGGATGGCGGGTGTATCGCCACAGCCCTTGATCCATCACCCGGCCTTTATTGGCGGGGTCCGCCTTGAAACGCGCCAATTGCCGATCGCCGACGGCTTCAAAAAAGAACCCCACGCCGAATAGCGCCACGCCCAGGTAGTCGCCCGCGACAAAAGGCGGCGCGGAGGGAAGCGTCGCGACAGCCAACAACGGCGCGCCGATGATGAGCATCAACAGGCCCTGCAAGCCGAAAACGATGAAGAGGCTCTTGAACCAAAAACCCTCGCCGTGGCGTGCCCGGATCTCGCGATAGCGATAGTCCTCGCCCTCGCCCCAATTGCGCCGGGTGATATACGCCGACAAACGCACCGACCAAAGCGCGACAACGGCCGTCAGCAGCGATGTGCGAGCGGAATTCCCTTCGCCGCAGTATCCCGCCGCCAGAATCAGCACCAGGAACCCCGGCCCCCAGAGCGAATCGACGATACTGACGTCCCGCCGGACGACGCTGACGATCCAAAAGACAATCATCATCGCCGCCACGGCCGCGGCCGCGTACAGGCAAGCCGTCACCGGAGGCATCAGGCGGGAATCCGCATGGGGATGGGGGTATCGTGGTCCTGTTCGGTTTTCACGCGATCGATCCAATCGTCCATCGTCCGCCACTGATCCAGGAACCAACGGCGTCGCGCCTCGTTGTCGGCGGGAATCGCGTCCGCCTCGAAACGCCACAGACGCACCCGGATCGTCGCGTTGACGAGCGCTCCGTTGAGGAAATCGCGGGCGTTGGTGATTTCGTCGAAACCCACGTGAGCGCAGAAAACGGCGGCGGCGCCCTTCGCTTTTTCCAGCAACGCCGTCGACCCGCTCAAGCGCGGCGGCAGCAAATGGCGCAACGATTCCGCGTACGCCAGCATCGCCTCGTCGCCCTTCTCCCGTAGCCGTTCCAGGATGCGGCGGCGTTTCTCCTCGGTAAAACGGGTGCCTTCCGGGTAGATCATGACGCCGTCATGCGCCCCCAGACCGCGCCCCAGGGACGCCACGTGGGCGATTTCGGACGTGGTGTCGGTCGCCGTTCGATCGACGAAATAGTTGGGCAGACGGTTGCCGACGATATCCAGGCACGGATCCCAGAGCAGTTCCTTTTTCATCACATGCCGGACGCGTAAACGGTGCGGCATGACGAAAAGCAAGGACGGTACGATGACGTCGGGCAGCGAGGCGTGTCGCGCGAAGAACAGAAACGGCGCCTTGGACGTATCGACGCCGCCCTCGATTTCGAATCCGAATCCGAAAATCGCCTGGGCCCTCCCTAGCAGCGTGCGGATCCACCAGCGCTGCAGCGCGTAGTTGGCGCTCTCGAATCGTTTCGGGGAGATGTTGAGCCAGGCGCCGTTGAGCAACCAAAGGCCGAGAGACGCAAGGATGCCGGCCGTCTCGCAAGCCAGATAGACCATCAAAAACGCCAGGCAGCGGACGGCGATCCATCGGGCTCGGCGAACCAGATCCAATCCCAGGCAGACAATCAGCAGCCCCGGCGACATCCCGATGACCAGCGTCGTCGCCAGCAGATAGGCCGGAATCGTCATGATTCGACGCGACCAGACCTCTGACCAGGTTTGCTTTCTCAGCCGCCAACCCCCGGTACGGAATTCCAAACTCTACGGTAATGCCATCTTGCCGCCATTTTCCCTCGGGCCAAAGAAAAATTTTTCCCGAATCGGACCGCGCGAACCGTTCGCTTACGCGCCTCACACAACGGCGGCGAAACCGTCGGACATTTTGGCATCCCTTTTCCGAACGGACCGATCGTTCTAAGATCCGACAAAATGAGTTCTCAGAAACCATATTCGTATGTCGTCGGGAGTCTCGTCGTCCTGGCGATCCTCCTGCCTCTCGCGCAGTATTCCAAGGCGACGCCGGTCGACAGTTTTCCCCTGTCCTACTACCCGATGTTCACCAAACCCCGTCCCGATGTTTCCGTCATTCCCCGCGTGGCCGGTTTTGACGCCGAGGGACGGGAGATCGCGATCCCGATGGTTCTCCTGGGCAGTGAGCGCATGAACCAGGCCCGCCGCCTCGTGTCGCGAGCGGTAGCGAAAGGTCACGATCCGTCGTTGAAGCTGTGCCGCAAAATCGCCAAACGACTAGCTGGGAGTAACGACCCGGAGCTGCGATCCGTGCGGGAGTTACGAGTGCTCAAAAGCCGGTACAGTGCCAAGACCTACCTGGGTGGCGATACCGAACCGATGGCGCAAAAGACGGTCTTAGCCTGCCCCGTCCGGCGCGGAGGCAACCAGGGATGACCGGCGTGCTCGGGCGATTGGACGCATGGTGGTACGAACCGGCTCCGGCGCGGCGGCTGGCCCTGCTGCGTATTTTTGTGGGGGGATGGACCTATTCCCAGGTGGCGTTTCGCCCGCCGTTTTATTTGAAGAGCGCCGCGTATCAGGACGGCCTGTTTGAACCGATGGGAATGTACCGCTACCTGGGCGGGCCGATGCCGACGTGGTTGCTGTACGCTTTGTTCGGCCTGTTTGTCGTATCCGGAGCGGGTCTGGTGCTCGGTTATCGCTATCGCGTGACGGCGCCGATCGCCGCGGTGTTGCTGACGGCGATCCTGACCTACCGCAACTCGTGGGGCATGATCTTCCATCACGAGAACGCCATGCTGCTGCATTTCATCGTTTTGGCGCTGGCTCCGAGCGCCGCCGACGCCCTCTCCCTCGACGCGCGACGACGAGGCGCGTCCGAGCCGCCGCCGGACGACGGGCGTTACGGCTGGCCCATCAAGCTGATGATCACGGTGGTGGCGTTGACCTACCTGCTGGCGGGCATCGCCAAAATCTTCGGCGCGACCGGATCGGAATGGTGGCAGGGCGAAGTGGTCCGCAATTGGGTTGCCCACGACTCTTTGCGCAAGATGGTGCTGGGCAGCAGCGCGTCAACGGTGATCCGCTTCCTCTATCCACACACCTGGTTCTTCACCGCCGTCGCCGTGGGAACGATCATCGTCGAGTTGGGCGCGCCGGTCGCGCTTATCAACCAAAAACTGCGCTATCTGGTCGCGTTCGCCGCCTTTTCGATGCATTGGTCCATTTGGCTCATCATGCGAATCACCTTCCCCTACCACCTGTTCGGCATCGTCTATCTGTGCTTCTTCCCGGTGGAGAAGATCTGGGACCGAGTCGTCGCCTGGGCCTGGCCGAGTAACGGCGCTACGGCGACCTCCACCAAGCCCGCCGGGTAGACCGCCTTACCGATACAGCCCCGGAGCCGCCAGGCCGAGGACGCTGGCCGGCGAGCCGATGGTCGCCAGAAGGCACGGCATGAAACCCAGCGTCAAACCCTCCCGAGGCAGTCGCGCCTCGATGGCCTTGGCCTCCTTTGCCAGCGACCAACGCCGCCAATACATGACGTCCATCCACGCCGAGAGCTGCATCAGACCGGCTTCGTGACTCTTGGACCAACGAGGCACGGGCCACATATGATACTCGATGGCGTCGACCAACGTTCGGCGCCGCGCTTCGTCGATACCGTGCTCGGCCGCGTGCGCGTCGAGGGCCCGGCTGCCGACCCGGGTGAACGGTTCCTTTCGATTGCGATGCGCCGGACACAGGCCGAGATCATGATAGGCGGCCGCCAAAAACAACCCTTCCGCGTCGAACGGCAGATCGCGCTTTTGCGCGTACGCCCGCCCCAAAAAGAAACAGCGCAGGGAGTGATTCACGATCATCGGCGAGGCGACGTCGCGTAGCTCTTCCAGGGCCGTCGCGCAGACGACGGAATCCGGCAAATCGAGAGAGAAGAAATTGGTCATGTGGTCAAACCCGCTGGAAAGGGAACGGCAAACATATTACCATACGCGCGGCTAGGAACATCACGAGGGGACGACCGTGACGACGCATGACTTTGCGCGCCATCGCGCGTGGCGCTGGATCCTGCTGGTGACGTTGTTGATGGCGTTGGGAGCCCTTTGGGCCTGCGCCTCCAACGGCGGTGACGACGACGATGACGCCGCCGAGGAAACCGACGACGACGATGACGACACCGAGGAGGAGTTCGATCCGAACCACTTCACGCTCGGCGCGCCGGGCACCGGCGACGAAGAGCCCACGGGGCGGCTGATCGGCTGGAACATCGGGCGAGGCACCTACTATGCCGCCTCCGACGACCCCTTCCACGGCGACGGCAGCGAATTCGGCGATTGGAACACGCCCTCCCGCGAGGCGGCAATGCAGTCGTTTTCCCTGCTGCGTCCCGGCACCGGGGAAACGCCCTATATGCGCTTCTCCGGCTTGCAGATCGACGGCAACCTGGGCGCCGACGGCTACCACTTCTGGAATTTCGTCGACCCGGACCGCGTCGCCGCCGACACGGACAACATGGCCGTGTTCAACTACATGGATTTCATCGACAAGTCGGACTGCCTGCCGACCGTGACCTTGAACTTCGGTTCGGGGACGGCCGCGGAAGCCGGCGACTACGCCCAGTATCTCAACGGCACCGGCGTTAACAAATATGTCCTGGCACGCAAGAACTGGGGCCCCGACTCGCCCTACAATCAGAAGATTTTCGAAATCGGCAACGAAGTGTACGGCGCGTGGAACACGGGCTACGGCGCCGGATCGGTCTACCCCTACTCCTATGCCAATCCCGACGCGGTCAACGGCGGCGATCCGGATTGGTACAACAAGCCGTCCAAAAACGCCGCCAATTTCGCCGCCCGCGCCTTGGAATATATCGACGAGGTGCAGAAGGTCACGCCGGACGCCGAGTTCTGGGTGCCTCTCTCGCAGGCGACAATGGACGCCTGGGGCGGCCTGACCAGCGCCATCAACGACCTGAATCCCCTGCTCACCGACCCGGCCGTCACGGCAGTCGTGATTCATCACTACAAGGTGGACGATCTCAAGAACCTGGGATGGGACGGCAAGAATGACCCCCGGCTGCTGATCGCCGGCGCCGAGCCGTTCCACGCCAAGTTTCAGCAGCTCAAGTCGGCCCTCGCCGCCATTCCGCGCGAGACGCCGCTGAAAGTGGCCGTCACCGAATATCACACGGCCGGCGCGTTCTCGAGCTTCGAATTCGACCGGGAAGACCAGCCGATCGTCGGCCTGGGCATCGCGGACATGCTGATCCTCTACGCTCAGGAAGACGTCGACATCGCCATGCAGCACATGGCCGTTTTGTTCGAATCCACCAGCGAACTGCTCTTCGAGAAGTGGTACAACCCGTTCCGCTACATCGACAGCAAGCTCGTCGAGATGCCCAGCTTCGTCGTGACGAAACTGATCGCCAACCACCTGCTGGAGCGGCGCGCCGATCTGCGGACCGAACAGGCGCAGGAGACCACGGTGTCCGTGAACAGCGTGTCGTTCACCTATCCGATCCTCACCGCGGTGGCGTTTCATGCCGCGGACGGCGGCGAATCGACGATCATCGTGCTGAATCGGGATCTGGAGTCGGAGCGAGAGTTCACCGTGGACTTGCCGGCCGATCCCCAAGCCGAAAGCGGATCGATCTACGCGCCGTCGACCTACGAAGAAAACGCTTCGTTCAGCAAGCCGGGGATCAAGTCCTGGAACGGTTTCGAGGTCAACGGGACTCGCCTAACGGCGACCATCCCACCCCACAGCGTGGCGGCAATTCGATTGACGTGGCCTTAGAGGCCGCGTCGTCGGGCGCCGGCGGCAAGGCGCCATAGTGGAGAAGAGCGTTATAGATCCGCGCGGCGATGCGTCCGTAGCCTTCGTCGTTGGGATGATAAGTCGGCCCGATGCACCCCTCGTCGTTCGTGCCCAGCGACATGCCGAATTGCGCCATGGGAACGTAAATCGCGCCGGTCTGCTCGGCGACGTTGCTCATGCTGCGGTCCACATAGGGCTGCATCCAGAAGTAACTTAAAAATACCGGCAACGCTCCGCGCGATTGCGCCAATTCAACGATCCGTCGCAGATCGTGCTCCATCCACTTGCCCAAGAGCGGCTCGTTATTCCCGCACAGCACGCATCCCACCCACATCTGATTGTGCTCGTCGTATTCGACGCGCTGTTCCAGACGCGAGCGCGTCAGCACGGTCAGGCGATAGGCCCCACTGTTTTTGAGCAGATGGGCCAGCTTCTGGCTGGGCGACAAGCCTTCGATATTCGTGCCCAACGCGTCGCTCAGGCCGACCAGATTGTGCTTATTGTTGTTTCCCACGCACGCCAAAACCAGATTGATCGGATGTCCCGGCACGGCGGAGATGTAGTTTTGCAAGGCGTCGGCCGCCTGCACCGAATTCATGCCCGGGTGGGCGAGGTTCTCCAACTCGACGTTCAAGTCGGGCCGTCGCTCGGCCAGGATATCGACGAGCTGCCTGGGGTAGTCCTTGCCCGGCGAGGAGTCCACGCCGTAGGTGTGGGAGTCGCCGATGGCGATGATCTTGTAGGTGAATTCGTCGGAAATCTCGTCGGCCTTGGAGCGCTCGATCGCGGCGGCGACGCTTTTTTGGTAGGCGGCCTGGATGACGTGGCGGTAAATCCGCATTCCGCCTTCGGCCAGCAGGGCGATCAACGCAATCGCCAAAAACTGCACGGCGAAAAAATACAAAAAGCGTCGCCGTCGGGAATACGGGCGACGCTTTGTTTCTTGTTGCGAATTCATGAGGGCCCGAAAAACGGCCGATGCGGGCTTTCTACGCCTTGGCGGCTCGCTCGGTATCGACGCGATGGGTCACGAACTTGGGCTTGAAGGTGACGACCAGCGTCGGCAGCAGGATCAGGCCGCCGAGCATGGAAATCACCATCCAGAACGCCAGCAACATGCCCATCTCCGCCTGGAAGCGAAGGAAACTAAACGCCCAGAAGATGATGCCCACGACCATGGTCGCCGCCGTGAAGAATACGGCGCGCCCGGCGGTGAGCATGGCTTCGGACGTGGCTTTTTTCAGGTCGTGATGCACCGCGTACGACTCTTCGATGCGCCCGACCACGTACAGCCCGTAGTCCACGCCCAATCCGACGCCCAGCGCCACCACGGGCAGCGCGTTCACGTCCAGGCCGATGCCCACGGCGCCCATCAGGGCGTAGGTCAGATAGTTCGAGATCGTAATCGGTATCAGGAAATAGATGCCCGCCCAAACCGACTTGTACGTCAGCGCGCACAGGACAAAGACGAAGGCGAAGGCGAGGATCGTCACCTTCAACTCGGAGGCGACAATGGTCTCGTTCACCGCCGCCAGCAGACCGCCCAAGTTGCCCGCCAGCCGCATTTTCGCCAGGGGCGTGCCAGGATTGTCCGGATCGTCGATCGGGTTTTCCTCGATGAACTTCCGGGCCTCGGCGATCACCGCGCGCAGGGTCGTTCCCTTGTGATCCTTCAGATAGATCGAGATGTTTGCGTTCTGAATCTTGCGATCCAGGAAGCGATCCAGATCGCCGGGCTCGGAGCCCTGGATGAGCATGCCCAGGTAGAAACCCGAGTCGCGCAGGTTCTCGGGGATCAGCTCCCAGAACGGATGGGAGCTATGCATGATGCGCACCAGACCCGGCAGCAAATCAGCGATGGAACTGGTCGACGACACTTCGGGCATCGCCTCCATGTCCCGCTGGAATTTCTCCATCGTCATGAGAATTTTCGGATGCTTGATCGCGTCGCGCTCCGCGCCCTCGACGACGACACTCAAAATCTCCGTCTTGCCGAATCGCTCGCCGATGGCCGCCGTATCCTGGTTATATTGATGGGACGGCCAGAGCATCGGCGTGCCCGGATGCACGTCGCCGATCACCAGGTTGCGGGCGAAGTAGATGCCCAGGGCGAAGATGACGACCGTGACGGCGATGATCGCCTTCTGGTGACGCTCCGTGCTCGCCCGGGTCATGGCCGACAGGATTTTGTTCAGAATGCCGGCCGCGTGTTTCGTGTCCTTGGGCGGAGGCAGGATCGAGAGCATGACCGGGTTGAGGATCATATCCGTGACCACGATGGACATAATCCAGAAGCCGCCCATCACCGCCAATTTCTGCATCAGGGGGATGGGAGTGATCGCGACCATGAACACGCCGGCCGCGTCGGTGACGATGGACAAAATACCCGGCTTGGACAGACCGCCGAAGGTGGCGATGGCTGCTTCCTGTCGGTCGCTGTAGCGCTTGTATTCTTCGTCATAGCGCTCGATGAGCTGCACCGAATGGGACAACGCCCGGGCGCTGATGATGAACGGGACGACGATGACCAGCGGGTTGAAGTGGTAGCCCCCCAGGCCGATCGGGTCGATGCCCTGCACCTCCGCCAGGTAGCTCAGGATCCCCAGGAAGCCGACGCCCCAGATGGCCGAGCCGAACGCGGTCGTCATCGGGATGAACACGCCGCGGAACGAACGGAAATACAGGATCAGAGAGATGACGATCGCCAGGATCGTCAGAACGAAAATCTTCGCCAGTTGGGGGAAGCCCTCGGCGATGTAGCCCAGCAGGATCGGGCGGCCGATCATACGGACGACGTGGTTGTCGTCCTCGGCGTCGCGGGCGATTTTCTGGATCGCCTCGAAGAGCGTGTCGTCCAGGCTCCAGACCTGCTCGGACGCCACGTTTTCCATGATCTCGATGCTCTTCTGAACATCCTCGGTGTCGTAGTTGCCTTCGTCGTCCCGCGCCATGTCGATGAGCACGTCGCGCAAGGTGTCACTAGCGCTACGCAGGCCTTTTTCGAAGAAACCGGCCAGGATCATCAGCGACTTGTCGTCGCCGGAGATCAGCGTGCCGCGATATTGCCCGTGGGCATAAATCTTCCGACGAAGTTCCTCAAGTTCGTCCTTCGTCTGCGGGACGTCCGGCCACATGACCGGATCGGATTTGAAACCCTCGATTTCATCGACGGTGGTGATTTTGATTTTGCGTTGGGCCAGGGAGAGGACGGAGTAGTTATTGACCGCGGGCAGAAGCTCCAGCGACTTGGTGATCTTGCGTAGCTTCTCCAACGTGTCGGTGCTGAAAACGTCGCCGTCCTTGACCTCCAGGGTCAGGACGATGACGTTCGCGCCGCCGAAGATATCTTCGTATTCGACGTAGGTCTCGACGTAGGGATGGTCCTTCGGGAACAGGTCGATCGTCGGGGTCTGAAGCTCGACTCGCGTGGCGGCCAGGCCGAACAGCACCGTCAAAATGGCGATGACGACCAGAACGATCTTGCCGTTCTTGACGAAAAACCGACCGATGGGAGAAGTCTCGGACGGCAGCCGCCCGCCCCTGTCTTTGCTTACCGCCACGTTTTTCCGCCGTCCTGCGTTATCATGATCAAACCGTGATTGCCCACCGCGACGCCCCGCCCGGCGTTGTTCATCGCCACGGCGGTGAGCCAATAGAAGGCATCGTTGGGAATGCGCGTGACTTTCTCGTCGAACAGCCGCGCCAAGACTCCGGCGTTGCCGGCCATCATCAGCGAGCCGTCGTCACTGCGGAAGATGTCGTTGATGTGGTAGGGGATCTCGGTGTCGATGGACGTCCAGGTCTCGCCGCCGTCCTTGGTCTCCATCAACACGCCCTTGGTCCCGGCGATGTAGCCGGTCATCTCGTCCGAAAAACTCAACGCGAACATATGATTTTCGGACGGAATCTTCACCCGTTCCCAGGTCTCGCCGCCGTCGGGGGATTTGAAGATGCTGGAAAGCGTGGAGGCCTCCACGTCTTCTTCGAGCTGAGCCTCCCAGGTGGGATATTCCCCCGCCAGGTAGACGATGTTTTCGTCGATGATCTGCACGTCGTACATCGACGCGGAAATCATCGGCTCCAACGACGATTCGGTCCAGGTCACGCCGCCGTCCGCGGTGCGCAGGATCAAGCCGAAGTTGCCGACGGCGATGCCCTTTTCCTTGTTCAAAAAATCCACGGCGAACAAATGCCCGTCCGTGTTGCTGATCTGCTTGGTCCAGGTCTTGCCGCCGTCGTCCGTGCGGAAAATCAGTCCACTGCGGCCGACGATCCAGCCGGTGTTCCCGTCGACGAAGTCGATGGAAAACAGGGGCTCGGCGGTGTCGACGGCCACCTCGCTCCACGTCGTTCCGCCGTCTTCACTGCGAAAAATCTTGCCGGGATAACCGATGGCCACCGCGACATTGGCGTCGGCGTAAGCCACGTCATAGAGGCGATCGCGATAGGCCATGGGGCCCGAAACCGCGTCGCCGGCCTCTCCCCACGCCAAGTGGACGGCGCCGAACAGCGCGACGACGGCGACGGTCATGAAAAACAGGAGCCCCGTGTTCCGGGGGCTCCTGCGTTGGAAGCCGCGATTCATGATGGAGTTAGTTTCCGATCTTGCGCAGGCGCGCCAGGGTGAATTCGTCCGGCACCAGGCCCACGTTGAACTCCGCCTTCTGCCAGGCGAACGCCGTGGCGTGCTCGGACTGCAAGTCCACCACCAGCGACGCGCCGATGGCCGGCGGCAGGCTGCGCGGATTCGCCGAAGCATTCCACGCGTTGACGAGAACCTTCCAGAGCTGGCCCTTCTTGTCGTAGGCGTCCTTGACCGTGATGTAGTAGCTCTCGGCGTCCACGTAGAAGACCATCTTGGAGTACGGATAATCCTTGAACTTGGCCGTCACTTCGAGGACATACGTCGGACGCATCTCCCACTTCGAATCGAAGTTCCAGTGGGGCGCGGTGTTGAAGTCGTAGGTCTTCGAGGCCTGGTCCTTGCCGTGCTTGATGCCGGAGTGCATCGGCATGAGCATGGTGGTCTTTTCCTTGATCGACCAGTTCATCCACTCCGGGTAGCCCAGGTAGCCGCGCACGTCCTCATACAACAGGTCCGTGTTGTTCCAGGCGTCGCCGCGGGTACCGAACGCGAAACGGGTCGACTTGCGTTGGGCGGGGATGTAGATGAAGCCCTGCTGATCCTTGGGCTCGATCATGCGCGTGTAGAGAGCCGAAAAGCCCTTCTTGTCCAGCGGCGTCAGGGCGGTCGTCACCGAGTAATACTGAATGCCCTTGTCCAAAGCTTCCTTGATGGCCGGTTTCGGGTTGATATCGGTGCGGCCGACGGCCCGGTTGATGTAAAGCCAGGTCCAATCTTCCGAGCGCTCCACGCCGCCCTTGGCGCTGATCCAGTAGACCGAGAACAGGTTGCGGGCGTCGTCACCGCCGTAGGCCCAGTTGTAGTTCCACGCCACTTCCAGGCCGTCCTTGGGATGGGGGAACGGCAGACCGGCGACATAACCGTCGATGCCCTTTTGGCGCGGGTTGGAAACGTCCGTCACCTTGGTCTTGCCCACGTTGGCGTTGGTGGCGGCGATGTAGGTATCGGCCGGCACCCACGGCTCATAGGCTTTGGTGGTGAAGCTGTAGTTGTACTTCTTCATCAGGACCTTGGCGCCTTCGGGAATCAGCGCGCCGTACTGGTCCATATTCGCCGAGTTGATCGTCATGCCCGGATCGGGCGCCTTGGCCAGGTCGGGTTTGAATCCGACGGCTTCGCCCCAGTTGTCCCGGGTGATCGAGCCTTGAGCAATCGCCATGTGCGCCAGCGCCGCCGTCAAGGCGAACACCGCAACCATGGCCAAAATGCTGCCGCGTTTCATTTGTAGGACCCCTTTCCCGTTCAAAATTCGGGCGCAGCTCGTTAGAACTGGTATTTCACCTTGGCATAGACTTCATCGCGATCCCGGTACAATCCCAGGTCGTAGTAGGGATCCTGACCGAAGATATAGTTGAAGCCGACCTCCGGACGCCAGTGGTTTCCGAAGGCGAATTTGAAGCTGGTGGCGACGAAACCGGAACCTTCCTCGAAGGCCTCCCAGTCGAACACGTCGCTCGCGTCCTCGATCATCAGCACGTGACGGGGTTTGTAGATCGCCGTCACGCCCGGCGTAAAGGCGCCGTGGAAGTAGGAGGTGAACATGGCCCACACGAGGATCGTGTCCATGTTCGCCGGAATGGTCGTGTCGTAACCCGGCGCGTAAACGATGTGCCAGTTTTCGTTGAGGGCCGAGGAGCCGTCCGCGAAAATCTCCCGCACGTACGGGTTGCCGAGTTTGAATTTATTGTCGTTGATGTCATCCGGGTTGAAGTAGAAGTTTTGCATCAGGCGGAAGACGGTGATCGTGGACGAGGTGTTGTTGATGAAGCGCCACTGGTTGGCCCGGAAGATTTCCAGGGCGTAGTTGAGGGTGTGGCGTTCCTCGTAATGCAGATCCGCCTTGAGGGGCGACTGGCCCGGAGCGGCGGTCGGATCCAGAATCGTCCACGGGTTCGTGTCCCGGTTGTCCGGGCTGAAACCGGCGCTCAGGAACGAGTTCACACCGTATTGACGGTTGGGCTCCACGGCGGCCTCGAACTTCACGACGGCGCCGATCGGCGACTCAAACGCGTAGTCCAGCGAGAAGCCGAAGACATCCAGGCGAGGCACCCGGAGATACACGTCAGCCGGCGTATAGCCGTCCGGATCCGGCGTTCCCTCTTTGATGACGTAGTCGGGGACCGGCGGGGAAAGCTGGTGGCCGTGATAGGCGACGAGGGTATAGGTCAAGCCGCCCAGGACGCCCTTCCAGCGACCGCCCCAGCGAAAGTCCTTCAGGTCCTGTCCCGGGTAATTGATGATCTTGTTGCGGATGCGCAGGTCGGACACGTAGTCGTTCTGGGACGCCAGCGGCAGACCCCACGCCCCGACCGCCGTCAGCGGCGCGTTGACCGTGTCCTCCGGGTCGTCGAGAAGGGGCACGTAGACCAACTCGATCGAGCCCTGCACCTCCGGGAATGTCGACGAGCAGTTTGGCCAGATACAGCGGCACGCGCGTGTCCTCGAAGCTTTCGAACGGCGCCAGATGCCAGTTGCTGTCGACGGGGTTGATCACATCCAGCAAGCGTAGGTTGCCCATGTCGCCCCAGCTCACCTGCTGGCGACCCAGGCGCAGGTTCACCCGCGGATGGGGGTTGATGTCCAGGTATAACTCGCGGAAGTCCTGCTCGTTGTAGTAGCGATCCTGCACGGCGGAAATCTTCGCCTGCTCGACATCCGGGTCGTAGTTGTATTTTGTGTCGGCGACGATATCCAAAACCTGCGCGAAGCGGTCGGCGCGCAACTCGGCCGAACGCACGCCGCGGAACACGACATGCAGTCGGATCGATTCGGTCGGACGCCAATCGCCTTCCAACAGCAACGTATGGCGCGCGATCGACGGCATGCCGGCCATGTCGCCGTGGTCGGAGGGGAAGCCCTGCTTATCGGTTTCGTTGTGGTAGGCCGTGTTGGTGAACATGCCGTACTGGGCTTGGAAATAGCCGTTCAGGGAAAATTTCTCTTCTTCATAGAACTGGGCATGGGCACTCGAGGCCATCAACAAGCACGCCAAGATCGAAAAACTCAGGGCAACACGCCAGCGCATAGTTCGTCCTCCGAGGGCAATTCGACGCGCCCGATTTTTCGGCGCGATATGTCGTCGCAAATTGATTTGAGCGACCAAGGAACGCGGAAATATCAAGTGAATTTATTTTTTATGTCGGATGGAGGGCGTTGGCAAGACCCGCCCGACATCTACGCACCGATTTTGCGGAAGATTTAACGATTATTCAGATTCAAGATCGTCTTCAAGATCATCAGACGAAAAAAAAGCGGCGGGGTCGCCCCCGCCGCTCGAACGAACGAATTAGTCGTCGCAGGTTTCAGGACCGGGGTTGGTCGCGTACTCCGAATCCGGGAACTCGACCACCGTGATCGCCACGCAGTCGGCGCACAGATCAGGAATCGTGTTGGACTCGGTGTCGCCCGAACCCTCGTCGGTCGTGGCGTTGATCGTGTACGAGCCGGGGTCGGCGTTGATCGCCACGAACAGGCTCAGCGGCTCGTCCTTCTTGGAATAACCCGGGTTGGTGTACGGCTGATTCTTGTCCGGCACGCGACCCAGCAGGGTCTTGTCCTTGAAGTAGTACACCGTGCCCGTGTCGCCGCCGCCGTCACGAACCGGCTCGACGATCGCGCAGCCCAGGGATTTCTCCTCACCGCCGTCGATGTAGTAAACGGCGCCGGAAGCGAAGCCCTGACCGGCTTCAACCTCTTCGCTGATCAAGGTCGCGATCAGGTTCACCGTGGTTTCGGACACCGCGAGAAGCTCCTCGCTGGCCGTGCCGGTTTCGAAGTGATACTGGACCGTGGCCTTGTAATCGTTGGCCGTCACCTTGGCCGCGATCGTGCCGTCCTTGCTGACCGGAATGTCCTCAAAGAAGACTTTGCCATCGGCGTCGGTGGCCTGCGTCAGGGGCGGATCGAACGAATCGCCGGTGGCGTCGTCGAGCAGCTCCACCGTCGCGTCGCCGTTGGCCAACGGGGTGCCTTCCTTGAAGTCGACCACGGTGCCGCCGAAGTCCGTCGTGCCGGCGGTGTCGTCGTCATCGTCGTCATCATCATCGTCGGTGTCGTCGTCATCATCGTCGTCGGTGTCGTCGTCGTCATCATCATCGGTGTCGTCGTCATCATCATCGTCGGTGTCGTCGTCGACGGCATCGTCGTCGTCATCGTCGTCATCGTCGCCGCCGCAGGCGATCACGGATGCCGTCGACAGGGCGAAAACGCCGATCAACAAAACGAGCAACAAGTGCCACTGGGGCTTCTGCGAAATCTTCGTCATAACTCGGGACCCTCCTTGGGAGAAAACGGACGCACGGATGCGTCCGATTCGTGTTCAGGTTCGGGAAACTCTCGTCACCATCTTGGGCAACGCCTTAGCAGGCGCCGCTGTTACCGACCGTGCTGGTGCACCACGAAGGTGTCGGGCTCTCGGGATAGTCTTCCTTCGAGAAATACACATTCGCGATGCTGACCGTATTAACGTACAGCTTGGGCACGACATCCGACTCAGCCTTGGCGGCATCGGCGGTGCCGTTGCACGGATCGTCGTACACCGTGCCGTTCAGGTTGATATCGCCGTCATCGGTCAAAGTCGGATCGACATTGGCCGCAATGTAATAGCTCAGCGCCTGGTTGTCGGACGTGGCGCGGGCGAGGTTCGTGCCCTGGCCGTTGCCCGGCGTGGCGCCGGTCACGTCGCGCGAGAGAGCCGGCAGGGCGTCAGGGCCGAAGTAATGCATCTCTCCGGTGAAACCCTCGACCTCGGCCACGGCGCATCCCAGCGGATTTTCATCGACCGCGTCACCCCAGTAGATGCCGCCGGCCACGACCGACTTGGACGTATCCAACAGAATGCCGGTGACGGCCTCGATCAAGTCGCGGGTAGCATTGGAGACCAGCAGGAACTCTTCGTCGGTCAGTCCGACTTCGAAGTGGAACTGCACGGTGTCCGTGAACTCGCCGGCCTTGGTGACGCGAATACCGACCGTCTCCACGTCGTAACCCGATAGATCCCATTCCACCGCGCCATCACCCGGTGTCGCGCTAATCGTCAAAGCATCATCGAGAACCTCACCGGTCTCGTCGTTGAGAACCTCGACTTTGGCATTTTGCACGGGAGTTTTGGTCTGGAAGTCGCGGACATGGCCTTTGAGAACAGGATCGGTGCTGACGGCGTCATCGTCATCGTCGTCGTCACCGCTGCTGCTGCTGTCATCGTCGTCGTCATCCCCGCCGCCGCAGGCCACGGACATGACAATGCTCGTCGAAAGCAGCATCGTCAGAATCAAAATGAAAATCGTCTTCGTTCGCATAGCTGAATAAACCCTTTCCACCAAAAGGCAAAAAGCCTTTTTGAATCTGCCCCAGGTTCAAATCTCTCGGTTAGTTAGCAGAGGCCCTAAAGGGTGTCAAGACGACTTCCGCTCTAAGGTGTTAATGATTATGCGGTTTTTGACGCATGGCATAAAACGAAAACCGCGCGTTTTCTCAACGCGTTGCGTCGTCCCGGCGACGATCACGGAACGGTTTTTGAACTTGAATTAAGGACTTTGAAGAAAATTTATCAGTCGTTGGGGATATCATGAACGTCGGCAAGCCACATCTCGGCCACTATCTGCCGGATCGCGTGCTCGGCGTATTCCCGATTGCGTGTCGTTTCCACGCCAAGATGGAGGGTAAAACGCCCCTGCTCGCGCTGCCAAGGCCACACCGAGGCATAGAAGCGGAAATCCACCCCGGGTTCACGCTGGATATACAAGGTCTGCCCGGGTTGGATGCCGTTGAGCCGCTGGACCACCGGATCACCCTTCCAACCGGACTCCAGTTCCCAGTCGCCGGCGGTTTTCGGCAGGCCGAAGAAAGTATTCAACCGGCTCCAATCCACCAAATCGGCCGGCCCTTGCCCCTCGAATTCGACGGTACTGCGAAGCGCGGTGTCCTGCCGAGGCGCAAACGCCCCATGGCGCACGAAATGCTCGATGACTTCCAGGAAATCCGGGAACTTCTTCCAGGCCTGCGTCGGCAGGAAGGGAAAATCGGAGCGACGATCGGCCAACCGGCGGCGCCAAGGCACCAATTCCAGTCGAGATTCGATCGACGTTTTGTCCACTGACGGTGCTCCATTCCGATTTGGCATGATTGATGTCGGCTCTCCCCGACAAAGCATTCATCGGCACCTGAACCTTTCACCTTGAAGTTCCGAATAGTTGGTGTTTTTTCCGGACAAACAAGAGGGAGCCTTCGGTGGCGTATTCGGCGCTGAGAATGGCCGGCCGACATCTTGATTTCGCCATCGGTTGTTGTCATAAATCCTCAGCCTACTACCCATGGTGGGAAATCCGCAGTTGACAAGTGAAAGTAACACTTGTAGAAACCCGTGTAAGATCCCACGGGATAAGACATTTTTTGGCGCAAGCTAAGGTGGCCACGTGAATTTTCAGGAATTGATCCTGGTTTTGCAGGACTACTGGGCCAAGCGCAACTGCCTGATCGTGCAGCCGTACGATCTGGAAGTCGGGGCCGGGACGTTCAACCCGAGCACGTTTTTGCGTGCGTTGGGTCCCGAGCCGTGGAATTGCGCGTATGTGGAGCCCTCCCGCCGCCCGACCGACGGGCGTTACGGCGACAACCCCAACCGCCTCCAGCACTATTACCAGTTTCAGGTGCTGATGAAGCCCAGCCCGGACGACATCATTGATTTGTACCTGGGCAGTCTCAAAACCTTCGGCATCGACCCGCTGGCCCACGACATCCGCTTTGTCGAGGACGACTGGGAATCGCCGACGCTGGGGGCCTGGGGTCTTGGCTGGGAAGTCTGGCTGGACGGCATGGAGATCACGCAGTTCACCTACTTCCAGCAGGTGGGCGGCATCGATCTGGACCCGATTTCCGTGGAAATCACCTACGGCATCGAACGCATCGCCATGTATCTGCAAAACGTCAACAACGTCTACGACCTGGAATGGGTCGGCGAGGTGACGTACGGCGACGTCTATCACCGCAACGAGGTGGAGTTCTCCAAGTACAACTTCGAGGTGGCCGACGTGCCCATGCTCCTGGAGCTGTTCAACCACTTCGAGGCTGAATCCAACCGGGCGTTCCAGGCCGAAATCCCCCTGGCCGCCTATGACTACTGCCTGAAATGCTCCCACGTCTTCAATCTGCTCGACGCCCGGGGCGCGATCAGCGTGACCGAGCGCGTCTCGTACATCGGGCGTGTGCGCAATCTGGCGAAGATGTGCGCCGAGGGCTACCTGGCCTCCCGCGAAGCGCTGGGCTTCCCCTTGATCAAGCACCCCGCGAAGAGGTCGGCGTAAATGGGCGTGGAACTCTTCCTGGAAATCGGGGTCGAGGAAATCCCCTCGCGCTTTTTGGTCCCGGCCATGGCGGATCTGCGTCGACTCACCGAAGGCAAGCTCGGCGAGGCCAAGTTGGGCTACGACGACTTGTATGTGACCGCCACGCCGCGACGCCTGGTGCTGCAAGTGGACAATCTGAGCGAGCAGCAGGCCGACGAAACCGTGGAAAAGCTCGGCCCGGCGTGGGCGTCCGCGTTCGACGAGGCGGGAAATCCGTCCAAGCAGGCGATCGGGTTCGCCAAGGGACAAGGTGTCGAACCGAGCGACCTGATCGAGATCGAAACGGACAAAGGCCCCCGCGCCGGCATTCGCAAGCATGTGCCCGGTCGTCCGGCCGCGGAAATCGTCCCCGCCCTTCTGGGCGAACTGATTTCGTCGATCCCGTGGGCGAAATCCATGCGCTGGGCGTCGTATTCCGAACGATTTGTCCGACCGGTGCGTTGGCTGGTGGCGCTGCTGGATGGAAAAACCGTCGACCTCGCCTTCGCGGGCGTCAAGGCCGGCAACGAAACCCTCGGCCATCGCTTCCATCACCCTGAGGCGATCAAGGTCGGCGGCCTGAACGACTACCTGGCCAAGCTCAAGGACGCCAAGGTGCTCGTCGATTACGACGCCCGACGCGCCGAAATTGCGCGCCAGTTGCAGGACGCGGCGTCCCGACTGTCGATCAAGCAGGTGGATGACGAAGCGCTGCTCGACCAGGTCACGGGTCTGGTCGAATGGCCGGTCGTGCTGATCGGCACGATCCCGGAAGCCTACATGGGCCTGCCCGCCGAGGTCATCATCACGCCGATGCGCGCCCACCAGAAGTACTTCGCCTTCGAAAATTCCGGCGGCGGCCTTGCGCCCCACTTCGGCGTGGTCTCCGGCCTGGAAGCCAAGGAGCCTTCGGTGGTGATCGCGGGCAACGAGCGCGTTCTCAACGCCCGCCTGGCGGATGCCAAATTCTTTTACGACGAAGACCTGAAAATGCCCCTTTTCGAACGGGTTGAGAAGCTCGCGGGCGTCGTCTACCACCGCAAGCTCGGCAGCTACAAGGACAAGCTGGATCGCATGACGACGCTCTCGGGCTGGGTGGCCGATCAACTCGCCCCGACGCAAAAATCGGCGTTGGAGCGGGCGGTTCTCCTTTCGAAAGCCGACCTCCTGACGCAGATGGTGGGCGAATTCGCCGAGTTGCAGGGCGTTATGGGCCGTGAATATGCGACGCGGCAGGCCGATCCCGAGCCGAGCGACGTCGCCGACGCCATTTATGAGCATTACCTGCCGAAAAGCGCCGGCGGTGAGTTGCCCAAGTCCGAATTGGGCGCGCTATGCTCCGTCGTCGATAAAATGGATTCGCTGGTCTCGTGTCTGGCGGTGGGACTCGCTCCGACCGGCAAGGGCGACCCCTATGCCCTGCGCCGTCAGGCTTTGGGCATCATTGAAATCGTCACCAACAGGCAATGGCGTATTTCGCTGGCCGAATTTGTCGACGCGGCAATCCAGGCCGGTTTGTCGGTAACAAAGGCCGATCCCGCCGCCGTTCGCGAACAGACGCTGGAATTCTTCAAGGTGCGTCTGGCCAATTGGCTGCGCGGACAAGGTATCGGCGGCGAGATCGTCGACGCGGTCCTGGAAATCGGCTTCGACGACCTGGTCGAGACCGTCAGTCGGGCCAAGGCCGTGCATGCCTTCTCCCAAAGCGGGGACTACGCCGCCTTCGCCGCCGCCTTCAAGCGCGTCGCGAACATCACCGGCCGGCAGGAGGTCGGCGACGTCGACCCCGCGGTCTTCCAGGACGAGTCCGAAAAGGTCCTCTGGGACGCCTTCCAGTCCGTGCGGGAGGACGTGGGGGCGCTGACCGCCGACGGCCGCTACCAGGACGCCCTGGAAACGATCACCGGAATCCGGCCGAAAGTGGACGCGTTTTTCGACAACGTGATGGTCATGGCCGAGGACGAACGCCTTCGGGATAACCGCCTCGGCCTCCTGGCCAACGTAAAAAGCCTCTTTTCTCAAATTGCCGATTTTCGGCGATTGTAAGGAGATATCCGATAACATTTTCGGCACGGCGAAACCTTCCGGCGGCCTTTGAACAATTCGTCAAAGGGACGTGGGGAAAACGTTTGCAAGTTCGGGGAAGTACGGCTATTCTTGTCCGGCTCCATTGCCGGTCATGAATTGCATATCGATGAAGGGGAAGGTCTTTTAGGTGGGTGTGACGCTCAGTCATAACTGTATGATTACGACTTCGGTCATCGTTGTCGTGATCATCGTCGCGATCTGGTTCCTCTTCGGATTGCGCGACATTGTGCGTTTTTTGACGCGACGCACACGGACCTACCACAACGACGACCTACCAGCCCCGCCCCATGACGAGGAGGTGCGTTGATGGCGGCGACGACCACCGGACGCAAGATCCAATATCGCGACCTGATCATCATTACGGTGATCGGTGTCGTCGTCGGTCTGTTTTTCACGACCTATTTCAAGGTCCGTGGCTACGACGCGTTGACGATGATCCTCTCGATCCCGATCGCCTTTCTGGCCGTCTCCCGCGGGCTGCGCCACGGCGCGTTGATGTCGATCATCGGCGCGGCGATCTACGGCACCGTCATTCTGTTCACGATCATCCAGGGCCAAAGCGCCACGCAGCCGGGCGTGATTCGCGAAGGCATCGCAAATATCACCGTGCTGATCGCCCTGGGCTTCATCCTGGGCATCATCTTCGAGACCTTCAACTTCCAGCTCGCCAGCCCCTTCAAGGAAGTCACCACGGTCGAGACCTTCGTCCCCGACGAAGAAACCGGCCTGTACAACTTCAAAAGCTTCCGCTGGATGCTCTCGGGCGAGATGAAGCGGGTGAAGCGCTACAACACCCCCATGTCGCTGATTTTCGTCCGGGTGGACAATCTGGCGGATTTTCAGCGGCGCTACGACTACGAGCAGGAAATCATTCTGTATCGCGAGCTCGGGCGCTTCCTGCGCGGCCTGCTGCGCGACGCGGACTATGTGGGCAAATACTCGGACGCCGAGATCGGCATTATCCTGCCGGAAACCAACGCCAACGGCGTGAACATTGTGATGACACGCGTCGCCGAACGACGGGCGGCGCTTTTGGAGAGCATGGTGGAGCGCTGGGACGAGGTTCCGCCTCAGCTTTCCCTGTCCGCCACGAACTTCCCGAAGGACGCGGATAACCTGGAAGAGCTCGTGAACGTTCTGGATGCCCGGTACAAACCTTTTTAACCGGTATTAGGATTTTGACGATCGCATGCGTGTGGTGATTCTCCCCTTAGTGGCCCTGGCGATGATTCTGGGGCTGCTCTATGTGCTGCAACAGCAGCTCGCGCCGGAAACGACGGGCCTGGGCCCGGGCGGCGCGGACGTGCTGGTGTTGCACGACGCCCTCACGCAGGTCGACAGTCCCAGCGAGATGGTCTCGGCCATGTCCCTCGTGCAGTTGCTGGCCCACTTCGACGTGGACATCACGGTGGAAAGCGTCGAGAACTACGAAAAAGGCCGCCTGCGCAAATTCGACTACGTCTTCTACGTCGGCACCAAAAGCGGGCAGCCCCTGCCCTCGGTGTTCATCGACGACGTCTACAACACCGACAAGCCGATCTTCTGGATCAACGAAAACCTGGACCGCATCGGCAAGCGGCACAGCATGGACAAATACGGCTTCGAATGGGAGCGTTCGTCCGACGATTACGCCACCAACGAAGTCGTCTACAAAGACACGCGCTTGGCCAAGGTGAGCCTGCAAACCTTCGGCGTGCGTCAGACGCGTAAGTCCGTCAGCGAAGTCATCGCCGAGGCCAAGTACGTTTCCAATCCGGTCAAGGAGGCCCAGTCGGGCTTCGAATTGTCGGCGTACGACGCGCTGCAGATGGTCCGCGCCATGGCGGCCAAATCGCCGTCGGACATGGAAACGCTCTCCGCCTCGCCGTTGGGGATGGCCTTGCCGGAAGGGCTGCCCACGCTTCCCGAAGGCATGGCCAATCCGGACAAGGCGCCGGATGTCGCCAAATTGCCGGGCACGACCGCTGAGCAGGACGAGGCGCTGCTGCGTCCCCCGCCTCCGCCGATGCCCGAACCGCCCCCGGCGATTACGATCCCGTGGATCATCAAGGGCGCGAATCTTTGGTACGTCTCCAGCGACGCCCTGGCTTACGCGGTCGAAGGCGGCGCCTATCTGGCGTTTTGCGACGTGTTGCACGACTTCCTGGAAGTCAAACACGTCAAGGAACATCCCGCGTTTCTGCGTCTTGAGGATATCCACGCCAAGCGCGATCCGGAGAGCCTGAAACGGACGGCGGACCTGCTTTTCACAAAGAAAGTCCCCTTCGCCTTCACGTTGACTCCGGTGTACGTGAACCCCGAGACCGACGAAATTTCCTATCTGTCCGACGACGAGAAGTTCTCCGAGACGGTGCGTTACCTGGTTTCCAAGGGCGGCGTGCCGATCCTGCACGGCTACACCCATCAGCACTCGGGCGAGACGGCGGTGGACTTCGAGTTCTGGAGCCGGGAAGACGGACGTTCGCTGTTCGGCGACGATCGCACGGCCGTGGCCTCGCGTCTGGTGCGCGGCCTGTCCGAGGCGCACATGGCGGGCATCTACCCGATTGCCTGGACCACGCCCCACTACGCCGCCGGGCAAACCGATTACGACGAGATGGCGAACTTCTTCACGACGGTCGTCGAGCGGCGCATGCCGGTGGATCTGTTCGGCTCCGACCAGTTCTTCCCGTATGTCATCAAGCAGGACATGCACCGCCAGATCATCATTCCCGAGACATTGGGCTACATCAATCCGAGCGCCGGGCGCGATCCGCAAGCCTTGATCGACGACGCCAAACGCACCCTGGTGGTGCGTGACGGCTGGGCGAGCTTCTTCTTCCATACCTTCCTGGATCTGGAATTGCTCTCCGAGACCATCGACGGCATCCGCGCCGAAGGCTACGAATTCGTGAGCCTGGCCGATTTCAACAACAAGGTCACGACCCGCGACCGCGTCACCGTGACCGGCACGTCGGACGTGAAGATCTCCTTTAACGGCCAATACAAGCACGAGATGGTGATCAACGAATTCGGCGAACCGATCGACCACAATTACTCCCTGGGAACCGTCACCGGCGATGTGCAGAAATACGTCTCCCTGCGGCCCCGGGAAGTGCAGGTGATCGAAGGCGTCTATCGTCGGCCGCCGTTCACGCTACGCAACCTCTATCTGTTCCGTCCGACCATCTCGGGCGTCACCAACCCGGTCGCGCTGGTCCTGCTGTTCGTCGGCATGCTGACCATGCTGGCGTTCCTGGTGATCTGGTTGTTCCTGGTGACGCGTACGACGTACTCAGGCGCGAAACAACTGGTGGCCGAGCGCCGCGGAGAGGACGTCGGCTGATGTATAGCAACGTTTTTATCGATCTGGCGTTCCTGGCCGCGGCCATCGGTATCTGGCTGTTTCTGGTCTTCAACGTGGTGCTCACGTTCTTCGCCTTTTTCCACGGCCTGTCCTCGGAAAAAGAGCGGGAGCGCATCTTCGACGAGCCCTTCCCCTTCCCGTTTGTGTCCATTCTGATCCCGGCGCACAACGAAGAACTGGTCATTGAGCGGACGATCCAGGCAATGCTGGCTCTGAAGTATCCGCGCGAACGTCTTGAAATTATTGTTGTTAATGACGGCAGTACGGACGATACACAGGCTATTGTGGAAGAAATGGCCACGCGCCACCGACAGGTGCGTCTGGTCAATATTCCCGAGGGAGAAGGCGGCAAGGGCAAGAGCCGAACGCTGAATGTGGGACTCGAACACGCCATGGGCGACGTGATCGCCGTCTACGACGCCGACAACCGGCCCGAGCCGGAATCGCTGTCCTATCTCGTCGCGAATCTCCTGGAAGAATCGCAACTTGGCGCCGTTCTGGGCAAGGTGCGCACCATCAACAAGGACCGGGGCTACTTGCCGCCGTTCATCAATATCGAGTTCATCTCCTTCCAATGGCTCATGCAGGGCGGACGCTACAAGCTGTTCAATCTGGCCACCCTGCCCGGCACCAATTACGTCATTTGGCGCAAGGTCCTCGACAAGGCCGGTCGCTTCGACGAGGAAGCCATCGCCGAGGACGCCGAGCTGTCCATCCGCCTTTACGAGATGGGCTACCGCATCAAGTTCATCCCCTACGCCGTGACCTGGGAGCAGGAGCCGGAGGATATCCGCACCTTCATCCGCCAACGCACCCGCTGGGCCCAGGGCATGAACTACATTATCCGCAAATTCCTGCGCATCGCGTTCCAGATGAAGAACCGGCGCATCATGGTGGATCTGTTCTACCTGTTCAGCCTGTACTACATCTTCTTCTTCGCGTTGGTCATGTCGGACGTGATCGCCCTGCTGGGTGTGCTGGGATTCGTGAAACTGGGGTTGATCGGGCCGTTTACCTTCATCTGGTTCCTGGCCGCCATGCTCTTTTTCATGCAGTCCCTCATCGCCATCAGTCTGGAAGGCGAGGAATCGTTTAAGAACATCTTCCTTTCGGGGATCATGTATCTGACCTATTGCCAGTTGTGGATCATCATTGTGCTGCGTTCGATCGTGTTGGACGTGACGCGGGGGCGCAAACGCTCCCAATGGGACAAGACGCAACGATATCGATTCCGCGAACGCCAACTCGACAATATCTAGCGTCGGGGCGGCGTTGTTGCGCGGTTTGACTTTTTGGGAATCGACCGGCCGTCAAAGGCTGGTCAGCTTGGTGCTCACGGTAGGGGTTCTGGCGAGCGGTTGCGCGTCGTCCCCCCTGCCGCCGATGGAGGCCGAACAGGCCTGCCGGCGCTTTGTGGAGCGTCGGATGATGACCGAGACGGGCGGCATTTTGACGTCCACCTCGGTGAGGGATTACGGCTTGTTTGAAACGTACGACGAAACCCGGCTGCGTGATTCGGGCGTGCTCTCGGAGAGCACCGGCCTGATGATGAACTACGCCGTCGCGGCCGCCGATCGCGAGTTGTTCGAGCAACAACTCGCCTACACCAAGTCGACCCTCACGGGGCAGTTCGGCCTGTTTTTCTGGAAAGTCAGCGCCGACGGCGAGTTGTCGGCCGATTCGACCGCCTCGGTGGACGATCTGCGCATCGTGGGCGCGCTGATCGACGCCTACAAGCTGTGGGGCAACGAAGAAGAGTTGGACCTGGGAACGCAGATCGCCTGGGCGATTCGCAAACACGAGATGCCCGACGATCGTCTACGGGATTTCGTCAATTGGCGCGATTGGGGGCACCCCACCGTGGCCGACCGGATCCAGTTGTCCTACATCGATTTGACGGTCCTGACCCGTCTGCTCGAGTACCGGCCGGATTGGAAGGACGCGGTGCAGGCCAACGCCCGCCTGCTGTCCGACGGACAGGCTGAAAACGGGCTGTTTTTCGAGATCTACGATTTCAACGAACGTCGCTATCGCGGCCCGAGGCAGAACACGATCAATCAGCTTTACTGCGGATTGTTCCTGCTGGCCGCGGACCCGACGCAGCGCCGGTTGCTGGATTTCATGAAAGCCAAACTGGACGAGGATGGCGTCATCTACGCCGAATACGACCTGGAAACCGGCGCGCCGACCAAGTTCTTCGAATCCACGAGCGTCTACGCCCTGCTGGCCCGGTATGCCCAGGCCGCCGGCGAGATGGAACTGGCCGAGACCGTCTTGGAACGCCTGCTGCGCTTTCAAAACACCAACAAACGCAGCAAGCTCTACGGCTCGTTTGCCGACGACGAACTCTATTCTTTCGACAATCTGGAGGCGCTGCTGACGCTGCGTCTCTATAACAATGCGATGGCGGCCGGTGCGGACACACCGGCGGATAAGACCGTAGGAACGAAAGGACCCACGCCATGAGACGATGGTCCCTCTTCCTCGGCGTCACCGCGATATGGCTGTGCATGGCGATCCCGGCCGTGGCCGGCCCGTATGAAGATGGGGTCACCCACTTCAATCGGGAAGACTACGGTAAAGCCATCACCTCCCTATTGCAGGCGCTCGAGGCGAATCCGGGCAACCTGGAAGCCAAAAAGCTTCTGGGCGACTCCTATTACAACCTGGGCAAGAACCAAGAGGCCATCAAGGTCTACGAAGAGGTTCTCAAGGCCGACCCCAACGACGGGAAGGTTCGCCAGAAGCTGGCCCAGGTTTATCAATGGTCCGACGATCGCCAGAAGTCGATCACGGCCTACAAGGAGCTGATCGCCGCGGAGCCCGAGAATCTTTCGGCCAAACGGGACCTGGCCGAGGTCTATTCCTACGACAAATCCACTTACGAAAACGCCATCGCCCTGTCCAAAGAGATCCTCGCCATCGAACCCAAGGATCGCGGCGCGCTGCTGACGCTGGCCCGCGTGCAGTCCTGGAGCGGCGCCTACGAAGAAGCCATCAAAACCTATGAGGAATATCTGTCGATCGAAGGCGGCAACGACACCGTCCGTCTGGAATATGCCTACACCCTGCTCTACGGGAAGCGCTACACCGAGGCGGCCAACCAGTTCAACCTGCTGACCGTCAAACCCGCCATGCGCGACAAGGCCCTTCAGGGTCTGGGCGAGGCCTATACCTACGCCCAGCGCTACCCCGACGCTATCCTGACCTTCAAAATGATCCTGGACAAAAAGCCCAAGGACGAGGCGGCCCTGGTGGGCATCGCCCGCGCCTACGCCGCCCAGGAGCGCTACGCCGACGCGGTCGAGTCCTACAAAAAGGTCGTGGCCCTGAACCCGTCGGATCTGGATCACAAGCTCTACCTGGCGCAGCTTTACGCCCAGGACGAGACGACCTACCCCCAGGCCATCGAGACGGTCAAGGCGATCCTCCAGGAGGAGCCTGACAACATCGAGGCCCGGCACCTGCTCTCGCGCCTGTACACGGCCTCGCGCAATTATCGCGAATCCCGCGAGCAGTATCGCGCGTTGCTGGAACTGGAACCGGACAATCAGGAAATCCGTCGGGAATACGTCAAGGCCCTGCGCGAATCCGGCGACTATGAAATCGCCCTGCAGGAAGCCGACAAAATCCTCAAGGCCGATCCGGACAGCGTGGACGCCAAGGTTCTGCGCGCCGATATCCTGACCGAGTCGGGCCGTCCCGACGACGCCATCGAGATCTACGAGGACATCCTCGACACCACCGGCGAGACCAAGAACATGAAGGCGCAGATCGGCCTGGGCCTCGCCTACAACGCTAAGTCCAAGGCCGCCCAGGTGCGCACCAAGGAATTGGAAGACAAGGTCTCCGAGCAGTTCATCGGCGTGCTGGACCGCTTCCGTTGGATGTTCGCGAAGATCGACCAGTCCAAGTCCTACAACAAGGCCGTCGGCACCCTGGAGCAATGCGCCAAGGATCATCCCGACTCGGCCGATCCCCATCTGGCCCTCGCCGATGTGTATCTCGACCACAACCTGTACGAGAACGCCGTCGGCCAATTTAACGACGCCATCGAGGCCGAGCCGCGCAACATCGCCGGTTATCTGGGTCTGGCGACCGTCTACAACAAGATGGGCAAGCACGATAAGAGCATCGACGCCATTCGCCGCGCTGCCGCCATCGCCCCGAAAACATCGAGGTGATGGGCACCCTGGGCGACGTCTACGCCTATCAGCAGGACACGGTCAAATCCATCGAGACGCTGGAAAAAGTCGTCACGATGCGCTTCTCGGATTTGGACCTGCATCGCAAGCTGGCGAACGTCTATGCGCAGAACTCGCGCTACTACAACAAAGGCATCGAGGAAGCGCGTTACGTCCTCTCGCAGGATCCCGAGGACGACGACACGCGCCTGCTGCTGGCCCGCCTGCTGGCTTGGACCGAGCAATACGACGATTCCATCAAGGAATATCAGACGCTCTACGCCAAGGCGCCCAACGACGAAGACCTCTACCTGGAGCTGATCCGCACGCGCATCTACGCGGGTAACACCGACGAGGTTATCGCCGAGCTGGTGCAGAAGCTGAACGAGAATCCGGCGCGCACCGAGGTGCGTCTGGCGCTGGGCCTGGCGTATCGGGAGGCCGAGGAATTCGCCCTGGCCGAGACGACCTATCGCCAGGTTCTGGAAGCCGAACCGGCCAACGGCAACGCTCACCTGGGTCTGGGCGACACTTATCGGGAGACCGGCGAATACGAAAAGGCCGCGCTGGAATACCGCGAAGTCATCGCCCTGACCGAGGATCGGCAGGTCGAGGAAGAAGGCGTCGAGGGCTACTACAACCCGAATACGTCGGCCGCCTACTACGGTCTGGGCGTCATCGACCGCAAGCGCGGCGACTACGAAAAAGCCGTCGTGATGCAGCGCCACGTGCTCGATCGCGATCCGGGCAACGTCAACGCCTTCGCCGAACTGTCCTACAACCACTACCTCCTGTCGCGCCGCTACATCGCGGTGACGGGCGAATACCGCCGGGCGTGGTGGCTGCTGGCCAATAGCTGGGGGATATCTACGGCGTCTACGGCGAGTACCCGGCCAACATCGAACAAATGCGACGCATCCTCCAGGACGACCCGGGGAATGTGGAAATCCGCTACCTGCTCGCTCAGGAGCTGGCCGCCCATAACCGTTACAAAGAGGCGGTGCGGGAATACCAGCGTGTCCTGAAATACGATCCGAACCACATGCCGTCGCGTCTGGCCCTGGCGGATATCTACAGCTACGACAAGGCGACCTACGTCCCGGCCATCAATCAGGCGATCCTGATCCTCAAGGCCGATCCGGACAACTTCGACGTGCGGCTGCGTCTGGCGCGGCTGTACTCCTGGTCCGGCCGCTTCGACGCCGCCGTGCAGCAATATGCGTGGCTGGTCAATCGCCGCCCGGGCGACATCGAACTGCGTTATGAGCTGGCTCAGACGCTGGGATACGCCAAGCGTTACGACGAGGCGATCCAGCAGTACAAAGTCGTCATCGCCCAGGATCCCAGCCGTAACAACGCGCGCTGGCGATCGCCCGGCTGTACTCGTACAACAACCGCCTGGAAGAGGCGATGCACGAGTACGAGTTGGTCTTGAAGAACGACCCGTATAACTACGAGGCCAGCTTCGCCCTCGCCTCCCTGTACTCCTGGGATCGGCGCTACCACGGCCGCGCGCTGGACCTGTACCGGCGCCTGTACAACCGCTATCCCAAGAACACCGAGGCGCGCCTGGAGATGGGCCGTCTGCTGCTCGAACGGGGTGAGTTCGACGAAGCCGAAAAGGCTTATCGCGACGCCCTCGCCCTGGAGCCCGAAAACGCCGACGCCCACATCTCCCTGGGTAAGGTCTACATGGGCATGAAGAAGAACGGCGAGGCCGAAACCGAGTTCAACAAGGCGCTGGAGATCGAGCCGGGCAACGTGGACGCCCACTACTATCTGGCGACGTTGCTCTCGGCGAATCCCGATCGTTACGGCGAAGCCATCGACCATGCCGAAAAGGTGGTCGAAAAAGAACCGGACAACGCCGACATCCGCCTGCTGCTGGCGCGCCTGTACTCGTACGAAACCCGCTACGCCCAAGCCGCCGAGCACTTGCAGTATCTCGTCGAGAACGGCAACGACGATTACGAGGTGTATCTGGAACTGGCCCGCGCCTACAACTACGCCGAGGATTACGACTCGGCGATCGCCATCTACAACAAGATGGCCGAGAAAGATCCCAAGGACGTGACGGTGCGTCTGGAGCTGGGGCAATGCTACCTGGCCCAGGGCGCGTACACCGACGCCATCGTCAATCTGGAATACGTCGTCGAGACCGATCCGTGGAATGTGGACGGCCGCAAGGGCCTGGCCCGCGCCTACAAGGAATCGGGCAAGATCGACGAGGCGATCGATCAGTACAAACGCATTCTGGTCGTCAATCCCGGCGACGAAGAGGCCCGCACGTTCCTGGCCTTGTATGACATCTACTATTCGGAGGGCGCGTTCCTGGACGCGTTCTTCAACGCACCGGGCCCGGGAGGTCCCGGCTTCATCTCCCCAGGCCCACCCACCTTAAAAATGAGCGAGGCGGAACAAAAGTACCGCACCCAGTTGGCCAACGAGCTTTACAACAAGCAGGCGTATCAACGCGCTCGCTTCGAATTTGAAAAGCTCGTCGCGGCCAATCCGAACAACATCTACTACCGGTTGGCGTTGGCGAACATCTATCGCCAGTCGGGCATGTGGCGCTCGGCCCTGCATCAGTACAAAGTGGCCGAATCGCTGGACCCGTCGAACATCGACGCCCAAGAGGGCATCGCCCTGGTGACTTACGAAAGCGCCCCCACGCTGGACGTTTTCGCAGGTTACTCGGAAGCGATTCGCTTTGCCGATCGCATCTCCTACCTCAACGGCGGCACGACCTTCACCTATCGCTTCTGGGACGGCTGGAGCGCCTGGGGCCGCCTTGAAGCCGCCCGGATGATGCAGCAAAACCAGGACGCGATTAACATCCTCGCCCCCGCCGTGGGCCTGAACGCGGGTTTGTTCGGCATCGCCGGGCTCAAGGGCGAATACATCTACAACATCTTCGATCAGGACATCGACCCGACGCACAACTGGCTCATCGCCGGCACCGCCGACATCCTGGATATCGCTTCCCTGGAATTGGCTTATCAGCGCAAGGACGTTCGTCAGACGGCCCTGGCCATGCACGAGCGCATCTTCATGGACAGCTACGGCGGTGTCCTCGCCTTCCAGAACCTGACCGGCGCCGATTGGGATCACTTCAATCTGCGCGGCGAATATCGCTACCGCATCTACAGCGAATCGGACCAGTCCGACGGCGACCACGACAAGACGGCCGACGCGGTGGATCTGGACTCCCAGAATTCCGACTATGTGCAGGCGAGCCTGGGCTACACCTTCTTCAATCCCTTCGAAGTCGACAACTCGGGGCTGCTGGTCTCCTACGCCTTCACTTGGCTTGACCACGAAGACTTCGAGCCCTACGCCACGGAGGCCTACTGGTCGCCCTATCGCTTCTGGAGCCACTCCCTGCCCATCGGCTGGTTCCACGGCCCGCGAGACGATTTCAACTACTCCCTCGGCGCTTCGCCCGGTTACGGCTGGGAAATCAGCCAAGAGGGCGACGACGCGGCCGGATCGTTCGGCCTGGGCTTGTTCGGGTCGGCCAACTGGCGCATCAACTACAACCACGCCCTTTCCGCTCAGGCCGAGTGGGGCGCCGGCGGCGGCTACAGCGACGGCAGCTCCTACTACTCGTATTCCATCTTCCTGAACTGGCGCATCACGTTCGGCGATCACTCCGCGCTCGAATAGAGCCGATGACCGCCCCGCCTCTTTTTGGCAAGATGCCTTCATGACATCCTTGGATCGCTCCGAGGGCCGAGGCGTTCGATTCTTTTCGGCGCCCCTGGGCCTGCTTGTCCTTGCCCCTCTCCTGGCGGCCGCGCTGACGATTTTCTCCGGCCGCGCGCCCATGAAGCCGCCCCTCTTCGCCGACACGGAAACGAAGCTCCACGGCCCCCAGGGCGGGAACATTCGTCTGATCTGGGATTCGACCGTCGGCCTGGACGTCCCCGAGGAATGGCGGGACAAACAACTCGGGATCACCTTCGACGTGAAGGCCAAGTGGATCGGCCAGATCTTCATCTACGTCGACGACAACCAGGGACGCACGGAAGCCTTTCTGACCGGCGAAGACGTCCACCGCAGTTCCGACAATTACGAACGACTGCGCCTCGACGTGAGGCACGACGCTGTCGCGGTGGGCGTGAACGGAGCCAAGCCGGATCACGTTGTGCCGCGAGCCCGCTCGAACCTGCGTCAGATCACGATCAAGTCCCATCAGTCCCATTTTCATGTGGACAATCTCACGGTCGAGGACTTGGACTCGGGCGAACGCCTTTATTCCGAGAGTTTCGGCGAAAGCCTCACCGACCGAAGGCACATGCTCATCCTCACGCTGGCGCTGCTGGTCATATTGCTGATCGTCCGTTGGTTAGAGGCGTATCTCATTGCGGCGACGGGGCTGGCCTCTCCAGCGGCGGCCATGGCAAGCTTCGCCGCTTCCTATCTGCCGATGATCGCCGCCCTGCTGCTGACCGGCTTGCTCGTCCGTTCCTTGGCGATTCCGTTGATGCTGATCGGCGGCCTCCTCTTCCGAATCGGCGTTCTCCTGGCCGAGGCGAAGGGCCGACCGTGGGATTTTCTGTGGTTCCTCCTGGCGATCCCCACGGCGATGACCGCTGCCGTTGTTTTCAACGGCTCCAATGAGGCCGGAGCGTGGCGGCCGTACCTGATCGGAACGCTGCTCTTCTGCGTCGTGATGGCGCTATTCTGGCATTTCGCGGCCAAGTATTTCTGGGGGGCGTCGGCCCGCATCGCGGCGCTGCCGTTGCTCTTCCCCGCCTTGATTGCCGTCGGACCGCTGCATCCGTTGGACGGGAACGATTGGGCGACCCTCGGCTCCATCGCCCTGGCGATGTCGGTCGCCGGTTATTTCGCCCTCCTGCGCGTCCACGGCAAGGAAGCCACGGCGTCGGGACCGATGATGATGGCTGTCCTCTTCCTTTTTCTCGGCGCCTCCGAGCTCGCCGTGCGCCATGCCGCCTATTCGAAGTATTGGCAGCAGGACAATGTCGGCGGCGAGTTCGAGACTTCCGAGACCTTGTTCTGGGTGCCGAAAAACCTCTTCGTCCCCACGCCCGACTTTCATCAGCGCAGCGACTTCAAGGTGGAGAAGCTTAACTTTCGCTCCGGCCCCACCAGCGACGAGGTTCCCGCCGGGACATACCGCATCGTCATCATGGGCGGCTCGAACGTCTGGGGCGACCGCCTGGATCGTCTCCAGGACACCTGGGGCTACAAGCTGGAAAAGCTGCTCAACGCCCGCAACGACGGGACGAAGTACGAAGTCGTCAACGCCGGGGTGAAGGGCTACAACCTCTTCCAGCTCATGGTGCTGCATACGCTGTACATGAAGGATTTGGACTACGACCTGCTGATCCTCTACATCAACTTCAACGACGCCGCCGCCTACAACGAATTCGGACCGTTCACGTATCGCGAACTCTGGGAAGCGAAGACGGGCGGCCATTGGGACCGCGTCGAATCGTACATGGACAAGACCGGACTCAACCGACGCAAGCCCTGGGTCATCCGCGCCCAGGACGCGCTGCACCATTTCAAGCTCTACAACGGTCTTCGCATGAAACTGATCGAGGAACGGGGACGTCAGGTCGCGGTCAATGCCGACAAAACCGGCATGAAGCGCGTCAATCCGGTGGAGGATTACGTCGCCAACCTCAAGCGCATGTATGAGATGGCCTCAAGCCGCGGCGCGAAGGCGATGTTCACGTCCGAATTCGTCTGGTCCCTGCCCGCCACGGACGACACGCTGGAAGACAGCTCGGGCTATCTGTTCACCCGCGCCGAAAAGGCGACGGCGGCCGAATTGGGCATCCCCTTTTGCGACACGCACCAACGTCTCGCGTCAAGCACGGACAACCGCACCTCGCTGGTTTTCGACTGGGACACGGTGCATCTGAATCCTCACGGCACGGACGTGCTGTCCAAGGCGATGCTCGGTTGTCTGGAAGAAAACGGGTTGTTGCCGTAAGAGGTCGGCGTTGACGCTAGCTCTGCGGCTCGACGATCACCTTCACCGACTCTCCCCCCTCGACGACCAATTGAAACGCCTTTTGCGTCTCGGCCAGCGGGAGGCGGTGCGTGATAAGGCTTTTCACGTCGATGCGCCCTGCGGCGATCATGCGCAGCGCTTGGGCGTGGTCGGCGGGACTGCCGGCATAAGACGTGGTCACGGTGAGATCCTTTTTCCAGAACAGATCGTTGATGGAGATGGGGATTTTCACATCCGGCCCGGTCGGCGCGAACAGAACGATGGTCGCTCCCCGCTCGGCGCACGCGAATGCCTGCTCGATGGCGGGGACGGCGCCGGTGGTGGTGACGATCAGATCCGCCAGCCGTCCACCGGTGGCCTCGCGCACGTGGTCCGGGGTGAACTGCGTCGCGACGTGGGCTTTAGCGCCGAGTTTATTCGCCATTTCGACGCGATACGGCGAAATATCGGTCGAGACGATCGCTCCCGCCCCTTGCGCCGCCGCACAGGCGATATGCAGCAGCCCGGAGATGCCCGACCCGATCACGAGCACATTGTCCCCCGGCCGTAGACCCGCCAGCCGCTGCGCCCGCAGGACGCACGCCACCGGCTCGGTGAAACTGGCTTCCTCGTCGCTGACATGGCCGGGAATCTTGAACGTGCCGGTCTTGACGTTGATGGCGGGGACGAGCACGTATTCGCAGAATCCGCCCGGATCGAAATTCGTCGACTGCAACGTGCGGCACATGGTCTCGCGCCCACGTTGGCAATATTCGCACACCATGCACGGCACATGATGGGCCACGACGACGCGGTCGCCGATGGAGAAATTGTCGACGGCGCGACCGACCTGGACGATCTCGCCGGCCACCTCGTGCCCGAGCACCAGGGGCACTTTGTCGCGGCGATACCACTCCATGACATCCGATCCGCAAACGCCGCTGGCCCGGATGCGTACGAGGATCTCGCCTTCGCCGACCGGCGGAACCGGCAGGTGCTCGATGCGGATGTCGTTGTTGGCGTAGTACATCGCCACACGTTGTTCAGCGACCATCGGTGCTATTTCTTCTTTCGCGATTTGGCGGCCTTGGAGCGCTTTTCGCCCTGGTAGATTTTGTAGGCCTCGTCGACGCTCACGCCTTCGTGAACAATGGCGCGCACGGCCTTGATCATCCCCACCGGCGAATCGGATTGGAAGATGTTGCGGCCCATGTCCACGCCCACGGCGCCCTCGTCGATGGCCGCCCTGGCCTTGATCAGCGCGTCTTTTTCCGGCGTCTTTTTCCCACCGGCGATGACCACCGGCACGGGCACGCTGCTCGTCACCTTCTTGAAGCCCTCGCAGTAGTAGGTCTTCACCATATGCGCCCCCAGCTCGGCGCAGATGCGCGAGGCCAGGCCCAGGTAGCGGCTGTCGCGGACCATGTCCTTGCCCACGGCCGTGACGGCCAGCACGGGGATGCCGTAGCGCTCGCCCTCGTTGACCAGTTTGGCCAGGCCCGTGAGCGTGGAGCGCTGATTGGCGCCGCCGACGAACGCCGAGCACGTGATCGCCGACGCATTCAAGCGGATCGCTTCCTCGACGGTCACTTGGATTTCCTCGTCCGAGAGGTCGTCAAACAGCACGCTCGAACCGCCGGACATGCGCAGGATGATCGGAATATCGGTTTCGGCCGGGACCTGCGTTCGGAGGATGCCCCGAGTGAGCATGAGCGCGTCGGCATAAGGCAGCAGCGGCGCGATGGTCTTGCCGACGTTCTTCAGGCCCGTTGTCGGCCCCTGGAAATAGCCGTGGTCCACGGCCAGCATCACCGTCTTGCCCGTCTCCGGCTTGAGAATCCGGGAGATGCGGTTTTTCATGCCCCAATCCATCGTCGCCACCTTTCGAATATCGCGATTTTCGCGGGAATTTACTGAGACGTATGCTAAGTCGATTACACGAAATATCCCCGTGGATCAACGCCGCGCCCTAACGTTTCAACGGTCGGTAAGGGATCTTCGTAAGCGCGACGGACGGATGGCGACACCGACTCGACATTCACGACGCACAGCGCTAGGATCGGCGCCCGCGACGGGATCGACCGTCGACATACCCTGATGCCAATGGACGATTCGTCGAGGTCGGCGGATCCTCGGGAGCACGATATGAGCGACAACGGACACAACCCTCACGCGCTAAGCAACCAACCCGGCCCGAGCGGGCTTTCGCCTCAACAGGAACAGGACATGCGCATCGCGCGGACGTTGCGCCATGTGCGTCATAAGCTGCTGGTCATGAGCGGCAAGGGCGGCGTGGGCAAGACGACCGTCGCGGTGAACCTGGCGACCGCCCTGGCCAAGGCGGGCCATCGCGTGGGGCTGATGGACATCGACCTGCACGGTCCCAGCGTGCCTTATATGCTCGGCCTCCAGGACAAGCTCATCCGCCAGGAAGACGACAAGGTCTATCCGGTCGAGTACATGCCCAACCTCAAAGTCCTGTCCATCGCCAACCTGATGGAACTGGGCGATAACGCCATCATCTGGCGCGGGCCTTTGAAAATCGGCGCCATCCGTCAATTCCTGGCCGACATCGACTGGGGCGAATTGGACTATATGGTCATCGACTCGCCGCCGGGCACCGGCGATGAACCCCTGACGACGGCCCAGACCTTCACCGGCGTGCAGGCGGTGGTTGTGACGACGCCCCAGGAAATCTCCCTGGCCGACGTGCGAAAATCGATCTCGTTTTGCCGCAAGGTGCAGATGCCGGTCCTGGGCGTTGTGGAGAATATGTCCGGCCCGATCTTCGGCAAGGGCGGCGGCGAGAAACTTGCGAAGGATATGGGCCTGACGTTCCTGGGCAGCCTGCCCATGGACGGCGAGGTCGTCAAAGCCGCCGACGAAGGCCGACCCTACATGGCCCTGCACGAGGACTCGGAGGTCGGCAAGGCCTTCATGGCCATCGCCGAGCAGGTCAACAAAATCTGCGTCGTGACGCCGCCCAAGATGCCCGAGGGCTTCTCCAAGGTGCAATTCGTCTCAAAAAAAACCGACGAGACGGCCGAATCCACCGACTCCAACTAAGCGGCGGGCGAGCTCAATGCCTTTGACGGGCGGTTCCCGAATGCCGGGACTGCCCGTTTTCCATTTCAGGCCGATGTTGTGACTTGCGCGTTAGACACACGTCACCCGCCGGGCGTATGATAGGCGCCGATCTTTTCGACGTTCCACAAAGGCCGAAACGCGACGGGCCCCTCGTCCGTATGGTCCATCGCGACTCCCGATCGGCGAGGAGCCGTACATGTTCATCGGGCAAGACGTCCACCTGCTCTACCATGGCGATTGGTGGATTCAGCTTGCGTTTTTGATCCTGGTCCTGCTGTTTACCTCGGCCATTTTCGCCGCCTATTTCGCGGTCAACCGGGGGCAGCCGGCGGGCTGGTGGTTTCTCAAGGGGTTCTTTATTCCGGTTCTCGGTCCGTTGATGATCGCCAAAATGCCGGCCGTCGATCGGCAGGCGCGGCGGGCCCGGGGGCTGACCAAGGTGCCGCGGACCGTGGAAGCGATGCCGTGCGAAATCTGCGGCCATCTCAATCATCCGGCGGCCGAACGCTGCGCGAAATGTCACGCGCCGCTTATCCCTGAGTACGAAACCGAGATCCAGCAGGTCAAAAAGGACAAAACGCCCGAGAACATCTCCTAATTTCGCGATGGACCGCTAATTTCGGAGGACCTCATGGCCCTGACGTCGAAGATCATGGACATCTTGAATTCGGGCACGAACAACCCCCGCCCCCTGGTCAACGCCAATCTCGAATCCAACGTCAAAGGCCTCTACATCATCGGCGACCTGGCCGGCGCTCCGGTCATCAAGCTGGCGATGGAGCACGGCTATCGGGTGATCGAAACCATCGCGTCCAAGCGCGACGTGGGCAAGGCCGACGGGGAAATCAAGGACGTCGTCATCATCGGCATGGGCGCGGCGGGCATCAACGCGGCGCTGGAGGCCAAGGAACGCGGCCTGTCCTACGTGGGTATCGAAAAGGGGCGCATCGCCAACACGGTCGATCAATTCCCCGAAGGCAAATGGATCTACGCCGAGCCGGACAAGGTGCCGCCCAAGGGCAAGTTGTGGCTCGACGGCGCGACCAAGGAAGACCTCCTCGCCCGCTGGCACCAGATCATTCGCGAGAACGAATTGAAAGTGAACCTGGGCGAAGGCGTCGAGACCGTCGAGCGCCGGGGTGACTTTTTCGAGATCACCACGGATCAACAAACGTACAAGGCCCGATATGTCGTTCTCGCCACCGGACAGCGCGGCAACCCCCGTCATCTGGACGTCCCCGGCGAGGAGATGGAACCGGTCTACCATCGCCTCTACGCCCCCAAGCATTACCAAGGCGAAAAAATCCTCGTCGTGGGCGGCGGCAACTCGGCCATCGAGGCCGCTCTGACGCTGATGGAGCAAAACGAGGTGACGCTCTCCTATCGGGGCGATGCCTTCGACCGGGTTTTCAAGGACAACAAGCGCCAGCTCGAAGCCGCGGTCGCCGACGGGAAGATTGAAATCGTTTTCAACAGCCATGTCGTGGAATTTCGGGAAGGCCAATACGATCTGGTCGTGAAAAAAGACGGCCGCGAGGAAAAATCGACCCGGCGTTTTGACCACGCCTTCGTGCTGATCGGCGCGGATCTGCCGGTGGCGTTTCTCAAGAAGATGGGCGTCCTGCTCGAAGGCACCTGGACTCCCAAGCGCTTCGCCTTTCTCGGCCTGATGTTCCTGATCTGCTACTTCATCTACGGCGTCAAGGCGCCGATCTGGCCGTTCAATGTCGACTTCATCGACCAGCCCCAGGAACACCAGATCATGGAACAGACCGCGACGCACTGGATGGACATCCCCGGCACCGTGGTCTTCAACGAAGCCGCGACGTTCCAAGCGATTCGTCAGTACGACGGCGAATTCAACTACAACGAACCGATCACGCTGAGCGTCCATCCCGGCGACAGCCCGCCGTCCGACCTGAAGATTGCACCGGACACCGAACTGCCCAGGATCGTCTACACGACGAACGACCCGATCAACCTGAAGGAGTTCCTCACCTTCAGTTTCCACGGACGCACCTTCTCGCCGAGCTTCATGTACAGTCTGCTCTACTGCCTGGTGATGACCGTCTTCGGCGCGATGGCGATGAAACGCTGGGGATTCGACCTCAAGGACAAATACCAGATCGCCCGCTTCGGCTCCCTGCTTTTCTTCCAGTGGTTCTTCTTTTTCATCCTTCCGGAATTCGTCTTTCACGACTGGCGCGCCTACGGCCTGGTCTACGCGTGGCCGCTGTTTTTCAACACCTTTTTCGACAGCCCGACGATGTTCTACATCGCCTGGGGCATCGTTCTGGCCGGCGTTCTGATTCCCGTATTCGTTCTCTTCCACGGCAAGCGTTATTGCACGTGGATTTGCGGCTGCGGCGGTCTGGCGGAGACATTGGGCGACCGCTGGCGGCATTACGCGCCCAAGGGCAAGGCCTCGCAGAAATGGGAAAAGATGGGCGACGTCGTTCTGATTCTCGCCGCCGGGATCACCATCGCCTACTTCTTCTCCAACACGGCCACCGTGCTCAAGCCCGGCGTCGCGACGGCGCGGAAGATTTACAGCCTGGGGGTGGATCTATGGCTGGTGGGCATCATCCCCGTGACGCTCTACCCGTTCCTGGGCGGCAAGGTCTGGTGCCGGTACTGGTGCCCGCTGGCGAAGATGATGGAATGGCTCAGCCGCTTCTACACGAAGATGGGATGGAGCCGCTTCCACATCTACTCGAACGACAAGTGCATCACGTGCGGCGAATGCACCCGCTACTGCCAGGTCGGCATCGACGTGATGAACTTCGCCGTCAAGCAGGAGACCCTCGATAACTCCAACTCGTCGTGCATCGGCTGCGGGATTTGCGTCACCGTCTGCCCGATGGACACCCTGAGTTTCGTCAAACCCCAACTCGAAGATCACACGATCATCCCGCCGAACGAAATCCACGAGGAACGGCCGATCACGTTTGCGAGTTGAGGGTGAATTATGGGCAGGTCGTCGAACGCTCCGGGCCGCTTACTCACGTGCGCGCCTCTGTCGTTTCAACGTCGGCCTTTCCAATGCCCAACAGCCACTACTCGAAAATATATCTTCGACTACTGATATTCAGCAGCAACGTCACGACGCATAACATGGAGAACACGGCGGTGCGGCCGTAACTGAAGAACGGGAGAATAACGCCGACGACGGGCATGAGACCCAGGGCCATGCCGATGTTGATGATGACGTGCCAGAAGAGCATGGCCGCCAAACCGAAGGCCGCGATGGAGCCGAAGCGGTCCTTCGAATTGCTCGCCACCGACAGCCCCCACGCGATCAACAGAAAAAACAACGCCAGCACCAGCACCGCGCCGATGAGGCCCCACTCCTCGGACAGCACCGAGAAAACGAAGTCCGTGTGCTGCTCGGGTAGGAAGCGCAGCTTGGTCTGCGTGCCTTGCAGGTAGCCCTTGCCGAAGAATTTGCCGGAGCCGATTGCGACGGCGGACTGGGTGATCTGATAGCCCGCGCCCTGTGGGTCCACGGACGGATCGATGACCGTCAGAATGCGGCTTTTTTGGTAATCCTTGAGCAGGAAAAACCACCCGATCGGCGCGATGAGCAGCACGAATCCCACCACCGCCGCCACCGTTTTTTTATCCAGTCCCACGAACACGGCAATGCTCAAAAAGATCAGCACGTGAATCAGCGCCGTGCCCAAATCGGGTTCGAAAAAGATCAGCGCGGTCGGCACGAGCATCAGCGTCAGCGGGAATTTGAGTTCGCGTAACGTATAGCCGCCATGTTTGGGATTCGCCGCGAAATATCGCGCCAGAATCAGCACCAGCGCGATCTTGGAAAACTCGGACGGCTGGAACGAAAATCCGCCGATATTCAGCCATCGGGACGAGCCGTGCAGCACGCGCCCGAAAAAGAGCGTCAAAAGAAGAAAGACACTCGTCATCGCGTAAGCCCACGGGGCGGTGGCTTCGTAGAAGTGGTAATTGATCAGATAGATCGGCACCATGAGGATCATGCACGCCACGAACCAGCGCATCTGGGCGGAGAACAGCACCTGCCGCTCCGGATATCCCGCGACCGCGGAGTACAGATTCATGATCCCGATGCCCATGAGCACCAGCACCAGCACCGCGATCGTCCAGTCGAAACGCACCATTCTTCGCTCGACGCGGGACTGAAACCGCCGCTCGGCGAAAGGCGAATAGAAGCTGCTGTTGTTGCGTTGGAAGATGCCCATGAATATAGCGCGCCGCTCGACTACCGAGCCGCCAGCGACGGCGCGCCCTCCAATGCCTTTTGTCGTTTCAGATTCTTGGCCCGCTCGCGGAAAAATACCGTAAGCACCTGCTGAGCGATGGGCGCGGCGACCACGCCGCCGTGGCCGGAATGTTCAGCCAACACGACCACCACGATCTCCGGGTCGCCCGCCGGTGCGAACGCGGCGAACCACGCATGGTCACGCGCCTTGTACGGCAACTGGCTGATATGCTTGCGCACCGCCGCGATGGCCCGCACCTGGCTCGTGCCGGTTTTTCCCGCGACCAGATGGCCTTTAAGCCGAGCGTTGCGGCCCGTGCCGCCCGGATCGTTGACGACGCCGATCAATCCCCGCGTGACCAGGTCGAGGTTGCGTTTTTTAAACGGCAGTTTGCGCAGCACCGGCGCGTCCACTTCCTGCATCGCACTGCCGTCCTGATTTTCAATGCGATGCACCACCCGGGGCTGGAAAACCGTCCCGCCGTTGGCGATCGCCGCGTAGGACACGGCCACTTGCAGCGGCGTGGCCAGATCGTACCCCTGCCCGATGGACGCGGAAAGCGTGTCGCCCGGCAGCCAGCGCTCCTTGAGCTTCTCCGACTTCCATTCCTTGTTGGGCATCACGCCGCGATACTCGCCGCCAAGGTCAATGCCGGTGGGCACGCCGTAGCCCATCGCCTTGCCGTACTCGGCCAGCAGGTCGATGCCCATCTCGTAGCCTTTTTTATAAAAATACACATCGCACGAATGCACCAGCGCCGACTGAAGATTGACATAGCCGTGGCCGCGTGACGAATGGCAACGGAAATCCCGCCCGCCGAAGCGCCACTTGCCGGGGCAATATTCCGTATCGCCGGGTTTGATGACCCCCGACTCCAGACCCGCCAGCGCGGTGATGGCCTTGAAGGTGGAACCCGGCGGGTACTGCCCGGTGAGGAACTTGTTGTAGAGGGGTTTGCGTTCGTTGTTGTTGATCGCGTTCCAGACGTCATGGGGAATCGGACGCAGGAACATCTCCGGGGCAAAATTCGGCGACGAATACGAAGCTAATACCGCCCCATCCCGCGGGTCCATCACGACCACGGCCCCGGCCGCCGTCCCGATAGCGCGCCGCGCGGCGGTCATCAGCGTCACGTCCAGATTGAGCACCAGATTGCGTCCGGAGACACCGGGCTCCAAGCTCAGTTCGCGCAACGGCACGCCCCGAGCGTTGACCTCCATGATGCGCTTACCGAAACGTCCGGCCAGTTCTTCCTCGTAATATTCCTCGATCCCCGTTTTTCCGACCAGATCGCCCGGCCGGTAGTCTTCGTATTTGTCTCGTTGCAAGCGCCCCGGATCGATCTCGTCCATGTATCCGACGATGTGCGCGGTCACGTCGCCGTGGGGATAGACTCGCGCCGTTTCGATCTCGATCTCCAGGGGATAGCCGGGGCCGTAGACCATGGCCTTGGTCTCGATCTTGGCCAGATCGTCCCGGGAAATATCCGTCTTGATCTTCACCGGACGCAGGTCCCGAGAGTTTTCCAAACGCCGCTTGGCGACGTCGAAGTCCAGATCGAATTCCTCGCAGGCTTTTTCCAGGAACGTCAGGCGCTCCGGACTTGCGAGCATCTTGGGATGGAAGAACAGGTTATAGCTGGGCCGGTTTTCGGCCAGGATTTCGCCGTCCCGATCGTAGATGACGCCACGCTGAGCCGGGAGGCGATACTCACGGGTGCGATGGCGGTCGGCGCGCTCCACATACTCGTCGCCCTTGATGACCTGAAGGTAGACGAGCTTGGTCAGCAGGATCAGAAAAGCGATCCCGACGACGACGTAATACAGGGCGTCGCGACGCTCTTCGTTTTCGATAAATCCGGAAGGTTCGCGTTCGATCATGTCGCGCTACCAGCGCACCGACGAGAAGAGTTCGCCCTCCCGACCCGGGTCGGTGGCCTCGTCCAGCCGGATCAGGATGGGGAATAGTATCAGCACGGCGACCAGATTCAACAGGATTTGCCAGGGAATGTCGCGCAGGATCTCCGGCCCCAGGCCGCGCTCCAAGCGATAAAACCACAAAATCGCCAGGCGCGACGTGACCGCCAGCGACGTCATCACCGCCGCCGTGAGGATTTGGAACGGAATACTCTTCACCCAGAACAGCTTGGAGGCGGCGATCATGAAGACGTAGGTGATGATATACGCAACGGCGGTGAAGCCCGGCACGGTGCCGGCCAGGGCGTCCATCGCGATGCCCAGGCCGAATGCGTAAAACAGCCCGGCGAGGCCGTGTTCGGTCAGCCCCATGAACGCGACCAGGAGCAGCGTGAACTGGGGCGCCAGACCGTGAATCGGCCATTGGGCGCGCCAGAGATTTTCCAGAATCAACATCGTGAAGGCGAGACCGAAATAGAGCGGACCTTGCATTTCGTCAGCCCGCCTTACCGTCAAACGCCGCGTCGCTCGCTTCTTCCATTCCCGGCACCAGGGCGACTTCTTCGAGCTTGTCAAAGGCGACCGTCGGCAGCACTTCGACGTTTTGGAACATATCGGTCGGCGTGCTCTCCACTTTTACCACGCGCCCCAGCACATATCCTCCCGGGAACAGGCCGCCGATGCCGCTGCTGACGACGATGTCGCCCACTTCCACGTCGTCGCTGCGGTTGATGAATTCCAGCTTGCAGGTGCGTCGGCTGCGCCCCTTGAGGATTCCCGAGGCTCGGGAGCGCTGAACGACCGCGTCCACCGCCGAGTTGGCGTCGCTGATGAGCAACACCTTCGCCGCGTTGGACGTCACGGTTGAGACGTGTCCGATCAATCCGGCGTTGGTCAGCACCACCATATTGCGTTCGATGCCGTCGCTTCGGCCCTTGTCGATGAGAATCGTGCGGACTTCCGGCGACAACGACCGGGCGATGACCTTGGCGTAGAGCGGCTCGACCTTGCGATTGGGGCGAAATTTGAGCAGGTCACGCAGCCGTTTGTTTTCGGCTTCCAGCTCGGAATACTGATGCATCTGAACCATGAGGCTGCGGTTTTGTTCCCGCAGGATTTCGACTTCGTTGGATTGATCGATCAGGTAGACGTAGCGATTGGCCAGGGCGGCGACCTTGATGAACGGCCAGGTGACGACGTTGTGGACGGGGGTATAGACACTGATGACCGTTCGGCCCAGCCAGCCGGTTTCGTCGCCCTTGTCCAGCGCCGACGACGCGAAATGCAGCCCCAGGATGACCAGGACGACGGCGACGACCAGCAATTTGTAGCGAAATATCGAGTCGCGCATGGGTGCCTCGACGCCGCCGGGTCGGTTTCATGGGCGTGGGAGCGAATCCGCTTTTCGGTCGGCCCGCCGGGCGGATTCGGCGAAAATTCCAGAAAATTTCCAAGGATACGCGACGCTCGCGCTCCAAGTCGTCCTAGGTTTGGATCGCCACCTGACGCAGCAGATCGATCTCTTCGAGCATCTTTCCCGCGCCCAGGCACACGGCCGAGAGCGGGTCGTCGCAAATGGTGATCGGCAGACCGGTTTCCTCGCGCAGCAGCACATCAATGTGACGCAGCAGCGATCCGCCCCCGGCCAGGACGATGCCCTTGTCCAGGATATCGCTGGCCAATTCGGGCGGCGTTTTCTCCAGCGCCAGTCGCACCGACTGGATGATGGCGTTGATCGGCTCGATCATCGAATCGCGGATCTCGTCCGAGTTGATCTCGATGGTCTTGGGCACGCCCGCCACCAGGTCCCGCCCCTTGACCTCCATGGTCATCAATTCATCGGTGTGATAGGCGGTGCCGATCGTCATCTTGATGCGCTCGGCGGTGGATTCGCCGATAAACAGATTGTACTTGCGTTTGAGGAACTGGATGATCGCCTCGTCCATCTTGTCGCCGGCGACCCGCACCGACTGGGACAGGACGATGCCCGCCAGGGAGATGACCGCCACCTCCGTCGTGCCGCCGCCGATGTCCACAATCATATTCCCCGACGGCTCGGTGATCGGCAGACCCGCTCCGACCGCCGCGGCCATGGGCTCCTCGACCAGGTAGACTTCGCGCGCCCCGGCGCTCATGGCGCTCTCCCGCACGGCGCGTTTCTCCACCTCGGTGATTCCGAAGGGCACTGAAATAATGATGCGGGGGCGAACCAAAGTCTTACGATTGTGGGCTTTGCGGATGAAATATCGAAGCATTTCGCGGGTGACTTCGAAGTCGGCGATCACCCCTTCGCGCATGGGCCGGATGGCGACGATGTGGCCCGGCGTGCGGCCGACCATCATCTTGGCTTCCTTGCCCACCGAGAGCACGCGCTTCATGCCCCGGTGGTCTTTTTGCACGGCGACGACGGACGGCTCGGAGAAGGCGATCCCCCGCCCCTCCATAAAAACCAAGGTGTTGGCCGTCCCCAGGTCTATAGCCATGTCCTGGGAGAACATGCCGGCGATCGAATCGAAGATCATCTATGGCCCACGTCGCTCGTGAAGGTCGGTCGGTTATACACAACCCCCCGATTCCCGACAAGGCCCCGCGACCATTAAGCAAATGGGGAAATACCCCCGACAATCCCTGTCCAGGGCATCTGAGCGCAATCTTCGTTCCCTCACTAAACATTTGGTATCAGTCATGTTTTTCGGCGATGTTCCAAAGATCGCGAGTTATGGGAATCCCCGGTGGAGCGCATATTGGACTTGTCAGAAACGGGCGAAACGCTATCATGAACGGCATTCAAATTTCCGAGGGGACAACCATGGCCGCCGCGCAGATCTGGACCGGATTGATCGCGTTCATCGGGCAAGTGGAGGAGCAGGCGGCGCCGTCCGGCGGCTTCTTCGCGACCAACTGGTACAATTTGCAGATGGCCGTCTCCGAAAAGAACGTCTACAACATGCTGATCAATCCGTATGTCATCGGCACGGCGGTGATCCTGGTGGCATTCGGGCTGATCGTCAAATCCCGCAAGCCGATCCTGTTGGCCTTCGCCATCTACGGCTACGGCTTTGCCTACTGGTTGAGCCTGGGCCGGCAAACCGTCAACACCTCGGACTACATGGACCAGGAGTTCAGCCAGGCAGGGCCCTTGGCCATCTTCATCGTCACGTTCCTGGTCGTTACCGGCATCATCCTGTACTTCACCATGACCGACGACTAGCGCCCAACCCCCGTCCAGCGCGCGATTTTCGGTTGATTTTCCGCCGAAAAACCCGTATACCCCTCGCCCGTCCGGCCGCCGATCCCCCTTGGGATTAACATCCTGATTTCGCCGGACAATTTCACCGATTCGAACGCCGACACGGGCGTTCAAGGGTCCGTATCCATGGCTGCTGCCACCTCCGAATCCGTCCAATCCCCCTCGGGGACCGTCCGCGTCGTGGCCCTGGGTTGCGCGAAAAATCAGGTCGACACGGAGCGCGTGGCGGGCAACTTCCTGCGGGCCGGGTGGCGGCTGGTGCCTGACGGCAAGGCGGACGTGGTGGTCGTCACCACCTGCGGGTTCGTCGAGGAATCGGCCCAGCAGTCCGTGGACACCCTTATGGACGAAATCGATCTGAAAAACGCCGGCGAGACGCAGATGCTGGTCGCCGCCGGGTGCCTGCCGGATCGTTACCGCACCGAGCTGGTCGACGCCATGCCGGACCTGGACCTGGTGGTCGGTGTGCTGGAAATGACCGAACTGCCGACGATGGTCGAGCAGTGGCGCAAGGACCGAAAACGGCGCTGGGAATTCTCCAGTCGCGCCCTCAACGACCCGGTTCGTGGTGAGCGCCTGCTGTCCGGCCCGCCGTGGCGCGCGTACTTAAAAGTCAGCGACGGATGCAACCAAGGCTGCTCCTTCTGCGTCATCCCGCGCATTCGCGGGGCCCATCGCTCGGCGCCCCTGGACGAGTTGGTCGCCGAGGCCCGGTCGCTGGTCGATCAAGGCGTGCTCGAATTGTCGCTGGTGGCCCAGGATTTGACCTCTTACCACACCGACATCGACGGCCAAAACCGCCTTGTCGAGTTGCTGGAACGTCTGGACGCCATCGACGGCCTGGAATGGATCCGCCTGCTCTACGCCCACCCCGCGGTCATGACCGATCCGATAATCGACGCCATGGCGCGACTGCCTCGGGTGCTGCCGTACTTGGATATTCCCTTCCAGCATGTTTCCGACCCCATGCTCAAGGCGATGAACCGCCACATGGACAAAGCCGGTCACGAGCGCCTGCTGACCACCTTGCGCCGACGCATTCCCGATATCGCGCTCCGGACGACGCTGATTGTCGGCATGCCCGGTGAGACGGAAAGCGATTTCGAGGAATTGCTGGAATTCGTCGAGCAGTGGGAGTTCGACAACCTGGGGGCGTTCGTTTATTCCCGCGAAGAGAATACACCGGCGTTCAAGATGGCCGGACAGGTCGATCGGGAGGCGGCCGAGGAACGTCTCGAACGCCTGATGCTCCTGCAACAGAAAATCTCCCGCGACAAGCTGGCAAGGCAGGTCGGCAAGACGATGCCGGTGCTCATCGAGGAAGAACTGTACCTAGAGCACCACGACCGCTACACGCACATCGGCCGTACCCCGTCCCAAGCCCCCGAGATCGACGGCCTCACTTACGTCCACATCCCCGAAGACGTCGACGTCCAACTCGGAGACATCGTCGATGTGACGATCGAAGACTCGACCGAGTACGATCTGTTCGGCAGCGTCGAAGAATAGGCAACAATCACGCCCTTTCAGAGCCGCGCGCGTTAGCAAGCGGGTTGCCATGACGACCAACCCGCTCCCTCACGGTCGCCGCTCTGAATGATCGTACCCTGCACTCCCACTTGCACCCGACCTCCATCACCCGTAATTTTCTCCTGAACGATCCCCTTTCAGGAGTCGCGCCCATGGCCAAAAAAGTCGCCGGTTTCGAAGGCTTCCCCAAAGGCACCCTCAAGTTCTTCAAGGATCTGTCCAAGAACAATTCGAAGGCGTGGTTCGACGAACACCGGGATGACTACGAAAAACTGGTGAAGGAACCGTCGGCGGCGTTTTGCGTGACGATGGGCGAACGGCTGCGCAAAATCGCGCCGCAGATTGTCGCCGAGCCGAAGGTCAATCGCTCGCTTTTTCGCATCAATCGCGACACGCGCTTTTCCAACGACAAGACGCCGTACAAAACGAACCTGGGCATCCTCTGGTGGACGGCCCCCGCCAAGCGCTTTGATTCCGGCGAGTTTTATTTTCATATCGATCCGGTGGCGGGAACGATGTTCGTCGCCGGCGGGATGCATCAGATTCCCCAGGACATGCTGGACGAATTTCGACGCTCGGTGTTGGACGACGCCCTGGGCAAGGCGCTGGTAAAGGCGGTCGAAAAGGTCACGAAGGCTGGCGACTACAAGATCTGGGGCGAGCACTACAAGACGGTTCCGCGCGGTTTCGACAAGGACCATCCCCGCGCCGACTGGCTGCGGTATGTCGGTGTGATCGGCATGTATGAAACCAAGATCGTGCCGGAACTGCATTCACCGGAGATCGTTGACTGGACCTTCGAGCACTTCAAGAAATTCAAGCCGCTCTACGACTGGACGCAGGCCATGGCGGATCGGCACGCGACGGGGATCTGACAACAAGCGGGTGACACACCTTCCCTCGGACCGCCGTTCTCGCGTAAGTGTGGCACCCGACGGGAGACTATAGCTCCCCCGCCGAATTCCGGATCAGATCCCCCGCCCGTTCGTAGCGGAATTCTTCGCCGTATTCGTACCCCTCCCGGCCGCCGACGCGCTGATTCCACATGCGCACGAACATATCGATGGGCGGACGGTAATTCTCCGGGTCGAGGGATTCGAGCATCTCCGGATTGTCGCCGGTAGCCTGGAGGGACAGGCGCATATCCTGGATCATCATCCGCATCTGGGAATCGTGGGCGCAGATCGCCTCGATCTTCTTGTCGATGAACGGCGTGATATCCACGACCGTGTTGATGCGCGCTGGCTCGGGATTTTTGGCGAAATAATAAGTCTCCGCGACGGTGTGCGGCTGCAGCCCCTCATTTCGATGCTCGGGGTGATACAACGGCAGGTTCGCGAATCCGGCGGCTTCGCACGCGGCGGTGGCGACCATACGATGGTCGGGATGGGGCTCGTTGACGGCGGTGGGATCGAAGGTGACGACCGTAAACGGCCGGATCTTGCGCACGAAGCGCATAAACTGCTCACGCAGCACGTTGACCGGCGTGTCACCGAGAAAACCGTCCGGATAGCCGAGGAAAAAGATCTCCTTCTTACCGAGAATGCGCGCCGCCTCGTGGGCCTCCTTATCCCGGGACTGCGTCACGAGGGTGGATTCATCCAGTTCGAAGGTGCCGCGCCCGTTGTCGGTCGTGATCACCTCGTAGACGTCCCGACCCTCGGCGGCGAATTTCGCGATCAGTCCGCCGCACCAGAATTCCGCGTCGTCGGCGTGCGCCGTAAAAACAAGAACCGGCCCGAGGCTCATTATATCCTCCTGGGCCGGTCCCGAGTTTTCGACAGAGAGCCCGGCCCGTTACTTGGCCGATTTCCCCTTGGAGACGCCGTCGGCCAAACTGTGATCTTTCAAGAAATTCCAGATCAACGCGTTGGGCGACACGGTGGTTCCCGAGTCGGTCTCGCCCATGAACGAGCCCCAACTGGTCGAAGCCTGGAGCGGCCAACGATGGGCTCCGCCGTCGATTTTGTAAAGGGCCATCTCCACGCCGGTGTCGCACGAATCCCACACCCAGCGCTCCACTTGCGTGACGTCGGTGGACAGGCCGGACTGCGTGGTGGTGGTGCCGTCACCGGTGCAGTTGTTAATGGTCTTCCAAGCGTCCACGGTGGAGTCGACGGACGTGTTGTCGATGTGAGATTTGGAGTTGGGGCCGACGCCGCCGTCGTAGGGAATGTTCTGGTCGTTGGTGGCGTGAACGATCATCAAAGGCAGGCTGCGCGAGGGCGAGCAGGTCGTCGTCAGGTCCATGGCGCCTTCGACGATCACCGCCGCCGCGTACAGGTCGGCCCGCTCGCAGATGTTGCGATAGGTCATCATACCGCCGTTGGAGATGCCCGTGGCGTAGACGCGGTCGGCGTCCATGTTGATCTGCGTTTTGAGCGATTCGATGATCGCGGCCGAAAAGCCCACGTCGTCCACGTTGTTGTCGTAGGGATAGCCGCAGCAAAAGCCCGAGTTCCAAAACTCGATGCGGTTGCCGTGGCCCGATTCGGTGCCCGAAACATAGACGGTCACGAAGCCTTCCGCGTCGGCGGTGGTGTCGATCAGGGCGTAGGCCTGCATCTTGGCGTCGTTTTGGCCGCCGCCGTGAAAGACCATCAGCACCGGCAAAGCCGTGTCTCCCGAACCCGCGGGAGGCACATGCACAATGTACTGCCGCGTCAGCCCACCGAATTCCATCGTCATGGCGTGGTCGCCCGGGGTCAGTGTCTGGGCCTCGCCCGTCGCCGGCGTCGCCGCCAGGATCCCCACGGCCAAGGCCGCCATCAGCGACAAAGTCACCCACGTCTTGGTCATTGTGCGCTCTCCTCATTTCCGTCGAGTAGAAGGCAGCCCTCGTTTTCTACGTGGGCCCTCGTGCACGTTTCGGACGATGAGGCAAAGAGGCTTAGCAACGAAGCCGACCGGGAAAAACATTGAATTTCAGTGAAAAAATGAAAAACGCGACAGCCTTTCGACTGTCGCGTCGTTTGTTACCTTTTCTAGGCGCTCGATGGCGCTAGTTCCTCAAAGCGCTTATCGGGTGTGCTGCGAGAAGAAATCCCAGATGACGTCGTTGATATCGTCGCCTCGGCCGGAGAGCTGCGTCCATTGGGCGTCGTCCTTGCGAGGCCATTCGTGGCCGCCGCCGTTGACCTTGAGTTCCGCCACTTCCGCACCGCCTTTGCATTCCTTCCAACGCTCGTATTCCGCCGAACGGTGATTTTTCGACGTCTTGGTCGCGGCGTTGGTCGCGCAGCCGTTCACCTTGCGCCACATCGCCAGATTGTCGGCCACGGAGTTGTTGTCCACCTTCGACTTCGAGTTGGATCCCACGCCGCCGTTGAACGGCACGTTCTGATCCTGCGTTCCGTGGATGGCGAGTACGGCGACCGGATTTTTCGCCTTGCAGGAGAACGAGCGCGACTGAGCCCCCGCCACCGGAGCGATGGCGGCAATCTCGTCGGAAAGCTCACAGCCGACTTTGTAGGTCAGCATGCCGCCGTTGGAGATGCCGGTGACATAGACGCGCTTTCGGTCGACTCCGGCTTTCCCGTCCACTTCCGAGATAAGTTTCTTGACCATGGCCACGTCGTCCACGCCTTTCTTCTTGGCCTGACCGCAGCAATAGCCCGCGTTCCACGTGGCGACCTTGGCCCATTTGCCCCTCCCGGTGCCGTTGGGATAGGCGACGATGAAACCGTATTTGTCCGCCGTCTTGTCCAGGCCCGAATAGCGCTGCATGTGGTTCATATTCATCCCCCCGCCGTGCAGGGCGATGACCAGCGGCAGGGATTTGCCGGACTTGGCTTCAGGCGGCACATGCACAATCGCCTTGCGTTCCTTGCCGTCCACCTTGAAGTCGATGTTGTGGTCGCCGGGACCGAACGACTTGGCCCACGCCAGATGCTCGATGAACGTATCCGCGCCGACAACCGCGATCAGAGCCAGCGCGAGCAGCAGTGTCCGCTTACGCATTTTCAGCCTCCATTTCGCCAAAAAAATTCGCGACCGACACCGCTGCCGGTCGCGAATCCGTTATCCGTGACTTTTAGCGCGACAGGTCGCCGGCGGTGTCGATGTCCGGGCGCTCGTTGCGCTGGAAGAAATTCCACATCAGCAAGTTGGCGTCACCACCGCTCTCGCCGACCAGCGACAGCCAGTTGGCCTCGCCGTCCACGGGCCATTCGTGCTCGCCGCCCTCGATTTTGACGCGGGCCACGACCGTTTCGTCATCGCAGCTCCATGTGGCGAGTTCCACGACACCGGACGTCTCGATCTCCGGCGTGGACTCGCAGTTGTCGGCGTCGCGGAAGACCTCCAGGCTGTCTTCCACCGAAGCGTTGTCCGTGTCGGAAGTCAGCAGTTCCGAGTCGTCCGTGGTCCCTTCGCCGCCGTCATAGGGAACGCGCTCGTCGTCGGTTCCGTGGAAGGCGATAACGCTGATGGGCGTCGACGGGTCGCAGCCGTCAAAGTTGAGCGCTCCCGAAACCGGAGCGATACCCGCGAACACCTCGGGGACTTCACAGGCCAAACGGTAGGCCATCATGCCGCCGTTGGAGATGCCCGTGGCGTAGAGCCGGTTGAAATCCACGAAGCTGCGCGCCGACAGATGCTTGATCGTGTTCAGGATGAAGCCCACATCGTCCACGTCGTCTTCCATGGGCTTGCCGCAGCAGTTGCCGGCATTCCAGAACGTCACCTCGCCCAGCAGGCCCGTGCCTTCCGGGTAGAGGATGATGATGCCCAGCTCGTCGCCGCGCGCGTTCAGGGATGTGTAGCGCGACATCTGCTCGGCACGCATCCCGCCGCCGTGCAGGGCCACGATCACCGGCAGGCCGTTGCCTTTGCTCGCGTCCTCGATTTGAGGCGGAATGTGCACCAGATACGACCGCTCGATGCCGTCGTACTTGTAGACCAACTCGTGATCGCCCGCGATCAGGTTGCCCTCGTCGTCGAACGTGGCGTCTTCCGTGTCGCCGCAAGCCGCGACGAAGGAAAACAGCGCCCCCAATGCAAGAACCAGAAATCCAATCAAATAACGCCGTTGCATGCGCAAACCTCCGTAACAAATGCGCCCCAGCATGGCCGTAGCATAAACCTTCCGGCCGATCAGGCAAGCACACGACCTTTGGACGCGCCCCACCGCCCATGGGTTCCCCTTTCGCGAAATTGATTGACAACGCCCTCTAAATGCGCGAAATGATACGGCATTACAAATTTCATCGCCCGTGGAGGATCACCGTGTCGCGCCGGTTTTTAGGGGTGTTTTTCCCCATTTTGGCGGGAATTTATCTGCTCGGCGTGGTTCTGCCGGCGGATCACGACGTCGATTCCGACGTCAAATTGGCCTACGTCAGCCTGGATCTGTTCTCCTGCGGTGGAGACGATGATGACGATGACGACGGCGAAATCGGCACCCAATACCCCATCGTCCTGCTGCACGGGTTCATGGGTTGGGGCTACGCGGGACCGGTATTCTCGAATTATTACAAAGTCTTGGACCATCTGAAGGACCACGGCTTCGAGGTCTATGAACCGGCCGTGACGCCGATTGCCACCATCGAAGAGCGGGCCGCCCAAATCGCCGCGCTCATCGACGCGAAATATCCCAACCAAAAGGTCAACTTGATCGCCCATAGCCAGGGCGGCGTCGACGCACGCTATCTCATCTCGTCCATGGGCTGGGGCGACCGGGTCGCGAGCCTGACGACCATCTCCACGCCCCACGACGGCACGGCGTTGGCCGACATCGCTGCGGGCCTGACGCCCGGCGTCGCCGACTGGATCATCGACGCGGTCATCGGCTGGTTCGGCCAGGACTGGGACGTGGTCGACCAACTCACGCACGACTACATGGAAGAGGTTTTCAATCCGGAAAACCCGGACGACCAACGCGTGGCCTATTACTCCTTCCACGGCGACGGCGACGCGGTCTTCGTGGGCTTGTGGCCGACCTACGCGGTCATGGACCTTTTCGAAGGCTGCAACGATGGCATCGTGGGGTGCGTCTCGGCGACGTACGGCGAGGACCTGGGCGCCCTGCCGACCGACCATTTCGGCGTCGTCGGCCACCCGGTGGGCTTCGTGTCATTCGACCATCTGGAGCTTTATCTGGAGCACGCGGAATTTTTACGCGATCAGGGCTTCTAGGCGACCACTACGCACGAAGGTACGCGGACATCGGCAGTGTCAAGAACATCGGCAGTGTCAATCTGTCATCCTGAACGAAGTAAAGAATCTTGGCGCGACCATTGCTGAGCGTACGTTGCTCAATTCAACAATCCGTCGGCATGGTCACTCCCGGATCCTTCGCGTTGCTCAGGATGACAAGGTCCTCCCCCGCACGGTTATCCGTCCGGCAGCGTCTTGGGCAGTTTGATGATCTGCCGGGTGATCCAGTCCTTGACCGGGTCCGGCATGAAGCGCGCGACAATCGCCCCCGCTTGGGCATCCTTCCCGACCAGATAGCGCGACTTGGGACGCGACGCGGTCAGCGCGTGCAGCACCGCTCGGCCCACCGCTTCCGCCGAAGCGCCGATGCGGTTCTGCTCCGGAATATGCGCCATCGCCTTGTCGATAAACACTCGATACAAACGCAGCCCGTGCTCCGGGAGGTCGGACTCGAGTTCCGCCGTGATGTCCGACGCCTTGCGCCAGATCTCCGTTTTGACCGCGCCGGGTTCGATAAGCACCACGCGGATACCGAACGGCGCCAGTTCCAGACGCATGGAGTCGGCCACCGCTTCCATCGCGAATTTTGACGCCGTGTACGGCCCGCCCATCGGATTGGAAATGCGTCCTCCGATCGACCCGATATGCACGACGCGCCCCTTCGCTTTCCGGATCAAGGGCATGAAGGCCTGCGTCGCGGCAATTTGACCGACCACGTTGACCTCCAACTGACGACGCACTTTCTCCAACGGAATAAACTCCCACGGTCCGGTCACGGCGATACCGGCGTTGTTCACCAGTCCCGCCAGTCCCGCCTCTCCCATTTCCGCCGCGACTTCCTCGGCTGCCCGAGCCAGCGAATCGGCATCGGTGATGTCGCAAATCAGCGGCGTGAGGCGGTCCGAACCTTGCGCGGAGATCCGATCCGCGTCCTCTTGCTTGCGCACCCCGGCAAAAACGCGAAAGCCCGCGTCATCGAGCATCCGCGCGCACGCGTTGCCGATGCCGGTGGACGCCCCGGTGATAACGACCGCCCCTTTGCTCATGGATTCCCCCCGTGGTTCACTCGCATATTAGCGCGAACAAGCATCGACGACGCACGCCGCTTGTCAAGGCGCGAACCGGCAACAAATGGATGGGAAAATCAGCTTTTGTCGCGATCGGTGGGAAGAATACGCAGCGCCGCCTGACGCAATTCATCGATCTGTTGCAGCATCTTCACATTGGCAGAGAATTCGTGCTTGGCGACCTTGAGATCGACGATATCCTGCACCACATCCCCGTTCACGCCGTTTTCGGCAATGGACGTCGCCGCGTCGAGCGCCTTCTGCTGCGCTTTCTGCATTCCTTGAACGGCGGTTTGCGTGGCGTGGACTTTCATCCATTTCCTCCGGGTCTTCCTGAATGCATCGGTCGATCAGGGAGATTTCTCAAGGGCCGGAAGGAGTTTTTCGTCATCGAGAAACTTCACCAGGCGCTTGGCCAACTCCGAATGGCCGTACGCCGTCGTGTGCACCGGATCGTGCCGAAACGCCACATCCCAGGTTTCATAATTCGAACGCATGTAGGTCCACGCGTCAAAATACGGCACGTGCTGTTCATCGGCCAATTCGCGCGTGCGTTTGCGAACCTGGAAAAAGCGCGTCTCCTGTTCTTCTTCAGCCGTAAATTCGCTGACAATCGCCACCTTAGCCCCTTGGGACTTGGCCTTCTCGACGATCGTTCGCATATTCTCCTGTACGTCCTCCGGCGGATTCACGTCCACCAACAACTTGTCCTCCATGCGCCCCAGCAACCACGACGACTCCCGCCATTGGGCCACCTGCCGCGACATGAGGTTGTACGCCCGTGACTTGCGCAGGAGCAGTTGCGTCTCGCGAGAGATCGGCAGGCGTTCTTCTTTTTCGAGAAATGACCGCAGCCGCCCCACCCCGCGCTGCGTCGTGAAGTCGTTGCGGTTCATATAGAGAATCACCAGATCCGGATCGAATCGATAGGCGTAGAGCGTGTAGAGCAGCATGATCTGAAAGCCGATGTAGCCCTTCACGCCGCCGTTGAGGACTTCGAAACGGGGATGGTCGTAGCGCTCGTTGAGGATCTTTTCCATTTGGGCGCTGAAGGTCTCGTCGTTGCTCTCCAGTCCGTCGCCCCAGACGTTCGATCCGCCCAGGACAAGAATGCGAAAGGTTCCTTCCGGTTTTTCGAACGTCGCGGGACCGCTACGCAGATTGATCGCCGAAACCTGCATGCGTTCGGAGGACATGTAGAGAGGAGTGTATTCGAAGAAATCGCGGGGGACATAGAAAAGCGTTTTTTCTTCGGCGTAGTCCTCGGTGATCTGCCCCGGCAGGGCCTCTTCCGGCGGAACGGCGGCGCGCACGGCGACCTCCACCGACGCCAGGGCCAGCAACCCCGTCGCCAGCATGACCGGCCCCGACCACCGCCAATCCCGGCGTACGCACCAAGCCGGCCATCCCAGGGCAAGGACCGCAAGCGGCGTGTACGCGACGTTCAGATTCGTCAGCGCCGCCGGAATCGCCGACCACCCCAGCGCGGCGATAGCCCGCCCCCACCGGCCTTGTCGTGCCGACGCGGCGGCGTCCAGCAAAAAAAACGACGCGAAAACTCCGGCCGTGACCCCCATGGCGATCACGGCGGGGCCGCCGTCCATGGCGCGGGCGAGTACGCGATAAACGCCCAGAGCGCCCAACGCCGCGACGGGAATCCCGACCCACCGGCCGATCGGATGTGGCGCGGCAGGATCGGCGGCAGCGGACGCTGTGACCAAATAACGAACGCGACCGTAAATGAACATGAGAACGCCGAAATCGGCCAAGCGCGTCGCCGTCGCGCTGACGGCGCAGAGGCCGAGCCACCCGGCGACTACGGCAAGCGTGACGATCTGGCTCGTCGTCGTTTTTCGCGGCTCCAAACGCAGAAGCAAGTGCGCGAATAATTGCTCGACGATCAATGCCAGGGCGATGACCGCGATGAAGATCGCGGAAAGTCGTCCCCCCGCTTTTCGCGAGGCAATTTCCAGATACGCCAGCGGCCTGGAATCAAACGAATACTCCGTCTTGGGATCGAGGCGGACGGCGCTGACGGCATAGAGGCGCAGCGTCGAATTCTCCGTTTGCAGCGTCAGGGATTCCACGTTATTGACGTCGGTCGGGAACTGCGTAACCGGGAAGGCGCCGCGTGTGACGAACGCCGTTCCGCCGACAAAGCCGACCTCCAGCGCGCCGTCGCGCTTGGTCAGGGTGTCGTAATGGTCGCCGTTTTGCAGCAGGTCGACGGGACCGGACGATGTCTGCGCCATAAGCGCGATCTTGTTGAGATGCTCGAATTCGACGGCGAAAGAGATGAGCACTGAATTCGCGCCGGCGACATCCTCGCTTTTCCATTCCACGCGCGCGCCGGAGTCCGCCCCGAGACGGATGTGATTCGAATGGACCTGCTTTTCGCCGAAGAGTTCGACGTCTTGGGATCGGGTCTGGGCGGGGACTTGGACAAGCAGGCGCGGCGCGAGCAATCCCGTCGCGACGCACAGCACGGCCAGCAGAATGTATGTCGCTTTGCGCGCCACGGTGTGTCCTTGATTTGGTCTTCACGCAACCTAGGGCGCACGGCGCGCGCGATCAAGAGGACAAAGATCGGACGGGATTTGTCGGGAAAGGTCGCAACGAAAAAGCCGGGAGCCGGAGCGGCCTGGTAAGCCGGGTTCTGTTCGGATCGCGCGACCCCGACGGCCGCCACGCCCCGCGACGATCATTCTTCTAGGGCCGCCGTTGCCGACGGCCTCGAGCGGCTACCGGGAAGCGGGACGGGCCGCCCGCTATGCTCCCCATATGCCTTGCACCGGGTGGGGTTTACCTCGCCGCCGGTTTCCCGGCTGTCGCGGGTGCGCTCTTACCGCACCATTTCAACCTTGCCTGTGACCCTCGCGGGCCCATCGGCGGTGTAATTTCTGTGGCACTTTCCCTAGGGTCGCCCCCGCCGGCCGTTAGCCGGCACCCTTGCCCTGTGGTGCCCGGACTTTCCTCCCGCGGACTTCCAGCCCGCCGGCGATCGCCTTGGCCGCTCCGGCCAATCGCGGAGGATACGGCGGGACGGGGAAGAGGTAAAGGGATAGCGCGTTCGATATTTCAGAGCCGCGCACGGCTTGCCTCGCCGTAGCCTTGGCGAAGGCGGGTAGTAAGCGGTTTGGTACGTCCCTGCGATTAAGACTGCTCGCCCTACTCCTTGGTTACGAGCAGATCAATTGGGTCGTGACCCTTCCCTGACGGTCGGGCCTCTGACATCGCAGAGCGAAGCGACGCCCTTGCAGGCCGCCTCAACCACAGCGCTAGCGGCAGGATCGCTTGCGATCCGTTGGTCCGTGCCGACTATGGCACCCGTTCGTCGATGGCCTCGTTGGCGAGTTTGTCGGCGACGGAGTTTTGGGCGCGGGGGACGTGTTTGTAGGTGACGCGGGCGAAGCGTTTTTCCTTTTCGCGGACGATCTGCGCGAGGGTCTGCATGTCGGCGTTTTTGATTTTGTAGACGCCGGTGAGCTGTTTAATCATCAACTCCGAATCGGCGCGGACCTCCACCTGCCGCGCGCCCGCGTTCGCCGCTTCGTCCAATCCGAGGATGAGCGCGCGATATTCCGCGACATTATTCGTCGCCTCGCCGATGAATTTCTTGAACCCACCGATCGGCGTGCCGTCTTCCTTGGACATATATACGCCCAGCCCCGCCAGCCCGGGGTTGCCCCGGGAGGCGCCGTCGGTGTTGATGACGACCTTCATCCCCCCGGTCTTCGCCTCCGTCGCCGTCGTCTTCTTCACCGCCTGAACGCGCTCCGCGGAGTCGCGCACCCTCGCCGTCCCGGTGTCGTATTCGTCGGCCAGCGTGTTAAGCATGCCCTTCGCCTGTGCCACGGTCACACCCGCCTCCGCCGCGATGAATGGCAGATACGCGCTGGCGACCGTTGCACGCAGTAACTTGGCGACGCGCTTTTTCTGCGCCGGGTTGTCGGGATTTTCGTCGGTCATGCGTTGGTCGCGGGAGGCGGCGGCGTGGCGCCGGGGTTGGTGCGCACCTCTTCGTCCCAATAGAGAATGCGCCCGCAGTTCGGGCAACTCTCCATGGATTCGGCGCGCTGCACCTTGTTCACGAGCATCGGCGAGAGCGCCATATTGCATCCGCCGCAGTTTCGCCCGGCGACGCGCACAATGGCGATGCCCTTTTTCTGAGCCCGCAGGCCGTCGTATTTGCGCATCATGTTGCGGTCGAGCCCTTCGACCATCTTGTCGCGCTCAGCCTGATATTTCGCTGTCTCGCCGGGAATGGCGTCCAGGCGATTCTTGAGCGGGCGCGCCTCGGATTCGATCGCGGCCTTCGCCTCGTCCAGATGCGCCTTATCCTTGCGCAGGCCGAGTTGTTCCGTTTCGATCTTGTCCATCAGGATCAGAATATCGTCGGAGCGTGCGTCGTTCGCGGCCTTGATCTGGGCGATTTCCTTGACGAGCTTTTGATAGATGTCGTCGTTGGCGACGCTTTCGAGCTTCTTGTTGTCCTTGACCAAGCGCGCTTCGTACTCTTCCAACTCCCGCTCTTTCGCGAGTCGGGATTTGTCCAGTTCTTCCAGGCGTTCCTTGCGTTTCTTGTATTTCGACTCGGCGGCGACGATGCGCTCGCGGATGACTTCGAGCTTCTTCGGAATCTCCGCCTGCTCGCGACGCAGATCGTCGATGCGACGATCCAAGTCCTGCACGTCGCCGAGGGTCAGAAGTTGGTCTTGAAATTCGTTCAACGTGTCCTCGCTAATCCGTCGTCAGACGGTGCGGAGAGGGTCTTTTTCGACGGTCAACCCATGCACCGGCAAGTCGATGCCGCCATGAGCAAAGTGCGAACGCAATTTACCCGCCGTTAATTCGGCGAACGCAATTTCGCTGGCGAAGTGTCCCGCGTCAATGAGCGGAATGCCCAGGCGCGTTGCGTCCACGGCGTCGTGATACTTGACGTCGCCGGTGATGAAAAGGGTTTTCGGCGACTTCGGTAGGGACGACAAGAAACCGGCCCCACCTCCCGTACAGATCGCCACATGTTCCACCACGCCGCTATCCGGTCCCGCCGCGCGAAGATGCTGCACGCCAAGTGCTGCCTTAAGACGCGCGATCACTTCGCCCACGGTCTGTTCCGATTCCAGTCGGCCGATGCGCAGCACGCCCGCGTTGCGGGGGTTGGTCTTGAGCGGGTAGACGTCATAGGCGGGTTCCTCATAGGGATGGGCCTGCCGAAGGGCGTCGACAACCGCCGGGAATTTCTTCTCCGGAACCACAACCTCGACACGCACCTCCGCCTCGCGCGCGACTTTACCCTTCTCGCCGCTGAACGGATCGGCGTCCTCGCCCGGCAGGAACGTGCCGTACCCGTCGACCTGGTACGAACATTTCGCGTAGTCGCCGATCACTCCCGCGCCGGCGGCGAACATAGCGTCGGTGACGGCTTCGAGATGCTCGTGGGGAATGAACGTGACGAGTTTGACTTCCTGGAACTCGGGCTTGGCCGTCATCGGACGCACGTCGAGCAGACCGAGTTGCTTCGCGAGGAAGTCGTTGAGCCCGCCCTCGGCCCAATCGGCATTGGTGTGGGCCGCGATGATGGCAACGTCGTGTTTGATCGCTTCGATGACGATCGCCCCGATGGGATCACGCGGGGTGACACGCTTGAGCGGATGAAACAGCAGCGGGTGATGGGCGACGAGGCAATTCGCTCCCCGAGCCACCGCGTCACGCACCGTCCCCAAATCCGATTCCAACGCCGTCGCCACACCGGTAACGGTCGCTCCCGGATCGCCGAGTTGCAGGCCGATCCTGTCCCACTCCTCGGCCAAGTCCGGGGGGTAGATCGTTTCGACGATTTTGAGGATATCCGCGACGGTGGTCATGGGCCCTTGGACCTTTCGTTTCCGGTCGATCACTTTAGCAAAAGTACGGCGGCCCGGCCAAGAGCGCGGCGTCGCTTCGAAAAGGAATTTCGGACGTCGTGAGACGAAACTGGGCCCTGCAGGATTCGAACCTGCGACCAACCGGTTATGAGCCGGCAGCTCTAACCACTGAGCTAAGGGCCCGTCGGAATCGGCGCAAACCGTAAAACCGGCGACAGGGTGTGTCAACATCGCTCAGGCGACGGGTCGCGGGAAAGGAAAAGCCCCGGCCGCGCAAGGACCGGGGCTTCTTCAATGGCCGCTTGGATTTACAACGTGCCGCAGAAATCCTCGAAACACTCGGATTCGCACTTGGCGACGCCGTCTTCATTCACGCAGTTCTTGTCCAGTCCCTTGCAGTCGCACAGGCATTCGCCGAAGCCTTTGGAATCGCCGATGCTCGCGGCTTCACAGTCTTCGTAATAGCTGGAGATGCATTTCTCCGTCGTTCCGAAGCCCAGCAGATCGTCGCAGGTTTCCGTGAAGAAAGCGCACGCCTCTTCTTCAAAGATTTCACAGGCGTCGTCGTCATCGTCGTCATCAACCGTATCGTCGTCCGCGGTGTCGTCGTCTCCCGAATCATCATCGTCCGTGTCGTCGTCCGAATCGTCGTCGGCGTCATCGTCATCCAAATCGTCATCGGAATCGTCGTCCGTCACATCGTCGTCGGCGCTCGAGTCGTCGTCATCGTCGTCATCGTCGCCGCCGCAGGCGACAACAGTTCCGAAGGACGCCGCCAGCAACACGAAAACCACCGCCAAAATCCGCCATTCCAAAGCCAAAGCACGCATCGGCATTCACCTCCAATTGGATGCGATCATCATCGGCACACTGCACTCTCGGGATCATTTTAGTCTCGACGACGTCGTCGAGACACCAGTTTCCCGATTTCAATGAAAAACTCCCGGGATCAACCGGGAGTTTCGTGGGTTTGATTTCATTCGCGTAGTGCGTCTGAAGGGTCGTCAGGTCGTCAACTCTCCATGAACGAACGCAGTTTCTTGCTCCGGCTCGGGTGGCGCAGCTTGCGCAACGCCTTGGCCTCGATCTGGCGGATGCGTTCGCGGGTGACGTCGAAGTCCTGGCCGACTTCTTCGAGGGTATGGTCCGACCGCTCGCCGATTCCGAAGCGCATGCGCAGCACTTTCTCCTCACGGGGCGTGAGGGTGGCGAGCACCTTGCGCGTCTGGTCGGACAGGTTGGCCTGGATGACCGCCTCGGAAGGGGAGACCACCTTCTTGTCCTCGATGAAGTCGCCCAGGTGCGAATCTTCCTCCTCGCCGATCGGAGTCTCCAGCGAGATGGGCTCCTTGGCGATCTTCAGAACCTTGCGCACCTTGTCCAGAGGCAGGTCCATCTTCTCCGCGATCTCCTCGGGCGTGGGCTCGCGGCCGATTTCCTGCACCAGGTAGCGGCTCGTGCGCACCAGCTTGTTGATCGTCTCGATCATATGCACCGGGATGCGGATCGTGCGCGCCTGGTCGGCGATGGCGCGGGTGATGGCCTGACGGATCCACCACGTCGCGTACGTCGAAAACTTGTAGCCCCGACGATATTCGAACTTGTCGACGGCCTTCATCAGGCCGATGTTGCCTTCCTGAATCAGATCCAGGAACTGCAATCCGCGGTTGGTGTATTTCTTGGCAATGGAAACGACGAGGCGCAGGTTGGCCTCGATCAGTTCGGTCTTGGCCTGGGCCGCCATCACGCGGCCGGTCTCGGCTTCCTGCACGATGGCGCGCAGGGTGTCGAGCTTTTGCATCGACTCTTTTTCGACGGTTTTGATGATCTCCTGGGATTCTTTGTAAGAGTCCATCGTCACACGCACCATGTTCGGATGCACTTTGCATTGTTTGCAGATCTTCTCGAATTCCTTGTCCTTGCCGGCCGCCCGATGAATCTTGCGCAGCTTCGCGCCGTCCACGCCGAGCTTCTGCTCGATGCGCTCGATCTCTTTTTCGGCCTTGCGCGCGGCCCGCTCCAGCGCGACGTGGCGGTCGATGATGCGGTCGACAACCACCTCGGACAGGTTGATCTCCTCGACGATCTTCAGATTCGACGCCCGCGCCCGGGCGATGCGCTTTTTGATCTTCGCTCGCTCGGTCTTGTCGAGCTTGCGTTTGGCGAGCAGGGCCATGTCGTGCAGAATCTTCTCGTCGTTGGACTGGATCTTCTGGATGTTGTTGATCGCCTTTTGGATCAGCTTTTCCTCGTCGACGATGGCGCCTTCCTCGTCCAGACCCTTGATGACGTCCCGCAGCTTGATCGAACCGTTGGCGAGCTTCTCCTTGACGATGCCCATCAGGTGGGCGGTCAGCGGGGAGGAAAGCACGGCCGAGAGGGCGTCCTGATTGCCCTTCTCGATGCGCTTGGCGATCTCGACCTCGCCCTCGCGGGTCAGCAGGGAGACCGAACCCATCTCGCGCAGGTACATGCGCACCGGGTCGTTGGTCTTGCCGACGGTGTCGTTCTCGCTCTCTTCCCCGTCGGTGCTGGCCTTCTTGGTCTTCTTGGATTCCTTCGGGTCCCCGGTCTCGCCGACGATGTCGATGTCCATTTCGTCGAACATGATCATCACGTCGTCGATCTGCTCGGACGAAAAAACATCCGAGGGCAAGAACTCGTTGACCTCGTCGTAGGTCAGGTATCCACGCTGTTTGCCGAGGTCAATGAGCTGTTTGAGTTCCTTGACCTCTTTATCCTTCGGCATAAAAAAAGCCTCCTTAGGCTTTCGTTCACAAGTTCCGGGATCAAACTCAAGTCGGCGCCGACTTACGACACCGACTTATCCGGCCCGAGCGTTTGATCGATTCGACGGCGAAGCTGCTGCACTTCATGCATCATCGCCAACGCTCGCGCTTTGTCGCCCGCCTTCATCACGGACTTCAAATCATTTTCCAGGATGGACAATCGTCTGGCAAGTCCGTCGCGCTGCATCCGCTGGAGATAATCGGCGAGCGCCGCCCCGGCTTCCCGATCCCCGATGCCGTCGTCCGCCAGGCTCCACTGCGCCAATTTGGATTGCAATTCCGGATTGTCAAGTTCCGCCGTGACCGACGCAATGTAATAGTCCCGATCGTTCTGGGCCGACAAGGCCTTTTCGCAAAGGCGCCGCGCCACGTCCGCCAGTTCCCGGGAGACCCAATATTCCTCGAGGCCGTGGTCGAATTCTTCCATGACCCGGCTGGCCATGCGCGGGTGGTGAATCAACACACGCACGATGCCCGCCTCCGCGGACGACGCTTCACCCGTGCCCGGTACGGCCACTTTGCTGGGGCCTTGCTGCGTCTGCCGGGGACGGCGATTTTGGGCAATGCGTCGGCGTAGCGCTTCCTCGTTGACATGGGCCCGTTCGGCGACGCGCTGAATCCAAAGGTCCTGCAACACCGGGTCGGCAATCTTGCCCAGGATCGGCGCGACTTCGCCGACCGCCTTCGCGATCTGTTCCGGGTCGTCGCCGGCCGCGTTGAAGGCCTCGTCCACGGCGAATTCGATCAATGTCGGCGCCGCCTCCAGATGAGCCTCCAAGGCCTCCGCCCCTTCACGCATCAGGAAGGTGTCCGGGTCATCGCCGTCGGGAAGCACCACGCACCGGGGATGCACATCGATCGCCAGGAAGAGGTCCAGCGCACGGCGCATCGCCTTCTTTCCCGCCGCGTCGCCGTCAAAGATCATGACAATCAAATCCGCCTTGCGCGATAGACGACTCGCGTGTGTCTCGGTGAACGCGGTCCCCAGGCTCGCCATCGCCTCGGCAAAACCGTACTGATGCAGTTTCACCACATCCACGTTGCCTTCACACAGGATCACCCGCCCCTTCGTCCGAATCGCGGACCCGGCCAGGTCCTCGCCGTGAAAGAGCTTGTGCTTGCGGAAAATCTCCGACTCGGGCGAATTGATGTACTTGCCGACCTTCTCGTCGCCGGACAGGTCGCGACCGCTGAAACCGACGCACCGGCCGTTCACATCCCGTATCGGAAACATGAGGCGATTGCGAAAGGCGTCGTACGCCCCGCCCCCGTCTTTTTGTTTGATGAGCCCGACCCGCGCGGCCAAGTCCAGATCCAAATCCTTGCGCTTGAGATGCCTGAGCAGACTATCCCAACGATCCGGCGCGAAGCCCAGACCGAAGGCATCCGCGAAGTGGGGGTCGATGCTGCGCTTGGCGATGTAATCCCGCGCCGCCTGACCTTCCTCCGCCTGTCGAAGCAACCCGCGAAAGAAATCCATCGCCGCCTGATTGATCTCGACCATCTTCTCCCGCAAGCCACGCGTGGCCCCGGGCGCGCCCTGTTCGTATTCCAATTCGATGCCGTAGCGATCGGCGAGGAATCGCAGCGCCTCGGGAAAAGTGTAGCCGTGAATGTCCATCACGAAGCGGATGACGTCGCCGCCCTTGCCGCAACCGAAGCACTTAAAGAATCCCTTTTCGGGATTGACGTTGAAGCTGGGCGTCTTCTCCTGATGGAACGGACACAGACCCAGATAGTTGCGGCCGGCTTTCTTAAGCTGCGTCTGTTCCTCGACGATCTGCACGATATCCGCGCGATGCAGAATCTCGTCGATCTTGCTTTGCGGAATCGTGCCCATGAGAAACCCTGCCGCCGACGTGAGGGGATTTGGGAGACTACCCGACGCGGCGTGTGAAAGGAAGAGGGAATTTTTGCTCAAAAGGACCGTGTTTCGCCGTTAGACCTGTCATCCTCAACGCGGTGAAGGATCTAAGTTCAACCCGGCACCCAGAGGAGGTCGCCATATTTGCGGCCGAGGCGCCCTAACCCATCCCGATCAGATCCAGCGCCATCTGAAACGCCTGCATCGCGAAGTTGCCGAGCAAGGAGCTTTTCACCCCCGCCGCAAGGGACGGCGAGAAGTTGCCCTTGGCGATGAAGCTGACGACGATCCCGCTGAGCACCAGTCCCTTGAGCACGCCGAAGGCCGCTCCCAAGGTCCGATCCACGCTGCCGACATTCAGCCGCTTGGCGCCCTTGGCGAGCATATGGCCGACCCAGGCGGAGCCGAAGGTGATCAGCATGAACACCAGTCCGAAGGCCAGGAAGCGTCCCAGCGAATCGGAAAGGCGGAAGATGTCGGCCAGGAAATCGCCGAGGGTTTTATGCAGAACCCCCGCGAACAAAAACGCGACGACCCATCCGGCCATGGTCAAGGCCTCGACGAAGAAGCCCCGGAACAGGCCTTTGACGACGAAAATCCCGATGACGATCAGGATGACCAGGTCGACGTAGGGCATGGACGCAATCGCGGGTTAGGAGGTCAGCTTGGCGATGGCCTCGTCCACCAGGGACTTGACCAGTTTACCGTCGGCGCGACCGGAAACCTTGGGCATGATGGCCTTCATGACCTTGCCCATATCCGACTTGGACGCGGCGCCGGATTCGCGAACAGCCTCGTCGACCAGTTCGCGCAATTTGTCTTCGGACAGTTGCTCGGGCAGATATTCGGTCAGGATCGCCGCCTCGTTTTTCTCCTTATCGGACAGATCGGAGCGACCGGCCTGGAGAAAAGCGTCGGCGGCGTCATGGCGCTGCTTGACCGCCCGGTTGACGACCGTCACCGCCTCGGCATCGGTGAGTTCCGATCCCTTGTCGGTTTCAGCCTTGTCCAACTCGGACTTGATCAGGCGAAGGGTGTCTTTCCGGAAGGCGTCGCCGGATTTCATCGCGGCGATCAGGTCGGATTTGACGCGATCTTGGATCGCGGTCACGGCCTAACGACCTTCGAGCTTGCGCAGTTTCTTGAGCAGACGTTTGCGGGCGGCGGCCGCCTTGCGCTTACGACGCACGCTGGGCTTCTCGTAGAATTCCCGCTTGCGGACCTCCGAAAGGATCCCCGCCTTCTCACACTGCCGCTTGAAGCGCTTCAGGGCGCTTTGCATCGGCTCATTGTCGCGAACGCGAACACCGGCCATAGACCTTCATCTCCTTAAAGTTCCGGCGTGGTGTCGCCGGAGGATGTTCAATGTCGTCTCCCCCGATCCCATCGAAAATTCCCGATACGATCGGCGAGGGTGCGTAAGTTTATTCACTTTCCGCGCCCTGTCAAGCACCCTGTGACCGGACGAACACCATTAAAAACCCGTGATAATCGCCATTTAGCCGCACTGATCTCGGACCGGCTCTCCGTGCCCGATGCGTCGCCGCCTCGTTTTCGGTTAATGTGCCTCCATGCTGGAAAATCCGTCATCCCGCCGGACGGCCTATCGACTCGCCTTCGCGCTTATTTTGGTCGCCGTCTTCGTGTCCCATCGCTGGATGACCATGTCCATCGAGTTTCGCGAGGGGCCGTTTTTGACCGAGTGGCATTCGGTGGCCACGGGCGCGGAGCCGTTTCCGTCGGTCGGACGCCAACTGGCCGAGTCGGGCTTTCACACCGGGCCGTTCGAAATCTACTTGATGAGCCTCCCCTTCGCCCTGGGCTTCGGCTTGCCGGCCATGGTCGCCTGGCTGTCGCTGCAATGGACCCTGGCCGCCGCGATCACCATGGCGGCGATGGGCGCGTGGTTCGGACGCCGGGAAGCGCTTCTGAGCGGCTTGGTCTATTTCAACGCGTTCCCCTACCTGGTCACGGTCGCCAACTTTCAGAACAACAGCCTGGTCCCGATGTTCGCCGCCGCGTTTTTTGCCTTGGTCGTCGACGGGATTCGCCTCGGCAAGGTCGGACCGGGGCGCATGCTCCTGCTCGGCCTGGTTGTCGGGCTGCTGCCTCAGGTGCATTTCGGCACGGTGCTGTTGCTGCCGGCCGCTGTCGCCGTCTGGCTTTGGAAACGCCCGAGCGTCTCGTGGAAGGGTTGGTCGATTTTCGCCGTCGCCGCCATTACCCCGTGGATCGGCTATTTTCGGCATGAGGCAACGTCCGGCTGGCCGAATCTGCGCGCGCTGTTCGGGTCCGGGCTTCAATCGGGAATCCCCGAGCCCGCGACGCATCGTCTCGTATCCTGGCTTTCGGTCTTCGCGTCGGTGGAAGGCCTCGTTTTGCTGGTCGTAATCGTTTGGCTGTTTTCGCGCCTGGTCCGCCGTCGCCCGATACCCCGCAACCTCGCCCACGGCGTCTTCGCCTTCGCCGTCGTCCAGATCACGCTGCCGACCCTGCTTTACGACTTCTTCAGCCGTGTCTTTCTATCCGTGTTCATCCCGGCGTTTCCCGTGGCGGTGGCGCTTGTGCCGCGTCTGGTCGAAGAAAACATGGAATCCATGGACGCCGACCATGCCCGACGATGGGGGAAACGACTCGTGTTGGGAATCGCTCTCGCCACGGTTTTGATCCCGTACTACCGGATCGCCGAATCCCTCTTCGCCCCGCTCAAACAACGACAACCCGTGCGGGAAAGCAGCCGTCTGACGACACTCTTCGACGTGGCCCGCCATGCGTGCGAACTCGGCCTGTCCTCCGACGTGCCTTGGACCGACAGCCATTTCCAAGGCCCCTACCTCCTGATGCAAAACGGCACATGGGAGATGCTGCGAATGCGCGCTGACGCCAAGTGCGCCACGGGCGGAGACAACCACATCCTGGTGCTGCCCGAGAATTTTTATAGAGAGGAACCCGGCGACCGCGTCGCGCGTCGCGGCGATCTCATCTATGTCGGGCACGCACCGTCGATCATGGGCA